>CAVVGA010000005.1:0-445989 GCA_963747605.1 uncultured Acidobacteriota bacterium | reverse complement strand
CCTTGCCTTTCGGAAAACCTTCCACGGTGGAACCATTCGCAAGAAAAATATCCGGCCAGCCGTCGTTGTCGTAGTCGAAAATAATACTGCCGTTCCCGGTCGTCTCAATGATGAATTCCTTGTGTGTATCGCTACCGTAGAAATTCTTCATGGTGATGCCCGCGCGCTGCGCGATATCTTCAAATTGCACAACTCCGGGTTGTACGGCGGCCGGAGCGGGCGCTTGACTGGATTGCGAAGATCCTCCCGCGCCGAGGCCGGCGAGATTGCCGACAAAAATCGCCGCGGGAAGCAGCAGTCGGAATGGTATTCGACTCATAGGATCCCTTCGGAATTCGGAATCAATTGCTGCGGTGGAAAACCCGAACGGGGGCAGAGGTAGACCGTCGGAATATTCATTCCTGGCAGGCCACAACCTCTTGTCGCGATTCGCCGAGGTTTTGAATCCCCAAGGCCACAAGGTCGCCGGGTTGCAAGTAAACCGGCGGTTTCATCCCCAGCGCCACTCCCGGCGGGGTTCCGGTGCTAATCACATCGCCGGGAAGCAGGGTCATGAATTGGCTCACGTAGGTCACCAGAGCGGCAACGCCGAATACCATTTGCTCGGTATTGCTCTTTTGCCGCGTCACGCCGTTTACCTTTAGCCACAGGTCCAAGTGTCCCGGGTCGGGAATTTCATCACGTGTGGCGAGAAACGGTCCGAGCGGTGCAAACGTGTCGGCACTCTTGCCCTTTACCCATTGGCCGCCGCGCTCGAGTTGAAAGGCTCGCTCAGAGTAGTCATTGTGCAGCACGTACCCCGCAACGTGGTCCAGGGCGTTCTGCTGCGGGACATAACGAGCTTCCTTTCCGATGACGAACGCGAGCTCGACTTCCCAATCGAGTTTCGTGGAGCCTTTCGGTTTCACCACCTTGTCGTTAGGACCGGACAACGAACTGCTGGCCTTGAAAAAAATCACCGGCTCCTTGGGGACTTCCTGCCCGGTCTCCGCCGCGTGATCCCTGTAATTCAAGCCGATGCAAACAATCTTGCTTGGACGGCAGACGGAAGCACCCAGCCGCTCTGACGACTCTACGCGGGGTAAGGCGCCGACATTCTTTTCCACCCACCGCCGCAATCTCTCGAGTCCGTCGGTTGCAAAAAACTCTTCGTTATAGTCCGTCACAGCGGCGGAAACATCCACGCGAGTTCCGTCCTCCAGAAGAAGGCCGGGCTTTTCTTTACCGCGATCGCCGAATCGTATGAGTTTCATGGAGTTGGGCAGAGAGTTACTCGCGCCGCGATGTCCTCGAGGATGCGAGTCTAGTGCTGAGTGCCACCGGCAAATTCCATCTCCATAAACTCGGACGCATCCAGGCGCGCAGAGATGGCTTTCGCGCTGGTCATCACGGCCTTGGCCAGAAACGGGATTTTGTCGCGGCCGATCCGCGTAACCGGTCCGGCCACGCTGATCGCCCCCGCCACTTTTCCTTGATCAATCACAATAGGAGCGCTGATGCAGCGCGCGCCCAAAGTGGCTTCTTCGTCGTCCAGCCCATATCCTCGCTGCCGGATGCTTTCGAGTTCGCGTCTCAATCGCAGCGGTTGCGTGATCGTGTGCGGCGTCAGCCGTTCGAATTTCAACGACCCAAGCACATGCTCTTTTTCTTCCGCCGGCAAGAACGCGGCCATCGCTTTTCCCATTGCGGTGCAGTAGATGGGCCGCCAGCTCCCTACAGGCGAGGCCATACGAAACGGGTGCGGACTTTGCAGAACGTCCAAATAGAAAACGTCCTGACCGTCCAGCGTTCCCAGGTTGACGGTTTCGCCGGTTACTTTCCACAAATCCTGCAGCACCGGCCGGCTGATCTTTCTTAGCGACGTTTGATAGCTGATCCCAGAGCCCAATCGCACCAACTTTGGGCCAACCAGGTAAGAGCCCGCATCGTCCCGGAAAAGGTAGCCCTCGAATTCCAAATGAGCGAGAAATCGATATGCTGTGCTTTTGTTGATGCCGGTTCGTAGCGCAACATCCTTGAGCGGCAGCCCCTCTGGCGCAGCGCCCAGAGCTTCGAACACTCTCAACACTTTGGTGACGACTCCCACCGGAGCTGATTTCGCTTGGCGTGCACGGATCATGCGTTACCCCCCACTTAGAAACTTGCAACGCTAACCCCGGAAATGGAGATCCGTTTCCAGGCCACCCTTCCTTCCAGCACTATATACCTAAGATTTTGGCATGTGAAAAGTGGATTTTTTATCTTGAATATTCCCGAAGCGCTTGCTATATCGCTTGGCGCGACTCTGGGAAGGGTTGCTTCATCTGTTTCTGGCCTTAAGGTACTCTGCAATCACTATGTCAGGCAGCACCAAACAAGAAGGCGTGCTCCAACTAACGCCCGCAGACAATGTTCTGGTTGCCCTCAAGGACTTGCGAAAGGGCGACCCGCTCACGTTCTCGGGTGCTTCTTACGCGCTGGCAACGGACGTCCCGGCGAAACACAAGTTCGCCACGGTGCCTCTAGCGCCCGGCGGCGATGTCATCATGTACGGCGTGCTTGTCGGAAAGGCCATCCGGCCCATCCTACAAGGTGAAGTCCTGACGCCACTCAATCTTCATCACCAGGCTGCACCCTTCCACGAAAAAACCATGAAGTATTCCTGGACGCCTCCCGCCATTTCGCGCTGGCGAGACACAACGTTCCTGGGATATCACCGCGCGGACGGTCAAGTTGGGACGCGGAATTATTGGCTGGTCGTTCCGCTGGTCTTCTGCGAAAACCGGAATATCGCGGTCTTGAAGCAGGCGTTTGAAGAAGAGTTAGGGTTTGCCGCGCCGCAAATCTACCGTCAGCAGGTCGCGGATTTCGTCCGCCTGTATCAAGCGGGCCGGTCCAATGAAATCGCAGGCCATGGCGCTGTGGCCGCCCACGCTCGCCCGCCGGCTCCGCGGGTGTTCGACAATGTTGACGGGATCAAGTTTCTGATGCACGAGGGTGGTTGCGGCGGGACGCGCGAGGATTCAGATAATCTTTGCTCTCTGATTGCCGGATACATCCACCACCCCAACGTAGCGGGCGCCACCGTTCTCAGTCTCGGCTGTCAGCACTCGCAGGTTGCAATACTCCTCGAACAGATCAAGAAGCGTGACGCAAAGTTCTCGAAGCCTCTGCTCGTGTTTGAGCAGCAACACAGCGGGTCGGAACTGGCGATGATGTCGGAAGCAATTCGCAAGACTTTTGTCCGGCTGATGGAGATGAACGAAAACTGCAGACGCGCGCCGGCGCCCCTTTCGCAGTTGTGCGTCGGCCTGAAGTGTGGCGGCTCCGATGGGTTTTCCGGCATTTCCGCGAATCCTGCGATCGGTCACGTTTCTGATATTTTCGCAGCGCTGGGTGGTCGCACCATCTTGTCAGAATTTCCCGAGCTTTGCGGCGTCGAACAGGAACTGATCGACCGTAGCACCCGCAAGGAAGTTGGTGATCGATTCATTCAACTGATGCGCGATTATGCCGATAGAGCGAAAGCGGTTCGCTCAGGGTTCGACATGAATCCCTCGCCCGGAAATATCCGCGACGGGCTTGTTACCGATGCGATGAAATCTGCCGGTGCTGCAAAGAAAGGTGGAACATCTCCTGTCACTGCTGTGCTCGATTATCCCGAATATTCAACTGAACCGGGACTGAATTTGCAATGCACTCCTGGAAATGACGTGGAGTGCGTCACCGCTCAGGTCGGGGCAGGTGCGAACGTTGTGCTTTTTACCACTGGACTGGGTACGCCCACCGGAAACCCAGTTGCGCCGGTTGTAAAGATCTCGACAAATTCGACCTTGGCGCGGCGTATGACGGACATCGTGGATTTCGACGCAGGCCCTATCATTGACGGAGAAGTGACGATCGAGGAGATGGGGGAAGCCATTCTGGAGAGGGTGATCGAGGTAGCCAGCGGCCAAGTCCAGACAAAAGCAGAGATACTGGGCCAAAATGACTTCATTCCGTGGAAAAGAGGAGTCTCTCTCTGATCAACCCCGGCAAGAATTCGAATGGGTTTCGCCTCGAAGGCAAAACCGTCATCGTTACGGGCGGTGCGAGCGGCATCGGCAGAGCCATCGCCTGCCTTTTTGCGACGAGTGGCGCACGCGTGTGTGTGCTGGATATTCATTCGAAAGAAGCGCGGGAGACGGTCCAGGAGATTCTCGACGGCGGCGGTGAAGCTTCCGCTCATGAATGCGATGTGACCAACCAGGAGGAAGTGCGGGCGGTATTTCAGGAACTTGCGAAGCGCGGCGGAATCGACACCTTGGTGAACAATGCAGGCATCTCTCATGTTGGCAAGCTTGAATCAACCACGGAGCGCGACTTCGATCGAGTTTTGCAGGTGAACGTAAAAGGCATCTATCACTGCATGCTCGCCGCTGTCGCACACATGAAGGTCAATGGCGGCGGCGTAATTCTCAATATGGCTTCCATTGCGGGCTCGTCCGGTCTGGCGGACCGCTTTGCTTATTCGACGAGCAAAGGCGCGGTGATCGCCATGACCTATTCCGTCGCCAGGGATTACCTCGCCTGCAACATCCGCTGCAATTGCATCTCGCCCGCTCGAGTCCATACGCCGTTTGTGGACGGCTACCTGCGACAGCACTACCCCGGCCGCGAGGAAGAAATGTTCGGCAAGTTGGCCCATTCGCAACCTATCGGCAGAATGGCCGAGCCACACGAGGTCGCAGCCCTTGCTCTCTACCTTTGTTCCGACGCGGCCTCTTTCGTGACGGGCGTGGACTTTCCTTTCGACGGAGGCTTCTTCAACCTTCGTGGGTAGTAACTTTCGTTTGCCCGAGTGGGTCCGGGAGTAGTGCATGGACTTGCGGCTAAAAGACAAAGTCGTAATCGTCACCGGCGGCGCAAAGGGCATCGGCGCGGCGATCACCAGAACCTTGGTGCGTGAAGGCGCAATCCCCGTGATCGTAGATCGCGACCGGGAAGCCTGCGAGAAACTTTTTGCCGAATTGCCGCTCGATTGCGGCCGCGGCCTGCGCGTCGTCGCCGATCTCCAATCTGCCGAGAATTGCGCGAATGCCGTCGCGGACACGATTCGCGCGTTCGGCCGGATTGATGCGCTCATCAACAACGCAGGCGTGAACGACGGCGTCGGCCTCGAGCGCGGCGATCCGGAAAAATTTGCAAGCTCACTGAAACTCAATCTTTTGCATTACTACAATATGACGCACTTCGCCCTTCCTCATTTAAAACTCACGCGTGGGTCGGTCGTCAGCATCAGTTCCAAGACCGCAGTGACGGGGCAAGGAAATACTTCGGGGTACGTGGCGTCGAAGGGCGCGATCCTGGCGCTTACGCGCGAATGGGCGGTGGAACTTCTGCCGCATGGCATCCGCGTCAACGCCGTGGTTCCGGCTGAGGTGATGACTCCTCTATATGAGCAGTGGCTAAGCAAGTTTCCTGATCCGGAGGCGAAGCTCAAAACCATCACGGCCAGAATTCCCTTTGAAAAAAGAATGACGACACCGGATGAGATCGCAGCAATGGTCGTCTTCCTGATTTCCGCGCAGGCTTCGCATATCACCGGGCAACACATGTATGTGGACGGCGGTTACGTGCACCTCGACCGAGCCTTGGCCTAACGGAGACGCATGGGAAATCCTTCTGCGCCACTTACCGAGCGAAAGTATGTGGTTCCGTTCGTGCTGGTCACGAGCTTATTTTTTCTTTGGGCGCTCGGAGTCAACCTAAACGACATTCTGATCCCGCATTTAAAGAAGACTTTCAATCTTAGCGATTTTCAGTCGTCGTTGATTCAAACTGCTTTTTTTGGCGGATATTTCCTGGCGGCGCTGCCGGCGGGATGGCTGATGGAGCATATCGGCTATCGCAAAGGCATTCTGGTTGGGCTGGGAACCTGTGCTCTTGGCGCGCTCCTGTTCATCCCCGCCGCCTCGATTCGGACCTACGGATTTTTCCTGTTCGCGCTGTTTGTGATGGCTTGCGGACAAGGCATTCTGGAAGTCGCCGCCAATCCTTACGTCACGATTCTCGGCCCTCCAGAATCCTCTGAACGCCGGCTGAACCTCGCGCAATCTTTTAACGCTGTGGGCGCCTGGGTAACTCCGTTCATCGGCCGAGCCTTTATTCTTTCGGGAATCGAGTACTCCGCTGCCAAACTCGCGGCAATGACTCCGGAGCAATGGCAGGTTTATTCAGCTTCGGAAGCAAATCGGGTCAGAGGCACGTATCTTGTAATCGCAGGAATCTTTCTGTTTGTGGCGGCGCTGATCTATTTTGCTCATCTGCCGGAAGTGCGCGAGTCGAGCGGCGAGGCATTGCAGGCGCCGGAGGCCGCGCCGAAGACGCACAAAGGCATTTGGCATCACAAACATCTGATTCGCGGCGTCATCACCGAATTCTTCTACGTGGGTGCGCAAGTGGGCGTCACCAGCTTCGTGATTCGATTTACGCAGCACGCGCTTCCCGGCACCCCGGAAAAAACTGCGGCGGATTACCTGAAATGGCACCTATTCGGATTCATGATCGGCCGCTTCGCGGGTTCCGCGATCATGAAACGCGTTGCGCCTCCCCGGCTACTTGGCCTTTTCTCTACGGCTGCCGCCCTGTGCACTATCGTCGCGATTTTCGCCGTCGGAATCGCGCCCGTGTGGGCTGTCGTCCTGCTTGGTTTCTTTGATTCGATCATGTTCCCGACGATTTTTGCGTTGAGCATCAAAAATCTCGGCGTGTACACAAAGCTTGGCGCTTCTCTTCTCGTGATGTCCATCATTGGTGGCGCGATCGTTCCTGCGGTTATGGGCTACATTTCGGACCGTCGCTCGATCCAGGCGGCCTTTGCAGTTCCGTTGTTCTGTTACGCGATCGTGATTTATTTTTCGTTCAGCGGCTATAAACCTGCGCTTGCAACGGCGGACGACTAGGCGGGCGAACCGATGAGCGAACATTCGAAATTTCTGGTAACAGGTGGCTTGGGCTTTATCGGCCAAGCGGTCGTACGCAATCTGCTGCAGCGCGGCATCCCGAGCGTCGCAGCCGATCAATCCGCAAATGCCGAGGCTCAAGCCGGCTTGCGTGCAGTGGCCAGCCGCGCCGGCGCGACTTTCGAGTCTGTTTCCATGGACGTCGGCGACTTCCGCGATGTGCTGGCTGTCTTTCATAGGCATCCTGACATCACCCACGCCATTCACCTGGCCTACGTGATGGGGCCGCTGGTTGATGAAAATACTTCGCTCTCGACTCGCGTCAATATTCTGGGCATGACCCATATGTTCGAAGTGGCGGTACAACGTAAACTTACACGCCTGGTGTTCACGAGCAGTGAAACCGTAGCCGGTCCATCGCAGCATGTTTATGGCGATCGGCCAGTGACCGAGGACGATTTCTGCGATCCGGCTTCTCACGCGTTCACGTATGCGGTGATGAAGCTTCTGAACGAGCACATGGGACGGCGATATGTTGAGCGTTTTGGAGCGAACATCGCGTGTACGCGGCCGCCTGTTGTTTTCGGTCATGGCCGGAAGCGCAGCGCCGTGATGTGGGCCGAGCATTTCGCTTCCAAGCCTGCGATCGGCGAACCCATCACTTTGCCGTTCAGTGCGCAAACACGCGATACCTGGATTTATAAAGACGACTGCGCGGAACAACTGGTGCGGCTGGCGTTGAAGCCCAGGCTTGCCCACTTCGTCTACAATAATGGCGGTCACTGCGTTAGCAGCGCACAAATCGCGACGATCGTCAGAAAATGGATTCCTGACGCGCAAATCACTTTCACGGACGGCGCCGGGACACCCTTGATCGACGATCAAGACGGCACGCGTTTGATTCGCGAGATTGAT
Source organism: uncultured Acidobacteriota bacterium (assembly GCA_963747605.1). GTDB lineage: Bacteria > Acidobacteriota > Terriglobia > Acidiferrales > UBA7541 > Palsa-295. The sequence continues at coordinate 438,151 of CAVVGA010000005.1, read as the reverse complement.
TTTGCGCCGCACCCCCTGGAAGAAGGCGTGAGAGCGCACATTAACGAGGCGCGCTCAGGAGCCGGCTTGCCGCCTGTCTAGCACGCTGGCCAACGACCGATGCCACCATTCCTCAGCACCGTAGTAGGCAGCTATCCACGAAATACCAGCGTGGAAGATACGATGAAGAAACCCTCGCTCAGCCGCAGGGAAATTGATGAACTGATCCAATGGGCGGCGCGCGATCAGGCGGACCTGGGACTCGACATCATTACTGATGGCGAGGGCTATCGCGAAAATATGTATTATTTTTATCAGAAGCGGCTCGACGGAATCACCTTCGAAGCGATGGTGAAGCAATCCTTCGGCACGGCGGGATTCGGCATCGAATGCGCGCGTGTGATCGGCGAGATCAAGAATTCTCGCTTCGAGTTGGCGCGCAATTGGAAACTGGCGCGCGCTGCGGCTCCTTCCCGCTGCCGCGTCAAGCAAACTGTGACGGGCCCGCATGTGCTTACGCGCTTTAGCGTGAATCAGCGCCCGGACCTGTATCCAGACGAGCAAACATTGTGTCGTGCTTACGCGGAGGTTTTGGCGGCGGAACTGCGCGAGGTGATTGCCGCCGGATGCGACTACATTCAGTTCGATGAACCGATGTGGACCGAGTCGCCCGAAGACAGTTTGTGGGCCGCAGGAATATTGAATGAACTCATCGATTCTCTGCCGCGAGTCAAGTTCGGACTGCACGTCTGCGGCGGTAACCCCAGGCGAAAACGGATTTATTTCACAAAATATACAGACATCGTGCCGGCCTTCCGTGCCGTCAAGATGGATGAAGTCTCTCTGGAGCACTGCACGCTCAGCTACGATTTGATGGAGCTGTGGAAACAGTGGCCTTTCAAAGGCGATCTGGCGCTCGGCGTGATTGACCAGCGCAGCGATCCGATTGAAACTCCGCCGCTCATTCGCGAACGGCTGACACCGGCGCTCGCATATTTTTCTTCGGATCGCTTGCTGCTCACCAGCGAGTGCGGTTTCGGACATGTGCCGCTCGATATCACCCGCAACAAACTGCGCGTCCTTACCGAGACCTGCCGCGAACTCAGGAAATTATAGGCATACTACCCTTAAGAACGGACGCGCTTGATATCGTGGCCTCCCTTCTCGACGGTGGCTAGTCAGGGATGGGGAACAGAATGTTCTCGTCCTATCCTGCGTTGTGATAAATCAGAGGTTAACTCCCCGGGCTAGATTCAAACTAGCAACCCTTGCGAAGTGGGACAGAGGCGGATCACCGAGCAAATTCTCTCTAATTCCCGCTGGTACAAAAACCCCCGATCAGGTCACAGCTGGCCGTTACATTACGCGAACCAGGAAGTAAGGGCCGAATCTCGGATCGTTTATGTTCCGACTGCGGCAGCGGGAAGGGAACGCGGGTGCAGCCTTTCGAGAAATTCCAAAAAGTCGGCCATTCGTTCGCCGGTTTTGGCCGACAGTTTGAGCACCTGCATGCCCGGCCGCACTGCCTGAATGTTTCGTCGCGCCAGTAGCTCATCAAATTCTACGGCGGCGGCGAGATCCGAATTGGTGATGACGGCTACGTCAGCGCTGTTAAAAATCGTCGGATACTTCAGAGGCTTGTCCCCCGCTGCGCCATACATTCTGCAGTCGACTCGCTGATGCCGGAGTACCAATGCCGGTGATTCAGGATCTGGCAGGGCACGCCGCAATCACCATGACTCGTCGATATACCCATCCGGCAGATGAACGGAAGCAGCAGGCTGTCGAGGCACTACTAGGGAGCCCCAAAGCGTTAGAACCCGGTACGGAACCCGCTACGGAGACGCTGAAATCAAGTTGCCGTCAAACAGTGGAAGTAACAAACGGGAGCAGGTCAATAAGTTAGATGGTAGGCCCGTGCGGGCTCGAACCGCAGACCTCCACCGTGTCAATTGTGAGGTACAGCAGCTAAGTCCCTTTGCCTGTCTTGCTTTTCCGGTTTTACTTGCACGGAAATTACCCATAAATAGAATGGTTTTGGTGACGAGTTGGTGACGAGTTTTTTCAATTCGCCCCGGCTGGCAAGATCATGGCTACGGAGGGAGCCATGGAAAAAAGACTGCTACTAAATGCCATGTTCGTTTCGAGGCAGAGCGGACCTACTTGTCAGGTCCGCGCCGCTCTTAACCGTTACTTTCGGACACAGGCCGCAGGTTTCGCTTCGAGGTCCACGTTTGTTGCCGTCGCTGGGATGCATTCCTTTGCTCCGCTTAAGGACACATTCTGCGGGCTGCCGGCGGCGTTGTCGAAGAATGAGAGGAGACCTCCCCCGGTGACTTCCGACCATTTGACGGTGATCGTGCATGACCGTCCCGGCTCTAAACTCGAGCCACAGTCGTTCGCCTGAGAGAATGGGCCACTAATTGTGATTGCGGTGATGTTCAGCGTCTCGCTCCCGATGTTACTCAGCGTTGTCACGCCCGACGTAATGCACTGACAACCGGAGTTAATCTCATTTCTGCATTCAAACCCCAATGTGGTCGCCGACACGGTGGCATTTGGTCCTGAAGCTGGCTCTATTTGCAACAAAATGGAAACCGTGGAGCTGGTGCCAGGAACTGCAAAGTCGAGCTTGCCATCGCCATTGAAATCTCCAACTGCAATTGAGGTGGCACCTTGCCCGGTGGTGTAGGTCACGGTTGGCTGGAAGGTTCCATCGCCGTTGCCCAAGAGTACGGTCACGTCGCCGGTCCCAATGTCCGCGACGGCCAAATCCAGCTTGCCGTCGCCATTGAGATCTCCCACCACCAAACTGGGTTCCGACCCCGCCGTGTAGGCCACGGGAGGCTGAAAGGTCCCGTCGCCGTTGCCCAAGAGGATGCTCACTTCATTACCGACGGTATTTGCCACGGCCAAGTCCAGGTTCCCATCGCCGTTGAAATCTGCCACCACCGCCGAGCCAGGACTTTGTCCGGCGCTATAGTCCGCAGGTGGCTGGAATGTTCCATCACCCTTGCCCAGGAGGATGCTTACGTTGTTGCTGATGTTGTTTGTCACAGCCAAGTCCAACTTCCCGTCGTCATTGAAATCTCCTACCGCGACCGAGCTGGCACCTTGCCCAGTCGTGTAGGCCACGCCCGACTGGAAGGTTCCATCGCCGTTGCCCAAGAGTACGGTCACGTCGCCACTGCCATTGTTGGCAACCGCCAAATCTAGCTTGCCGTCAGCGTTGAAATCTCCCACCGCTACTGCGATGGGACCTGACCCGGCGCTGTAGGCCACGCCCGGCTGGAAGGTCCCATCACCATTGCCAAAGAGTACAGTCACGTCGCCGCTGCCATTGTTGGCAACGGCCAAGTCTAGCTTGCCGTCGGCGTTGAAATCTCCCACCGCCACTGCAATGGGACCTGACCCGGTGCTATAGGCCGTAGCCTGCTGGAAAGTTCCGTCACCTTTGCCCAAGAGGATGCTTACGCTGTTGCTGAAATCGTTTGCCACAGCCAGATCCAACTTATCATCGCCATTGAATTCACCAGTTGCGACCGAAAAAGGGCTCGATCCAACCGAAAACTGCGTTGGATTGCTGAGCGCAACCCACGAGGTGGACTGGGTGATTTCGAAGAAGGCTGGGTTTGAAATGCCGCCGCCCGGAGCGGGATTGAAGACGGTCACCGAAGCCGTGCTAGGGGTGGAAAGATCGGAAGCGAGAATAGCAGCCGTCAGCTTAGATTTGCTCACAAAGGTGGTGGTCCGTGGGCTGCCATTCCACCTAATCACCGAGCCCGACTCGAAGCCGTTGCCATTGACCGCCAGTGCAAATGCTGCCCCGCGCGGAGCAACGGCTGTGGGAGTCAGCGGCTGGTTAATGAGGGGCACGGGGTTCGCCGCACCGGCTGGGCTCACGTTGACGGAATTTGAGGTGCCTTTGATAGAAGCCGTGACCATGTCGGTGGCCGCGATGGTCTGGCCGCCGCCGCTCTTCAGTGTGGCCGAAAAGGCTCCCGTACCGTTAGCCAACGTCGAGTTGGCGGGCAGCACAGCCTGGCTATCAGTACTTGTGAAGTGCACGGTCCCGGAGTAGCCGATCGCCGTGTTGTTGAATGCATCCAGCGCGGTCACGGTGAAGTTGAAAGCCACCCCAGTCGTGGCGGCGCCCGGGGCGGTGACGGACAAATGAGTGGCTGGGTCGGTAACGGAGATCGAGTTCGATTTGCCTGTAAGTGAAGCCGTGACCATGTCGGTGGCCGCGATGGTCTGGTTGCCGCCGCTCTTCAGTGTGACCGAGAAGGTCCCCGTACCGTTCGTCAGTGTCGAGTTGGCGGGCAGCACGGCCTGGCCATCGGTACTCGAGAAGTGCACCGTTCCCGAATAGCTGACAGCCACGTTGTTCGAGGCATCGAGCGCAGTCACCGTGACCTGGAATGCCGCCCCTGCGACGATCATCGCTGGAGCGGTAACGGAGAAATGACTCGCTTCGGCGGAGCCTGCGGAGCCGCCACCGCCGCAATCACTGAGGAGGCAGAAACTAAAAACGAGCACTAGGAGCACCAAAGATTTCTTCATGACGCCTCCTCGAGATCGCATTCTTCAGGTTTGGGCACGACTCACACGCTTTTCGCTCACACTACTTCGGTGAAGTTTGCGACGTTTCGTAGCGATGATTGCGGCCCGGCCTTAGAGAATGAAACCGAGTCACCATTTCGGCGGGGGGCACCTTGGCTGGACTCGTTGCTGGCGTCTGATTGACTCGTGCTGGCCGAACTTCTGCCTCGGTCACCGCTTCAACGGGGTTGTAATCGCAGCTCTCGACGGCTGGATGATCCCCGTCACACGGAATCAGCACGAAAGCATGCGTATCGCCATTGGCCAGCGACCCAAAGCCAGCTATTTCGCCGCGGTCGTTAATGAAAGTTGCTTCGTTTAGAGTCAGCTCAGATGGGATGGTTACAACCAAGTTTAGATCAATAATCTGACCGTCTTCCCAAAGGACTGCATGTTCGAACAAGTCCGTGCACGCTGGGAAATTTGCCGGAAACGAAAGCCCCGACCCACCGACTACCTTTCCGCTGGAGTTGATGGCATCCGACACGCTGCACGCGTCCCCCGACAGGGTTCCGAGGTTGGTCATCAAGCCATCTTTCCATCGGAACGCGAGGAAAGCTTGATCGCCTTCGTTCGTGGCACTCCCGACAACCTCGCCAGAGTCGTTCAGCCAGCTGGCGTAGCCGTAGGTTCCGCCGAGTCCTCCCAAGTCTTTCATGACTCCATGTTCCCAAAGGAAAGGATGTGAAAATTGATCTCCTGCAAGATTCGCCTGACCTACGACCTGACCATGGTTGTTGAGTGCATAGGCGAAAGCGCAGGTGCCTCCGAGTGTATTCAAATCCTGCATCCGTCCGTTTTCCCAAAAGAACGCGTGTAGGCTCAAGGGGTAGTCAGTGCAATGCGGTACAGGCGGAGGTACAGAGTCGTTTGTATAGGACTGTCCTACAATTTGTCCCTGATCGTTGATAAAAAGTGCGACTGCGTCGGTGCCTCCCAGTGTGCCCAAATCCGAGATTGCCCCGTGGTGCCAGAACACAGCTCTGGTCTGAGACCCCAATCCCGCGAGGGAATTAAAATCAGGAACGGAATTATTCGCATAGCCAACCACCATTCCCTGATCATTCACTGCATTTGCGATGCTTTCATAACCGCCCTTCAAGGCTCCGAGATCGGAAATTTCGCCATGCTTCCAAATGACGCCGCGAGCAGACGGAATGGCAGTGAAAGGATCTATTTCCCCGTTTTCCGAAAATCCGACGATCAGTCCGCTGCCGCTGATCCAGGTAGTTAGCGCGCTCAATCCGGCAAGGCCGGACAGGGCTCCGAGATCGGTGGTCTTGCCGTTCTTCCACTCGATGGCGTGGGATGCCAAACAATCGGAATTGAAACAGTTGGGGGCGAACGGATCGGGAATTGAGGTTTCCGATTGCCCCGCAAATGTCCCATCCTTGCTTAAAGATTGCGCGACAGTTCCAAAGAAAAAAGACAGCGCGGTATTGCTGTTATTGCCTCCAAGCGTGCCCAAATCGAAGAGCCGGTAGCGGATGTGCTGCGACTTAGGTTCTTTGTGCTCCTGTGCAGATGACGTAGCTGGCACGAGCAGCGCAGCACATAAACTGAGAAAGGTGATGAGCGTAGTCAGATTCCTTTTCATGACTTCCTCCTTTGGTTCTCCGGAGTTTCTAAAGCGATTGCGAGAATGACGGGGGCAGGTCAAAACCTCAATGCAGTGGAGGTGACATATTTCTGACATCGTTATTACGCGCCTAACCTGCTGAGTCGGTTCCTGTTATTGCAGTTAGTGGCGCGGTCGTAACCGAATGGGAAGGAATTGAAGCCGCTCACAGGTAGTGGTAGAGTTTGCCGCAGAGACTACGTTGGAACCTACCCGATCTCTTTATGTCGTTCGGTTTGGGGCCTTTGAGCTAGATCTCCAAACGCGAGAATTGCGCAAGGATCAGCTCAACACTGGGCTGCCAGAACAGTCTGTTACGGTCCTGGCGATGCTGATCGAGCGGCCCGGCGAGTTGGTGCCGCGCGAAGAAATCCGCAATAAACTTTGGCCGAACGACACCGTCGTGGAATTCGACCATAGCATCAACGCCGCGATGAGGCGCCTGCGGCAAGCTCTAGACGACCCCGCCGACAATCCCCAATACATTGAAACTCTGGCGCGGCGAGGCTACCGCTGGATGGTGCCGGTGGAGTGGGTGGAAGCGCAACGGCAGATGGGTGGGCGTGCCGGGCCGCAGGCCGATGCGCCGAACCCGAGCATTGCGAAAGGTAACCTAATCGGGAAAAAGGCGTCCCATTACCGAGTGTTGGAAGTTCTTGGCGGCGGCGGAATGGGTGTGGTGTACAAGGCGGAAGACCTGAAACTTGGACGCCGTGTCGCACTGAAATTCCTGCCCGAGGAACTGGCAAGTGATCCTGCCGCGCTTCATCGGTTTGAACGCGAAGCGCGCGCGGCATCGGCGCTGAACCATCCCAACATTTGCACGATTCATGAAGTCGAAGAACACGAACAAAATCCATTCATCGTAATGGAGCTGTTAGAGGGTGAAACGCTCCGGGAGGTGATCTCTCGCTCGAGTTCGGGGAAACCTCCTCTAGAACTCCAGAAGCTGGTCGACGTGGCCATTCAAATCAGTGAAGGGCTCGACGCGGCGCATCGACAGGGCATCATCCATCGCGATATCAAGCCGACAAATATTTTTATCACCCAGCAGGGGCAGGCCAAGATTTTGGATTTCGGTCTCGCCAAACTCAGTCCTAGCGGGACGGCTGCGCAAAGTGGCCTGAAGGAGTAGCGTGACGACGGCAGCCATCACGGAGCATCGCGCGAAGCTGCATCACTCGCAACTTCCGATCCATTCCTCAGCAGAACCGGGGTGGCCATGGGGACGGCAGGCTACATGTCTCCGGAGCAGGTGCGCGGCGAGAAGTTGGATACGCGGACAGATCTGTTTTCCTTTGGATTGATTCTTTATGAAATGGCGACAGGGCATCGCGCCTTTTCGGGCGACACGGCATTGGCACTTCGTGGCGCCATTCTCAACGATACACCAACCCCGGCGCGGGAGTTGAATCCAGAGCTTCCGCCCAAGCTGGAAGCGATTATTAATAGAGCTCTCGAGAAGGACCGCGAACGACGCTACCAAACGGCGTCGGAAATGCATGCCGACTTTGAAAGCGTGAAGCAGGAGATTCAGCCGAATCCACCGAGGCGGCGGTGGATAACCGCAGGGGTTCTGGTTCTATTAGGATTGACTGCTGTTTTCTGTTATGTCGAGCGCCAGCATATTGCAAAGCGCGGCTTGCCGGAGCTGAAACAACGGCAGCTCACCAGTAGTTCTACTGGGAATGCGGTTGTAGGCGGCACGATTTCTCCGGATGGTAAGTACCTAGCATATAGCGACGCGAAGGGCATGAAAATCAAGTTGATAGAGACCGGCGAGACGCGCTCCATTCCTGAACCGGATGAATTCAAGGACAACAGAGTGAACTGGGGAATACGCGCATGGTTTCCTGACAGCACTAGGTTTCTTGCCAATGCGGTTCCAAATGGACTGGGCCCCCAAGAAGTGAGCTCCCAGGTAACGAGCATTTGGGTTGTTTCTCTGCTAGGCAGGGCGCCGCTCAAGCTTCGCCATAATGCCGTTGCTTATTCCGTTTCTCCTGATGGATCGTCAATCGCCTTTGGAACAAACAATGGCAGACGAGGCGATCGAGAAATCTGGCTGATGGATCCGAGCGGACAGCAAGCGCGGAAGCTATATGATACGGACGAAGACAGCACGATCACCGGCCCCGTCTGGTCGCCCAATGGAAAACTAGCCGTATACACTCAGGCGAACATGGGCGGCTCTAGCCTCGTGAGCCGCGACCTCAAAGGTGGATCTCCCACTACGTTGTTTCCGACCGCTGAATTGATATTTGATTACCTATGGCTACCAGACGGACGGTTAGTTTACTCATTGATGGAGCCCAACGCCACTGGCAGCGCCACCTGCAACCTCTGGGAAATGCGTCTCGACGACCGAACAGGGAAGCGAACTGAAAAACCGCGCCGCCTGACGAGTTGGTCTGAGTTCTGTATGAACTTTGCAGGGGTAACTGCGGACGGCCGGAAGCTTGCTTTTCTAAAGTGGACAAACCACGCTGCGATCTATATTGCGGATCTCGATTCGAGCGGATCCTATATCTCCAATCCAAGACAGCTAAACTCTGAGAATTCGGGTACGGCTGAAGCTTGGACGGCCGATAGCAAAGCCCTTATCACCACTTCCAGTCTCACAAGAATTGATAAACAAGTACTGGGCGAGGACGCGCCGGAACCGCTCGCGACACTGCAAGAAGGTGTCCGAGACCTGCGCGTTAGCCCCGACGGCAATTGGGTTCTTTATTTCCCGGAAGGGCGCAGCACCACTCCAATTATTGCCGCTAACCCGGAGCCGGTCATGCGAATCCCCATTGATGGTGGGCCGTCCGAGCGGGTATTTACTGCGAAACCCAACAGTTTGCCTTTCTGCGCAAAATCTCCCTCTCATTTGTGTGTCATCGCTGAACCGACCGAGGACGGCAAGCAAATGATCTTTGCGGCCTTCGATCCTCTCAACGGACGCGGCGCTGAGCTCACTAGGTTTGATCTTGACCAAAACGCGCTTTCTGCCTTTGACCTTTCGCCAGACGGCGCTCGCATCGCGGCCTTCAGAAACCCTGCGGGACCAATTTACATTCTCTCCTTGCGCGGACTGGCAACTCAGGAGGTCCATGTTAAGGGTTGGAGCAATCTGAAATCCCTGAATTGGACGGCCGACGGGAAAGGGCTGTTCGTTTCGACCGATAATGACATCCCCAGTGGAGCAGCTCTGCTGCATGTAGACTTGCACGGTAATGCAAGTATCTTGTGGACGCAGTTCTTGGCGATCGGCATCGCCCCATCGCCTAACGGCCGCCATCTAGCATTCTCTGGAACATCTTTGGATACCAACATTTGGATGATTGAGAATTTCTGACTCACAGATTTTCGCTAGAAGCGTCACTGCCGGATACGCAATCTTCGATTAAAACTGGAGTTGGGAGTTTACATTCTCGGTCAAGGTCTTAGAACTCGAACCGGAGAGCCAGTTGCAAATCGCGCGGGCCCCCAACCGCAAAAAGTGGATTGACCCCTCCCTGATTGCTACCACCGCCCAGACTCGTACCGAACATTGCGGGTGACTGGCCAAAATTGGGGGCGCCGAGAGAGTTAGTGGGGCCCGGCGGGCCGGGGTTTGCAAAATTTGGGTGATTAAAGATATTGAACGCTTCGACGCGGAATTCAAGGGCTGCCCTCTCCTTGACCTTGAAACGCCGGCACAGCGAGAAATCGAACTGCACCAGACCGAAACCCCGCAGGATATTTCGACCCAAATCGCCTTGTAGTTGCCCTGTCTCCAGACCGGTGAACGCGTTCGGGTTGGCTTCCTTGCCGCCCGGGAAGCTCGCGCCGTAAAGGAAGAGCGGCTGGCCGGGCACAACGTTGGCGCGGGGAGTGGCCCGGTAGCGGGGGTCGGTGATGAACTGTGGATCTACTACCAAGACATCGAACGGTAGAGCAGTCCGCGCCGTGAAGATACCCTGGATTGACCAGTTGTCGAGAAACGCGTTTGCCACCTTACCTATTTTCGGAGTTGGCACCATGTAAACGAGTGCGCCATTGAAGGTGTGTCGCACGTCGAACGTGGAATTGCCCTTGTCAACGTACGTATTCACGAAATGCGCAGGGATTACGGTCGCTGAATCAGTCGAGGCGTTGTCGATCGAATGTGAATACGTGTATGACGCATAGGACTGAAAACCATGCTTGAGCCGGCTCGTGAACTGAATTTGCAATGCGTCGTAGCTGGAGAAACCATTGTTGGTGACGAGTGTCACTTGCGAGAAATCGGGATCGGGATTTAGATAAGTCTCGTTGCGAAGGAGATCGTGGCCTCGCGCACCAACGTAAGCCACGGAGAAAACCTCGTCGCCAAGCGACTGCTCAAGCGTCACGTTCCACTCATAGGTGCGCGGGAGTCTGAAGTTCGTGGCGGCAATGGTCACGATGGCTGGGTTCGAAGGGCTGGGCACCGGGTTGACCGGAGGGAACGTCAGGTACCCGAGTGGAACCGGGAAAGGCGTTTCGTCAGCAAAGATAAAATTACTGTAAGGCCAGTTGTTGTCGCCAAACGAACCCGTCTGGCCCAGATCGTAATAGATGCCGCCGCCAGCTCGCACGACGAGCTCTCGACTGGGAGTTTGCAGAATCTGGTATGCCACGCCGAGGCGCGGGGCAAAATCTTGGTAGCTCGTTGGATAATATCGCACCCCCGCTGCTGAAAGGGTTAGGGTTGAAAGGTTCGTTGCGCAGCAGGCCGTGTACGGCTTCTGCCCCGCCACAGTTTTGGGGGAAGGGTTGATTTCCCAGCGGGTTCCATACGTCATCGTCAACCGCGGGCTCATTCGCCAAGTATCCTGCGCGTATAGGGAAAATGCGTTGTAATCGATAGTCTCACCAGCTTGGTTGGAAATCGCCGCATCCGAGGCGGTTCCACTGTTCAGCGTTACGATTCCTGAAGTGTCGGGCGTCGGGTTTCCAAAATCCACAAAACTGCTCAGAATAATCGGACTTATTTCCGTCCGGATTAGGCGGTAGTCCGCCCCGAACTTGAATTGATGCTTCCCCCGCAAATATGTCAGGTTGTCCAGCACGTTATATTGGTGGGGAATGTTTGCGTTCTCGCGGCCCGTGACAAAATCTATGAAGGGAAGTCCCCCCACATTGAAAATCGCGGGTGACGAGTAACCAAAGGCCGGAATCTTGCCGCCGGGCCAGAGCACAGAATTAGATGGAGGTGCGCCACCGCCAAACGTGGTGAGCGTGGCAGCGGCGGACCCAATCGTACGAGTGTAGTTTGCGCGAATTTCATTTACCCAGAGAGAGCTAAAAACCTGCGTTGCTCCGACCGTATACGTCTGAACATTCGATTCGAGGATGTCCGTTTCTGCAAGATCTGGGAAACCTTGCGGACTGGTCGATGAAGGTGAGTAATCGAAACGCCCAAAGATTGAGTATTTGTCGTTAAACCGATGATCCGCGCGGACGCTGATAGCATAGGACTGCGTCGGCGCGCCATAACCCGCATTAAAAACCGCGCCGTCCAGACCCAGATCGGCCCCGTTAGGTTTCGGGAAAGCATTAAGGATTTGGGCTGCGTCAGGCGTGGCTGAAGCTCGCGCCGCCAGAGTCGGCACCACTGACTGTACTACTTGCGGAAGCTCGAAAGACTGGTTCTCGTAGGAAAAAAAGAAAAACGTCTTATCGTGCCCGTCATACCCGGGGAAGCGAACTGGGCCGCCGAGCACCCCCCCATAATCATTTAGGCGAAGGGGGGGCCGCGGTAGTCCTAACTCGTTGGCGAACCAATCATTCGCATCCAATGCTTCGTTGCGGAAGTATTCGTACAAAGCCCCGTGATACTGATTGGTCCCCGAACGCGTTACTACGATAACTTGTGCTCCCGGCGAACGGCCATATTCGGGTGAGAAAGTGGACGTCAGAACCTGGAACTCCTGCAAGTCATCAATCGAGACGAGGCCGTTGAAGCCTCCCTGGACGTTCGTGGCAGGCAGAGTACCTGCGCTGGCCTGAGCATATAGCCCGGAGACGTACCACGTGCCGACATTGGCAGAAACGCCGTCGATCACAAAATAGTTCGCGTTTGCACGTTGTCCGTTCACGGCGAACTGGCCTTGGTCCATTCCGTTGGTAACGTTCGTCTGCACGCCAGGGGCTAGGAATATCAGGGCTTGAAAGCTGCGCCCGTTGAGGGGAAGGTCCCCAACGAATTGGCGGTCCACAACTGTGCTCACCGCTGCATCCGTTGTGTTGGTCAACTGCGCAGTCCCGCCGACAGTCACATGATCTGTCATCGCACCGAGTCGGAGCTGAAATTTGACCACACGCATCTGCCCCACGGTAACTGTGAATTCCTCACTCACCGCCGTTTCAAAGCCTGGTGCTTGCACAGAAATCTTGTAAGTGCCCGGCGCGAGATAAGGAACCACGTAGAAACCCGAGTCGTTGGTCTTAGTTTTTCTCTCCACGGTCGTTTGTTGGTTCACAACTCGCACTTCCGCATTCGGGACCACTGCTTTCTGTGGGTCAATGACGTCGCCGGAAATGCCTGCATTTTGTGCGAACGCAGAGCCACTTACCAATAGCAAAAGGTAGATCGGAACAACCAGGAGGAGGCGATGTCGCATATTCGCTGATCGACACAAGTGGGCCGAAGACAGAATGAGCGAAGACATGAGGTTCATCGCAACACCCCAAACTGCCGATCGAGCCAGGCTAGGTAGAGATTGGATGTCGCCCCGCGCTCTGGCGCGATCCGCCACTTGGATAATCGCGGAATCAACTGGGAGTAGTACTTCGCCCGAAAGTTAATCTGCACTACATTTTATGGCCGAGATAATATGTCACGCACTTCCGCAAGTCAAAGGGAGTGACGGATGGTCATGTTTCACGGAGGTGATTGGGCGACCAGCACCTGCGCGACTTTCAGGACGTTAGTCCAGGCGCGCTTGCGTTGGCAGCTGAAATCCGAGACCCAACAAACGTTATCCTACGCGCTTAAAGCATTTGCACGCGCCTACTCAGGTTGATTCTAGTTGCTCCCAAATGCTCCGTCAGCCAACCCATCTCGTAGCCCGCAGCCATTGACCCCGCCATAGTGGTCAGAAAACCGACTGTGTTCGACTGAGCTTCGCGGCGCGAATACTGATTTGGATTCGCTCCGCGGGTCCGGGCGTCCTCCGCTTGCGCTCTTCGCAGCTTGCGCTTCTCTTCCGACATGAGCTCTCGCGAAATCGTAGCAGGAAGAATCATCCTGCGGCAGAGCGCACAGGGATCGGCCGCCAGGAATCACACGATTTGAATCACTTGAGCCGTGACGGTCCCGTTTGCACCTTAGAGTGCGACGCCGCAGTCGATGACGGGCACGAGATAGCGGACCGCGATGTCGCTCAGTGCCAGACAGCCGGGGCTCCAGATTTCAACGGAATAGAGAGATAGGCATCTAAGTGCGCGCCAGCGTTCAATGCTAGAGAATATCTCGAAGGGCATGACTGCAAAGGCAGCTGCTCTAGCCGCCGGATATTAAAAGAAAAATCCTCGCCAATCAGGCGCTTCGGGGGCTCACGAACAAAGTGCCGGCGATCATGGAGGAACATTGTTTGTCCGACGATGCGCTCATTCACAAGTATTTACTTCCGGCACTCAATGCCTACGAGACTAAGTTCGTGCAGATTCGAGGGAGGATCACGGATTCGCGCCGGGTCGTTGCATGGCGTTCACGCGTAAAGGCACTCGACATGGTTCTTAGAATGAAAGGGCTCTATGCAAGGAGACGTAAGACAGGTCCTGTCGCCGGACACATAAAGACTATATTGGTCGATCAGCGTCCATCGCCCGTGAGATCCTCTAACCAGACACGTGCGTACTAGGACCGACTTGTCCGATACCTGATCTTCGCAATGCTGCATCCGTGGGGAGAGACCTGAGAACTGGGCAGAAAAGTGTAGGGAAGCAGCGTTGCAAGAAACGCGTTTTCGTCCACTCAATGTTCCGTCGTCGATATTTCAACCTCCGCTTTCCTGATGCTGCCAGAGAATGCTCCTAATGATTTAGCACCGCCTGATTGGTGAGCAGTTGTGAATTGATAAACCGTACTACTGCAAGAGTCTCGTTGACGGTGCGGCGCGTTACGGTAGCTTGCATGCCGACTTTTCCTGCGTCCCCCCAACCGAAATTTCGAACGTCCCACTGGCCGTTTGGGAGTGCGGCTGTATTGATGCCTTGTATCTCAGTGACTTTCAGAAGATCCATGGCGCGGCGAGTTTCGGTGTGGCAACTGATGCAATCGGTGTTGAAGAAAAAACTCTTTCGTGGGATCGGCGATGGTATCGAGGATTTGCTTAGTTTGATCAGCAGAAGGCGCGGGAGTAGCAAAGGTGGCGGAGGTGGAGACACCGTTACGTTGGGGGAGCGGCAGACTGGTGGCCGAGACGGCGGCATTCTTACAAGTGATGGGGTTGAGATTGTTGGTGTGCGGTTCAGGGACTACGCGCGGGTTCGTTCCAACGGGATTTAACATTTGCGCGAATTGCTGGGCGCCGTCGAGGGTCGGTCCGTGTGCGGGACCGAAGTGGCCGGCTCTATCGCCGAGAATGGATAGGAATATCCATGGTGCAGGAGCGTTGGCAGGAAGTCCTGCGATGGCCATGGAACCCAGACGCTGAGCGGAGATGTGCCTTTCGAGGAACGACAACATTTCGTTGCGCACACTGTTCGCCGTGGCGGAGTCGGCCAAACCAGGATGAATGCCCAGGGGGACGCCGACGGTTGATATCGCGTGCGCACCCAGCTGGCCGTTATTTAGCTTGGTCCGCAAGGCCGCGACGTCTGCGACGACGGAGCCAAAGGCGTTCATGTCAGCCTGAAAGCGCGGAAAACAATCGGCTGATGCCGGAGGGTCCGGCGGAAGGATTATGAAGTCGAAAATCAGATGACCTGCGACATCCAGAACTTTCGGACTGCCATCGGGGTTCTTGATGATCGGCTGGATGATCAGGCGAATTTCGGGTAGCTGGCCGTATTGGGCGTGGATGTCGCTGGAGAGACCGGGTGCGCCGGCGTCGATGCGGATTCCGGCAATGAACCAAGCGTCGATGGAGCGCGCTTCTGCGGGAAGGCTAATTTGAGCGTTCGTACCGGCGACTTGAGCCTGTGGCGCCGTTGACGATATTGAGGAATTGTTGGAAAGCCGAGTCCGACCAGACGGGATCTCGCTTGGTCGGATCTTGGGGATTCGGCGTGGTTACGTCACGGATGGCGATGAGATTGGCAAAATCCGCGGCGCGGGTTGGCACAGGGAAAAGCCACGAGACATCGTTGGCGGAGAGTGGGGCATTAAGCTGGATCGGTGCGACGGCAGGGGGCGTTTCAGGACTGGAGCTGCCGCCGGAAGTTTTCTTGTTGCACGCCGTGGACAGGAGCAGGATTCCCAGGACTGCTAGTTTCAGACGACGCGAGGTATGGAGCGCGGAACTGTTCATGTGATTCTCCTGAATTCGTAAGCATACATTTGTGACGCCCTGGGAATTGCTGATGCGCTAGCGATCAACGAAAAGTTACAAAGTCTTGAGAAATTCGATCAAGGCTCGGCGTTCGTCGGGAGTGAGCAGCGGGCCGATGATTCCTTTCCCTGTCCCGGTGTTGAACTCGTGGCCGGTGTTGTTGTTGCCCCTAATCCCAGTGTCGAGCTCGAAGCCGCCAGGAAGTTTCTGGTGCTATAGCCGACATTGACGGGATCATATTCCCGATTGCCGAGGTAAAAACGTTTCGGACGCTCTGCGACGGGAGAAAGTAAGGCGTAGAGATTTGGGACCGAGCCGTTGTGCAGGTACGGCGGCGTGGCCCAGATGCCGTTGAGGGGTCGAGCTTTGTACTGGAGCGTAGCGCGAATGCCGTCGGGACGAAAGCCGTTCATTTTCTCGCGCAGTGCGGGCGGAGTAGGTGGAACCTGGCTGTCATACCAACGATTCACAACTGCGGTGACCAGTTGGCGAAGCGCGTTGCCGAAATCGTCGGTGGTGACAACTTGTCCCGAGTTATTAGTGATTCCGATGCTGGCGGGAACGGAGACCGTACGGTTTTTCATGTCTTCGGCTTCAGCGGGGTCGGTACCCACGTGCGCGATGTCGATCATGTTCACATCGAGGTAACGCTCGCCTGCCGCATTCACCGGCGACCATTGGGGCGCGGTCCAGAATTCAGGATCGGAAGTGGTGGGTAGGTGGCATCGCTGGCAATGCGCCTTATATAGGATTGCGCCTTTCGCGGCGAGGGTGGTGTCGATAGGCGGCAAGATTTTCGTGTCCTGCCATTTTGGCGACGCGAGCCCAGCGAAGCCGAACTTCGGATTGGGCGGCTTATCTCCCGCAAGGAGTTGTTCGAGTTTAAATATGGTGTCGACTTGCACGCTGGAGGTTGGGAGCCGGTCTTTTGCGACGGGGAAATTTACGGTGGCGCGGACGCCCAGAGCCTCGCCGGCGTTGCGAGTCATTGGCCGTTGGATGGAGCCGTTGTACTGCACCCATTCAAACCAGGAAGCATTCCAGATGCGTGGAAAATGTACGGGAGCCGAGTAAGCGACAAAATTCTCGTGATGGTCGAGATCGAGAGCAAAGACAGTATTGCCGATGCGGCTAAGCGCGTCTAGCCGGGCGAACCCTTCATTGACCGAGTGCGCTTTGACAGACTTTTCCAGATTAGCGACCTCTCTGACCTGGCTGTACACCGGATCAATCTGTTTACGCAGATTTGATTTGGCATCGTCGCTGGCCCCGGGGCCGAGGACGCGGTCGGCGAACCGAGCAAACCGGCCTGGCAGCACGTCGGTGTAAACAATCGAAAGACCGACGGCCTTCTGGAAATTCTGGACGTTCGTTAAAGCCGGACCGCCGTCGACGAGGAAGGTAGTGCCCATATAGGTGAAGCGGCCGGTGTGACAGGCGGCGCAAGTCAGGCCCAGCGAAGTCATCTGCGCATTCGTCCGGGGATTGCGTAATGGTGAGCCCGAGGCATCGAGGACTAGGCCGCCGTGGGCAAATCCGATCGGCAATTCAGGCTGGTCGGGATGCGCGTTGTCGGGAATGAAGCCGTAGCGGTCGAGATATGTGGGGTCGCTCAGAAGTCCCGGGGCGCCGAGTGAGAGCGAAGGCTGCTCGAGAGCGATAAACCATTCATAGGGTATGCCGAAGGTCTGCGTTCCCTGGTCGGCGTGATGAAACCAGTCGCGTTGCTCGGCAGTCCACTTCTGCTCGAGCCAAACGACCTTGCCAATTGGCGGATATTCCGGCAGCTCGACCGTAAAATTATCGCGATAATATTTTATCCCACAAATGATCAGGATCACGACCCCGGCGACAAGAATCAGTTTTTTCATATTTCCAATCCCTCCCACCGGAGTTAAGTGAGGAACTCCTGATTCGGACGGTCAGGCGCCGGCGGGGATGCGACCGGCGGTAATTTGATATGCAGCAGAGGTTCTATGGCGCTTCGGATCGAGCCGAGCGCGGCCCTTCCGGCGGCTTCCCCTAATGCCCGATAATTTTCGAAATGTGATTCATCGAACCATTGATCGATCGTGCTGTCGTGCGGAAAGTCAGGGTTCGTTCGCGAATATCCGAGCAGGTCCGCAGAATCAGAGGCTTGGAGCGCCGGTTTCACATAAATCAAAACTCCGTCGTCTGTCAGGTCACCCGGAGTGTAATGGATCGAACCTGTTGCGAAGTGAGCAGAGGCACGCGGTGGCATTCCTGCAGGTGTGATCCTGCCGATCTCGTCGGCAGTAATTTCGATCTCCACACCGAAATCCACTCGACACCGTTCCATGGCATTGTGCAGATCGCCGTATCCGTACAGAGCATCACCCGACGCGTCGCAAGCCACGATGAGCTTGCACCTTCTGCGGACCAGCTCGTAAATTCCCAAATTCTCGAAGTGGCCGCCGTCTGAAAGATATAAGTACTTGCTGTCGTCGCTCGTGTTACCGAGGAGTTCCTGCAGTAGCCAATAAAAACCAACGTTCGGGCTTCCGACGCGCCAGTTTTTGGTTGGGCCTTTACTAGGATTCGCGAGCCACCATCCTAGCCGCACGTCGAAAATTGTCATGAGAAAAGAAAGGTCCGGCGCAGAATAAAACCCCATATTAGGACTCACGGCCGCACCAGAAATGGCCATAGCCGTTCCCAATCGAACTCCGTGCTTAGCATCGGGCCGGTCGGAACCAAGCAGTGCCGCCGAAGCAAAGAATGACTCAACCTCGGACGTACCCGGTTCGGGCCGCGTAAATCCGACGACGACTGGCGTGAACGGAAACGAACGCGCCTTGCGTGTTTGCAAGCCAAGTTCCTTGCCGCGCACCACGTTTAGGGTGGTGTTAAGGAGGGGGAAAGGCCGATCGTCGATTCCATCTATCCCCTCGCGCGGAATTTGGAGACTTGCAAGCGGAACGTCGTCCGCGTCGCAAAAGCCGGTAAACGGCTGCGGCTTGCGGTCGTCAACCGACGCCCCCAGATAGCATCGCACTAACCGGTTGCGGTATAGATAGTGGATTGAAAACTCGTTGACATCCACCCGCCACGATATGAGCACAGCAACGACGAGGAAGAGAACGCAAAGGGCTGGCACTTCCCACGGGTAGAACGCCGCCTCTTTCGGCAAACTAAGAATGGAACCTTTGAGCCCGACGAGTTCATGCGCGATTTTGGAGGCAAGAAGCGAGAGGGCAACGAGGAGACCGAGAATAAAGATGTAGGGAGTCAGCCGCGCGAGATAGTTAACAACTTTTTTGCGCAGCGGGTCGGTTGCCAGCAATCCGCTCGTCGCCCCGCTCTTCCCGAACAATACGCCGTACCCCGTAGAAAACAACCATGCGGAAACTCCGGTAACTGTTACTCCTCGAGCGTGGCCGTGAAATCGATTAACAATCCTCTCAACGCAATATGGCGAATACAACGCGACAAGAAAGAGGAACAGCCATCCGATGGCATAGACGATTAACCAGCCACCAAGGCGCGCCCACCATTCTCGGTGAGCATCGCTCATTTGGCGGCCCATCAACCCGATGTGCAGCGCGCCAGCGGCCAGCATGATCAAAATAAACGCAGGAGTGCCGAAGGTGAGCACGTGCCAGTTTGTAGCAGCTATCCATTCGTCCCCGGATGTAGAACGAGTCACAATGAGGATTCGCGAGTACGGAAGGAACAGGAAACTGGTAAGCGCTCCCGACACGGCTGCGGTGCCAAAAAGCAGCCAACCGTTTGGGCTCTCCGTGCCTGTGACCTGTCTCTCGCCTAAGAATACAGTTCGTACAATCAACGCGGCGGCCCACAGCCCACCGTAGAGGGCTACGCCAAGAAGGGGTAATAGAGTCCACGGATGCCTAAGAATCGGATAGTCGATCAAAAAATGCGCTAGCCCGTAGGTGAGTAGCCCCGCGGCGAGGAACAGCGGTACAACAATCAAATATTGAATGGGGCGTTGGCCGCTAAACCACGGGTAGCTTTCAGACTTCTCGGCGGTGGGTATTACCAGGTTTCGGCCCATATAAAAAATAGCGATCCCACCGAGGACCAATCCTAGTATTGCTGAAAAGTATTGGGCGTACATGTATTGCTGCAGAAATGCTGCGCAGTGCTGTTGCAAGGAATTCTCAACGATTTCGAGAATATGAAACATCATTACAATCGAGCGCGGAAGCAGAAGAACCGACAGCAAGAGCAGGACGAGGATCAGCTGATTGAGAAGGGTATTCCGCAGGTAACTTGCCGCAAATGCCCAGAAATCAGCACTTCGAAAGCCTTTCCGCGGCGTCAAGTAATTACTGTAACTGCGCAGAAATCGCACCTCGGGCCTTTCGAAGGATCGAGAAGGGGATGCGTCGTTCGCTGCAAGATACTCTTCAATTTTCTTGATGCCGACTCCCTGATGATGCATCCAGGCCATCAGCCAGCTGCCGATATAGCCACCCCCCGACACCGTCGACAGATAGTCAAACGTTCTTAGCGTTTTTGCTTTAGCCAGAGCTTGGAGGATTCCCAAGTTAAACGTCGCGCTACGGATTCCTCCGCCTGAAAATGCTAGGCCCACTAAGCTCTTCTCCGCAGCCGGGCGCTTGGCATCGTCGCCTATCCTGAGACTTCGTGATATCTCCAGTTGGGCGAATTCTTGGGCGAGTATGTTTTCTATCGCAGATAGGGTCATATTGAACTCTGCAGCCCGAGTATTCACTTCATTTCGGTATTCAGCAAGTTCGCCAGTCGTGCACCGGCAGCAACACGTTGCTGCGTCAGATCCTTCGCCGAGGTCTTGGAAGTGCCAGTTAGTTGGGATGCTCCATGGCCATCTCCGACTGGATTGACGTACACGTCCTGTTTTGAGTCCTGGAAGCTCTCGATCACCCAGTCTGCTTCGTTGCTCTTCGCGACCAAGATCGGATCCGGTACAGGAAGCTTCTTCGCTGCGGTTACGGTCGCGGACAGCAGAACAAGAAGGCCTATCAACAGGCATGCATTCCTCATTGTCGTCTCCGTGCTGCGCCTTGGGTGACTACACTTTTCCTTGACCAAATTGAGGTCCGCCCGCAACTGTTCTTCCTATCCAGTAGTGCATTTGCCTGCCTGTTCGTTTCAATGAAGTTGCAAGCGTTGAGTCATTCCTGAGAAGAGTAGTGACAGAAGCCTTCGAATCGTTTCACGTGGATCACAATCGGCGGAGGAATATCAGAATCGAATTCACAAATGAAGCCCGTGCTTTCTAAGCTCAGCGCCGGGGGTTAGCAGAGGCCGCCGGAATTAAACAGGAATCAGACTCAATTCGCATTCGCCTCGAACAAATGACCGATCGCTTGAGTTGGGGCAGTACCGTTCCATCAATTCCATCCAGTGCTCTTGCTTTACAAGCTCGTTCCGGCACTCCAACGCTTCCAACCCTTGCTTGACGTTGTCGATGTTTTCAACAATTTCGGGGAATCTGCTTCTAGCTCGAAGTAAGCTCCGAAGCACTCATTACATGAGGTTTTGGTACAGTCCGGTTCGAGAACGATCGGGGTGAACCCCCGGTCAGGTCAAAAAAATCTATGTCCTCGTTACTACCTGCTGTATTAAATTTATTTTGTTGACGTTTAAGGAACTTGGTGTTTGACTACTGTCCATAGCAGCCGCACGTAGCATCCCGTAGTGCTGACGACCCTTCCGAATCACATTGAACTGGGCGATCGAGCTTCGACACCGCCCAAATCAGTGGAGGTTGTGATGCCCGATATCATGAGCGCCACCAGAAGAATTCCCAAGGCCAGTTACGTGCCTCTGAAACTCGACACGCCTGTTCCCGATACCGGAGCTTCCATTTTAAAGTTCGGCTATATCCGAAATCTTGCCCTCAGGCCGGGTGAAGTTAGTACTGTGCGCAAGCAACTCACTGCAACGCCCGGGGCTAGAAGAAATGTCTCTCGGACCGTAATCAGTCCGGCTCTGGCGAATACACTCACTGCGTTTGAGGGTTCACCGATGCCTTCCCAGCTCCCCTCTCCCAGCGTGCTGGCAAAAATCCCCTCATCCACACTGTTGGCCTTTGGCAAAGCTGTACTTGCGGTCCGCCAGCAGGCACTGAACCAGTTGCAAAATTCTCCGCCTCCGGCCGCCCCGGCCAACAAGAGAATTGCGCGCGCCTTTAATGCACCACAAGCAGCGGCGGCCATGCAGAACCTGGGCGCAGCTCTGAGCGGCGTTAACGGCGCCACTATCGCCAACAAATCATTTGAAGCAAACGTATCCGCGACGCCGATCGGAATGCTGAATCTAGAACGCCTGGAAATGACACCCGCGGGCCTGGAACGTGGCGAACTCCTTGCCACAATTCCTTTGGCGCCCAAGGAGCAGACTTCGGTCGTGCAGAAAGAATGGTCTGTCACTACGCAGGAATTCACATCCATTGTGAAGGACTCGCTCGACAATTACAGCGAGAAGGGAGTGACTGAAAACACCGAATTGGCTCAATCTACCAATTCCCAGGTCCAACACAGCAATCAGTTCAACATCAACGCTACTGTTTCAGGTGGCTGCGGCTTCGTGACTGGATCGGTATCCACTTCGTTCGGAACACAGGATTCGTCTTCGGCCTCCGCAGCGGACAGCCGAAAACACGCTAGTCAAACCACAGGCAAGGCCTCTTCCAGAGTCAAACAGGAACACAAGATGTCCATTTCAACGAGCACCGTCACCGGGACTTCGGAAACGACCACCAGAGTCCTCCAGAATCCCAGCGACAGCGTTCCTATGCGCATCGACTATTTCAACATCATTCGAAAGTGGCACGTTGGACTTTATCGCTACGGTTTGCGGCTCACCTACGATATCGCCATCCCTGAACCGGGGGCTGCCCTGCGAGAAGCTTACATGCAGCTTGACCTGCTTCAGCAACAAGCCGCCCAGGGATTTAATTTTCAGGTGACACCGGGAAGTATCAACGCCTTAACTCTCCCAGGTCTCATCGCGACGTATCCCACTTCGGTTCCTCCTATGCCGGCGAGCACAATTCCGTTGACGATTATCCACACCATGGACAACCTCTCGGATACTAAGAACATGCATTATGAAGCGGTCCCCTTCGATCTGGATCCGCAATACATGGTTGACCCTTCCTCGAGCCAAACCGTGGACTACGCCTTGAGCGGAGACCCCCACACTTCCATCGATAACATGGAGCTAAAGTGTCTTGAGGACAACTTGAATGCCCAGCAGGCCTTTGCCCTCATGTCCACATCCACCGCCCAGGAAAGCTATATCTCACAACTCACTGGCCTCGCAGGTTTGCAGGGACACCTCCAGCTCACCTATCGGCACGCCGGGATCGCCGCCGCCACCATGCGCTTGAATATTGTTGGCGCCCTTACTCCCCAAGCGCTCTCAGCTTGGCAAAACCAGGCCTGGACTGCACTCTACAATGCCGCTCAGACTGCTTATTACACCCAACAACAGTCCATCAACTCCCAGATCCAGGCCCTGCAGGACAAAATTAACGGTGTGGACACCCTGACTCTTCGCCGCGAAGAAAATGACGAAATCATGAAGGGCGTCCTTCGTTGGCTGCTTGGTCCAAGCTTTGACTTCATGCCGCAAGACGTAGTCAACCTGTTTAGCGGGAATCTGCACTATGGTGTGAACTTTACTGGCAACGACCTGGGAACTTTCTCGCCCACCGATTGGACGACCATGTTCCAGTATGAAGAGATGGTTAAGTTTATTAACGAGGCTATAGAGTGGGAGAACGTGCTGTACTTCCTCTATTCCTACTACTGGGACGTCCCTGAGAGCTGGGATTTCATCCGCCAGATTCAGCACCCGGATGCCACCAGGCAGGCTTTTTTGCGTTCTGGAAGTGCTCGCGTAGTGCTTACTGTCCGCAAAGGATGGGAAACCGCTTGGGTATCCTTCGTGGAATTGGGTGGCTTCGGCCAAACTCTACTGCCCAATCACCCCTACATGAGCATCGCGACGGAAATTGAGGCTTACGATGAAACCAACTATCCCGGCATCCCTCCCGCCAATCCCGCATCCGGCCCGACTTCTGACCAGGCATATTCCGTTGCCGCTGTATGCACTGCCAAAGTCAATGCGAGTTCGTCGCCAGTAACAATTCCAGTCGATTCCAGCAGCGGCTTCAATGTCGGTTTCAGTGTTGTGATTGATGCCTTTACCTACAACCCGACGATCCAAAACGCGAATCTTCAAGAAAAACAGATTGTCACTGCTGTCCCCGATTCCACCCACATCACCGTCAAGAGCCTCAATAAGACCCACGACGGAACGCTTGCGCCATTTGCTGTCGTGCAGCCCGGCGAAAAGGGAGTGCTTGTCGCGGAATGGTTCGAATACACGCCGACTTCCGGCACTGACATCGCGGTGACCAGCAGTCTACCAACGATTGCGTAATCGCACATGGCAAGCCCTTTCCAGTGGCCGCAATCTTCATCGGCGAAGGGCGGTCGCTCCCGGATCGAACACTCTCGCGATTCGGCGACGCCATTCCATGGAGAAGCTGCATCGGAAACCGCCTCGATAAGTTCACGCACGGCGGCGCTGATCACCCAAGCAATCGAGACGAAGAGCGAAGAGATCCCTAGAGAGGCGCGCCGGCTTATTGAAGCACGCGGCGGCTTCGACCTCGCTGGCATCGAAATACATGTCGGACGCAAGGCAGCCCGGGCTGCGAGGGCGCTGGGAGCCCGTGCTTTCAGCGTTTCGCGACATATTGTATTTGGCGAAGATCAGTTTTGCCCCAACACTGACTGTGGTCTTTGGCTCCTTGCTCACGAGCTCGCTCACGCCGTAAAGCAGGGGGAAGTCCCCGCCCACGGATATTTCCTCGGTGCTGCAGACAGTACCTGGGAGTCCTGGGCCGATGCCTTCGCTCACTTAATCCTTGGGAGTGCAGGTCAGCCACAACCCTGGATGCAGCACCTTCCCGGCGTTCCGACTGGCCTCGTTCTTCGCCACAATGGACCGCAATGTCCACAACCGCCGGACTGGATTTCAATTTCCGCGAAGCCATACGAGATTTGGCTTACTGCCAACTACGCTATCGAACTGGCGTATAAGAATTCTCATCAAGGTCACGTGATGATTTTTGGCGGCGATTTCATAACCGGACACGACATCGCGCTGCCCCGCGACACAAACCTGTCCGATATCGATAGGCGGTTCGGGAACCAACTGCTCCATGAACTGAGAGGCTTGCAGTGGCAGCTTCGGCCTGACATCATCGATTTTACCGAGCGAAAGTTTTATGAAATAAAAACTGCTAAATACGCCTCCAGCAAGACCGCCAAAGCAGTTGAACAGTTGGCTAGCTATTATCGGGTTGCCGAAGCCATTCGAGTAAAGTACGGAGGTCCTCAATGGGACCCCGAAGCGCCCAACTGGTACCCGCCTCACGTCCTGCCGTTTGACTCAGATCCTGACAGGGTTGTCTGCACTTCCGCCACCGAGTACAAGTTGGGCAAGGAGTATCTGAAAACCATCAATCGTCCCGGCCTGATCTTATACAGTGTGCTCGAAAAGGTTGGGTCGGAAGAAAGACGGAAGAAACGCGCGCTAGCCATGCGCCTCGCACGTATCAACTCGCAACTGATACCCGTACGCGAGTTATTGGAAAAACTGGTCCCGGCCACTCTTCCCCAGGCCAACGATCGTACCTACCTTCTGGTTGGCACTCGCGAATATATGGACAGTGTGCTGATGCCGGGCGGCAATATTGCGCGCGTAACCAGCTTGCTAAATGTGCCGGCCATGGATACCTTTCAAAATCCAGTCGTGATGATGCGTTTGCTTGGGTGGTCCGTGGTTGGCATAAGCGAACTTCTCTACATTACAGTCCCCCTCCAGGTGGTTCTTGTCGGCGAAGAAGCTGCCGCTCTCGCGGCGCCATTGGGGGTGCAATTGATCGAGGTACCCCAAGCGATCCTCAACGGACTTAAGGCAGCGAACGACGTGATTCCGCTCGGCGAAGCTGCGCTCGGCGAGGCTGCGATTCCGCTCGGTCAAGCGGCCGGCATCTTATTCGTGATTGGTGTCGCCAACGCCTCCGACGCTCAGGCTGCAACGATCCCGATGCTACGTATAGGCATCGTTCGGGCCATACCGCTTCACTCCACTTGGGGATTAGGCCCCCTCGAACCATGGTCGCCGCTGGAGTGGGCGGGAACTCAGTATTTCTTTTTAGGATTTGCCATCTCAACCGAATAGTCGCGAACGACACGGTCCCCAATCTCATCAATCTTCCCGCCACGATCCAGTTTGTAGATGCACCACGAGGGCTTCATCGGAAAGCTTAGTCAGCCGAGCAAAATCGAGCGCGCAGTCCTCGCCGGAGGTTCCGTGCAGCGATGGCTCAAGGCGGTTCATGAAATCGTCTTCGCCAATTCAGGGCCTTTCAAGCCACATCGGTGCGTGTCGGGGATGGCCTCGAACCGAGCACACGCTCCGCTCGAAATCTTGAATGTTAAGAGAATTGAATTGCATGAGCGCGTGGCGCAAATGCACTGCGACTGCGGCATATATAGAGATGCGCGCAGTACGAGTAGGTCTTCGGCTCGTCCGTGCTCATAGCTCCACAAGGGCGAGTGCCTCGGTAATTCGGTCATAGATGAAGTGCAGCTGCTCGGAAGAGATTACATAGGGAGGAAGCACGTAAAGAATATTCCCCAGCGGGCGCAGCAGAACTCCCGCCTTCACGAAAAACTCATAAAGCTTCGGCTTGAGGGCTGACAGATAGCCCGCATCGACCGCACGCAACTCGATCGCACCGACCGAGCCGATCGAGCGTACGTCTCCCACCGCCGGATGAATTCGAATGGCAGCCAGCCTCTCGATGTGAATCGCGGCGATGTTCCGGATACGAGCAAAGACCGGTTCGTTTTTGAAAATCTGAAGGCTCGCAGCAGCGGCTGCAGCGGCGATGGGGTTGCCGGAGTAAGAATGGCCGTGAAAAAAAGTTTTGGCCTGGTCGCTGCCGACGAAGGCCTCGTGGATCCGTTCGGTCGCAACGGTCGCTCCAAGTGGCAGAACTCCGCCGGTGATTCCTTTCGACAGGCACATCAAGTCGGGAACGACGCCCGCAAGTTCGCAGGCAAACATTCGCCCCGTGCGCCCGAATCCGGTCAGCACTTCGTCCGCGATTAAGAGCACTTCGTATTCCGTGCAAAGCCTTCGGACTCGCTCTAAGAATTCCGCCGGATGTACGATCATCCCACCTGCACCTTGCGGCAGAGGTTCGACAATAACCGCCGCAATTCGCTCGTATTGGTTGTCGAACAACCTTTCGAGCGAGTCGACGCAATCGATGTCGCACGTCGCGCGCGTTTTCCCCACCGGGCAGCGGTAACAGTACGCCGAGTGCACACGGTGAACCGGAGAACAAAGGCCCGCGAACGGTTCGGTGAAAAGCGAACGCGCGCCCACCGACATGGCGCCAACCGTGTCGCCGTGGTAAGCGTGTTCGAGCGCGACGAACGCATCTTTTTCCGGGCGGCCGATATTCCGCCAATACTGCACGGCCATCTTGAGCGCTACTTCGACGGCCGTCGAACCGTTGTCGGAAAAGAAAATGTACGCGAGCGGCGCAGGCAGAAATTCACCGAGCAGCCGGCACAGCTCTTCGATCGGCTCGTGAGTGCAGCCTGCCAGCAGGACATGGTCGAGTTTCGCGGTTTGCCTGGCGATCGCGGCGGCAATCGCGGGATGGCCGTGGCCATGATGGTAGGCCCGTGCGGGCTCGAACCGCAGACCTCCACCGTGTCAATTCTGAGGTACAGCAGCTAAATCCCTTTGCCTGTCTTGCTTTTCCGTTTTCGCAGGGCACCAAGAGTCTATAAAACAGCCTGGTTTTGGTGACGAATTGGTGACGAGTTTTCGATTCGGCTGAGCGGCCTCTCTAAGCTGTGCAGCTTGTGCTGACGGACTTTGTGCCAAAACTCGTCTGGAGGCATTTGAAACAGGCTAGCGGGAATCGCAGCTACTCAATCGAGGCCGTTCACTCAAGGCTTGATAGTTCGAAAAGAAACGAGCCCGGCATTATGTGGTGTGCTACGGGAAAATCTCGAAAACCTGGTCGACAAGGTCATCGACCTTTCGCTTTAGCTCTTTCAACTTCAACTCTTTGTCAATGGCCTGCACCGCCTCTGTAGAGTTAATATCGGCCGAAGCAAGCGTTACCGCTTCTCTATCAGCTTCTCGAAGTTGTGCCCCGATTTGTTCTTGGATCTTCAAGAGATCCGACACAAAGTCCGTCATTGCTCTGCACCCCCCAAGTTGGGAGTAGTGGGTAGAGATTGCGCGCTGCGCGGCGTGATCATCTCTCGTGCCAACATACACCGTCGACGCGGAATTTTCTGCCGATTTTTCCCACGAAATGGGGCGGAACTCGCGCCGCTCCCTAAGTTACACTTTCGGTGAACGTGCAAAAAAGCTTTTGCCAAGGTTTCAACAGGGGCTAGCGACCATAGCAGCGAACAGTTCCTTGTCTCGATATTTTTACGTTGGAAACGCAATGGTTTTGAATCACCCGAACGCAGATCCCCATCTTCCTGTGGCAGCGCTGCTATCACGCCATCGAAGTACTGTATGTTCTTTCCAGGCGCGAGCACTTCAAAGTCGGAGCGGGCACCACCCGTCTAACCGCCGCGCCGGGATCCGCCTGCCCCCGAATCCCCGTGTCGTGAGTAACTCTCACCTTCAGGTACCGTCTGGTGTTCGCGCGGTTGAATATTGGCGCTGTCTTGTTCTGAGTCGTGTTCGCGATGAGCCGCCTTCATGTGATCGTGCAGCTCCCTTTGCCGAGCAGAAATACCACAGAGCCCCGTAGGTCGACCGAGAACTACCGTAGATTCACCAAAAATTTAGGGACCGTGGAACTTGGCTCTTGCGCCTGCCTTCCGGGCGACAAGTAAGTACCCTTGAGCAGTCGCGTCTTTTTCAAGCGCTGTCAGATTCTTCAAAGCGTCGTCAGTGGCGCCAGATTTCAATTGGATTTCGGCCGCGGCCAGGCGAGCCTCGAGCTCATAACGAACAAGCCCTCGAGTTCTTGCGTCCGCAAGCGCTGGCGCAAGAACCGCGCGCGCCTCGGCGGTCCTGCCCAGTGCGGCTAGAACGCGCGCTTCGGTGATCGCGAAATCCAGGGCGACCAGGCGATTTTGAGTCTTGGCCGCAAGCGATCGAGCCGACTCCAGCTCTTTTTGCGCGTCGCTTGGTTTTCCTGCGGCAAGCAAACCTCGCGCGTGAATAGCGTGGGCCGTAATTTCATCGAGGCTTAATTTCGCCGCGCGAAAAACTTTCACTGCATCCTGGATCAAAACTTCAGCCTCGGCGGCGCGTCCTTCCTCGAAATCAAGTTCTGCAACCGCGAGGCCGATCTCGGCTGACTCCTGCGAATAGCCGATTTCCTTATCGATCGTCAGCGCTTGCTCGTAGGCCTTGCGCGCATCATTCGGCTTTCCCTGTTGCACCAAAACTTGTCCCATCCCGCCGAGCGCGGCCGGAAGCAACGGTTTCGCATCCGTCTCGCGCGCCACCGCCTGCGTTTGCTCGAAGCGCTGCTTCGCTCCAGCCAAGTCTCCGCTATCCATTAGTACTTTTCCCAGGCCGTCGAGCTGATATACGGTCGCTTCCTTCTCGCCGATCTCCTGATGAATCCGCAGCGATTCACCGAAGGCTTCCTTCGCGCCCGCCACATCGCCTTGCTCACCAAGCAGCTCACCGAGATTGCTCAATGATCCGGCTTCGCCGCTCTTGTCGCCGATTTCCTGGCGAAGTTTCAGCGATTGGCGGAAAAGTTTCGTCGCGCCGGACAGATCTCCCTGTAACGTGTAATAAGTTGCCAGATTGTTGCTCGTGTTTGCGATGTCGTGTTTGTCTCCCGTGTCCTGCAGGAGTGCGAGCGCTTCCGCCGAAAGTCTTTTCCCACCCTCTACGTCTCCGGCGTCGGAAATCACGCTTCCGATGTTATCCAGCGTTTTAGCGGCGCCCACCGTGTTGCCGATCTCGCGATAAATCGCCAGAGCTCCTTCGTACTGCGTCTTCGCGCCCTGAACGTCGCCCAGGTCCGCCAAGGTATTTGCGTTGCTGTTCAGCGTCGCGGCAACTCCACTCTTGTCTCCCGACGCAGAGTAGATCTGTTGGGCATCTTCCAGCAGCCCGAGCGACTCTTTCGGTTTTCCAAGTTTGCGAAGCGCTATGCTTTGGTAGACTAATGCTCGTGCCACCAGAAGCCGCGCGCCTGTCGCCCGTCCTTTCTTCACCGCTTGAGACGCGGCCGTCAATTGGTGCGTGAAGTCGGCGACAGACTGCGCCGCATTCGCCTCTACTAAATCGATTCTGGGATCGTCATTCTGCGGCGCGGGAAGCTTCCGAAGCGAGTCCACCGTACTGAAAGCCTCTGTTGCATTTCCCCCGCGAATTTCTGCCTGCGCTAGTAAAATTCCATATTCGAGATTGTCGGGGAAGAAACCAAACAGTGTTTTGTAAATCTGCACGGCCTTGTCCCATTCGCGAGTGGTCTCGCGATAGTGGCCCTCCACCAAAAGGTGGTCCTGGCGCGAGAGGTTTGAAGATAAGTCAAACGCGCGTTTCGCTTCGGCAGCCGCTTTCACGTCATAGCCCATGCTCGCCCACGCAGCGGCCAAGTTTGCGTGCGCCAGGGCGTGTGTCGGCTCGGCCGCTACCGCTTTTTGCAGCAGATCACGCGCGGCAAGATAGTCGAACACGCGCATTTTCGCCAGGCCCTCAGCATAGAACTTCGCCGCCTCCGGATTCGACGGCAGCGACGCCTTCACCGTGGCAGCTTCCACGCTCGACACTTCACCCGCGCCCAGTTTTTCCCGCAGCTCCAACCCCGCGCTGCTCACCAATTCATCCAGTTGCTCCTCGGTTCCCTTCTTCGATACCGCGACCAGCGTTTCGCCATCGGCGGTGTTCTGCAAGCGCAGGTCCACTCGAATCTGGCCTTTTTCGAGTGGAACGTAGGACCCGAGAACAACTTCATCCGTGCCAAGATTCTTTCTGATCTTGGCCAGGGTATCTTTCCCATATGTGTCGGCATCCGGCAACGACAAATCAATTTTCATTCGCGCCACGTTTTCACCCGGAACAGTGCGCAGTTGCTCGCCCACGGCAAGCTCGGTGGTCAACATTTCCGAGAGCGCAGTGGAGACCCACGCTTCTTCGGGCCGTCCGGAAACATTTTTGAACCCCAGAACCGCGACGGAAGGTCGGCCCTTGATCATGGGAACGTCGGCGGCATCTGCCGATGGTGGCGCCCGATGTAATAATCGGTCGCGCCAGCCTTTCACGTTCAATCCAATCAGCAATCCGGCAAACAATATGGCTGCGATCGCGACGAGGCCAAAGACTTTAAGACCGAACGGATGTGAGCCGCTAATGTCCGCGCGTGCCGTGTTCGGCGAGGTTCCGCTCGACGCCTTTTCGCGGGGCAATTCGGAAGGCCCACCCAGCGCCAAGGTTTCCAACACCGCTTGTAGCTCTGCAGCGGATTGATAACGTTGCGACGGAACTTTCTCGAGCGCCTTCAAGATTCCTCTCTCGAGCCCTGCGGAAATTTGCGGATTCACTGCCCGAGGAGCCGCGGGCGGCTCATGTAGAATCGCACCGATGAGCTGCGGCCCCTGAGTTTGCGGAAACGGACGCCGGCCCGTGGCGATTTCGTACAACACCGCGCCTGCCGAGTAAACGTCGCTGCGCACATCCGCACCCTCGCCACGCAATTGCTCCGGCGCCATATACGGCACAGTGCCTGAAATTGTTCCGGTGTCTGTGGTGATACTGCGGGTTACGTCAGCCGCATTCTCGGGATGCACCAATTTCGCCAGCCCAAAATCCAGAATCTTTATTCGTCCCTCCGGCGTTACGAATAAATTGGCTGGCTTCAAATCCCGGTGGATGACGCCCTGTTGATGAGCGGCACAAAGACCTTCCAAGAATTGCACTCCCAGGCGTAGCACAACTTTTTCAGCCAGTGGACCTTCTTTCAAAATGGCGCCGAGTGATTTCCCCGGAATCAACTCCA
This sequence comes from uncultured Acidobacteriota bacterium, assembly GCA_963747605.1. GTDB lineage: Bacteria > Acidobacteriota > Terriglobia > Acidiferrales > UBA7541 > Palsa-295. The sequence continues at coordinate 406,398 of CAVVGA010000005.1, read as the reverse complement.
TCACTAAAAAGTCCACGCCATCCTCGCGGCCAAATTCGTGAATCGTCTCAATATAAGGATGATTGAGCTTGGCTAAAAGCAGCGCTTCCCTGCGAAATTGTTTGCGCTGGACTTCATCCGCCAAAATCGCAGGAGGTAGGATTTTTATAGCGACATCGCGGTCGAGATGCTGGTCGTGGGCCCGGTACACTTCCCCCATGCCACCGGCCCCGATCTTTTCCACAATCCGGTAGTGCCCCAGTATTTTGCCCAACATGAGGTTGAACCCGAGTCTCTGCTGCGCATCTTAGGTGCCTCGAATAGACAAGTCAACGCAACACGCAACACGCAACATCCAACGCAACGTCCGCAACATCAGATTTCATCAGATTTGCGATTGGTGCGCGGATTCCAGGAAGCGCTGGTACTTTCCGACAGAAAAACGTTGGTTGGCCGGATTCTCGTTAGCCACAAATTTAGAAATTCATGCGAAGCGACACTTGGATTTGTCTCGCGGGCGCGACGAATGTGGGCGTGCCGAACGTTGGGTTATCGGGACTGATGACACCGTCGCCGAAGCAACGCGGGATTGGGCCTGCAAAGTTCGCAGCACCGTAGACAGTATCAATGGCGTTGACGTTCACGCGATTGAGGAGGTTGAAAACTTCGAAGCTGGCCTCGCCCGTGAATCGCTCCGTAATATTGAATAGTCTTTGCAGGCGAATGTCGGTCGTGTACGACGGATCCCCGCGATACGTGTTGCGACCGATCCCGCCGACGCGGTCGTTGAATGGAAATTGGTCTCCGTTCACGTCGAAGCCGGCGAGGATCGTGTAATAGAGCGGGCTCTGAAGCGTGGTGAGCATGGAGGCCCTAAAGTTGCGGAACAGCACGGGCCAGCGAGTTGGCGTTTGCGCGAGCGCGGTAAGAACGAAGCGCTGGCGCACATCGTTGTCGCTGACGGCGCGGTCTAGGCTCGGATTCAGATAGTCCATCGGCACATCGCTGAGCTGGACGTCGGTCGCGAGGTCCAAGGATTTCGAAATCGTGTAATTCGCGAGGACGCTGTAATCGTGTGCGAAGTTCTTGCGGAAGCTGACGATGCCGGCGTTGTAATCCGAATAGCCGGATGGCGTGACGTACAGCGTGAACCCGAAATTGGTGTCGGCAGGGCTAAAGCTCTGCACGCCGTTGGGGGCGATGCCGCTGGGAACCCCATTGATGCTGGAGTAGATCGGGAGCTTGAGCGCGTGAATGAACTGGTAGCCGACGGAAACGAAGGTGTCCTTGGCGATTTCGTTTTCGATTTCCAGGCTGGCTTGCTCGGCATAGGCATTGTCGAACTTCAATTTTGAATAACCCAGCGGGAATTGCAGCAGCTCCTCGGGCGTCGGATACGTACCGTTGTGCGCGAACGTATTGAAGGCAGAACCAGCGAGAACGGGGCCGGACACGCCGACGATGCCCGAAGCGCCGAAGCCCACGAGATTATTGGCGGGGTCTGCGAAGGCGCGTATGAGGGGCTGATTCATGTAGGTGAATGCGGAGGCGCCCTGCCAGCTGACCATCACGTCGCTGTAGTCGAACGGGCCGCTGAATAGACCGAAGCCGGCGCGCACTACGCCTTTCCCGCCGCGGAACGAGTACGCGAGGCCGATGCGCGGCTGCACGTTGCCGTAATTCGTGGGACTGAGTTTCCCGATGATCCGAACTTCGCGGGCAGATGGCATGAAGTCAATGTCGTAGCGCAGTCCAAGAGTGAGCGTGAGATTGGGACGGACCTTCCAAGCATCCTGGCCGTAGAGAGAAAAGAGTTGGTGCCGAAAATTCAGGGCAGTGCTGTTTTCGAAATCCGCGGCGGCTGGCCCGGAGTAAATGCCGGTCTGAAACGGGAGCGTGCGCTGCGGGACCTGCACGCCGAAATAATCGCGCGGTTCGAGGAAGAGGAATTGGACGGCCGTGCCGGGACCGAATGGGCCGCACGGGGGGCCGCATAACGGCGCAATGCCGAAGAAACTCTGCGGGGTGAAAACGCCGAAACCGGGACTCACAAAAGTGGTCTGCGCGCTGATCCAGACAGGCTCAAAATTGCCGCCGAATCCGAAGGTGTGATTGCCGCTAATATACGTGAGGTTTTCGGCGGTTTCGAAATGCCGCTCACGATAGAAACGAACACTGCCTTGAAATCCCCCGGAGGATAGAAGGTCGGGAACCATTATAGACGGCTCGTAACCGGCGCCCGTCAGCTCGAGATTGAAAGTTCTGCCTGCGAAGCTGACCAGAGTTTCGGAAGTCAGATGGGGCGTGAAAATGTGGAAGAGGTTCGCGTAGACGGTTTGATCGAGGACTGGATTATTGCGATACGAGGAAGGAAGTCCTTGGCCTGGAGCAGCGCCCGGAACATTCTGTTTCCGATCGTCGTTGAAGAGATAGGCCGCGTTCAAAGTTGTCCTTTCGGTCAGGACGTTCGTGCTCTTGACGATGAACTTGTCGTAGTTATTAATCTCCAGGATCGAGCCGAGATTTTCCGGCTGTAGTCCGAGGTCCTGTTTCACCTGGTTGATGCTGGGACTGCCAGGACCCAGGCAACCTGTCGTGTCGATGCAGTGAAGAATGAATGACGAGTAGATGGGGGATTCGGCGCGTCGTTGCCCTTCGTAACCGACGAAATAAAAGTTCTTGTTCTTGCGAATCGGCCCTCCCGCGTCCGCGCCGAACTGGTTGGAACGCAACGTATTGAAGCCCGGAACCGCAAGCAGGTTGGTGGCGTCCAGAGCGTTGTTCCGAAAATACTCGTACAGCGAACCATGAGTTTCATTGCCGCCGGATTTCGTGATGGTGTTGACGACCGAGCCGAGATTGCGTCCATAATCCGCCGTGTACGCGCCGCTCACCACCCGGAATTCCTGTACCCAATCCTGCGACGGGCTCACTCGCTGCACGCCGGAGATGCTGGTGGTGTAGTCCACGCCATCGAGACCAAAGAACGAGCTGTGCGTTTCGCGCAGACCGCCGAAACTGAGTTCCAACACCGTTTCTGTGAAGGGCGATTGCGAGCCGACCGCGGTGCTGCGGCCGACATTGGTCGTTGGTGTGAGCAAAACGACATCAATGAAGTCGCGACCGGCGATGGGCAAATCGGAGATTTTCTGCGTATCAATCACCTGGCTCGTTTCGGAATTCGCACTGTCCAGCCCCTGTACGCTTTCACGGACTTCCACTTGCTGCTTGACGCCTTCGACACTCAGAACGGCGATGAACGAAGCGGTTTGCCCAACTCTGACGACGAGCGGAGATTTGTACGCGCTAAATCGGGGGGCGTCTATCATCAGTACGTACTCGCCTGCTGCGAGGCCCGTAATCACCGCGAGCCCTGCCGCGGACGAAATCTCGGTTCGCTTCGCGCTCGTATGGATGCTTCGAAGCGTGACGAGCGCTTGCGGAATCACACCGCCAGATTGATCCGTGACCGTCACATTCAGCGTCGCCAGCTCTTGAGCGGCGAGACAGATCGCGCAAGCGACAACCAGAATTACCAAGCTCAGAATCCGAATCGCGAAACCCCTCCCCATCACACCCTCGTCTGACGTGTACCAATCATGTCGGAACGCACTCCGGTCTGCTGACCTGCTTCATTGAAAGCAAGGAATTGGGCAGCAGTTTGAAGCGTTAGCCGAAAGATGGCAATACTAGAAAACGACTAGAGATCCGCAGGGAGCAAGGCGTGGAGTGTGAGCATGTTCTGCAAGCGTCGAAAGCCCTGCGGAAGCGTGCTAACACGACCCTCGCACATACTTTTTTGTCTTGTTTTTGACTGTTTGCCGGGATGCTGTCGTGCGTCGCTAAATCGCCTACAACACGAACTCGTCAGGACAACGAGAAAGCCGGTGCTAGAAACGATCCAGAGTGGCAACTCGATCTATCAACTATCGGCGCATTAAGTTTCATCTGGGTTGAGGTAGCCGCACAATCGGACAACTCCCGAAGTAGCCTAATCTGTGAGGGATCCGCGCAGCGTTTATCAGGAATTGAGCCCATCTGGCATCTTGGATGCCATGTTCCCCACACCTTCACACAGGTTACGTTCGTTACACAGGTTACGTTCGTTGACTTGCGTCCGAGCGCAACCTAAGATGAGCGCCAGATGCCGGATTCTTCCTCGCTGATCGGCCAATCCATCTCGCACTAGCGGATTGTGGCAAGACTTGGGGCCGGTGGTATGGGCGAAGTCTATCGCGCTCGCGATGAGAGCCTGAAACGTGACGTCGCGCTCAAACTCCTCCTGCCTGATTCTGCTGGCAGCGCGAGCGCCGCACAAAAATTCCTCAGGGAAGCGCAATCCGCCTCTGCTCTGAACGATCCGCATATCTGTACAATCCACGAAGTAGGAGAAGCCGCCGGCCGCCACTTCATCGTCATGGAGCTCGTCGAAGGCGCGCCGCTGAATTCGCTCATCCCTCCACAAGGCTTGCGCCCCGATTTGGTCGTGCGCTATCGCGTGCAGATCGCAGCTGCGTTGGCGCACGCGCACGATCGCGGAATCGTCCACCGTGACATCAAGACTGCCAATGTCGTGATCACACCCTCTGGACACGTCAAAGTTTTGGATTTTGGCCTCGCCAAGGTTTACGCTGCCGGCGAACTCGCGGATGCTACTCGCTCGCGCGAATCGGCCACCAATTCCACTGCGGTAGTCGGCACGCTCGCCTACATTGCGCCCGAAATCCTGCGCGGCGAAGATGCCGGTGCGTGCAGCGATGTCTGGTCGCTCGGCGTCACGCTTTTCGAAATGTCCACTGGCAATCGTCCCTTCGGCGGCCAGACGGCCTTCGAGCTCACATCCGAAATTCTTCGCCAGCCGCTCCCGTCGCTTCCGCCCCAGCTTCCTCCAGGACTTTGCACCGTCATCGAGCGCTGCCTGGAGAAGGAGCCCGGTCACCGCTACCAGCGTGCCAGCGAAGTCCGCGCTGCCCTCGAAGCTGTTCAAACGCAGCCCAGCTCATCATCTCTTTCCCCTGCGGCCGCTCCCGTGCTCCCAACCTCTTCCCACAGGCGCCGCATCTGGATTCCCGCAGTCCTCATCGCGTTTGCGGTCCTTGCCGTCGCCCTGTTCGCGGCCGACGTCGCCGGTTTACGTGACAAAGTATTCCATCGCGCCCCGGCAGCGATTCATTCTCTCGCTGTGCTCCCACTCGAAAATCTCTCCGGCGATCCCCAACAGCAATACTTCGCTGACGGCATGACCGAAGAATTGACCACCGCGTTGGCCCAGGTCAGCTCTTTGCGGGTCGTCTCACGCACCTCGGCCATGCGCTACAAAGGCACCGAGAAGTCCGTTCCAGAAATTGCGCGCGAGCTCAACGTGGACGCTGTCGTCGAAGGTTCTGTCGAACGCGAAGGCGACCGCGTCCGCATCACTGCCCAGTTGGTGCAAGGTCCCAGCGACACGCACCTCTGGGCCAAAGGCTACGAGCGCGATTTCCGCGACTCCCTTGGCCTCCAAGACGAAGTCGCGCAAGCCATCGTTGCAGAAATTCAGCTGAAGCTCACCCCGCAAGAGCAGGCCCGCCTCGCGCGCAACGACATCGTGGATCCCGCAGCCCACGAAGACTATCTCCGCGGCCTCTTTCTCCTGAATCTTCACAACGGTCCTGATGAACGCAAAGCCATAGAGCTGTTCCAGAGCGCCATTAAGATAGACCCCACATACGCCGCAGCCTACTCAGCGTTTGCGGACACTTATCGCGCGCTTCTTTTCAACAGCAATGCCCCTGCGGCGGACGTTCTTCCTCCATCCGAAGCTGCCGCGCGGCGAGCCCTCGAACTGGACGACCAGCTTTCCGAAGCCCATGCGTCCCTGGGCGCCGACCTCGGCGACTACGACTGGAATTGGGCTGCCGGCGAAAAAGAATTTCAGGTCGCCCTCCGGCTGAACCCCAACTCTGCTCTGGCGCACTCTTACTACGCCCATTTCCTTCGTCAAGAAGCCCACATCGAGGATGCCATTCGTGAAAGTCGGCGAGCAGTCGATCTCGACCCCGTGTCCGCTCAGGATAGTTTTATCCTCGCGCAGCCATTGTATGAGGCGCGCCGCTACGAAGAAGCCATCTCTCAATTGCACAAGACGCTCGACCTCTCGGCGCGCGGACTGTGGAGCCTGCAATGGGGCCAGTCGCGGTAGGTGAAAACCCCGAGGAAATGACGATGATGGCGCGCATGGCCATCCCAATATAGAACCAGCGATCTATGGGGAGTCTGCGCGCCACTCGGGCTGTTGCGAGCGGCCTGGTCTTGCATGCGCGGAGGATGCCACTTTTTACCCTAGGTGCATGAGTGCCCTGCTCGTCAGCGAAGTTTCAACATGGCGGGATTAATGGCGAAATATCGCCTTTACACCAACTCAAATCCAATCTTCGCGGCGATGCATATTTGTTCGCTCGTCTCACATGGGGCCGTTGCTGGTCGGATGGTCGGCGATCCGAAGGTTATGGCAAGGTCCTGGTAATCGCATTTACCGGAGAAATCGAGGCAAAACCACTTGTACGGTGACACGTGCCAGCTCAACCGGTCGATGCAACACTATCCATTGCGTTGATTCGCCGATGCTTCCGCGCAAGAACCCTCCATTTGGCTGCACTTGGCGAAAACCTAGCCAGGGCAGCGTTCCCGCGGGTCTAACCCTAGCAAGCGATTTTGGCTTTTGTTTTCAATGCCAAAGGGGTTCTAGCTTAGTGTTGCGTCGACCCATTGAGATCACCCGAATAATCGGGAGTTGGTCCGAAGAAAAATCAACTACTCAGACCGTATTTTGTTTCTTCGGAATACAGCAATCCTTGACGATAGCGTGGCTGCGAGCGCCCCGAAGCAGAGAACTCCCACGCTCGCATATTGAATGACAGCTCCCCCCTGACAATGCGGTCTCATCATGGCTGAAAGTGTCTTGAGTTAAGCCCACGGCGAACGATATGGATATCAGAGATATGAAAGCGCCGAGCGCGCTACTCGGACGGCTCAGGCTATCGAAGGATTTTAGCTTAAGCGCGTGGGGCTAGCGGGAGAGTGGTGCGGCGGATGCCCGTGGCGTCGAAGATGGCGTTGCCGATGGCTGGCGCGAGGCCTACTAGCGGCGTCTCGCCTGCGCCGGCTGAGGGGATATCTTTGCGATCGAGCAGGACGATTTCCATGTCGGGGACGTCGCGAAAGCGCGGGACACGATAGCGGGAGAAGCGCGCGTTGGTGATGCGGCCACCGTCGAAGGACATGGCTTCGAAGAGGGCGCCGCCGAGGCCCATGATGTTTGCGCCCATTATCTGGTTGCGCAGGCCATCGGGATTCACGATTGCGCCGCATTCAAAGGCAGTGACCACGCGGAGGACGCGAATTGCGCCGCGCGCGTCGTCGGTGGAAATTTCCGCGCAGGTTGCCACGTAGCCGCCCTTTTCGATTCCGCCTCCGATGCCGAAGCCCTGGCCGGGCTTGGTTTTTTTGGCTGGCCAGCCGAAGGATTTTGCAGCGGCTTGGAAGACGTCGCGCAAGCGGGGGTCGGAAATGTTTTTCAGGCGAAAATCGAGTGGGTCCATGTTCGCGGCATGAGCGAGATCGTCCATGTGCGATTCGCGCGCGAAATGGTTGGCGGTGGCGGCCAGGCCGCGATAGGAACCTTGGCGCAGCGGCGAGCGTACCGGGTGAAATTCGATGTGCTGGTTCGCGACGGTGTAAGGAGTGCCGATTCCTGCAGGCGCCGGAATTGTAATTGTGAAATTCCCAGGCAGTTAGTGTGCCGTCAGCGCGACGCCGCTTTTGATTTCGATTACGCCGGCTGGACGGAAATAGGCCCAGGTGAATTCTTCTTCGCGCGTCCAGACGATTTTCACGGGCTTTCCGGCGGCGCGGGCGAGGCGGCGGCTTCGAGGGCCGCGTCGGGCGTGTGTTTTCCGCCGTAGGCCGAACCGGTATCGGGCACGATGACGCGGACGTTATCTTTGGCGAGGTGGAAGGCGTCGGCGAGAACGTCGCGAGTGGCGAATGGGCGCTGCGTGCCGGTCCAGACGGTGAGTTTGCCATCTTTCCATTCGGCGACGGCGGCGCGCGGTTCGAGTGGCGCGTGAGCGATGTAGGCGACGGTGTAGGTGGCTTCGAGGCGATGCGCTGGCGCGAGCGAGACCATCTGCGATCGAGCCGGATTGCGTGACGTCGCTATCCTCGCTGGTTTCTACGATTTTGCTTGAGGTACGGAAAGAGTTCGCTGCTGGAAGGCTGCGGAGTTTCTTTCCATTGGGCGCGAATTGCGGCGATGGCTTCGTCGGCTTCGTTTTCGCTGGGAGCGGCTGCGCCGACGAAGTCGCCATCGTGCACTATTCACGGCTGCTGGCAATTTTTGCGCGGCGGTTACGTCGCACGAGGTCATCGTTGCGCCGAAGGATGGCGGACGCAGGACTTTGCCGTACAGCAGGCCCGCGGGGCGCAAATCCGAAGTGTATTGGTGGCGGCCGGTGACGAACGCGCGACCGTTTACTTTTGCTAGCGACTTGCCGGCGATTGTCCATTCGGATGCGGGCGTCATCGGGTCTTCGTCGGGGATTCTTTGTGCGAGCGTTTTGCCTCGCGCGACGTCCGCGTAGGTTGTAGAACGTCCCGAACCTGGGTCCGTGATTTTCGCCGTTTGCTGCCAGCAACTTTTCGGGGGCGGTGTTCCATTCTTTCGCTGCTGTTTGCAGCAGAAGATCGCGCGCGGCGGAGGCAACGCGGCGGAGTTGCGGGGCCATGGTGGGTGTGGTGCGGCTGCCGAATGTGCCCATGTCGAACGGGGTGAGTTGCGTGTCACCCATTACCAGGCGCACGCTTTCGAACGGGACGCGCAATTCATCGGCTACGCTTTGCGCTAGCGAGGTGCGAATGTTCTGGCCGATTTCGACTTTTCCGGTGAAGGCTGTGACGCCGCCGTCTTCGGCGATGTGCAGCCAAGCGGTGATTTCCTTGGGTAGCTCGTCGGAATGATTTCGGCGGTTGCCTCCTGATTCCTGCTGTGCCAGCACTTCTTTCGCGGCAGCAAAGACCATGAGGCCTGCGCCGAAAAACTTAAAGAAATCGCGGCGTTCGAGTGCGAAGTGATGGATCGGGGCTTCGCGGAATTCGTAGCGCTCGGGTTCGTGGTCGCGCGCGGCTTCGTGCGTCAGTTTATTGGCGAGGGTGCTCATCGCGGAGGTTGCTCCATGGATTTCGCGGCTTGCTGGATGGCGTTCACGATGCGCGGATAGGTGCCGCAGCGGCAGATGTTGCCTTGCATGAATTGCACGATTTCAGTGGGCGATGGGTTGGCCTTCTGCGCGAGCAGCGCGACGCTGCTGATGATCATTCCGGAAGTGCAGTAGGCGCATTGGAAGGCGTCGAGATCGAGGAAGGCTTGCTGCACGGGGTGGAGATGGCCATCTTTTTCCAGGCCTTCGATGGTGGTGACTGGCTGCACTACTTCGCCGAGCAGGACTTGGCAGGAACGGCGAGGCGAACCGCCGACCAGCACCGAGCACGCGCCGCACTGCCCTTCACCGCAGCCGTATTTTGTGCCAGTGAGGCCAAGTTCGTCGCGCAGAACGGTGAGTAGACGAGTGTCCGGATCGGAGCGGACTTGATATTTCTGGTTGTTGATTTCCAGTTCGATTGGCGGAGCCATGGTGCCTCGCGGCGCGCTGATTTCTTTACGGTCACTGCCTGCGAAATATGATTCTAGCACTTTGATCAATGCTGTGGGGTCAGTAGACTGGTAAGCTGAGAACTTGGAGCAGATTCTGCGCGCAACTATTCGATGAACGATTAGAATGTGGTGCTTATGGAAAGGATCTTTGCGGGGACGTCGGGCTGGGCTTACGGGAACTGGAAGCCGGATTTTTATCCGGCGAAGCTGGGCGCGGCGCGGTTTTTGAATCACTATGCGGGGCGGCTGAATTCGGTGGAGGTGAATTACACGTTTCGCCGGATCGCGGGCGAGGACTTGCTGCTGCGTTGGGCGGAGGCGACTCCTGCCGATTTCCGGTTTGCGGTGAAAGCGCATCAGCGAATTACCCACAGCAAGCGGTTGCGTGACGTGGCGGAGATCACGGTGGAGTTCCTGGCTTCGCTCGAAACGCTGCGTACGGTAAAGAAGCTTGGGCCTGTGTTGTTTCAACTGCCTCCGAATTTCAAGTGTGATGTGGGGCGGTTGCGGGAGTTTTTGGCTTCATTGCCGACCGGTGTGCGAGCGGCTTTTGAGTTCCGGCATGAATCCTGGTTTAGCGAACAGGTGTATGCGACGCTGCGCAAGGGTGGGGCGGCGCTTTGTCTGGCGGAGAGTGATGAATGGGAAACGCCGGAAGTTGTGACTGCTGATTTTCATTATCTGCGGCTGCGGAAGGAAACCCATTCACCGAAGGCCATGGCACGGAGGGTGCGGAGGCTGGCGCGGAGTGGCGATGTGTTCGTTTATTTCAAACATGAGGCGACGCCGGAAGGAGCGTTACGCGCGGAGGCGCTGCTGCGGGCGGTGCAAAGGAAGTGAGTGGTGCGGATTGGCGGTTGTGAGCTTTTCATCTTGATGCGAAGCGAGGATCTGTTGAGCACTGGGACGATGGGATTGCGGTTGATTTGTGTGGGCGTGCTGCTTTGCACCGCGGTGGCTTGGGGCGGGCACGCCGGGAGATTGGCGGCTGTGGCTCGCGAAGGCGGAGCGCAGGATAACGCGCAGCGTGGCACGGAACACAGCGTGGCGATCACCGTGGACGATTTGCCGGGGGCGCTTCCCGGAGACGATTTTGCTTACGGTGAGCTGAAAGAGTTGCAGAAGATCAATCGGGGGATACCGGCGGCTTTGCAGGCGCATCATGCTTGGGCGATTGGGTTCGTGAATGAACGGAAGCTGCAGGTGCAAGGCGACAGGGACGCGCGGACGGAACTTTTGCAGATGTGGTTGGACGCGGGACTCACACTGGGGAACCACAACTACGCGCACGACGATTTCAGTAATACACCGCTGCAGAAATACGAAGACGATGCGATTCGCGGCCAGGTGGTCACTGAGGCGCTGTTGAAGGCGGCGGGACAGAGCGAGAAATATTTTCGGCATCCTTATTTGAATTCGGGGATGACGATGGACGTGAAGTCTGCTTTCGATGCGTTTTTGAAGGAGCGTGGGTACACGATCGCGCCGGTGACGATTGAGGATGCGGATTACGTTTTTAATGATGCGCTGGGGTACGCGGTCGAGAAAAAGGACAAGAAAATGGCGGCGCGAGCGAAGAAGGATTATCTGGCGTATGTGGATACGGTTTTTGATTACGCGGAGAAGGAGTCGGCGGAGATGTTTGGGCGGCAGATTCCGCAGATTTTATTGATCCACGACAATGCTTTGAATACCGAATGTTTGGATGCGCTTTTGGAGAAATTGGAGAAGCGCGGGTACAAGTTTGTGTCGTTGGATGCGGCGATGGCGGATGCGGCGTACGCCACGCTGGATCTTTATGTGGGGACGGGGATTTTGTGGATGGATCGGTGGAAATTGGCGTTGGGGATGAAATTGGATTTGAGCAAGGGGCCGGAGCCTCCGGCGTGGGCGGAGCAGATTTTCGAGCAGCTGCGGAAGCAGAGGCAGAAGGAGTAGGCGGTTTGCGATTTGGTTTTTGCGTGGTGTTAAGAAAACCAGATCCCTCTCTGCGTCCCGCGCCCGCCAGAATGCGGCGGGAAAGAGAAAGCGCGGGACTGCGTTCGGGATGACCGTGCGTGCCTGGCGGAACAGCACGACGGCGACGTCCCTGAAACCGCGGCTTCAGGGGCTGAAGCCCCTTCTTTGCGGACCTTGTGACAGCGGGGCCGAAGCCTCGCTCTTCCAGATCATGGATGCGCGACGAGGCGCTAGGCGATGGCCTGGGGGATGGCTTTTTTCCAGCGGCCCTGGGCTTTCAGGATTAGTTCTACTAGTTCGCGGACGGCGCCTTCGCCGCCGCGGACTGTGGTGGTGTAATGGGCGGCGCGTTTTACTTCGTAGACTGCGTTGGCTACGGCTACGGCCAGGCCGACGCGCTGGAGGATTGGGAGATCGGGGAGGTCGTCGCCGATGTAGGCTACTTCTTCGTCAGTGACTCCAGCGCGGATCAAAATGGCTTTATAGGCTTCCAGTTTTTTCGGCTGGCCTTGGATTACAAATTCCATGGAGGCTTCGCGGGCGCGGCGGGTGTTGGCTGGGGAGTCGCGTCCGGTGATCAGGCCGGTGCGGATTCCCATGATGCTCGCTAGTTTGATTCCGGCGCCGTCGTGGGCGTGGAACATTTTCATTTCGGCTACGCTGTTGTCGGGGAAACTTTGCAGACAGACGTAGCCGGGGGTCATGGTGCCGTCGACGTCCATAAGGAGGACGCGGATGGGCTTGGCGCGGCGGAGGACTGGGGCTGGGAATTTTAGTTCTTTGAGTGGCATGGGCGATTCCTTCTTTTTTTTGCCGAGGATTCAAATTCAAATACAGATTCAACGAGCCAGGGAACCGTGTTTTGAGACCGTGGCGCGATTCGCCAATCAGGAGATTGGCGTTCCCAGGTAAAGCAAGTTCAACGGCGACGTCAAAGACGCCCGCCTAAAAAGAAAAAGCAGGCGGCCGCTACAAAATCAACTGCAAATTCAATAGCTACACCAGACAGCCGGCCGGACGCCGGCGTTACAGAGTCAGCCGCAACGGCCACGCTAAAACCTCAGAGCAACTGCAACGTCCATAGATCATGGATGTGCAGGACGCCTTCTAGTTTGCCTGCTGGGTCTGTGATTAGGAGGCTGGTGATCTTTTTTTCTTCCATTACGCGCAGGGCGCTGGCTGCTAGTTCGTGGCGCGATAGGGTGACGGGATTTTTGGTCATGCAGTCCGCGGCGGTCAGCGCAAGGACGTTTTCCTGGCGCTTTTGCATTACGCGGCGGAGGTCGCCGTCGGTGATGATGCCTAGGAGTTTGCCGCTGGCTTCGGTGACGGCGGCCAGGCCCAGGCCTTTGCGGCTCATTTCGTAGATTACGTCGGGCATTCTTGTGGTGGGTAAGACGTGAGGCGCGTTCTCGCCCTGGTGCATCAGGGATTCTACGCGGCGGAGTTTATTGCCTAGGCGGCCGCCGGGATGGAGGGCGGCGAAATCTTCTTCCTTGAAGTCGCGGCGTTCTAGGAGCGCGATGGCTAGCGCGTCGCCCATGGCCATGGCAGCGGCGGTGGAAGCTGTGGGCGCGAGATTCAGCGAGCAGGCTTCTTCTTTTACGGCGATATCGAGGACGATGTTGCTGGCTTGGGCGACAGTGGATTTCGGGTTCGCGGTGAGGGCGAGCAGCGGAACGCCCAGACGTTTCACGGTTTCGAGGAGCTCAATTAATTCCGCAGTTTCGCCGCTGGCTGAAATTGCCAGCATTACGTCGCCGGCCGTTAGCATGCCGAGATCGCCGTGCAGGGCTTCACCGGTGTGCAAGAAAAGCGCGGGGGTGCCGGTGCTGGCGAAAGTGGCGGCGAGTTTTCGTCCTACTAGTCCGGATTTGCCCAGGCCTGTTACTACTACTCGACCTTTACAGTTGTGCAGGAGTTCGACGGCTTTTTCGAAGCGGGCGTCGAGGCGATCGATCAGGCTGGCGATCGCTTCGGCTTCCACGCGGAGGACGCGCTTGGCGGTTTCGAGGCTCATTGAGGTTGGGCGTCCCCCTCGCGCGTGAGGGCTGCTAGTTTTTGGATTTTTTGCAGCAGCGCGCGGAGTTTTTCCAGGGGGAGAGCGTTCGCGCCGTCGGAGAGTGCTTGCGCGGGATTGTCATGCACTTCTAGGAATAGGCCATCGATTCCTACGGCTGCGCCGGCACGGGCTAACGGCTCGATGAATTCTGGTTGGCCGCCGCTGGACTTCCCTGCTCCGCCAGGGAGTTGGACGGAGTGGGTGACGTCGAAGACTACCGGGTAGCCGAATTTGCGCATGATGGGGAAGGAGCGCATGTCCACTACGAGATTTTGGTAGCCGAAGGAGGTGCCGCGTTCGGTGAGGATTATTTTTTCGTTGCCGGTGCTCGAGATTTTTTCGGCGGCGTTGGACATTTCCCAGGGGGAGACGAACTGTCCTTTTTTTACATTGACGACGCGTCCAGTGCGGCCTGCGGCGGCTAGCAGGTCGGTCTGGCGGCAGAGGAACGCGGGGATTTGAAGGATGTCGCAAACTTCGGCGGCGGGGCCTACTTGGGAGACATCGTGGACATCGGTGAGGATGGGGAGGCTGGTGTGTTTTTTTATGGCTGCCAGGATGCGGAGGCCCTCTTCTAGTTGGGGGCCGCGGAAAGACGAAACGGAGGAGCGGTTGGCTTTGTCGTAGGAGGCTTTGAAGATGTAGGGGATTCTTTGTTCGGCGGCGATGGCGGCGATTTTTTCGGCCATGGTGGTGGCGTGAGATTCGGATTCGATTACGCAGGGGCCAGCGATCAGGAATAGAGGGGCGTTTTGGCCGAAGCGGATGTTGGCGATCTGGAAGCTGGGGGTGGGTGGCATATGGTCGTGGATGGTTCGAGGAAACAGACTATGCGGGAATTGGCGGTATTTCAACTTTGAATTGCGTGGGCGAAAGGCTATTACCGCAGAGACGCAGAGGACGCAGAGAAAGGCGAAAGATTTAACACAGAGGAGACGGAGGAAAGGCGGAGAACACAGAGAAAGATTAGACAGAGACAAACGCTACCGCGGAGAAACGGACAAAAACGAGGACGCGAAAGTGTTGCGGAGCGGTCGTTAGTCCGTGGCGGGTTCGGCGGCGGTTACTCGTGATTCTGCGGGGGCGGCCAGGCGGTGATGGCGATTCTCTAGACTGGCGCGGATGAACGCCGCGAATAACGGATGCGGGGCTAGCGGCTTCGATTTGAATTCGGGATGAAACTGGCACCCTAGGAACCAGGGATGGTTCGGGGCTTCGATTATTTCGACGTACACGCCGTCGGGGGTGCGGCCGGTGATGCGGAAACCGGCGCGGGTCAGAGTTTCTTCGTACTCGCAATTGAATTCGTAGCGATGGCGGTGGCGCTCGGAAATTTCTAGTGTGCCATAGGCTTTGGCGGCGAACGAGCCGGGCTCTAGTTTGCAGGGCCACGCGCCGAGGCGCATGGTGCCGCCCATTTCATCCACGCCGAGAAGTTCGCGGAGTTTGTAGATCACGCGATTCGGAGTGGAGGGATCGAACTCGGTGCTATCGGCGTGTTCGATGTGCGAAACCTGGCGCGCGTACTCGATCGTCGCGCACTGCATGCCGAGGCAGATGCCGAAGAACGGGATCTTCTTCTCGCGCGCGTAGGTGATGGCGTGAACCATTCCGGCAATGCCGCGTTTGCCGAAGCCGCCGGGAACCAGAATGCCGTCCACGTGGCGCAGCAGGCGCTCGGCGGTCGAGGGCGAGTCGATTTCTTCGGCTTCAATCCATTCGATTACTACGCGTTGACGATTTGCGAGGCCGCCGTGGCCTAGGGCTTCGCGCAAGCTCTTGTAGGCGTCTTCCAACTGCACGTACTTGCCGACTACTCCGATGCGAACTTCTCCCGAAGGATGCTCGAGGGTTTCGAGCATGGCGAGCCAGCGGCTCAAATCGCGCGGCGGAGCTTCGAGGCGGAGGAGGCGCAGGATTTGCTCGTCGAGGCCTTCGGACGCTAGGGTCATCGGGACTTCGTAAATGTTGCCGACGTCCGGCGCGGAGATGACGCAGGACTCGGCGACGTTGCAGAAGAGCGCAATTTTGGCTTTCAGGTCGGCGGCTAGCGGGCGATCGCTGCGGCAGATCAGGACGTCTGGTTGAATTCCGATGCTGAGAAGTTCTTTCACGCTGTGTTGCGTGGGTTTCGTTTTCAGTTCGCCGGCAGTGGGGATGAACGGAACCAGCGTTAGGTGCACGAAGATTACGTTTTCGGGGCCGAGTTCGAGGCGCATCTGGCGGATGGCTTCGAGGAATGGAAGCGATTCGATGTCGCCAACGGTGCCGCCGATTTCGACGAGGACAACGTCCACGCCTTCGGCGACTTTGCGGAATGCGGATTTAATTTCGTCGGTGACGTGCGGGATTACCTGGACTGTTTTGCCCAGATAATCGCCGCGGCGTTCTTTGGTGATGATGGATTCGTAGAAGCGTCCGGTGGTCCAGTTGTGGTCGCGCGTTAGGTGCGCGGATGTGAAGCGTTCGTAGTGGCCGAGGTCGAGATCGGTTTCGGCGCCGTCGTCGGTGACGAAAACTTCACCGTGTTGATAGGGAGACATGGTGCCGGGATCAACATTCAGGTAGGGATCGCACTTCTGCAGGGTGACGCGAAGACCACGGCTTTCGAGCAGGCAGCCCATCGAGGCCGCCGCTACGCCTTTCCCGAGAGAAGAAACCACGCCACCCGTCACAAAAATGTATTTTGGGGCGGTGCGCAAGTCGGGTGAAATCCTCCGGGACGATCTGCGTACGAAACATTATGCGGGGATTCGGGGTGGGTGTCAAATTGCGAATTTCTTTTGGTGGGATTTATTTTTTGGGTCGCGGCGGTGATCGGAAAGATTTGACGCAGAGGTCACAGAGAAATGCGGAGAACACAGAGAAAGCCGGAGAGCTGTCGGTTTTTTTCGGCACTGGATCGATCGGGCTGGCCGATTCAGCACAGGCAGGATTGCCTGTGCCGCGAAACTTAATTTGTGGATTGGCTGGAAGCTTTGGCACGAGATTGGAGGAGTTTCTCTACGCGTTGGATGTCGGCGGGGAGGTCTACGCTTACGGCGTTGTACATGGTTTCGACTACGTGCATGCGGAAGCCGTTTTCCAGCCAGCGGAGTTGCTCGAGTTGTTCGATGCGTTCTAGTTCGCCGGGAGGGAGCGTGGGAAATTCAAGGAGGGCGTCGCGGCGATAGCCGTAGAGCCCGATGTGTTTCCAGTGCTTGGCGGCTACGCGGTCGCCTGTGTCGCGCACCCAGGGGATGGGGGCACGGGAAAAATAGAGCGCCTGGCCGTCGAAATCCAGGACGACTTTGACGACGTTGGGATCCATGATTTCGCCGGGGAGAGTGACGGCAGAGCAAGGGGTGGCGAGTTGGATAGAGTCGTCATCGGCCATGGCGGCGGCTACGGCGTCAACCGTGCCGGGGTCAATGAGGGGTTCGTCGCCCTGCACGTTGATATAGATGTCGGCGGGGATATGGGTGGCGACTTCGGCGATACGGTCAGTCCCAGTACGGTGATCGGGGCGAGTCAAGATGGCTTCGCCGCCGAAGGATTCGACGGCCGACTTGATTCGGTCGTCTTCGGTGGCGACGATGATGCGCGCGGGCAGGCTGGCCAGGCGAACGTGCTCAACAACATGCTGAATCATGGGCTTGCCAGCGATCGGCGCGAGCGGCTTGCCGGGAAAACGGGTGGAAGCGTAGCGCGCAGGGATTACTACCAGGACTGTCGGTTCGCCGGAATTCGGCATGGGCGTTGCTCCGCTTTCGCCAGCGCGGGCATCTTAACATTTATTGTCGAGTATTGACGAGGCGGCGTCGCTGAATTCAGCCCGGCTCGAACGGCCCGGAAGTTACATAGAAGTTACACGTGGCGCTTGCTTTGGGAATGGCGAGTGATAGAATCGCGGCCAGCGACCTGCAGAGCTGCCCAGAGCCAGGCGAGTCCCGCGGCAGAAGTGGGGGCCAAGTTGAGATACCGCGCACCGCAGCCGACTGGAAGTCCAAGAGTTGTGGGATTTTGTGCGGCTTTGGTTTTCGGTTGTTCATTCCTCGTGGTAACGCCCGCATGGTCGCAAACGCAAGGCCCGACGCATCCTGAAAATTCCCAGAAAATCGAAAAAGGAAAATCGCTGAAGGCGGAGACAGAGATTACGCTGGTTCCGATTTCGGTGACCGACCCATATGGGCGGCTGGTTACCGGATTGGAGCAGGAAAATTTCCGGGTATTTGAAGACAACACCGAGCAGGAGATTGTGCGGTTCACGAGTGAAGATGTGCCGATTTCGATTGGCGTGATTTTCGATATGAGCGGCAGCATGGGGGACAAGATTGAGAAATCGCGGCTGGCAGCGGTGCAATTTTTCCGCACGGCGAATCCGCAGGACGAATTTCTGCTGGTGAATTTTAATGACAGGGCGCAACTGGCGAGTAATTTTACGGGAAGCGTGGAAGAATTGCAGAATCATTTGATGTTCACGGCGGCGAAGGGAGAGACGGCGTTGCTGGACGGGATTTACCTTGGACTGAGCGAGATGAAAGGCGCACGCAACACAAAGAAGGCGTTGCTCATCATATCAGACGGAGGCGATAATCATAGCCGGTACTCTGAGACGGACATTCGGAGGTACGCGCGGGAAGCGGACGTACAGATTTATGCGATCGGGCTTTTCGAGCCGAATGGCGGCCCGACGCCGGAAGAGCAACTTGGGCCATCGTTGCTGGCGGATTTGACGCAGATGACGGGCGGCCGCGCATTTGCGGTGAATAACCTGAAGGATTTGCCGGATGTCGCGACGAAAATCAGCATGGAGCTGCGCAATCAATATGTCTTGGGATACCGACCGAGCGATCACAACCGCGATGGAAAATGGCGCAAGATCAAGATCAAGCTGCGCCCACCGAAGGGACTTCCTCCACTTACCGTCTATGCCAAGACCGGATATTACGCGCCGGGACATTAGAAGGTTTTTCATAAGCATCCGACTACGAGCGAAAGCCCTGGCTTCAGGGGCTAAAGCCGCTTTATTTTCTGGCTGGACGGCGGGGCTTCAGCCCCGCCCTTCCGGTTCCGGCACCTGCGGGACGGCGTCGCGACGATTTTTTGCTTACGCTTTTCTGATTGTGCTCCTCGTTGTGTGCGCGGGGCCGTGTGCTCACGCGCAAAATCCCATTCCCAACACCCCGCCGCCACCGCCTCCTCCTGGAGCTGCCGGTTCGAACGCGCAGACGGATCAAAGCCGCCATCTGAAATCCGTGGTGGATCTGGTGGTGCTGCACGCTACCGTGGTGGACGACAAGGGACAATTTGTGCCGGGGCTGACGGGCAATGATTTTCGGGTGTTTGAAGACAAGGTGGAGCAGAAGATTTCGGTATTCTCGAAAGAAGATATTCCGGTGACGATGGGGCTGGTGATTGATAACAGCGGAAGCATGAAGGAAAAGCGGCCGCAGGTGAATGCGGCGGCCCTTTCGTTTGTGCGGACTAGCAATCCGGCGGACGAGGTTTTCGTGGTGAATTTCAACGACGAATACTATTTGGATTTAGATGAGGATTTCACCAGCAACGCGCAGGAATTGCATGAGGCGCTGGAGCGGATCGATACGCGGGGCAGTACGGCTTTGTATGACGCGATCATTGGGTCGCTGGACCATTTGAAGAAGGGGCACAAGGACAAGCGGGTGTTGCTGGTGATTACGGATGGCGATGACGACGCCAGCCGGAAGAGTTTTGAGTATACGGTGAAGGCGGCGGTGGAATCGAACGCAGTGATTTATGCGATTGGCGTGTTTAGCGATGAGGATCGGAAGAATCAGAAGAAGATGGTGCGGAAGTCGAAGAAGGAATTGACTACTTTGGCGGAGTCTACGGGCGGGTTGGCTTTCTTTCCGGACCGGTTGGAGGACGTGGATCCGGTCTGCGTGCAGGTGGCGCGGGATATTCGGAACCAATATACGTTGGGATATTACCCGACGAATGCGACTAAGGATGGGACGTTTCGCAGTGTGAAGGTGGAATTGAACGCGTCGAAGGGGCACGAGAAATTAGCGGTGCGGACGCGGACTGGGTATTACGCGCAGAAGGCTGCCCAGGGCGACTAAGCGTCGCTGAGAATTCTACTTCCCCGTATTACTTCCTCAGCATCTCCAGAAAACTGACTCCGTGGGGGATTTTGGCGTGGAAATTTTCCGCTACTGTTTGGCCCATGTCGGCTAGGGTTTCCCGTGTGCCTAGATTTTCGGTTGCGGTGCTCGGGCTATAGGCGAGGATTGGGACGTATTCGCGGGAATGATCTGTGGTGGGGTTTGCGGGGTCGGGGTCGCAGCCGTGGTCGGCGGTGATTAGGAGGAGGTCGTCGGGGCGCATGGCTCCCAGGAACGGTCCTAGCAGTTGGTCGAATTCTTCGAGGGAGCGGGCGAAACCTTCTACGTCTTTGCGGTGGCCGTAGAGCATGTCGAAGTCTACGAGGTTGGCGAAGGTTAGGCCTTTTGGTCGCTGCGCTACCGATTCTATGAGTTTGGCCATGCCGTCGGCGTTATTTTTTGTGGTGACGTAGTCGTTTACCCCGCGGGCGTTGTAGATGTCATGGATTTTGCCTATGCCGAAGACAGGGGTTTTGTTTTCGGCGAGGACGTCGAGGAGCATGGGCTTCGGCGGCTCGACGGCGTAATCGTGGCGGCGTTCTGTGCGGCGGAAATTTCCTGGCGTGCCGGTGAAGGGGCGCGCGATTACTCGGCCTACGCGGTTGGGGCCGTCGAGAAGTTTTCGTGCGATTTCGCACATGCGATAGAGTTCGGGCACGGGGATCACTTCTTCATGCGCGGCGATTTGGAAGACGCTGTCGCCGGAGGTGTAGACGATCGGGTAGCCGGTGCGCACGTGTTCTGCGCCAAGTTCCTTCAGGATTTCTGTGCCGGAGGCGGGCTTGTTGGCCAGGGTGCGGCGGCCGATCTGGCGTTCGAATTCGGCGATGAGTTCTTTGGGGAAACCGTGGGGATAGACTGGGAAAGCCTGATCGAGCCAGACGCCGGCCATTTCCCAGTGGCCTGTGGTGGTGTCTTTTCCTGGGGAACGCGTGGCGCCTTTGCCGTGGCTTGCGGCTGGGTGTGCGGGCGGAGTGAGATGGTCGAGCGGTTTGATATTCGCGAGGCCCAGGCGAACAAGATTAGGGATATGCAGCGGGCGCGACCGGGCGATGTGTCCTAGCGTGTCGCGGCCGACGTCACCGTAGTCGGCGGCGTCGGGGAGTGCGCCGATACCGACGCTATCGAGGACAATCCAGATTATGCGCGCGAAGTGCGTAGTGCCCTGCCCCACTTGTGCCTCCCTACGGATTCGCCGGCGTCGCGAAATTGAGATTGTACTCCACGTGTGCGGATGCGCCACTACGGGCAGACTCGAGGAGCGCGATGGGCTATCGCTGAAACGTTGACGGGAATTTAGCAGGAAGATTGAACTCGATGGGAAACGAGATCGACCTACGGAGAAGTAGCCCAGGCCCGCCAGGATTCATAGGTGATGGGCCCACCCCAGACATCCGGTTCCATATACTTAATCGTAGCGAAGGCCGGCCCGGCCACGGCCTTGTCCTGTAGCCTTACGGCCATAAATGCAAAGCGATTGGCGTTCAGGTTCGAATAGCCGTAGATGCGATCCACGTTGTTGTAACCGTCTCGGATTTTCGCGAGTGAAATGTAAGGCAAATCTTCCATCTCCGGTTTGCAATTGCAAGCGAGCGAGCTGACGATGCGGAAATACAATATCGAACTATCGGGTTCGGGAAGACGCAAAGAAGCTTGCTCAGCGAAGGTCTTGATTTCGCCGGGTTCGCCGTACCACTGAGGCTTAAGGTAGTCGGCATATTCGCGATAGTAGTGATAGTAACCGGGCTCGAAAGCGACGGCCTGATCGAGCAGCTCGCGCGCTTGGCGCTTGTGCCATCCTTCCACGAAGGCGACGTGCTGCATAGCCTCGTACCAGTGAGGATCTCGTTCTTTGAAGTTGGCAGCTGTGAGGAGGGCGTCCTGGGCAAGTGCGGCTCGCTCGCGATAGAGATCCCACTGGGAACGGGATACCGTGGCGGAGGTGCCATCGCCGCGAGCGAAGCTGGCGTAGTTGATATACGCACGTGCGAGAGCGATGCGGGCCGCGGCGGATTGCGGATACGCGGCAATCCATTTTTCGATGCGGCGAATATGAAATTTATAGTCGGAGTCCTTTATCTCGCCGTCGTGAGCCGGGGAACCCGTGGCATTGAAGAAGGCATTGTTTTTCCAGGCGCCGCCGACGAAAAGGCCTCGCTCCGTGCGATTCTGTTCGGCGATTTTTTCCAGCTGCGCGAAATTCTCTTCAGCGAGCAACAGGCCGACATCGGCGCGATAGGCTTCATCTGCCTGCGAATCCGTGGCGGGTGCGGCGGGAGGAGGCAAGATGATGTGGGTGCCGCTGTAGGCATGAACAGCGAGCAGGACGGTTTCGATCGAGACTTGGGGAGGGGCTGCGGCTGAGCCGGAGTGACCGCACGAGCTTGCGACGACGGCGAGAATGAACAGCGCAATGAAGCTTGCGATTCTGAACCGCGTGCGCCTGGGTTGATCGAGCATGGGGCATGATAACGAGGCGGGCACGGTAGAGGTACTGTACCGAAGTTCAGGTGAGCCGAAAAATTAAACGGTGGCTTGCGGCTGGGGCAGCACCGGGTGGCCCACAATCGGAAGGCGGAGCATTCGATGCGGGATGAGCGATTTGCGGGGGTTGACTGTGGGGCGTATAATTTTTGGTTTACACATATGGCTACGGAACCTTTAGAGAAGCTGCCTCGGGACGGAGCGAGCCTGGCGACCGTCCACGGCGCTACAGGCGCGACTGCTGGCGCGGCTGCCGCAGTTCCCCTCCCTGGGGATATTGAGGAGATACGTGTGCGCGGGGCGCGCGTGCACAACCTCAAGAACATAGACTTCGTGATCCCTCACAACGCTATCACTGTGGTTAGCGGGGTTTCGGGGTCGGGCAAATCGAGTTTGGCGTTTGATACTTTATATGCCGAGGGGCAGCGGAGGTATATCGAATCGCTTTCGGCTTATGCGCGCCAATTTTTGGAGCGGATTGAGAAGCCGGACGTAGACGAGATTACCGGGATTGCGCCGGCGATTTCGATCCGGCAGAAAAATTCGACGCGCAACCCGCGATCGACGGTGGCGACCGCGACGGAGATTTACGATTATTTGCGGTTGCTGTACGCGCGGATCGGGCGGACGTTTTGTTTGCGCTGCGGCGAGGAAGTGCGCAAAGACACGCTGGACGAAATCGCGACGCGGGTGCTGGCGCTTCCAGCTGGGCGACGGTTTTATGTGCTGTATGAATTGAAGCTGACGCCGGAGACGGCGACGAATGCGCCGCAAGCGCCGCGGACGCGCAAACCGCTGCGTCTGGGTGCGGATGCAGTTCGCGAGGCGCTGATCAGTTTGCGCAAGCGGGGCTTCAACCGGATTTATCAGACGGGGCGCGTATTCGAATTTTCGACGCCTGAGGAATTGCTGGACGTGGATTTCACCAAGCCGGTGTATGTGCTGGTGGACCGGCTGGAACTTTCGCCGGAAGTGCGTTCGCGGGTGATGGACTCGATCGAAATCTGCTACCGCGAAGGGCGCGGCGAAGCGATTCTGGAATTTGTGCCGGAAGCGCCGGGGTCGAAGCCGGAGCGGATGGTTTTCAACGAGCGCTTCGAATGCAAAAACTGCGGCGCGGTTTATCAGGAGCCAGAGCCGCGACTTTTTTCGTTCAACAATCCTTATGGGGCGTGCCCGCGCTGCCAGGGATTCGGGAACACGGTGGATTTCGATCTGGACCGCGTGATTCCGGACAAAAGCAAATCGTTGAACGAAGGCGCGATTGAGCCGTGGACCAAGCCGCGTTACCGGCAATTGACGATGGACTTGCGGAAGTTTGCGCGCGCGAAAGGGATTCCGATGGACGTGCCGTTCCGCGATCTGACTGCGGCACAGCGGCACGCGATATTGGACGGCGACAAGGGCGAAGAATATATCGGAGTCAAGGGATTTTTCGGCTGGCTGGAGCGGAAGAAATATAAGTTGCACGTGCGCGTTTTTTTGAGCCGCTATCGCGGCTATGCGACTTGTCCGGATTGCCGCGGGACGCGTTTGCGGGCTGAGGCTCGCGCGGTGAAGATCGCGGAGCGTTCGATTACGGAAGTTTGCCAGATGACGGTGAAGGATGCGCGGCCGTTTTTCCAGAATTTGAAATTGAGCGAGACCCAGGCGGCGATCGTCGAGAAAGTGCTGGAAGAGACGCAGCAGCGGCTGCGGTTTCTTGATGATGTGGGGCTGGATTATTTGACGCTGGACCGGCTGACTTCCACGCTTTCGGGCGGCGAGGCGCAGCGGATTCAGCTGGCTACTTCGCTGGGGTCGCATCTGGTGGGAGCGTTATATGTGTTGGATGAACCTTCGATCGGCTTGCACCCGCGCGATACGAGCCGGCTGATTGAAATTTTGAAGGGACTGCGCGATTTGGGAAATACTTTGCTGGTGGTGGAGCATGATCCGGACACGATCATGGCTGCGGATTACGTGCTGGATTTGGGTCCGGGCGCGGGGGAGCACGGCGGCAAATTGATTTTTGCGGGGACGCGCGAGGCGATGTTGACGGACGCGCATTCGCTGACAGGGCGTTACCTGCGCGGCGAACTGAAGATCGCGGTGCCGGCGCGGCGACGCAAAACCACGGGGAAATTCCTGAAGATACTTGGAGCGCACAGCCACAATTTGAAGGGCGTGGACGTGATGATTCCGCTGGGACTGCTGGTGGCGATTACTGGTGTTTCGGGATCGGGGAAATCCACGCTGGTTTACGACGTGCTTTACAAAGCGCTGCAGGCGAAGCGCACCGGCGGAAATTGGAAGGAATACTGCGACCGTCTGGAGGGCGATCATTTGCTGGCGGGAGTGGAGATGGTGGACCAGTCTCCGATTGGCAGGACGCCGCGATCAAATCCGGCGACGTATTTGAAGGCGTTCGATCCGATTCGCGAAGTATTTGCGTCAACACCCGAAGCGAAGAAGCGCGGATTTACGGCGGGACATTTTTCATTCAACATTCCGGGCGGGCGGTGCGAGGCTTGCCAGGGCGACGGAACCGTGACCGTTGAGATGCGCTTTCTGGCAGACGTTGAATTGGTTTGCGAGGAGTGCCGCGGGACACGTTACAAGAGCGCGGTGCTGGACGTGCGTTACAAAGACAAAAATATACACGACGTGCTGCAGATGACGGCGCGCGAGGCGATCACTTTTTTCGCGGCGCATCCGAAAGTAACGGCGAAGTTGCGCGTCTTGGACGAAGTCGGCCTCGGTTATCTGAGGCTGGGGCAATCCGGCACGACGCTTTCTGGCGGCGAGGCGCAACGCTTGAAACTGGCGGCGCATCTTACGCGGCAGGAGAACACCGGCATCTTGTATATATTTGATGAGCCCACGACCGGGCTGCATTTCGACGACATACAGAAATTGTTGACGGCGTTTCGGAAATTGATCGAGGGTGGCGCTTCGGTGCTGATCATCGAACACAATCTGGATGTGATCAAATCGGCGGACTGGGTAATTGATCTGGGTCCTGAGGGCGGCGAGGCGGGCGGGCGCGTGGTGGCTGCGGGAACTCCGGAGCAAGTGGCGCGCAATCAGCAGTCGCACACTGGAAAATATTTGGCGCGCGTGCTGAACGGGCACAATGGCGCGAATTATGGCAATCATGCGGCGTCGGCTGATGCGCCGCCTCCGAATCTGCCGACGGAATGAAACAGCGGAGTACTCCATTGATGAAGCCGCGGGTGCTTGGCGCATGGAGCTTTTTTTTAAGCGCGGCGCTCGCGGCGTTTCCGGGAGTTGCGTTTGCACAAGCCGTTGGAGCTTCTCGAACTAAAATTCCTCAGGACCCTGCCGCAGTTGAACTGAACCGTCTGCTGAGTGATGCGCAGGACGCCGTGAATAGGCAGGATTACACCAGCGCGGCACAGGATTATCGGGCTTATCTCGCGAAGAAACCTGATGATGCCGTGGTGCATTACGATTTGGGATACGCCTACACGGCGCTGCAGAAGCCCGCGGACGCCAAGAGTGAGTATCAAAAGGCGATTGCACTCGACCCTGACATGGCGTCCGCGTATCAGAATTTGGGGGTGTTGCTGATCTCGACGGATCCAGCGGCCGCAGTTGAACCACTAAAGCACGCGGCTGAGTTGATGCCCGAGGATGCGCGGACAAAGTGGCTCTTGGGTGTCGCGCTGGAATTGACGAAAAAAGATGCGCTCGCCATTGAACAATATCAAGCCGCTGAGAAGCTGGACCCCAATAACTCGGATATTCGCAACTCACTCGGGTTCGCGCTGCTTCGGAGCGGACGCCCGGCGGAGGCTGAAACCGAGTTCCGCGCAGCTCTAACGATGCATGCAACGGGCGAGCCGATCAATCAAGCGCACAAGGGATTGCTGCAGGCGCTGCTAGCGGAGAAAAAGAATGATGAGGCTGCGACGGAGCTCGGAGTTTATCTCGCGGCACATCCTGGTGATGGCGCGATGCAATTGGAGCACGCTGCCCTGCTGGTGGATGCGGGAAAAGATGATGATGCGCTGGCGGAACTCGATAAGGCCGCGAGCGCTGGGCCGGAATCTCTGCGCGCCTTGAAATTGCGCGCGGCGATTTATTTTCGCAAGAAGCAGTACGACAACGCGGTGCCAGTGCTGCTGAAGGCTATCGCGCAGTCGCCGCAGGATCCGGATCTTGCGGCAGAGCTGGGACATGCGTATCTAGAGAAAAAGGATTATCCGAATGCGGTGAACGCGCTGGTGGTCGCGATGAAAATGAACCCGCAGTCCATTGATGTGCTGAAGGATCTGGTGACGGCGGAATATCTGAACAAGAATTACCCCGCGGCGCTGCATGGACTGGATGTGCTGGGGCAGAAGGAAACGCCGCCGGTGGGAAGCTGGTTCGTGCGGGCAACCTGTTACGATAAACTGGGGCAGGTGCAGCCGGCGCTCGATGCCTATAAGAAATTTCTGGAACTGAACAAGGACGAGAACAGCGACATGTACTTCGAGGCAAGCGCACGCGTTCGAACACTGACTCGAGAGCTCGTGAACAAGAAGAGGTAGTACATTGCCGGCACGCGGTAGTTTTTGGGCAGCCGTTTTTTTGGTGGCGCTGGTTGCGGGGTCGCTGCTGGCCCAGGACCGGACGGCGGGGTTGCGTTCGCGATTCGAAAAAGAGACTGATCCGGTGCGCAAGGCGCGACAGGTGGCACTGTTAGCGGATTCCGAATTTCGCGACATGCACGAAAAGATTGACGCGGGAGATTTAGCGGCGGCCGGGGAAATTGCGGGGCGCGTGCGGGATGAAGCGCAGACCAGCAAGAAATTGCTGGATGCGAAGAGCCGCGACGCGGAGGCGCACCCCGACGGTTACAAGCAACTGGAAATTTCGGTGCGCGAATCCATGCGGCGGTTGGACGATATAATGGTGAGCCTGGCGCAGGACGAGCAGGCGCCGTTGGCGGAAGTTCGCAAGGATTTGGACGAGCTGGACCGGCAGATGATTCATCAACTTTTTCCGAAGCGGCCGGAGACGACGCCGAAGACGGCGCCGGAGAATCCCAAGAGCTAGTCAGGAGCGCGCGATGCGGCGGTGCGTACGAAGCCTCGGAATCTGGGCGATGCTGCTGCTGATGGTGGCGACGGTTTCGGTGCGTCGCGTTCAGGCGCAGCAAGAGAAGAAAGATTATTTGACGGATGCGGAGGGCGACCTCATACGCGATGCGGTGACACCGCCGGAACGGATGAAACTGTTCGTGACATTTGCGCAGGACCGGCTGAAGAAATTCCAATACGAACTGACGCGCACGGTGCCGGAAGGGCGGCGGGCTGAAATTTTGAACGGCTTGTTGAACGCTTACTCCGGGTGCATGGACGATGCGGCGGACCAGATCGAAGTGGCGCGGGAAAAACAGGTGGATATTCGCGCGGCATTAAAAAATATGCAGTCGAAGGGCAAGGAATTCCTGGAAACGCTGCAGAAGATCAATCAGGGCGGGCCGGAATACGAGACGTACAAGGACACGTTGCAGGACGCGATCGAGGGAACGCAGGACGCTTTGACGGACGTGGATAAAGCGCTGAAGGAATTGAATACGGCGCCACTGCGGAGAAAACCGTCTTGACGAAACGTCGCGTGAAGAACGCCGTGCCGGGCGGCGAACGGATTTTCCAACGGATCTATACGCGACTCGGTTGCGAAGGGCGGCCACCGCATTTCGTGGTGGAGTTTCATCCTTATACGGACCTGACGCATACGATTCGTTTGCGGGAGGATACAGCTTACGTGCGGTTGTCCGATGCTTTGGATGATGCGCCACATCCTGTGATGGAAGCTACGGCTGCGATTTTGCTGGGGCGTCTGTATCGGCGCGAGCCGCCCAAGGAATTGCTGCAGACTTATCGCGAGTTTTCTTACGCGGGGGCGACGCGGCGGCGATTGCTGGCTTTGCGGCAGCGGCGGGCGCGGCGCGTGGAACATCGGCCGGCTGGGACGCATCATGACCTTGATCAGATGTTTGAGCGGCTGAACGCGTGTTATTTTGATGGGGCGCTTATGAAGCCGCGGTTGGGTTGGAGCCGGCGGGTGTGGAGGAGTTTGCTGGGATGTTTTGATCCGGCCTTGCAACAGATTGTGATTAACCGGCAACTGGATCGCCAGGGAGTGCCGGAATTTGTGGTGGCTTATGTGATGTATCACGAGATGCTGCATGTGAAGCATCCGATGAAATTTGCGCGGTGCCGTAGGGAGTCGCATGGGGCGGAATTTCGCCGGGAAGAAAGGAAATTTGTGGATTATGCGCGGGCTATGAAGTTTTTGGATCGGTTTCCCGGGCGGTGATGTTGGCGGTCCCTCTCTGCGGGGCCGCCGCTACAAAACCTCTGCGTTTTCCGCGCTGATTATTGCTTCTTGGAGAGTTTGTCGATTTTCTCGCGCACTTTTTTCGCGTCGGGCGCGTTGGGTAGTACCTGCAAATATTCCTTGTAGTAGCGTACGGCCTCGGACGGATCACCTTTCTTCTCGTAGCACTCGGCCAACAACAGGCGCGGCTTGGCGAAGTTGGCGCGCCGGTTGATGGCATCTTCGAAGCGGGCGATGGCGGCATCCACGTCGCCTTTGTGCAAGTAGAACGTTCCGACGTCAATGTCCTGTTGGGCGTGGAAGGGGTCCCAGGCGGGATCGTCTTCAGGGGGTAGCACGCCGGGTTTGGATTTTTTTGCCACGTCGGGGGGAGTTTTCGTGGATACGGTATCGTCGGGCGGCAACGTTTTTTTCGAGGTGGATTCTTGCGAGGAGTCCTGGCCTGAGTTGGGAGTCGAGGTCGGGCGCGGCGGCGTTGTGCCCGGCTGTTGCTGTTGCTGTTGCTGTTGTTGCGGCGAAGTGGCAGGTTGTGCCGGAGGCTGGCCTGGTTGATTGTGCTGGTCTTGCTGAGCTTGCTGGCTGTAGCAGGGTGGAGCTGAGAGCAGTGCGGCGGGCAGCGTTGCACCAAGCAGCGCGAGTAGAACGAATTTTGAGACGTTGCGAAGCATCAGGCTCCTGCAGCAATTAGATTGCGTTTGCTATCATGAAGTTGTACGCGGCCGGACGGACGATTCTGCGCAGCGTCCATCGCCGGATATTGTAACGCTTGGATATTGTAACTCGCCGCCATGGAACTCCGCGAAAAAGTCGCGCAATTGCCTACACAGCCCGGGGTGTACCTGTTTCAGGACGCCGGCGGCAAGATTTTGTACGTGGGCAAAGCGAATTCGCTGCGCAACCGGGTGCGGTCTTACTTTCTGGAATCGCACTGGCACGACGCGAAGACCGGATCTCTGGTGCGCGAGATTGCGGACGTTGATTACATCGTCGTGGACAATCAGAAGGAAGCGCTGGCGCTTGAGAATAATCTGATCAAGCAACACAAGCCGAAATTCAATGTGCTGCTGCGCGACGACAAGACTTATCCGTATATTCGGTATACGGCGTTTGAAAAATATCCGCGAGTATATGTGACGCGGCGGTTGAATAAGGACGGCTCGATATATTTCGGGCCATATTTCCCGGCGCGGCTGGCCTATCAAATGGTGAATCTGATTCACAAACATTTTCTGGTGCCATCGTGCACGGTGGATTTGAAGCGCGCGCATCCGCGGCCTTGCCTGCAGTATTACATTCACCGGTGTTGGGGGCCGTGCGTCGCGGGATTGGTTGCGGACGAGCGTTACAGCGAGGCGGCACGCGACGTGCGGCTATTTCTGGAGGGGCGGCGCAGCGATTTGGCGCAGAGCCTGAAAGATCGCATGCAGCATGCTTCGGAGGGGGAGCGTTACGAAGAGGCCGCGGGGTATCGCGATTTGCTGCGGACGCTGCATGAGTTGGAGGAGCGGCAGAAAATCGCGGCGGCTTCGGGCGACGACACCGACGTGCTGGCGTGGTACGCGGAGCCGCCACAAGTGGCTGTGAATTTATTTCATTTGCGCGGCGGGAAAGTGGTGGACCGGCGAGATTTTTACTGGGAGGATATGGACGAATTCGAGCCAGAGGAATTTTTGCCGTCGCTGATCAAGCAGCTGTATTTGGATGCTGCTTATCTGCCGCGTTACATTCACACGCCGATGGAATTTGAGGATAGCGTGCTGATCGAAGAGGTGTTGACGGAGCAAGCTGGACACCGCGTGGAGATTGTGAATCCGCAGCGCGGGCAAAAACATGCGTTTTTGGAATTGGTGGAGAAGAACGCGCAGCATTCGTTTATTCAGCGCTTTCGGGTTTTGAAGCCTAGCTCGGCGGCGATTGTGGATGCGTTGGAATCGGCGCTGGGATTGCCGGAGCCACCTAAGCGAATTGAGTGCTTCGATATTTCCCACATACAGGGATCGGATACGGTGGCTTCGATGGTGGTGTGGGAAACCGGCCGCATGAAAAAATCAGATTATCGGAAATTTATTATTCGCGGCGAGGCGATGCCGGAGGGCGCAGAGAAAGCGGCGGGAATATTGCGCGACGATTTTGCGAGCATGCAGGAGGCGGTGGAGCGGCGCTATCGGCGTCTGCAGCTGGAAAAGAAAACGATGCCGAGCTTGATTCTGATTGATGGCGGGATTGGGCAATTGCACGCGGCGGCGAAGGCCTTGGACAAGCAGGCGATCATCAATCAGCCGATGGCGAGCATCGCGAAGAAGGAAGAAATTCTGTATGTGCTGGGGCGGGAGGACGAGCCGGTGGTGCTGGAGCGGCACTCGCCAGTTCTGCACTTGATCCAGCAGATTCGGGACGAGACGCACCGGTTTGCGGTGACGTTTCATAGGCAGCGGCGATCGAGCAGGCGATTGCGGACGGCGTTGACGGAGATACGTGGTGTGGGGCCGCGCACGGCGCAAAAACTCTTGCAGCGATTTGGCAGCGTGGCGCAATTGCGGCAACTCACGTTGGCGCAGCTCGCGGCGGAAGTTCCCCGCGCGCAAGCCCAGCGGGTGTTCGAAGCATTGAGAGAGGCGCCGTCGGCTGAAGCACCACGGGCGTGAAGTCGCGAGCGTGGTTGGAAGCTGGCTGGTTCTGACCTAGGCGGGCGGATTTTGGGTGATGGGTGTAGCATTGGCGGCACGTTCGAGTTCTAGATAAGATCCTCAGCACGAGGAGCCGCCATGATCGTTTCTTCCACCCGCCCATGCAAGTCGAAGTCAGTTCCCTGCTCGCGCCGCTCCGTCGTCATGTTCCTGGCTGTCGCTCTTGTCGGCGCGCCGTTTTTTTTCCGCACCGCCAATGCCACAGTCGCGGTGACGGCGAGTCCTCAGGCCTCGACCGCGGAAGCCCTGGCGAAACTTCGCGAAGCTTGGGTGCAGGATTTGCGCACGAAACAGCTTGAGCCAATCTTGAAGTTTTATGCACCGGACGCCGCGTTTCTACAACCCGATGGTGAACGCATCACCGGCTCCGCCGCGCTGCGCACCCTGTTCCAAACGATCATGGCGACTTTCAACAGCGACCTCACACTGCAAAACCAGAACCTGGAGGCGTCCGGCGACCTGGCGTACGACAGTGGCGACTTTCAGGAGACGCTTACCAACATCGCCACCGGCGCCAAGATAAATTCCAAAGGGAGCTACATAATCATCTACAAGCGCCCGCCGAACGGCGCTTGGCAAATCGTGCAGCACGTGTGGACCGGCACACCGCCGCCCGGAACGTAAACCGCCCGGTATCGTGTTTTTCGCGAGCGACAGGTTCATCGTTCACGAACCGTTCCGGCTGATCAGGATGAATTCTTCGGCGGCTTTCAAGGGGACTTCGACCCCTCCATCGTCCCAACGGATGCTCACCAGCTCACGGCCGGCTTGCGCGGCGATAACGGCAGTTACCGTACCAGGCTGTTCCGATTTATTTTTGACGTAGTCGCCCATCTTAGGAACTTCGCCAGTTCCATAAGCCATGATGTCCTCCGATCTAAAAATGAAAGTTCTTGCAAATTCAGAGAGGGCGCAGAGATCAAAGAAACCTGCACCCGGCCATTTTGCGGAATCAGCCGACGGATATGTTCCGGTTAGTGCGTGACCTAGAGCGCTCGAGTGGGACTAGGCGCGCCCCGTGCGCCGCGATCCAAATAGGGTCGCGAGTGGAACGCCGCCTCTACCATGCGACGAACCGAGTAATTAGAGTTGGGTCACTGCGGATGGCGGCGCGCGTCCAGCAGAGAAGAATGCGACGGGGGCAACTGGAAAATCGGGAGTTGGGAGAGGAATCGACCCTGTTGAAGAACGGTGATGCAGTGGATATCCATTCGCTTGGTCGATCCCGATGCGCGACCGCCGAGCCACGGCGACGAAGTCGGTACGAAGGCGCGTGCCGGACGCCCAATTTGTTCCGGCCTCGTCAAACGCCGCCGGGAATGCGGCTGGTTCCACGCGCGAAAACCTGCCATGGCCGTCGTTCAGCAGGATCGCTACGGGCTGGCGGAGCCACGCGGTGGTGAAGATCAGGTCAACGACATTGTCTCCGTTGACGTCGCGTGCTTCGATACCGAGACCGCCCTCGGGCGCGACGAGCTGCACAAATTGCCGCCCGTACGCAGAGAACTGAAATTGAATCCAGTAGGTGCTGGAGCCGGATACGCTGCCACCCGACTGAACGCTAGCCAAGTCCAGACGGCGGTCGCCGTCGAAGTCGGCAATTGCAAACGTCAGGTCCGGTCCGTAAGAAAGCGTCGGTCCATTTTGAATTCCCGCGACCTTCGCGGTGCTGGCGCCCTGTGAAAAGGAAAGCAGCGACAGAATCAAAAAAAACAGTATGCAAGAGGCCTGACAGATATCGCTGGGGTCAATTCGAGAGCTAGATTTGCGGACGAACTCAATCACAACATACTCCCCAGTGCCGATACGATTGGAGACTATAACATTCCAGAAGGCACCAGAAAAGCGCAGGTGGTGTAACCATGAAAATTTCATCGCGCGTTCGAGATAGTCCATTGGATGGCGGTTGCGTCGCATCCCAGCACCCGTGCCTTGGGTTTTTGTGCAGTGGCGCGGCTGTTCTTGCCTCGGTTGGGACGGCTGTGCTACTGTCGAGTTCTGAGGTGGACCATGAGCGACAACAATGTAGGTTCAAAAGTTAGCGTATTTTTAGTGGGACTCGGAATTGGAGCGCTGGTCGGCATTTTATTCGCGCCGAAATCTGGCGACGAGACGCGGGAATATTTGACGGGCAAGGCCGACGAGGGCCGCGAATTCGCGCAGAAGAAGGCGCGGGAATTACGCGAGCGCGCAGAAGACCTGATCGAGCGCAGCAAAGAGATCATGTCGCGGCAGAAGGATGCGCTTTCCTCGGCTGTGGACGCCGGGAAGGACACCTACCGCAAGGAATCGAAGGCTTCCTAAGGCAGCGCAAGGAGCTTCATGTCCGGCTGGGTCGAGGCGTTCATCATCATCGCGGCTATAGCTATCGTTATTCAGATGGCTATTCTGGTTGCGATGTTTGTGCAGTTGAAGATGTCCATGCAGGAGTTTACGCGGATTGCGAATGACTTGCAGGGGCGCGTCGACCCGATTCTTTTGCGCGTGAACCGGATATTGGAAGATTCTGAGGGGCGCATTTCCAGCGTGATGGGAGATACCGCGGAGATCACGCGGCTGGCGCGCGGGCAGGCACAGAAGGTGGACCGCGTATTTACCGAAGCGCTGGAACGGTTGCGCATACAGGTGATTCGCGCGGATCAGATTTTGACTGGCGCGATGGAAGTGGTGGACGAGGCCGGGACGAAATTCAGAAATACTTTGTGGGGGCCGATCCGGCAGGCATCGGCGGTGATGAAGGGGATCAAGGTGGGGTTGGATATGTTGCGGCGGCAGCAGAATAATAAGCCGGAGCGGGATGCGGACTCGGATTCGGATTCGGTTTCGCAGGATGAAGAGCTTTTTATTTGAGGTTGTGTTCCTCGGTTGTGCACGTAGTTCTTCGATAATCGATCTTTTCCGTTAGAACAATTGTAGAATCAGCGAATGCGGCGATGCATTGGTGCGCGCGGACGCGTAGTGATCGTGTACTTGTTCGTGCCTCTGCAATTCGCTATTGCGCTGGCGCAGACCAGCGTTGTTCAATCCCCTTCCCATTTAGAATTTCTGCACAAATTATCCGCAGCTGCAATCGAGAGAACGAGTCATACCGTCCGCTACGATCCTGCTTATGTGCGCCTAGCGTATCCGGGTGGCGATGTACCAGCGGATACCGGAGTTTGCACGGATGAAGTAATTCGGTCGTATCGCGCGCTCGGTATAGATCTGCAGAAAGACGTGCACGAAGACATGGTGCAGAATTTCGCGCTGTACCCGCGACAACGACGCTGGCTTGAGAGTAGCCCGGATCCGAATATTGACCACAGGCGAGTGCCGAACTTGATGGTGTTTTTTGGCCGCAAGGGAAAGTCGCTGCCCATTACCAATCGCGGCGAAGATTATGTTCCGGGCGATCTTGTGACTTGGGATCTCGGAGGTGGCGTGCCGCATATCGGCATTGTGGTGGATCGCAAGTCGGCGGGGAGCGGGCGTTACATGGTGCTGCATAACATTGGGCAAGGGCCGAGGCTGGAGGATGTGCTTTTCAGTTGGAAGATTACTGGGCACTACGAATACTTCGGGCCGCAGCAGTAGATTAGCGGATCCATCCGCCGCCTAGGACTTTTTCGCCGTCATAAAATACGGCGGCTTGGCCGGGGGTGATGGCGCGCTGGGGCTCGCGGAAGTTTACGCGGGCGGTGGTGGAATCGAGCGGAGTGATTTCTGCGTCGGCCGGCTCGTGGCGATTGCGAATGCGGACCATTGCTTGTACCGGTTGCGCGGGGACGACGTAGGGAATCCAGTTCACGTCGCGGACTTCGCAGGTGGTGCGGCGGAGTTCCTGATCTTCGCCAACGATCAGGCGATTCTGCGCGCGGTCCAGCGCGACTACGTACATCGGGGGCTGCCCGCCGCAGAGGCCGAGGCCCTTGCGCTGGCCTACGGTGAATTGATGCAGGCCGTTGTGGCGGCCTAGCACTTCGCCGGAAGTGGTGACGATGTCGCCGGGTTCTTTTGGCAAGTCACTTCCCTGCTCTTGCAGATAGCCTTCGATAAACTTCACGTAATTTCCAGCGGGAACAAAACAAATTTCCTGGCTTTCGGGCTTTTCGGCGACGGGGACTTGCAGGCGGCGCGCGATTTCGCGGACTTCGTACTTGGAGAGTTCACCGAGCGGGAAATCGGTGCGGGCTAGCTGTTCTTGCGTGAGGCCGAACAGGAAATAGGACTGGTCCTTGGATTCGTCCACAGCGCGGAGGAGTTCGTAGCGGCCGGTCTGCGGGTTGTGACGCACGCGGGCGTAGTGGCCGGTGGCGATGCGTTCGGCGCCGATCTGGCGCGCGGTGACGAGGAGTTGATCAAATTTCACGTGATTGTTGCACAAGGTGCACGGGATGGGCGTGCGGCCTTCGAGGTAATCGGCGACGAAGGGACGGATCACGTTGAGCTCGAATTCGCGCTCGAAATTCACGACGTAAAAAGGGATGCCGAGGTGTTCGGCGACGCGGCGGGCGTCGTAGACGTCGTCATGCGAGCAGCAGCGATGTGGTGCGGGGCCGTTATTTTCGAGTTGCGGCAGGCGGCGCTGGTTCCAGAGTTGCATGGTTAGGCCGACGATGGTTTGCGCGCGGTCGTGGAGGATGGCGGCTACGGTGGAGCTGTCTACGCCGCCGCTCATTGCGACTGCGACGGTGTTCGCGGTGGCGATGACTAGCTTGCTGCTTGCGAGTTCGAGTTGGGTTAGCGACGACAACGATTTATTCCTTTAGGTTCGCGAGATCACGCGGAGATTGCCGTGTTCGCGCTCAGCGGTGAAAGTGCGCGGAGGCGCTCGACTGCTTGCGGGATTAGCGCAATCGCCTGGTCAATCTCTTCGGCTGCGGTGGTGCGGCCCAGGCTGAAGCGCAGGCTGCTGCGAGCTTCGTCGGGAGAGAGGCCGATGGCCATTAGCACATGCGACGGACCGACTGCGCCGGAGGAGCAGGCCGCGCCGGTGGAGCAGGCGATTCCTTGCAGGTCGAGCGCGATCACCAGCGCTTCCCCACCGGCTGCGTGAAACGATATGTTCGACGTGTTGGATACGCGTTGGGCGCGATTTCCATTTACTCGGGCTTCGGCGCACGCCGCCAGCAGCGCTTCTTCCAGGCGGTTGCGCAGCGAAGTGATGCGCGCGCAGTCCGTCATCAGATTCTTGCGCGCTAGTTCGGCGGCCTTTCCCAGACCAACTATGCCCGGAACGTTTTCCGTGCCGGGGCGGCGATCGCGTTCGTGATGACCGCCGTAGAATTGCGGATCGAGGGGCGTGCCGGAACGTACGTAAAGCGCGCCGACGCCCTTGGGTCCGTAAATTTTGTGCGCGGAAATGGAGAGCAAGTCCACACCGAGGCGGTGCACGTCGAGCGGCAATTTTCCGGCTGACTGCACGGCATCGCAATGGAAAAGGACGTCCGCGGCTGCGGCGATGCGGCCAATTTCTTCGATGGGCTGGATGGTGCCAAGTTCGTTGTTGGCGTGCATGACGCTGATTAGAATTGTTTCGGGCTTGAGCGCACGGCGAATTTCCTCCGGATCCACGACGGCTTCGCGGCCGATGGAAATGTAGGTGACTTCGACGCCGAGTTTTTCGAGGGCCTGAGCTGAATTGAGCACCGCGTGATGTTCGGTCGCGGTGGTGATGATGTGCTTGCGCGGTTCTTGGGAGGCGGCGACGACGCCGAAGAGCGCGAGATTATCGGATTCCGTGCCGCCGCTGGTGAAGACGATTTCAGAGGGCTTGGCGGCGAGCAAAGCGGCTACGGATGCGCGGGCGGCGTCCACCGCGCCTCGCGCCCGCTGTCCGGGCGAATGAATCGAGCTGGCGTTGCCGAAGCTGTCGGCGAAATACGGCAGCATGGCTTCGAGGACGGCGGGGTCCACGGGCGTGGTCGCATTGTAATCGAGATAGATGCGCATGACGATGGGTTGCGAGCATTCAGGATAGCGGTACGGGCCGGAGGGGTCAAGCAGAGGCATCTGCGGGGCGCGACACCGCGGTAGTACGAGTGCGTTATAGGTACGCGCAGGTTGCCTTGACAGGGTTGCAGGTGTCCGATAGCGTCGAAGAATGCGGCTTCATAGATTTTTGCAATTATGCCGCGCACCTCATGGGGGCAAAACTTGGCGCGGCCAATTATTACGCTGACGACGGATTACGGGACGAGCGACCACCTGGTGGGAGTGCTCAAGGGAGTGATTCTGAGCATCAATCCCGAAGTGAATATTGTGGATATCACGCACAGCGTGATTGCGCACGATGTGCTCGACGGCGCGTTGACGATCAGCCAGGCGTACCGGTATTTCCCCCCCAAGACAATTCACATGGTGGTGGTGGACCCCTCGGTGGGGACGCAGCGGCGGCCAATTCTGGTGGCGGGCGACCAGCATTATTTTGTGGCGCCGGATAATGGAGTGCTGTCGGCGATTTACGATCAGTCAGAATCAATTTTTGCGTGGCACATTACTTCGGAGCATTATTTTCGGCAGCCAGTGAGTAATACTTTTCATGGGCGCGATATTTTTGCGCCGGTGGCGGGATGGCTTTCGAAGAACTGGCAGACGGCGAGTTTTGGCGAGCTGATCGAGGATTTCGTGCGGTTCAGCATTCCGAAGCCAAAGGTGAACGGGAATACGATCAAGTGCGTGGTGCTGAAGTTGGATAACTTTGGAAATTTGATAACGAATTTGAAGGGCGAGGAGACGCCGGGTTTGATCGCGCCGGACGCGAGGTTTACGATTCGCGCTGGGAATGCGGAGCTAAAGAAGTTGTTGCCGACTTTTGCGTCGGGCGCGGCGGGGGAACCGTTTGCGATTATCGGATCGGGTGGGTATTTGGAATTGTGCGTGAATAAGGGGAACGCGGCGAGGGTTTTGGGGATTGGGCGGGGCGCTGAGGTTACGGTGGAGTTGGGGTAGATTCTGGCGTTCTTCTGTCTGTGAATTTCCGCGGATTTTTCCTGTGGGTTCATTCCCAGTTAATTGATAGGAAATTGTTCATAGCGGATTGCCGCGATATGAACGCGGGCACAGCATGCCGTGCCCCTCCCACTGCTCTATCGGGCGAGCGAGGTGACTATCAGGTAGGAGCGCATGCGGGGATCTAGCCAGTCGCGGAGGGCGTCGCCTAGTAGGTTGAAGGCTAGGACTGCCGTCATCACTG
This sequence comes from uncultured Acidobacteriota bacterium, assembly GCA_963747605.1. Classification (GTDB taxonomy): domain Bacteria; phylum Acidobacteriota; class Terriglobia; order Acidiferrales; family UBA7541; genus Palsa-295. The sequence goes on along the minus strand of CAVVGA010000005.1, from coordinate 367,901 downwards.
CGAGGGCTGGGAAGATTACCAGATGGGGGGCGTCGAAGAGGTGGCCGCGGGCGTCGTTGAGCATGGCGCCCCAGCTGGGCATGGGAGCTAGAACGCCGACGCCGAGAAAACTTAGCGTGGATTCGGCTAGTATGGCGCCGGCCATGGCGATGGTGGCTTGCACAAGGATGGGCTGCAAAATATTGGGGAGCAGATGGCGTACCAGAATTCGCGCGTGTGATGCGCCGAGGGAGCGCGCGGCTAGAACGTATTCCATTTCCTTGGCTTGCAGAATTTGCGCGCGGGCCAGGCGCGCGTAGCCGGCCCAGCCGGTGACTACCAGTGCGAGAATCACTTTGTCGAGACCGGGGCCTAGGAACGCGGCGAAGGCAATGGCTAGCAGGATGCCGGGGAATGAGAGAAACGCGTTGATCAGGATGATGTTGACGAAGCGATCGAACCAGCCACCGAAATAGCCTGCGATTCCGCCGATTGCCAGGCCGATTATTCCCGCACCGAAAACAACGCAGATGCTGACGAGCATGGAGACGCGCGTGCCGAAGATGATGCGCGAGAGAATGTCCCGGCCGAGTTCGTCGGTGCCCATCCAGTGCGCGGCTGTGGGCGGAATGAGGCGCGCGGGGAGATTTTGCGCTACCGGATCATAGGGAGCCAGCCAGGGGGCGGCTAGCGCGACAATCACCAGGAGCAACGTGAGCGCGAAACCCCAGCGGCCGGGGACACTACGGCGGAGGAAATCGGTGACCTCGTGCAGAAGTTCGCGCAGGACATTGCGCGGCTGGGTTGTCTGCGTGCTGGTCATTCGAAGCGCACCCGCGGGTCAACCAGCGCATACACAAGGTCGGTGAGCAGGTTGACGAAAACGTATGAGACGGCGATCAGCAGGATGCAGCCTTGCAGCAGCGGATAATCGCGCGCGCCGATGGCTTGCACCGCGAGACGTCCGATGCCGGGCCAAGAAAAAATGGATTCGGTGACGATGGTGCCGGCGAGCAGAGTGCCGAATTGCAGGCCGAGGATGGTGAGAATGGGGATTAGTGCGTTACGCAGCGCGTGGCGAAAGAGCACGCCGGACTCGGAGACGCCTTTGGCGCGGGCGGTGCGGACGTAGTCGGCTGATAGCTCTTCGATCACGGAAGTGCGCACCATGCGCGTGAGGATTGCAGCGAGTGCAGCGCCGAGTGTGAACGCGGGAAGGATGAGATGTGAGATGCCGCCGCGTCCGGAGACGGGAAGCCAGCCGATCACGATTGAAAACAGAAGGATGAGCACGGGCCCTAGTGCGAAATTGGGGACGGAGAGACCGAAGAGTGTGAGGACTCCGACGGCGTGATCGGTTCGTTCGCCGCCTTTGTGGGCGGCCAGAACGCCGGCGGGAATTCCGATGAGCGCGCAGATTAGTAGCGCGACGATGGCGAGTTCGAGAGTGGCGGGATAGTGTTCAGCGACTACTTTTAGCACGGGCTGCTGGAAGCGGAACGATTCGCCTAGGTTTCCGTGCAGCACGCCCGAGAGGTAACGGCCGTATTGCACGGGGAGCGGCAGATCGAGGCCGAGAGCGTGACGGAGTTGCGTCAAGTCTTCGGCGCGGGCACCTTCGCCGAGCATTTGCGCTACTGGATCGCCGGGAACGATGTGGGCGAGCAGGAAAACCATGGTTAGGATCAGCCAGAGTGCTGGTAGCGCGAAGAGAAGGCGGATTGAAATGTAGCGAATCATTTATGGGCAGGCCCAGATGACGGCGAATCGGTGGCGGGCTCGTCGGGAGAGGGTACAGCAGTTGCGTCGGACGGCTTGGGAACTTTTTTGCGGGTCGCGCGGCGGCGGACCTTTTTTGCCGTGGGCGAATCGGCGGCAGAATTTGGCCCGGGCATTTCCAACACATCGGCTCGCGCGCCGTGATGGGTGCTCACCGCCTGCGTTTCGGCTTGCGGGACTTCTGCGGCGTGCGGCGCAGACTCCGTTGCGGGCGAAGGAACAATCGCGGGTGGCAGCGCCTTGATTTTCAGGCGCGAAACGCGGCGATGGTCCATTTCCATCACGGTGAAGCGATAGCCATCGGCTTCGAAACTTTCGCCGCCGCGGGGAATGAATCCGAGGCGCGTGAGGACGAAACCGCCGACTGTTTCGTAAGAAGGATCTTCGGGGAGCATGATGTTATAACGCGCGGCGAGTTCGCGGATCTTGATGGCGGCGTCGAAGATCATGCCGCCGTCGGGAAGTGTGAGCGGACGCTCGACTACGTCAAATTCATCGTGAATTTCGCCGACCATCTGCTCGAGGATGTCTTCGAGCGTGGCGAGGCCAAGGATGCTGCCGAATTCGTCAACGATCATGGCGAGGCCGGTGCGGCGGGCGCGGAATTCGAGGAGGAGCTCGCTGACGGGCTTGGTTTCAGGAACGATGAGCGCGTCGCGCAGGACGGTGCGCAGATTAAAATCGGCGAGCGGCTGGCGATCTTCGGCACGGCGGGTGCGATCGAGGAGGATCCAGATCATGTCCTTGATATGCACGAAGCCGAGGATGTGATCGAGCGTGCCTTCGTACACCGGGATGCGCGAGCGCTGCGTGGTGGCGAACATCGTCATGGTGTCTTCGAGAGCGGCGGAGGCGGGGAGGGCGTGGACGTCTGGGCGCGGGACCATCACTTCGCGGGCTTGAATTTGGCCGAGTTCCATCGCCGCTTGAATAAATTTTACTTCGGCGGCGGGAAGCAGGCCGCGGTCGCGGGCTTGCTGGATCATTACCTGCAATTCTTCGGTGGAGCGCACGAGGGTGTGACTGTGCGGTGAAACGACTCCCAGCGCGCGCACGATTTTTTCGGCGGCGCCGTCGAGGAGGTTGATGGCCCAGCGAAACGTGTTGAGGAACCAGGAAAAGGGGCGGGCGATGAGCAGGGCCACGCGTTCGGCGCGGGCTAGGCTGAGGCTTTTGGGGACGAGTTCGCCGAGGACGACTTGTAGCACTGTGAGCAGGCCGAAGGCGATGGCTAGCGCGGTGCCGTGGGCGATTAAAGCGGCCCAGGGGCGCGGGATCGCTTGCACCAGCGGGCTGAGAATTCCGGCGAGGGTGATTTCACCTAGATAACCGAGCGATAGGCTGGCGAGCGTAATGCCGACTTGCACGCCGGAGACTACGCGGGTTAGATCGGTGAGAAGGAGTTCGACGACTTTGGCGCGGGCGTCGCCTTGCTCGACGAGTTGGCGCACGCGCGATTGGCGGACGGCGATTAGGGAGAATTCGGCGGCGGAGAAGAAGGCGTTGATGCCTACTAGCGCCAGAACTGCGAAGAGTTGCAGGGCGATCATTGCTGATTGATTTTAGCAAGAGGCGTGGGGCAATGGGAGAAAAGCAGTGGCGAGTGATGCGTGATCAGTGATTGGTGATCCGCGGCGAGGGGTGAGAACGCGCTCATCCGGCCGCATCTTGGTTGGGGTCCGTCGGAAGATCGGCCGACTACTTTGCGGGTAGCTTCGAATCTTGGGCGGCGCGGATTCTTGCGGTTGCTTCGGCGGATTTTCCTCGCGGGACTGTTAGGGTCGTCCAGTTTTCGGAGGCGAAATGTTTGGCTAGAAATACGATCTGGCCAACGTGATACGAATAGTGGGCGACTTGACGATTGATGGCTTGCATGACGGAGTGAGGTTCGTTGCGGATGAGGACTGTGCGGGCGAGGTCGGCGTCGGAGAGCGAGGCAAGGGCGTCGAAGAGATATTTCCAGCCGGCTTCCCACTGGGCGATGAGCTGATCACGGGTTGAGGCTGGGGATTCGAATTCGGTATCGCGGTGGCGGTCGGGCTTTTCGCCGTCGGTGGTGAGGAAATCGGTCCAACGCGAGCGCATGTTGCCGTACAGGTGCTTGACCATGATGGCGATGGAATTCGATTCGGTGTCGAGGGTGATGGTGAGCGCTTCGTCGGGAGCTTGGGCGATGGCTCGTTCGCCGAGTTGCTTGTAGTAGCGGAACAGGCGGACGGCGTCGGCGAGGTAGGAGTCGGTGAATTCGTGAGGCATGGCGGAATTTTGCATCGTTCGGGGCGTGGAGGCAATAGTTTGCTGGATAAGTGTGATTCGTTGCGTTTGCGTGAGTGGCTCGCCGGATTGCACGCAAGTGATTTTGTGGGCTACACTCCGCCGCTATTGTAGTTCGCGACTAAGGGTTGGGACCGATGACACGCGCATCACGGATTTTTCGATATTTGATTGCGGGGCTACTGCTGCTCGTTGGCGCGGCGTTGGTGCTGGGTTGGTGGTTGGTGCATCGGCCGCTGGCGCGGTTGGATGGAAGCGCGGCGATTGGGGGATTGAAGGATGGCGTGATCGTGGATCGCGACGGGTGGGGACGGCCGTGGATTCGCGCGAAATCGTTGCAGGATGTGGTGACGGCGCAGGGTTACGTGATGGCGCAGGACCGTTTGTGGCAGATGGATCTGCTGCGGCGGGCGGCGGGTGGCGATTTGAGCGAGATTTTTGGCGAAGTGGGGCTTACCTACGACCGGGAAAACCGGACTTTGGGGATGCGGCAGGCGGCGGAACGGGCTGCGGCGGATGCTACTCCAGAAATTCGTCGATTGCTGGAGGCTTATGCGCGCGGGGTGAACGACAACATTGCGGAGCGCGGCGGGAAATTGCCGATTGAGTTTATGGTGCTGGGTTACGAGCCGCGGGCTTGGACTCCGGCGGACACTTATTTAATCAGTTTGTATATGTATAAGACGCTGACTTCTACTTGGCAGGAGAAATTGAACCGGCAGTGGATTACGGAGAGGGTAGGGGAAGAGCGCGCGCCGGATTTGTTTGTCAGCGGTTCGCCGCTGGACCATTTTATTTGGACTGCGGGGACTTCCCTGCCCTCTAGCGCTTTGCGGGCGGGCTTGTTGTCCTCGACGCGCATGTCCGATCAGCGGCGCGACACTGATGCGGATGAGCCACCGTTTGCTTCACTTGCTTGGGACGCGGCGCGAAATTTTTTGGCACAGTTCGAGGAAGAATCGTCAGAAATCATCGGAAGTAACAATTTTGTGGTGAGTGGAGCGCATACAGCTTCGGGCAAGCCGCTGCTGGCGAACGACACTCATTTGCAGCTTTCGACGCCGGCGCTGTGGTACATCGTGCATCTGACGGCGCCGGGGCTGAACGTGGAGGGATTTGCGCTGCCGGGGGCGCCGCTGGTGATCATCGGGCACAACGACCGAATTGCGTGGGGATTTACAAACAGCAACGCGGACGTGGAGGATCTTTACATCGAGAACTTTTCTCACGCAAATCCGCCGGAATATTCGGCTGGCGGCAAGATGCTGACAGCGGAGCTGCGGCACGAGGTGATTCGTGTGCGCGGGAAACCCGATGTGCCGCTGGACGTAGTGGTGACGCGGCACGGACCGATCGTGCATCGCGATGCGGCGGCGGAAGGCGGGCGGGCTTATGCGTTGCGCTGGACGGCCTTGGAGCCAGGCGGATTGGATTTTGGATTTCCGTTTCTGGGAAAGGCGCGGGACTGGAATTCGTTTTTAGAGACGACGCGGCATATTGCGGGGCCGGGGCAGAACACGATTTACGCGGATGTGGATGGGAACATCGGGTTCACGATTCCGGCGCGCATTCCGGTGCGTGCGGATGGGAATGGTGCGTTGCCTGTGCCGGGCGATACGGATGAATACGAGTGGAAGGGGTATATTCCGTTTGAAGAGCTGCCACGGGTGGAAAATCCGCCGGACGGGATTATCGCCACGGCAAATGCGCGGACGGTGGGGCCGGGGTACAAATATTATTTGTCCGATCGGCAGGCGGGACCATATCGAACTGCGCGGCTTTATGAATTGCTCGCCGAACGCACGGGGCTAACGGTTGCGGACTGCAACGCGATTCAGAACGATATCGTGAGTCTGCCGAATCGCTTTTTGGCCAGTGCCCTGCTGCAGGCCGCGAAAACGAAGCAGCCGGCGGATGCGCGGGTGCAGCAATTGATCTCGCAGCTGTCAGATTGGGACGCGCGGGCTACGGCGGATTCCGTCGAGACTTCGTTTGTGGAATACACGCGACGGGCTCTTTTTGTGCGTTTGCTGCAGCCATATTTGGGCGACGAGGTTATGAAATACGAATTGTGGGAGCCGCAGAGCGTTTATAACGACGTGTGGTGGCGCGACAAAGTGTTTCTGGAAAATATTTTACATACGCGGGCTGTGGCCTGGCTGCCGAGCGGGTTTGCGAATTACGATGAGTTGTTGATGGCCAGCGCGGATGATGCGGTGTCTGCTTTGCAGAAGCAGACAGGCCAAGCGACCGAGTCCGCGTGGAATTGGGGGCGGCTGCATCCGTTGGACATGGTTCATCCGCTGGGACGCGCCGGATTGCTGCACCGAATGTTGAGTATCGGGCGGTACGAGCAGGGCGGGACGATTGATACGGTGCGCGCGATGGGCGTGGGACATGGGCCGGCGATGCGTTTTGTGGCGGACCTTGCGAATTTCGATCAATCGTTGATGGAAATTCCAACCGGAGAATCGGGACAGTATGCGAGTCCGTATTATCGTGACCAGTTTGCGGAATGGTTTGCGGGGCGCGGAATTCCTGCGGCGTTTTCGATTGCCGGCGAGGACGCGGCGCGCGCGCATCGATTGACGCTGTTGCCGGGCAATAGGAAATAGTGGGCGAGAGTCAGGTCACAGCGTCAATCAGGATTTGGCGCGAGGCATCGACTGCGAGTACGCTTCCAGCCACGATTAAGATTGTCGATTTCGTTTTGCGCAACGACGAGGTCCGACAGAGAGGAGCCGCCGTCCGCATGGTCAAAAAGAAGGCCACAACTCAGATTTTCTTGATTCTTGGAGGAATCGGCGCAACCGTGCACGCCGCCTCGCTGCGGTGGAGTGCATTCTCGCGGGACCCAACGGCAGCGTGGCCGAGCTGCTTCGTTGTGGTGATGAACGTAACGCTGGTGGTGCTGGGGGCTATGTTTTACGCGCTGTTTCTCAGGTGGCCCGTCAAGCAGTTGGTTCGGAATCGCAGAATCTCGGTGGGTCTGGTTTTACTGGGCGGGCTATTGGGCATGTTTGCGACCTTCGCGGCGCTTCAGGGACGTTATCTCACTGGTGCGTTCTGCCTGACCTACCAAGTGAAGATCGGTGTGGCCGAGAGCAGTCTACGTAGCGATTTTCTGCTCGCGATTATGGAAATCGGAACCTACGGCCTAATTGAAGTGTTTTATTTCTTGGTCCCAGCATTCCTGTGCGGGACGTTAGTCACGGCGACGGTTTCTCGCTCATTTTTCACCAAAGCATTTCGCCACTCCAACGGCTGCGCCTGAAGATTCTGATGGCAGCGGACGATAAGTCGCCCAACCCGAAAGTGGGGCACAACCGATGGCGGTGTGGCATTGCTGCGATAAAATCATCGCGATAGAATCCGGTTGGCTGCTACAGTGGAGTGACATTTGCAGCGCGCGCAGGCAGCGCAGAACGAGGCAGAATGAGTCCAGCGCCGAATAAATCAGTTGTGCCGGTGGAAGCGCCGAAGAAGGGCGATTTTGAAAAATCGCTTACCCGGCTGGAGGAAGTGGTGAAGTGTTTGGAGAGCGCGGATTTGTCGCTGGATGAAGCGATGCGGCTCTTCGAAGAAGGCGTGAAGCTTTCGCGCGAGTGCCAGAAGCAGCTGGAACAGGCGGAAGGGCGCGTGGAAATTCTGCTGAAGAAAGCGGACGGGAAGATTATGGCGGAGCCGTTCAATCCGGAAGACGAAAATAATTAACGTTGGCCGGCTGATTTTTGTGACGCGATTGGTATTCCAGACATCTGTATCGAGCCTATGACGATCCCCGATTTCTTCGAGCAGGACAGAACAACGGTGGAAGTGGCGTTGCAGGAACTATTGCCGCCCGAAGATGCGCTGCCGATTACCATTCACAAGGCGATGCGCTACAGCGTGTTTGCGGGCGGAAAGCGCGTGCGGCCGATTTTGTGCATGGAGGCGGCGCGGATGTTCTCACAAGAGCAGAGCGGGGCGGTGCAGGTGGGGTGCGCGCTAGAATTTATTCATACTTATTCGCTGATTCACGACGATTTGCCGGCGCTGGATAATGACGATCTGCGGCGCGGAAAGCCGACCAACCACAAGGTGTTTGGCGAGGCGATGGCGATTTTGGCCGGCGATGCGCTGCTGACTTTGGCGTTTCACACTTTGGCTCTGGCGCCGGTGGAACCGCAGCGGCGATTGACGATTTTGGCGATGATTGCCGAAGCGGCGGGGACTGATCGCGGAATGATTGGCGGGCAGGTTGCAGATTTGGAAGCGGCGGGGAAAGCGCCGGACAAGGGAATGCTGGAGTACATTCACCGGTCGAAGACGGCGGCATTGATTCGCGCTTCGATTGTGGCGGGAGCGATTGCGGGCGGGGCGGATCGCGGAGACGTGACGCGCCTGCTGACGTTTGGGGAGAACATCGGCTGGGCGTTTCAGGTGGTGGACGATATTTTGGATGTGGAGGAATCGTCGGCGGCGCTGGGGAAGACGGCGGGCAAGGATCAGGCGCAGAAGAAGGCTACTTATCCCGCTTTGCATGGGTTGGAGGTGTCGCGGGATATTGCGGCGGATCTGGAGGCGAAGGCTTTGCAGGAATTGGAATTTTACGGGAAGCGGGCGGAGAGATTGCGAGCGTTGGCGCAATTTTTGGTGGCGCGGCGGGCGTAAGGATCAGGCGGAAGAAGACTGCACTGACTGTTTTACTTTCCACGCATGAAATCGAAAAACACTTCTGAGTCATTCGCTTCCGGCAAGACTCATCAGAATCGCAAGGCTGGGAAAATACGATTGGACGTTTTGATTGTGGAGCGCGGGCTCGCGCCTTCGCGGGAGCGTGCGCAGGCTTTTTTGCTGGCGGGAAATGTGCTGGTGAACGGGCAGAAGATGGAGAAGCCGGGGTCGCAGGTGGCTGCGGGTGCGCGCGTGGAAATTATTGGTGATTCGCTGCGTTATGCGAGCCGCGGCGGACTGAAGCTGGAGGGCGCGCTGGAGGATTTCGCGATTTCGCCGGAAGGCCGAGTCTGTATGGACGTGGGCAGCTCGACGGGCGGATTTACCGATTGTTTGCTGCAGAATGGTGCTGTGCGCGTGTTCGCGGTGGATGTGACGGTGGACCAGCTGGATTGGAAGTTGCGGCAGGACAGGCGTGTGACGCCTGTCGAATGCAACGCGCGATATCTGAAGGCTGAGGATATAGCGGAGCGGCCTGCGCTGGTGACTATGGACGTGTCGTTTATTTCGGTGACGAAGGTTTTGCCCGCTGTTGTGCCTGTCGCGGGGCCTGCCGCGGATTTTTTGATACTGATCAAGCCGCAATTCGAGCTCGAGAAAAGTGAAATCGGCAAGGGCGGGATCGTGCGGGACGCCGCGCTGCACGAGAAGGCGATCGAACGTGTGTCGGCGGGGGCTGCGGCTTGCGGTCTGGCGATTCTGGGAGTGCGGCCGAGCCACCTGCCCGGGACAGAAGGCAACCAGGAGTTTTTTCTCCACGCCCACGCTCGCGGGTAGAGTAGAATTCTGCCTCCAAATATGATTCGCGCCGTCGGCATCATCTGCAAGCCAATCCCCGAAATGGTCACCTCCGTGGTGCCGGAACTGCGGCGCTGGCTGGAGGTGCGCAAGATCGAGGTTTCCGTGGATCCGCGAACGCGAACGACGCTGGACCCCAGCGGCCCGGCGATGACGCGAGAAGAAATGGCGGCGAAGGTTGACCTGCTGATCGTGCTAGGCGGCGATGGAACTTTGCTTGCGGCGGCGCGGGCGCTGGGCGGGCACGACGTCCCAATTCTGGCGGTGAATCTGGGCGGGCTGGGATTTTTGACCAGCGTGACGCTGGATGAATTGTATCCGGTGCTGGAAGCGATTCTGGCGGGCGAGCACCGCACCAGCGAACGGATGATGCTGGAAGCGGAAATTGTGCACAGCAATAAGCCGGCCGAGAAGCTGACCGCTTTGAATGACGCCGTGGCGAACAAGGCGGCGCTAGCGCGCATGCTGGATTTTGATGTGCACGTGGATCATCACCACGTGGGACGTTATCGCGCAGATGGATTGATTGTAGCGACGCCGACTGGCTCAACTGCGTATTCGCTGGCGGCGGGCGGGCCGATCATTCATCCGGATCTGGATGCGTTCGTGATCACGCCGATTTGCCCGCACATGTTGACGAACCGGCCTCTGGTGGTGCCGGATACGGCGCATGTGGAGCTGGATTTTTCTGCTTCTGGCGAACCGGTGTATCTAACGCTGGATGGACAGATTGGATTTCAATTGCAGCCGCAGGATCGCGTGGTAATCACCAAGGCCACGACGAAAGTACAAGTGGTAAACCCGCCTCGCAAGACGTACTACGAAATTCTGCGTAGCAAGTTGCGGTGGGGAGAGCGCTGAGCAGAGCGAGTTTCGTCCTCGGAGGAAATAATATGCGATGCACGGCTTATTTTGCGCTGGTGGGATTGGTGGGCGCGTTTACTGGCGCTGGCGCGGCGGGGCTACGCGCACAGGCGGCGAAGGCTGCGCCGGCGGCACAAGCTGCGCAAGGACAGACGAGGAGCGACGCGACGGCGGCAGCGCACAGGGTTCCCGCTGCGGATTATCCGATTCAGGAAGGGTACATTGATTCGGGCGGAGTTTTAATTTATTACACGACGATCGGGCGCGGCGCGCCGATTGTGATCGTGCACGGTGGTCCTGGGGGTTCGCACGATTATTTTCTGCCGTATCTGCTACCGCTGGCGCGGCAGAACCGGTTGATTTTTATCGATGAGCGCGGGTCAGGGCGCTCGCAGAAGCTGGATGATCCCGCCGGATACACCGTGGAAAATATGGTGGAGGACGTGGAGGCCGTGCGGCAGAGCTTGGTCCTGGGAAAAATTACCCTGCTGGGACATTCCTATGGAGGCGTGCTAGCGCAGGCTTATGCGTTGCAATATCAAAATAATTTGAGCCATTTGATTTTGTGCAGCACGTTTGCGAGCACCACGGAGATGAATCAGGTGCTGGCGCGGATCAAGGCGGCGGCGCCGCCGGATGTGCGCGAGCTGATTGACCGCGAGGAAAAGGCGGGGCTGTACGGACACGGCAGGGATTACGAGAAAAATCGTTACACGAACGAATACATGATTGCGGCTTGGGGCGGGGGTTATTTTCCGTACCTTTATCAGAATCATCCGGACGCTAATTACGACCCGACGCAAGTCGCAGGTTTACCTTGGGATTTGTATCGCGAGATGTGGGGGTCGAACGGCGAGTTCGTGATCGATGGAAATTTGAAGTCGGCGGAGTACGTGGAGCGGCTGCACACGATTCACGTGCCTACGCTGATTATTGCGGGGGATCATGATGAGTGTGATCCGTCGCTATCGCAGGAGATGCATGAGAAGATCGCGGATTCGCAGATTGTGATTTTGCCGAAGAGCGGGCATATGACGTTTGTGGACCAGCAAGGGATGTTCAACGATTCGGTGCATACATTTGTGCATTTGAAGAAGCCGAAGGCGGCTGTGGCTCTGCCAAAAGAGGATTCGACCGAAAAAATGGCGCACTGAAGTGCGCCGCTACAAAGTCACAATCGGGGGCTGCGATTGTTGCGGTGAGCTATTTCATTTTTAGGACGAGCAGGGTGCGGTCGTCGAAGGGGTGGGCGCCGCCGGAGAAGGCGTCGACTTCTTCCAGGATTTTGTCGGCGATGCCGTCGGCGTTGAGTCGGTGATTTGCGGTGATCAGGTCGGCGAGGCGGATGTGGCCGAAGAATTCGGCTGCGGAATTTTGCGTATCGCCGATGCCGTCGGAATGAAATACCACGATGTCGCCTTCATTCAGGATGTAACTGCGCTGGTCGTAGGTGGATTCTTCAAACATGCCTAACGGAAAGCCCGCGAGCATAATGCGTTCGCAACGGCCGCCGTGATAGAGGAACGGCTCTTCTTGTCCGGCGTTGGCGATGCGTAATTTGTGGCGGCCGCGGTGCCATGTGGCGAAGCATAGTGTCATGAAGCGGCCTTCGATGCGGCGCTCGCCGAGAAATCCATTGATGGCGCGGAGCATTTCCGCGGGGCGATGTTTTTGCGGGCCGAGGCTGCGCAGTGTACCGATGGCCACGGCACCGTAAAGTGCGGCGGCACTTCCCTTCCCGCTGACGTCGCCCATGGCGATGGCTAATTCCTGCGGACCATAGCGGAGAAAATCGTAGAGGTCGCCGCTGAGTTCGCGCGAAGAAACAACGCGAGCAGCGATTTCGAGACCGAATTCCGGGCCGGGCAAACGCGGCAGCAGAGCGCCTTGAATGCGGCGGGCGGCGCTTAGGTCGCGCTCCATGCGCGCTTCGTCGCGAGCGAGCTGCTCGTAGAGGCGCGCGTTTTCGATCGAGACGGCGAGATGCGCGGCGAGAATCGAAAGCGCCTGCACATGGTCGGGAGTGAAATAATTCAGCTGCGGGCTTTCAAGGTCCATTACGCCGATGACGCGATCTTTATTGAGCATGGGGACGGCCAGCTCGGAGCGCGTTTCAGGATTGATGAGCAGGTAGCGCGGGTCCAGAGTGACGTCTGGCACGACGACCGCGCGTTTCAGAGATGCGGCGGCGCCGACGATGCCTTCGTGCGCGGGCACGGCAAATTTTTCCTGGACGCGTTGGCCGAATTTCACGGTGACGCGATGACGGAAGACGTTGTCGCCCTCGTCGTAGAGCAGGATGCTGAAAATCTGGTAATTGATGAGGCGCTTGGTTAGCTCGGCGGCGCGGCGAAGCACTTCTTCCACGGAGAGCGAAGAATTGGCCTCGCGGCCGACTTCGTTCAAAAGCAAAAGAGTTTCGGCCTGATTGCGCTCGTGTTCGTAGAGCTTCGCGTTTTCAATGGCCGTGCCGATGCGGGAGGCGACCAGCGTCAGGATCGACTGCTGATACGGAGTGAAATAATCTAACTCGTTGCTTTCGATGTCCAGGACGCCGATGACGCGGCCGCGAACGATCAGCGGGACGGCGAGTTCGGAGCGAACTCCGTCGAGCGCGTTGAGGTAACGCGGATCGGTGCGCACGTCGCCGACGCGAATCGCCTGGCCGGTGGCGGCAGCGGCGCCGATGATGCCTTCGCCCATAGGAATGCGCCAGTGTTCCACGACTTCCGCGCGGTGACCAATGGCGAATCGGAAATACATCTGGTCGGTGCCCTCATCGGGCAGAAGGACCGCGAAAATTTCGTAGTCCACCAGGCGCTTGATGAGCGCGGCGGCGCTGGGCAGCACTTCATCGAGATTGAGCGACGCGTTGATCTCCTGGCTGAGCTCCGCCAGGATTTTGAGAGCGTCCGCAGGGACGTCGATTTTAGGATTTAGTTTTGTCGCGTCCATTTAGCTATTTTCGGAACTCCTCAGCTCCCGCCGGAGAACTGCGCGCGCCCTCTCCGGATATTTTTGCGGCGCCGGAAACAGCGGGCACAGAATCGAATTCATTATAGCAGGCGAGTGTGAAGGGCCTGCCGTCGAGATGGGCCTGCATCGAGATTTTCAATATTTGTCGCCGGAAGAAGCGCCGGAGATTGCCACTGTTTTTCCGGAGCGCAGCTGCTGGATAATTTTGACTCCGGCGCTGGCGCCGATGCGTGTGGCGCCGGCTTCGACCATTTTCTGCAGGTCTTCGAGAGTGCGCACGCCTCCAGCGGCTTTGATTCCGGTGTTTGGGCCAATCGTTTCGCGAATCAGGCGCACATCTTCGGGTGTGGCGCCCGCGGTGCTGAAGCCCGTGGAAGTTTTCACGAAGTCCGCGCCGGCATTTTTAGCGGCGAGCGACGCCTGAATTTTCTCTTCGCGGGTGAGCAGGCAGGTTTCGATGATGACTTTGCAGATGGCGCCGGCGTGATGGCTGGCGGCCACAACACCGTGAATATCGGCTTCCACAGCGTCTACGCGGCCGGACTTCAGCGCGCCGATGTTGATTACCATGTCTATTTCCTGGGCGCCGCGCTGGATGGATTTCTGCGCTTCGAAAACCTTTACTTCGGGCAGCGTGGCGCCTAGTGGAAAGCCCGCTACGGAGCAAACTTTCACTTTACAGCCGCGGAGAAGTTCGGCGGACTGCGCGACGTTCCATGGATTCACGCAGACGGATGCGAACTGGTATTGCAGCGCTTCTTCGCAAAGCTTGCGGATTTCATCCTGCGTGGCGTCTGGTTTCAGGAGCGTGTGGTCGATCAGTTTAGCGATTTCGGATTCAGTGAGAGGCATGATCATTCCGGGAGCGACAGGATGCAGACGTCTTTCAGGTTGCGGTAACGCTCGGCGTAGTCGAGACCGTAGCCGACGACGAAATCATTGGGGATTTTGAAACCGATGTAATCGGCTTTTACTTCTTTGATTCGGCGCGACGGCTTATCGAGCAGCGCGGCGATGCGCAGGGATTTGGGTTTGCGTTGGGCGAGCACGCGGAGCAGGTACGTTAACGTAATGCCGGTGTCGAGAATGTCTTCGACTACGATCACGTTGAGGCCTTCGATGCTGCTGTCGAGATCTTTTACGAGGCGGACTTGGCCGGAGCTTTCTTTGTTTTTGCCGTAGCTGGAGACGGCGATGAAATCTATGGAGGTTTCGAGGTTGATTTCGCGGACGAGGTCGGAGAGGAAGATGCAAGCGCCTTTCAGGACGCCGATCAGGTGGATGCGCTCGCCGGCGAAATCTTTGGTGATTTGGTGGGCTACTTCGCGAACGCGTTTTTGGATCTCGGCGCGGCGGATCAGGACTTTTAGTTTTTCTTTTGCGGCGACTACGGGCATTTTGCAGAGCGCTCCCTAAAAGAGCGGTTACTTTAGCGTACGGAGTGACGGTTGACAAGGTTCGTGCCGGAGCGCCAGTGCAAATTCAAAAACGTGGAGGCAAAAACCTCACCCTGCAAAAACCGAAGGCTGCGCCACCCATAAGAGTTAACTTAACATTGACAGCAGCGGGGATGCGCGCCTATGCTGAGGCATGACACGAGAATCCGAAGGCTCAGCCATCGACCACTGGGACGTGCTGCGCAGCTTTTTGCCTGCAGGGTGGGAAGCGATGGCCCGCGAGAGTGGTGCGTTGCGCCGGGCGCGCGACTTTCCCAGTGCGGAGGGTTTGTTGCGGGTGTTGTTGTTGCACCTAGGGGAAGGATGTTCGCTGGCAGAAACGGCGGTTCGTGCGCGGCACTTAGGCATCACCGTCAGTCCGGTGGCTGTGTTCAAACGCTTGCGTGCTTCCGAGCAATGGCTGCGCTGGCTGGCCGAACAGTTACGCGGCCAGCAGCCAGTGGCGCTGCCCGCGCAGGGGCGGCCGCTACGGGTGGTGGATGGCACTTCGGTGTCGGAACCGGGCAGCACCGGGACCGATTACCGGGTGCACTACGCGATCAATCTTAGGAACCTGCCGTGCGATCATTTTGAACTCAGCGACGTAAAAGGGGGAGAAAGTTTGCAGCGCATTGCGGTGCATCCGGGCGACATCCTGTTGGGGGATCGCCTGTATGCCCATGCGGCTGCGGCGGCACACGTGCGCGCCGCGGGCGGAGATCTTCTGGTGCGGCTGCACCGCAGGGCGCTGCCCTTATTTAAAGGGGCTGGAGAGCGCATCGACGTGCTGCGGCTTTTCCGTTCCCTGCGGGTCGGGCAAATCCGGCAATGGCGCACGCGCACGCGTTGTGACGACGGGCCCTGGATTCCCGGCAGGCTGCTGGCCGTGCGGCGCAGCGCCCAAGCCACGCGCCTGGTGCGCGCGCGCCTGCAGCGCTACGCCCAAAAACATCGCAAGGTCATCAGCACGGAAACTTGGAAGGCCACCGCATACTTCGCGCTATGGACCACTCTGCCAGAAACGTTTTCCGCCGCCGCCATTATGGAGCTGTACCGTCAGCGCTGGCAGATTGAACTGGCCATCCAGCGGCTGAAATCCTTGCTCGGTTTGGGCCACCTCCCCAAGAAAGATCCGCGCAGCGCGCGCGCGTGGCTGCATGGAAAACTTTTTGTCAGCTTGCTCGTCGAGCGCTTGCTGGAAGCAGCAAATACTTTTTCCCCCTGGGGCTATGAACTCGAATCTGCGTCGTAGCCGCTGGCGCGAAACCGCCTTCCTGTTGCGAGAACTGCGGCACGCCATCTTGCCACCGCACCAGCTGACCAACATCTTCCGCGATTGGAAAACAATCGTCGCACAGCTGGCCGAGCCCCGGCGCCGCCGCCGACGCTACACCTACTGTTAAGTTAACGCTTATGGGTGCCCCACCCTCCCGCGGTAATTCGAGCGCGAGGTAATTCATGGGAATTCGCTTTGCCGCGACGCGTGAACGGCAATGGCTTAGCGTAGGTAGCCCCAGGTGTGGAGGCGATCGCTGTCTTCTACCCAGCGGTCGCCGATGTCTGTGCGGTAGTACATGTTGGGGATGAGAACATTTTTGATGCGCGAGTATACCTGGGTTTGGGCCTGCTTCATGGTCTGGCCTAGGCCAACCACTACCAGAATTACTCCGGAGGTTCCGGCTACGAGCCACTGACCGTTCACTTGTTTTACGTCTTCTATGTGCATTTCGTCGGTGGGAGGCTTTTTGAAAACGATCACGGCGTTTTTGGAGAAGGAATCGAAAGTTTCATCGTCGTCAAAGGGAAATGGCGGGACGACGATACGCACGCCGATCTGGAAGCCGCTGCGCACTTTTAGTTTTGGATCGTTGCCGCTGGCGAGGTCCCAGAAAAATTGGCCGATGGGAGTGATCATTCCGGCTTGCTGGATGCTGATGGTGGGATAGCCGAAGCGCGAGGTGAATTCGAGCGGGTAGATGCCGTGATGATTAACGATGCAATTCAGGTCAATGTAGCCGATGTAGCCTTCTTCCTTGAGCTTGGTTTCCATCTTCAGTAGAGTCTGGTCGAACAGGTGATTGGCCTCGCTCCAGAACATGGTGGTGCCCATTTCGCCGGTGGGAGGGCCATTTTCGCCGGGAAAAAGTTTCTTGTGTTCGAAATTGATGTTGATGGGATAAATGAAATTTTTTCCGTTGAAGAATGCGCCGACGGCTACTTCGACGCCGGTGACGCGGCGCTGCAGCTGGAAAACTTTAATTTCGTCGGAGAGGGCCTTTTTGTAGGCTTCGAGCATGTGGATGACGTCCTGGCCGTCGTCCTCTTCGCCGACGAACAGACGGCGCTTAACGTTCTGAGCTTCGCCGCTTGGTTTAATGACGTAGCGGCCGGGGTTTTGCTCGACGTGTTCGATGGCGTCGTCGAAGGATGAAAATTCGCCGTAGGGAATAATGTTGACGCCGGCGTTCTTCAGTTCTTCCTGGCCGAAGGAGCGGTCGTCTTCCAAGCGATCGGTATAAGGCGTGCCGCCGATCACTTTTTTTCCGGCCGCGCGCAGGTTCCTGGCTTTCTCGCCTTGGCCGAGCGTGTCGTCAAAGATGAGGATGTCCGCCCACTCGGCGTCTTTCTCCCAGTCTTTCGATTTGGCGACGAAGCCGTCGGCGATGTCGCGCTCCTTTTTGTCCTGGATGAAGTAACGGACTTCGTGGCCTTCTTTGGAAACTTGCCAGGCGATGTCACTGATGAGGCCGGTGAGCGAGACAAAAAGGAAATTCCTCTTTTCCATCCGAACTTTTCTCCTCGAGTCTGGGCGCGGCGCTTACAGACGCGCGCCTTCGAGCCTCAGCATACTATTAGTGGAGTGTTACGGGTGCGTGAATGGCGATTGGTGCGCGCGCAAGTGCTGCCTAGGTGTGGCAGGCGGCGAACGGTGCCCACCGGAAACCGCACCCACTGCGGTCCTAAACTTGTGGGGGTTTTGAGCGATGATTCAATACGGAGCCTTCCCATGTCTGTGTTCGCGGACCTTGAGATTTACTGAACGGTGCTGGAGCAGATGCAAACCGGCATCTACATCGTGGATTGCGACCAGAAGATTCAGTTTTGGAACGATGGCGCGGAAATCATCACAGGCCACTTGCGGCAGGATGTAGTAGGACATTCTTGCCAGGATTTTTTTCCGCCTCAAAAAGAAGCGGGCAAGAACGGAGTTGGCGAGATCGGCGGGCCGCTGGCGAGCGTCCTGCGGGACGGCCGACCGGCGACCGCGGAAGTGACTCTGCGCCACAAGGCCGGGCATCAGGTGATGGTGCGCGTGCGAGTGGTGCCGATACGGGACCGCGCCGGCGGTGTGATCGGAGCCGCCGAGTCCATGGACGCCGATCTTTGGGCGATCTACGCCGACCGGCGGCACAGGGAGCTGGCGTCGTTTGGCTGCCTGGACGAAGCGACCGGTGTGCTGAGTGCGGGCTACATCCACACACATTTGCGCGAGAGCTTGACGACATTTGCGGATCAGCGCCTGCGCAAGCCGAACGTTCCGCTCGATCCTTCGAACCGGCGGATTTCCGTCCTCGTGCAACATATGGCGGAACCGCCAGACGCAAAGGCCGCCGGTGGGGCGGAAGCAACAACGGAAACGAAAGCCGCTGATGAGAAAGTAGCGGACGCGACAAAACCTACCGACGTTCCTGCTGCGCAGCCTGCTTCTCCGCCACACGGAACGCCCACGAGTGGTGATCGCCGCCATTTATCGCACAGGGGATTTCAGGTAGGTTAGGGTGGGAGGCGCGCGCGAATGAGCGAAGCGAGAATTCCCGAGCCGTGGTTGCGTGGGACGCTGACGGACGTGGCGGCGGTGCCGCGCGCGGTGTTGCATGCGTTGGAGCTGGCGCGGGAAGATTTGACTGGTTGGTGCGGACAATTGAGTGACGCAGAATTGAATGCGCGGCCGGATGGGATTGCTCCGGTGGCGTTTCATGTGCGGCATATTGCGCGCAGCATTGACCGGCTGTTGAGTTACGCGGAAGGAAAGCGGCTCGACGATTCGCAGATTGCAGCGTTGAAGAGCGAACTGGACGGGGGTGCCGCGCGGGACTCGCTATTCGCGGAGTTGGCAGCGGCTTTGGGGCGGGCTGCCGTGCGTATCCGGCAGTTCGACGCGAATCGTTTGCAGGAACCGAGGTCTGTTGGCACGAAGCTGCTGCCGACGACTGTGGGTGGGCTACTTGTGCACGTCGCGGATCACACGCAGCGACATGTGGGACAGGCGATCACGACGGCGAAGATCATTGCGGCAAGACGCGGCTAGTTCAAGAGCCGTGAGCGGCGCAGACCAATGCGTTAAATGCCGTCGACTGGCTAGCCGAATTCAACTAGTCGCTCCTTGCTTCACGAAAAACGAACGGGCGGGCTCGATGAGCTCGCCCGTTCGCTTTTGTCTGCCCCCACAATTGTCCGCGTGACTGCGGATTAGTCGGCCGAAGCTGCCTGGCGCATTTCTTTCTTCGGGTGCGCCGGAAGATGTATCGGCGACTTCGCTTCCTGAAATTGCGCGGCTTCGGTGGAACCGGCTAGCGCGGTGGTGGAAGCCGTGCCGCTGGTGATGGCCTGCTGCACCGCGTCGAAATAACCAGTGCCGACGAAACGCTGATGCTTGACGGCCTCGTAGCCGAACGCCTGTTCGCTTGCGAACTCTTTTTCCTGCAGGCGGCAGTAGGCGGTCATACCGTCCTGTTTGTAATTGCGCGCCAGCTCGAACATGGAAAGATTCAGCGCGTGGAATCCGGCGAGGGTGATGAACTGGAATTTGTAGCCCATGGCGCCGAGTTCGCGCTGGAATTTCGCGATGGTGTTGTCGTCGAGATTCTTGCGCCAGTTGAAGGAAGGCGAGCAATTGTACGCCAGCATTTTGTTGGGATACTTGGCGTGAATTGCTTCGGCGAATTGGCGGGCTTCGCCGAGATGCGGCTTCGAAGTTTCGCACCAGATCAGATCAGCATAAGGCGCGTAGGCGAGGCCGCGGGCGATGGCGGAGTCGCAGGCCGCCGCTGATTTTGGAAGAATCCTTCGGCGGTGCGTTCGCCGGTCAGGAATTCGCGGTCGCGCGGGTCGATATCGCTGGTGAGCAGGTGCGCGCTGTCCGCATCGGTGCGCGCCATGATCAGCGTGGGCACGCCCATCACGTCGGCGGCCAGGCGCGCGGCGACCAGTTTCTGAATGGCTTCGACCGTCGGAACCAGAACTTTTCCGCCGAGGTGCCCGCACTTTTTCGCTGAGGACAATTGATCTTCGAAATGCACGCACGCGGCGCCGGCTTCGATCATGGCTTTCATCAGTTCGAATGCGTTCAGATTGCCGCCGAATCCTGCTTCGGCATCAGCGACGATCGGGGCGAACCAGTGATTCCATTTTTGCCCTCGGCGTGATGGACTTGATCGGCGCGCGCTAGGGCTTGATTCAGTTTGCGGACGACGTTGGGAACGCTGTCGGCGGGATAGAGACTTTGATCGGGATACATTTGGCCGGCGTCATTCGCATCGGCCGCGACTTGCCAGCCGCTCAGGTAAATCGCTTGTAGGCCCGCAGCAACTTGTTGCACGGCTTGATTGCCGGTGAGCGCGCCGAGAGCGTTGACGTAGAGATCGTCCTGCAGCAATTGCCAGAGGCGCTCGGCGCCCATGCGCGCGAGAGTGTGTTCGATGTGGACCGAGCCGCGGAGTTGCTCGACGTCTTTCTGGAAGTAGGGGCGAGTGATGCCTTCCCAGCGCAGGTCGGTCTTCCAGTGGTGCTCCAGGTTGCGGTGATTGCCGTTGGTGGTCATCGGTTGCGTCCTCTTCGATGGAAGAAAGCTGAATCTGCCCGCGCTTTCTTTCTTTCGAAATGACAGAGCTGGGATTCGGGGGCCGGAGCAGCCAGGGTGGAGGGGAGCGACATTCTAGAGCGCTCGCGGTCCGTGGAACTACTGGCGACTGAGTGCTAGTGTGGGGCAGGCAAGGCAATCAGTCAAACTGATTGGCGTTATCATACTGATAGAATATGATTATCGGATAGTTTCCAACCGCGGTACTACGTTGCTTAGTACGGCCTCAGAGAAAGCGCCTCAGTGCTGGGCTAAAGGGGCGCGGCGAGATTTCGTGGAAATCGATCAACTGGAAACGTTTCTGGCGGTGTTGACCTACGGCGGGTTTCATCGCGCGGCGGCGGCGCTCAATATCAGCCAGCCGGCCGTGAGCGCGCGGGTGCGGGCGCTGGAGGACGGACTGGGAGTGAAGCTTTTTACTCGTGTGCGCGGAAATCTATCGGTTTCGCCGGCGGGCAAGGCGCTACGTCCGCACGCCGAACAGCTGCTGCGGGATGTGACGCGCGCGCGGCAGGCCGTGCACGAATTGCAACCTTCCGCCGGTGGGTCTTTAAGTATCGCGGCGGCGCTTTCGGTGTGCACTTATTTCTTGCCGGACGTGATGCAGGATTACCAGGCGGCGCATCCTAAGGTGCTGGTGAATCTGCGTTCGGGAACTTCGGCGCAAGTGCTGAAGATGGTGCTTGACGGAGAAGCGGAGATTGGCGTGGCGCGCTCGTTGAATCATCCGGAAGTGGAGACGATGACGCTGCGCGACGATCCTTTGATTTTGGTGGGACATCCGAAACATCCGGCGTCGCGGAAGCGGCACGTCCGGCTGGCGGAAGTGGAAGCGATGCCGCTGATATTTTTTGATCGCGGGTCTAGCGACTGGACTTTGAGCCAGGGATTATTTCGCCGCGCGGGCCAATTACCGAATACGGTGCTGGAAGTGGAAACGATCGAGGCGGCCAAGCGGATGGTGGAGAGAAAACTGGGGCTGAGTTTTCTGCCGTTGATTGCGGTGACGCACGAACTGCGCAGGGGCAAGCTGGTGGCGATTGAGATTGTGAATGAGGAACCGCTGCGGAGGAATTTGGACGTGATTTATCCGCGGCACCGGGCGCTTACTCGGGATGCGCAGGCGTTGTTGCAGCTTCTGCAGACGGCTGCGAATGAGGAAGGCCGAGTGCGTCGGAAGCGCAAGCGGAAGCGCTGAAGACTGGCAGCTGGATGCTTAGCCGATGGGTTTTACGTTGTTGCGGCTGGCGTACCAGCAGGGGCGGTAGCCGGAATGCGGGAAGAGCGAGTGGACGCAGGTTTCGACCTGCGGCTGGTCGGTGAAAATTTCCATTTTGCCGTCTTTCAACGCGCTGCCGTAGTAGGAAGTGACGGAGCCCAGGGCGTCGGCGCCGTTGTTCTTCTTCATTTTAAGTTGCAGAACGGCGTAATCGGCGGCATAAGAGAGCACGATCGTGCCGAGCACGATGATGGCGATTTGCTTGGAGAGCTTGTCGAAACTTTGCATGGTTGGTGGCCGCTAGGATTGTATCGCGGAGTCGAATTCCCTGCTCGGTCCTGGTCGTTTCTGAAAAATTCGTACTTCAGCGGTTGCAGTCGCGCGCATTTCGTTCCGTTGCTGTCGTGGCTGAAGCCACGACCTACAAAGATGACCGAACGGAAACCTCGACAGTTTATGCGTGCCTTTAGCAAGGCGTTAGCGCGGCTGAGGTGGCTCCCCTGTTATGGGAGGGATGCGTGGCTTCACGGTAATCGGGGAGGGCGAGGCGGTTGGGAATGCCACGCGCAAGGCGGGATCACCGAAGAGAATCCAGGTGCGGCGAACGTCCGGGTCGGTGATATTCAGCTTGGCCTTTAGAATCGAGCGGCCCAGAGGCTGCGTCGGATTGGCCGCTAGCGTGCGCAGCAGCGCCTGGTCCATGGCGGCTTGCGGCGGTGCGGTGGTGAATCCGGAGGATGCCCAGACCGCTACGGCGCCGCCATTGGGCGCGAGCAGCAGCGCGGTGGAGAGGCTTTCCGCGTAGACGTCGTGGAAGAAACCGTTCAGGCAATCCATTAGCAGGAACACAGGCAGACGCCCGCCATTGCTGAGGGCGGCCACCGAAGTGTTATCGAGCAAGTTGGAGAACGACCACTGTTGCTCGGCGCCGTGCCCGGTGTAGTTGACGAGCAGCGTTCCGGTGTTCACCGCGTCGAGAATTTGCTGGGAGACGGCGGTGGTGGACTGGCCGTCTGCCAAAATTTTGGTGGCAACGAGCGACGGCGGCAGCAGCGCGGCGGCCATGTCCGCTTCGCCGGAGAAATCCACGCCGACATTTTGATCAGCGACGATCAGGGCTTGTTGCTGCCAACTGCCCTGCGACGTATTGCGTTCATAATTCACAATTTTCGAGATTACCAGGGCCGCGTCGGCAGGGGTGCGCGCGGGAATGCGTCCGGTGGGGATGGAGGCGAAGCCGGTGTTCTGGAAGTCGCTGAACCAATCGTCGGAGGCGGTTTTGAATGCAGCCGTTTCGATGATGCGCGTAGGAACGAAATCGAAATCGCCCAGGCCCAAATAATCGCGCGGGTCGAAAGAAGCACCGCCGAGGAGTAGCACGGCCTGCGGCTTTTCGTTCCACTTGGTTGATGCGAATTGCAAATAGCTTTGCAGCGCGAACGGGCTGCGTTCGCCGTAATTGTAGGCGTCGAAGAGCTGATCCACGGTGACGACCGCAACTTCATGCTGTTGCGATTTGCGCAGGCTTACCAGCGGCCCGAGAGTAGACGCAAAATCCGGGTGCGTGATGATTACGATGTCGGCTCCAGAGCGTTGTTCCGCGAGCGAACTTTGCGGATGGTATGTGATCGCCGAGGCTGACGATATTTGGTCAGCCGCGAAGGCGATGAGCGTGTGCGGGGCGGCGCTCGACGGCGCACCTGGCACGGTGATGGTGATGCTGGAGCCCGTGTTGTCAAACGTGATGGGGCCAGCCAGCTGAATGATATTGAGTGGATCGGAAATATCGTAGGCCTGGATCTGCTGATTCGAGAAGCCGCTGATTTTTACGTGCGCGCCTGCGGGTGCGGCGGCGCGGAGCCAATCCGAATCCGCAGTGTAAGTGTGCGGGAAATTCAGGACGATGGATTGCACCAGGCTGGTGTCGGAGTCGCCGTTGAGCGCGGTGAGAGTGACGGTGTTCGTGCCGTTCTGAAGCGATCCCTGCTGGACCGGGAAGGTACCGGTGAAATTATCCTGGCCGTTGAAATTCAGGACACCAACGGATGAACCGTTCACGGCGACGCTGACGCTGTGCGGCTGGCCTGCGGTGACGCCCTGCAGCGTGATGGTTACCTGCGCCGGAATGCTGGACGACGGATCGCAGTGCTCGATCGCGAGATCCTGGTCCACTGGGTCGTTGTTGACCAGCGCGCCGAAGAAATTATCGGCGTTGGGGCCGTTCAGCAGCGCGGCGAAGTAGGTGGTGCGCTGTTCCAGGGTGACGGAGGACAAGAAACTCTGCACGCTAGACGAGTTGGACCCGGCTGAAGTGGAAATGGGAATTCGCTTGCCCTGTTGCGAGCCGCGCACGAGCCAGTAGACACGCGTCCCGGAGAAGGGCGTGTCAATCGCGGTGCCGTAGAAAGCGATGGCGGCATTGCTCGTCAACGACGAGCCTTGATGGCCGAGGATCGCTATGGGCTGTTCGACCCCTTCAGCGAAAAGTTGCAGCGTACGCGCGTCGAAGCCGGGATCGAAGCCCGCGGCGACGAGTTGAGCGCGCGTTACTACGTACCAGCTTTCCGCGTTTACAGAAATTTTTGCCGCGGGAAGCGCATCGAGATAGGCGCTGGAGACTTCCGCACTGCCTGGGGGCGCTGCGGGAGGCACTGGCGCACCTGGACGCGACGGCAACGGCAGTGGCGTCGCGATCGGCAACGATTTCGTCAATTGATTCAGCAGCACCGCGGGAGAGTACGAAGCCGAGTCAGAGACAGTCGAATCGGGAGTTACCGGGCCGTGCGTGCTGCGGACGCCGTTGAGGTCCAGATCTTCGAGAATGTAGGAAGAGCTGGGGCCGCCTTCCGGATCAATCCATTGATACGTGCGCGCCGGATGTCCGGGTTGCGCGCCACGCAACAGCAGAGCGCCGCCCGCGATGAGCGATGGATCGAGTTGGTGGCGGCCTTGCGCATCCTCGCGATAAATATGGAAACCCAGGTTGCGAACTTCTTCACGCGTGCGCCATTCCAGCAGCACACCACCGCCGGTGCGGGTTTGCGCGCGGAACGAGGAAAGCTGCACGGCCGTCGGCGCCTGAATGGTCGAGATGGTGGACGAAGAATTATTGTTCGTGTTCGGATCGCTGGTCGAGGAGCCTACGGTAGCGGTATTCAGCACCAACGACGACGTACTGTACAACGCCGTGGCCGTGGTGTTGATGGTGATGATCACCAGACCGCCAACGCTGACAGAGCCGAGGCTGCAACTGACTGTGCCGGCACTCTGCGTGCAGGTGCCTTGGGTGGTGGAAACGGAAACGAAGGAGACCTGGCTGGGTAGCGGATCGGAAACGTTCACGTTTTGCGCGACTGCGGGACCATTGTTGGTCACTTGCAGCGTGTAGGTGAGAGTCGCGCCTTGGTCCACGGGCTGCGGCGCGGCAGTTTTTACGATGGCGACGTCGGCCTGCGACGGCGAAGCTACGATCGTGGTGGCGGTGGACGTATTATTCGCGACGTTCACGTCGTTTGTCGTCGGACCAATATTTGTGGTATTCGAGATGACAGTGCCGGATGCAGTGCTGCCGTTCACTTTCACGATCAGCGGAAGCTGCGCGGTGGTGCCGGACGGTATTGCCGCGCCGGAGCAAACTGCTCCCGTGCCGGGGCAGCAGCTGATTGCGCCGGTGCCGCCAACGGCCGGAAGCGTGGGGCAGGTGGCGCCGGCTGGAAGCACGAGCGATACGAAAGTCGTGTTGGCCGGAACCGTGTCGGTGAAGGTCACGTTGCTGGCCGAGTTCGGGCCATTGTTCGTGAAGTTCAGTAGGAAGGTGATGTTGTTTCCGGCGGTGACGGGATTCGGCGACGCGGAACTGGTGACGCTCAAATCATATTGGCCCGCAGACGCGACCGTGACGTTCACGGTGGCGCTGTTGCTCGAAGGATTCGGATCCGGAGTCGAAGTGGAAGTGCTGGCTGTGTTGGTGATGACGGTGCCGGAAGCGGCGCCCCCCGCGACTGTGACGATTAGAGTGAATGTGGTGGTGGCTCCCGAGGGCAGCGACGAAATGGTGCAACTGACAGCGGTGCCAGGAGCGAGGCAAACCCATGTGGCGCCGGTCTGCACCAGAGAAAAGAAAGTGGTGTTCGTAGGAATCGTGTCGCTGAACGTGACGCTGCTGGTGGCGGCAGGGCCGTTATTGTGCACCGTGACTGTGTAAGTGAGTTGATTGCCGGCCTGGACGGGATTCGGCGCAGCCGTCATCGTGACGACCAGATTAGCGCTGGTCGCTGCGCCTACGATGGTCAGGACGCTGGCCGTGTTGTTGGCGAGATTAGGATCGTTGGTGCCGGACGAAACCGAGGCGGTGTCCAGAATTTGCGTGCCGTTTACTGTGCCGGGGATAACTTGCACGACGAATGTGAAAGTTCCGACGGCGGCATTGGCGACATCTGGATCCGTGCAGCTGATATTTCCTGCGCTGCCGACGGCCGGAGTAGTGCACGACCAGCCCGGGGCGATTGTGAGCGATTGAAACGTAGTATTGCTGGGAACGGCTTCGATGAAAGTTGCATTGACGGCGTCTTGCGGGCCGTTGTTGGTTACGGCTTGAGTGTAAGTAATATTGCCGCCAGGCGAGACGACGCTAGGCGTGCCGGAATTGGTCACGGCGAGATCCGCGCCAGCGCAATAGGCGCCGGACTGCGTTCCTGGAGTTTCGGTGATTGAAAGGCCGGAGCTGACGAATCCGGGCTGCCCGACCGTCGCGCCGTAGGGATCGTTGGCGAGCGTGGACCAGCCGGGAATACCGCCGCTGATGTTTGTTGGTCCGGGCGTGGCAGACTCAAGGATCACGCCGCCGCCACCGCCGCCTCCCGGGCCGTGCCGATTTCCGGGAAAAGGAGTTCCTGGAGGATCCGCAGGCCAAGTGACTCCGCCATTGCCGCCCGCGGCGCTGGCCGTGAGTCCGGAAAGCGAACCGCTATTCGCAAAAACCAAAATCGAGCCGCCCGCTCCGGCGCCGCCGCCGCCATCATTTGCAGTTTCGAGTGCGGTTAGTCCATTAGCGGAGATCGTTCCCGTGCCCGCGACGGAGCCGGTGTGAATAATCACAATGCCGCCGCCTGCGGTTCCGCTGCTGTAGATGCCGGTGCAGTTCGTGCCGCAATCGGCGCCGCCGGCGTTTGTGGTGGGATTCCACCAGGAACCATCGTTCGTCGTACCGGCGCCGCCACCACCGCCCATGACGATCGCGCTGGTGGTGGCTGGAAAAGGCTGACCGCCGAAGCCTCCCACGATGCCGGCACTCTGCCAGCCGAAGCCGCCCGTGCCGCCGGTGCCACCGTTCGCGCCAGCGCCGCCACCGCTGTTCTGATTGTTGGCCGTCGGGTTTGCGTCGGTGGAGCCGCCGGCTGCGTTCCCCGGAGCCCCGCGCGCGTAACTTCCGTTCGGCAGACCTTCGAGAACGGCCTGTCCGGTGCTCACCGCAGTGGTTGCAGTTGTGATGGTGCTGAGCGCAGGAGCGACATAGTGCGGCGTGCCGGCAATGCCTTCGCCCTTTGAGCCGTTGGTGGCTTGAGTTGAGAGCGTGATTACGTCCGTGGCGAGTGTGCCAGCCGCACCGCCGAGGATTCGTCCGGCGCCGCCGCGGAAGCCTTGACCATCGAGGCTCACAGTTCCGCCGAGAGTAAGCTGAGAGGCAACGTCTACCGCGAGCACGCCGCCAACTGCTCCATTCCAAGGAAGCGCTGCGAGAGTGCTGCTGAATGTGGCACTGGTGTACTGCGGGACGCGAATCACTTGATACGTCTGAATTCCCTGCGTGGCCGTAGCCGCTGCGCTGGTGTAAGAATTCAGCAGCCCACCGCCTGCGCCAGTTCCAGTGAAAGTGAGCGTGCCGCCAGCCACA
This sequence comes from uncultured Acidobacteriota bacterium, assembly GCA_963747605.1. GTDB lineage: Bacteria > Acidobacteriota > Terriglobia > Acidiferrales > UBA7541 > Palsa-295. The sequence continues at coordinate 340,107 of CAVVGA010000005.1, read as the reverse complement.
GGGACTGCGGCCGTAGCGGTGACAAATTCAAATTGGCCTGAACTGCCTAAGCTTGTAGAGCCGGACGCGGGATCACCCGGAATGCCGTCGCCGTAGGAACTGGTGTTCGTCGAATTAATTTGCGCACCTTGCATTTGGATGACGAGCAGCAAATCTCCGATGGCGATGGGAGTTTGCGCAGCAGGGACAGCAGCGGCGACGCCCAAGGTGATGGATGTCGCGCCGGCGGCTACCGTACCCGTGGCTGGCGGATAGTACGCGTTCACAACTCCGCTGAGTGTTCCGCCGGCGCCGTCTTTTCCGGGCATCGCGCACACGAGCGGCTGCACTACGGTGACGACGGTTGCAGTGTTATTCGTCGAGACCGGATCCGTGCCGGTGGTGCTGACCGTGGCTTGATTCGTCAGCGGACTGCCGGTTGCGGGAGTTGTTCCGGTAAGAGTGATCGTGATCGGCGTCGCAAGTGGGTATGCGACCGTTCCGATATTGCAGGTAATCGTGCCGCCGGTTACCGCGCCGCAACTTCCCTGTGAGCTGATCGCTGATGGGTTGGCGAGCGCGGCGGGCACCGTGTCCACCACAGTTACTCCCGCGGCAGACGCGAGACCGAGATTCGTCACCTGAATTGTGTAGCTGAGCGCGGAAGACTCGAACACGGGCGTGGGCGCGGCGATCATGGCAACCGCGAGGTCCGAGTCACCGGTAATTTCCACCATTACGGATGTGGACGTCGTGTTGTTGGACGAAGCTGGATCGGTGGTCTGCGAAGTCACGTCGGCAGAATTCACGATAGTGGTGCCGGCTGCAGTGGCTGCCGCAACTGTAACGACGTATGTAAATGCGGTGGTCGTTGTGCCGCTAGCCAGGGCAGCGGCGGCCGTGCAAATCACCTGTCCCGTGGAGCCGAGCGTAGGAGAAGTGCAGGTCCATCCGGACGGAGGCGTCATGGAAGAGAATGTGGTGTTGGACGGTGTCTGCTGATAGAGCACGGCGCCGGTGGCTGAGTTCGGACCGTTGTTGGTGACGGTCTCGGTGTAGGTGATGGTGTTGCCGGGCGCGACTGCTGGTGCTGAGGCAACTTGCGTCATGGAAAGATCGGCGCCTTGCACGGAGGTGGAGAGCGAGATGTTGTTTGGGGTTCCCGGGTTCGTTCCGGTTTCGCTGACGGTCACTGGGGTGTTTGTGATCGTGTTTCCACCGGGCGCGCCTGAATTCACGGCCACTACGATCGTGAAGTTTACGGACGCCCCCGCAGCGAATGTGGCATTGGCGGTGCAGACGATCGATCCAGTGCCACCGGCTGCCGGAGTTGTGCCGCACGTCCATGTGCCGGGCGCAGTGGCGGAGACGAAAGTCGTATTCGGCGGTGTGGCTTGCGTAAGGGTCGCGCCGGCTGCTCCGGTGGTGGTGCTGTTGTTCGTGACTGTCTCGGTGTAGGTGATTTGCGCGCCCGTCGCTACCGGATTAGGGGATGCCGCCCCGGTGACGGAGAGGGCCGGCGACGGGACAGTGATCTGCGCAGTGGCGTTCGAACCGCCGGGAGCAGAAGTGACGGAGTCGGTAATCGTGCCGCCCGGTGTTCCAGTGCCCACGGTCATCGTGATTTTAAAAGTGGTTGCATTGCCGTTCGCGTAGGCTACTGTGCCGCTTTTGTCCGTGCAAGTAAGCGTGGTGCCTGCCGTCGCGCAATTCCAGTGTGTGCTGGCCGTACCGGTCACAGTGTAGGTCGCCGAAAAGGTCAAGCCGGTCGGAATTGTCTGTGTCGTGGTTACGGGGTTACCGTTTGAGGGCGTAAAAGCCGCGATGGCGGTGAGCACTTGGGTGTAGACGACGGTGCCACCCGGCGCGACGGTTGCGGGCGCGACGCTGTTGGTAATCGTAAATTGCGCGGCTGCTGGTGACGCGTACACGCACAAGGCGAATAGCGCGCACAGCAGCGGAGCGAGCATCGAGCGCAAACGCGGCGAACGGCGCGCGCCAGCCTGGATGACGCGGCGATATTCTCTACGGAACGCATGTAACAATTTTGTGCCGGGCGTCTGGAGTGAAATTCTTTTGCCGTCGCGTTCGAGGCAGACGGCGCGGCCGAGAACCAGTTCGGCGGGAGTGTCGTCCTGCTGGCCGGCGTCGCCGCGGGTGACGATTCTGTTGGTTGCCGAATCGATTTTGATCACGCGATGGAGCAGAACGCCGTGCTGGCCGAGTGTGAGCGCGATATCTCCGCGGCGCAATTCTGCGGCAACGACCGGCTCGGCGATCACCGCATCGCCATTCAGCACGTTCGGCCGCATGCTCTGCCCGTGCGCGAGGAAACGCACCTGCAAGCCGCGTTGCAGGACGGCTTCGCAGAGCATCGCGAATTGTGCCGTATCACGCCGCAATAATTTTGCCGACAACTTCACTGAGCAGGGCCTCCACGGCCGTAGAATCCGGGACAAATGAAAAATCGGAGCAAGGCACGCAATCTGTAACCTTGCTGAAAAATTCCAGAATGAATTCGATCGAATCCGTCGAGTGATGTGGCACGAAACTGCGCGCGAACAATTCCGCGGACGCGGTGGTGCGGCTGAGCGGCCTGATTTCGTTATGCTGGCCGTGAGAGAGCACGTAGATTCCGTCGAGCGGCGCGCTGGTGGCTTCGGCGATTCCCGCGTCGCCGTGCCAGGGAGTTCCGTACATCCATATGCGGCCGTGTTCACGGCGCAGGATGATGCGATCGTCGCTGAGAACGCGTGCGCCATCGCACCGAGACCACAGACGCGAGGAGGTGCTCTTTCCCGCGCCGGAATGGCCGGTGAGCAACAGACCTCGACCGTCGGGCGCAATCACGCCGCAGCCATGAACTTCCACGCCTTCACCCATCGAGAGGCGATGGATCCAGAGAAGTTCGTCCAGCGGATATTCCAACGGATTTACCGCGTGGCTTTGCGCGAAATACTCCCGGGAGATTTCGATGCGGCCGGATTTGAAATCGGGCGCAACGACGGCCTGTTTGTAGGGCCGCGTGCCGATAAAGTTCGTGGTCAAGCGAAAGCAGAAGCCTTCGGAATTGCGGTACAACTTCCACAACCCGCGGGAGTCGAAAACCAATTCTCCCGGAGCAGAATCGAAGCGACCTCCGAATGCCACATCGAATTCCAGGTCGCAAATTGGATCTGTGATGACGAAATCCTTGAGCTGCGCGTCCGCTAGCAGCGCCGGACCGTCTGCGACGGCGGTCGCGCCAAGCGAAATGCCCCCGATGCGCGCCGCGGTTCGCGACGACGGGCCGGTGACGCACAGTTGTTGCGCTCGCGTTAATAAGTTCATGGTTCTCATCTCAGGAACCGAAGGACATACAACCGCCCAGAGCGATGCCGCAGCCCGGGGATGCCGGACCAGCGGATGAGGGCGTCTTGCAATGGCCCAATACCGCTTCATCGGGGCGCAAACTGACGCGTACGATTTTCGGAGCCTCATACGGCTTCGTGCCGCGCGCAGAATTTTGATTCTGGTTCTGAATCTGATCGGGCATGGCCGCTTCACTGCTCATGCATGAGCACCACAGGAACCGCAGCCGCTTCCACAGCCGGAACTCTGCTGCACAATCGGAAGCGTTGTGGCGGAAGGCATGGGCGTCCAGGAGCCGACGTCCACCTCACCCTTCTGAATGCGCTCAGCCGATCGCAATACTTTCGGGTACAGGATTCCGCCCGCGCAGCATTCGCACTCTCCGTGTGCGGGAATTTCCACGCCCAGCGCCATGGCGCGCAGATGGGCCACTTCGCACAGGAAATCCACGGGAGATTCGGCGTCACCTTTTTCAAGTTCACCATTCGCGGCGCACATGCCGCAGAGAGTCTTAATGCGGCAGGCGTCGCACTTGGTCTCGCGCGTCTTCTTCTTGGCGCGCACCCGGCCTAGGAAATTCTCCCAGCCGGCGCTAAAGCTGCCCGAGCGCCAGTCGTAGCTTTCCTGATGCGAAAGCACGCAGATGCTGATTTGGCCGTAGGGATCAATTGCGCAGGAGGTCAGGCCGCCGCCGCACTGATAGATATTTTCCGAAGTGAATGCGTCCGGGCCCAGCGCCATATCGCGTTCGATCAGTTTCAGAGCTTCCGCGCGCCGGCGGGCGTCGTGCAAATCCAGCGCCACCGCATCTTCCGGGGTGAGCCGCACTTCCACCGGGCTTTGCGAGCAATCAATGCGCGGATTCACCAGCGGATCGAATTTGAAATCAACGCCAAAATCCTGCTGCGCCATGCGTTGCATTTCGTACACTTCGTGCCGGTTGACCGTCGTGGGCACCGTCTTGAGCTTCAGTGGCAGCTTGCGTTCGAGCAACAGGCGGATGCCGCGGATGCAGCGATCATAGGAGCCGGGGATTTGCGTCAGCGCGTCATAAGTTTCGCGCGTCGCGCCGTAGAGCGTGATCTCAATCGCGAACGGCCGGTATTCCTCCAGAAAATCCGCGATGCGCTCCGTGATCATCGTGCCGTTGGTGAACAGCGTGATCAGGAAGCCCTTGGATTTGGCGTAAGAATAGATGTCCAGGAAATCGGCGCGCGCGAAAATCTCGCCCCCGGTGAAGAGGATCCAGAAGCAGCCGGCATCGGCGATTTGATCCAGCAGGCGACGATATTCGTCGAGGGACAGCTCGCAATTGCGGGCGGCGCGATCCGCCATGGGAAGATTGTTGTAGCAGTGCAGGCATTCTAATGGACAACGGCGCGTGACTTCGATGGATACTTCCATCGGCACGCGCCTGCCAGACGTGCGTTGGTGCACGCCCATGCTGAATGCGGAGTAGGTTGTTTCGTTCATTCCCAAGTGCCCGGCCGCTTAGCCGGGGTGATGCCTGCTGGTTAGGCAGGCTCGACCAAACCCTCCTGAGTCAGGTCTGTTACAAAAGCTTCCGCGTCGGAAAGGGCCTGGGCCGGTGTAAGCCCATATTCTGATTGAAGATAGGAGGCCAGTGCGGCGGCATCCAGGCCAGTCTCGATCAGGGACCAGAGCTTCGTGCCGGATTCATTAAACGTATAGATGGAATCGAGGTCAGCTGCACCGCGGCGAATAGGGACCACAATTGCCTCGTCCGCGACGACGCGTGAAACCACGTTTGAACTTCGGCGCACGCGCTGCGCCGTCAATTCCCCCAAGACTGCCATAGAACCGCCCAAGCTCTAGATTTGTAGTTGCATTCCAGTTAACGGTACAGCGCCTAGTGTTAACCTAATTGGCATGGGGGGTGCGCTCAACCTGAATATCCGGGCCGTGTGCCAAAAGGTTAACGATGGCGAGTCAATACAGTATCTGGTGGACTAATTTTCGGGACACGCGGGGGTGGCCGCCCCGGCTGGAACTTTGGGGGATCAGCGGGGCTGGACGAGGAAACAGCCGGGCTGGCGTGATGATTATGACGATTGCGAAGAAATCGGAGTCAGAACAGGAAATAGCGCTGGGCCAGGGGCAGGACCCGGGCGGGTTCGCAGGTAATTAAAGTGCCATCCACCCGCACTTCGTAGGTTTCGGGATCCACTTCGATGTTGGGCATGGCGCTGTTGTGGATCATGTCCTTCTTGCCGATGTGGCGGCAGTTTCTGACGGGAGCGATGAGCGTTTTCAGGCCTAGCTTCTGCCGAACACCGGCATTGAGCGATGTTTCGGATACGAAGGTGACGCTGGTGGGGGCGATCGCGCCGCCGAAGCTGCCGAACATCGGGCGATACCGCACTGGTTGCGGGGTGGGTATCGAGGCGTTCGGATCGCCCATGGCGCTCCAGGCGATGAAGCCGCCTTTCACGATCATTTCCGGCTTCACGCCGAAGAACGCCGGCTTCCAGAGGACCAGGTCGGCAAGTTTTCCGGGTTCAACGGATCCGATTTCCGCGGCCATGCCGTGGGTGATCGCGGGATTGATGGTGTACTTCGCGACGTAACGCTTGGCGCGAGAATTGTCGTTGCCTTGGGAATCGCCGGGCAGCGCGCCCGCCTGCGCTGCAGATAAGGCGCCGCGTTGCACTTTCATTTTGTGCGCAGTCTGCCAAGTACGCGTCACGACTTCTCCGACGCGGCCCATCGCCTGCGAATCGCTGGAAATCATGCTGATCACGCCGAGGTCGTGGAGAATATCTTCGGCGGCGATCGTCTCCGGCCTGATACGGCTTTCAGCGAAGGCCACATCCTCCGGGACCTGCGGGTTCAGGTGATGGCAGACCATGAGCATATCGAGATGCTCGGCAATGGTGTTCACGGTGTAGGGGCGCGTGGGATTGGTGGACGACGGCAAGACGTTCGGGAACGATGCAATACGGATAATGTCTGGCGCGTGGCCGCCGCCGGCACCTTCGGTGTGATAGGTGTGGATGGCGCGGCCGGCGATGGCCGCGACAGTGGCTTCCAGGAAGCCGGCTTCATTGATTGTGTCGGTGTGAATGGCGGCCTGGACGTCAAACTCGTCGGCGACTTTCAAGCAAGCATCAATCGCCGCAGGCGTAGTGCCCCAATCTTCGTGCAATTTCAGGCCGCAGGCTCCGGCTTCGATTTGTTCGACGAGCGGCGCGGCCGTGGCGCTATTTCCCTTCCCGAGAAAACCGAAATTCATGGGCCATGCTTCGGCTGCTTGCAACATGCGTGCCAGATTCCAAGCGCCGGGAGTGCAAGTCGTTGCGGCTGTGCCGGTAGCTGGGCCGGTGCCGCCGCCGATCATGGTGGTGATACCGTTCGAGAGAGCTTCGTAAATTTGCTGTGGTGAGATGAAGTGGATGTGGCTATCCACGCCGCCGGCGGTGAGGATCAGATTTTCTCCAGCGATGACCTCGGTGGCGGCGCCGACGACCAGGTTGGGATCAACTCCGTCCATCGTATCCGGATTTCCGGCCTTGCCCACTTTCACGATGCGGCCGTTCTTCACGCCGATGTCCGCCTTCACGACGCCCCAGTGATCGAGGATCACCGCGTTGGTGATGACGAGGTCCAGCGCGCCGCGCTCTTGCTCTCTTGTAGCGCTTGAGCTTTGGCCCATGCCGTCGCGAATTACTTTTCCGCCGCCGAAGGTGATCTCGTCGCCGTAGTGCGTGAAATCTTTTTCGATTTCGATGATCAGTTCGGTGTCGGCGAGACGAATGCGGTCGCCAGTGGTTGGGCCGTAGAGCTCGGCGTAGGTACGGCGCGGAATCTTCAGGCCCATGGGCGCTTCCCGTGATTGCTTGCGCTTAGGCGGAAGCCGGCTTTTTGCGCGCGGGTTAGGGCGCTGTTGCGCGCGCCATCGGCGTCGAGCGGGCCTTCCACCAGACCGTTGCAGCCTCGCATCACGCGGCTGCCACCGAAAGGCGTCAGCTCGATTTCTTTTTCCTCGCCTGGCTCAAAGCGGACGGCGGTGCCCGCGGGGATATTCAGGCGCATGCCGTAAGCGGCGTCGCGATCGAACCCGAGTCCGCGATTCGTTTCGAAAAAATGATAGTGGCTGCCGACTTGGACCGGGCGGTCGCCGGCGTTGCGTACGAGCACACGCGTTGTCGGGCGCCCGGCGTTGGCTTCGATTGGCCCGGCAGCCTCGTTCAGAAAATATTCGCCCGGTTTCATGCGCGTTCTCCCCCTGCAACGGCGATCAGTGAATTGGATCGTGGATGGTAACAAGCTTGGTGCCGTCGGGGAAGGTGGCTTCGACTTGTACTTCGTGAATCATTTCCGCCACGCCTTCCATTACGTCGTCTCGTTTCAGAATGACCGCGCCGAAGCTCATGATGTCGGCGACGCTTTTCCCATCGCGCGCTGCTTCCATCACTTCGGCGCAGAGAATCGCCATGGCTTCCACGTAATTCAGCTTCAGGCCGCGAGCTTGTCTGCGGCGGGCCACGTCCGCGGCGACTACGATCAGCAATTTTTCCTGTTCACGCGGGGTTAGATGCACGGCGTAGCTCCGAGTCGGCCCGTGTTGAAGAGCATGCGGTTAATCATGTGCAGTAATCCTCAGTTCACTTTTCTGGGTGGCACGGCATCGCGGCCATACAGGCGCCGCTTCGCGGTTTGCCACAAAGTTTGCAGTCCGGGCAGCACGTGGCGCCCATGAACGGCCGCGCAGCGCACCATGAGTCCGTGCGCGGGAAGGATGCTGATTGCCCACAGCGTTTCGCCGTGCTTCGTGAGAGGAAGCGCTTGTTCGCGCAATTCCCGCTCGAGCACGAGCCATTCCACGGCGCTCGGCCCTACACGCGCGATGCAGAAGGTTGCCCAGGTCTTGTACGGGCCGAGGCGGCCGAAAGATTGCACCGGGCGCTTGCGCGGCTCGATGCGCACGCGTTCGCTGGCGATGGGCCGGCTTCCGGCGATGATGTCTGTTTTCAGTTCCACGCAATCGTAGGCAAATGCTTCGCCGCGCGCCTCGCGTCCTGGCGCTAGAATCTCCCACCAGAACAATCCGGCGCCTTGGGCGAGGTGGATCGTGCTTGCTTGCGAAAAACGCGCGCCGGCAAAGGGGATGATCGCGTCCGGGACGTATTCGAGCAGCGCGCCTTCGTACACCGTGAATTCGTTGCATTGTGTGGCGGGCAGTGCTTCTTGGCGCGGCCGGTAGATGCGCGTGGCGCCGGTAGTGGTCAATTGCACGCGCGCGCCAGCGCGAATGTTTACTTTTAGCGCGAGGTGATCGCCGCCGAGCAAGCCGCCGGAAACATTGTGCAGATGCGCGAGGGCGGCGCCGTCCTGCACGGCGAATGCGCGGACGACTTTCAGAGGGGGTTCCTGGCGGCTGGCCGCGAGCACGGTGTGCCCGGCAAACTCGTCGTGCGCAAAATCCAGCGTGAGGGACGCTTGCAGCCGCGGCGACGCGTAAGGTTCGGAGAGCATCGTACGCGGATTTTCGGCGACCGAGGTCATGGTGTTGGCGAGCACGTTCAACGAATGACCACTTAACTGATAAAAAGTCGGATGCTGAGCGCGGGATGCTCCATCGCGCCCCAATCGAGCAGTGGCATAAAGCAGAACGCCTCATCGTGCGAGCGCGTCGCGCTGCGATTGGCTGCGTCAATTATTGCCGGCTTCAAATTCCAAAGAATTCTTGCCGCCTCTGACTGACCCAGCGGCAGTAGTCGCTGGCACGACGACACCAGGCTCGCGACAGATTGATGGAGATAGACGAGAACTACGCGCTGCTCCGCAAATCCAAGCAGGCTGCATGCCAGGCCGAACGCTGTGCTGTGGTGCAGCAGGCTTCCCGAGCGTTTCGTGGCATCGAGCGCCATGCGCGCTAGCGGAACGTCAGCGAGGTTCAGCACAACCTGCAGAAAATTCGCGCCGAGCGACGCGCTACCTGCGCGGCTTTCGCGCGCCGGCTTGCGAGCGCTTAATAGATTGTTGAGAGCGAGCCAGAGCGACGCGAAATCACTTTCCGAAGTGGCGACGGCCGGCAGGCGAAACGCTTCTCTGCAGAAGACCGCTTCCATCATTGCGGCTTCTTCCAGAGTCGTCCGCAGAAAATCCGGCAGATCGGGCGTAGTGAGCATCTCGCAGGAAGTGAGCGACTCGAGACCGAAAGAATGCGCCAGCGCGCCGATGGGTAGCGCGCTATCGGCCAGGTGCAGCAGTCGGAGCTCCGCAAGCTCGCCTGCGTGCGTGAGCTGTTCGTTCGCCGAATCGCGCTGCATGGTCACGAATCCTTGCGCCAGGGAAGAATATCCGCGGGCATCGCCGCATCCTTAATCATTTCCGGCACCGCGGGCCTGGCTGTGGCCATCGTCATGCGCGTGGCTGTGGTCATGACGATGTTAGGCGTCATGCTCGTGGACGTGATCGTGATCGTGACTGTAGCCGTGCTCATGACGATGCCCCGCGTAGGGTGCGTGCGCATCCATCAGCGAACGGCGCGCGTCGGCCGGGCGATTCAACTTTTCCTCGAGCCAGCTCACCACACGATCCAACCCCACGCCATCGCGCAGATTCGTAAAAATAAAAGGCCGCTCGCCGCGCATGCGGCGCGAGTCGCGGTCCATCACTTCGAGTGATGCGCCAACGTAAGGCGCCAGATCAATCTTGTTGATCACCAGCAAATCGGAGCGCATGATGCCGGGACCGCCTTTGCGCGGAATTTTGTCGCCCTCGGCTACGTCAATCACGTAAATCCAGATGTCCACCAATTGGGGACTGAACGCAGCAGCAAGATTGTCTCCACCGCTCTCGACAAAAATCAGTTCGAGGCCCGGCAACGCAGTTTCCAATTCCGCGATCGCCTGCAAATTCATGGACGCGTCCTCGCGAATCGCGGCATGCGGACACCCGCCGGTTTCGACGCCGCGAATGCGTTCGGCGGGTAGCACGCCCTGGCGCACCAGAAATTCGGCGTCTTCCTGGGTGTAAATGTCGTTGGTGACGACGGCGAGATTGGTGCGCGGCCAAAACTGGCGCGTGAGTTGGTCAACGAGCGCCGTCTTGCCCGAACCAACGGGTCCGGCAACGCCCACTCGATACGCGCTCGGGAAATCACCGGGGATCATCGCGTTTGTCTCCTCTTCGACCGCCATTGCTGGATGTACTTTTCCGCCGCGCGCTATTTCGGTGAAGTATGCGACAGACGCGGGGAGCGTCAAGCGATTTTTACGCGCGCGAAATAATTCAGCAGGCGGATTCGCTGGTCTGGCCCATGCTGTCGTGTTCCAGCGGCAGCGCGCGGACCACTTCTGAAATCTGCGCTTCGTTTCGTCCGGTCGGACGCGTGAGGAACGGCGCCCAGGTGTCGGCAATCGAACACGGCAGGTGCACGGGCTCAAGGCGCACCAGCGGCAACAGGTGGGTGGATTGCAGCAAGCGTCGCGCGCGTTGGCTGCCGGTGAGCCGGAAATGTTCCTGCAGCAGCGCGCGCAGCCAGCCTTCTTCCTGTTCGCCGGCGCCGTCGCCAATTTCGGCGCAACGCACAAATTCGTGATTGCAATTGTCGCCGGTGATCGCATCACGAAGAATGTAGGTGAGCCCGCCGGTCATGCCGGAGCCGAGATTCATTCCCGCGGGCCCCAGAATTACCGCGATGCCCGCGGTCATGTACTCGCAGCCGTGCTGGCCGGCTCCTTCGATGATGGCCAGCGCGCCGCTATTGCGCACTGCAAAGCGCTCGCCAACGCGTCCGGCGATAAAAAGCTTTCCGCTGGTGGCGCCGTAGAGCACCGTGTTGCCTGCGAGCACGTCGCCACGCTTCGAAGCCGCAGCGCCCGCGGTGATGGCGATGGTGCCGCCGCTTAGGCCCTTGCCCACGTAATCATTGGCGTCGCCCACGAGCCGGAAACGAATGCCCGGCACCAAGAACGCGCCGAAGCTTTGCCCGGCGGAGCCGCGGAATTCGCAGCGAATACTCTTCCCCGCCGCCAAGCCCTCGAAGTTCGTGCGGCGCAGAATGTGACCGCTGAGGTGCGCGCCAACGCTGCGGTCGGAATTCGAGATGGAGAGAGAATGGTGAACGAACGGGAAAGCCTTCAACCCGTCCACGCCACGCAGCAATTTGCGACGGATATCCTTAGCGGTTTCGGGCAGATGGATTTCGAGCGGCAAAGCTTTCGCGGACTGTTGCGCCGCATTGGTTGACGGCTGGAGCAATCCGGAAACCGAGTGCGACGTCGCTTCGTTGCGCGGCCGCAATCTTTCCACCGAGCCGACTACTTCGGCGAGCGAACGAATTCCCAGTGTAGCCATGCGTTCGCGAACTTCTCCGGCGACGCCGCGAAAATAAGCCATCACCATTTCCGGATTGCCGGCGAAACGTGCGCGCAGCTTTTCGTCCTGCGTGGCGATGCCGACCGGACATGTATTTAGGTGGCATTGCCGCGCCATCACGCAACCGATCGCAAGCAAAGTAGCTGTGCCAAAACCAAATTCATCCGCGCCCAGCAGCGCGGCGATCACGACGTCGCGGCCAAATTTAAGACCGCCGTCCACGCGCAGACGCACTCTTTCGCGGAAGCCTGAACGCACCAGCGCGGAATGCGCGGCGCGCAATCCGATTTCCCAGGGCAGACCGGTATTCTTGATTGAAGTGAGCGGTGATGCGCCGGTGCCGCCGTCGAATCCGGCGATGGTAATCACATCGGCCCCAGCCTTCGCGACGCCAGCCGCGATAATGCCCACGCCCGCGCCGGAAACCAGCTTCACGCCAATTCTTGCAACGGGATTGACGGAGCGTAGATCGTAGATCAACTGCGCCAGATCTTCGATGCTGTAAATATCGTGGTGCGGCGGCGGGGAAATCAACGACATGCCGGGAACCGCGTGGCGCAGACGCGCGATGTAGGAATTTACTTTGCTTGCAGGAAGCTGGCCACCTTCGCCAGGCTTCGAGCCTTGCGCCATTTTGATTTCGAGTTCGTCGGCGCGAGCGAGGTATTCGGCGGTCACTCCAAAACGCGCTGAAGCGACTTGTTTGACGCGATTGGCCGCTTCCGGTTCGAAGCGATAGACGCTGGGATCTTCGCCGCCTTCTCCGGTGTTGCTGCGCGCGCCCAAGCGATTCATGGCGATCGCGAGAGTGCGATGGGCTTCGGGGCTGAGCGCGCCCAAGGACATGGCCTGTGCGCAGAAACGGGCGAGTATCGCGCTTTCTGGTTCGACTTCGTCCAGTGGGATCGGAGAACCCAGCGCGAACTCGAGTTGATCGCGGACGGAAACCGAGCCGCGACTGTCCGCCAGCTCGGAGTACGCCGCATATTTTTCGGGCGTTGGGGACTTCAGATACGCGTGCATGCGCCGCACGAGGTCAGGTGAAGTGGAATGCCGCTCTCCTGCGTGGCGGAAACGATACAGCCCGGAATCCTGCATCGGAGAATCGCCCGCCGCGAACGCGCGGACGTGGGAGTGGATGCTGGTCTGCAGAATGTCGTCGAGACTCCTGCCGCCTAGACTCGAGGATGCGTCTTCGAAAAATTCCTCGCAAATATCTTCGTCGAGCCCGACAGTTTCGAACAGATGGCTATTGCGATAGCTCGCGACCGTGGAAATGCCCATGCGCGCAAGAACTTTGCGCAGCCCGGCTTCGACCGCGACGCGATAACTTACGGCGCCGCCCGGTTTCAAATTTTCGGAAAGCTCCATCGCGAGATACGGGAATACGGCGCTCGCGCCCACGGCGACCAGCAGCGCGATGTGATGCGTTTCAATCACTTGGCCGGATTCGACGATGAGCGGCACATCGTGACCGCCCACGCGAACCATTTCCTTCCACACGGCGGAAACCGCGAGCAAAGCAGGGAGCGCGGCACGTTGCTTCGTGGTTTCGCGATCGCTTAGCACGATCACAGGCGGTTTCGCACTGACGCCAACCGCGAAAGCCGCGGAAATATCCTGACGGACGCGCTCCAACGCTACGCGCGCTGCTTCTACTCCACAGGTCACGTCAAAAGTGAAGTCAATTCGCTGCAGCGGCGTGCCCAGCCTGCTTTCCAGTGCAGCCAAATGGCCAGCATCGAGCACTGGCGAGCCGGCCACAATGTTCGGACCCAAGTACACGTCAAGCGACATCACGTGCACTTCGCGCAACGGATCGATCGGCGGGTTGGTTACTTGCGCGAACCGCTGTTTGCAGTAATCCCACAGCGGACGCTTCACGGAAGAAAGAAACGCGGGCGGGGCGTCGTCGCCCATGCTCCAGACAGCTTCCTTCCCTTCCCGGCCGAGCGGCTGGAAGAGAAGGCGGAACTGATCCTCGGTCCAACCCATCGCGGCGGCGAGTCTTTGCGGTTCGATTTCGGATGCATAAGGAACTGTTGCGGCGCTTTCCAGGCGCGCGACGCGCGTCTGCGAATCTCGGTCACGGTGGCCTGCGCGGCTGGGTTCCGCGCCGAGCAATTCAGACACTTCGTTGTTGCCACGGAAGATCGCGCCGGCGATCGAGTCCACCAGAAAAATCTCGCCTGGGCCCAGGCGGTTGCGTTCGGCGATTCTTTTGCCACGCAAATCCGCGATGCCCACTTCCGAACCGACGACGAGCAATCCATCGGAAGTGATCGTATAGCGCATGGGACGAAGCCCATTGCGGTCGAGCTTCGCACCGACCATGTGGCCATCGCTAAAGACCAGCGCGGCGGGACCGTCCCACGGTTCCTGTTCGCGCGTCGCTTTTTGCAAAAAGCGGCGAAGCTTGGGACCGGTTTGCGGATCGCCCTCCCAAGCGGGCGGAACCATGCGCAACATCGCGGCGGCCACGCTGGAACCCTGCCGCAGACGAACTTCGAGCGCGTTATCGAAGCTGGCGGAGTCGCTGACGCCCTCTTCCAGTACGCGAAACCAATCGTGCACGGCGAATTCCTGCTGCAGCGCGCCTTCCCGCGTGCGCGTCCAGCGGCGGTTGGCGCTAATGGTGTTGATTTCGCCGTTGTGCGCGACGAAGCGGAAAGGTTGCGCGAGCTGCCAGGACGGACTGGTATTGGTCGAGTAGCGCTGGTGAAAAATGGCGAAGGGCGCGATGAAATCCGGGCAGGCCAGATCGGCATAGAAAGCCGCGAGCTGCAGCGGCGTCAGCAATCCTTTGTATACGATCGATTGCGACGAGAGCGAACAGAAATAAATGCCGGAGATCGCGCCGGATTCGATGCGTTTGCGCATCAGGAAAAGCTGGCGCTCCAGATCCGCGGACGAATCTTCAGTGACGAAAAAACATTGACGGATCAGCGGTAGCGTTGCCAGCGCGCAGGGACCGAGCAGCGTCGGATAAGTGGGCACGTCGCGCCAGCCGAGACAGCGCAATCCCAATTCTCTTGCCGAGGATTCGACCGAGGCGCGCGCGGCGGATTCCTGGCCGGGCGGAATGAACGCCATGCCCATGCCGAACGACTCCGGCAATTCAATATTAATTTCGCGGGTGCGCTTGCGGATGAAATCTTTCGGAATCGGAGTGAGGATGCCGGCGCCATCGCCGCTCAGTCCGTCCGCGTCAACTCCACCGCGATGACAGAGGCGCTCCAGCGCTGTGAGAGCGCGTTCCACGACGTCTCGCGAGCCGCTGCTTCCCAGTTGCGCGATGAAGCCTACTCCACAGGCATCGTGATCCACTTCCGGCTTGGAACGCAAAGGCCGCATGCTAGATAACTAACTCATGTGCAGTCGTACAGTACAACTCACAAAGCTGATGCAATGGATAGAAATTTTATGGCATTGGCTATGCGGATGGGTTCGATAGATATTTCTGATGAGGGACAAAAAGCGCAGGAAATACGGTGATTTTGGTGACGGTGCAGGCGTGTTCCGCGCGGGAGGATGCGCGCTGCTGCGAACTTCAGCGCCCGTGCCAGTAGGTTTCCCAGCCCATGTAACGCGTCGCTACTTCATGGACGATGCCTGCGACCGTCGCAAGATTCGCGGCGACATGATGCTCGAAACCGTTCTCGCAAATGTAGCGCAACAACTTCTGCATGTGTGGAATCTCCACGACTCCGGCACCGCCGAATGTTTCCAGCGGATCCTCGGTGAATCGGCCTTCGCCCACATAGCCGCGGATCACGCCATTCTCATCGTCGGTGGAAAAGCGCGCAAAACTCATCGGCGCTGCCTTCACCTGGCCAACGCAAGTTCCGAAAGTGTTATCTTTCCCCACCGTGCCGGCGATGATCTGCTGATAGTCCATGCGGACTTCCTTAAAGAAATGCTTGGGCAAATTGCTGCAATGGAAACAGACGGCCTTGTCCGGATTTTCGCCGTAATTATTGTTCCAGTCGAGCAAGGCGCTTGGAGTTTCTGAAGCAAGCGCGAGCGCGTACATGCTGAGCGTGCCGCAAATATCCACTTCGCAGGCGCTAGGCAGCAGTTCGTTGCTCATCATGCTCATTACCGTGCACGGAACCACGCCAAGATTTTCTTCGATGGAAGTCCAGCACTGTACCGCACTGATGGTTACGTGCGTGGCCTTCATCCATTCGTCAATCACGGCGCCCAATTTCGCCATTTTCAGTAAAGCGGCATCGGGCACACCGCTGGTGGTGACGTACTTATGAATGGCCTTCAGCTTGGCCTGCGCCGCGTCGTCGTTGTCCTGCATGCGCTCGATACGGCCGATCACTTCAGAAAGGTCCAGCGTCTCGACGGAAATTCCGGCAGCTTCCAGCAATTTCTCGCTATAGCGCACGGTATTGAACGCAGCAGGGCGCGCGCCGATGCTGCCGATGCGCAAATTCTGAAAGCCGCGGTACACGCGGCAAACGCCGGTGAACCAGGCCAGATCTTTTTTGAATTCTTCGGAGCCGGGGGCTACCGTGTGAGAAGTGGTCAACGAATACGGGATACCATACTGCCGCAAATTATTGCAGGCGGACATTTTTCCGCAAAAACTGTCGCGACGGTGCGCGATGGTCATTTTGGACGGCGTATCGGGCGTGGCCTGCACCAGCACCGGGACTTTCAGGCGCGAGAGGCGCATGGTGTCGGCGATAGCGCGTTCGTCGCCGAAATTCGGCAGCGTGACGACTACGCCGTCAATGCGGTTGCTATTCGCGCGGAACAGTTCCGCGCAGCGCATAGCCTCTTCGTAGGTTTCGATCGCGCCGTAATTGCTCAGCTTCAGGTCCAGCACGACCACATCCACGCCGGACTCCTGCAGCACCTTCGCCATCTCTGCTCTGCCAAGCTCGGCAAGGTGGCCAGGAAAAAAGCCGCGATTTCCCACAATCAGCCCGAGCGTGATTTTCGATTTTTCCATGGGTCCCTTCAATCCGCGATTAACAGGAGCGACAATTTCGAACGGGTCGGACTTTCATCCGCCACAAATTTACAAAAGAATTACTTTTTTACCGGCTGACCGTAATAGCCGGCGCTGCCATGCTTGCGCAAGAAGTGCTTGTCGTGCAGCCATGGCGAAATCGGCTCGATCGCGGGATTTATGATGGTGCTGTAATACGCCATGCGCGCCACAGATTCCAGGATCGCGGAATTGTGCGCGGCAGCGCCCGGGTCAGCGCCCCATGTGAACGGTCCGTGGCTTTTCACCAGAACGCCGGGAATGCTGTCCGGGTTCACATGCTCAAATGCGCGCGCGATCGCGACGCCGGTATTTTTCTCGTACTCCGTTTCTGTTTCATTTGGGGTCAGATCCGCGGTGACCGGAACGGCGCCGTGAAATGTGTCAGCGTGCGTGGTCCCCAGACACGGAATCGGCCGACCCGCCTGCGCCCAGGAAACCGCGAACTCCGAATGGGTATGAGCTACGCCGCCGACATTGGCGAACGACCGGTAAATCACGATGTGCGTGGGAAGATCGGAGGAAGGCCGCAGATCTCCTTCCACGACTTTCCCATCCAAATCCGTAATCACCATATGCTCGGGCTGCAATTCGTCGTAGGGGACGCCGCTGGGTTTGATGACCACCAGCCCGTCCTCGCGCGAAATTCCGCTGGCATTTCCGAAGGTGTAGAGCACCAGGCCGCGGCGGACCAGTTCCAGGTTCGCCCGCAGGACTTGCTCTCTTAGGCGCTGCAATTTCATGGGCCGTGCCCTCGTGGTGAGGCTAGTGGCAAAACCGAGAAAACGCTTACTCGCCAATAAATACTAGACTATCTTAACATGCGTTCGTCAAACTCCAACCGCACGCAGTGTCCATTTCCGCAGCCGTCAGGGGAGCGCTTCTCAGGCCAATTTCGCCTGTATTAAGGTTACCGATGCCGCCGGAAACGTGTGCCGGATGCTCGCGCCTGTGACCGTTAGATCTTCGGTGCGCGGGCGGACGGCTTCCGGATTTTCGAACGTGTTGTGTGCATGAATGTCCTTGTCCGTCAGTACGGTGACGGTGCCGGACTTTATATCGGACGCACGCATCACAATTTCCGTTTCGCGCGGCTGGCTGACGTCGGGATTCACGACGGTGATTGTCAGGTCTTTGTCCTTGATGGATGCCGAGCCTTGCAATCCCCAAAACGAGGCGGGCTTGCCGTCGCGATCATAATTCACTGACGGGCTGGAAAAAATCGCGCGGACGGCTTGCGCACCCTGATGCGCCGAGTACATCTGAAAGACGTGGTACACGGGCGTGAGCGCAAAATGATCGCCGTGCGCGAGGAACAAACAATTCAGGCAGTTGATGAGTTGCGCGCAGGCGGCCATGGTGACTTTCTCGGGATGCCGATTGAAAATGTCGAGCGTTGCGCCACTCATCACCGCATCGCGCAGAGTAATCATTTGCCCCAGGATGTCGGTGGGTGAAACTTCGCTGCCGGGTTTGTACCACGGTCCCCATTCATCCACGACGAGCTTGATGTGGTGTTGCGGGTCGAACTCCTGCATGATTTGCCAGTGCCCGGTGATCAGCGATTCCATGCGATCGCCCTCGTGCATTAATTCATACCAATCCACGGCGTCGAAATTTACGGCGTCGCCTTTGCCCTGAACCCAATCCTGCGTTTTGCCGCGGCTGAGATTCCAGGAATAGTAGTGCAGCGACAATCCCCAGACGGAACGCAGCTGCCGCGGGCCTTTTTCCAGCAATCCTTGCAGAAAACCGCGCGTCCAGCTCCAGTCGTCTGAATTAGGGCCCGAAGCAATCAGCGACACGTCCTGCAATCCATAGCGGGGCACCCATGCGGCGAAGCGCCGGAATTCCTGCGCGTATTCGGTGGGAGTGAAATCCCCGCCGCAGCCCCAGGATTCGTTGCCGACTCCCCAGTAACGCACCTGGAAGGGATCACGATCACCACCCGCGGCGCGCAGATCGGCCAGCGTGGTGCTGCCTGCCGGAGAATTGCAATACTCGATCCAGCGGTAAAAATCCTCCACAGGCAGGCTGCGCAAATTTGCAGCGAGATACGGTGCGCTGCCGGCGAGTTTACAGAAGTGCACAAATTCATTGGTGCCGAACTGATTGGGGTCGTATTTCTGCGGGATATTTCCCTGGTCGCGAACCAGTGCCTCGCCCGCCCAGAAATTTGTACGGCGAGGACGCTGCGCCGCGGGACCCACGCCGTCTTTCCAATCGTAGCCGTCGGCAAAGCATCCGCCGGGCCAGCGAATCACGGGCGATTTAATTTTCCGCAGCGCGTCCACCAGGTTCTTGCGCACGCCTTGGACGTTCGCGGCTTTGGAATTTTCGCCGACCCATATGCCGTCATACACCACGCCGCCGAGATTTTCCGTAAAATGGCCGTAGATATTCGGTGAGATGGTGCCGAGCGGCTCGTCAAGCAAGATTTCGATGCGGGCATCCGCGGTAGCTGCGAAACTGAATTGCCGGGCGAAGAGCGCGGAGCCGACTCCCACTGCTGCGTTGCGGATAAATCGCCGCCGTTCGATGGTCATAGATCCCCTTTGCGCCATGGGTGCTAGGTTTCCGGCGCAGACGAGCGGTGAGGTGAAGGTCACTCGCTTCGTTCGCGTTCCGCAATGGCGGTTGGATGGCCGTTTGCCCCGCGATGCCCAAGTGTCCCGGACTGCATATCTAGCATTGAGAAAACGCTTACTGCAACTAAAATGTCCAACGCGATTGCTGGGACCACGGTAGTACGCCTGTGCCGAAAAAGCACACGCGGGTTCAACGTTCTCCATTAGGTTGAACGAACGCAGGCCGAGCAGCGGGAGGAAACAACCATGCGCATCGCCGGGCGAGGCGCCTACTCCAGAATAAAATGCGCGGTAGCGATTGCGCTGATCATCTGCTGCGTTCCGCTCGCTGCGATTCTTGGCGGCGACGAATCCGCAGCAAGCCGGCCGCCCATGGGCTGGAACAGCTGGGATTGCTATGGCACGGCGGTGCGCGAAGAACAAGTGAAGGCGAACGCGGACGCGATGGCGCAAGAACTTCTGCAATTCGGTTGGCAATATATCGTGGTGGATATTCAGTGGTACGAGCCGAATGCCGGAGGACATGATTATCGCGCGGGCGCTCCGCTGACGATGGATGCGTATGGACGACTGCTGCCCGCACCGAATCGCTTCCCTTCCGCGGGCGGCGACGCGGGATTCCAAAATTTGGCGGCTTATGTTCGTCGGAAAGGTTTGAAGTTTGGAATTCACATCATGCGTGGAATTCCGCGACAAGCTGTGGAGCAGAACCTGCCGATCCTGGGTAGCAGCTATCGCGCGGCCGAAATTGCTGACCGCACCAATGTGTGCGACTGGAATCAGGACATGTATGGAGTGGATATGTCCAAGCCTGGCGCTCAGGCCTACTACGATTCAATCGTTGCGCTGTACGCTTCGTGGGGAGTGGATTTTATCAAGGCGGACGACATGAGCCGGCCCTATGCGTTACGCGCGCCGGAAGTGCATGCGCTGAGCAGCGCGATTCGCAACAGTGGCGCGTCGATTGTTTTGAGTTTGTCACCGGGGCCCGCGCCCATTTCTGAGGCCGCGGACCTGCGCGAAAACGCGCAGATGTGGCGCATTTCTGACGATTTCTGGGACGATTGGAACCTGCTGAAGAAGCAGGTCGATTACGCGCGCGACTGGGCGCCGTATATCGGGAAAGATAACACTTGGCCCGACGCTGATATGTTGCCGCTGGGAACATTGCGCATCACTGATAAGAACGGAGCGCCGCAGCAAACTCGGTTCACTCCGGATGAACAGCGGACGGTGATGACGCTATGGTGCATGTTCCGCTCGCCGCTGATATTCGGCGGGGATTTACCGTCCGCTGATGCTGCCACTCTGGAGCTGCTGAAGAATCGCGAAGTGCTTGAGATTGATCAGAACAGCAGCGGCAATCGGCAAGTTCTGGAGCGCGGGAATGTGCGCGTCTGGCTCGCGGACGCACCCGGTAGTGCGGACAAATACGTCGCCGCATTCAATTTAAGCGGCGCGGCGGAGACGATTCATTTGAATTCGACGGAGCTGGGAATTCAGATCGCGAACCCTGCAGTGCGCGATCTGTGGTCGCACAAGGACCTAGGTCACGAAAAGAATCTCGGCGTCACGTTGCGCCCGCACGCTTCAGTTCTCTATCGCGTTTCCCCGTAAATACAGAATTCGCTACGAGGGATTCCTCAATTTGCGATAACGGCGAATCAAGCCGTTTGTGGAGCTGTCATGCGCGAGTTTCGGTTCGGTGGCGCTTTCGATTTCTGGAATAATCCGCTGCGCCAGAACTTTTCCAAGCTCCACGCCCCACTGGTCGAACGAATCAATATGCCAGATGGTACCTTGCGTGAAGACGCTGTGCTCGTAAAGAGCCACCAGCTTGCCGAGCGCTTCAGGCGTGAGCTTATCGAGAAAAATTGTGTTCGACGGGCGATTGCCTTCGAAGACGCGATGCGGGACGAGCCAGTCCGGCGTGCCTTCTTTCTTCACTTGTTCAGGTGTCTTACCGAACGCAAGCGCTTCGGCCTGCGCGAAAACATTCGCCAGGAGCATGTCGTGGTGACGGCCAACCGCATGCAGCGGCTGCGCGAACGCGATGAAGTCGCAAGGGATTAATTCTGTGCCCTGATGAATCAGCTGGTAGAAAGAATGCTGGCCGTTGGTGCCCGGCTCGCCCCAGTATATTGCTCCGGTCTGGTAGTTCACCTGCGTGCCGTCGAGCGTGACGTGCTTGCCGTTGCTCTCCATGGTGAGCTGCTGCAGATATGCCGGGAAACGTTTCAAATACTGCTCGTAGGGAAAGACGCCAGAAGTTTGCGCGCCGAAAAAGTCGCCGTACCAGATGGATAGCAGCCCCAGCAGTACGGGCAGATTTTGTTTGAATGGCGCGGTGCGGAAATGCTCGTCCATCTGATGGAAGCCGCTGAGCATCGCGCGAAAATTATCCGGGCCGATGGCGAGCATCGTGGAAAGACCGATCGCGGAATCCATCGAGTAACGCCCGCCAACCCAGTCCCAGAATTCGAACATGTTGGCGGTATCCATGCCGAACTTTGTGACTTCGGCAGCGTTGGTCGAGACGGCGACGAAATGCTTGGCGATGGATTTTTCATCGCCACCCAAACCGGCTAGCGTCCAGTCGCGCGCGGTGTGCGCGTTGGTCATGGTTTCAAGCGTGGTGAATGTCTTCGACGAAACGATCCAGAGAGTTTCGGCCGGATCGATGTCACGAACGGCTTCGGCAAAATCGGTTCCGTCAACATTGGAGACAAAACGGAACGTGAGCTCGCGGTCGCTGTAATGTTTCAGGGCTTCGTAGGCCATCACCGGGCCAAGGTCGGAGCCGCCGATGCCAATATTAATGACGTTACGAATGGGTTTGCCGGTGTGGCCTTTCCAGGCGCCGCTGCGGACGCGGTCGCAGAAGCCGGCCATCTTGTCGAGCACGGCATGAACGCCGGGCACTACGTTTTCGCCGTCAACGATGATCGACGAACCTTTGGGTGCGCGCAGCGCGACGTGCAGCACCGCGCGTTTCTCGGTGATGTTTATTTTCTCTCCGCTGAACATCGCGTCAATGCGCTCGCGCAGGCGCGACTCGTCGGCCAATTGCAGCAGCAGCTTGATGGTCTGGTCGTTAATGCGGTGCTTGGAGTAATCGAGGAAAATCCCCGCGGCTTCCAGCGTCATGCGCTCACCGCGCTTGGGGTCGTCCGCGAATAGCTTGCGCAGATGTATTTTGGCGATTTTCTTATAGTGCGCGCCGAGAGCCTTCCAAGCCTTGCGTTTCGTAAGAGGCGTGATCGCTTTGGGCTTTGCAGTTGCCTTTACTGGGGATTTTGCGCGTGCTGCCATTTTGGTGCTCCTTTACTAAATGTTGTTATAAAGACTGGGAACTTCGGTGAGCCAGGCTTCGCCGATGCACGAGACCATCGCAGAGGCGAGTCGCGCGCACCGCCGCGTCGCATCGCGCCACCGAGAGCCACGAGGCGCCCGCGAAGAATTTTACCGGATTCATAGCATTATTTATAGCGCGGAAGATTTCTGCTGCGCGGCAGGAGCGGCTCTGCAACGCGACGGCCTGAATCGTTTTTACTGTTCGTTTTTACTTGACAGGAACGTATCGAGAGAAATACCCTGCCGCCCAGATTGACGGCCCCATGGCGACGGTTGCAGCGCAATCCGCCGCGCGACTCTCCCCCCGAAGGTGATCTCAGTACCGTAGCAGATGGAAAGAAGGAAGCGAAGATGACCGATCCTATCGAAACGCCGCCCCCTGACCGGGATTGCGCGGTCTGCTTTATCGAAGCGCTGGCGGAAGAGTTGGTGGAGGTGGACGCGCTGCGCAAGAAGAGAGGCCGACCGCGGCAACGGGACAGTCACGAATGGACGCATGTGAAATCAATCGCGGAAGAGGCCGGGAAGACCAACCGTGACGAAAAGTCTGGGGAGGTAGCGACGACTGAAGCCGTCACCGTCATTGACGAAGCTCACAAAATGGGCTTGGTGGGGTTGGCGTTTTCTGGCGGCGGGATTCGCAGCGCGACATTCAATCTGGGCATCCTGCAGGGCCTCGGCAAGTACGGCAAGCTGCACATTTTCGATTTCCTTTCCACGGTTTCGGGCGGCGGATACATCGGAAGCTGGCTGGAAGCGTGGATTCTGCGGGCGGCGGAGACGGAGGCCAAGAACACCGGGCATCTTGTGACGCGGGACGAAGGTATCAAGATCGTCGAGCGGGAGCTGCAGCCGACGCGCGTTGCACGAAAAGACAGCGTGGGCCAGGCGGAAATGAACGACCAGCATTCGCACACCGAACCCCCGCCGATCCGCTACCTGCGTGAATACAGCAATTATTTAACGCCGCGTCTGGGCATACTCGGCGCGGACACATGGACGATCGTCGCGATCTATCTGCGAAATCTGCTGCTGAATCAATCGGTGCTCACGCTCTTCCTGGCCACGCTGTTGCTGCTTCCCTATATCGCGGAAAGCCTGACGCTGGGAGCAACGCACCAGCGCTGCCTGACGTGGCCTTGGACGATACCGACACTGGTATTCGTGCTGATGACGATCGCGCTCTCGCTGGGCATGTCGAATTTGCGCGGCCTGATTGATTGCAAACAATTGCCGAAGGAATCGAGTGAGGGAATGCTGCCGCCGCAGAAGCAGTCCTGGGTGATAGGCACGATCATCGCCCCGGTCTTCATGGCGTCGTGGATGGTGACAGCTTGGATTTGGCCGCACGCGAGCGAGTGGAGCGTGACGGCGCATTGGTGGCGTTGGATTCTGGGAGGAATCGCATTGCTCGGTCTGCCGTTCAGCCTGAGTTGCCTCGCGGCACCGCAGCAGGATGAAGTGCCGGCGGATGCCGAGTGGCAGATGCGCAACCGGCGAATCGTTTGGAGCCTGTGTGCGGTGGGAATGGGAGCAGTGAGCGGGCTGATGATGATGCTGCTGACGCGCGAAGCGTTCACGCGGCTAGACGGATTGTGCGGTGGACACTGGCACGAGCTGAGTCTGGGAGTTCCGCTAACCCTGGGTCTGTTCATGACGGCGGCGGCGGTTCAGATGGGATTGATGGGGCGCACGTTTTTTGATCCGTACCGGGAGTGGTGGTCGCGCGTTTCAGGATGGATTTTCATATTGACGATCGTATGGTGCGCCGGGTTTGCAATCACGGTCTATGCGCCGCTGGGATTAATGCGTATGAAAGACTGGTTGCACTTGGCAGGGTTCATGTGGATCGGAACGACCCTGACGGGGGTGCTGGGAGGAAAGAGCGCGAAAACCGGGGACGACAAGGACGCAGGAAGCTGGAGGACTTATCTACTGTCGGTGACGCCGTACGTGTTTATCGCTGGGCTGCTGTCGCTCGGAGCACTTGCTCTGGAATTAATCTTGGCGCGAATCCAGTACGCCGCGCCGGCGGTGCAGTGGGCATGGAACGCGTTCCTGACGGAGAGTCCGGCGGTGGAAAAAGCTGCGAACTGGGCGCTGAAGGTGAGCGGGACGGTCGAATCGGGAGCGCTGACGCTGCAGGGGACGGCAGTGCCGAATCCGACCGCGGGGGCCCCGGAGTATATCAAGGCGCATTTCGTCCTGCTGGATCAAGTGCTCGGCACGTACCTTTTCTGGGCGTGCCTGGGCGTGCTGCTGCTGTGTTTATTTTTATCGTCGCGCGTGGATCTGAACGAGTTCTCAATGAATTTGATGTACCGGAACAGGCTGGTGCGTTGTTACCTGGGAGCGACGCACGAAGGACGGCAAGGAAATCCGTTCAGCGGATTGGATTGCTGCGATGATCTGCACCTCAGCACGCTGCGAAGCGACAAGGGATACTCCGGGCCGTTGCCGATCATTAACGGTACGTTGAACCTTGTGAATTCGCGGGAATTGGCGTGGCAGGAAAGGAAGGCGGAATCGTTTCCGATGACGCCGTGGCGCTGCGGATTCGATACCTGGATCGAACAAGTGAGCCTGGACGAAAATTACAAGCACGATAAAGTGATGGGAGAGGCGGACGACATCGAGATGTATGCGTACCGGCCGACTCTCAAGTACGCTTACAAGGGTGATGGGCTCTACGTGGGAACGGCCCTGAGCATTTCGGGGGCGGCGGCCAGCCCGAATATGGGGTATCACTCCACGCCGTCGCTGGCGATGCTGATGACGTTTTTCAACGTACGATTGGGTTTCTGGGCCGGGAACCCGCGGAATAATAAGACGTGGCAGGAGCCGGGTCCCAAGGTGGGGCTGTGGAGGTTGTTGGGAGAACTTTTTGGACTGACGGACGACAATTCAAGGTACGTGTATTTGTCGGACGGCGGACACTTTGAAAACCTAGGATTGTATGAACTGGTGAAGCGACGCTGTAAATTTATCGTCGCCTGCGATGCCGGCGAGGATCCCGACTACGCGTTGGAAGATTTGGGGAACGCTGTGCGCAAGTGCCGCGAGGATATCGGGGTGGAGATCGAGCTGTTGACGGAACCCGTGGTGCCGCAGGGCCCCGCTAGCGGTAAGAAGCTGACGAAATGGCACTGCGTCGTCGGCAAAATCCATTACGAAAACGCGGACGTCCAGACGGACGAGACGCCGGGAATTTTGGTCTATATCAAAGCGTCGCTCACTGGCGACGAACCGGCGGACGTGCTGAACTACCAGACGGCGCATCCCACGTTTCCGCACCAATCCACTGCGGATCAATGGTTCACCGAATCGCAGTTTGAAAGTTACCGCCGGCTGGGCCAGCACGTTGTGGAAACGATGTTCGGGCGGCTTGAGGAAGCCAGCCCAACAAAAGTGACGGCTATCACCGATCCCAAGCAGCTCTTTGAAGAATTAGATCGATGCTGGGGCGCGTGCAGGGCCGAACGAACGATAGGCTGAAAGACTCTGAGCGCGGCCCAACCACGGCTGCGTGGCAGGGAGCGGAATTAATTTTGCCGCCGCGGGATCCGCTGAGACCGAATACGCCGTGAAACGCGTCGTTACTTTTGTTTCGCTAGCACTTGTGAATTGATAAACGCTACTACCGCAGCCGTTTCGTTGGCTGTGCGGCGGGTTACAGTCGGTTGCATGCCGGCTTTTCCTGCGTTGCCCCAGCCGAAATTGCGCACGTCCCATGTGCCGCCCGGCAGAACTGCCGTATTGATGCCGGGAATTGCTGTGAATTTTAGATTGTCCATGGTGAGGCGCGTTTCAGTGTGGCAGCTGATGCAATCGGTGTTGAAGAAGTGGCTTTTGGCGGGATCGGCGATGGTATCGAGAATTTCTTTGGTCTGGTCTGGAGCCAGCGCCGGATTGGCAAACACCTGAGACGTCGAAACGCCGCTGCGCGCTGCAATCGGCACATTCGCGGTTGGCACCGCCGCGTTCTTACAGGTAATTGGGTTCAGATTATTTGTGTGAGGTTCTGGAACGACGCGCGGAGTTGTTCCGGCCGCCTGAAGCAGTTGCGCGAATTGCAGCCCATCGAGCGTGGGACCATGCACAGGATCAAATCCACCATTTGGTAAGGCCGGATCGACACCTGGCGGAAGCTCCTGGATCGACAAAAATATCCAAGGCTTCCCTGCTCCGGCAGGAATTGCCGCGATGGCCATGGCCTGTAAGCGCTGCGCGGAAATATATTTTTCGAGAAATGATTTCATCTCGGCGCGGAGATTCGTCACCGTCGTTGCGTCTGCCAGTCCGGGATGCACACCCAGGGGCGTGCCCGCGGTGCTGACTTTGTGCGCGCCAAGCTGGCCGTCGCTCAACTTCGTCCGCATGGCAGCGACGTCCGCCACGAACTTGCTGAATGTGTCCAAATCGGGCTGCGGCCGTTGCAGACAACCGGACTGTGCCGGATCGTCCAGTTTCGGCAGGGTGAAATTAAAAATCAGGTGTCCTGCGATGTCTTCCACTTTAGGACTGCCATCGGGATTGTGCGTCACCGGTTGAATGATCAGGCGAATCTCTGGCAACTGGCCGAATTGTGCGCGAATATCGTTCGAAAGGCCGGGTGCGCCGGCATCAATGCGAATACCAGCGACGAACCACGCGTCGATGGATTGAGCTTCCGCGGGAAGACCGATACTGGGCTGGCCCGCGACCTGCACCGCCGGGCTATCTACGATCGCGACAAATCGCTGAAACACTGCGTCCGGCCAAACAGGATCGCGCTTGGTCGGGTCCTGTGGGTTTTGCGTGGTGATATCGCGGACGGCGATCAGGTTGGCTAAATCCGCGGCTTGTGTCGGCGCGGGAAACAGCCAGGAGACGTCGTTGGCCGAAAGCGGTTGGACCCCCGGCGCAGCAGTGGGTGCGGGCTGCGGTTTCGATTTGCACGCCCAACCGCCGACAGCGCAAACGATGAGCGTTCCGATCAGCCCAAGTCTCAGACATCGCAAAGAAAACCTTCCAGAACGGTTCATATAAGTCTCCTAAAGTCGCAGTCGACTTTTGCTTGCGCCTCGCAGGGTGAGCCGAATTCAAAAAGTCTTGAGATATTCAATCAACGCGCGTCGCTCGTTGGGAGTCAGACGGCGGCCGATGACGCCTTCCTTGTGCGCAGCGCCGTCCTTCGAAGCGTCGTTGAACTCGTGACCAGAATTACTGTTGCCTCGGATCGAGGTATCCAGTTCGAAGCCACCGGGAAATTCGTCGGTGCGATAGCCCAGATTCACAGGATCGTACTCACGATTGCCCAGGTAGAATTTTCTTGGTCGCTCTGCCACGGGTGAAAGCAGCGCGTAGATATTGGGAACGGAGCCATTGTGAAGATACGGCGGAGTGGCCCAGATTCCGGTGAGGGGCCGGACTTTGTAGGCGAGCTGCGCCTGTATACCGTCCGCGCGATTTCCATTCATCTGTTGGCGCTGTGCTGCGGAAATCGGCGGCTTCTGATTGTCGTACCAGTAGTTGACGGTTGAATCGACCAACTCACCGAGCGCCGGCCCGAACTCTTCGGTCAGAATTCCCAAGTTGACGGGAATTGCGACGCGGCGATTCGCCATATCTGCCGCTTCGGCCGGATCGGTTCCGACGTGAGTGATGGGGATTTGCTCCAGGTCCAGGTGCAGCTCTCCGCTCGAATCCGACGCCTTCCATTCCTGGGAAGCCCAAAACTCTTTATCAGTGACCGGAGGAAGATGGCACGCTTGGCAAATCTGTTTGTACAGGACGGCACCCCTGTCGGCGAGGGCGTGATCGATCGGCGGCAGAATATTCTCCGGCCACTTCGGCGAATTCAGTCCGGTGAAACCAATGTTGAGGTTCGGGGGCTTTCCGGCAAGGAGCTTCTCCATTTGGTCGAGCATGTCCACCCGCACGCTGGAGGAAAACAGCGGACCATTTTTGCCGGTGAGATTCACGGCAGCTCGCACGCCGAGAGCTTCGCCCGCGTTGCGTGTCATGGGATCTTCGATCGAGCCGTTGTATTGCACCCACTCGAACCAGGAAGAATTCCAAATGCGCGGGAAATGGACGGGGGCGGAATAGGCCACGAAATTTACCGGATTGTTGTCCAGATCAACTGAAAAAACGAAATTGCCGATGCGGCTCAGCGCGTCCAAGCGCGCAAAGCCTTCCTCGATCGTGCGTGCTTTTACTTTTTCTTCCAAGTTGTGAATCTTCTGGTCTTCCGTCAGCACTTGAATCAATTGCGCCTTCAAGTCAGATTTTGCGGCCAGGCTAGCGCCGGAACCGAGTACGCGGTCGGCAAACCGTGCAAAGCGAAACGGCATCCATCGCGTGTACCACAGCGCCAAGCCCACACCGTTTTGAAACTTGTCGAGATTCGTGAGAGCCGGGCCGCCGTCAATCAGGATGGTGATGTTCTGATAGGTGAGCCGGCCCGTGTGGCATGCGGCACAGGTCAAGCCGAGCGAGCTCAGCGGCGCTTTCGTTTGCGGATTTAAAACTGGAGTACCGCTAGAATCTTTCAACGGGCCGCCGTAGGCGAAACCGATCGGCAGTCCTGGCTTCGCGGGATTCGCGTTGTCGGGATGCGTGTTGTCTGGAATAAAACCGTAGCGATCCAGGTACAAAGGGTCGCTTAAAAGTCCCGGCGCAGCAAGCGAAGGCGACGGCTGCTCCAGCGCGATGAACCATTCATACGGAATGCCAAATGTTTGCGTGCCTTGGTCGGCGTGGTGGAACCAATCGCGTTGTTCCGCGGTCCAATGCTGATCAAGCCATACGGGATTGCCGACCGGCGGATATTGCGGCAAGGCTACCAGCAGATTTTCGCACGCCCACTTCCCCGCGAGGATAAAAATGACGAGAATCGCCGCAACGGCGAGCCAAATTCTTTTCTTCATAACCGCAGCTCCCTCAAGACTTGTCTAGTTTCGAGCTGGGCCGCTGGAGATTTGCCCCAGTGATACTGCGAAGCGTTCCAAGTGGGTTACCAATTTTGCAAGAGACTACTACTTATTGGAAATCGGAGCAACGGAACTTTTCGGAAGCGGGACGCGGAGACGGGAAAGCTGATTCACCGCATTGCCGAGTAATTCACTGCTTCGCGAATTGCGGACTTCGCGCGGATGGGATCGATACTCTCCGACGCATCCTTCTGCCTCCAGCTAAAATGCTTTGTACACGATCACAGGGGCGGGTTGATTGAGCAGAAATGTCACCACCAGCGCGATCACGCCGAGCGCGGTCGCATACACTACCCGCGCGAATCGGCTGGTGAGCAGCGGCCCCTCCGCGGTTTCGATCGAAAGCAGCGCGGCCCGCAGCCATTCCCATAGGGCCAACACCACCGTCGCGCACAACCAGATTCCCAGCCAGACCGCGAGCCATTCCGCTGCGCTTAAGGCTGCAAAGATCCTCGTGATCTGCGTCCAGTTAGCCCAGAACCAAAACAGTGTGAAGGCAAACCAGGTAAAAGTGAGCCCGCGCGCGAAAGAATTATAGACTGCGTTTTTCGCCAGCGCTTTGTAGCCCTTGTTGCCGAGGGCGCGAGCCAAGCCCAACTGCCAGAGTTTGTTGGTCGCGACGCCGCCGCCCTGCAGCACGCCAAAGAAAATAAACTCCGAAGTCCGCCCGTGCCAGATGCCAACCAGGAAGAACGTCAGGAAAAAACAGAAGACGCCGAGCAAAGGTTGCATCGCGAGCGAAGAGACACGGCGCATGAATGCCAACAGCAGCGGGTTATACACGTATGTCTTCAGCCAGTTTGAAAGCGTGATGTGCCACCGGCTCCAGAAATCCAGAAACGAAGTGGCGGAGAAGGGACGGTCAAAATTTTCTGGCAGGCGAACGCGCATCAGCCGCGCCAAGGCAATCACAATGTCAATGTATCCGGAAAAATTCGCGTACAGAAAGAACGGGTACACGACTGCCAGCTGGAACGCTGCAAAGAGCTTCCGCGATAGCGGCGATGGCTGTAGCAGCTGTGTGAGGGCGTCTTCCTGGACCATGCGGAACACCATGGAAAGCACGGTGACCTTGAAGAAGCCGCGCACGATGCGCTCCAGTTGCAGGCCCACCACGCGCGGTCCCAATACAATCGGCTCAGCGGCAAACTGGTCACGCGCAAAGTCATCGTAGCGCTGGATCGGGCCGGAAATGAGCGTCGTGAAATTAAGTGTGTAGAGCAGATAGGCGCCCGGACCGATGCGCGATTTTTCGTTTCCCTCTCCGGTTTCGATGAGCAGGTGCAGCACGCGAAAGAATATGTAGGAGAGCCCCAAAGTGAAGTAAGGATGCTGGATAAAAATACCTGTCGGCAGCAGCGTGTACTTCTTCAGCCATATATATGCAAAGATCACCGCGAGCAGGCACCACCGCAGCGATTTGGACCAACCGCGCTCGAGCAGGAAAAGTCCGGCGTAGCCCAACAACAGAAAACCCGCCAACGGAATGAGCACCATCGCGTTATGCGCCAGCAATCCCAGGAAAATAATACTGGCAAGCATCAGCACGATCGACCGCCACACAGGAGAGCGCCTCAGGTTTAAGAACAATGCCGCAGCGAGGCCGAAGAGCACAAACTGGATGGATGCGGTGTCCAAGGTTATTTCTCCGCCTGCGATGTGGATTGCGCGTGGGCGGCGACGCTGAGTTCGGAAACTGCTCCGCCACCCAGTTCCTTCGCCAGAAATCCCGCGATGATTGCATGTCCGCCGGCATCGGGATGGCCATCGAGCGGGTAATAGTGACATTCGGAATTCGGTATGGCGCCGAAATCCGGCAGGATATCAATGTAGGTTCCGCCGTGGCTCGTGATTATGAAGCGCAACTCACGATCAATCGTGTACGGGTCGAAACTGGCCGGCCACCTGCCCATCGAGATCATGGCTGCTTGCGCGCGATTGGGCACCAGCACGGCGACCAGGGGCACGCCCGCAGCGCTAGCCATTCGCTCCACATCCACTGCAGAATGTTCGAATTCTTTCAAGTGCGCTTGCCATTCCGGACTCGGCTGTGCGCGCAGCGCTTCCGGGCCGGCATCCCAAAACCCTTCGGCTCCCTGAGGCAGCGCCAAGTAAGACTGAATGTACTGACTTTGGCTCTGATGCTGATACACGATGTGCCGTAACGCAGTGAGCGTTCCAGCCACGGGATTGCCCGCGTGCGCGCGCACCGCTTCTTTCAGCGAGTTTTTGAGCGAATCCATCAGGCGCGGCTGGGACGATGATGGATGCTCCGGTTTCTTGGAAGGATTCTCCGGATACAGGAAGCCTGCCAGCTTGACGTCAATCAATGTCAACACCCAGAGAATCATGTCGGGCTTGGCCGCCAGGACATCATTGAAACGCAGGACCGTATTCCGCGGAAATCCGTAACCCATCGCTTCGTTGTAAAGCTCAACTCTGCGACCGCCCTGCTGAGTGATTTCCTTCGGCAGCAGCGTTGCAAACGTGTTTTCGATCGGCACGCGCTCTCCCATCGCCACCGAGGAGCCCATCATCACGATCCTGTATGTTCCTGGAGGCTTTGGGCCGCACGCCATGCCGGTGCGAAACCCGGAGCAATCCAATCGGTATTCGATCCGTGGACTTTCAGGAATTTTTTCCCAACACACGGAGTTTGGAACGCCACGCACGCCCGTTGCGGCGTCATTCAATACGAGGCAATTGTTCAGGCTGGTTTTCGACTCGCCAAAGAAGCGCCGTGCAATCGATTCAGAGGAAACTGCCATGAGCACGAGCGTCATCAGGCCAAGCAATGGCAACAGAATCCAATCTCTGGGAGGCAGCTTCGCCTCCGGCACGTTCCCAGGATCGCCGGCGCTGGATTGCGTCATGCGAGCGATTCTACATGGGCCGTGCAGCGACGGGGCTGCGAAATGAATTGCGTTTGGCTGATAGCCGGTGCATTTGCGCGGCGCGATTTATATGGTCGCATACGGAAACGCTGCTCGCACATTGAAACGGATAATAACACCCGGTTAGTCGCGGTAGAAGCGAATGGGAAACGGCAGAAAGGACGAAAAACCCGCGCAACAGTTGGTGCATCCATATGGTACATCACGTCTATGGACGTCCGGAGCAGAATCGCCGAAGGATTGGACTGGCGCGTGAAAATCGCGCTGGCGATTCTGGTCATGGTGTTGGTCGCGCGAGCCGGGGCGCAACAAGGTCCCGCGATTTCGAGCCGAGTAAATGTTGTCACGCTTTTCGCGACGGTGCACGATGCCGACGGAAAGGTGGTGAAGAATCTGACGCGCCACGATTTTGTATTGCTGGAAGACGGCGCTCCGCAGAAGATCGACTACTTCGCGCAAGAGTCGGATCTTCCTCTAACCATCGGGCTTTTGGTGGACACGAGCCGCAGCCAGATAGGGGTGCTGGAAAAGGAGCGTAGCGCCAGCTACACATTTCTGGATCAAGTGCTGCGCGAGGGTAGGGATCAGGCGTTCGTCGTACACTTTGATATACACGTGGAAACTTTGCAGGACCCGACGTCTTCGCGCAGTAATCTGGAATCGGCGCTCGCCAGCCTGAAAATTCCCGAGCGTGATTCCACGCTAGTTTTCAGCGCAATTAAGGACTCTTCCGAAGAGCCGATGAATCGCATGATGGGCCGCAAGGCGTTTATCCTGCTGTCGGATGGCGTGGCATTTAAGGAGCCGACATCCATCACCACGGCGATCGAATACGCGCAGCGCGCGGACACGATCATCTACCCGATTCGCTTTTCCGACCGTGTGCCATTTTCACATCCCGTCGTCGGCGCAATCCTGGCGATCGCAAGTGAGCACGGCAAGCAAGGATTGCACCGCATGGCGAATGAAACCGGTGGCACTTACTTCGAGGTCACGGCGAGCCAGTCAATCGAGGACATCTACTCGCAGATCGAAGAAGTGCTGCGCAATCAGTACAGCATCGGGTACACGCCGGGGCGATCGCAGGTGGACGGAAAATATCACAAGATCAAATTGAGCACGAAGGATCGCCATCTGACGGTGAATACGCGGGCCGGATATTATGCGCAGTGAGGCATGCGGCTGCACTTACCATTCGCTGCGGTAAGCCAAAACTGAGCGATGGGAGTCATTTACGCTGGGAGTGCGGGCCTACCCTGCGAAGGATGGTTTTCATTTTGTCCAGTGGACTTGCGCTCGGCTCGCGGAAGACGATACCTCCGGGCACCACCACGGTAATTTCTGTTCCGGAACCAGCGGAACTCACAATCGTCAGTTTCGCCCCGATTCGCGCCACCCGCTCGCGCATTCCCTGCAGACCAAAGTGCCCTGCTTTGCCGTGATCCCCGATTGTCGGGTCGATGCCCACACCGTTATCTTTGACGTGTAAGGCAAGGTGGAGTCCATACTTCAACTCAACTTTCAGCCGACTCCCCTTTGAGTGCGTGCAGGCATTGCGAATGGCCTCATAGCCAACACGATAAAGCTCGTCGCGGACAACTGGACGCAGTTCCTTTGCATCTCCAATCACAGAAAAGGACGCCTCAGTAGGGCCAAGCAATCGACACTCCTCCGTTGCCCTCTTGAAGGCTTCCGCCAAGTCGTTCTGCTGTGTGGTTGATGTACGCAGCGAACTCAGCACGGCCCCTCCATCCTGAGTCGCCTGCCCGAGCCACACGGACAATTGTTCCACGGCGCGGCGCATTCGTTCGGGATCGTCCGACTTCTACAGGGCGTTGTCCGCCACTAATTTACTGCCCTGGATCGTCTGCAAAAACGTGTCGTGAAGTTCCCGCGCCCTGCGAGTGCGTTCCGCCAATCGCTCGTCAAATCGGGTACTCAGGGATTTGTGAATCTGCTGGACTCGCAGGCGGTAGAAAGCCCAGATCAGCAATATGCCGCTGATGACGCACATACCAAAGAACCACTTGGTCTGGAACCAGGCAGGAGCGACGCTGAAATCCAGAGTTGCGCCCTCGTTGTTCCATATCCCGTCGCTGTTGGCTGCAGCTACTTGGAAGGTGTACTTACCAGGTGCGAGGTTGTTGTAGATTGCTTCGCGCCTGGATCCGGCATCCAGCCAGTCGTGACTTAAGCCGACCAAGCGATATCTGAACTTGACCTTGTCAGGCTTCACAAAGGTGAGAGCGCTGTAATGAATTTCCAGATTCGTGACACTGGACCGAAGGGCGACCGCGTTGCCAGTGATGTCGTATGGCTGTCCATCGGCAGCAACGGTCTCAATGTGCACAGGAGGTATTTCTACATTCCGAGGGATGCGTCTGGGATCAATTTTTTGAAGATACTGACCGTTCGAGAACCAGACTTGGCCATCGTGGCTTACTGCAGCGCGCGAGGTCGAAATTCCGGAGAATACGCCGTCTGCAGAATCAAAAAGTCTCCACGGAACTGGACTGCTCTTATCGTCCCACCGCAGCCTTGGGCGAACTTGGGATCTCTCGGTTCCCGAGCGAGGTGGCTGCGTACGTGCACGGGGTCTCTGACCGCGCGGGACTCTGGTACACTTCGCGATATCGGTGCACCCGATGGGGCCTTCCGCTTCTCCTTACAGCGTCGACGTCCCGGAGTAAGTTTCTTACGCGGCTGAACACCCGGCCCGCACGTTCCCCTGTCAACGCTTCGACGCCGCCCTTACGAGCGGCTCCGCATGACTCGGAGCCGTTGTGGGTCGCTAGACCACTTTCGTATGACTTTTGCATTCACTACACCTCGCCGGTTTGTCCGGCGCACAAGGAGATAGAAAATGAAAATATGGAAAATTACGGTTCCCATCATTATCATCGTCTTGTTTGCTGCCTGGTACGTGTTTCGGCCGGAGCGTTTGTACGTCAATCGCCCGGTTGACGAAGCGATGCCAACCGCCCAAGGCGCTTCGCCCGTCCAGGCCCTCGAGTCGGGAACCTTTTACAGTATTTTGCATCCAACCGAAGGTACGGCAACCATCGATCGCATGGCGGATGGTACCCATGTTCTTCGCTTCACGAACTTCAAAACCTCGAACGGCCCGGACGTTCACGTCTATATCGTGGCTGCAGACGATGCGAAAGACAACGCCACCGTGCTGCGCGCGGGTTTTATCGATTTGGGCACGATTAAGGGAAACATTGGCAACCAAAACTACGCGCTCGGTCCCGACGTCGACTTGTCAAAATATCGCGCGGTTTCCGTGTGGTGCAAACGGTTCAGCGTCAATTTCGGCGCTGCCCCGTTAACGCCCGATCAAGCGGTTTCGCAGAAGTAACACGTCGAAAGGCCGAAGCAGCGGGTCGGAAAGGAAAGTTCGCATGAAGACTGCGGATAATAATTCAGCAGCCGAGTCAAACAACCAGACGGCGGCGGAAGAATATGATGTTGTGATCCTCGGCGGCGGCACGGGCTCAACGGTCGCCGCCTGGACTTTTGCCAGCGAAGGAAAACGCGTCGCCGTGATCGAACGCAAATATATCGGCGGATCGTGTCCCAACATCGCGTGTCTGCCCAGCAAGAACATCATTCACAGCGCGCAGGCTGCTGCTTACTTCCAGAGGAGCGAAGAGTTTGGC
This sequence comes from uncultured Acidobacteriota bacterium, assembly GCA_963747605.1. Lineage (GTDB taxonomy): Bacteria > Acidobacteriota > Terriglobia > Acidiferrales > UBA7541 > Palsa-295. Next base: position 303,954 of record CAVVGA010000005.1, on the reverse strand, counting down.
ATTGCTACACAACCCTTCGTGCTGGATATGTCCGCTGTGCGTCGCCGCAAACGCAAAATGGTGTCCGCGTTGAACGACGCGTATCTCGACAACTACCGCAAGACCGGTGCGGAGTTCATCCTCGGCTCCGGGCGTTTGGTCGCTCCCAGGACTTTGGAAGTGGCACTCCCGGACGGAACCAAACGTCAGCTGCGCGGTACCAACGTGATTATCAGTACAGGCACGCGCGCCGCGTTAGAAGGGATCCCTGGGCTTGCTGACGTGCAGCCGCTTACGCATGTGGAGGCACTCGAACTGGACGAGGTGCCTAATCATCTGATTGTGATTGGCGGCGGTTATGTGGGATTGGAAATGGCGCAGGCCATGCGCCGCTTCGGAAGCAAAGTGACCGTGATCGAGCGGGGCGAAACTTTGTTGCATCGAGAAGACGACGACGTTCAAAAAGGTCTTCGCGCGCTGTTTGAGGACGACGGCATTGACCTCGCTCTGCATGCGAAAATCCAGCGCGTATCGGGACAATCGGGCGAATCCGTCCAAGTCAACCTTACGCAAAACGGAATCGAGAAAACGATCAACGGCAGCCATTTGCTGGTTGCCGCGGGCCGCCTCCCGAATACCGCAGGCATCGGTCTGGAGCAAGCCGGAATCGAACTCACAGATCGCGGATACTTGAAAGTCAACGAGCGGCTGCAGACGACGGCGGCAGGCGTATGGGCAATCGGCGAAGTAGCCGGCAGCCCCCAATTCACACATATCAGCATTGACGATTTCCGCGTGGTGCATGCCGGCCTCACCGGCGGTAGCAGGGTGACGACTGGCAGGCAGGTGCCGTTTTGTCTTTTTACCGATCCGGAATTTGCGCGCGTTGGTCTGAGCGAGAAGGAAGCCCAGGCGAAAGGCATGCCCTACCGTTTATTCAAAGTTCCGATGGATGCAGTGCTGCGTGCACTTACACTTTCCGAAACTCGAGGATTCTTGAAAGCTCTGGTGGAGGCTGATAGTGATCAGATTCTCGGTTTCACTGCGTTCGGTGTGGGCGCAGGCGAAATCATGGCCTCCGTACAGGTAGCGATGATCGCGGGAATGCCCTACACGGCTCTGCGTGACGCCGTACTGACTCACCCCACGCTTGTGGAAGGGCTCATCGCATTGTTCTCGTCCACAGCTTCGGCACCACAATATAGCGACACTAAAACTGACGGCGGTAATCCCGGGCGATTGCCCGAATTAACTCCTACCGCCCGCGCCGCCCGCAATAGCGAATAAGAGGACTGGAAATTGCATAGCGCCCTCCGAGACAAGAGACTAGTTCTCAGCGAGCCGTAAAGTCTACGGCCAGAAGAGAAATATCGTCTTTGTGGCCCTCGCCGGGCGGTTGTTCCAACCAGCGGGCTAGCTCGAGCAACAGGGCGTCGGCAAATGGGCCAGCGGGAAGTTTGCTATTGGTTTCCATGAACTTCATGAAGCGCTCCGTGCCAAATTCCTCCTGCGCTGGATTGGCCGTTTCCAGGATTCCATCGGTGTACAGGAAGAACCGATCGCCAGGCTCGATTGGAATTTGCAGCGAATCGTAGGTGGCTTCCTCGAACTGCCCCATGACCAAGCCGTTTTCGATGAGCTGGCTGGAGCTGCCGGTTGATTTGCGCCAAAGCAACAGCGGCGGATGACCCGCGCCACCGTAGTTCATAATGTTTTTTTCCAAATCCACGTAAACATAAGCGGCGGTGACAAAATTATGCTGAAATTTGCCGCAAAGCGCTTGATTCAATCCCGCGAGAACTTTGCCCGGTTCAGAAACGTGACGGGCTTGCGCGGTGAGGGCAACCTGCAACATTGACGCGATAAGCGCTGCCGGCAAACCGTGGCCAGAGACGTCCGCGATCAGGATGCCCACATGACGTTCGTCCACTACGATGAAATCATAGAAATCGCCGGCCACCGAGGTCATGGGAATGTAGCGCGCCACAATATCCATTCCGGAGATTTTGGGCGTGCTGCTCGGGAGAATAGATAGCTGAATTTGCCGCGCCATTTCCAGTTCCGTGTTTATTTCGACGAGTTGCCGCGCGATCTGAGCGTGTGCTTCGCGGAGCATCAGATGAGTGCGCACCCGCGCCTTCACCACCGCGGCGGAGAATGGTTTGTGAATGTAGTCAACGGCTCCAACCTCGAAGCCCTTTGTTTCGTCCTCGGCTTCCGTCTGGCTGGTAAGAAAAATTACCGGAATATCGCGCGTGTCGAGATTTACTTTCAAGCGGCGGCAGACCTCGTACCCGTCCATTTCCGGCATCAGTATGTCCAGCAGGATTAGGTCGGGCTTGTCCTTCCCTGTTGCGATCGCCAAAGCTTTTTCCCCGCTGTTTGCAACCTTGGTAGCGAAGGAGTCTTTCAGGGCGCCGGAAATAACTCCGATATTGATGGGCGTGTCATCCACAATCAAAATCGTTTTTCTGCCCGATGTCTCAGACATGATTTCACTCCAGTTGAAGACCTAAACGACCCGCGATCTCCGAAACGCACTTCAGCGCGCCAACAAAATCATAATTTCCGACGAAAGCCTGCAGGGTCGTGATTTCAGAAGCCGTGAGCACCTTCGCGAAGTCCGGTTGCGCTTCCAAAATGAAATCTGCAGCGTCGCCATCGTCGTTCGACAAAAGTTTCGTCAACTTTCGCAACGGCGCCGCGACCGAGGCAGGGTCGGCGGCTACGGCGCTGGCGCTCACTGCCACTTGTTCATCGGGCAAGGCCGACCGGATCGCATGCACAACCGCGCGAAGCTTCCTGGTCAGCGTATCCAGCAGAGGCTGCGTAATCTGTCCCGCCTTGATTGCCGTTTCCACCTCAGCCGCGGCGTTTGCCACCTCCGTCGCGCCCAGGTTCGCAGCCGAGCCTTTCAATGAGTGAGCCGCACGTGCGGCCGTGGCTGCGTCACCTGCGGCTTGCGCGTTGTGGATTTCTTCCACGTTTGCCGAATCCGCGAACTTGCGCAGCAACATCTCGTAGCGTTTGGGATTTCCGCCGGTCCGTCGCAGGGCTACTTGGGTGTCGACACCCTCGATCTGCAAGGTAGCGGTTTCCCGAGCGCGGGCGAGTTCCGACGAGCGTGCGGTTGCTGCAGCCGTTTCTGTCGCCGGCTTTGCGGCAACGAGCGCGCGCGGTTTTATCCAGCGCAACAATGCAGCGAACAGAGCGTCGGGATCGATAGGCTTGGCGATATGGTCATTCATTCCCGCTGCTGTACATTTTTCGCGATCGCTTTCCATCACGTTGGCGGTCATGGCGATGATGGGCAGGGACTGGAATTGTGGCTTCAAGCGTATCGCTCGCGTAGCGGCGAGACCATCCATCACCGGCATTTGCATATCCATCAGCACCAGATCGTAATCGTGTTCGCCGACCATCTGCACGGCGGCCTGTCCGTTCTCGGCTGTTTCAATCGCCAGCTGCGCATCTTCCAGCAGGCCAAGTGCGACTTCGCGATTGAGTTCGTTGTCTTCCACCAGCAACACGCGCGCGCCGCGAATTCGCGCGAGGTCACCCTCCGGAGCGGGCGGGGCTTCGTAATTCTTGGAGGTGGCGGCTCCGAGGACGTCGACGGCTGAATCAAACAGCATGGAAGCCGTCACGGGTTTAATTAGAATATTTGCGAACGAGTTCTCGTCGGCCTGTTTCAAAACCTCTTCACGGCCGTAAGCAGTTACCATCACCAGATGCGGTCGAACTTGCAGATTCGGCAGCGCCCGGATTTGTTTGCCCGTTTCAAAACCGTCGAGACCTGGCATCTGCCAGTCCAAAAAAACAATTTCGTATGGTTTGTTGATTTCCGCGGCCCGGCGGACCATTTCAATTCCTTCCAATCCGGAAGGAGCTTCATCTGCCTCGAACGTCATACCGATCAACATGCTAGAAAGCACTGCACGGGCTTGCGGATTATCGTCAATAATCAGTACCCTGCGGCCCCGTAGATCGGGTGGAACCGTCTGGCGTCGAGTCCCCGCGCCATTTCCAAGCCGGGCGGTGAACCAGAAAGTGCTGCCCTTCCCTACTTCGCTGTCTACGCCAACATCTCCTCCCATCAGTTGCGCCAGCCGCTTGGAAATCGCAAGGCCCAGTCCAGTGCCGCCGTGTTGGCGAGTCGTGGAAGCATCCGCCTGCTCGAACGCTTGGAATAGCCTGCCCATCTGTTCTTTGGTGAGGCCGATGCCAGTGTCGCTCACGGCGAAGTAAATCAGCTGGCCCTCAGCAGTTTTTTCCTGAATCTTCGCGCGAACGACGATTTCGCCTTGTTCGGTAAACTTCACGGCGTTATTGCAAAAGTTGATCAAAATCTGGCCCAGGCGCAGCGGGTCGCCCTTGAGTTGCGTCGGAACTGCCGAATCGATGTCGAAGATCAGCTCCAGGCCTTTCGCGGAAGCCTTCTCGGAAATCAGATTGCTGACGTTTTCCAGCACGCGCTCCAGATCGAAATCAATGTTCTCGACCGTCAGTTTGCCCGCTTCGATTTTCGAGAAATCCAAAACGTCGTTGATGATGCCCAGCAGGTGCTGACCTGAAAGTTGAATTTTCCTTACGTAGTCACGTTGCCGGGGATTCAGATCCGTCCGTAGCGTCAGATGCGACATGCCGATAATGGCGTTCATCGGTGTGCGGATTTCGTGGCTCATGTTGGCCAGAAAATCAGATTTGATTTTGGTGGCTTCCTCCGCCACCTCCTTGGCATGCCGTAATTCTTCTCCAGACGCCTCCAGCGCCTGGTTTATGTTCTCCAGTTCCTGTTTGCGCGCGCCGAGCTGGCGTTCCGACGCTGCCAACGATTCGGCCTGAGCTTGCGTGCGGTCGAGAAGCTCGCGAGTGGCGATGTTGCCCGACAATATTTCAGCGCTGAGGGCGATGGCGGGCAGCAAGGAGTCGAGCAACGCTCGTTGGCGCTCCGACAATGACGAATTCGTCGCGAGTTCGATGACCGCCGTTACCTGGTCCTTACTCACCACGGGAATGAAGTGGATTTTCCCGACCGTCAGCGTGCCCATGCCTGCGGAGATTCGAACCTGATTCCCGGAGGCAACTTCCAGCATGCGCCGCTCCACCGCGGCTTGCCCGGCAAGTCCTTCACCCAGGCCGAATTCGCTGGGGCTGCCAGCATCGGTATTGGCAAACGAATAAGCGCGAGAGAAACGCGTGCGAGTCTCGTCAGCTACGTAAAACGCTCCATAAATCAGCGGAATCGGCTGCGACAATCGCGACAATAAAGCCTTCCCAAATCCGGGATAATCCTGCACCGATTGCAAAGCTCCCAGCATGGCGCCCACTTCGGCCTTTACCCATCCTTGCGTTTCGCGTTCGCGCGCGCCCAGTTGCAGTGTACGCAGTGCGCGTCCGATCTCACCGATCTCATTCTTGCGATCCAGGTACGGGATGTTCTGGTCTAGCCGCCCGTCGGCCAAATCCTGGATGCTGCCCTGCAGTGATACCAGTTCGTTCACCACTTGTGTTTCCACGATGCGGAAGGCTGCGGCCCACGATGCCAGCAGGCCAAAACCGATCACGAGCCACGTGATCAAAATTGCGTGATGCGTATTGCTGGTCAATTGATCGGAGCGCTGGTCAATATATGTTTGCAAATCCTGAATGATCTCGATCGTGGCCTGACGCGCTCGCTGCAATTCCTGGTTTACGCCTCCACGGAGGAGATCTAGCGCTTTCACGTTGTTGCCGGCCAAGGCTGCCGCGCGCGCGGGCCGAGCATCAGCCTCCGCCTGGTCGAACAGAGTAGATGCGGCGTTGATCTTCGCTGCGCGCTCCGGACTTTGTTTCAGCGCCGCCGCCATCACTCTGTGATAATCGTCGCCAACCTGTGTCAGTTGTCCGTCGAGCACCTGTCTGCGATCGGGATCAGTCTCATCAGCCAGTTCAAACAGAAACAATCCGAATCGGATGGTAAGCGCGCGCGCCTCGCCGACGTTTCTGAGTGCTTCCACTTGGTTGGCGATCAGTTCGCTATACCATCTGTCGATCATCTTGCTTTCAGACGACGAATAGACTCCCGCCGCTACCACCATTAAGACGAGCGGAACCATAGCGATCAGCAGTTTCCGCCGCAGCCTCAAATTTGTAAGGAAGGCCATCCGAATGCGCTCCGACCGTCAGTGCGCCAGAATATGTACACAACTGCGCGCTGGAAATTTATGCGACCCGGCGAGGCACGACTCTAATCGAACACGGTCGCCGGCACCCTGGCGGCCCAGTCAAGGCCACGTGCGCGGAGATTATATGCGAATTGGCTTGCCGCATATCGTCATTACTACCAATCGGGGACGCCCAACGGCGTCAAATTTAGAACCCATGACCCAACCCACCTTATCCTTCAGGTAGCCAGAATCTGCCGAATTCCCAAAACCACCGAACCACGCTGCAAACGAACAAAACGTGCGGCTATGTCAGTTTTGACAATGGTCTTCGGCCGGGTACTGGCGTTAATAGCTACCTCTGGGAGTGATAACCCGGATGCATTAGCTGGTTGCATTGAACATAAGGAACGAGGTGCGAAAAATGACGAACGCGATGCCAAGGTTTCACATGCTGGTTCTTGCCACATTGTTGGCAGCCAGTCTGCTTACGATCGGAAGCTCTCCTGCATTGTGCCAAAAAGCGGAGACGATTGAAGCCAGTGCGATGGGGACTGGCACTCAATTGGGTCAGATTGTTGAGATACGGCTGATCATTAACGATTACTCCACCATGGAGGAGAGGCAGGTTTTGGTGGACGCATTCACGAAAGGCCAGAACCAGGGGCTGGTCACCGCGCTGCAAAAGATGAGAGCGGTGGGTCGCATTTCGCTCACTGGCACGGTGGGGTACGACGTTAGCTTTATTCGTATGATTCCCACACCGACGGGCCGAAAACTCCGGTTTATCACCAATCGCCCGATCCGATTCGGCGAGGCTTGGACGGACTCCCAATCTCAGTCCTTTGACTTGAGCGGCGGCGAGATTGACATCAACGACTCGGACAAGAGCAAGAGCACCGGCGTCCTGTTTCCGCGAGCCCAGCTGATCATTGACAAGCAAGGGCAGCTGCAAATCGATCTGGCTCAAAACTCATGGAAGTTGGTGGATGTTCTGGACTGGAAAGGAACACCGGGCGTCAATTAGCTGGAGATCGCATCACGCACCCGCGTTGCGGGGACGCTCGCTCTGGACCTGCCGCGTCATTACGGCTCCGGTGTGAGCGCCCCGGTCGCGGGGTCAATGCGGAAGTAGGAAACGGTCGAATCTTGGAAATGCGCCACGGAAAGCCCGGTGCCATCCGGATTAACTTCGACGCTTGAGGGTTTCGCAGCCACTGGAAACGGTGAAGCGACAACGGCATCCAGTTCGCCGGTTTTCCAGTTGATACTGAATGCCGAAATACTCTGGGAAGTGTGATTCACCACATAAAGATACTTGCCAGAGGGATCGATCGCTAGCCAGCCCGGGCCATGCTCCGGAAGAACCGATACCTCAGTCGCGGCGGCACTCTCGCCGTCGCGCGAAATCATCAGTGAATCTCCCAAGCCGTTCGCCGCGAAAGTCATGCGCTGGCCCGTGCGAAGATTCGCGACGTGCAACACGCGCGAATCGCCTTGCACGGCGCTGACGACGTTCGCTGCAGCCGTCACGGTCAAGAGCGTTTTTGTATTGTTACCATGATAGCTGGCCAGGATATTCGCCGTTCCCATGGCAACGGCTGTTGCCAATCCCGAACCATTGACGGTCGCCACCGCCTTATTGTCCGATGAATAAGTGGAGTCGTTGGTGGTTACGTTCGACGTCTGGCCGTCCAGGTACGTCGCGGTTAGAACAAATTGCTGCGTCGCGGCAACCGCAATCGTCGGATTCGCCGGAGTGAGCTTGACCCCGGTGATGAATAGGTTGCTTATGTCGGAGCTGATGCAACCGGAAAACCCAAGAATCGAGAGCAAAGGAAGAATTTGCACGAACTGCTTGAACTTGAACAATGAGTTGACTCCGAATTCGCCCGTGCGAAAGCCTTAAACCGAGTTTTCGATACGCATACCCGACCGACGGTTCCACTGCTACTACTCAGCCGGTCTGTTGGCGCTAAGACCTTACAGGGATGCTAGCACAGGCCGAATGGCACCACATCCTCGCAAGTTGCGCGGTTTCCAAGCGATAGCCTGGGGCGGTGGGGATCAATTCGCCGATTCAGCCTCCCTGCTGTTTGAAAGCAATCGAGCTGCGAAACGAAACCCGCTATTGCTGCTGTGCTTGGGTCCAACTCTGATCGGGATTGAACTCCGTCATTGCGGCTGCCGTCTGCGCTGTAGTCGTCCCCAAATCCTTCTGCAGCAGGACGCCGTCCTGGTTGATTATGAACGTCATCACGCCGGAGTTGCGATATTCAGCGGGATAGGCGACGAAGGCGAAGCCGCCAGTCATTTTTCCATCAACGATGTACTGCTTCGCGCCGCCGGGCGCGTTACTGCCTTGCCCCGTGAGCATATGGAAGTAGTATCCGTGGAACGGCAGGTGCGCATCCGGCTTCACGTTGTATCCCTCGTTGGTGGCATATGCCGCCATCGGACCGAGCGGACTTTTGGGCTGGCCTTCCGCCGCCTCCCAGTACAAACCGTTCTGCTTGCCAGCGTCACTGATGAATTTCGCAGCGAACTGGTGGCTGCTTCCGTCGTCGTGATGCATTGAGAAATACTCAGCCTCAGCGTCAACCAGCGCCATGCAAACGTCCATCACGGCCAGTTCGTTACGGCCGATTCGGCGCATCAGAATCTCTTCCCTTCCCGCAGCCGCGTCGAAGTACCACTGTCCTGCGGTATTCTTTTTCAGCGGGATCGGAAATGGAAAATTATCTGCTCCAATCAACAGCATTTGGGACCCGTCAGGCATCTTGCGCCAGCGATGCATCACGTCGTACTCGTGCAAGAATACACTGGCGATCTCTTTGTCCTGTACCGGATCGCCGGAGAAAATGATCTCTTTCGAGTCGGGTCCAAACACCGCGACTACCGCGTTTGGATCGCCGGATTTGGCCGAAGTCGCCAGCCCGTCACTGGCGTTATCGGGTGAAGCAAACACTTGGTAGGAAGGTTTAGTGGACTTGCTGCATCCGACTACTAGAGCAAGTATAGCCAAAAGAGCGAGACCACTCGTAAAAGCGATTGTGCGCGTTGCTCGCGACATACCCATCCTCCAAACTTGAACTATAAGCACTTCATCATCACGCAAAAATTCACCTCGCTTGCGTCTCCTCCAATCGCGTTGCAATTACCTGCGACCGTAGCTCGCCGAACCGCGCGCACTGGAAGCCCTGGAACTCCATCCGCCGCCCCCACTGCTCATGGCCGATGACCCACCGCTCTTTTCCTGCCCACCGTAGCCGCTGGAACTTGACTGTTGTAGCCCGAATAGCTGGAGCTGCTGGATTTGTTGTAACTTGACGAGCTGGTGCTGCCGCTCTTCTGGTCCCAACCGCTGCCGGTATTGCTATAGGTTTTACCGTTTGCCGACGCGTACTTGTCGCCATTTGCGGTTTCGCCCGCTGCGGCGCTGTTGCCGTTCTTACCGGTCGCGCCATAAGCCGAGGCACCGGTCGAGCTGTGCGCCTGGGCCGTGGTTCCGTTAGAGTTCGTTTGGTGCTGGCTGTCAACGGTGGTGCCGTTCTTCGAAGCGGTTGAGGCCCCATAGCTGCCATACGCATTCGACCCTTGCACGGTCGAGGCAGAGGCCCCGGTCCTTGGGTTGTACGCTTGACCGGCACTTGCACTGCCGTAACCGTTTGAGACCGTGCCGCCACGCGCGTAGGTTCCGGTAGACGGGTTATAGCCATTGGAGGCGTGGGCGCTGCCGCCGTAGGCTCCATACGCGGAAGCGCTGGAACCATAGTATCCGCCGTGCCATGCGCTGTTCCCGTAATACGCTCCGCCGTGATAGACCACTGTGGTCGAGCCGTGCCAGCCGCAATTCCAGCTGCTGTATCCCCAGCGCGTAAGAGCCGCCGGCCATCATGGCCCCGACAGCAACGCCAACTCCGAATGCCACGATTGCGGCACCGGGGGGAGGCGGGACGTAAACGTATGCTGGAACCACGTAGGGATAGCCATACACCACCGCGGGGTTGTACATAGGAACGTAAACCACCTGCGGGTTCACCGGTTGAATCACGATCACCTGCGGCGACTGTTGCACGACGGCGAGCTGCGTTGATGATTTCAAGTTGCCGGCTGCGTATGCTTTCGCGCGCAGCACCTGGATGGCCGTCATCACGTCGCCTGACTGCGTGTGATAAGCCTCTCCCAGCGATGAAGTCCAAGTGAGGTTGTTCGCCAGGATCGCGAGCACGGAGGGAAATTGTGTAAGCGCCTTCACGGCGGGATCCCACGGTTGACCATCGACAGCCGCCATCAGCGCCGAGCCAGTCATATTGCTGTGGTACTGATACCAGCCTTCAGCGTCAGCAATTTGATCCGGAAAGGTCGCAGCAGCGAGTACCTGCGCTACAAGGGAGTCCGGATAGAGGGCGATGGGCGCCGTCAGTTGTTGCAGTTCGTCCGCAGTGAGCGGCACGCCTTGTCCCGAATATCCCGCTGGAGCCGTTTGCGCTCCTGCTTGGTATGGCGTAACGCCCACAAGTAGCAGAACGGATAGTGTCGTAGCCAAAAGCTGCTTCGCGAACGTCGTGATCATTTTGTTCTCTCCATCCCAGCAGCGTTGCCGGACAACGTGACTGACAAACCTCTGCGCCAGCGGATCGGCCGCTAATCACTAAACGTAATGCGAGTGCTCGCCTGCTTACTCTGGAGCGCAAGTCCGACCCCAATGCTTTCACTGACAGCCACCGATTGCCATTGTCAGAAGTGACAAGCGGTCGGGGGTGCGAAAGCGGCGTGGTCCGAGCCTATTCCGAGACGGCCGATCGAATTACAAGCCACGAAATTCTGTGTTCTTGAAAAAATTCATTTGCTGACCGGAATACGAGTCGCGAACCCTCAAATTTCCGACAAAGTCCTGAACCGGTTCCTATCGATTTTCAGCGACTTGATCTTCGATTCCAGCGTAGACCGCGGTATCCCCAACTTGAGCGTAGCCCCCGCCGGTCCCGACACGCGCCCGCGAGTCTCTTTCAGGGCGGCTTCCATCATGACCTTTTCTTGCACCAGAAGTCTGCGAGGGAGTGACGTCTTCGCTCAACAACACCAATGCGATCCGTGGTGATGCTCTCGCGACAACCGGTGTGCAGTACGGCGTAGAAGGTCTCAGCTACAGCAATAATGGATTCGGTGTAGGTGGATTCATTCTGGCACCGGGTGGCGGCTACGGTGTAGCCGGCACCTACTGATCCACCACCGGAGGAGGTGGCGGAGGAGTTCTAGGCTCTACAAACGCCGCGGACTATTTCACGACAGGAGTGCGTGGACAGGCGAACGGCACTTCGGGGGAATCGGTAGCAATTTTCGGGGAACAGTTCAGCCCGGATGCTGGGGCAGGACTATTTATCAATCGAGCCAATGGGCCCTTGCTTGTCGGCGCGGTTGGCCCTTCCGCTACCAATGTTTTCCGCGTGGATGGCACTGGTCGCGTTTTTGCCGACGGTGGGTTTCAACCCAATGGAGCAGATTTTGCCGAGTCTATGGCGGTAACTGGAGATCCACGCAGCTACACCGCAGGTGATCTTCTTGTCATCGACGCAAACGGCAGGCGGCGGTTAGCTCTGGCGCAAGAGGCCTATTCTACTCTGGTCGCAGGAATCTATTCGACCAAGCCGGGACTTCTTGGCTCGACTCGTACCTTGGACCAGGGCGCAGCCGTGGACGAAGTTCCCCTTGCGGTTGTGGGCATCGTGCCGTGCAAGGTGACCGCGGGAAATGGGCCGATTCAAGTGGGCGATTTACTGGTGACTTCATCAGCACCGGGCCGCGCGATGAAAGGCACGGATCGTTCACGCATGTTGGGAGCCGTAGTCGGCAAGGCCCTGGAACCGCTCGCTGCAGGGACTGGAGTGATCCAGTAACGTTGCAATAGCTAGTGTCGTGTGCTGGCAACAGAGAGACGAGGGCTGCTGGCGATTTGTGTTGGCAGCTCTCGGCAAGAGGGCGGGACGGCCTTAGCGCGATGAGACGATTCTGACCTTAGCTTTTTTGCTAGTGGCCCACTTTTTCGGGCTTGGTGTTCGAAAATGTGGGCCTTCCTCTTTCTTGCCCGGCGGATGGATACCGTCGCGCGCCGTTGACGGGTTCAGGAGAAAACCCTTGACTCGACGACGGCATCAGGACGGTCAGTTAATAGAATTGCAAAACGGTTATGCGGTTCGGTATTACGAAGACCACGATGGGCAGCGTGTGCGTGTGCAGAAGTTTCTCGGAGACGTCAGTGAACTGCCGACCGCACGGGCTGCCAAGAACGTCATGCAAGCTGAGATGGTGAAGGTGAACCAACAGTTTTCAATCCCATCTCGGTCAACCCTAACCTTTCGCGTGGCTGCTAAGGAGTGGATCGCCGAATGCGAATCGCGGAATCGGAAACCCATCAAAGCCTCCTTTGCTCATAACTGGAACTTTATTTTGAAGAATCACCTCAACCCGCTCATCGGAGAACTGTCGCTGTCGGACGTGGGCAACAAAACTCTGAGGTCGGTGGTTGCAGAACTCTCCAAAAAGGTGAATCCCCGGAACAAGAAGAAACTCGCACCCGCCACGATCAAAAACTTTTGTCTAGTCGTGTAATTGGTTGTGGCTTCGGTGACCGATGACGACGGAAATCGCATCGAACTTCGGCACTGGAACAAAAAGGTGATTGATGCTCCTGAGGTAGACGAGAAAACGCAACACACTCCCTCGTTTACTTCCGAGCAAATCACGGCCATCATCAAGGCTGCGACGGGACGGATGCAGATGGCGGCAATCCTGTTCGCAGCTACCGGGCTGCGGGCAGGAGAATTGTTCGGGCTGGAGTGCCGGCACTTCGATGGAGAATCTGTCGAGGTAAAACAGGCCGTGTGGAGTGGGAACGGTCAGGTGCAAGCGCCAAAGACGAAAAATGCCCTCCGCTTCGTAGACTTGCACCCGGACGTCGCTTCCCTGCTCAAAGCGTTCATTGGCACGCGCAAGACTGGCTTCATCTTCCGGACCAGCTGCGGAAAGCCAGTGACCCAGACGAACCTCCTGCGGCGGGAACTGCATCCGCTGCTGGAGAGCCTCAAAATCCCGCTATGCGGCTTTCACGCATTCCGTCGCTTTCGGAATACGTTCCTTCGGCAGTCGCGTTGTCCCGATGCCCTGCTGAAGTTTTGGATGGGACACTCTGCTAAGGACATGGTGGAGTCGAGGTGTGACGCGGTGGTTTAGGTGGGGCCTATCGGTTGCCGACTCTTTCGTCTGTCGGTGCCTCACTAGCCCCGCCCTGCTTCCGTTTCCACACCCCGCTCATCGAACCGGACGTGCGGATTTGCCGCATCCGGCTCTCGGAGAAGACTCACACAATCGCCGTGGCCATTGCATGTGACGCCGTCTGCAACTTCTGGAAACAATTCGGGAGTTGCTAGGCTTATCGCCATTCTCCCTTTCCGTCGTTGCTTCTTGCGTCCGCCTTCAACTGAAGCCCCTTCCCTCCACCGGAGTTATCCGGCTTCTTCGGTACTACGAGCCTCTCCGCCATCCCAGTCAGCCCGGCCTTTCTCTCACGAGTTGCCAGTTGATCCACACCGCGATCACCGCTGGGACTTCCCGTGTTGCGTCTGATCCCCTTTGCCTGCATGCCGTCGCCACTACCCCGGCAGGTCCGATGGAAACTTATTCGCTCGTACCTTCCCATCGTCTTCGGCCTTCCCCGAATCGGAGGCGGGTCGGCCCCTGCATTGTCGGTTTCGAGGCCTGCTCAGCGTTTACTCACGTTACGGCCTGCATGCTCACCGAGTCGCCTATGCGACCTTCTACACCGAAGGCTTCAGCAGCTTCGTTGCCTCCGCCGCTGCTTCGATTGCTACCGGGTGGAGCGAACCAGTTCCCGGGCGGGATTTCTCTCCCGCTGAGGATCAGCGCCTTTTCACGGCGCACTCCGATTTGTACGACAAGTCTTCCGAGGATTTGACGTATAGGCGGGATGTAGCGAGGGCAATGGGCATGGGTTTCGAGCTTCCGAAGGCACTGACACCCAAGGCAAAAACTCCTCTTATCGGGCGTAACGAGCTTCAGGCAGAAACGGAACCGCTGGAGGCAGTAGCTTGAAAACCGCGGTAAACATTGGTGAAAAGCTGGTCGGGGCGGTGGGGATCGAACCCGGAAGACCTTCGAATTCTCAATGATTTGCAACATCCAGGCCGCAGCTGGGATGCTTCCGCCCTGCTGCTAACAAATGACTTAGAGTCTGTCGACTTGCAATTGCCACCTTCTGCTGCCTCGAAAATGCGGCGAGTTGATTCGCAGCAACGAAATCCGCTGTGTGGGACGTGGGATACAAGGCCACGTCCGATTCGCGAAGATGAACGCGAGCCACGGGACAACGTTAGCTTGACTAGCCATCTGACTAGCCATATAATCTGACGCGAGGAGTCAGTTCATGACCAAATGGCAGTTGCAGCAAGCCAAAGCGCGTTTCAGCGAACTCATTGACGACACTATCGAAAAGGGACCGCAAGTCGTTACCCGCCGTGGAATTGACACTGCTGTCGTCGTTTCCATCGATGAATGGCGCAAACTCAGGGACGAGAAACGTCTGACCTGGAAGGATGTCCTCCTCGGTGACGGTCCACGATTCGAGATTCCCAATCCCAATCGCGGCACGGTGAAATCGCGCCGGCCTCCGGTGTACGATTGATTCGCTACCTCATCGACACGAATGTCGTGTCTGAGATGCGCAAGCCGAAGCCGCACGGCGGTGCATTCGCCTGGCTTCGGAGCCTCCAATTGGGGCAAGTCTTCTTCTCTGCGGTAACCTTCGGAGAAATTCAGAGGGGCGTGGAGATCACCCGCCGACAGGACCCTCTGAAGGCGAACGAAATCGAAGCTTGGGCAGCCCATTTGGAACGCGCCTCGCAGGTTTTACCTATGGACTCAGCGTGCTTTCGCGAATATGCGCGCTTGATCTACGGTCGTTCAGATACGCTTGCAGAAGACGCCATGATCGCGGCAACGGCACGCGTTCACGGCCTCACCGTCGCCACTCGGAACGAACGCGATTTCGGCCATTTCGGCGTCTCGGTCTTTAATCCCTTTAAGGCGAAACCCTAGCTACTTTCCGTCGCAAAAAGAGTAACGAGACGTTGGGAATTTAGGGCAATTCCCCAGTCGCGCATTTCGCATTCGTCTTAGAACGTACTGCGAGGTCGCGCTGAACTAAGTTTTTTCTGGGGAGGCAAGTTGATCCAACTGCGGCACGGACAGCCGAGCTTGTGGCACAGCGGATTGGCAAAGGACGATTGAGGATCTGTGGGAACCATGGATGAAAGAGGTGGATGGTCGGTTGGAGGACGCTGCTTTGCTCGAGGGAGTATATCAAGCGCAAGGGAAGCGGCACCGTCACAGCCGTACGCGTGGGCGGATGCAAACAGCAGCGGAGGTGGCGTTGCGGCTGCTGATCCTGAAGCACGTGCGGAACTGGAGCTATGACGAGCTGGAAGGCGAGGTGCGGGCGAATTTGGTGTATCGAGCATTCACGCGTATGGGAGACCAGAAGGTACCGGACGCGAAAACACTGGGGAGGCTGGCGCAAGTAGTCGGGCCGGAAGTGATCCGGGACTTACACGAGCGGGTGGTGGCGCTGGCGCGTGAGCATCGAGTGGTGACAGGCCGGAAGCTAGGTGTGGACACGACGGTAGTGGAGACCAATATTCATTACCCAACCGATAGCAACCTACCGGGGGATGGCGCGCCAGTGCTGACCGGTACCATGAAGAGGATCCAGAAGCAGGCCGGCGGCTTGAAAAAGAAGATTCGCGACCGGATGCGCACGGTGAAGAAACGAGTGGTGGCGATTGCCCTGGCGGCGCGGCAGGTTGGGCTAGAGCGAGACGAGCAGCACCGGAGGCAGTATGCCGATCTGCCCACCGTTACAGGAAGAATTTTGAATCAAGCGAAAGGAGTGCTGGCGGAAGTCGAACAGCTACCGCGCCCTGGCCGCCGGCGGCTCCAACCGTTGACGGAGAGATTGGTGACGATGGCCAATCGAGTACGACAGGTGGTGAAGCAAACCCGCGCGCGTATTTTCGAAGGGATCACTGGTTTCCCTGGGAAGTTGGTCAGTGTGTTCGAGCCGCATACGGAAATCATTCGGAAGGGGAAGTTGAGCAAGCCTACCGAATTCGGGAAGCTCGTGCAGGTACAAGAGGCCGAGAACCAGATCATCACTGAATATCGGGTGTTCGCCGAGCGTCCCAGCGATGCGGAGCTGTTGGTGCCGGCCGTACAGGAACATCAGCGGCACTTCGGACCTGTGCCGCGTCTGGTGGCTGCTGACGCGGGCTTCTACTCCAGAGAAAATGAAAAGAAGGTTCAGGAAATGGGAGTGCGTTGGGTAGCTGTTCCGAACCGTAAGACGAGCAGCGAAGAACGGAAAAGTTACAAAGACAGCGGTGGTTCGGCGCAGGCCAACGCTGGCGGACCGGATGTGAAGGCCGTATCAGCGTGCTGAAACGTCGTCACGGTTTGAATCGTTGTCGCTATCGCGGCCTGAACGGGATGGAGCGCTGGGTGGGACTCGGCGTCATGGCCGACAATCTTATCCACATCGGCTGCCGCCTCGCACTACAGCGAACGTAAGCTTTGGTACGATGGCAATGAACACCAAACCGAAAACAACCACTCCAGCAGCAGAATTCATATCAAACTCGCCGCTCGCCCCCGAAAATCAGCGGCAGAATCAGCAATTTTGCGACGGAAAGTAGCTAGCGGTTTTGGCTTTTGTTTTCAATGCCAGGTGGGTTCAAGCTTAGTGTTGCGTCGAGCCATTGAGACCACCATACGAGTGGTGGATCAGGCACTCTTCCGAAGTCGCTGTAAAACTCTGTATCGAACTTTGCAAGGAAGGCGGAAGAATGTTGCTTATGGAAACGGAGTTCCGCCGGAGATTTTCGGATGTGGCTGCGATCAACGACGACGGCGACCGCTGGTTGGTTCCGTCAACTTGATTTGGCCCCTTTTGATCGTTTGATTTGGCCCCGCCCTACTGGTGAATTAAGTCCTTCTAGGGAACCGCCGCCGGGCCTTGTGGGAACTGGGGAAAGCGCTTTGTGCTTTCCAAGCCGCTGTGGGAATCCGCGTTCTTTGCGGATTCCCATCAGCGGCGTCAGTTTCCACAGGCCTCCGTTTTCTTTCTTTTTTGCTACTTTTTTCTTTCTTTGTGCCTGCCTCCAGTTTTCCACAGAAAAATAGCGCGCCAGGATCGTCTAGGAACAACGATCGCCCACTCGATCGACCCGCCACATCCCCGGTTTTTGTCTTCTTCCTTCATCCCTTGCCACCTTTTTTCTTTTCCAGCGTTCTGCGGAAACGATACGACTCCGTGCCCGTCTCGATGATGTGGGCCTGGTCGGTCAGCCGGTCCAGCATCGCCTTGCATAATCGTGCGTTCGGAAACATGCTGGTCCACTCGGAAAACGGCAGATTCGTTGTGACGATCACTGCCGCTCTTTCCGCTCTTCCGGCGATGATCTGGAACAACAACTCGGCGGCTGCTTCGGGCATCGCCACATAGGCCATCTCGTCAATCACGATCAGTTCGTACCGCGTCCAGCGATTGGTCACGCGATTCAGTTCGCTCTTATTCTTCGCTTCGCTGAGTTCGTTGACCAGTTGCGCCGCTGTCGTGAAACGCACCGGCTTTCTCTGACGGCAGGCCTCCACCGCCAGTCCCGTTGCCAAGTGCGTCTTGCCCGTTCCTGCTTCGCCCAGAAAAATGATGGGTTCGCTCCGACTCAAGTAGCCGCCCTCAGCCAGGTTCCGTACCAGCGATGCGGGAATGTGCGGTGCAGCGGAGAAGGCGAACTCTTCGAGCGTCTTCACCTTGGGGAAGTGCGCCTCCTTAATCCGCCGTGCGACCGCATGGCGGTCTCGCTCTTCCACTTCGGCCCCGAGTAGCGCTTCCAGATAACTGAGATGACTTTGCTTCTGGCGGATCGCCTGCTCGGCCACCTCTGCGAACTGCCCGCCGATCGTTCGCAGCTGGAGTTGCTTGGCATACTGCCGGATGGTGGCCTGTTGCACGGGGGCGTTCATTGCATCACCCCGTTCGACGGGCAGTTCGCCAGCAACTGGTCGTAGTTCCTCATCGTGGGTTGCGGTCGGTCATACGCTCGCAACGCGCCAATCTCGACTGCTGCAACGGCTGTGCGCTTCCCGGCCTGGTCGGTGGCCAGCAGCAAGCGTACGGCCTCGGCATCGAAACAACTCAAATCCAGAGCTTTTTCCAGCGCCTCCCGCAGTCGTGGATATCCATGCTGGCGCCCCAGCAGCAGCACGTCGATCGTGGCTCTGGTCCCATCCTGCTTGCCTCTTCGTCGCTTCAGTGCCTCCCAGAAGTGATCGAAGCTGGCCGGCCAGCGCCCTTGTGTCCGCCACTGCTCGAGCGCTGTCGAACCCGCAAATGCCCCGGGCTTCTTCGTCAGTGCATCCAGGTAATGCTCCAAGTTGAGTACTTTCTGTTGTCGGCGGAAGCAGCGCTCGTGCCGTGCCACACACTCTCCCTGATGCCAGATCTCCACGTAGGCGGAGTGCACCTTGACCTGCACTTCCAGACCGACCGGCAGCGGAACCGAATAGAAGTTGGTCAGCACCTTCACGCAACCACTGGCGTTCACATGGGGGAAGTGCACCGCGGCCAGATCAAAGCCTTCTTTTAGTCCCTTTAAATGCTCCTGCTCCAGACTCATTCCCGCGCCCACGCTCTGCATCCGCTCACCAATGATCCGTTGCTCATCTTCCTTGGAAGATCCCAGCAACAACACATCGAGTTCTTCCCAACTGGCCACGTTCGGCACCGGCACCATATGGTTCCGGCGAAAGTATCCGCCTTCTCCTTCCACGCCACCCTTCTCGTGACCTTCGGCCGGCGTACAGAACTCGGACTGGAACTCCCAATGGGATCGGAAGGCGATGAATCGCGTGGTCTCTTCTCGCTGGTGCCCGCGCAGAATCCTTTTCACCGCAGAGCGGAGGTTGTCATAGCGAAGGATCTTGAAAACCCCGCCAAAATAAGCAAACGCTCGCTCGTGAGCTTCCAAGAATGCCTGCTGGCTAGCATGTGGGAACGCGCAATGGAAAGCCCCGCCACTGGCCATGCTCCGCATGCAAAACATATAGGCCTTCTGCCTTTCTTCGCCGATGTCCGCATACGCTTCATACCAGTCCACCTGCGCTTCTTGACCCCAGCTGTAAGACTGCGGAATGAACACTTCCTGACTGAGCAGTCTGAGTTCTATCTTTCGCTCGCGCACGTAGTGACGAATCGTGGACTCGCCGATCTGCACCCCAGCCATCTCTGCTCGCATCCGGCACCAGATTCGATGTGCGGTGTGCCGTTGCTTGCGCGGCGCCTTGCGGTCCGCTTCCAGAATCGCTTCCACAAAAGCCTTCACTGGTTCCAGTTTCGGTCTCTCGCGCACAGGTATCTTTCGCTCCACGGGAACAGCACGGAGCACTGCCTCCCGCACGATGCGCCGGTGAATCCCTAGCTTCTTGGCGATTCCTCGGATCGTTCCCCCACCATGCTCGTACTCGCGTCGTATCTGTTCGAATAGCTCCACCTTGGCTCTCCTGTTCACCCGGCCTCCCTTGGGGCGACTGAGCCCGCAGCGGAGTACACGGTATATGAGTTTCAGTAGGGTGGGGCCAAATCAAACGATCGAAAGGGGCCAATTCAGAGTAGCGAAATCACTGGTTGGCCGGAGTTCGTAAAGTGGCTGGAATTGGAAAGGTCAGAGGCGAGGGAAAGAGCGTTAACCACGGCGTACTCACGCATTCAGAGAACGGAGAAATCAGGGACCTCCCGGGGGCTTCGCAGGTGCTTTGCCGGATGGCCGTCAACGGATTTACTGAATAAGCTATTTGTACAGGACTCTAGCGGAATTGAGTGAGTAGCGTACCGTCCAATTGAAGGAGTGGAGTGAACCCTTGAACTGACACACAAAAATGGGGCACAGTTTCCGGGGGAGGAACCACAGGTGAAGAGGAAACGGTATTCCCGGAAATTTCAACGAATGGCTGTCGCACGCATGGAGACTTGTGAAAATGTCGGTGAGTTAGCGCGAGAACTCGGCGTAAGGCCGAGGTGCCTGTACAAGTGGCGCAGGAAGCTGGAGATGGTTGAACCAGGACAAGAAGCGTCGCGGCCCAGCACGCACGCATCTGCTCACCGCAAGGAAATCCATCGCCTGAAGCAGCTTTTGGCAGAGAAGACCCTGGAGGTGGATTTTTTCAGAGGTGCCTTGCAAAAAATCGAGGCTCGACGCCAGCGCAACAGCGTCTCTGGCGAAATGGCATCTACGACCAGATCCGAGAAGTGATGTCATTGCAAGGCAGCCTGAGTATCGAGCGCATGTGTCAGATGGTTTTGGTTAGCCGCCGGGGCTATTACCGGTCGCTGAAGGAACAACAGCCGGTTGAGGAAGAGATGGAAGTGCGATCTGCGATCCAACAAATTGCTTTGGAGCACCGCCGGCGTTACGGCTATCGGCGGATCACGGCGGAGCTGCACCGCCGGGGAATGCGGGTAAACCACAAGAGGGTGGCGCGGATCATGCGAGAAGATAATCTGCTGGGGATACAGCCGAAGCGATTCGTGGTCACCACCAATTCGAATCACAAGCTGGAGATATATCTCAACTTAGCCGGCCGTATGAAGCTAACGGGCATCAATCAGCTCTGGGTGGCCGACATCACCTACATCCGGCTGAAAGCTGAGTTTGTCTATTTAGCGGTGATCCTCGATGGCTTCTCTCGCAAAGTGGTGGGCTGGGCACTGGATCGGACTTTGGCAATTCGACTGACGATCGGGGCGCTGGAGCAAGCCATCGGAGGGTCGACAACCAGAACCTGGCCTGGTGCATCACTCCGATCGAGGATTGCAGTACGCTTCCGAAGAATACATAAAAGTCCTCGAGAACAACCGCGTGATTCCGAGCATGAGCCGTCCAGCGAACCCGTATGACAACGCCAGCTGTGAAAGCTTCATGAAGACGCTGAAGCGGGAAGAAATCTACGCCAACAAGTACGATGATCTAGAAAATTTACGAGCGAACATCGAAGAGTTCATCGAGCAGTATTACAATCGGCTGCGCTTGCACTCGGCGCTGGGCTATCGATCTCCCGAAGAGTTCGAGCAACAGATCGAGGCGTCAGGTTCGGCCGAATCTCGAAGCGCAACG
This sequence comes from uncultured Acidobacteriota bacterium, assembly GCA_963747605.1. Classification (GTDB taxonomy): domain Bacteria; phylum Acidobacteriota; class Terriglobia; order Acidiferrales; family UBA7541; genus Palsa-295. The sequence continues at coordinate 282,587 of CAVVGA010000005.1, read as the reverse complement.
ATGGTGTTCTTTGAGAACAAACAGAACAGCAGAAAGATTTCTAAAGGGCTACTGGGGAAAGGGACTCAAATGCCGTCCCCTTCCCCAGACCCCTTCTCCTGCTAGGAGATGCAAGAACGCCTTTAGGAAAGCGGAAGCTGTGTCCAAATAATTTGTGCCATCTTAGGGGTTCACCCCAGAATCACCGTCCAACTCCCGTCCAAAACGGGCCCAATTGGGGCTTACTTCCGGCAACTGAGCCATCCAAACAGGTAACTGTAAACCTGCCGGAACAGAGGTTCGTTTTTCTTCGAAAGTGGTATCGAGAGTTCCATAGAAAGTGGGTATACACAAATACCACGAGCTGAGTCAATTTAAAAAGGTGGCATTAGTTCAGTTTGATTCCGGAGGGGACGATGAACGCGTATTGGCGAAATGGAGTTCAAGCATTGTTGAGAATTGGCTACCGCCGCAATTCAAAAGGGGGCATCGTGAGTATTCATCACCGTTCAGTCATGATCGCGCTGCTAAGTCTGTGTCTGGCAGCGCCTGGACAGTTGGCAGCACAATCGCACCAGGATTCGGGCCCCGGGATGAATCAGACAGAGAGTGCAGTCCCCGGTCTTCACGACTTCGACTTCTCGGTTGGTCAATGGCGGGCCCATCATCGAAAGCTGAAGCAGCGACTCACCAATAATCACGAGTGGGTTGAATTCGAAGGCACGTTGTTGAATCAACCGCTTATGGGGAGTTACAGCAATGTGGACGACACAGCGCTCAGCGTTCCCGGTGCTCCCTATCGCGGTGTCGCTCTGCGGTCCTTCGACCCGAAGACCCAGCAGTGGTCAATCTGGTGGCTCGACAGCAGGACACCATCCGAACCATTGGATCCGCCCATGATTGGAGGCTTCCACAATGGCGTGGGCACTTTCTATGGGGATGATACGGTCAAGGGAAAGCGAGTTCGGGCGCGCTTCATCTGGTCCAACATCACTCCGACATCGTGCCACTGGGAGCAAGCGGATTCGCCAGACGAGGGCAAGACCGGGGAGACAAACTGGGTGCAGGACATCACACGAGTTCGCTGATCGAGGGGATCGACAAATAGGAAAAATGGCTAAAGACCAGTCTGTCGGGTTCATGGCAAGGGGATTGGTTTTCAGATTTCAGATAAGCAATACGGTATCCCACCAACTCCGTAGAATGTCTATCATTAACCATTCAAGTCAACAGCTAATGACATACGACTGCGAAAAACACAGCCCATTCAAACTTACATCTTAGATTGCGAGCCGTCCTCAGCTGTTAGTTTTGACAATGGCGCCGCTTGCGAAGTAACGCTACTGTGCACCCTTGCTAGCCAAACCTTACACGAAAGTCCAAATTGGAGACCCACATGAGAGCTGCACGACGAAGTGTGTTGTCGTTTCTGTTGTTGGTCGCGCTCCCGTTCTTCGTTGCTGCACTGACCGCTTCGTCAGCCTCAGCGCAGGAGAAAAAACCTAACATCCTAGTGATCATGGGAGATGACGTTGGTTGGTTCAACATCGGCGCTTACCACCAAGGCATTATGGCGGGAAAGACTCCCAACCTGGACAAACTCGCCTCCCAGGGTATGCGCTTCACCGATTACTACGCGGAAGCTAGCTGTACTGCTGGACGCGCCAATTTCATCACCGGCGAATTGCCCATCCGCACGGGTCTCACCACCGTCGGTCAAGCGGGCGCGGATGTAGGCTTGCCGGATCAGGCCGTTACCCTGGCCACTGTTCTCAAGGGGCAAGGTTACGAAACCTTTCAGTTCGGAAAGAATCACCTCGGCGACCTGAATAAGTATCTCCCTTGCTTGCACGGCTTCGATGAATTCTTCGGCTATCTCTACCACCTTGACGCCATGTCTGACCCATATTGGTTCGACTACCCACAGGATTGGATCGACAAGACCGGACCGCGCGATCTAACGCACTGCTGGTCTACCGATACAGATGACTCCACGGCGATGCCGCGCTGGGGCAAAGTGGGAAAGCAGAAAATCGTGGACGAGGGCCCGCTTGCGCCCTTCCCGAACATGACCGGCTTACAAAATTGGCAAGAAGGCAACAAGGCCAAGTACGACATGGAGACGTTTGATGAGGTCCTCGTGGGGCATACCAACGGCGCCATGGACAAGGCCAAGAGCGACGGCAAGCCCTTCTTCATTTGGCACAACACTACCCGCATGCACGTGTTTACCTACATCCCGCCGAAGTATCAGGCGATGATGAATAGCAAATCCGGCTACAACCTCGAAGAGGCGGGCATGGCTCAGATGGACGACAGCATCGGCGCTATCCTCCAACATCTGGAAGACATCGGCCAAGCCGACAACACCATCGTCATCTTCACCACTGATAATGGCGCGGAAGTATTCACGTGGCCGGATGGCGGCATGACTCCTTTCCGAGCTACGAAAGGCACCGTTTTTGAAGGCGGGTTCCGAGTGCCTGCCATAATCCGCTGGCCCGGACACGTAAAGCCCGGCACCGTGGAAAACGGCATTATCTCTGGCCTCGATTGGCTACCGACGCTGTCGGCTGCAGCCGGTAATACCGACATCACCAACCAACTCCTTGCAGGTATAAAGCTCGGTGATCGCACCTACAAGAACCACCTGGATGGCTTTAACCAGATGGCTCTTCTCACCGGCACAGGACCGTCGGCCCGGCATGAAATCTTCTATTTTGGTGGCCCGCACCTGGGCGCCATCCGGATTGATGATTTCAAATTCCAGTTCTTCCAACAACCATACGGCTGGCCAGGCGAGAAGGTCACGACGGACATGCCCACGATCGTGGACCTCCGTCAAGATCCCTTCGAGCGCACACCGTCCATCCGCGGTGAATCTCTGAACGAGATGGGCGGCGGTTACATGAATGAATTTTACGCCCGCGAGTTCTGGCGATTCGTAGTGGTGCAGAAGGCGGTAGCCCAGCTCGCGGAGACGGCAGTCGCGTATCCTCCGATGCAGGCGCCCGCATCTTTTAACCTGGCCGCTGTGAAAGCCCAGGTCGAAGAGTTGATCAAGGCTCACGAAGCTCAGTAGTCCAACTCTTAACCCGGAGGGCGGCTCGCAAGGGACGCCCTCCGGCGCCGCAATGCGCAGATCGCGGAGCCGTTCTGCAACACGAGGCTATGGTCGGAGACGCGGATAATGTTCACGACTGATCAAGGGAGCACACCCAGGGGTGAGCAAAATCGCGCGCGCCCTCCGTAATGACCCCGACGTCAGAAAAGATACTCGCGCGATTCGGCTATCTTGGGCATGCTGCGATTTCTTCTCTCCGAGACGACATGACCGCTGAAATTCGTCTCGGCACGTCAGGATTCGTTTCCGACGGCTGGCCCGGCTCATTCTACCCCGATGCCGTGAAACCGTCGGATTATCTCCGCTACTACGCGACGAAATTCGACACGATTGAGATCGGTTCGACTTTTTACCGACTTCCCAAAGCGGAAACCGTGAACAACTGGGCTCGCAACACGCCGCCCGGCTTCGTCTTCTCATTAACAATTCCTGGAGCAATATCCCACGAGAAGTTGCTGCTGGATTGTCACGAAGAATTTGAGCGTTTCCTTGATGCAGCCCACATTCTCGGCGAGAAACTCGGACCAATACTATTGGAGCTTCCTCATTTCGATGAGACGGCGTACAGCAACTCCGCTCACTTCGTATCCAGGCTGAGCGCGTTCCTCGACAATCTGCCACGTGGCGGATGTAAATTTGCCATCGACATTAGGAATAAACATTGGCTGACCCCGTGGGTGGCTGATCAGCTCCGCGAGTACAATGTCGCGTTGGTGCTACAGGACCAAAAATGGATGCCGCGTCCGGAAATACCGTCGAAAACGTTCGATCCGATAACCGCCGACTTCGCCTTCATCCGTTGGAGAGGCGATTCCAAAGACATTCAAAAACATTCGAAGGTTTGGAACAGGACAATATTCGATCGGACCGCGGAACTGCGAACGTGGGTCGATTTCTGCGGGAAGGTTCAAACGCACGGCATAACGCAGTATATATACGCGAACAACCACTACGCCGGATACGCGCCGGCGTTGCAACCACCACTCCTCAACTAACCGGTACGGAATGGTACTCCAGGTCCGAGAAGATCGTAACCGGTGCAATTTACGCTGCTTCGTCCCTAATGAAATCGACTTGGACGAGTGATGTGACCGCTACCGAGCCCGAAAACTCTCGGCTGTGTTATTTCGGTCGTGCCCCACGTACATGTCGCCGCTGGATTTCTTTCCTGCGCAGGAACGATCCCTTTCCCCGTTGCAGACCGGGCTCGCCAAGCAAGACGTACAGAGAATCATGAGTTGCCTATGACCTCCACGCGGTCAAGGCAACACCATAGGCAATTCTACTGCTGCCAACCGCCGCCGAGCGCCTGATATAGCTGAACATAGTTCTGAAGTTCTGTGAGCCCGGCCTGATCCAGGTTAATTTCTGAGGTGAAATATTGCTGCTCGGTCACCAGAACCTCAAGGAAAGCGGTATATCCGCCCAGAAACCGAACGTCAGCGAGACGCGCAGTTTCCTTGTAGGTGGCCGTTTGTTCCTGCAGCTTCACGCGAAATTGTTGTGATTGATTGTAGCCGACGAGACCATTCGAGACATCTCCAAACGCCTGTAGTACGGTCTGCTTGTAAACCAGCTCGGCTTGATCTCGCTGAGCCCACGCAAGGTGGTAATTCGCCGTGATACGCCCGCCCTCATAGATGGGCTGAGCAAGTTGTCCTGCAAGTGTCCAAGCTGCGGTGGTGAGTCCTCCTCCGAGGAAACTTTCCAAAGCAGTGCTTTGCACGCCGAAGGCGCCAGTCAATGAGAACTGAGGGAAGAAAGCCGCCTTCGCCACTCCAACGTTCGCATTGGAGGCCACGAGACTTTGTTCGGCCTGGAGGACATCCGGCCTGCGTTCGAGAATGGCGGAAGGCACTCCAGCCGGCACCTCAGGCATGTGCGGCTGTTGAGTGAGAGGGATTCCGCGAAGAATCGGCCCAGGATTTCTACCCAGCAGAATGCTGATCTGATTCTCGGTCTGCTCGATGCCTTGCTTCAGTGAAATGATTTCTGCTTCAGCCTGCTCTTGCAGGAGCTGGGCCTGCAGAACATCCGTAATCGCACTTTCGCCGCCTTTGAATTTGATGGTGTTAATTCTCACAATCTCCTTGTCTGCTTCTAATGTGCGTTCCGAGGTGTCGAGTTGAGAATCGAATGCGCGCAGTTGAAAATAGGCGTTCGCCACAGCAGAAATTAGGGTTAATCGAACTACGCCTTGCCCGTATTCGGTGGCCAGCAGATTTGCGCGGGCCGCTTCCGTCGCTCGGCGATACTGCCCCCAGAAATCCAGTATCCATGAGGCTTGCACCGCAACGGCGCCGGACGTCACGTTCCCTGACAATGGCTGCATGCGTTGGTTCTGGATCCCCCCGGCCACATTCACTGTCGGAAGCTGGTTGGCGCGAGTAATCCCAAGATCAGCGCCGGCCTGCAGGACCTGCGCGGCGGCAATGCGCACGTCGTAGTTGTTGACGAGAGCTTCCTTGAGAAGGCTCTGCAGCACTTCGTCGGGAAAAACGGCGGCCAACTTCATTTCTGCGAATGTTTCACTCGCGGCTTGGGCGCCGGGCCCGTGCGGGAGTCCGCGATAGTCGCCCGGGACACTCAGGTCAGGACGTTTGTAATTCGGTCCCACCGTGCACCCACAGACGCAGAACAGCAACACGACGGCGATAGATGCTTTTCTGGGGATCATGGCTCGCTCCCTACGGGGCCAACACCGGACGCCGGCGGCTGCTGCGGCCTTTCTTTTTCTTTCCTGAAGAGGTTGCCGAAGCGTTCTACGACGTCAAAGGACACGGGTACGAAAAAGATAGCGATGATTGAGGATGCGAGCATGCCGCCGATGACAACCGTTCCCAGCACCTGGCGCGAGATAGCGCCCGCGCCGGCGGCTACCCACAAGGGCACGCAGCCCAGGATAAAGGCGAAGGCAGTCATCAGGATGGGTCGCAGTCTCAGTCTTGCGCCAGTCAAGGTCGCTTCCAGCAGCGGCTTCCCGCTGTCGTATTCGATCTTGGCAAATTCCACGATGAGGATGGCATTCTTGGCCGATAGACCGATCAGCATGACCAGACCTATCTGTGCGTACACATTATTTTCAAGGTGGCGGAAGAAAAGTGCGAAGAAAGCCCCGAACACTGCGATCGGGACACCCAGTAGCACGCTGAACGGCAGCGTCCAGCTCTCATACTGAGCCGCCATGATGAGGAAGACGACGAAGAATGCCAGACCAAAAATGACGGCGGGCGACACTCCCTGCGCGGCCCGTTGCTCCTGATAAGACATACCCGAATAGTCGAAACCCATCTGACTGGGCATTGTCTTGTGGAAGACATCCTCCAATGCCGCCATCACTTGACCAGAGCTGTATCCCGGCGCCGCCGAGGCGTTAATCTGTACGCAGTTGAACAGGTTGTACCGCATGATGAACTCAGGGCCGTTACGAGGATACGTACTGGTAAGCGTGCTCAAGGGAACCATATCGCCGGCTGCATTCCGGACGTGAAACTTGCCGAGATTTTCCGCGTTGGTCCGGAAGTCACCATCGGCCTGAACATATACCTGCCATTGCAGACCGAAACGATTGAAGAAGTTAATCAGCGAACCGCCCATAAATGTCTGTACGGTCTGGTAGAGCTCGTTCAGCGGTATCTGCTGGGTCATCGCCTTGGCGTTATCCACCTTTACCCCAACCTGGGGCACGTTGAGCAGGGCGGTTGTTAGAACTCCGGCCAGCTCGGGGCGCTTGCGGGCCTCTTCCGCAAATATCCGCGCATTTTTTGCGAGGAACTCGATGCCGCTCCCCGACCTGTCTTCAAGAATGAAAGTTGCGCCACCCGATGTGCCTACGCCCGGAATTGCCGGCGGGGGGAATGAGAAAGCAATTCCCGACGGAACCTTTGAGAGCGCCTGTTGCAGGTGCGCTTTGATTCCCTGGTAGCTGGTCTCCGGAGTCTTCCGCTCTTCCCACGGTTTCAGAGAAATGAAAAAGAATGAGCTATACGTCGTGTTCACGCCACTCAACATGCTGTATCCCATAACGGAGCTGACATATTGCACGCCGGGCGTGTCCATGATGATCTTTTCTACTTCGCGCGAGGCCTCCGACGAGAGTTGCAACGACGCGGCGTTAGGCAACTGTAACCCGCCATAAAGATATCCCTGGTCTTCATCGGGGAGGAAGCTTTGTGGGATCTGCTTGCCGAATAAGCCCGCACCGACAGCCAGCAAGGCGAGTATCAGGAACGCAAAGCCGGCCTTGTGGATGAGGTGCCTGCACAGGTTCACATACCCGTCGGTAGCATGCCCGAAGCCCCGATTGAAAACGCGGAAGAAAGCGCCAAGAGGGCCGCGCGTGGGCTTCTTGGGACGCAGCATCAGGGCGGAAAGCGCTGGGCTGAGCGTGAGTGCGTTGAACGCCGAAAAGAGCACCGAAATTGCGATGGTCAGAGCAAACTGCTTATAGAGTTGTCCCGTAATGCCGGGGACGAACGCTGTGGGAATGAACACCGCGGCGAGAATCAGTGCAATCGCGATTACCGGTCCCGAGACCTCCTCCATAGCTTTAATGGCGGCGTCGTGGGGTGTCAGTCCATGTTCGATGTGTTGTTCCACTGCCTCAACTACAACAATCGCATCATCGACGACCAGTCCAATCGCAAGAACGAGCCCGAAAAGCGATAGAGTATTAATGGAAAACCCGAATAGCGGAAAGATCATGAAGGTTCCTACCAGAGAAACCGGAACCGCGAGGAGCGGAATCAGCGTTGCCCTCCAGCCCTGGAGAAAAATGTATACGACAAGGATGACCAGGAGCAATGCTTCGAAAAGCGTCTTGTAGATTTCATGGATCCCGGCACTGACGGCGAGTGTCGTGTCGAGGGCGACGTTGTAGTCCAAGCCGCTTGGGAATCGGCGGCTTGCCTCCTCCATCATTTTCAGGACCGCCGCTCGGGTCTGCAGGGCGTTGCTGCCAGGAGTTAGATAGAGCGCAATGAGGGCCGCAGGTTGGGCGGGCTTGTTCTCTCCTGCCGTTCCCATGCGTGCGAGTATCGAATAGTATTGCGCTCCCAGACTCACACGTGCCACGTCTTTCAGTCGCAGAATTGATCCGTCGGGCTGGGCGCGGACGACGATCTCGGCAAATTCCTCGGCCGTGGGCAGCCGCCCCGGAGCCCGAACGTTATAGGTGAATTGCTGTCCTGGAGGGACAGGTTCAGCTCCGATCTGGCCTGCGGGGTTGACCTTGTTCTGAGCCTTGACCGCGTTCGCAATATCGGACACGGTCACTCCCAGACTCGCCAGCCGATCAGGATTCACCCAGATGCGCATTGCATAGGGCCCGGCGCCGAATACTTGCACCTGGCCGACACCGCCAATACGCGTCAGCGCATACTGCAAATTGATATTTGCGTAGTTGGCCAGGAAAATGTTGTCGTAAATACCGGTGGGCGAATACAGGTCAAGAAGCATAAAAGGTGCAGTCGTTCCAGGCTGCACGATGACGCCTTGCTGCGTAACCTCGGAGGGCAGTTGCGAGTTGGCCTGTCCACTCCGCATCTGTGCCAGAATCTGGTCGGTGTTAATGTCGGTCCCCAACTGAAAGTCAACGTACAGCGTCATTCCGCCGCCGGAGCTGGCGCTTAATGAGTACATGTAGTTCATGCCAGTGACGCCTGACATCTGCTGCTCGAGAGGTGTTGCAACAGATTCGGCAATCGTCTGCGCATCCGCGCCGGGATAAGTAGCCTTGACCTGGATCATGGGGTCCGCAATGTTGGGGAACTGCGCCGTAGGTAAGCTGAGCATTGTGACCACGCCGATCAGCACCATCAGAATTGAAATGACCATCGCGACGATCGGCCGGTTAATAAAGAATTTCGCCATGGTCAGTTGCTCCCCTCGTCCGCCGACGCTGGCGTGTAGGGTTTGGCCGCAACCGGAATGCCGTTCTTCGCCAGTTGCGGCACTGCAGCTGCGACCATTTGTACTCGTTCAATTCCTTCAGCCACAACCTGCTCGCTCGGCTGCAAGCCCTCGCTAACGATCCAGTTCGCACCTGCCCGCTCTCCCATTTTCACCGGCCGAAATCTGGCTTTGTGATCTGATCCAATCACAAGGACCATGTAGTTCGACTGCACCGCGATAACGGCACGCTGCGGAACCAGCAGCGCGTTCCGATTCATGCCGGTCTGAATCCGCACCCGTCCAAAGCCGCCGGGACGAAGCGCGGCATTCGGGTTGGCGAATTCGGCCGCCATTTGAATCGTGCCGGTCTGGCTTCCAATCTGGCGATTGACGTACACAAACCGACCCTTTTGCGGATAAGGCACGTCGTTTGCCTGAATGAATTCGATCGGCGTGCGGGAGAGGGAATCCTGGCTGACCTTGCCGGAAATGATTTCCTGTATCCTAGAGGAAACTCCCAGGAAAGCGCTCTCGCTGACATTGAAGTAGGCCCAGATCGGATTGACCTGGGAGACTGTCGCCATTTTTGTCCCGGTGCCGACCAGGTCGCCGATCTGGGAGTTCGATACGCCGGCGATGCCGTCAATCGGAGAATTGACATTGGTCCAGGCTAGATTTAGCTCCGCATTCTTTTCATTCGCCTGCTCTGCTAGCAGTTCCGCGGCCGCAGCATCACGATTGGCGGAATCGTTGTCCAGTTGCTTTTGCGGGATCGCGTTTTGTGCGGCTAACGGCGTGTCGCGGGCGACATCGGCCTGGTACTTCGCGAGGGTTGCTTCCGCTCTCGCTACCGACGCTTTGGCTGCGTCAAGTGCTGCCTCGTATTGCCGCGGATCGAGCTCGAATAGACGCTGGCCCTTTTTGACGAAGAAGCCGTTCTGGTACTCCTGCTTCAGCAGATAACCCTGCACCTTGGGAGTGATCTCGGCGTTCACCGGGCCATTCAATTGCGCAACCCAATCGTTATAAATCGGCACGTCCTGCTGGACGACGGCCGCCACAGTCACTTCGGGCGGCGCTGGCGGGGCAGGTTTTTCCTTTTCTGAACACCCGACAAGCCCCGTGAGCAAAAATGCTCCGATGGGAAGCAGAATCCAAAACACGTAGCTCGAAAATGAACTTCGCGGATCGCCTTGCTTCGGTTCCGCCGTGCATGATCCGTACAACTGAAATTCACGTCGGGTATGCATTGCTACGCTCCTTGTTGACCGGTTCCAATGAAAGCGACCAATGAGAGGTAGACACAGGCCTGCCTCGGAAATTCGCCGCCGATTCTTTCGAGTGGGCGGAGACGGCCCAGACGATTGGGATTTTTGAGGAATACCGAGCTCTCGCTTGCGAGCCCAGGGCCGAGTGAATCTAAAACATCACGACCGTCGGGAGCGAGCACAGATTGAGCGGCAAGACGATCCGGATTGAAAGCAGTCTTCCCCAGGGTCGATACCGCATCGGTATACCGCTACTAACGCAGGTTGTCAAAGGGTTCTAAACACGATGACTGTAGTAAACGCGCGACAGCGACCCACACGAGGCCAACACCTTGTTCTACACAGGCCTGACCAACGGTTGGATGCGCAGACCTGAGTTCAACTTGCTGAGGGACCCCGCTTGGCTGGATAAACGATCCATGTCCTGCGCCTTGAGGAATCCGAGGTGACGGATCGAACCCGCTTCGTTCTGGTGATCGTAGAGGCTATCTGATTCCCGAACAAGCCCAGGCATCACCTCTTTATTTAGTCGTTCGATTTCCTGCCTCTCTGCAGGTGGATTGGTTCTCGTAAGAATCACAATCTTCTTGTTGAATTCGGCCGATCGAATGAAGAAAGGATGCACCTTGGCGATCGGCGACTCTCACGCATTTGGGAATATACTATGACGTTGTATACCCTTTTGGTCATCAATTGGAGTCATCACCAATGACACCGGCAACACCCATCGTATTCGTGGTTGCTGACGACATCTCGGTGCGTGAGTCGCTGCAGTTGCTAATTCAATGCGAAGGCTGGCATCCGGAGACATTCGCATCCGCACAAGCTTTCCTCGATAATCCACGGGTGCTTGTTCCCAGCTGTCTAATCCTTGCGCGGCGGACGCTTCGCGTGCAATACTCCAGGTGTCATGCTTCATGAGCAGACCACAATCTCGATTCAGTTACTCTTCGCTCAATTAGATCATTGTGATATGATAGAACACCCATAGCTCCAGCATTGCCGCATCCGCCGCAAACGCCAACGGCTTTCTCCAAACGGGTCTATCGAACGCGCGGAGAGCACCACGCCCAACTATAGTGATTCGTGAAAACGCGCGTCCGATAGATTGCCAGCGTTAATCATCCAAGTGGATTACCCAAGCTCGGTGTCAGTGAAGCAGTTCGTCGATCAACACAACGGCAATGCCGGTAGCCAGGCTAAGGAAATATATACCGACGACTTTGGCGGCGGAGTGTTTCACGAAGTTATAGAGGCGCGCCACCACTACACTCAACGAGAGAAATGCTGCAAAAACCCCCAGCAAAAGGACCACTCGTCCCGCCGGATTTGTCGTTATTGCGATCGCCATATTGCCTTCATCAGAGAACGGCGCCGCGTTCTCGAACACCCGAACTACGTCCATGATTAATGGGAACAACCTTAGCGTGGCGTTTGTGAACGCGGCGGTAACCCAGAAGAAGCTTGGACGGCTCCGGGCCAGGACCAGAAATACTACGGCGGCTATCAGGCTGAACGCAGGCCCGGCAGCCAGTGCCAGATCGTTCAACGGGGCGCTCACGTTTCCGATCGGTCGAACACTTTGCAATGTGATCCGAACCGGACAACCACCGAGCCGGTACACGATGAGATGTCCAAACTCGTGAAATGCAATCGCTGCAATTGTGAACAGCCCGACGAGGCCCGCGCGTTGCGCCGTTGTTGCCGGTTTCAATTTCAGTTCCTTTGGGACGATTCTGCTATGAATTAGTACGCGGCTTTGGCGTGGCAAGTTCCCTTTAAGTTCTGAAACTTAAAATTGAGATTACGGCATAGGTCGCCTAACTGTCCGGTTAATGCGGTGATCTGAATGGGTGGATTCAACACTAAGCTTGAACCCACCTCGCATTGAAAACAAAAGCTAAAATCGCTCCCTAGGGTTAGGCCAGCCGGAGCGCTGCCCTGGATAGGTTTTGACCGAGTACAGCCAAACAGATAGTTCTCCCGCGGAAGCATCGTCGAATCAATGCACTGGATGGTGTTGCATCGACCGGTTGAGCTGGCACGCGTTACCGGACAAATGGCGTGCGTTATGAAAGTCCCGCACGCACTTGAGGTTCCCTGCGCCGCTAGTACACTGGGTGTGGTCCGTGCGACCTGAGAGTCTTTGCGAACTCACTGAGCTGACGGTCTCTGGCTTCAAGAGAATCCCATTCTCCGAGCACGAGGCCACATTTGGGACACAGCATCAGGTACACCAATTCACCCTTCTGTTCCGCACCGAAAGTGAAGTTCGGTGGCTCCTTACAGGTTGAGCAGATGAAAATTAGCGTCCCGTTCCGAGCTTTCATTCCTGACAGGTGATTCTCAATCACGTCAACACCTCAAACTCAGCCAACGATAGCTCTTCCTTGACCTTCGATGCAAACGAACTCCTCGCGAATGCCTTTCAGGATGTCTAACGCCTGGTTAGTTACCGGAGATCAGTAGTGTCCCAACGTTTTGCCTCTTGCCTTCCGTAAATTATTGATGAGAAAAGCATAAGCCGCAAATTCTCTTGGTCTCGATTTGAACTCGGAACACGGGTTCTGCGACCCTGCGAAGCATAACTTCGTGGGGGCATCGATGAACCGAGGCAAGCTGGTGTTTGCGCAGCTGATGCAACATCTTCCGTTGACCACCTTCCGTCGTTGCGTCACCCGCTATCGAGGCGCTTTCAAAGTGAAGTCCTTCTCGTGCCTGGATCAATTCCTGTGCATGGCGTTCGCTCAGTTGACCTTTCGGGAGAGCCTTCGAGACATCGAAGTATGTCTGCGCGCGCAAAGTTCCAAGCTCTATCACCTCGGGATTCGTTCGGCGGTGGCTCGTAATACGCTGGCCAATGCCAACGCTGTGCGCGACTGGCGCATCTATGCCGATTTCGCCCAGAGCCTGATCGGCATCGCCCGGCCGTTGTATGCGCAAGAGTCCTTCGGTGTCGATCTGCACGAAACCGTCTACGCGCTCGACACCACGACGATCGATCTGTGTCTGTCGGTATTTCCGTGGGCGGTGTTCCGCACGGCCAAGGCAGCCATCAAGCTGCATACGCTGCTCGATCTGCGCGGCAACATCCCTACCTTCATTCACATCAGTGATGGCAAGGTGCACGAGGTCAACATCCTCGACCAACTGCTGCCCGAGCCCGGCGCCTTCTACATCATGGATCGTGGGTTCCTCGACTTCGAGCGCCTCTATCGCTTTCACCAAGCCGGCAGCTTTTTCGTGACCCGCGCCAAGTCGAACCTCAAGGTCCAACGCCGCTACTCGCATCCGGTCGATCGCACGACGGGGTTGATCTGTGACCAAAGTGTCGTCCTTACTGGCTTCTACTCGCACCAAGGCTTCGAGGCACCGTTGCGCCGCATCCGCCTCAAGGACCCCGAAACCGCCAAGACCCTCATCTTTCTGACCAACAACTTCGTCTTGCCAGCATTTACGATCACCGAACTATACCGCTGCCGCTGGCAAGTAGAGCTCTTTTTCAAATGGATCAAGCAGCATCTGCGAATCAAGGCTTTCTTCGGAACTTCCGAGAACGCGGTCAGGTCACAAATCTGGATCGCCGTCTCCGCCTACGTTCTGGTCGCCATCGTCAAAAAGAGATTGCATCTCTCGGCCAGCCTGTATGAAATCCTACAGATCCTCAGCCTGACCATGTTCGAGAAAATCCCGTTGGATCAACTACTTGCACAAACGATGAGCGACGAAATTCAACCGGTTTCCGACAACCAATTGATTTTGTTCGCATAACGTTGGGACACTAGTGACCGGAGATGTGAAGTAACACTTCATTTGGACGGTAAACGCGTTAGGACGTAGCCGCCCGGCGGCGGACGCTGCGCTTGAGGTAATGGAGCGTTGGTTGCTTGATGGCTTGATGTAAATGTGGTCACAGGAGGTGTTCCTGTGACCCATCTCAGAAAAATAATGCTGGAAGAACTCCAGCTTCGTAATTATGCACAAAATACCATACGCCACTACCTTCGTGCAGTAGAAGATTTTGCTCGACATTTCAAGTGTTCGCCAGATCGCTTAGGTCCTCGACACATTCGCGAATATCAAGCCCAGTTATTCCAGAAGCGCAAGTTGTCGGCAAATTCCGTAGGACAACACCTGGCCGCTCTGCGCTTTTTCTACATCAAGACGCTTCGCCGAGCCTGGAGCCTCGCTGACACTCCCTATCCGAAAAAGACACGTCACTTGCCGACGATTCTGAGCCGCGAAGAAGTCGCGCAACTCCTCCATGCGGCGCGCACCCCTGGAGAACGCATCCTGCTCATGACCCTCTACGCCAGCGGCGCCCGGAACGCCGAACTGACTCACTTGAAAGTCAGCGACATCGACAGTCAGTGCATGGTGGTGCACATCCGTGGCGGCAAGGGCCGCAAAGATCGCGATGTCATGCTCAGTCCCAAGCTACTGGCGGCACTGCGCGCCCACTGGCGTTACTACCATCGCCAATCCAGTACCTGGCTGTTTCCCAGCCACTATCGCAAGGATCGGCCGATCGATACCAAAACCGTTTGGTACGCATGCCAGAAAGCCGCCCAGCGCGCCGGCCTCCAGAAACGCGTATATCCCCATTTGCTTCGCCACTGTTTTGCGACGCATCTATACGAGGCTGGCGCGGATCTCCGCGCCATTCAGGTCCTGCTCGGTCATGAAGATCTGAAAGACACCTTGCTTTACGTGCACCTCGCGATACAACGCCTCCACTCCACCGCGAGTCCTTTGGACTCGCTAACACTGGACGACAAGCCGCCTGACGAGAACTAGATGAGCCGGCCGCCTCTGGAGGTGGCCGACATCGTCCGCGCTGCAGGAGAGGCGTTCATCGAACGAAACCGCCATTGGCTCCATTGGAAGCACATCAAAGTATTGCGGGCCATTGGGCGTTGTCGTACCGCCGCTCTCGGCGGTCATCTCGATCAGTGCATGCGCTGCGGACATCGTGCCCCCATCTCCTATAACAGCTGTCGCGATCGCCATTGCCCGAAGTGTCAGACCGCCGCTCGGGACCGCTGGATTGCTGCGCGCCAAAAGGAGCTTCTCCCCACCCGCTACCTGCACGTGGTCTTCACCCTGCCTGGTCGTTTGGCTCCTCTGGTACTGCAGAACAAGAAAATCCTTTACGATCTCCTGTTCCGCACCAGTGCGGAAACCCTCCTCGAAGTCGCTCGCGATCCCAGACACCTCGGCGCAGAGATCGGCTTCTTCAGTGTCTTGCATACGTGGAGCCAAAAGCTCACCGCTCATCCACATGTGCACTGCGTCGTTCCGGCCGGCGGTCTCTGGCCCGATCACACCCGCTGGGTTCGTTCCCGAGACAATTACTTCCTGCCCAAGGACGTGTTGAAGAAAGTTTTTCGCGGCAAGTTCGTCGACGCGCTCAAAGAGGCGTTTCAAAATGGCCAACTCCACTTCCACGGAGACCTGCAGCTTCTGGCGCAACCTAAGACCTTCGCCGCTTGGCTGCGGCCCCTCCATCACAGGATTGGGTGGTGTACTTGAAACCTCCCTTCGGTGGCCCCGAGTACGTGGTGCACTATCTCGGCCGCTACACTCATCGCGTGGCCATCTCCAACCACCGCCTGGTCTCCTGCAGCGAAGGCCAAGTCACTTTCCGCTGGCGCGATTCGGCTCACCACAATGAACAAAAGTTGCTGACTCTATCCCTCGATGAGTTCTTACGGCGCTTCTTACTGCATATTCTTCCCAAAGGTTTCGTGCGCATCCGTAACTTCGGCTTTTTGGCCAACCGCAAACGCGCCAAGCTCCTGCCACTTTGCTTTCACTTGCTCGGCGCCACACCACAGCCGCAAGCCGAACAACACGCCTCTTCCACCGCAGATTGTCCCGATCTTTGGCGCTGCCCTAAATGCGGTGGACCAATGAAGGTCATCGAAAGGCTCACCGGTGCCGAAATCCAACTTCGTTCTCCACCATGGGTCAGCGTTGCGGCATGAGACTACTCTCTCCAACTCGAAAACTCTGCGTCCTTCCAGGCGCTCCGCATCTCTGTGCCCCGCCGTCAATCCGATCCCTTCTTCCAGCATTTTTGACTACCGTCTTTGCGGTCCTTTTTCGCCGTAGCCAATTTCCGCGCGCACGGTGTCATGTGTTCGGCCCTGCAGCACAGTCTCGCCACGGCTTAACGCCGCTCCTTCCCCCCATTGAATTTGCATAGGGCCCGCGTCCACCGCCGGGCGGCCACGTCCAAACGGCTTTACCGGATGCGCGCAGAACTTCGCGCCTCCGTTCACTCCTCGCCCAGAACGCGCATCCGGTAAAGCGCTAGCGTTAACCAGATGGGATGAGAAGGCCGGTCTCCAGCGGGATGCGATACGCTCCCAATGATCGAGGCGCTCGAAGCGCACGAGAAAAGGAGACCGGCGATGAAGAAGATTAGCACTGTGCAGATACTTGGGAACGAGATTTTCAAAGAGCAAAAGCTAACGATCGGTGTGGATCTAGGGGATCGTTGGTCGTTCTACTGTGTTTTGGATGAAGCAGGCAAAATCATTCTGGAACAGAAAGTAGCGACGACACCGGAAGCGATGAAGCAGACGTTTGGAAAGATACCGCGAAGTCTCATCGCCCTGGAGACAGGAACACATTCGCCATGGGCAAGCCGGCGGCTAACGGAGCTGGGGCACGAAGTGCTCGTGGCGCACGCACAAAAAGTAGCACTGATCACCAAGAGCAATCGCAAAGATGATCGACACGATGCGCGGACCCTGGCACGACTAGCGCGAATTGATCCTGAGCTGTTAGGGCCGGTGCGGCATCGCAGTGCCAAGGCGCAAATTCATCTGACGGTGATCCGGGCGCGAGCCGAACTGGTGAGTGCGCGAACGGCCTTGGTGAACGCCGCCCGCGGGTTGGTGAAATCTTATGGCCAACGACTGCCCAAGTGTGGCACGCAGCAGGTGAACCGGGAGCTGGCCGTGGGATTAAGCACAGAGTTGCGTGAGGTTCTGCAGCCGCTGCTCAAAGAAATCGAATCACGGAACGAGCGCATCCCGGAGTACGACGAGCGGATGGAGAAAATCGCCCAGGAAGTGTACCCGGAAGTGTCCTTGCTTAAGCAGGTGAAGGGTGTGGGAACCCAGATCGCGTTGACCTATGTCCTGACGATCGAGGACCCGTATCGGTTCGAGAAGAGTCGCGAGGTGGGCTGTTTTCTGGGGTTAAAACCTGGACGCAGGAACTCTGGGAACAGCGAGCCACAGAAGAAAATCAGCAAAGAAGGAGACCGGTATTTGCGCACCATGATGGTGCAGGGAGCGCACTACATTCTGGGGCCGTTTGGAGAAGACAGTGATCTGCGGAGATGGGGCCGGAAGCTTGCCGAGCGAGGAGGGAAAAATGCCAAGAAGCGAGCGGTAGTGGCCGTGGCGCGAAAGTTGGCGGTACTGCTGCATCGGTTGTGGGTGAGCGGAGAGGTGTACGAACCATTGCGTAATAGTCAGAAGGCGATGCGGGCAGTGGCTTAGAGTTTCGATCTGGACAGCCGAGCTCGACCGCCGAGTCCAGGTGACTGCGACTAACTCCTGGAGCCCAACTCCCACCGCAAAGGTGCGAAGAGAGGACGCTTATCAGGTAGCAGCACCTACTGAAACGAGAACACCCACCTAGCACCGAGCGAATATCGCTCACAAAGAGTGCGGATGGAAGGATGGCGACAGGGGCGGCTTGGCTGAGTAGGAACTGATTCTAAGAAAGAAGAAAGTCAAAGTGTGCCTTGACATCAACCGGCCTTCTCATGGAAGGAGTTACTGTTGTGACAGGGCCGTTTCTCACCCGGCGTTTATACAGCGTTTCGTGCCAACTCGTTGGGATTCTAACTCAGGAACGCAGTGAATTGCCGTGAAGCTCGCGCGTGAGGCAAATTTCTTGTGTCCCGGCAATTGAAAAGCTTATGATGCGCCAGCCCGATTCAAATCGCTGACTCTGCCGTTATTGGGAACCCTGCATCGCCAAGCAATAACTTTGGAGGGCTGAAATGAAGAGGTCGGTCAGGGCCCTTGCGTTCTTGTGTTTTATTCCGTTAAGTAGAGCGGCTGGACAACACGTGCAGAACGCAGGTCTAGTGCACACACTAGGCCCAGAGTGGGTGTCCATGTATAGAATTACCCGGGACCTCAGCTATGACGCTATCGAACTCGTCCGCAACGGAGACACAGTCACTGACTGGAGAGAGATGGTAAAGATTGGAGATTCCCTCGAATCGAGCAAGCTCTCGGCGGAGGAGACATTGAACAAATGGGCGGCGCTAACCGAGAAACACTGTCCCGGTGCGATGGAGTGGAAAGTGATCTCAAAAGATGACAGCAGCGTATTGTTTGAATTGCATACAAAACGCTGCCGAAATTTGCCTGAAGAATCCGAAATCGGAAGAATCATGATGGGAAGGTACAGCTGGTACGTCCTTGAATACCGAGCGCGAGTACATGAGCTGACACCGGACGCGCGAGCGCTATGGATTAAGACGTTTTCAGATGCCACGTTCGATTCCGTCACTAGTTCTTTCGATTCGGCCTGGATGAGCGTAGATGTGGATGAGGTGATTCCCTTTGCCGCGGACAAAGCGTTGGCTGCGCTGAAGCCGGCCATGGAGAGCCAGGAATGCAATGTGACCGCGGAGTCTGCCGGTCGCCTCGAATGCAAGCGTCCGCGGGGGCGTACCTCCTCCGAACACAGCGGTGAGGGTGGTGAGAGCGTAACTGCGATGCTGGAAGCACAAGGAGACAAGACGCACGTGCGCATCACGACCGGTCTGGGTTTTTACGGCCGGCTGGCAAAGAGGAACTATTCGACCCCGATCTACGAGGAAATGATAAGGAATCTGCAGAAAGGCCAGCCCTAAAACCAATTTCCGGTCAAATCGAAATCTCCTTGTGACAAGTCAATAACGGAGCTGCCGTGAAGAAGTTGATCTTGCTAGCCGCCTTCCTTGTTTCTCTGGTTTCGTGGGTAGGAGCCATGGCGGCCGATTCCCAAACTGAAGTGTTGAAATTCAAAACAGGGACCGATTGGAAAGCCGTACGCCATTCCGACACGGGCAAGGGCCACTCGATCACGTATATCCGAGAAGGAGATGACATCAATCACTGGAAAGAGATCCTGACTTACCTATATGGCGCTCGGAGGCGAGGTCTGCAGACACCCGATAAGGAATTCAATGTGCTGAAGCGAGACACGGAAAAGCAATGGCCAGGCCTAACGGATTGGAATGTAATCGCCGAGGATGAAAACAGCATTTTATACGAATGGCATACACAATGGTCCGCCCGGACGCATGAAGAGTGGAACATCACGAGAATAGTTCACACCAAGAACAATTGGTTTACGCTCATGTATGTCGCCAGAGTGCATGAACTGGCGCCAGATACGCGGGCGCAATGGATTAAGACCTTTTCCGACGCCACAACTAGCACCGATCCCACCACGAGTCCGGAGCGTTGAACCTATCCGGTGGCAGCAGCTCGCGAGACCGTCCCTTGCCTGAAAGCAATCTCAGCGGACGCGGTAGGGACGATCATTACTGATCGCCCCCCGCACAGATCCGTACGAGCGCTTCTACGCATACGGCTCCCACCTTGGATGAGTGGCGAGGAAGCGGGCTGTAGGATAAGGATGCAGAACACGTGGAGCTGGAACCCATTGCGTGAAGATCGGGAGGTACCGATCCCACGCTACGCGTCGTTGGCTGCGGCGGCCGAGAATGAGCCACCACAGTCGCCGCACTCGTTGCCCGAAGATACTCAACCGGTCGATGTTTCCCGGGACGGCATGGTAGCGGTGATAACCGGTTACAACCTTTCGTAGCCATGCACCGACGTCGGCATTCGGCTCGTGCATGCGGCGGCGCAGTTCTGCTTTAATTGCCTGCAGCTTGGCCACCATGCGTTTCTTCGCCGTTTTCCGCCATACGATGAAGGATCCATCGCTCCGACGCTTCCCGCAGTAGTGCGTGAAGCCCAGGAACGTAAAGGTCTCCGGCTTCCCTTCACCACGTTTCTCCCGATTTTGCGCGGCGAACCGCCCAAACTCGATTAGCAGCTTGTTGAATAATTCGGTTTTTCGAGCTTTTCGTTCTGAAGTTTTGAGGTTTTGCTGATTTGTGAAGGAGTGCTTTGGGTTGTTCTATCTACTCAGCGGATCCGAATCGAAACTTCCTTCATGCTCTGGCCATCAGGTTTCGCAAGCGGCACAAGTTGTAGGCGGCTCCGGTGAAGATAAACAGCCACCCTACCTTCTCGATTCCTCGCAACTTCACTTTTCTTAGCATCCCCACCATCTTCATCCACCCGAACGATTGCTCCACACGTTTTCTCTTCCGCTGACTCACCTCATACCCCGCATGCCGCGTGGTCCGCTCATCCACCGCGCTCCTCCGATTGGTCGTGTTCTGCGCCACGTGCGGCGTGATGTTCAGCCCGCGGAGTTCTCTTACGAATTCCTGCGTGTCGTAGGCCTTGTCCCCTCCCATGGTCACTCGCTTTCCCGGCGGCAGGGCTTCGGCCATCAACAGCGCAGCATCCCGCTCCGCTCTGCCGTTCGCCTCCGTCAGAAACGTTTGCAGTAAGAGTCCGTTGCGGTTTTCCATCATTACATGCCCCATATAACTCAGCTTCGCCTGGCTCCCTCGCGACTTCGTCCACAATCGGGCATCGGGATCGGTGCTCGATTCATGGGTCTGGTTCTTTCTCTTTTCCCCTTTAAAGTCGACCTCTCCTCCCGCTCCAGCAGGCTTCCCGGTCCCGTCCTTGGGCCGGAAACTCTTCTGACTGGCCCAGGCCTCAATCAGCGTCCCATCCACCGTGAAATGTTCATCGGACATAAACGGCCTGGCTCGTTCCAGCACCCGCTGGAAAAACGTCTCGGCGACCTCTTCATGCAACAAGCGCTCCCGATTCTTGCTCTACACCGCGTGATTCCACACCGCCTCGTCCATCTCCATTCCTACAAACCAGCGGAACAGCAAGTTGTACTGCAGTTGCTCGATCAGCATGCGTTCGCTGCGTACCGAATAGAAGATCTGCAACAGCAGGGACCGAAACAGCCGCTCCGGTGCTATCGATGGTCTCCCCACGTCCGAGTACAACTTCGCAAACTGCGGCGACATTTCCTTCAGGATCTCATCCACCATCTTGCGGATCGGCCGCAACGGATGGTCCGCTGGGACTCGCTTCTCTGGCGAAACGTAGCTGAACATTCCTTCCTGCTGGTTATCGTCTCCGCGCATTCACTCGCCTCCTTGAGCTTCTGTACTTCAGACGAGTTTTTTCAATTAAAGTTGCAGAAGAAACGGGTTTTTCAACAAGCTGTTAGTCGTGTTTTCTCCGGATGTAGTTCCAGTTCGAACTTGGCCAATCGTTCCCGAAACGCTTCCAGGAATCGCTCGGCTTCCCTTCGGCTTTCGAAGCCCACTACCAGGTCGTCGGCATAGCGGATGACGATCACGTCACCCGTAGCCACTTTCTGGCGCCAGGCCCCGATCCATAGATCGAAAACGTAATGCAGGTACACGTTTGCAAGTAGTGGAGAAACCACTGCTCCTTGCGGTGTACCTACCTTACTCTCCGACCATTGGCCGTCTTCCGATACTCCCGCCTTCAGCCATTTCTGGATCAGACGCAGGATCCGGTGATCGGCCACGCGGTGCTCCACGAACTTCATCGTCCATTCGTGGCTCATGTTGTCAAAGAAGCCTCGAATGTCGGCGTCGAGCACCCAGTTCACGCGCTTCCTTTGGATGCCCACTGTCAACGCGTCCAGCGCTTGGTGTGGGCTGCGTCCGGGACGGAACCCATACGAGAATCCTTGGCAGTCCACCTCATAGATCTGGTTGAGGACGGTCACCACGGCTTGCTGTACGATCTTGTCTTCCAGCGCCGCAATGCCCAACGGTCGTTGCCGTCCGTCGGTCTTCGGTATGTAGACTCTTCGTGAAGGCTGTGCCCGATACGCTCCTCGGTGTACCCGGTTGTGCAGATCACTGAGCCGATCTTCCAACCCGGTTTCATACTCCTGCCACGTCATGCCATCTACTCCCGGTGCTGCTTGCCGCTTTAAGGCGTAGTAGCTGTCCCGGAGTAAATCCACGCTCACATGGTGAAGCAAAGCCGTGAACCGTTCTTGCCTCCTTTTCCTTGCTGCTTCTCGCACACCGCTCAATCCCTGGGACACTCGTTTCCCGCTCTGTGTCGGATGGGTGTTGGGTTGAACGATGTTCTCCTTGGCCCGCACCCTTTTCTCCCCAGGCTCCGCCGAAGATTGCTCTTCTTTGTTCGTCTGGTTCATCGATAGTATGGTGCGGTCCGACTCCTCCAGAGCGTGCGTGTCCGCCTTGTGGCTTTGCACCTTCGCAGACCGGCCTCGTTCCCTTGCGGGCCGAGGCGCTCCAGAGGTCTCCCGGTTCTCGTGCATGTTGTTTCTCAGCGTGCGCGGGTTCTCCGACTACGCAGGACCGTCTGCTCGCTCGCGTCTATCGCGAATCAGCCGTGGTGCCTTCCTCCATCAGGAAAGAGTCGGCGTCCTGGTTTTGCGTTTTTCGAAGCTCAATAGCCCGGCCCACCGGTACCCCTGTCTACGCTTCAAGAGTCATCTCGCGATGCCTCCTGCAAGACTCGGGGCCAAGATGGAGTCGCTGTCTCCTTTCTTGTAGGACTCTTTCATTCCTTACAACATGCCGGTTTAACCCGGCGCTCCCTGATTAACGCTAGTGATTAATCGGATGCTCGTTTTCGCAATCGGTCGAAATTCTGCACGGTGCTCCGCGCGCGTTCGATTAATCCGTTAGGACGTAGTCGCTGGCGCGACGGACGCTTCGCGTGCTATGCTCCCCACGTTATGCCGCAAGGTAGAGCTTTTAACTGCGATTTTCGGTTTTATCTGATTTTCCTAAGCCAAGCAAAATCAATAGGCTGCAAACGAAAAACGATTCAATTCCCATAGCCGTTAGATCGGTGCAGCCACTAGCCCGCATCCGGTAAAGCGCTAGCGTTTCTCAGGACTCGAGAGGGGACTCTACAGCTGTGCGCTTACGATTAAAGTACTCGCGCTCATTTGTGTGTTTGGGTTTGTTCCAGTGTGAGCTTATAGGCGACGTAGTATTTGTAGATATTGCTGACGTACTGGACGGTTTCTTGTCCGATGTCCTTCGCCGCCACGAGTTCGACATTCCCGAACCATTGATTAGGGTCAAGACCTTCTGCCACTGCCTGTTTTCGTAGTCGAGCAATTCTGTTGGGACCAGCGTTGTAAGAGGCGAATACCATAAGAGTCTTATTCAGTGCATCGAGCTTGGGGTCATTAAAGTAGGTGTCCGCAATGTTGCGCAGCATCTTTGCGCCAGCCTCAATGTTGTACTGAGCGACTTCCACATCGGGAATGCTGATCGGCGACGCGGCAGCATATTTAGGAATCACCTGCATGATCCCGACTGCTCCGCTCGGATTCTTGCGACTCTGGTCCAGACCTGATTCCTCATAGCCCTGCGCGACTAGCATCAGATAATCAAAATTGTACTGATCGGCGTACTTCCGGAAGTAGTGAACATACGACTCAAATTTCTTCATTTCCTCAGGGGATGTAGAATCTTTCACCCACTTGGTGTTTTGCAGATAACGGCGAACCAACGTGTTGCCAAATGATGTGCCGATTGCGCGGCTCTTAATAAATTCGTTGAGAAGGTTTCTGAGCTCCGGACTGTCGAGGCGAGTGGCCCACGCTAATTGGCCATCCTCTTTTATGACCATATTTGAATGTACAGTGAGGTGAGGCAATACCTTGGCCCAGAAGTCACCGCGGATGGCGATGGTGGCGGTTGCTGGAATCAATCCGGCGTTGACCATCTCAAGTAAGTCCTCATCGGTAAGATTGGGATCGGCGGCCCTAACGAGGATCGGCGGCTTCCCGGCTTTCTGAAGTGAGTTGCTGAGAAATTTCAAATTCTGGTAGTAAGCCGTCAGGGGATTGGCATAGACCTCTTTGCCGCTCAAGTCTTCAAGTGTTGAAACCGACGGCAAAGTTGGACCTGTGACAATGACCTCCTTAACATTGGGATCAATGGGAGTTGTGAACAGGGCAGCTTGCTGGCGCTCTGGTGTGACAATCAACGGGAAACCGATAACATCACCCATTCCCTGCATGAGGGCTTGCTCCAATTGCTGGAGTCCGACGGGGAGATATGTGACATTTATCTTCAGGCTTCCGGTTTTGTATTTCTGGTTCACGAAGCGTTGAAACTCATTGAATGCTTCGTAGTTGATTCCCTGAGGCTGGCCTTGATCGTAGAAAAAGCCTGAACGGCTAGGGACAACGAGGACACGAATCTCCCGTCTCTTCACCATGGCGTCCAGATCGCCGACATGCCGCTCAAATGTTAAGGGCAGTTCGAGCGAAGGGGTTGACTTTGGGTTGGCTTGGGATTGCGGAGCCGTTGCAGAGCTATTCATAAAAAGACACGTGGGGAAAAGTGTCAGTACTGCGAATGCAGAGACCAGCCAGACGCGGACGATTGGCATCGCACCTTCTCCTGGTCGAATGCTAGCACGACCCTCAGGCGACAATCTTTACACGCTAAGTCCCGAGAAGTCTTAGTGTTGTATCGGAAGCGCGAGTGAGCAAGCTGCACACACGAGCACGGTATGTTTGCGCGCTTTCGATACAACGACTTGAAGGTGGCCGCTGGCGGTTGCGGCGGATGCGGGCTAAGGGACCCGATCTAACGGCTATGGGAATTCAATCTTTTCGCTCATCTGTAAGCTGTTGGTTTTGCGGTACTTAGAAAATGAGCATGTGCGAGAACCCCAATGGGATGCGCTATGTTGAAGCATCACGTGCGGAGCATAGCACGCGAAGCGTCCGCCGCGCCAGCGGCTAAGTTCAAGTCGCGTTACCGGACAAGTGCAACGCGGGAAGGGCGGTTTACATTTGCAACCCCTAGCGTGCTACCGCAGTCTCTACGTTCAGGCCTTCAAAGAAGTGGAGCGCCGGAGGTTTTCTAACGTAACGTTAGTAAAACCAGATAACTTAGCTGTTCCTCGAAACGTGATCTTCCTGTTGCGGTAATAAGATACATGCCGTGCCATGGGCGAACACACCAGCAAATAGGAGTGCATAAGCTCCCCATCGAACCAAATCCGACGAAATATCTGCGATTCCGTCCGCCAAATATCCCATGCTTTTATATATGCAATCACTAGTGTCCCAACGTTATGCGAACAAAATTGTGGGTTCCGGGAATTCTGAGCCACCAATTCCGGAAATTCTGAGCCGTTTTGTATTTTCTGGCAAGGTCTCTTCTGGGTTGAGATGACGGGTTCTCCCGGAGGGGCCATCGAGGTGGATAAAGCGTCCGCGCTCGAGAACCCGATCCAGGATGGCTGCCGCCATATCTTCGTCGTGTAGGACCTTTCCCCAGTCATTCATTGGCTTGTTGGTTGTGAAGATCATCGGCCGCTTCCTCAGGTGCCGATCGTTCACGACATGGAAGAGCACGTTGGCAGCGTCCGGCCCATAGGTCAGATATCCGACCTCATCGATGACCAGGACGTGAGGGTGCGTGTAGGTGGTCAGCGATTCCTGGAGATTTCCACGCTTGCTGGCGTTCGAGAGGTCCTCGATGAGTTCCGCCGCGGTGGTGAACAGAGTCTCGAAACCGTTCTGGATGGCGCGGTACCCGATGGCCACCGCCAGATGAGTCTTTCCTCTACCGGTCTTACCGTGCAGAATCAACGACCGCCCTTCGGTGACGAAGTCCAGCCCGAGGCAGGAGCCGATCACGGACTCCCGGAGCGTTGACTGCAACGCGAAGTCGAACTCGTCGATGGTCTTGAAGAACGGGAAGTGTGCGCTCCGCGTACAACGTTGCAGTCGCGTCTGTTTCCTTCGCGCCACTTCTTCGGCCAGCAGCAGAGCCAGGAAGTCCCGATAGGACCAACCTTCCTTCTCGGCCCGATCAGCGACGTCTTTGTAAATCCGGCGCGTGTGCGCCAAGTTAAGGCGTCGGAAGTGAGCCTCGAGCTGGCCTTCGGAGAGTTCCAGACTCTTCGACGTGTTGTCGTCCTGCTTGGGCGTCAGCGATGTCTCTGGCGGATTTTTCCTAACTTGTTCTTTCCTCATGGGATCTCCTCCTGAAAAACTAAGCAACGCTGAAGAAAATGCTCAATGTAGTTGGCACCAAAAACTTGCTCTTCGAGTCCCCGTTCCATGGCGCGGCAAAGAACCTCTGCTCCGTGGCTCTGCAAGATGTTGTGCAGCCGATCGATGTCGTGGAACCACTGCCCGGGTCGGCGGTGAACGATCTCGGTGAGGTAGAGAAAAGCAGGTTCTCCGAGTTCCAGCAACTGCTGACGCTTCAGATAACGCTTGCCGCGCTTGCCCGATACCGCCGCCACCAGGGCCGCGCGATGCGCGGCGAGCGTGGACCCCTCGTGCGCAACGAATTTCCGTGGATGGTTGACTTCATATCTACCCGCCACGATGCGTACGCGATCGGCGTACAAGTACAGCGTCGCCGGCATGCTAATGGCCTCGGGAGGCATCGAGTAAGGATGGCCATCATGCAGAACCGTACCCGTCGGTCCTACATAGACAGGAATGCGAAGCGCTAGATCTTTCGGGTGCACCTTCAGGGAACGAAGTCTGGAGGCCTCTTCGGCAAGACGCACGGCGGGGATTATGCCCGTCGCGCGGCAGGCACGCTCCTGATTCACTTCACGATGCCATTCGATGAGCTGCTGTGCGAGATCTTCTTGATCGTGGAAGCGGCGCACTTTGAAGAAGGAGGACTTTACGAAACCCACTAGGTTCTCAACAGCACCCTTTTGCTGCGGACTATGAGGCCAACACAACTCCACCCCGACGCCCAGCTCGAGCATGACGTAAGCGAAGACCGGATTCCATTCCGTGACCTCGCCGTTTCTTTGCCACTTTAAGGCCACGGTCTTCGGCCGATCGAACACGCACAGCAGCGGAGCTCCACCCCAACGGTCCAGATGTTCGGCCAGGTTTCGCACCAAGCTCTCCACGGCCTGGTCCTGCACCACACTGACGCAGACAAATCGGGAGTACTTCAGGCGAGAAGCGAAGAAGTGGATACGATGAATCGACCCCAATTCGGATGGTTGCAGGGTTGGCAGAAGTTATTGAGAGCAAAAGATTTTTTGGTTGCGGGGGCCTGCAACCATCCGAATTGGTTGGTAATAACCTTTTGTTTTGAGTTGATACGGAAAGCCGCCTAAGTGCATATACGCCTGCCTTGGGCACGTACAACTGATACCAACGGCTCCAACAATCAATTTTCTTCTTTTGTTTTCATTAACCCGGGAAATTTGCCTTTTTCGCTCGAAGCTAACCCCAACGAATCAAAAAAACATCGCATTCTGGCACACTCTTGGCACAAGGGTTTGGGGTGCGCCCGTTCCGCGCCGATGCTCAAAAAGCAGGAGCGCTCGCTTTAACAAGAACTTCAAGAATTCCAACCGGCGGGAACTCCATTGGGCAAATCAAAGGGGTGACAAGTCAAACCAACAGGACGTTGCGTCCAGGCTAGCGAAAAGTTTCTTAGATCGCGGCCTGTGCCTAGTGGGCAGAGCCTTTCATTTCATTCTCGTCATCGGTACAGGAAAGTCATGGCGAGAACAATCCCTGTGTTAAGCGATACGCGTGCCCAACTGAAACTGCTCGCAGAATGTGTGGCTCATAGAAGTCCGGCTACCCCTGCGATCAGAAACACCCCGGCCGCGATAGTGACAGCTCCGATGACGCGAGCGACGCGGTGACCGGCCGGCGCGAGGCGTTCGGCAGTGATGGCTGCCGTCACGATAGCCATTGCGCGCAGGTTCATGACTCCAATGACTAGGAGGATTGCCGTCAGACCAGCGCAGCAGTAGGCGCAGTGTAGGCCGAAGCGCAGGCCGTGTCGCCAGGCTGTGTCAGTGTCCGCTCGCAACGTACGGCAGCAGTCCTGCTCTCCGCGGCAGCAGGCGAGGTGATGTGATTTCCATGCGGTGAATTGGAGCGCTCCGGCGATCAGCACGACCACACCGACGGCCATCGGAACGGCGCGGGCCAGCGCTGACTGTTGCTTCTCAACAGTCGCCAAGGCGACACCCAGCGGAAAGACAGCCATGCCGACCAGTGTCCACACGAAAAAGTATCCCGCGCCCACGAGCGCGGTCAGCTGATCAAGGCGCGTCTCGCTTGTCCCACCAATCGCCTGCCGGTAACGCCGCAGCATTGGGACCAGGGACGGCAGCATCATCGCTATCATCATCGTGATCCACATACCCAGGAACGATACCGCTGCTGCTGGCCACGTCTGTCCAGGCATCCGCATCCATGCCATTGACATCTTCCAGCCGCCGGCCATCGCCATGTCGCCCATCGACGACATTGACCCGCACCAGACGATCGTCAGCGCTGCGCTTGCGGCGAAAAGCAGCGCTGAGGCGACGAGAAAGGCCTGCTGCGAGGGCCGCTCAGCGACCTTACGTCGTAATTTCGCTTTCGACAGTTGCGTCGCAAGAATCACGATGCCGCTTTGCGCTTGCCATATTCGTCGTGGCGGCGCCACCAGACGCCTGTCTCGTTCCGGCCCTTGGGAGCGCGGTCGAGCCACAGCATGAACGCGCTCATTCCTGGCCTTTCACGATGATATGTGGGCACGTCAACTCCGCACATGGCTGCGAATTGAGCTTCGGCCCCCTTCGCCGCCACCCTTCTCGCCGATGCGCCACTGCATTTCCGGTTCATGCGTGCACAAGGAGCTGCGAGCGGCCCTTGAAGAGGTCCACCATCGAGGCGCGCCCCTCGTCCGTGTCGAACAGATATTCCTTCTCGATTCGGACCCAGGGCAACTCTTGCCGCTGTCTTGCCAGCTCATCGCTGCGATGCGTGAGTTCCTTCTCTGCCTTGAGCAGCTCAAGGCGTGCTGCCAGCCACTGTTCGCGTGTTCCCGTCTTGTGTTTTGTCATCGTTTTCCTCCTTCGTTGGATTTTTTTGTTCAGCTCTCCATATAACGCGGTCTCGCGTGTCGTGAAATATATTTACTGCCGGGTCTCGAAATAGTGGGAATGATAACTGTGGCGCGATTTCGATGGACCTTGATAACGCATATGCGCGGACCAGTCTCTGTTGTGACGAAAAAACTCAGCGGTCGCCAGTGCCCAGGTCGTCCGAAAATCCAGCCTCCAAGCGGGGCCACTGGGCGATTGGGCGTCCGCCCGGCCACTCTGGTTCCCAAGTGGGCGAGCCGCTGCTAGTTCGCGTGTAGGTGCACTGTTGTGGCCAGCCGGTCGGCGAGTCCTCCCACTTCTCCTGCCGACCATAGACGGTCAAGTCGAGCAAGTGATAGCTGTTATCCATTAGCTCGACGCCGCGCCTTGTCGTCCAGTAAGTCTCGAAAACCTTGGACCCTTGTCGCAGGTAGCAAACGATGTACATCAACCCCACCGGGCGCCCGGTGAGCAGTGCCTCAAGCGAGGAGCCTTGCGCTGAGTACCACGGCATGTCCCAGCCCATGAACTCGCGATAGCGGGTGCTCTCTTCGTACGGGCCCTTGCAAAATGTGGCGTAGGTTACGTCGCGAGAGTGAAGATAGGACAGCTCGCGGACCTGCGATGTGACCCAGGTGCACCCCTCGCACTGCTCGGGCGCAGGGTGGCCGGTATGCCACATGAAGTGGTAGGCGATCAGCTGTCGACGCCCCTCGAACACTTCGAGAAGCGTCACCGGACCGCGCGAGCCAATGAGCGTGATGGTGGGGTCCACCTCCACCATGGGCAGCCGCCGGCGGGCTGCCGCGATAGCGTCACCCTCGCGCGTGTGTGTCTTCTCTCGAACCCGCAATGCGTCCAGCTCCGCCTGGAAAGTGCTCCGATCAACGATTTTGGGCGCCTTAAGTTCATCTCCCAAGCTGTCTTTCATCGTTTTCTTCCTGTTCTTCCTGCTAACCCCGGTCATGCTTTCGCCTCTGCCGCGCGCTTTCGGGCGGCTTCTTGAGGGTCGGTTATTATGTCCACCCACTTCGGGTTAGGCGAGGCCTCGGCGTTATAGTTGTCGTGCCAGTTCCACCATTTGTACGGCGCGGTCTGAGGGTAACCCTCAGGCGAGTCCTCCCAAGTTTCCTGACGGCCGAGCGGCGTGATGTCGAGGTAGCTCCAAATGTTCCCCATCGCCTCGTCGGCACGGTTGTTGATGAAGTACGTGCGGAACACCTTGTCGCCGTCGCGGAAGAACACGTTGTGGCCGTGCCACTCATTCACGCCGAAGTCCGTATCGAAGCTATCGGTGATGGTGTACCAAGGCATCTCCCAGCCCATGCGCGCCTTCAGGCGTGCGATGTCTGCCTGCGACGCGCGCGAGGCGTAGGCAAGCGTGGTGTCACGAGCGTTCAGATGGGCCAGGTGGCCGACCTGATCGGCGCCCAGGGAGCAGCCGCGGCAGGCGTGCTCGGGCCAGCCGAACACGCCTGGCTCGAAAAACGCGCGATAGAGGATCAACTGTCGGCGGCCCTCGAACAAATCGAGCAAGCGTACTTTGCCCTTGGGTCCGTCGAACTCGTGCTTCTTCTCCACTACCATCCACGGCATCCGCCGGCGTTCGGCTGCGAGGGCGTCACGAGAGTGGGTGAAGGCCTTTTCCTTGACGAGCAACTGCTGACGCGCAGATTCCCACTCCTGCGGCGAGACTATCGGAGGTGTTTTCATCGCAAGATGCTTTTTTTCGGGTTCCTTGTCTCCCTCTTTGCTGGTTCCCTGTGTTGACATTTGCCTTTCCTCCTTCCAATTAGAGTCGCTCATGGTTCGAATCAAGCTCAAAGATTTCAGGGCGCGGGTCAGTTTGAATTTTGGCTCCTTGGGTCACGATCAAGAGAATTCAAACTGACCTTCCTCCTCCGATGCGCTCGCTATCCTCACGAGCCAGTATTCACCAGACAGCGCATCGAACGAATACAGCAAACACTGGATTCCGAAATCGGAGGAGCTAGATTACGTCAGGGCCTTCCGCGACAATGCTTCTGCGATGTCCGTTTGTACGAAGTTACCGCATTGCTCCCGGAGTCGCGGGCCATGATGAAACCACTTGTCCGACATGATCATCCTCATTGCCGAGACTGAGTCCCACATTCGAGGCATTGACGAAGTTGGGCAGGGCAGATTGTCAATTCGGATGGTTGCAGGTAACGCGAAGCTGCTGAAAGGGAAAAACTCCTAGTTGCGGAGGCCTGCAACGCACCGAACGCGCTCATCGTCCCTTTTCGAATTGAACTGTCTCGCCCGGCAGCCTAGCTCCACGTCTTCGAAAACTCAGTGTGTGCCGCAAACTAACCGTTTCCGCACCCCCATCGAGAATTAGTAAACACTGGCGCGTTTGTCGGTACTAATCCGACGACAAACCATTACCTTCAGGTTTGCTCGTCACTCGGGACGAAAGGACTTGCCTCGAGGATTCGATTGGCAGGGACCAAAGGAAAATTGACGGCGGGAACAAGGGCGGCGTAGGCTTCACTGAGCAAAAACATCGCGCATGTTACAAACCCACACTCTACATTGAAGTCTCGCTTGCGCAGTTCACCGCTGAGACTCCAGCAGAGAGATGGCGGAGCTGAATATGACGCTTATTACCCGAAGACAGTTCGTCCAGCAAACGGCGTTTGCCGCAGTGGGAGTCTACGGGTGCCCAATTGAGGCGCTTGCCGGAGCGCCGTGGACCTTCGAAGCACGCGAACAAAGTGCGACTCAGCTCGATGTGGCCGCGATCCGCAAGCTCGCTTCTGAAATTACTGGCCACATAGTCACACCAGAGGCGTCCGACTATGAATCGTCGCGTCTGGTCTTCAATCGCGCCTTCGACCTGCGCCCGGCGCTGATTGTGCGCTGCGCTACCTCGTCCGACGTCGCGCGCGCGCTCGATTTTGCCCGGAGCAATAATTTGCGATTGGCAGTGCGCGCCGGAGGTCATAGCCGGCTCGGGTACGGGATGTGTGATGGCGGCGTGGTGATCGACCTCTCTGGAATGAAACGAGTTGAAGTCGACGCCGGCAAACGTGTGGCCCGCGCGGAGGCAGGCGCAGTGGTGCGCGATCTGGACGAAGCGACGCAGCGCTTTGCGCTTGCCACGACATCTGGTGGCTGCCCGACGGTGGGAATTGCCGGCCTGACGCTCGGCGGGGGCGAAGGTCGCTTGATGGAAAAGTACGGCGCCGCGTGCGACAACCTGCTGTCGACGCAAGTGGTGACTGTGGACGGGAGACAAGTCGAGGCCAGCCAGAAGTCCAATCCGGATCTTTTTTGGGCGATTCGCGGAGGAGGCGGCAACTTCGGCGTTGTGACGTCGCTGGAGTACCAGCTGCATCCGGTAGGCGAGGTTGTGTCGGGAGCGCTGCTATATCCGGCGGGACGCATTCCAGAACTTCTGCAGGCTTTCGTTAAGTTTCTAGCGGGAGCCCCGGATGAACTGGACGCGTTCGCCCAGCTGTTGCCGTCCGAACGAGGGCCAAGGCTCAAAATCGATGTTTGCTATTGCGGCGATCCCCGAATGGGGAATGACGTGGTCAGGCCGCTGCGTGCGCTCAAACCTCAGGTTGACAGTGTCAAGGTCATGTCCTATCTGGAAGCTCAGTCGGCAGGTGGATTTCTTCTAGCGCCGGTTGCGCACTTCCAAACGAACTTCTTTCTTCCAGAATTCAGCGAGGCCGCCATTGCGGCGATTGCGACGGCAATCAACAATGCGCCAGCAACGTGCAAGGTGATCATTGTGCCGTTGCGCGGGGCTGTAAGCCGTGTAGGTTTGAGTGATACGGCGTTTGCTCTGCGGCAACCGGGTTTTGAGGTCGACATGGCGGGCGTCTGGAGCGCTCCTGCAGAGAAGGCCGATGCGGTGCGGTGGGTGCAGGCTACGCGCGACAGTTTGCAGCCCTTTGCGCATGGAGTGTACGTCAACCAGCTGGGCGATACGAGTGACCAACTTGTCCGGGCGGCCTACGGGTCAAACTATGCTCGGCTCGTAAAGATCAAGAAAAAGTACGACTCAGAGAACGTGCTGCGGCTCAATCAAAACATCAAGCCTGGATAGCCCCTCGAATAGTTGACAAGCTTAGGCACGCCCGGCGCGGGGCTCGAATCGTCGGCAAACCGGAGTGCGCCGTGAAAAGGCGCTGATCCTCAGCGGGAGAGAAATCCCGCCCGGGAACTGGTTCGTTCCACCCGGTAGCAACCGAAGCAGCGGCGGAGGCAACGAAGCTGCTGAAGCCTTCGGTGTAGAAGGTCGCATAGGCGACTCGGTGAGCATGCAGGCCGTAACGTGAGTGAACGCTGAGCAGGCCTCGAAACCGACAATGCAGGAGCCGACCCGCCTCCGATTCGGGGAAGGCCGAAGACGATGGGAAAGCACGAGCGAACAAGTTTCCATCGAACCTGCCGGGGTATTGGCGACGGCATGTAGGCCAAGTGGATCAGACGCAACACGGGAAGTCCCAGCGGTGATCGCAGTAGGGATCAACTGGCAGCTCGTGAGAGAAAGGCTGGGCTGACTGGGATGGCGGAGAGGCTCGTAGTACTGATGAAGCCGGGTAACTCCGGTGGAGGGAAGGAGCCTCAGTTGAAGGCGGACGCAAGAAGCGACGACGGAAAGGGAGAATGGCGAAGAGCCTAGCAACTCCCGCATTGTTTTCAGAAGTTGCAGACGGCGTCACATGCAATGGCCACGGCGATTGTGTGAGTCTTCTCCGAGAGCCGGATGCGGCAAATCCGCACGTCCGGTTCGATGAGCGGGGTGTGGAAACGGAAGCAAGGCGGAGCTAGTGAGGCACCGACTAACGAAAGGGTCGGTAACAGATAGGCTCCGCCTAAACCACCGCGCCACACCTCGACTCCACAGTAATCCAGAGCGAGACATGC
The DNA here is from genome assembly GCA_963747605.1 of uncultured Acidobacteriota bacterium. Lineage (GTDB taxonomy): Bacteria > Acidobacteriota > Terriglobia > Acidiferrales > UBA7541 > Palsa-295. The sequence continues at coordinate 248,388 of CAVVGA010000005.1, read as the reverse complement.
GGATAGGTACCGGCAAGTCTTAGCGTTGAATCGGAAGCGCGAGGAGGCAAGGCGTGCACGGAGCGTGGCGCGTTTGCGCGCTTTCGATTCAACGACTTGAAGGAAGCCGCCCGCGTTTGTGGCGGATGCGGGCCCTATGGAAATTGAATGGAGTGAAAGGCCGGCGTCGAGGTGCATCGGGGCTGTGCGACGGAGCATAGCAGGTGACAGGACGCGCTCGGAAGCTGGCTATTGCTCAAAAATGTTGTGAAGCGAGTGTGTGAGGAAGCCAGAAGAAGCGACTTGTTCGGCGATAAGGCAATCGGGGACGGAGCGTGCCGAGACACGCGAAAAATTTGAGTTGGAAAAAGTTGTTTCATGGGGCAACGGTGACCACAGGTGGAGAGCGAAGTTGCATCTCGGCAGCCGTTAGCCTCTCAACGACCACCATCGGTCCAGCACACTTGGGGCAGAGCCAAAGATCGCTCGCGTTGCCGGCGCCTGACTTGTCTTGTTCGGTCGGCGGAGTTACAGCCGCGCCGAGTAGCTGAAAACAGAGTGGCAAGTTGATAGCACGTTTGCGATTGGCCAGGAAGCCGAAGTGCCGGATGCGCACGAAGCCATCGGGAAGCAAGTGCAACAGGAAGCGACGCAGGAATTCATCGAGTGAGAGAGTCATCCGTCGCTGTTCATTTTTGTGAGCGGAGTCACGCCAACGAAAGGTGACTTTCTGGTCGGCGAAGGAGATCAATCGGTGATTGGAGATGGCTACACGATGGGTGTAACGGCCCAGATAACGGAGCACATGCTCCGGGCCTCCGAACGGTGGTTTCGCATAGACCACCCAATCCTTTCGAAATAGTGGTCTCAGCCAGGCAGCAAAGGCTTTCGGCTGAGTGAGGTGCTGTAAGTCTCCGTGAAAACTGACCTCGCCGTCCTGAAACGCGCGCTGGAGTGCCGCGACGAACTTGCCGCGAAAGACTCGGCTGAGCACCTTGACAGGAAGAAAGAACGCGTAGCGTGGCTTGATCCAACGCGAGCGATCGGCAGAAAGTCCACCGGCCGGCACCACACAATGCACATGTGGGTGAAGTTCGAGTTTCTGACTCCAGGAGTGCAGCACGCTGAAGAAGCCAATTTCTGCGCCAAGATGTTTGGGATCGCGGGCAACTTCGAGCAGTGTTTCTGCACTGGTGCGGAACAGGAGATCGTAGACGACCTTCTTATTCTGAACAGTTAGTGGGGCTAACTGCCGAGGTAGCGTGAAGACCACATGCACGTACTGCGTCGGAAGAAGTTCCCTGCGACGCTTCTCGAGCCAACGTTCGCGAGCGCCCGTCTGACACTTCGGGCAGTGCCGATTTCTACACGAGTTGTAGGAGATGGCGCGATGTCCGCAGCGAGTGCACTCATCGAGATGTCCGCCAAGGGCGGCGGTGCGACACCGCCGAATCGCCAGGAGCACTTTGACGTGCTTCCAGCTGATCCACTTACGGCTTCGTTCGATGAATGCGTCTCCCGCAGCGCGGACCAGATCGGCCACCTCGAGGGGTGGCCGGTCCATCTAGTCGTCCTGTGGTGGCCGGTCTTTTAGCCCCAGCGAGTCCAGAGGACTTGCGGTCGCACTGAGGTGACGTTCCGAGAGATGCAGATAGATGGTGGTTTCTTCCAGATCGCGATGGCCTAGCAACATCTGGATGGTTCGTAGATCCGCGCCTGCTTCCAGTAGATGTGTGGCGAAGCAGTGTCTCAGCGTATGAGGGTGCACGTCTTTCTGCAGGCCCGCTCGCTGGGCGGCTTCCTTGCAAGCGGTCCAGACTACCTTGGTGGTGATCGGTGTATCACCGGTATGCCAGCGGTTGCCTGGAAACAGCCATACGCTGGGCTTGCGCGGTAATCCGCGCCAGTGCTGACGCAGTGCCTCGAGCAGTTTTGGGCTGAGCATCACATCCCGGTCTTTGCGTCCCTTGCCGCCCTGGACGTGAATCACCATACGTTGGTTATCGATGTCGCTAACTTTCAAGTGTGTCAGTTCAGCGCGTCGTACTCCGGTCGCGTAGAGCGTCATCAACAGAGTGCGATCGAGGGGAGTGCGAGCCGCATCGATGAGTCGCGCGACTTCTTCCCGGCTGAGGATCGAAGGAAGATGAAATGCTCTTTTCGGATAGGGAGTCTCGGCGATGCTCCAGGTTTTCTTGAGAGTTTTGATGTAGAAGAATCGCCGAGCTGCCAATCGTTGCGTAACCGTGCCCGGCGACAACTTGCGCTTCTTGAATAGCTCGGCCTGATATTCACGAATGTGTTCCGGACCCAAACAATCTGGAGAACGCTTGAATCGTCTTGAGAAATCTTCAACTGTGCGGATGTAACAGCGAGTGGTAGCCTCAGAATAATTACGACGCTCGAGTTCTTCGAGCATCATTTTGCGAAGTCGGGTCATGAGGACCTCCTTGTGACCCGACAATATCCCGATCAATCGACACCGTTCACCTACACGCACGCGAAGCGTCCGCCGCGCGGGCGGCTTCGTTCAAGTCGGCTTGTGGGGAGTGATTTTTGCTAGGAAGGCAACATTCTCCAGAAAGCCAGAAGGCAATGGTTCCCTAGACTGTTGTAAGTACATTCGCACAAGGTCTGGCAAGGTGGGGGTTTTCCAAACCGCCGCCGAGCAGAACACTTGTCACACCTTGATCCTTCATCTGAATGTGATCGGCCAGTACAGTCGAAGGAATTGTTCCAAGAGGCTGCAAATAATCCACTGCTCACGAGGCAGGTGCTCTCCTCCACTGTTACCATCCGCTTGGGAGGCGGCCGCGCTGCCCCGCGGCGACAGATCAAGCTCACGCTGACGGCCGCTGTCGAGTCTCCGATCCCACAGAGTATTAGTGAAGGCGGTGGGGATTCTGGTGCCCGTCCGCACCTGTGAGACTTCTTCGCAAATGCTGCAAATCATTGAAATCGCCGACCTTCTTCTACTTCAGAGCGGAACGTCAGTCAGCAACGGTGTTCCAATTGGCGAGACGGCAGCGACCTAACAGATTGAAAACAAAAACCCTTGGTAGGGGCGGTGGGGATCGAAAGGACAAGCTATTGAATAAGGCTTGTGCCCTCAATGCGTTGCAGCCACTCCCCCTCTCCAACTGGAACAAACGGTACAGACGTCAGGCGGAGCCTGCCTTGGGCGCGCACCATCCGACTCCAACAGCGCTATCAACTACTTTCACTTCTTTGTGTTTTCAGTACTTTCGGGAATCTGCTTTTCTCAAAGCTAACTAACCCCAATGGGATGAAAACTTCCGATTCTGGCACACTTTTGTCACAGGGGACGCGCCTGCGCGGTGCCGATGCATCTGAAGCAGGAGCCCTTCGCTGCGGACTCTGGCACAGCGGGACTATGAACCAAATTGATTCCGCTTGATTCTCGACGTGCTGTCTTTCGTTTTCTAACAACTCTAAGAAGGGATGCGCGCGCGACGCCGTGACAGTCGCACGCGTTCGATTAACAGCCGAGGCGGTCAAAAATCTAAGTGCCGCGTCTGGTGTCGCTTACATAAGACGCGGAGCCATTCCTACTTTTTTAGCTGCACCCAATCCTGCACCCAAGAAAGTATTTGCAAACAGGTCGTGGCGAAAATAAATGCGAAGTTTGGTCATCAACAATCACCACTCCGTCGTTGAGCTCTTCAAGGATACTTTCCATCCGGCGAAGCCAATCCGGAGTCTTGATATTGACCTTAGGCATGGCTTTGTTCAGTTGAATTCCTCAGCGAGGACTGTGTGTCGCGATCGAGCAACCGCGTGACGAGAGCAAACAGAACACTGACCGATATTCCTGACATCAACACACCGGTGATCGCCTCCAGAGGCCCCAAGAGTCGCCAGTTGGACGGGAGAATCAGATCACCATATCCCACGGTGGAATAGCTGATCGCGGAGAAGTAAAAGGCGAACTCCCATGACGGGAAGCAACGCATCCGGTAGAAAGTGGCCCACAGAAGAATCACGAGCCCGTGCAGAATTACAATCGCGACCGCCGATCTCACTACCAGGGTGGCCGAGTAAACTGGCCCATGTTTGTGAACGTCCCTGGTCAGAACACGCTTTAGCCACTCGATGAGCATAACCACGCCGACGCACTGCAAGCAGAGCGTAAGACTCAGCAGAAGAACAGCCGCGGCAATTTGATTAAAAAGAATCATCGCAAATACCTTCAACGGGCTAAACATGCTCACCGTTTCATTCGAGCGTCTTTTCCATGGCCGTTACACCCCGGTCGAGTCGAGCAAAGCCGGGACAAACCAACTGACCTTAGTCATCAGCTGGTGTGTGGCACCATTTCAGGTGCCGGGCGACCTTCAGTCTGTGCCGGAGGTTGTTTCGTTTCCCAGCGGATGATTTTCAGATCAAGAACGAAGATGCTGTAAAGCACCGGCACCAACAGCAGCGTGGTAAAGGCTGCGACGGCAAGGCCGCCAATCTGCGCGTAACATAGAGGCTGCCATAGAGGGCCGCCTTCCAAAGCTAGTGGGAAAAGGGCAAGGATTGTCGCTCCCACGGTGATCATCACGGGCCGTATACGCTGGATTCCCGCGTCCGGAAGCGCCTGTTCCAACGGTTCCCCTTTCGCATGCATTTCCTCGATAAAGTCGAACAGCACGATCACGTGGCTAACGATCACGCCGATCAAGCTGGCGATGCCCAGAAAAGCCATAAATCCAAAGGGCGTATGCATAATCGAGAGAGCAATTAGAGAGCCGATCACACCGTACGGTGCCGCGGCGAATACCAGAAGAGGTTTTACCGCGTTATTGAACTGAACGAGCAGCGCCAAGTAAATTCCAATCAAAGAAATCAGCAGAACGATTTTCAGGTTGCTGAATCCGTCTATTTGCTTTGCTCTTTCGCCCCCGATACGAAGCTGATAACCGGGGGGAAGATTTTTCTGGAACTCCTGCAATTTTGGAAGAAGGGGCTCGAGTATTTGTGAGGCGAGAACGCCGGGCCGTGGATAACAAAGTATTGAAATGGTACGAAAATGCTCACGCCGGACGATGCGACCTGTTTCCAAAGAATTTCCGACCGTCGCGACCGACAGCAGAGGTACTCGATTGTTCGTTTGTGAAGAGTAAACATACAGGTTTTTGATGTCGGCTAGCTGGGCACGCTCCTCCATACGAAGGCGCGCCACAATGGGGATGTTCTTGTCGCCTTCCTTGAACACGCCCACTGTCGTGCCGCTCATGGCGGCGGTCGAGGCGTTCGCGACATCCGCGTTGGTGATTCCTACTACGTTTGCGCGGTCAGGATCGATTTGAATCCTCTGCTGAACATCATCCGGGAACCAATCATCCCGAAGAACGGAAATGCCGGGAGATTGACTAACGATATCCTCAGCCTGCCGGGCAATCTGTCTCAGCGTACGAATATCGCTAGCTTCATTTCTCGCGTCGACGTCTGCCTGCCCGGAAATCAGCAGCTCTACGGGATTCTCGACAGGATTCGTTTGGAGCTGGCGTACCGTAATCCACGCTCCCGGTACTTCCTTGGCCAGCGCGTCCTGGATCGGGCGAGCTAACTTTGGCGAAGCTTCCTTGTCGGTAATCTCAACAATCATTTGCGCGTAGTTGGTCTGCGGCATTTCCGGTGATACCGAGAACCAGAAGCGAGGCCCGCCACCACCGGCAAAAGTCGTCAGCGACTTAAGAAGATGACCACGGTTCTCCTTGGTTGTGACCTCGGTTGAATTTTCAATGACCTGACGGACGACTCGTTCAGCCTGCACGGCAGCATCGTTGGTAACGCTCAAAGGAGTTTCATTCGGCAGCCATATATCCAGATAAAACCAATACTGGACATCTTCGGGAAAGAATTGGGTTTTAAGCCGAGAGCCGAACAACCCGCCTATGATTAGGAAAACCAGGGACCCACCGAGGACGGCCCAACGGTGTTTTATAGCCCTGCCGACGAGTTTGTTATAGAAGCCGTAAAACCCTCGCCGCCGTCTCTCCTCGATGGTTGGTTCGGGCTTTGCTGGGGCGCGCAGAATGTAGTAACCCAGGAACGGGACAAACGTCATCGCCACAAAAAGTGCGCACAGCAGCGAAGCCGTCATTACGATGGGAAGGCTCTTCAGGAATTCGCCGGTATTGCCGCTCAGCATCAGAAATGGCAGGTAGGCGATGATGTTCGTGATCGTCGCGTAGAAAATCGCGGTGGCAAGCTTTGTAGGTCCGAGCCAGCACGCTGTCGTGCGCGGAAACCCTTCTGCCAAATGACGTTTTATGCCGTCGCCAGCGACTACCGGCACGTCAACGAGAAGGCCAAGTGCGATGATCAGCGATGCGATGGAGACTTGTTGAAGATCAATTCCCAATACATATACGACGCCAAATGTCATCGCCAGTGTGATCGGTATGGCGAGAGCCATAATCAGCGCTAGGCGCCACTCCCAAAATCCGAGCAGCGAAACGATGACCACGAGAATGATGGCTTCGACAAGTGCGCGCATGAACAGATTGATGTTCTCCTTCACTTGGAGCGGTTGATCGGACGTGTGCGCCAAAATCAGGTCGGCGGGAAGAACTTGGCGAAGCTGCTCAATCTTCGAATTCACGGACTGTCCGAAGCGCGCGATTTGCTTCTTATCGCGCATGTAAACTGCCAAGGTGATGGCCCGGCTACGTTGCCAGTGCCCACTGGAGTCTCGCCATGTGTAGTAATTGAGGTATGCGGCAGGAGCTTGGTACCCGCGGCTAATTTGGACGATATCCCGCAAATAGACTGGGGCACCCTGTGACGAGGCGGATACAGCTACATCGCCGATGCTCCTGGCGGTGTCGAATTGACCGGAAGGGATGAGCGTAATCCTGTGTTCCCCCGTTTCCACCGTCCCACCCGGCGCGATGATGTTCCGAGCCGAAATGACTTTGGAGAGATCAGCAGGACGCAATCCGTAGGCAGCCAGGCGGTCCTGCGAATAATCGAGATAGATGGTCTGCGACAAAACACCCCGCCGTTCGACCTTGGAAACTTCGGGAGCTCCCTGGACCGTTCGGCCAATCAAGTCAGAATAATTGTCGAGTTCGGCATAGCTGTACTTGTCGCCGGCGACGCTGGCTAGTTTCGTCCGTGTCTCGCTCGGATCGCGAATGATTGTTGGCTCCCACGCGTCGGGATGTAGCTCGGACCGTTTTAGGCGCTGCGAGATGAACCGTTTGATGAACGCTTCAATGGAGCTGTCATCTGCATCGGAAACACCATCGAGTCCGATGAATCCACTCCCCTGAATGATTTCCGAGTCTCGAATTATTCCAGCGCTCTGCGCTTCCGCTTGAAATAGGTATCCAGTGTCGAGGACTTCCTTTGCGGAGATGGATTGAGGAAAGGAATCTACCACCGTAATGCGCTGTCCCTCTCGATTCTGCTGTTTTGCAACGCGAGCTTTGCGGATCGCGGCCTCAACGGAATTGGCGCGAGCCGCAATTTCAACGTCGTCCGCCTTTGGGCTGGCGACCGTGAGCATGAGAGCAGCGGTATCTCCAAAATCGCTCTGGAAACTGATTGGGCCCGCGCCCTGAGGCAGCTGAGAATTTAGGGCGTTCAGCTTAAGGTTAATATCGCTGAATTGCCGCTTCGTATCGGCGATGCCCTCATCCAGTTGTATGGTCACAAACGAATAGCCCGGAAGGGATATCGACTTAATGCCGTAGTCCGCATCCGTTCCCGGATGAATGGTCTTATTCTCGGCGGCGACATCCTCAATTCGACGCGTAATGAATTGCTCGACCTGTTGCGCCGTCGCTCCGGGCCACGGACAAGCCGCGACGCCGACGCGCACGGGGATTTCCGGGTCTTTTCGTTGCGGCATGGACTTATAGCCGAACCAACCCCAAATCAGGACTCCGGCCAGAAACATCCAGGAGATGTGCGGATGCTCGACGAAGAATCTTGGAACATTCCGGCGATTAGTGATGTCTTGCTCGTTTTCGTGTGTCATTTTTTTTCCTATGCCTCTATGGAAGAACCTGTACCGAATCGCCGTCCTTCAAACCGGCGGCTCCAACGACGACGATCTTTTCCCCTGGCTTTACACCATCGACTGCCACATCGCTCTCGTGCGTTTCGCCCAGCGTGACCTCACGCAGATGCGCCACCCATTTGCTGCCCTGCTTCTTCGGCCACGAAAACCGCGTAGCGTCCAGGTGAGGCGGGGTCAGCAACAACGGCGCTTAGCGGGACGGCGGGAACCGGAGCCTTTTGGACTCCAGACACAGTGAGCGAGGCGATCATCCCGGGCTTCAGATAGCTCTTTGGATTAGGTACGGTCACTTCAATAGCGAAGACGCGATTCTTTTCGTCGGCGCTCGCGGCAATACTCGTGACCCGCCCGCTGTATTCTTTCGGATCATCCTGGAGATGAATGCTGAATTGTTGCCCCAGACGTAGATGCCTTACGGCGTACTCGGGGACGCCGAAACCGATTTTGACCGCACTCGTGTCGGCGATGGTAAAGGTCGTCGACCCTGGTTCTGCCAGGTTCCCCAGTTCAATGTTTCGGGCAAGGATGTATCCCGAGAACGGCGCTGTTAGATCGGCATCGTCAAGTGCCAGCTGGGCTTGGTGCACACTAGCCTTGGCCTGATCCACACCTGCACGGGTTGAATCGAATCTGGCCTGCGCTTGATCGAAATCGGGCTTGATCAAGCTCTGTGTAGCGTAAAGTGCCTTCGCACGCTCGTAATCCTGCGTTGCCTCCACATGCTGCGCTTGGGCTTGAGCGAGCGTTGCCGCGGCTTGGTCAAGCTGATTCTTCAAATCCTGATGCCGAATCTGCGCGAGAACCGACCCGCGGCTAACATAATCTCCTGGACCTATGTCGCGACGCCGTCCATCTGCTCCCACGACCTGCTTAATCTCCGTTACGTATCCTGCGGATTTGAACGACAAGCTCGCTTGGGCGAATGGCAAGACGGAAGCCGAGTAGCGCAAATCTTGTGAAGACGATTCCAAAGTCACATCCACTAGATGAACTGGCGTGGGAGACTTGGCTTCGACTTGCGTGGGTTGATGACAGCCATTTGTTACTGCCATCAAGGCCAGAAGCACAGCCGCTTTTGCTAGTCCGAGCCCTATCTTCAATTTGTTGTCCATGATTTTTGCTCCGCTCCAATTGCTTTCTCGAACTCTGCTCTGGTTCTCTGAAATTCTGGACGCGCCCGCTGGCACTGCACCTCGGCTTCCTCGGCTGCCGGTTTGGGATGACGCTGTTCTCATGGCTACTCTTCTCCCATCGACTTGCGCAGCTCAGCGAAAGCGCTCCAATATGAGGAAAGCGCTTCCTGATACTGAGCATTGGTTTCCGAACTCCTGGCCTGGGCTTCGAGGAGATCTTTCAAAAGCGAAGCCTGCTGTTTATATTTGTTGTTAGTCTCGCGGAGCTGTTCCACAGCTGCTTCGTGAGCGGTCCGAGAGGCCTTAAGCAGTAAAGAGGCTTCCCGCCATTTGCGGTATTTCGCGCCAACTTCGACAGCGATCTGCGATTCTGTCTCTTGAATACCGTTGCGAGCCTGCTCGATAGTCTTGCTTGCCTCGAGAACCTTGTTGTGGCGGCGTCCCCAGTCGAACGGCTCCCAGGTCAAAAGAAAACCCGCCGTGGCAACGTTTTGAGGAAGAACTTGCACGTTACTGATCCCCTGATAGCGCACAGAGAGACTCAGGTCCGGGATGTATTCGGCCTTCGCGAGACGCCGGTCATACTCCGCTTGCTTTTCTTTCAGACTCGCTTGCCGATTTTCGGGGCGATTTGCCAGAGCCTCCTGGCGGGCTGAATCGAGCGTCAGATCGCTGGCGTCCTGCTCCGGAATGAAGTCAACACGAAAAGGCGTGGCTACATCGCGGCCAAGCAGTTGGTTCAGGGCCTCGCGCTGTGTCGCCATGCCATTTTCGGCAACGGACAAGTCGTAGCGCGATTTGGCTAAGCGGGCCTCGACATCCAGTACATCGCCCCGCAGCGCTTTCTTTTCAGCCTCGTACTGCGTGGTGACTCGCTCTGCTTCTTCGAGTGTCTTGACCGCCTCGCGCGCTGCATCGACGCCCGCCTGGGAGGCGACAAGATGAAGGTATGCGCATCGAATTTCCGCAGCGATTTTTTGGCGCTCGGCGCGTACGTCCTCACGGGCGATGTCGCGTCCAAGTTCCGTCGCGTGAATCCCCAGACCGATCTTGTATTGTTGTGTCAACGGTTGATCGATGCTGCCGGTGAGATAAGTAGTGAACACCGCGGGCGTGTGGATTTTGGCATTGGTCGCTGGGATTGGACCCGTGTTCGCAAACGTGCCTAACGAACCTTTCGGGATAGTGAAGTCAAACGGCTGCAAGAGCTCGCCTCCCAGCATGGAAAATTGAAATTGGGGCTTCCGCCGGCTGCGAGCTGTATTCACCTGGAAGTCGTATTTCTGAGCCTCCAGCACCGAGTTCTTTACAAGTCGGTTTTGTTGGAGTGCTAGCGTCACCGCGTCATTGAGCGTGAGAAGCTGAGCATCGACATCGCCCGAGGAAACCTGTTGTTGTTGACCCAATGTCAACTCCGGGAATGCTCCGGCCAAGAGCGCGAAAATCAGCAACAGGCGTTTCCACGCGGTCGTCTTACGAGATCCTTTGGCGCCGAGTGAATGCGGCTGTGTCGACTGGCCTGTCCACCAGCGCGTCGCTTTGTTTTTCGAAGCAATTAAGTTCATCGTGTTGCTCCCCATTTATGAGCAGTGCATAAGACATGCCAATTCATGTGTCTCGCAAGTAGTTGAATCTACATGGGCAGGAGAGACTCTTGCCGCGCTGCGCTGCCCGTATGCGGGCAATGCCGCTTCTAGGTGCCGCGACGCCCGTGATCACGGCGGGGCTTGAGGTCTTGATTCATTTCGGCAGGGCGATCAGACAGGGTCGCAAGGTAGATCTCTCGCTCAAGAAAATGGACGATAGAGATTAAGGATGTACAAAGATACGTCTATACGGAGAAAAGCAAGCTCATGGGTGCAATACCGGGACGGAAATTCAAATGGAGAGTCACATCGCAAGTCAAGAACGTGAACGCCCGAGAGTTTTAGACTGCGTTTCGTGGCTGCATTTAGCGGGGCTTGCGTCGGCCAGCGTTTGTGCGGGAAGTCCCTGACGTGTTCCCACCCGATGCCTCACTCGGAGCAAGGCGAAGATGCAGCCGCTCACATGTATCGAGTGTATAAGATGTTGGGGCGACGAATTTCGCCCCGAATCGGCCAAAAAACGATAGTACTTCTTCCCCTACCGAGTCGATGAACGTGACTTCCGTAAGGTCGACGATCAGTGTCATTCCGTCATGGCAGCGCGCCATGAGCGCACAAGTATTCTGTGCGTCATTACCCGTGAATCGACCTTCGAGCTTGAGGCTCAGGGCGTTCGCGGAATCGCGTATGTCAACGCGCAGCATCTCACCTCCGTGAGAATCTAACCAGCCATCGGCAGTCGGCTGGAGAGAATCAAGTCAAGTTGTTGCAGGTCTTATGCCAGAAATGAGTTTACGTAAGTTATTGAAAGCACAAGCAACCGTCGAGGCGTGTCTGGGATCACCTGTGCCCGACCGACGGGCAGTGCCGTGATGCGGGCACGATTGCCTCTCCCTTGAAAACCCATGGAGCGCAATGGCCGCCTTGAAGATGAGAGGTGAGGTCTGGTTTCCAGCGTGGCCGGATTCTCACCCGGAGTAGTCGGCGCGACTGATGTTCAGTTTGTTCATCTTGTTTTGGAGTGTCGTTCGCTTCAGACCAAGGCGCTCTGCTGCCCCGCCCTTGCCCGCTATTCTTCCGGAGGCCGCCATCAAAGCATCGATGATGACCTGCCGCTCGGCCTGCTCGAAATTTGGTGCGGCGGAGGCAACGGGACGGACGGGTGGCTTCTTAAGCTCTGCACTTAGGACATTCAATTCGTCCCCTTGCGTGAAGATCACGCAACGCTCGATGAAATTTTCCAACTGCCGAATATTGCCCGGCCAATCGGCGTTCACCAGCGCCTCCATGGCCTGCTTCGGAACGGATTTGATGCGCTTTTGCATTTGCCGGGAGTGGCGCAAAACAAAATAGTGCACCAAGAGCGGAATGTCCTCGCGCCTTTGGCGAAGCGGAGGAATCTCAATCGGGCAAACATTCAGTCTGTAAAAAAGGTCTTCGCGAAACTGGTTGTTACGTATCATTGTCTGCAGATCGCGATGGGTTGCGGCAATCAGGCGAACGTTGACGCGAATCGTTCTCGTACTCCCCAGTCGCTCAAATTCATGTTCCTGCAGAGCGCGCAACAGCTTTGGCTGCAGATCCAGACTGATATCACCGATTTCATCTAGAAAGAGAGTGCCCTGATCTGCCAGCTCGAACCGGCCCTTCTTTTGCATCAGGGCTCCGGTGAACGCGCCCTTTTCATGACCAAACAGTTCGCTCTCTACCAGCCCGGAGGGTATGGCGGCACAGTTAAGTCGGACGAAAGTGCGCTCGCGACGCGGGCTGATGTTATGGATCGCCCGGGCGAACAGTTCCTTGCCAGTCCCGGTCTCGCCGTGCAGGAGTACTGTAGACCCCGTGGGAGCGACAATCGCAACATGGTCGAGCACTTTGCGGAGAGCGGCGCTCTTTCCGACGATGTCCTCGAAGTTGTGCTCCGCCCGGATTTCCGATTCAAGGTACAAGCGCTCTTCCTCAAGGCGATCCCTGGCCTCCGTGACGCGCCCATAAGCAATCGCGTTGTCAACCGCGAGCGCGATCTGAGTGCTGATTTGCGACAAGAGGTCCAGGTCTTCATGTCGAAAGTTGTTCGGCTGTCGGCTACCCATCGTTATCACACCCAGAGGACCGCTTGCGGTTGACATTGGGGCGATCGCCATCGAGCTGATCGACTCAGCTTTGAGCCTTTCAACGATTCCGGCCGGGAGGTTCTTGATATCTTCGACCGACAGCAGTTCAGGGGTGTGGGCACGCAGCTTTTCGTGGTCGGTGTCGCTAAGTTCGGACTTAAGCACAGCGACTAACGAACCTTTGCCGCTGGGAAAATCCAATACGACGCATTGAAGCTGGTTTGATTGTTTATCGATCAACCAGAATCCGGTGAAGTCGTTCCGAAAGTACGTCCGGATCGATGCCGACGCCGACCGGAACAATTCGTTAATGTCTAGCTTGGAAACGATGTGATTGTTGATCTCCAGCAACAGCCTGAGGCGATCCCGCTCTTTCACCACCTGTCGCTGGTACAGCTCTACGCTGTCCCTCGCCAGAGCGCACTCGAGCGCGACTGCGACGTGTGACGCCAGAGAACGGAGCATCTCGACATCTTCGGGGGCAAACTCCTCGCCCTGCAACTTTGTCGCGGCGAGAAACCCGTATCGTTTCTGGGCGGCAGAAACTGGAAACAAATACGAAGTTCGTCCGACAACTTCGCCGGCAAACGGAGCCAGCTCAGGATGCTTCATCATTTCCTGTGATGTGTCCGGGATGAACACTGGTTTCTGTTCCTCAAGCACCTGCGCTGCCGCGCCAATTCGTGACACTTTGGTTCCGATCTTGAACGCAGGTGCGTCGGGGTCTCGATCGAATTCGAGCACGTGCAGACTCTGTTCGTCATCGTCCAGTGCGTAGAGTTCGGTTCCGTGCAACCTCGAAGTGCTGGAGAGAACGTCACGCAGGCTACGCAGAACGGCTTTGACCGTGGGCTGATCGGCCAGGGCGCTGGAGGCATCCAGCAAAGTTCGATATCGAGATTCGGTGCTCCTCATGTCCTGCGTGCCCTACTGTCTCACCTTTGGAACGTAGGCCGTATCATACGCTCAACCTTGCATGAGACTCATAGCCCTTCTTACTTTTCTAGTCGCACCTGGTGCACCCAAATCGAAGTGCGTCCTCATGCGGCAGCCTTAAAGCTTAGTGCACACGTTTTTCACCAGCACACGGTAATGCGCAGGCTGAAAACATCTGTCGTCCGCTGGTTTTTCGTCACCTCGGCGGTGAGCCGGATTCCATCGGCGGGTTGCGCGATATCTGCTTTTACGGGACCGCTGATTCCGTTGTAATAAACTACGGCTCCAAGAGATCATTTTTCCTAACATCGAAAAGACCATTCACAAACAGCGCAACGCTCGCATCGCGCGCGTAACGTATCGGTCTGCTCGCGCGCATAGCTTACGCGGCCGAATACACGAGGCAGGCGTCTTCGAGTGGTGAAAACACTTCGGTCACAGACCGAAGGCTCTAGACGACTTCTCCCCGGCTTCAAATCACCAACAATAGTTGTCAGCAGACCAGCTGCTCAACGAGGCAGGTGCTCCCGTTAGAGGGCGCGCGTCTGCTTGAGGAGGCAGCCGAGCTGCCCGACCTTGACCGATCAAATTCACGCTGGGGCCCACCGTTGAGTTCCGATCACACGGAATATTAGCGAAGGCCGTGGGGATTCTCGTGCTCGCTGGCACCGGTGAGACTCCTTCGCAACACTGCAAATCATTGAAATCACCGTGCTTTTCTACGGCAGAGCGGAACGTTGATCAGAAACTCTGTTCCAATTGGCGAGACGGCGACGAGCTAACACGTTGAAAACAGAAAGCTTTGGTAGGGGCGGTGGGGATCGAAAGGACAAGCTATTGAATAAGGCTTGTGCCCTCAATGCGTTGCAGCCACTCCCCCTCTCCAACCGGAACAAACGGAACAGACGTCAGGCGGAGCCTGCCTTGGGCACGCACTATCCGACTCCAACGGCTCCACCCATTTCTTCTAACTACTAACGCTTCCAACAAATCGGGGAGTCTACTTTTCGCTCAAAGGTAACTCGAATGAATTGAAAACGTTGGGTACTGGCACAGCTCTGGCACAGTGATTCCCAGCATTCGGTTAACAACGCTATCTTTCCATCTGTCTTGGTGGAAACACAGGTACGAATCACTGGTAAGGGTTGCAGGTACGGTCCTGCTGTAAATGAGGGCTTGACTCATTCCATGTAAGGGTCGCGCAGGGGACTGATTGCACATCGCTCGTCGCAATCAGCGCAGATTTGTCAGAGTGTCGCTCTTGACCACATCACCGCCCTTCATCACAAATTTCACATTCCGCAGAACGGCCACATCGGCGACGGGGTCTCCCTCGACCGCGATCAGATCCGCATATTTCCCGGGTTCAACTGACCCGATGCGATCCTGCCAACCTAGAAGCTCCGACGCAGTCACCGTGGCTGCGCGGATCGCTTCGATCGGGGTCAGACCTCGCTCCGTCATCGCGACCAACTCATTCGCATTCTTTCCATGCGACTCAGCGCTGTCGGCGTCGGACCCATCTGCGATTTTGACGCCGAGAGCATTTGCCTGCCGTAGGGCTTGTTCCAGGCCTGCCAGAAACTTCTTCAGTTCCGGATTGTTGCGGTCAGTTTTTTCATCGGCGAGGAAGGCATCAACAGGCGACAAGGTTGGGACCAGGTACACTCCTTTTGCCTTCATCAGTTCGAGGTCCGCCTGGTCCGCACGATGACCGTGCTCGATGGAGTCTACGCCGGCATTGAGGGCGTTGCGAATGCCTTCCGCAGTGGTGGCGTGCGCGGCGACCTTCCGGCCCGCTTTGTGCGCCTCCGCTACAATCACTTTCATTTCGTCGACGGTTAGCGTCGGGTAATCCCAGTCGGCGTAGACTTTGATCAGATCAGCACCGTACCCGATCTGTTCCCTTACCGCGCGCCGCGCTTCTTCGACGCCACTGACCATTTGCGCGCCGGTTGGAAAGGCGCGGAGGTCGGGAGAGATACCAAATGGATTGTATTGGCCCACGGCCGCTATCGCGCGAGTTGCCACTAGCATTCGCGGTCCTTCCACCAGTCCCTGTTGAATGGCGTCGCGCAGCGCCACATCCGCATACCAGGAGCCTTCGTTTTCAACGTCGCGAACAGTGGTGAATCCAGCTTCCAAGGTGACGCGTGCATCGGCCGCGCCTTCGAGCGCGCGAAACGCTTCGGACTTTGTGAGCAGATTGAGGGCGTAGCCGTCAGGGCCCTTCGGCTCGCGCAGCATCATGTGCGTGTGGCAGTCAATCAGCCCAGGAAGAATCGTAGATTGACCGAGGTCGATTACCTTGGCGTCCTTCGGCACGAGTAGAGCCAACTCGGCCGCAGGGCCCACTTGTTTGACTCGATCATTCTCAATCCATATGCCCACGTTCACTTCATAGCTGCCGGTGCGAACGTCGAGCAAACGAGACGCTTTGACGAAAACCGTGTGGGCCTTTGTTGGCGGCGCAGACTGCGCGCCACCTAAGGACGCTGACAACGAAGAAACGACAAGCGCGACGATGAACCGGTATTTCAAAAGCCGGCTGTTTCGCATTAGCGCACCCCACAGACAAGATGCGATCCGGAACCGAAGCCTATTAGGATTGGAGGAGAAACTCTCGTTCATTGGGTGCTCCTATTGATTCGCTGTGGCCCGACTCACGCCGGACTAGTACGGCCCGTCGCTATCTGAATCGGCGTCCGAGAATTTATCAAGACGCTCAACGCTATCCTTCAGCCCGAGATACTCCCAGCGCTGCAAAGCAATCGGCACATTTCCATTGGTCCACAAGAAGTCGTCGAACGCGCGAAGATCGAACTCATGACCCTGTCTCAGCTGCGCGTCCCCTAGAAACCGCAATATGTCAGTCTTACCAGTTTGATAAGCGACCAGCACTCCCGGTGTGAGCGCGAACATCGTGGCCCCGCTCGTGGCCATTTCGCGGCCAAGACCTACCGTCTCATCAAGAAATGCCGCGCCCTGGTCGATTGTGAATTCTCCTAGGGCCAGTCTGACATCGAGCTCGATTCCCACCGCTCGCAGCAGCATGAATTTATAAACGATTTCCCTTGAACGAGGGCTGTCATCGAACAAGCCGGATTGCAGCAGCATTTCTTCACTGTAGAAACCCAGGCCTTCGTTCGGGGATGAATCATAAAAATGGCGACGGATTGGGTCATTATTGGCCCACGACAGCGCCAACTGAAAGTAATGACCGGGAACGCCTTCATGTACAATGATCGGACGCGGGTCCTTCGCCGATGCTCCCCAGAAAAGATCCAAGTCGGAGGATGGCGGGTCGATGTATCGAACGCCATTTTCGCGGAGTCGCGTAGCCGAGGTGAAATCATCTGTTTCGCCAAACGCGCTCAAGGCTTTTACGTAAACTGGAGTTTCTCGAAAGGTGTAATGCTGCACAGAATCCGGGACCGTCAGAATGCCTCGCCGTTTTAGAAACTCACGTATCTCCTCTTCATCAGCGGCCTCCTTTTTGGCCCAGGCTTCTGTGCTGGGCAGGAATTGAAGTTGAGGTACTGCCTTATTTCGCTGCGTCTCCAACGCCATAAACGCCAATGCGCGTGCTGTTTCTTGCCGGCCGATCGCGAGCAACTCTTCGGGCGAATATGGCAACAAAGCTACCCTGTGCAAGAAAAAAATGTATGCTTCGCGCCCGATAGCAAAATTTGGTGAGCAAGTGGGGAGAAGCTTCTGAAGCCACGAGCGGAATTGTTCTAGCGAATCCGCCGCGCGCCCGACCACGCTATCCAAATCCGTTTTGCCGAGCTTAGTTACCGGCTGGATGCTACTGGCCATGGTACGCATGTCGGCTCCTATGTCTGAGAGCGAATCAATGGCTGCCTTCACAAATGGCGCTGGAGGAGCGTTCAAGTTTTTCTCGGCTGCGGCGATGATGGACGGTATGTTATCGATTCTTTCGAAGAGTTCAGCGCTTCGTGATTCATTGTAGGGTCCCGGAACGGCTATGAACTCGAGCAAGGGCGTCACGGTTTGCTCGATGTAGAAATTCGGATCGCGACTCCATCTGGGATTTACGTCCAATTCCCAGCGAACTCGCGCTAAAGCCGAGCCGAGCAATCTGTAGTCAACCTGCGCAGGTACGGACCAAGTCGCGCTTTTCATGGACAAAAAACGCGATTCGAATCGTTGCAAATCTTTTCGTCTGTTCGCAATCGACGCCGAGGACCAATCGCGCCTCCCTTCAGGATGCTCAATACGGGGTACGTCGTCGCCAGTAAATGGCGCATATCTTGCGCGCCACTCCCAGAAATCCAACCCCAGCTTTTGGACCGATTCCGCGGGTTCCACTGGCGCGGCGACCTGCGCACTGCACGGAGCACAAATCCAAATTCCAAGTAGACAAATCACAACAACTCGGTGCCGATTCAAATTCCGATACAGAAGCGCTCTATGCATGCTTCCCCTTCCGACTTCAAAACTCTCCGACGGACTATCCGGTGATCAAAAATCTTCCTGCGGTTACGAATTGCTCTTCCCGAGGCATCATTCCAAGTGAGGATCTCGCAGTGGATTGACCGCCACCAGGGCCTCGTGGGATACAAGCTGAATCTGCTTCTGAAGCAGAGAGCGAATCGTGGGATCTTCCGGCGCGTACTTTAATGCTTCCGAATATGAGCGGACACATTCCTCGCGAGATCCGCGCTTCAAGTAGATATTTCCGAGCTCAATGTGAACGAAGTAGGCTGCTGGATCGAGTTCCTCGGAGCGACGAAATGCTTTCTCCGTCTCGGCATCATCGGGCTTTGAGTCGATTCGGCCGATGAGCATCACTGCACTCCTACCAGTCCGCCGACGGAGGCGAAAAGTCTTGCCGAGCTGTAGCCAACACCTTTGCGGAAGACGAGATCCACATTGCGAATGTCGGAAATATTTGTGGACGGATCGCCCGCGACGACAACCAAATCCGCTTGTTTACCTTTTGCGATCGTTCCGATGCGAGCGCTCTGGCCAAGGTACTCCGCACCATTAGCGGTTGCGATGTGAATCGCTTCCACGGGCGTGAAGCCCGCTTTGACGAGCAATTCGATTTCCCTCTGATCAGCGTACCCCGCAAGTGTTCCGCCGTCGCCGGTAGGATCGGAGCCAGCAAGCAGAAGACCGCCGGCGGCGACAAAGTCGCGCTCGAATTGCATTTCTTTGGGCATCAGGTGATGCATAACAATTTTCGGCAGGACGAATCCTCGTAGAATTCTGTATATGAGCGCGCTCTTAAAGCAAAGCGCGCGCATCTCGCGGTCCTCAAGGGCAGACATGGGCTGCGCGTCGTCGGTGACATCTGCGAAGACGGCCATCGTGGAGGTGATTGCAACATGCCGCTCCACGAGGTGATGAATCATCCGCTGCACTTCCGGGCTTTCGACGTCCAGCCGATCGTTGATATCTTTTCCAGCGGCGCGCTCCGGCGGGCAGATTCCAGGCTGTTTCCCGGGGAAAAATTCCGTATCGACTCCGATGCCGTGCTCGAGGCCATCGATTCCCATGTCGGCCGCTTCCGTGAATCCCACGGAGCACAAATGTCCAGTAATTTTCAGGCCCTTACGATGCGCTTCGTCGATGGCGGCTTTGAGTTCTTCCGGCGTCAGATGTATGTACGCTTTGAAAGAAGTCATCCCTTCGGCGGCGCCCTCGTCAACCGCGCGACGTGCTTCGTCCGGACTGGCGATCGCATGCGTCTGCGAAAAAGTGAGCGGGTTCGATTCCAGGTATGGCGCAGTCAAAAACATGTCCGGCCCGGGGCGCTGGCCGGAGTCGATGGCGGCCTTGATTGCGAGGTCGGCTTGCGGAAACATGCTTCCGGTCGTACGCAAGGTGGTCACGCCTGCTGCCAGATACATTAGCGGAAACGAAACAGGCTGCTCAACAACCAGAATGTTCTTTGGCGTGCTATCCGGCGAAATAGTAAAGAGGTGCTCGTGCAGCATCACCAAGCCGGGGAAAACGGTCTTGCCGGAAAGATCAATGACACGCGCGCTCGGCGGAAGCTTAATCGATGATGACGGACCAACATCGTCGATCATTCCTTTTTCAAGGATCAGTGTCTGATCGACTTGAGCTGGCGAAGCTGTCCCATCGACGACTCGCGCATGAATCAGTGCGATCACTGGTGCATTCTCAACAACAAAGGCCGATGGTGGCTGCTGCGCCTGACGGAGATAATAAGCACGCGAGATGCGTATTCCTGCCCAGGCGAATACAAGAAGCAGAATCACGACAAGACTAAAGCGGAAGATCCATTTGAAAGTTGTACGGACGGCACTCATCGGCGGGCCCTCCTTGCAGGGCATTCAATCATCATTTTCCTCTACACTCGCAACCCTTACATCACGGCCAATCTTACCGGCAACAACGTCTAGTATTGTCTTCCCCTCCCAGTTTCCTCATTGCAACCTCGTCGAAAAGCCCAGTACTTCGAGAATTCCATAGGAACCTCGGCAACCTTCGTCGCGATTGTCACCCATCTTCTGAGCTGGCCGCTGGCGGTTGCGACGAACGGGACGAATCTCTGGATTGTGGGGAAGGGGAGCTTGAGGGTTTCGTCGCTTGCTGCGCCCGGGCACAGGGCACTGTCTGGTTTGATTTGTCCGAAGCCATGAGGAGATAAACGTTGAGGGTGCCAATATTCAAAGGTCCGTTTGCCTCTTGGTCAAATCGTGTTGGAAGCACCGTCGAACATCGTTTCAAATTGCCTCCGGTCACCGTTCTGCTCGTGGCTGAACGGGTGCGGCGAGTGGAAAGATCAAACGGCTCGTATACTCCGCATCGTGAAAGACCTTAATATTTGCTATTCGCGCATCTTCCAGCTTCTCGTAGCCGATCCGCCCTCCAGTATTGTAGTTCTTCTGATAGCTGGGCGAGTTGAGCGGAGCGATGGTTAGTCGCAACCGCGCACCTGCTGGAATCCGTCGCGCCATCCAGTAAAATTCGAATGGAATCTCGACGATTTGATCAGGCTTCAAGAGCTCTTGCTTGAAGAGACTGTTCCGAAACCGTGCACGACGAATGTCCTCGCCGAGACGCACCGTTGAGCCGTCAGGCAGAACCATTAGCACTTGAACCCAAAGATCGAAATCCGGGGCCTCAGATTGGACTGTTAACTTCAGCCTCATCTGCCCTGCAACTTCCATGTTGTGAGTGAATGGCTCGGAGTGAAAGACGATGGCTCTCTTCTGATAGTCCCGAAATTCGCTGGTCAAGCCTTAATCGTTCAAATACTTCGCGATTTCGAGTTCAGGCAGCTCGTGGGGATCGCTGACGATTGTTGCCGGGGGCTCCGCCGGCGCTGGGTGTTCCACCAGGGACCCAGAATGGAAAACGTCCCTTGGCGTGCCTTCGGGCGCAGAAAGAAAGAGGTCAAACGTCCTTCCAGAAGAGGCTGCGTCAAGCGACTTGGCCGATCGCCATTCGTCGGCTCCGAGCATGAAATACGTAACCTTGTCGCGCAAGAATCCGGGACGAGGGCCGCGTCCGAGCACCCAGTCGTACCAATCAGCGCACAACTTGTTCATGTCAATGACTGCGGCTTCAGGAATGTTTAGCCCCAGGATTTCTTTTGAAGGATATCCCGTCCCGCCGTGATCCCAAGTCCAATCACCAGATAAGCGTTGTCCACCGCCGTTGCCGGTGCGTCGGCCATGTAACGATGGTAGTAGCGTAACGTGCCCGGCTGATCGTCGTCGAAGAAACCCGTGGCGGTGAGCACGGGAAATGTCATCTGCTTGAATACCGCTGCTTTCGGTTCGGCCGCAAGATTAAAAGACTCATCACCGACATGATCCATCCAGACGTTCAACATTGGTTTCTTGTCGCCATGTTCGTCAAGCATCCACCAATCGCTCGCTTCAATGCCAATCGCGGAATAAAGCTGTGTGAAAGGATGATAGGCCGCGTACTCTTCGAGCATTTTTCCCATCCAATAGTCCTGATTGCCAACGAAACCCGCGTTATACGAACGACCCGCCGTAATGCCCAAAATGACCGTCGTCCAGGCTTGGGGGATTCCGTTGGTATTCGGGATGTCCCACCCCGGATAGATAGGAACATAGGGAGCTATTCCTGCCAGATGCGGGGGGTGCTGTGCAGCTGTGCGCCATTGCGTCATGCCCACGAAAGAACCGCCGTACATAACGACTCGCCCATCACTCCAGGGCTGAGCAGCAATCCACTCCACGACGTCGTAGCCATCGCGCCCAACCTGCAGACCAAGATTGTCAGACTTGACTCCTCCCGACTTACCTCGGCCACGCACATAGGCCCGCAGTATGAATCCTCGCTTGCCGATGGCTGAGGTCGCGTCGCCTGCGGTCTTGAGTCGTCGCGGAAATTCCACACGTTGAGGCTTTCCCCGTGAGCTTGTCCGGCCGATATCCAACCTCAAGCTCCACGCCATCCCGCATTGGAATCATGGGGCACCATTTCGATGCTGTAGCCTGGACCGACCTGAGCCACTCCAGGGAGCGGCATCGCGGCTAGTAGAGCGATTGTAATTACGGCCGTGGCCAGAGCTCCTATGCGCCAAGTTTTGATCATTGTTCCCCCCGTTTTGTGTTGCTCACAACCTTCAGAGAATTTGAACTCAATCTGAATCGACGTTTTCGACATTACGCCGCCTTTTCCTCACCTTCAGTGAAATGTTTTGATTCGCTCTAGGATCCAATTGGCAAAACTCTGCCATACTGCCGTGCTGCCGATTGGCAACTCCAGTTGTTGCATGATCACCAAAAACAGTCCGCCCCATAATGTTGCTTGATGTACCTTCCGCATCGACCAAAGGTCATATGCCACCAGCGGAAGTAAGAATGCATCGTCGATCAAGACGAGCAGGATCGGTTCCCGCAGAATAATTGGGAAGGGCCAGCGGTTGATGGCGGCCGCAAGCAGCGTGATCGGCGCGGTCAATATCAATCGCTTGTGCGCCGCGGGAGTGGAACGTGTCCGGAACGCAAAGAAGATCAGCGTTCCAAAGATAGCGATGTCCCCGAGGGAAGAAGCGTAGAAAGTCTTTGCATCGACGGATTGAGCGGCCACACCCCGCCACAGCAAATCCGTGGCCGCCATCGAGCCGAGGATCACCATCACGCAGGCCAAGCCAAAAACGAAAATGCCCAGCCGCCGATGGATGTCCACGCGCCCCGCCGAAACCAGCGAGGTCTGAGCGATCAACGAAACTATCCACAGGGTAAAAGCTGCACCGTGTAGGTGGATCACCCAATTCGGCAGCGGCGCCCAGGAACATACCCGCCAGGAAATAAGTCTTTGCAAAACCCAAAAACACTGTGGCCAGAATCAATGCGGCCATGGCAGAAAAGAAGTATCGCTCGTACCTACGCCTCGCAGGTGCTTGTTCAGATTTGCTCACCATTTGTCCTTCCCGTTTGTGTTGCTCACCATCTTCAGAGACTCTGAACCCAAAGCGTGAGCCGATGGCAAACGCCGGTGACCGACAGGGCGCATCGCGAATTGCATGACGAGCAGCAGAAGCGTTCCGAAGATTGTTAAGAGATGGATTTTCCTGCACGACCAGAGGGCAAAGGTGATCAGAAGAATCGGTATCAGCGTCGAGCATTCCGAAAAAGACGAGAGCACTCGAAAATACAAAGGGAAATGGCCAGCGGGCTAAGGCTGGACCCAACAGCGCGAGGTCCCGAAGATCATGAGACGCTTGTGCGCGGGACCATCTCTGCGCGCCAGAAAACCCCAACCGACCAGCAGGGCGAACGTGGATAGTTGAAGAACATCGCCAGCAAACAAGGTGTCCAACCCCATGGCGAAGACGGCATGTCGTCGCACTACGGCAATGAGAGTCGCGAATCCGACAAGAACCATGAGAACCGCAAGAATGACCCCGAAAATGCCAGGCGCATGTGCCACCGAAGATTCCAGCAAGCGCGATCTGCGCGATGGAGGGAATCCAGCATGCCGCGCCACGAAAATGACAGAGACTTGGCAGCGGGGCAAGAAAACGCCGCCAATAGTAGGTCCAGGCGAACGATGGCACCAGACGATGAGCGCGGCACCGAGGCAAAGAAGAAATCGTCCATGTGTTTGCGAATGGGAAGTGATCTGCTGGCAGCCATTTTTCACCTTGCTCGAAGGGTGGAATTTTCAGGTTCCACGTCGGGTATCCCCCATCTGACGCAGCCTGGCCTATTCACTTACGCTGTGCCGTCGATTTCCTCCTTACTGAGCGGCCCTCCAAGCAGTGTCAAGCCGTGCTTTTCGAACTCCGCCTTACGCGTTTCCTGATTCTTAGGATCTGTGTCTTGCGCAACGGGCGACCAGTCCATCTCCATCAAGCCGGCGGGCGAATAGAGATGAATGGCGCCGCAGTGCTCTTCCTGCGCCACACTCCAGCGGTGTGGCACTTTCATCGGCATCAGCAAGGAATCGCCAGTTTTCAGGCGCATGCGCTTGCCGCCTACTTCGGCAACGAACTCGCCCGCCAGGATGTAAAGCCACTCATCCTGCTCGTGATGCACGTGAAGAGGAGCGCCGCGATATGGGTGATGGTCTCCTGGTGGAAAGACAAAGATCGCAAGCCGCCCCTCAGAGTCGGAGGAGCGGACAACCTCGGTGTCGAACATCCCTGACGGCGAGGGTGCGCGCTCATCGGCGCCGTTGAGTTTACGTGTGAAACCAGAGCGAACGAGCACGGGATGTCGCGCGGTTCCTTGATCCGAGGCGTGATTCCTTTCGTCGGAGGCTTGCAGCGAAGATGCAAGACGGAAAGGAAACCAGGTGAGCGTCAATCCTGCACCAGTTGCGAGTAAGTCTCTGCGATTCATGAGGGTCCCTTCATATAGCTCCGGGCGAGTTTGAGATTTACCAAGTGGCACTCCCACGCTTAATACGAGAGCAGGCGCGGTCGGGAAGTTGGAACTGCGATCCCCATAGCGTTCGCTCCTCGCCTAGATCATTACCCGAATCCGACAACTACTTCGGATGCGATCGTTCCATATTGGAAACGCTGTACCATACCATCCTCCAAGAGCCATCGCTCTGACGCTTCAACTCCGCAATGAAGTTTGTTCTATGGGTCATCAACACGCCATCGAGACCGTTGTCTTCGTTATAGGTGCCACGGTAGACAGCCAAGTCTCCCCTACCTGCAACATCGACCGTCTCGTCGATGAGACTGACTTTCCAAGGCTGCTCATGTCAAACCCAGCTTAAGCCCTCTCTTCGATTTCGATGCCAACAGTGAAGCCGGCTACGCATTCGACAATGATAATATCGGTCGACACGCGGCGTTTGATCGGGTCGTGAGCGTCGTTCTCCAGGCGACGACGGCAGCCATGGTTTTGGCGATGCCGATGGATCACACCAGCGCCCTGCCATACGCAGTCTCGACTCGACAGCATGGGAGCAGACGTGCTTTCACAATGACGCAAAATGGATCATTGCTTCATTTTTGGCGCTCCCTGCGACCTTTGTCCCGTGGATGGTTAGCGCTTTCTTGAGCGGGCCGCCGACCTCGCCCATATCGCCCGTTTGGGTGAAGGAAGTGGGAGTGATGTCAGACCACACCTCGTGCCACATCATTTTCTTGCCGTCTTGCGGAAACTCCATGTCGATGATCAACTGCTTGCCATCCCACTTCAGTGAGCTGTTGGAGTAGGTATTGAAATCGCAGGCCGCGGGACCGGAATTGTTGCAAAGCATCCCGCGCAGACTGTTTGTGTTCTTGTCCCACCAGTGAAACGCGATCAGATACATTTCTCCAAAGGGAGCGTGTACGTGCTCCTCTTCCATTAGGACATACCCGCCGGGCCCGATACGCCAA
Organism: uncultured Acidobacteriota bacterium; assembly: GCA_963747605.1. Taxonomy (GTDB): domain Bacteria; phylum Acidobacteriota; class Terriglobia; order Acidiferrales; family UBA7541; genus Palsa-295. The sequence goes on along the minus strand of CAVVGA010000005.1, from coordinate 222,778 downwards.
TCCTCTTCGCCCGTGCCGCTACCTCCAGTTGGAGACATGCCACCGGGCTCAAACTCGTATGTTGTGGACCAATCGCTTCCAAGTGTCCTTGCGAGGCTTTGCAGCTCCGGTACCGGCGGCTCCGCATGCAAATCCGCATAGCCTTCGGCACTAAGCCCCACTATCTTGTTCGTGCGCGCCCCTGCCACCTTTGTGGCGTGAATCGTGAATAGCCGCTTCCGCTCGCCCCCCGGCGGTCCGTACTCTCCGGTCTGCGTGAACGAGGTCGGAGTGATATCCGACCAAACCTCGTGCCACAAAGATTTCTGGCCGCTCTTAGACGTTTCGATTTCGTCGATGACGTACTGTTGGCCATCCCAGCTCATGGTGATGTCACTCTGCGCACCCTTTACATCACACGTATAAGGGAGCAGGTTTTGGCATTCCATTCCTTGCAACGTCTTTGTAGTCTTATTCCACCAGACAATTCCCAGCAGAAAGGCATCTCCCTGGGGCAGTCGCAAATGCTCCTCTTCCAGTAATGTGTATCCGCCCGGACCGGCTCGCCAGGTTTCCTCTCCGGTGTTAACAACCCCGTTCGGCATAGCGGCGTCCGCCTCAAACCTCACGCTCAGCGACCATTCACCCGAAAGCGCCTTCGTCAAAGACTGCAGGGCGACGGGAGGTTCCGGTGCCTTGGGCAACGACTGGCCGCGCTCTCTTGCAGAGCAGGCAACCCAGATGGTCAGAATACCGATTAGGATTAGCTCGATTCTCAGTATTCTTTTCATCGAATTCTCCCCTTCAAAATGTGTTCTTGGACTTCCGCGTCCCTATAACGCGCCACCATCCCTGCCAGCATGTGATCGCTGATGTGACAGTGGTACAGCCAAATACCGGGCATATTCGCAGAGGAGGCACCGAACGCAACGATTTTCCCCCCGCTGATCACGATGGTCTGATCGTCCATCGCGGGAGAACCCGTCCCATCAATCACGCGCGCGTGAATCAGAGCAATGACCGGAGCGTCCTCGACGATGAATGCAGAGGACGGCTTAGCAGCTTGTCTTCTGTAGTAGGCACGTGGAACGAGGATCGCGACCCATAAACCCGCTAGAGCGAGGACCAGCACGAGGGCCAGCCGGCCAACCCAGTTGAGAATCCTTCGGAAAATCCCTCTTGTAGTCTCCATGTTTTCACTCTCTAGTGAACGACACCAGCGTCGTAGACAGCTTTTCCGCCCACCATCGTCAACACTGATTGCGTCTTCGGCAGTTCTGCCTGGTGGGCACACGTGAAGATGTCTTGCGACAGAACAGCCAGATCGGCGAGTTTGCCCGGTTCTATGACTGCCTTTCGTCCTTCTCCGCAAATTCGGCGTAGGCGGAGGTCAAGCGTGTACGCGATCACTGCCTGCTCGCGTGTTATGGCTTCTGCTGGGCTATCTGGATGAGTCGTCGCGAGCATTATGTCCAGGAAGGGATTCACGTCACCGCCAAGGTCGGAGCCAAGAGCAACTGGAATGCCCGCGGACAAAAGTGTTTTTAGCGGCTGCGCTTGGACGAGTCCCAAATCATGCGTAAAGTGCTTCTTCCAAGCGAGTTGTCGCGGATTCTGGACAACGATTACACCCAACCGCTTTACGCGTGGAATGAGATCTGCGAACAAGCCGTGACCATGCTCGAACCGCACGCGGCGCCCGGCCCAGACTTCTATTCCACCGTCGGCCTCCATCGCATCGAGCATGCTCTTGGCGGCCGGATAACCGTTGACATGAACCAGAAGTTGATCGTCTACCTTTAAGGATTCGTCGAGCATCGCGGTCATTTGTTCGCGCGGAAATGTCAATTGCTGGGTTGCCAGGAAACGCTCCAACGGCGCCATCGAATTGACCGAGGTTTCCGGGTGGTTTATCTCCGCAAACAGTTTGGCTTGGGCTTGCCTTGCGGCAAACGTTCCTTCAAGCGGCGTGCCGTCCAGCATCCATTTCGTGCCGCTCACGGAAACCAGCCCTGAATGAATGTGGAGAACCGAAAGACCTTCGTCCACATTGCGGCCACGGGAAGTAGATGCCGGCATGCGGATGATGCGAATTCGAATCGGACTTGGTATTTGAGACAGCAAAGCCAAGCAATGTTCGGGAGTCAAGTCTCCCGACATGTCCTGAATTGTGGTGACGCCCGATTTCGCTGCTTGGGAGAGCATGCTTCCGAGTTCCTTAAGAACGAAACCGTCGCTTCCTCCGCCGATGTCGTGTTCAATGCTCAGCGCGGCGTACTCGCGTAAGACACCGGTAAGTCTGCCGTCCGAAGATCTCTCGTATCTGCCGCCCATGGGATCGGCATCGCCATCATGGATATTGAACCTTGTGAGGGCGGCGCTGTTGAGGATGGCGGCGTGCGCCGAGACCGTGAAGAGCACAACCGAAGAATGTGGCGACCACTTGTCGAGAAGAGTTCGATTCAGAGCTGTGTCGAAATAAGCAGATTCGCCGATTTCCCCGACAATGATTGTTCCCGCTTGTGCCTTGGGTATTGCCGATGCAATTGCGGCGCTGATCTCGTCAAGCGAAGGGTTCGCGGTTTTAAGGTCGAGGTCGAGTTCGTCTTTCGGTGTGACCCACAAATGGTAGTGCGCATCGTTGATGCCCGGAATCACCGTGCGTCCACCGAGGTCGAGCAGCTTCGTGTTCCGGCCCCGCGAGACCTTTTATTGTTTCCGAGTCGCCGACGGCGCTGATGCGTTCACCGCGGATTGCGATTGCCTGCACATATGGATGCGCTTCATTGCTGGTGAAGATCTTTCCGTTGAATAGTATCGAGTCCGGCGCTGCTTGCTCAGCTGATGCGACGAACGCCGATGTGACCAACGCAGCAACAAAAAGTATGCTTCGAATTTGCATCATTGCTGTCTCCGTGAAAATCGTGTGGACTACAAAATCATTTCTTGCTTGGCTGAAAATCCGGATCGCCGGTCTGCTACTTGGCAAAGCTGATGACGCCCGCCACCGTCCAGAACAGGTCTCTTCTTGTGGATGATTGACATGGGGATTTCAATGCCGTCCCAGCTTTTCACTTTGCCCTCTCGCACTCTTCTTAATGATTTGAGTTTCTCTACAAAAGTTAGTTCGCGGAACATTCAATGCCACGGGCTAGGTCACCCAAGCCCGCTGAATCAGAACCGACTTCCATTTCGAGCACATAGGCAGTCTTCTCACCGGCTCAGCCAAATCGTGAATCTGAGCCAAGGATCAGTGACGCCGATCAGCATGAATGCCGGAAAAGATGCCAAGACGGCGGCTCCTCCCCAGCCAAAAGCAGGATGCAAACGTCTGTGTTTGATCGTGTCGTACAGGATGCACGCGAGCGGCGGGATTTCCGTAACCGCGACGAACCCCCAAAATCCGATTGTGTCCCACACGTAGGGAATGCGTCCGATGGCAGGCAGAAGGATGCTGCAACAAGCTAGAACCATCACTCGTTTATGAAAATCTGGGCGCCTCCTCAGATAGAGTGCAATCGCAACAAGCACCAAGAACATGAGGCTCGTTCCGAAGTCCATCGCCAATGGACGAACGCGTAAGTTTGTGAATGAGGCCGGATTCGCCAGATAACTTCTTCTTACCGCGTGAATCGCAACGGTCAAAGCTACGCCCGTACACAACGGCGCGAGAATCGCACCCAAAATACCCAGCCGTTGATGTAGATCGACTCGATCCTTGGCTACAAGCCGCGCTTGCACAAAAAACAGAACGAACCACGACGTAAAAAGGAATCCGTGCAGATGAAGCAAAAGTGGGAGTGGGCGGACCTCGAATATCGGCCTTAAGTAGTACGTGCGAGCGAATCCCGCAAAAACAATCAGGAAAGCGCAAACGGGAAACCAGAGATAGAACCGGCTAGCGAGGCGGCTCGGGGCGTTTGTAGGGAATTTCATCAGAGCACCAGCCATTTGGCGAATCGGATCCAAACTTCTGTCTTGCTCACAAACATCAGCGTGGGGTTCACCAGAAGGAATGTGATCCCTCCCCATAAGAATGCTGGATGCAATCGACGATTCCGAGTGGTGTCATAAATAATGAACACAATCGGGATCGAATCAATGATTCCAAAAATAGTCCACACGTTCAGAGTCTGAATGAAATGCAGCGGAATCCGAATGACGGGAGCGCCGAATAAGCAGCACGACCCAAGAAGCATCAACCGCTTGTGAATCTCGGGACGCCGACGTAACAGGAGCCCGATCGAAACAAAACACGCGAAGGAAAGCAGTTCCCCAAGTAGCAAGAACGCAAGGATGCTCAGAGCCGCATCCGAATGCGGGTCCGCCAGATAGTCACGCCGTGTAGCTTGAATCGCCACTGCCGAGCTAACCCAGAGAACCAGAACAGCAAGCACCGCTCCAAACGTACCCAGCAGACGATGCAGGTCAACTCGATGCGCAGCGACAAGCCTCACCTGAACGAAGAACAACACAAACCAAAGTGTGAGAATTGCTCCATGGAGGTGCAACAAAGTCGGAAGCGCCGGAGTGGCAAAGAAAATCTTCAAATAATACGTGCGCGCAAATCCTGCAAAGACAAGCAGCATCGCCACGATGGCGGCCCACGTAAAGTATGCGTTGCGCCAGCAGGCGACCTGAACGTCGCTCTTCATTGCTGGTGCTTCCGTTTCACGGATTGCCGATTCTCGGCGCTCGCACAGTCCCCGCGATCGCTCCGCAACTTGCGCATGTACTTTGTGGGGTCTTCTGCGTTTGACTCCGGCGAGCCAGAAGCTGAGACTCGTCCTACGGGTTTCTCTAGAATGGAATCCAAGTAGGACGGAGGCATCAAGAGATGTCTTCGCGGGTTCACTCGTTTCTCCCTTCCGATTCGGCCGTCGGAATTACCCTGCAGACTCTGACAATTCCTGTCACGCGAACATAGGCATGCTCGCCGCACTCACAGCATCCAAACTCAAGCATCACAAGTACGTCTTCGCCAAACGGCAGGACAACGCGCTGACAGCGATTGAATTCCTTGCCGCAACGGGCTCGGCCTCCGGTTGCGCCGAGATCCGCGCATGTCATTTCTAGTTCCACTGGCGTCGCCCCCATGCGTACTGTTTGCTCGCGTTCCAACGCAGGAAGCGACGGCCAGTGGCATCTCCTGCTTAGGCCCGAACATGCGCAACTTTGGGGGACATACTTCCGACCGTCAATCTAACTGCCTGCTAAGCCTGGGCTAACCGGCAAATATTTTTGTTTCAGCGGGTTGCAGAGTGTTGCTAACCGGTGGCTCGACTCTGAATGCTTGTGATACCCTCGCGCGCAAGGATAATTTCGTGGGTGCGAACTCTATACCTCCGACTGGCCCGCCCGTGCGCTATCGCTTTGGGCTGTTTGAGCTGGACCTGTCAGCCCGGCGGCTAATCAAGCAAGGAAATGAGGTCCGCGTTCAGGACCAACCGTTTCAGTTGCTGGTCGCTCTCGTCGAGCGAAACGGTGAGATTGTCACGCGCGAGGACCTCCGGCAGCGGCTCTGGGCAGGTGATACTTTTGTAGATTTTGACAAGAGCCTCGGCGTCGCTCTGACGAAACTACGGGACGCGCTAGGGGACAGCGCCGCAAGTCCCACATACATCGAAACCGTGGCGCGCCACGGTTATCGCTTCATCGCTCCCGTCGCGCGAAATGGAACACCTGCAGCCCAGCCGATCTCTGCGATCGCCGAGACCGCAGAGGTGCCAAATCAGCCGCCAGCCGTTGCTGAGCGGGCACTTCCGGTCATTCGGGTCACATTAGCACTGGTCCTGATCGTGGCCGTCAGCGGCGGATTGTATTGGTACTATCGGCTGCGACCTAAGCTTGGCCAACACGCCGCAATAATGGTCGGAAGCTTCGTGAATCTCACGGGTGACGCTGCCTTCGACGGGTCGCTTGAGCAAGCCAGCGCCGTCGAGTTGTCGCAGTCCCCGTTTTTGACAATCCTGCCGCGGAAGGCGCTTCGCGATGGATTGCAGAATCTCGGGCGTTCACCCGATGAGGCACTAACCCCCAGCCTCGAGCGCCAAATCTGCCAGCGAGCCAACGCAGCAGCTTTGGTTACGGGCTCTATTCATCGCTCGGGCAACACTTATGTCTTGTACCTGGAAGCAGACGCGTGCAGTGACGGCGGTGTTCTCGCGACGGAAAGGGTTACACTGTTGCGAAAGGAAGATGTTTTGCCAGGAATCGACCGAGCCGTCGCAAGCTTGAGGCGCAAGTTTGGCGAATCTGGAGAGTCTTTGCAGAAACATTCGGTGCCTGTCGAGCAGGCGACGACCGATTCGTTGGAAGCGTTGAAAGCGTATCAACTCGGGTTAGATCTTCGGTCGCGAGGGAAAAACCAGGAGGCCATCCCGGTTTTCAAGTCTGCCATCGCCCTGGATGACAAATTCGCAATGGCTTACGCTCAGCTCGGGTCTAGCTATTCTAATCAGGGAGAAACCGAGGAAGGCGCAAAGTATTTCCGAAAGGCTTTCGAGTTGCGCTCACGCACCATTGAGCCAGAAAGGCTCTACATTGCGGGAAGGTATTTTGACATCGTTACGGGCGAGCTTGAAAAAGCGATGGAGACGTATCGGCTGTGGGCAGATTCCTATCCTAACGAATGGCGCCCGCTAAATACTTTAGCAAACGACGCCCTCCTCCTTGGCCGGTACGAAGAAGCAATTGACGCTTCACGGCAGGCACTGAAGCTGAACCCCGACCAAGCGTTCAATTATGAGATTCTCGCTGGCGCACTCCTGGCCCTTAATCACATAGATGAGGCGAAAAGCGTCGCAAGACAGGCGGTATCCCACGCCAGAGACGACGGAGGTTTGCATCTGCTTTTGTTTGCAGTCGCAGTGCTGCAATCGGATCCGACTGCTGTGGAGGAGGAACGCAAGTGGTCGGCCGAGTTCCCCGACGACTCGTCCATACCTTACGGTGAAGCAGAGTACGCTGCTGCACGTGGCCAAATGAAGCGAAGCGCGGATCTCTTCGAGAAAATTGCGCAGCAGCAAATTGCGGCCGGTGTTCCTGGCTACGCGGCAAATCTCTATGCAGATGAAGCATTCATGCAATTGCAGATGGGACAGCCTCAAGAGGCCATCAAGAGCGCGCAAAAGAGTCTGAAGAGTGGAAAGACGGACGTCAATTTGGGTCTGGTCGCGGCGGTCTTCGCGTGGAATGGCGACTCGAATCGGGCAACTGCTGTGAAGCGTGATTTCGACAACGAATACCCGATTTCAACCTATAACATGAGCATTTTTTCACCGATGATGGCCGCAGGAACCGCCATCCACCGTAGAAAACCTGCCCAAGAGATCAAGAACCTCATGGCCCCGGCGGTTCCCTATGAAGCGGGCGGCACCGCGAATTTGACTCCGGTCTTCATGCGTGCAGTGGGGTGTCTGAAGGGCGGTTCACCGAAGGACGCATTGGTCGAATTTCAAAAGATACTCGATCATCGAGGAGTGGATCCTTTGAGGCCCTCCATAGCCCTCTCGATTCTTGGTGTTGCACGCGCATCTGTTTTGCTCGGAAGAACAGAAGACGCCCGCAAAGCCTATGAGACCGTGCTGGACTTCTGGAAAGATGCTGACCCAGGACTAAGAATCGTTTCGGAGGCTCGAAGGGAACTCGACCACCTGCCAAAGACTTCTCATTAGTCTTCCCGCAATCAACAACAAGTCGTATGCACTGACGTTCGCAATATCGCCCACAAATCGGGAAGCTTTTCCGCCCACGGCCCCCAAGTCACCTAAAATAGTAGTCAGCAGACCACCTGCTCACGAGGCAGGTGCTCCCGTTAGAGGGCGCGCGTCTGCTTGGCGGCCGCGTGGCCGACCGCGACCGATCAGACTCACGCTGGGCCCACTGTTGAGTTCCGATCTCACGGAATATTAGCGAAGGCCGTGGGGATTCTCGTGGTTGCTGGCACCGGTTAGACTCCTTCGCAATGCTGCAGATCGTTGAAATCACTGTGCTTCCCTACTGCAACGCGGAATGTTGATCAGAAACTGTGTTCCAATTGGCGAGACGGCAACGATCCAACACGTTGAAAACAACAAGCTTTGGTAGGGGCGGTGGGGATCGAAACAACCCACGCTTGGCATTTCAACGACTTACGAAGTAGGGCTCGGACTGAAAAAGAAGGACTTGGTAGTCCTTGGAACCCTTATTGCCGCCGCCATGCCGCCTTTTTTCCCATGATGCTGCGAACAACTCTGCGATTTGCTTCGCGTACTGCTCTTGGTATTGCTTGCGTGTAGATGTTCATCGTCGTTCGGATATCAGCATGCCTCATTAAAGCCTGCTGAACTTTCAAATCTACTTCGTGCTCTCGCAACAAGCACGAGTAAGTGTGCCGAAACGTATGCCATCCGACACGCCCAATCCCGGCTGCGATCCCTGCCGGAATCAAATGATCTTCACGAATCTTGTCGGGCCAGTACGGATTGCCCGTCTGGGGATTCGCGAAAACCCATTCGGAACCAACTTTATTGGTTCTTTCTCGGTGCTGCCGAAGAATCATGGCTAGGTCACGATCCATAGGAAGCGGCTTTGCGGAACCTTCTGTCTTGGTGTCTTCCACATTGCCAGCTACCCAGGAACGTGCGATTGAGATAGTCGAATTCTCCCAATCGATATCGCTCCATTTCAGTCCCGCAATTTCACTCACTCGCGGACCCAAGAAAAGAGCGACTAGGGCCATTGTTCGAAACGGCTCCGTCAACCTTGCAAGTAGAAGGTTGAATTCCTTGATCGTCAAAATCCTCGGAACTTTCGTCCGCTTCGAAGACCCTTTCACTCGGACGAGACTCATCGGATTTCGTTCAACTGGAGTCAATTCCCAACGCATCGCCCAATTGAAGAGCAAGTGCATCATTTCCCGGATGTGGCCCTTACTTTTTCCGGCGAGCTTCAAATCGTTGACCCAAAGCTCGACGGGAAGTGGCTTCACCTGGGCGATTGGAACGTCTCGCCACTTGGGCTTTATATGGGTATTGATCCAGCTTACGTACCGGGAGCGCGTTACCTGACGTTCTGGTAGCGCCTCACGAACGTACCGATCAATGACCGCACCGAACGAAGTCTGGTCAGCCGGTTGAGGGTCGTTGATGATGAGCCTTCGACTCTCGGTGGCCTTCCACGCTTCGACCTCCGACATTTCCTGCACTGTTCCGAGTATCACAGAATGCGAACCACTACGATCTCGATACTCCCAGACCCAGACATGCGGGCCAGTCTTACGAGATTTCTGGCGCACATACCCGAACTGGTACCTCTTGCGCTCAAACATTGGCATTCTCCTTTATGTTTGAGCCTCAAGGGTGGCGTGCCGAGTGTAATTCCATTCGCATCCAACAGTCCAGTTCACTCGCGTAAAAATACCAACGTCCAAAACGGAAATGCCCTGGCACCTTGCCCGCACGGGCCATGCGCTTGACGGTCCTCGGGTGAACTCTCACAAAGGCTGCGGCTTCCTCGCACGTCAGAGGACGTTCGACAACTGAGAGTTTGCCGTCGCTAAGCAGCGCCGGTGTGATCGCTCCGCTGTCTCCTCCCCCTGTGGCCCCCTTGTCCGTCTCTGTGAGTGACAATTCGAATGTTTCTTTCATTGGAGATGTCAGTTCTCGCGTCCCTTTATCCTGCTGTTGAGTTCCAAACAAGGGGTCGGACTGCAGAACCGAAGCATTCATTACACGGCGCGGGGCATGCTGTCTTGACGACGCTGTATTCTCGCGCACACCGAATTGTGTTGGACGGGTCTTCATGTTGTTACGCAGTCTTCGTGAGAGCCTCTCCTTGATTCTGTTCTTGAGTCTGTTCGTTGGCGTGTTGGCCGAGCCAGGTTTTGAACTCGTCGTCGCGTTTGAATAAGACTTTGAGAGCTTCCGTAATGACGTAGGACGGGGTGGAGTCGATGAACTTTGCATATTGATCTAGCTGCGTTTTCACCGACTCCTCGACTCGCGCCTGGATGGTCACTGACTTTGGTTGCTTGGGTGGTGCTTTGATGATGGCCATACTTTCTGTTGGGTCCTCCTTTACGATTCTGTCTGACGTGCTGTCTTACAAAGTTCCTGATCCCCCACTCCTGCGCGGCCAAAACACGAGCTGCGTTTTCCAGCAGCAAGAGGCGGGAGTGACCCCCGAAGCCCGAAGGGATCGGGCCGCGATTTTGCGGCGCGATGGGGTCGCTCCCGCCTCTGGTCGTGTTTTGACCGCGCTCCGTTTTCTTGCCGTCTCTGTCGCATCTGCCTGCTCTTTCTACCTCTTATCTCCATGCCAGGGTGATCCCGGAGGTGAAATCTCCTGGGAAAGATGTCTCCTCGGAACTTTTCACGGCTACATTAACTGGCTGCTGCGGGTGGCGCTCGAACAACGCTCTCTGTCCATTCACGGCTGCGCAAATAAAGGTGACCTGCGAAGGCATCTGGAACTTCACAGATTCAGACCGCACCGTGTTCTCGGTAATCTCTCCGGCACGCCATCTCTGGTACAGACTCTCGATGCCGGGGTTGCCAAATCTCTCTTTTCCCTGGTTCATGAACAGCATGTCGTGCTCCGATAGCTTGCCGTAATTCTTCTCGTCCCACGTTCGCCGCGTACGGAAATAGTCGAACAATCCACGAGGGGCTGCCGGGTTCCAAAGCCTCTGAAACGTCCCATGGAACAACTTCTTGGCGCGCTCGAAATTCGTGTCGCGGATTGCCACGTAGTAGAAGCGGAGATGCGAAAGCTTCGTGAAAAGTGTCAAATACGCGTCCAGATGAGTCTTGAAGCTATCCATGCTTTCAAACCCCGGATCGATGAAACTGAATGTCATCACAGCGGAGAGAGAGACAGCGGGGTTGTAGAACATGGGAAACTTATCCACGAAATAGCGGTCCGTGAAGTCGCCCTTGATAGCTCCCGAGTACCGTTTGTGGGGCAGGATTTTCTTGTCGATTCCTAGCTGGTTGCAGAAGAAAGAAAGCTTCTGTTCCTCCGATTCGAGATAGGTGAAGCCTTGATTTCGGAGAATGAAGTCGAGAGCAATGAGCCGCGTTCGAATGTATTCGGTCGAGTGGACACGCCGGAAACGGACATTCTCCCTGCCAATAGCTTCGTAAAGATTCCGCGAGAAGAGATGAAAGACTCGGCCATGCCGAAGGTATTCCTTCGAGCTAGCGTGCTTCTTTTCCACGACCTTTCGGGCAAAGGACACGCTGCGCTTGCCGGGCTTGGTCTTGATGAACTGGAGAAACTGCTGGCAGGTGAAATACCCGGAATGCGTCGCCACAAGGTAGAGGAACTGGGCCTCCTCCTCCGTATAGCCAAAATACCGGAGTGCTTCTGTATGGATGGGCAGGATTTTCATAGGGCGAAGATCCTTGCGCTGATTTCCTGAGTGTCGAGAACACGGCGCAATTTAGCGTGGTCTTGCTGATGCGCAAACATGTGAAAGCCGGCTTTGGCCTTTTCGCCAAGCCCCTGGGGCCGATAGTCGCGAGTCGCTATTTCTAGATCGAGGCGGCGGACTTCCCGACAGTCATCCTCATATTCGATTCGCAGGTCGGGAATGGGAATCTTGCCATCGACCACTCTCAAATCGAATCGGTTCGCAATGGAGATTCGTTCGTACTTTGGGTCCTTATCGGGCCGTATCCGGGAAAGGGCTTGGTAGAGGTCTTTCTTCAGCTCGTAGTCCAGGATGACGCGGCGAACCTTGCCGCCCGAGGCTTCCACTTCCTTCGCAACCTGCTGATAGAGACGGTATAGGTCGGCGTCATGCCTGACTTCCTTGGGCTTCACAAAACCGTGGTATATGGCCTGTCGGGCTGGCACGAGTTGGTTACGTTCCAGCAGCCGATGGCCGTCTTTGGTGAGAGTCAGAACTTTCCTCGAATAAGAGCGCCCTTCGATGGTTTTCTGTTCGGCGAGGCCGTGCCGGGTCAGGTTCTTAATGTCGTGTTCCAAGCGCGAGTGCTCGCCGTTGTATGAGAAACGAGCAAGGTCGTCAGCGGGAACCACGCGGAATTTGCCCAGTTCGATCAGCGTACGAACTTCAGAAGCACGCAATGCGTATTCCCGGTTTCGACCGTGATAAATGGTTCGCTCACGGTCAGGACCACGGCCAGGACCCGATGAATTCGATGTCCTGTCAGGATCGGGTCTACTTTGCGAACCGTTGCCGCGGGACGGCTCGGTGCTCCTCTCGATAAGATCGCGTGTAGTTCCTTCGCTCCTCCGAAAAGCAAATGCAAAGTCTGAAATGCTGTAGGGATGGTCCATGAGGAGGCTCCTTCGGGTTCACCTTGGCGACAAGATAGGGAAAGACTTCGAGCGAAATGGGGAGAGACGAATCCGATACTGTGAACTGCCACACATCGTGTTGCTCTTGCGAGGGCTGGACTCAGATCTTTGGGGACAGCGCCTGATCCTGCTCCTCGGGATACAAAAACACCTCTTCTACGTTCTTTCCAAAAACGCGTGCGATCTTGAAAGCCAGCGGGAGACTCGGGTCGTACTTGCCGGTTTCAATAGCGTTGATCGTTCCGCGAGCGACTCCCACATGGGCTGCAAGCTCGGCTTGCGACCATTCCTTTTCCGCCCTCAATACGCGCAACCGAGTTTTCATCGATACCGCCACGAGTAAAGAATCAATCCAATGCTCCACAAAATGATCATGAGCGCGGGAATGCCTAGCCAGGAGACGGGATGAAAACCGAAGCTTTGGAGGAAGCCGATAGCCGCAGAAAAAATCAACGTTCCTGTAAAGGCAAATGTCAGGGCACGATAGTTGATCTGCCGTTCGTGCTCATCGTTTGAGCGAAGAAAACGCAGCAGGAACAAGATGGCCGTCGCTGCTCCAACGACAGACAGCACGAGTAGGGGCGTACGCAAAGGCAGAATCCTGCCAACAAGACTGGCAGCAATAACGGAGAGAAGTGCCGCAAGATAGAAGAGTAAGAGCGTCGTTCTACGGCGGTCGGCTAGCTCATCTCGAAAGGGTTGCTGGGGCACAGTGGCCTCCCCGAAGACACCCATCAGAGTACGGCATGGCGAACTACATGTCAAGTATAGATTACTTTGTGTACCGCATAGCTAGCTTGAGCGGAAACAGTACTAGGGAACGCTCTCACGAAGGCCGAGCTAGCGCTTAGCGGCCCGCAATCTTTGTCCGTCGCGCCTTTCGCAGCCCCCGGGCTCTCTTTCTGAATTCGGGATTCTTCTTTTCTTCCGCCGCGACGCTCACCGTGTATCGCTTGATTTTGACGTAGCAATTCTCCAGCTTGGCCCTCAACCGGCGTGCCATCTCACCCAGATTCTCAATCTCTGCTCCGAATTTTTCGGTGCGGATCGCCTGTTGTCTGTCAGTGGCACTGAGGTTTCTTCGAAGGACCGTGGCCCTATCTTCAAGCGCCATGGAGTCCGAAAAGAAAAGTTTTCGAATCTTTCCCGTGTTCCCACGGGTGAGCGCGAGAATGCTGCCACAGTGGAGGGCAGTGGCTCCGCTATCGATCATCCACGCGGCTCTGTGGATTCGGTGTGCCGCATGTCTCAGATGCACGGTCAATGATTGAGGTTCGCGTTTCATGTGCTGTCTCCTTTCGTTTTGGCCAAAGCGACTTCGATTCAATACCCGCGAGTGTCTCTACCTCGGAATCGGCTTCATGTACTCGCGAATCATTTCGTAGTCGCCGGTCTTCCAATCGCTGATGTCGGCGCTGACGATGGACATGTCACAGGCGAAGCGGAGCGAGAATAGGGTCTTGTCCTTGAAGGAGACATTGACACAAAGCGTCCCGTCGTCGATGGAATGGCTGATGTAATCCACAATCTTGCCTTGGACGCCGGGATACCGCCTTCCAGAAGAGCGCAAACGTATCGTCCGCGTCGCCGGTGCTTTACGATTCGCCATTGGTCGCCTCCTCTTGCGGCGTCGGAGTAGCTTTTGTTTGTGGATGGACTGGTGCACGTTGTAATGACTTCGGACGGCTCGATTTGCGCATCTCCGCTGTTCTCTGACGCTTGTTTCCAATACGCTTTCGTTTTTTGGCTTGCTCCTCGTCGTAGCGTTCTTCGTCGGACATATCCCAACCGGGCAGGATTACCAGGCGCGGCGGCAATCCCTTTTTCTTGCGCCGCTCCTCGGAGTCCTTGATTTCGAGATAGATGTCGTCCGGGTCTTTGATCTTCTTGTTGTATTCGCGCTGGAATTTGTACGCCCATACCGCATCGTTCTCGACGATCTCGTCGAAGTTGTCGAAGAATTCCCGGTTAGCGTCCACCCGTGCGCTTTCCACGTCGGCGCGGGCGTAGCGGATTATGTCACTGTGGTAGAGCTTCACTTTCTCCATGCGTTGGAGCCCGTGAATGACCTGCTCAAATGCTAGGTTCAACTCCACGAGTTCCTGAAAGAGTCGGAGATTCATCCCGGCTCTCCCTCGCGACGTGGCGTTTCGTTCGTCACATCGCTGGGCTTCTGGTACTGCCGTTCCCACTCCCCTTGCTCGTGGCTACTGAGGAACCGCACCCTTGGCGCTTTACCCTCCAAGCGTCGGCTTTCCTCCACCGCCTGCACGTCCTGATAGACTTGTATTTCATCCAACATTCTCTTTTCGTGTTCGCGGTGTCTCTTCGCAAAACGAGCTTCGTCTCGATTCTCGCCACTCTCGACGTTGTTGCAGAAGCAGCCGTTGAGCGCCGCGCGGTGTACTTCAAACAGCGTTAATTTTTCGTCGAAGTACGCTGGGTTCAGTCCTGAGTCTTTGGCGCGCTTGAGACGTTCCAGGCCTCGAACCGCATCGTCTATCCCTCGATTCACCAAAAGAATTGCTTCGTAGATATGGGCCTTTTGCATAAAATCTTCTCCGTTCTGTTGCGGCGATAGGGCCGCGGTCCGGCAGTTGATCGAAGCGTCGGTACACACGTCTCCGCAGGAGTCGCGTGCCGACCCGGACGGACACACAAATTTGGTGGGGCGGACCGAGGGCGGGGGATGCGCAACACGCAAGGGTATGGAGCGTGGGATAGAAACGGAACGGAGATGGGCGGGTTGCACCCGAGGTGCGAACCCGTTACTTTCTATTGCAGCCATCGTTGCCTCTTAACCAGGCGACTTGGTCAGGGGCGCGTTCGGTGTGTCAACACCGGCGCGTCCCGCAACAGTGAGGTTGCCGCGATTGGAATAGGTGCCTTGCGTTCCGATATCGTCGAAAGCGGCTAGACTACATTCCAATGCTCAACGCCACTATCGTCTGACTTTTTCATGCCAAAGCATAAGACAAAATACTTGAAACATTCAAGTATTATTACAATAGCAGAAGACGACCCTGCTGGGAAATGGATTTCGCAGTCGGAAGCCGCTCGGATTCGTGGCGTGTCTCCCCAAGCGATATCGGATCTAGTCAAAAAGGGGAGATTTCGTATTCTGAGCATTGGCGGCAAAACATTGCTAGATCGTCGGGAAGTTGAGAAATACAAAACCAAGCGGAAGGGCCGACCTCGCAAGTAAATCCATTTGCCAGTCGATCAAGGTTGGTAAGCGGCGCTTTCCAACTTTCCCCATAATCTTTGATTGGAGTCCACTTTCCGATATGCTGGCCGTGGCGTACTGCTTCGATAAAGATGGAGAATGAATACATGCATAAGCGAATCGCGATGTTCAACCACAAAGGCGGCGTCAGCAAAACCACGACCACCTTTCACCTCGGTTGGATGCTCGCCTCAATGGGCCATCAGGTTGTATTGGTCGATGCTGATCCGCAATGCAATCTCAGCGGTTTGATTTTAGGCTTCAAGGGTGAAACCGAGTTCGAAAAGTTCTATGAAGCCGACGGTGGCACGCGAAACATACGATCAGGACTCGCGCCTGCGTTCGAGTCGCAACCGCGAGCAATTGAGCCGGTTGAATGTGTTTCCGTGCAGGGATGCGACCGGCTATTTCTTTTGCCGGGTCACATCAGGTTATCAGAATATGAGGTGACCTTGGGTATCGCCCAAGAGCTTTCAGGCTCCATCCAGACGTTGCAGAATCTTCCTGGCTCGATCTCCTACCTGCTCGACGTTACAGCCAACAAATACAACGCCGACTTCGTGTTGGTGGACATGAACCCTAGCCTCAGTTCGATCAACCAGAACCTGCTTATGACTAGCGATTTCTTTATTGTTCCGACCTCGCCCGACTTTTTCTCGGTTATGGCTATTGAATCCCTTTCGACTGTCATCCCACGTTGGCACGCCTGGGCTGAACGCGCGCGCCAGAATCCGACTTTAAAAAGCGCCGCCTACCCCTACCCTGCAACTAATCCCAAATTCATCGGGAGTATCATTCAGAAATATCGGCCCAGGAAGGGAGCCGCTACGGTTGGCTTTCAGAAATGGATCGACTCGATCAGCGATAGAGTAGCAAATCAACTTGTTAAAACCCTAAAGCCACTGGGGATGCTGCTACCAGATGAGACTTACCAGGCAGTTTCTGGGTTTCTGCCGAACTACTGCCTCGCTCAGATCGCGGATTTCAACACTCTCATAACAAAATCTCAGGACCACAGGACGCCTGTGTTTGCTCTAACTGACGAGCAACTCGGGCATGTTGGAACCGTACTGGAAGGCGATAGGACAAAGCGGCAGGAATTTGAAGGTGTGTTTTCTAATCTAGCTCAGCAGGTGGAAACACTTACGAGATGAAGGCCGCGCTTGATCAGTTCCAAACTAATCTGGTTCGCGCTCGGACCCTTTCCGGAGTTGCAGAATCCATCGGAGCGCTCACCACCCCGGCCATCGACGTTACGGATATTCATCGTGCTTCACTTGTTTTAGGTGTTAGTGCGCTTGATTATTTTGTGCATGAGTTTGTTCGATTGGGAATGCTCGAAGTACATAGAGGAAAACGGCCTGCCACGGAGGCGAGCCTGTCCTTTAAGATTCCAATTATCGCTGTGCGGACCGGCTTCGCCGATCTAACTAAAGACGATTGGTTAGATGAGGCAGTGCGAGAGACGCACTCGTGGCAAAGCTTTCAGCATCCTGACAAGATCGCCGATGCCATCCGTCTGGTAACCGCCGTCAAGCTTTGGCAACAAGTGGCAACGGAAATTGGATACCGACGTGCCTGCCGTTAAGGCACGTTTGATTGTGATCGTTGACCGGCGAAATAAGATTGCGCACGAAGCCGACATGGATCCAACGAACCCAGGCAATCAATGGCCAATCAGTGCAGCTCTTGTGAAAGATGCTCTTGACTTCATCGATCGTGTGGTTCAGGCAATTTACAAATTGGCCGTATGACCGAAAACACCGATCCCGGTAAAGTCGGTACGGGGAGCTAAGCAGTCCAGGGAGAAGCCCGATGTCAAAACTTTTGTGGTCAGTGCCCCCCGGCTTTCTCATTGCCATCCTGGCCTTCGTTGTATTCATCCCCACCCTCGTTCCCCCAGAAAGATTTAAGCCCTGGATGAAAACCCTTTTCAGCGTAATCGGCTTGTTGCTGGTAGCAGGCGAACTCTCTGTGTTGACACACAGCCAAAACCAGGCAACGAGCGATAGAAAGGCGCAGGATGAAGCCCATAAACAAGAAATAGGCAATCTCTTGCAGCACTTTGGCTTTGTTGAAGATCTCTTGACCGCAGAAAATTACGTCAATGCATTGAAATCACAGAACATGCATACAGTTTCGTCAACAAACCTCAAGAACCGGTCGCTTGATCTGTCTGGCGAAATCCTGCAGTTCCTAGTCAATCGACAGGTCACACCTGGATTCGGCCAAGGTGGATACGGTGAGGGTGGGTTTGGAGGTACGGACACGACTACAGACGCATACCAGAAACAGACCGCAGAAATCTTCACCGTCACATTTCAGGATCGGGTGACGGCCATTCGGGATGCTCTCGCAAGACAGGGACTCACGGATAAGCAGTTGGACGGGGAATACCAGAAACCAGGCAATGCCTATGCAATCAAGACTATAGCCGAACGAATTGCAGCCTTATCAGAAAAACTGCGATGAAAAGCCACGAGTCTAGCGATCTTGTCGTAGGCTGGAAACTCCAGAACGTAGGAAGGAAACGAACGTTGCCGTTCGGAGTCCAATCCTGAGAATCTGGCCGACCTTCCCGATTAGAAAAGCCACCCAGACTTGAATTGACCTCTTGAATCGCGAAATCGCTCAGCGTTACTGTCCCAGCTATTCGAGTTCGCAGCAATTACAACCGCAGCAGCTATACCCAAGCCCCACCACAGCCCGTTTCCGCCACTTTCGGGAGCTTCTGGAACCTCCGGTACCTCTAGGATAAATTGCATCCGTTCGCAGATTTGCCTCGCTGTCGGTCTACGATCCACGTTGAAATTTTTCGCGAACGGATCGAAGGCAGTCATCGACCTAATGAGAGCCTGAAATTCGGGAGGCCCAGGAATCGAATTTCGCAAATCCCTGCTGCCTGTTAGGAGCTCGATCATTGTTATGCCCAGAGAAAATATGTCAGACGCTGGCGTAAATTTCTTAGCAATCTGAGCAACAGGATCGATGTACCCTTCCGTTCCAAACGGGGATGTAGTCCCTGAGCGGGTGTCCGACCGTTGACCCAATCCAAAATCCGTAATCTTTACGACTTCCCCGCCGTTGGCATCCCGAAACCTCAACAAATTGGCGGGCTTAATGTCGCGGATAATTCCGCCCTTTTCGTGGACTATCGTCAATCCGTAGGTGATCTGGTAGAGCCACTTAGCTATTGTCCGCCAGTCGCGGCGACGGGCCACGCATTCGTGAAGTGAACCAAGCTCAGCGAATTCAAGAACGAGGTATGGAGCCACACAGTCAAGGTCGGAATCAAGTATGTTCACAACGTAAGGGTTGTCGAGATGCTCAGAATACATCTCACCCTCCCGTCGGAGCCGGCATATTTTATCGGGAGTGGGGTTTCTGAGGACCTTAATCGCTACAATTCCCTCTGCCCAACTATCAACGGCTCGGTACACGTCCGAAGAAGCGCCCGGAGCAACGAATTCCATTTGCCGATATCTGCCTCGGCTCATAATGTACTGCGCCTGCCAACGAGTGTCGTTGATCATACAGCACCCTTTCGCTCCTACTCTATCACGGCAGGTCTGCCTACCGCGGCCGTCGGCGCGAACCGCCAACGCTTGATGTCTTCGCGCCACACGATACGGCCGAGCACGCGAACGTATGCCAGTTTGTCCGCCGTGCTGACCGTAATTTCTGCAATCTTACGCAAATCCACGGCCACAGAGTCCCCGTTCGATCCTTTTCTGAATTCGACTTCCCCTTCGTTAATGCTAGCGACGTGAAAGTTTGGATAGGGGTCGGGATCCTTCGGCAAAAGCTGGATAGCCATCCCGCGAAGTTTTTCAAGTTCCTGGCGCACACACGGTAGCCGGTGGTCGCGCAGATCGGCAGAGCACATTTCTTGAGAGCATCCAGGGCACCGTGCAATCGGGGGACGGCCTGGACCCGCTATGTGGTTTCGGCGATTACGCGCATTTAGACGCGCGCCGGCTAGTTGAAGCACTTTTGGAGACAGTTCCGCAGCGACATCGGCTGCATTCCGAACGACGGAACAATGGGGGCACTTGTATGCGAAATACTCTGCCTGTTCTTCCATACGCAAAAATTAAACAACAGTTCTTTAATATTTGTCAAGAACCAAGCTTGAAGAAGATAGATCGGCCAAACACTTTCTCCTGCCGCACGATTCGAAGGTGTCCCTAGATACTCTCAAGCGCCACCCTTTCGCGGAGCCTGCTGCGTCGATACCAGCGCAGTCTCTTTCTACTTCGGAAAAAGCGCATGTCCCGTTAAAACCCGTTTTGGGATTATCCCGATTCAGGTTCGAGGATGTTAGATCCTCTTCGGCTAAGAAACGGTGAAGTGTGACGAAGTCCGTCTTTACAACTCGGTATGACCAGTTTCGTCAGCTTCTGATCGAGGCGCGCAAAGTGGCGGCACTCACGCAGGCCGACCTTGCCAAGCGTCTTGCTTGCCCGCAATCGTTTGTTTCTAAATTTGAGCGTGGAGAACGTCGGCTAGATGTAATTGAATTTCTTGATATTGCGGAAGCCATAGGATTAGACCCACACAAGTTTTTATCGAAGGTAGCATCGCACCCACAGCAGCGCCGCCGCAAGAAATCCGCCCGATGAAAATCGTTCACGAAGAGACGCTGATTTCATGTGGTGCGTATGCTTCCTCTACCGCTTGGAAAAAGACGAGAAAGAGCTTACACAAAGCCATCCGTGAAGTTGATTGGCCCCCAGGCTCCGGCACCTTCACCATTTATCCTGAATTGGGTAAAGCGCGTGGCAAGGGCAACGGCGTCACGCCTATCAAACTTGGACTGATGAAGGAATTGAAGCGACAAGGATGGAAGCTAGAGGAACCGCTCGACATCGCAATCTTGAAAAGGCCAGGGAAGCTCGACGCCGTTCTCCATACCGATTACGGTCCCGTCGCCCTCGAGTGGGAAACCGGCAACATTTCTTCCAGCCACCGGGCGTTGAACAAGATGGCTCTTGGGTTGCTTAAAGGGGTCCTTGCCTGCGGGATCCTTGTGGTGCCATCCCGCGAGCTCTACAAGTACCTGACCGACCGCATCGGAAACATGGCTGAGCTAGGACCTTATCTTGATCTTTGGCGTTCAATTCCCTGCAAGGCGGGCATCCTCGAAATCGTTGCAATTGAGCATGACGCCACGAGTACGAAGGTTCGGCGCATCCCCAAGGGAACATCCGGGAGAGCGCTTCAATAATGAGCGGTTTCACCGCTCGACGAAATCACCGTTCTTGTGTGCACGAATCTCATCCGTTTCTAGCCGCGAAACAATATCCTCCGCGTAGTCGATCTCGGATCCGATCCAGTGCCGGTGTTTTGACTCACACACCACGTAGGTTGTTCCGCTCCCGCCGAAGGGATCCAATACAAGGTCACCGGGATTCGTGGACATGTCGATGACTCTATCCAGTATCTTCGTTGAAAGTGCGTTTGCGCGGCGATTCCTCGACTTGAACTTCCAGTGCCGCACTGGGGGAATGTCCGTCCAGACATCCTTGAGCGTGACACCCTTCGGGTTCATTGCGTCCCTGTGTCCGCCGTAGTCTTTCACTTCGCCGCCGCAATGCCGACAGGTTAGTATCGGCGTGCGTATCCGGTAAAAAGTTTTCACCTTGCCCTTACTGTAGTAGAGCAAGCTGTAGTGGCTCGGATGGAGTCTGCTTGGGATCGGAAGGCACGCGCTGATCTCTATCGCTATCCAGTGCCGGAACTCAAGCCCCTGCTCATGAAGAAAAGCTCCGAGCAGCACGTTCCATTTGGGAAGGTTGTACAAAAACAACGAGCCGCCAGGTTTAAGCACCCGCACGCATTCCGCCAACCATTCTCGGCACCACTGAATGTAGTGCTCATCCGGCAGACTATCGTCTGTGTTCTTTCCGTACTCCTTGCCGATATTGAAGGGTGGGTCTGCAAATATCGTATCCACCACTTCGTCTTTGACAAGCGGAAGCAGCTTCATGCAATCCGCAGCGTACAGAGCTCCATGCGGAGTGACGTGAATCGGTGAGGGACCGCGCCGGACAGGCTTCAAGAACGGCGTAACATCAAACTGTTGATCGTCCCATTTTAGAAGAGCTTGCGGCATTTACCGTTGATTCTCCAAGATGCACCAAAGCACATGCGGTTGCATGCCCCTCAATTTAATATCCTATTATGGGTTATTAGGCAATCCGCAGTTTTTCTTTTCAACTCCGCCGCTCCCCTCGCGCAACGCTAAGCAGCCAAATCGTTAGGCTGGGTGATTGCCGTCGGACTTGCTCAGGCCGCAGCCGAAAGCCAGGACCCATTCTGGTAACGCAAACTGATCGTTTTTCCCTGTGCCAGCAACTGATATAGGCCATCAGGGAGTGGCTTGGAGACTTCCTCGACGGAGTAATCGACATACTCGAACACACTTGGCTCACCCGGCAAGCTCACCTTCGTTGCCCGTACCGTACAGTTCGCCTCGCGTCCTCCACCCCGCAGAATTCCGGGAAAGCTGACCTTCGCTCGTATGGATGCCATATTCTCCCCCTAAGCCGGAGGATAGCATATTCGCCATTTATTCGCCACGAGTTGCGATTCGTTTCTTCGGCGCGCCCAACGCCGCACAGTTGTTCTTTAGCCGAGCGAGCGGAGTAAATTTAGCCTTTGCGAACGATTCCAGTTACGGCAGCGATGCCCATGGTTGCTAAGAACCAGCCAGAGAGAATCTGGGCCCACCGGAACCATCGAAGAAACGACGGTGAAATCAGGAAGTGCCAGACGAGGAATGCCCATTTCTCTTCGTGTGTCGCTAAATATTTCGGACTAGGATCGGGCTGCCACCGGTCCACTTGGCCCAGCTTCACGAGTGGGAAAGAGTTTTCAAGCGAGTAGATCGTGGCATGGAATCTCTCGTAATGGTCCGGAAGGCGATGTTCGACAGTGAAGCACACGTAGGCATCCTTGTCGGTCGGAGCGAAGCTGCCGGCGTAATAACCTCCCCTGTAAAGCGTGAATCCGAGAGCTACGAGAGCGAGAAGCCACAAGAGCGCTAGACCCGGGTAATACCCGTAACCAACAGTGTATTTAAAAAGAATATTCCTCGGTCTAGCGAGTGCACGTTGAGCAAGTTGGAGCGCTCTTTCGAGGTGGCCGTGCAAGAGAAATTTGGCGAACAGCGGTGGATTCTCTTCTGTTCGGCGCCGACGCTCCATCTCGAAGAGCACTTTTTGTGCGCCGGTGTCGTTCCCCTCGTTTCTCAGGACATTTGCCAATTGGCGGTATGGCTGCGGTGTAAATTGTTTCTGCAGAGCCAGCCACGCGAGACGGCTCTTGGCATCTTTTGGGCCGAGTAGCCGCCCATAGACGAAGCCATCAATTTTTAGATTCCCTACGGTAGGCCAGCTCTTCACATCGTCCGCGAGCGAACCTACCGAAGCATTGATTAGGTCGAGGCCTGTCCTCCCGGGTTCAACGAGACCAGTCCAGAATAGGCCACCTCCGATTTCAGCGGCCTGTGTATTTAATTCCCCGGTTAGCGTCGCCCTGCTACAGTCCAGGTCCATCCTAGTCCGGCTTCTCGCCAATCTCACCTGGCCCTCGGCGTGGCAATCACGCAAAAACAGACCACCATTCACATCAATGCCGTCCGCGTTCAGCGCCGTGCCAGTTCCCTCGATCAGCGTGGTGTCGTTTCCTTGGGCTCTTTTCTGCGGAGGGTTCTTGAACGTCCCACGAGAGCAGTCGAGATCTCCTTGGATTTGTGCCCTGGACAGACGCACTTCGCCCTCGGCGTACAAGTCAACAAGAGAAACGCCGCCTCCCACGACAATGCCGTCTGCACTCAATGCTCTACCGCTTCCTGCAATGCCCTCCTGCGCAGGATTCCTGAATGCGCCTTTACTGCAATCAAGACCACCTCCGATTCGAGCTCGATGCAGCCGCACCTCGTGCCCCGTATGGAAGCCGTTGCGCAGGAAGACGCCTCCGGCAATCTCGGCACTGTCAGCCTTAATCGTATGCACCCACGTGCCTTCGAGACTTAGCATTGGGATTTTTACAGCCTGTAGCTTCATCACACCAGTGAGGTGAGATTTTGATAGCACGAGAGGAAACGGAACGGTCAAGTAGGAGAGGTCCAAAGCGTCAGTTATCTTTGCGCCGTAAATCTGGAGTCCACGTGAGTCCACGAACTGCTTCGCCTCTTCGTCGGCACAAAGCCAACGGATCAGGGCTGCGCGGATGTGGCGAGCTTCAGGCCAATCGCCCGCCTTACTGGGATCATTGTTCGGGTGTTGGTCGTCCATGTTGGGACCGCAGACAGCAAACTCGCCTTTTGGGGACCGTTGCACAAGCTCGATTTCGGCTTTGGTCAGCGGAGAGTCGAAGCGCGCGCGGGCGAGTGATTCGAGGTCGGGAGGCATCTTTTGAACCTTTTACACCATTGTCGTCGAATTGAGAAATGGGGATTTTAGCAGGCACTTCGCTACGCCCGGATTTTCTTATGTTTCGGCCTCGTCTCGATCAACGCAGCGGCGCGACTTCTGGGCAATCTCGGTCAGACCTTCGCACAACAACGCGAGTGAGTTCCTTCTTTCCAGCCTTAGGTGCCACCCTTGAGGCTCTTACTGCCGCCTTTTGCCGCCTCGGCAAATCGCTAAGTTGTTGTTGGGAAAAAGGATGGTTGGTAGGGGCGGTGGGGATCGAACCCACGACCTTCGGCTTAAAAGTTTTACATTCTGAAGTTCGCTAACTCGTTTGCCAGCCGCAACTTGCAAACGAAAACACGGCCCGAAAAAATGCCTTTCCTTTGGGTGCTTTGGGCGCTATTGGGCGTTGGGATATCTGCCCCTAATCAAGACATTACCCGCACCCAGTTGTCCCACCCGCTCTACCACCTAAGAATATCTTGGATTAGTCCTTTCGGAGGTACGTGACGCAGAGGTACATACATGCCTAGCCGCACCGCTAAAGCGGGCAGGCAAAGGGAGAATCAAAATGTCAAAAGCGAAAAAAGAAGCCAAGAAAGTGGAGAAAGAAGAAAAGGCTCTTAAGGAAAACAAGATTGTGAAAGAGGAAAAACCCGCACACGTCAAAGGCGTTAGCCCTAGCGGTCTCGCCGTAGCCAATTATCTGATTGGCGAACTGGGCGAGGCTAAAGCGAAAAAAATCATGAGTGGAATGGCCAGCGCAGCGAAGACCAAATCCATGCGTAAGCGCTTGGGCCGCATTGCAACGTGTGTCGAATCCGCCTCTGAAAGCCAATCCGAAAGCGCCGCTGCATAGACAACAACGGGCGCGAACAGTGCAGGCAGCACCGAACGCGCCCTAACCAACATACGCACGGAGGTGCGCATAATGGCTACAAAAAAGTCTATCTCAGGCCCCGATAGCAAATCCACCGAGAAGCAAACCGCACCCGCAACGCAAATTCTCATGCAATGGCTGAGGTCAACGTGGGCAGCCTGTTGTGCAGCCAGCAACCACGAACCGGCAGGGAGGCCATGACAAACCTGCTGCTCGATGAACCTCCAACCTTTTGGATGTTCGTGGCGGGGGTGGCATTCCTTGCGCTTGGTTCCGTCATCAAGCAGGTGCTACTCCCGCCCCCCGAGCTAAGGGACAAAACGATGACCTACGTAAACAATCCTGATTTCACATTCAAAAGCGCTGGTGAGGGAAAAATGCTGATGTTGGCCCTCTCGCCAGAGGCAAAACTGTTTATTGAACAAAATTTTACCTTCGATGCCACGACGAAACAGCCTATGTCGTATCACCGTGCTGTTTTGTTCATCGACCAAATCCGTAACGCAGGTCTCAGCTACAACGTGCTTCGCCTTCCTTACATTGCGGGGGTGCAGCCGTGAGCGGCCACCGAGTGCACATCACCGAAACCATCACCACCGATGCCAAACCTGAGTTTCACTACAGAGCCAACGACTACAACCCCCTGCGCATTGATGTTTTTGATTGCCAGGGGAACCTGCTACCGGAGCGCGTGATCACCGTCGTGCTAGGTCCGCGTGAGGATGTTTTGCGCGTTCTCCGGGAGCAGGAACATCGTCTCCATCGTGGGCTAGGAGTGCGGCGATGAACGGCACACTGGACTTCACCATGCGGCCACTCAGCAGCAAAGGCTACGTTCTAATTCCGCGCACGCCAGCAGCCAAGATTTGGCTATGGCAGTACGCGGGTGAGGACGTTGGCCTCACGATCCGGCCGCGTAACCTAGCGGAGATAGTCAGCCGACTGTGGCTCTCCGGGCTTGCCGTGCGTTACGAGCGGCGAGGAGGCAGACCATGGCTCGCGCAACGATGACTCAACAACGCCCGCTATGGCTCACGCGGGCACTCGTAGTGTTCTTTACGGTCTGGGCCGGAGCCGAACTTTGGTTCTTCTGGCCACTGATTCACGACTGGTGGCTGCAGACATTACGGCAGTGAAACGCTAACAACCTACCGGGCCAGCGCCAGTACGGGCTGGTCCCTTTTTTGTTCCCACCAGCGTCCCTGCAAACCCCGATAGCTGCCAATTTAGGTGGGATGGGGCAGGGAACCGCAGCCATTGCATTGCCCCACTGTTACCTGTACTCTATATTGATTATCTGATACACATTATTTGCCCTTGACACCTGCCTAAATCATATGAGAAAATTTGTTGCGTCACGGGTGGGTTGTGGTGTGCCTACTCGCATTTAAATCAACACACAGCACAAAAAACTCACAGGAGAAAATATGATCGACACGAAATTTCCAAAGGGAGTCCTTCGCTTCCCGAGATACGGCAATAAACTCGAAGTGAAATTAGAAGCACTCATCCTAGAAGGGAGTGCTTGCTTCCTACGAGGCCGCGACGCAAACGTGGATTTTGGCCGCGTGTTGCGCAGAATCAAGAAAATTGTTGGTCATGGTAACTGGGAATGTTTCTTAGCCGTGAAGTTTCCTGCGGTGCCCGCGCGGACGGCGCAACGGTATATGCGCTGGGCCAAAGAAGAGGATGCCAAGCCCAAAGCCGCCATATTGGCGGATTTCAAGGAAGGCACCAATCCGGCAATCGACAAGGCGCGAAGCATCACAGCAAGGCGCAAGGCCCAAGCCAAACCCAAGCTGTTCCACATTGCTCTCTCGATTCCCCCCGAGCGCCAGGATGCCATACGCGAATTGCAAAGGTCTCCGGCTTGGCTCAAAGCGGAACCGGAACTTATCTTCATCCTTGAGAAATACACGCAGAAGGCGGAGGTGCCCAGTGCAGATATTGTCGCCGCCTAATGATTACCAAGAAGCGATAAAGAAGCTGTACGGGAAAGTCCCAGACCCATCCAATGCTCCAATCACCGTTGACTCGGATACGGCGGTAATTGCTGATGGAGCAATTACCGCTGTGTTTCTCCATGACGTAATTCCAGCTCACCTCCACAAACTCGCCTATCAGTGTTGGAAGCATGTGGGTGAGAGTCTTACTAATCGTCCGGCAGCAGTGGGCGTGCAATCAATCCCGCGCACGGAGTGCCGAGATGGGCACTTCAACCGTCGCGTTGGGGTACACGTGGAAGTGGAGGAAAAGGTTCTAGACGAGGAGGGCGTAACGCAAGGTGTTCTCGGTTGGGACGCCAAGAATCATGGCCTGACTCGGTTGACGCGTAAACACCGTGAGATGCTGGACGGGAATAAGCCTTTAATCAAACTTGTTAACAGCATTTATAAGAAGTACGCACCGAGCGTGTACGCGGTTCAACGCAGCGCAATCAAGAGTAATACGGACTCGGACTGCCGTCTCTGGCACACGGCATTCAGCAACATCTACGTTTTGAACCAGTGGGCTATCCCTTACCACAAAGATAAAAACAATCTGCACGGAGTTTTGACAGCCCTCATCTGTTGCGGGGAATTCACAGGAGCAGAATTGATGCTACCGCGCTGGCGACTAAAGATTCCCTACCAGCCCGGTGATCTAGTTCTTTTTGACCCGCAGCAATTGCACGGCGTGCTGCCATTCACGGGCGCGAGATTGAGCGCGGCATTTTATTGCTCTGGGAAGATTGCGGCTTGAATCTTTAGAAGATAAGACGGAGGAGCGCGGGACTACGCCCTTCTGAAACGCAGCCCGCGCTGCGACTCCGCGTGTGGCACGCGCCAAGGAGATAGCGCGTATTGTCGCCGTGGAGGACAGCGACAAACTTTATAGCCGCTGCGGGAATTTATCTTGCTGCTGATGCTTTTGATAAACACCGGGCGTCCACTTTATGATTCTGTCAGCTAGAATTTCTACTGCGCCAGCATGCCAAATGATTCGTCCTGCAACTGAAATTGAATCACCGTTCTTAAATTCTTCTAGCTCCAGCGCTGCATTTCTGGTGGCAACTACAGCCACTACATCTTTAAGACCACCGCAACACAGGGTGAATACGGCAACTTGCCCGCCTTCGTTCGTGTGGAAAGTTGGGCCAACTACGATGCGACCGCTGAGCGCTATGCTGTTCATCGTGCACCCATCAGAGCCTCCAAGCTACTGCGCGAGATTCGCTGTTGGGTCGATCGCAAGGCCCGTCGCGGGATCGTGGTATTGGACGCCAGAAATTTCTGCGCCGCATCTATCCATTGCAATTTCTATCGCTCGCAATTTGCCGCTTGCCAGCCGCTTCGCATTCTCCGCTTCCATCTTGTTTCGCTCGGCTTCAAGGTGGAGGGCTTTTGCGGCGTTCAGAGCACCCACAGCGGTCTGGACTTTGAGGTCTGCATCCGCCAGCTGTTGTTTGGTGGAATAGCGGTCGAGCCGCAATGCCCGGCGCTCACCGATCCGAGTCTCAAGCATCGTCTTAGCCCGAACTTTATTGGCCTCAGCGTCATTCCAAGCCATCATCGAAGAATTGACCACGGCTGTGAATTCATTTTCAATCCGTCTCCGCAGGTCGCGGCCTTGAGACTGCAACTCGTCCCACGTCTTCTGTAGGTCCTCGAACCGCTCCGCTTCCAACGTCGCTATCAATTCGTCAAGCGCCATCAGTGGTTCCTGCAAATCCGAGAGAGCCTGTGCGACTTGTTTGGCTCTTTCTTTTGTACGGGGCTTGATACTGCGGAGACGGCTGGTCACTATCTCGAAGAGCGACTTCCGTGCGGGTTTAGCTTTTGGACTCGCGATGCCATCAATAAGCAGCGGCGATTCTCGTAGGTCTTCAACGTGCGCAATGTGGCTATCAGATTCGTGCAGTGATTCGCCGACCGGAAGTGCTACGCCGAAACTCTGTGCAACTAATGCGGCGTCCAGTCCGGTAGAAAGAGGGCTACCACCGAAAACTTTCTCGTGCATTCTTTGCGACATAGGTTTTTCCATAATCAATCCTCCATTTTTGACTACGCTCCGAAAACGTTAGGCCGCCCTCCGAGAGTGTTGGCGAGAAGGGTGGACAAACAGACTCTATTTTTTATATCGCGAATGCGACTGCCCTTCGGTTGTTCACGCAGGAAATAATAAAGCCCGCTCCAGAAGCCTCTATTCGCATTGTTTTTCTGGTGGTCTAGCGAAACATCCTGCAACTGTATTTCCGCCTCTTCGCACAGCATGTCGGGATGCAAGAATGTAGAAATGTATTCGCTGTCGCAGATATATCCGGCGCGATGGTCAATCTTTATCTTGTGTGGCGTGGGAATAACGGTTGCGGAACCACGGTCAACGGTCTCGCTTCGCTGGCGAGTGCCGATGGCCTTGAATACCGGATCCGTGTAGAACATCCGAACAAAGGATTCGAACGCGTCCATCGCTTGCGCTTCTTCTTCTTCCGGTTCTTCGTTTGAGTCAGATTCCGTAGGCTCTTCGTCAAGAATGTGGTCGAGCGAGTCGTGCATCCGTGCTCGAAGCTCCCGGCGTTCATCTCTAGCAGCATCCATCAGCAGACTACGCATGGGATGAGACTGCAAAGCACCCTCACCAACGATGACCTTGGATCGCTTCCAATCCACCTGCGTGCTTACCGCTTTCGCGTGTCTGGCCATCAACTTCGCATCGACAGGCATGGGCGCGTCCGGTATTTGAAAGTCGCTCAGTCGCATCACTTGCCTCCCTTCGTTAATTTTGTATTGAATGCACTCTTGGGTGCGGTCTTGCTGGCCAGCGCATTTCCAGCCGCACTCATCAACAAAGGTGCCGCGCCTTTTGGGTCACCGCCCGGATGCGATGTAGACTCGACTGTAAATCTCGTTTCGTCTTTCACAGTTTCCTCCCTTGGATAATTTTCGTTGCGGTAGCTTCTGGAATGCTCGACTTGTGCGCGTCCATGGTGGCCGGGACTGCGGATTGTTCAATCGTGGTACAGCCTTCATCAAGGTTCAGGCCGCTCCCTTGCATGGAACGTGGAATCTTCTGGTTGTAAGGCTTCGTCAAGTCACGCTGTGAAAATGTATTGCCAACCGGATAGTTGTTGTCGCTCATTTGTGTGTCTCCTTTAATCTAGGTAAAATTCCAAAAAGGACTTCTGAACCTTCGTAGCGCGCTTTCCGTAGCGGATGCGACGGTCGCCAGCACGCACTCGAATCTTTTCAATGGCTCTAGCGAGCGACTTTGGTTTGCGACGAGACTTTGACATTGGCGCTATCCTTCTCTTCCAGAATCAGCAACATCCCCGCAAACAAATCCGCCAACAACGGAACTAAATGCTTCCGCTTCAACTTGGGTTTCTTTCGCAGGAGCGCGAGATACTTGCGTGCTTCTCCAAAAAACTTAGTCCGCGATTCTTTAGTCGTTGCCACTCGATACCTCCAGAACTTTTTGTCTCGGTATGAATCCTTCGGGTCTTCCAATCACTGCGCTCTCTTGCGCCATAAAATCACACAGCGTCTTCAGTGGGTCATTCTCGTTATTGATGGACAGACCTTGCACCGGAAGCCCCTCTGCACGATTCGCCAGGAACGTGGCCGCTCCCAGATCGCCTTTCTTTGCTTTGCGGCCAATCTCGCGGATGATGGCTTGGGCGTTCGTTCGCACGTGCGGAGACTTGCGGGTTTCCGAGCCTAGGTATTCGCGCGACGCTGCATTCACCTCTCGGCAGAGTGGTCTCCCAGAAATATTGCCACTCTGACCGGGTTTGAAGCGGTGCTTGGCTCCGAAGCCATTTCCTGCCTCGAAACTTTTGCCACGCGGTCGCTTTTTTACCCGGACAATGCTTACGCTGGTTTCAGGCGCTAGTTTTCCACGGCTCACAGTGTTTGCCCCCTGCCCAAAGTTACCGTCTCGACCGGAAAAACTTCGCATCGCTGGCAATTCTGGACAGGACATTTCCAGCGTGGACTACTGCGCAGGATTTTAATTACCTTCTTTTTCAATTGTGCAAACTGCCCGAATTTGTAGCCCCGCTGGATTTCCGGTTCGAGTGGAACCATCTTGACTGCCACGTGAACTGGACAGAACGGTGGTTCTGGAATTGATTTACGATGCATTTCTGACTCCTTAGAATTGCTGATACCAAACTTGTTAGGTTTAGGGTATTCGTTCAAAATACTGACCTTGTTTCTAGTGACGTCTTTTAAACCGGGCATCGGTCCCTAGAACGTCCCATTTGCAGCCGATACCAGCCCAACCATGCGGGTAACTGCGCTATCGGCAGGCAAAACCTCGCTACGAGCCTGCAATCGGGCAAAGAAGTCGGCTACACAGCTAGGGCTAACCGACAATTTAGCTTTCACTGCTTTGACTTACGGATAGGCTGAAGGACTGGCTTCCACTTGCAATGTCTTTTGGTTTTAGTTTTCTTGCTTCACGTTTCACCAAAGAGACCGCGAGCCGTCTTCCATACATTCGGCACATCATGCGAGCAAGCTGCCTAAACCAAGTTTCCATATCAACCTGCCCTAAACGAACAGTCGCAGGGCCACCCTTGGTAGTGAGGACCACCGTAGCGAAGCCAGGATGCTTGGTTGATTTGTAGATGGCGGAAATGAAATAGTGTTTGTTATCCAGACTGTAGAGTTTGATGCCGTGTCTGCTCTCATCCCGCTTACCATCGCGTTCTGCTGCGTCTACCAAACTGTTCAGCGCTTCGTGGGTTGGTACACTCCAATACCTCTTGCCGTCACGCAGAACCCAACGATACGTTCCCCGCTCGGTAACGATTTTCTTTTTGTGCAAATCAATACCTCTAACTTCAGAATCTAGGTGCTTAGTTTGTTTGCTCATTTCGATTCTCCTGTTTGATTTGGTCCATCTGCTGCAACTGCTCTACAAGTTTTAGATACTTGGGTTCGATCTGGCTCAACTCTGTTCGCAGCGTGTTCACACGACCACGAAGTCGTTTCACTTTCGTGCGCAGCTGTTTGCGGGAAAGCATTTTTCCTACCTCCTGCGAAAAACTTTCTAGCTCTTGGGAAGTGATTTGCATTTCTCTCCAAAATCCAGGCGACAGCCCTTTCTAAGAATTGAAGGCATGTTATGCCCCTTCTATATAGTTCTAATTCTATGGGCGTCACCCATACGTATGGGCGTTTCGGGTTTGCCCATACTATGGGCGAACTAAAATCCTGAGCCCTTAATTTGCCCATACTATGGGCGTTTTGCTTTCCGGTTGCGTTCATCGTACAAATCCCGGGCATACTCACTAGCCTTTAACAACAGCTTTTGCGATAGCCCTACCAACATTCGTTTTATAAATCGCGACGTGGTTTCTTCGTCGAAACCAAAAAGCGAATCTTGGCCGCGCATAAAATATCGCAACCAGTGGAGTTTGGATTTTTTGTCTTTCGCTTCCTTTAGATTGGCGGAGAAATAAAGACGCTTGCCGTCTTTCAATTTGACCGTCTCAAACTTCTCCCGTCCTTGTTTGTCTAAACCAAACTTGCTGTAGTGGACGTCCGTTTGCGGCTGCTCATCAGCAGAGGCAGATTTGGAATCGGAATTAGATTTGGACTCAAACTTCTTCACCCAGGCGGACTCCAGATCCAACGCAAGAAAATAGTCTTTGTCATTGTCGTTGGCAAAACACGCTAGCTGTCGCCACAGACCGGGATGCTTTCTATGTTCCACATACCAATCGTGCTCATCGTTTTCGTCAGCGCGGCGCGAACGCTTGTATTTGCGTCCATCGGTGTGCAGCAAGGTCTTCTTGTCGCAGCCGTGCGGCAACTTGTGGTATTTGTCTTTGTGTTTGCGCTTGCTCATTCACTTACTCCCTTTGAGAAGATGGGGCGCTTTTCTCAGCCGGGAGCAAGTGCCGCTAGACCTACGCGGATTGCGGTAGCCGATACTAGACGCCCCGTCCTGTTCTCTAAAACAAAGTTACCTTTTGAGTTGCCAGTCACCTCCTGCTGCGTTGGTTCGTCCTTGCTAAACTGAAACCCTACGCTGCCGATTCAGCCGCAGCGTCCTCGTCGTCCTCCTCCTCGTTGTCCCAATGCTCTCCCAACGCCTCTTCAGCCTGGTCAAGCAGTCGCTGCCTTTCGTTCTCGACAAGCTGGTACCATTCCCCTTCTTGCTTCTCCTGGACGTGCTTCTCCGCCTGTGCCCAGAAAATGCAGGAGGACTCTTCCAGCTTTTCTGCTACCCACTTTTCCTTCGGTGTTTGTCGCTTGCTTGCCATGGTGATGCTCCTTGATTCAGATTTAATTGCCGTGGAGAGACTGAACTCCCCCTTCTGGTAACGTACCATCCGCCTAAGTAGGGCCTGTCAAGCGGAATTATTCCCTCCATCTCCCGAAAAACAGTGAACACAAGGGTTTTATGTAGGTAGAGGGAGGCCACCGGCCACTATGTCAAAAATAGAAAAGAAGTTTGTGAGCGACAAGAAAAGCGGTAGGGTACGTACGCGGCTGACAAACGACGCAGCTAAGAGGAGATTCACTATGCAGCGTCGTCGGCACCAGAAGGGCCAATTGATACAAACCGAAACTGGATACGCTGTTAGATTTTACGAAAGCGGTGAAGGACGCCGTCGTCGTGTGCAGCGGTGGTTGGGAACTTTCAAGCAACTTCCCAACGACACGGCTGCGAAAAACGCGATGGATGCGGTGCTCATCACTGTCAACCAAAATCCCACGGCGAATCCACAAATCAACACAACAACCTTTCGTGTGTTCGCACAGCGATGGCTTGCAGACTGCGAACATCGGAAGCAGAAACCCGTCAAACCTAGCGTCTTGGGCAGCTGGGACGGAATCTTGACCAACCATCTCAATCCAATGATTGGCGAAATTCCGTTATCCGATTGCGGCAACCGAACGATGCGGTCCATTGTGGAACGTCTGACCAAGAAACGCCTGTCTCCAGCCACGATCAAGAACATTACGACGGTCGTAAAGCTGGTACGGGCCTCCGCTATTAACGAGGATGGTGACCAGATTTTCCCTATCAAATGGAACGCTAGATTCATCGACGCGCCGATGGTAGATGCCACCAAACAACACAAGCCCGCATTCACGGGAGAGCAGGTCACCAATATCGTTCAGGCAGCAAGCGGCAGGTTGCGAATGGCAGCCGTACTACTCGCCGCCAGCGGATTACGCATTGGCGAATTGCTGGCTCTAGAATGCAAGCATGTTGGTGAGTCGTCTATCCAAGTCGAGCAAGCGGTGTGGGGCGGCAAACTGGGTACACCAAAGACGCAGAACGCCTACCGCGTCGTTGACCTACACCCGGACGTTGCCAAACTGCTTCACGAATATCTCAACGACCGCAAGAAGGGGTTCGTTTTCAGAACCAGCAGCGGGAATACTCTCAGTCCATCTAACCTGCAAAGGCGTGAGCTGAATCCGATTCTGGACAGCCTCAAAATCGCCCGGTCTGGCTTCCATCCTCGGGGGTCACTTCAAAAGCGGCCAATGGGGGACGGGTCAAAACCGGCCAACGGATGTAGCCGGGACTTTGTTCTTTTAGCTCAGTTTCTCTTTCTCAGGCAAGCCCGTTTTGGTGCGCCAGCTTCGTGGTCCGCATTTCAAGATGTGACCGTGGTGTAATAGGCGATCGAGCATGGCGGTTACGGCAGCACTGTCGCCGAGCAGTTTGCCCCAGTCCTCCACGGGACGGTTGGAAGTGAGTAGTGTGCTGGCGCGTTCGTGGCGACGCATCACGATCTCCAGAAGTTCTTCTGCCGCTGTGGGCGCTAACTTGCGCATTCCCAAGTCGTCGATAATGAGCAGCGGGACGCTCGCCAGTAGTTCCATGTGTTCCTTACGCTTTCCATCGACCGAAGCTTCGGCGATTTCCTCAAGTAAGGTGTGCGTCTCGCGGTAGATCACTTGGTAGCCCTGTCCGATGACCGCGTGTCCGATGGCTTGGGCGAGATGACTCTTGCCGGTACCGGGTGGACCTAAGAACAGAACGTCTTCATGCCGCGTGATGAAAGCAGCGGTAGCCAGATCGAAGACCAGACTGCGATTCATCTTTGGATTGAACTGGAAGTCGAAGTTGTCGAGCGCCTTCTGCGCGTCACGAAACTGCGCTTGTTTTCGTCGTCGTTCCAGCAGTCGCTCACTGCGACGAGTGAGTTCGTCCGACACCAGACAGGAGAGGAAGTCGATGGGTGCCATCGGTTCGGCCTGGGCTTGGTGCAGACGCGTTTCCAGTACGGCAGCGACGCCGCCGAGCCGCAGTTGTCGTAACGCACGATTGAGTTCGATTAGATTCATTCTCGTTGCTCCTTGGTCTTGAAGTTGATGAAGTCGCGATACTCGGTGAGTTCACGGATCAGCGGATCGACTTGCCGGAGAGTCAGCTGTGGACGGCGCTCGAGATATCGGCGCACGAAGCGATACTCCGGCACACCGATTTCCAGGGCCGCGGCGCAGGCATCCTCGACAGCCGCCGTGCCGTACTTCTTGGCTAGCGAGAGCACTCCCAGGATGCGGCGAATGCCAGGCTCTCCTTGCCGGTGAAACAGGGAGTCGCAGAGCACGCCGATCTGTGTTCCGGCGCGGCCAGCTCGCCGCAGCAGCTGAGCAGTGCTGAACGGCATTTTCTTGGGGTAGTCTTCGATTTTGATGCGATACCAGCCGCGTTTCTGGCGGATATGCTCGCGGAGAAGTTGATTGGTACGTGGATCAACGATACGCACGTGCAGCGCATCCCATTGCACTTTGACCAGCCGTCCGATCCATCCCGGCGGTAAACCGTAATAAGCCGCTTCGACCTCGACACATCCGTCGAGATGAACGACGCGTTCTCCGTATTGGTAATAGCGGAAAGGTTCCAGCGGCAGAGCCAGCAGTGAGGGTTTTTCTTCGGCGAACATCACCGCGACCTGCCGTTTCGTCGTGCCGTGGATGCGCGTATCGGCCCAGCGAGTCTCCCAGCGATCCAGATAGGCTTGTGCTTCTTCCAGGTTCTCGAAGCGCAGTCCCTTGAGCGGAGTCTTCTGGGCATGTCCCACGCCCGATTCCACCTTCCCTTTGCGATCGGGATCTTGGATTCGACAGGGCATCGCCACGACACCGTAGTGCGCCAACACATCCCGAAATAGTGGATTCACCGTGGGTTCGTAAATGTCCGCAGCGATGACTCCCTCGCGCAGATTATCGAGAACCACTACGCGAGGACATCCACCCAGCCTGCGAAAGGCTTTTTCATGCAGTTCGGCCCAGACCCGGGAACTCGAACGCCAGATCAGCAGACGCACGGATTTGC
Organism: uncultured Acidobacteriota bacterium; assembly: GCA_963747605.1. Classification (GTDB taxonomy): domain Bacteria; phylum Acidobacteriota; class Terriglobia; order Acidiferrales; family UBA7541; genus Palsa-295. The sequence continues at coordinate 186,672 of CAVVGA010000005.1, read as the reverse complement.
GGCTGTAGCCCAGAGTCATGACGAACAGCCGTGTTCTTCGGTACTTTCCGCTCTGCGCGTCCCGCACCATCGGACCCGTTCCGTAATCGACTTGCGCTTCTTCTCCTGCCGCAGTGAGGATGATCCCCACCGGTTGCGGCAGATGAGATCCATGATGCTTGCGGACGAAACGCTTCACCGCCTGGTAGCTGCTGGGAAAGCCGTGATCGGAAACCAAGTCCTGCCAGATGGCCTTGGCGTTGCGGCCACGTTCCAGCCCCTGCTCGATGAGTTCGCGATACGGTTCGCAGGTACCGGCAGCGTGGCCCTGATTGCCAGCAAGAGGCCGAATCTGCTGGCCAAAGTCGGGGGTCACCTCATTGGCCGGTTTTGAGTTGGCCAACCTAGCCAGGGTAAGATCGGCTCCAGAGTCGGGGGTCACTTCGTTGGCCGGTTTTGCCGGCGCTCGCCGTCCCCAGCTACCCGGTGGTCGCACCGCGATCCCGGCTGCCTTTAGGTAAGCGCCTGCTGTTTCACGACGGACACCAGTGGCTTGCTCGATCCGCCGCAAGGGCCATCCGAGCTTCCCCAGTGCGATGACTTGTTGTTTCTTTTCTTCGCTCAAGACATTGCTCATGCTGACGGAGGCTATAGGCCCTCTCGCCAGTGTCAATGTCCCGGGTTTTATCGTTGGCCGGTTTTGAGGTGACCCTCATTGGCCGCTTTTGGGTGATCCCTGAGGTTCCATAGCTTCCGGCGATTTCGGAACACGCATTTGCGGCAACAACATTGTCCCCCCGGAATTTTAACGTTCTGGATGGGACATGCCGACCCATCCATGAGCAGCCACTACGACCGCAGTCGAGAGGATGTACAGTTCCGGCGGGACGTGGCAAAGGCAATGGGACTTGGATTCCAGCTTCCCACGGCCACTCTAACGGGCGCTATCGGGCGTCAAGAAAAAGAGGTCGAAGCGGAGGCAATCCCTTGCTAACCACGGTAAACATTGGTGAAAAGATGGTAGGGGCGGTGGGGATCGAACCCACGACCTTCGGCTTAAAAGGCCGCTGCTCTACCACTGAGCTACGCCCCTGAAGTGGTTAGTTTACAGATACTTGAACGACCGTCGGTGAAACCGCTGCTTGCTCGGTGTCACTTATGGTGTCAGTTGCCTTTAGAAGTGACACCACCTCATGCAGCCGATTCGGTCCCAAATGCTCGTGACGCCTCGTCATTGTCAAACTCTTTGCCCCAGAAGATCCGCTATGTCTTCGAGCGGAGCCCCTTTCATTCGCAGCCTGCTTGCAAACGTGTGTCGCAAATCATGCCAATGAAAGTTCTTGAGGTTGGCCTCAACGACCGCGTCATCAAACCAATGCCTCGCATTTTCGAGCGCTTCGCCCGTCTTGCTTGACCGAAAAACGCGCCCTCGTCCACTGCGACGCTCGAAGACTGTTTTCAAAGCCGCCAGCGCCGCATCGTTTAGCGGCACATGCACGGCTTCGTCATTCTTCGTCCGTGAGATGTTCAGCATCCGGGATTTGCAGTCTACCATGTCCCAAGCCAGGCCGTATTGGCTTCCCTTCGGGATGAGGCAGAGCGTTACATCCGTCTTGCGCCTAAACAAATTGACACTCCGCACCGACGTAGGTTCGAAGCCGTGCTCCATTGGACTTTTTCACCGCTTAACGCGAATGATCCCCCTCAATGATTCGGTAGCGGCTCGGTTCCTTCGCTCAGAATATGCAAATAACGAGGATAGGCAAACAATCGATCTCTGCGTTTGCCGGTCACCTCTTTTGCTATCTTGAGTTTTGCCAGACTTTCTAGGGCACCTGTAATCGTGGGAACGGACAATTTGACGGCCAGTGCTGTCGGGCCAATCTTGATTAGCGGGTGTCCTTGCATATACCCTTGAACGAGCAGGGCGGACGCGGTTTTGCGACCCAATGTTTGGATCTTCTTCCGATCGGTTTCGAAGAGGCGAAGAATCTGAACGGCTGCGCTGGCTGCCTGGTGCGCCGTGGTCTCCGTGCCCTCAAGAAAAAAGGCGAGCCATTCTTCCCAAACACCCTCTGTGCGAACGCGTTGCAGCAAATCATAGTAGCGTTGACGGTGAGTCTTGAAGTAAAGGCTCAAATAGAGGAGTGGCTCATGCAAAGTGCCTTTGGCACATAGAAGCAGTGTAATAAGAAGACGGCCCAGCCGCCCATTGCCATCGAGAAAAGGGTGAATCGTCTGGAACTGCACATGGACGAGTCCGGCCTCGACGAGAACGGGCAGCTTGTCTTTTTCGTCGTGAAGAAAATGCTCGAAACGGTCCAAGCACTCCATCATGCGTTCCGGCGGGGGGGAACGAACGCAGCGTTTCCAGGTCGGGTGCCGCCAATCCAGTTCTGGGAGCGGCGAAATTCGCCAGGCGTTTTGTTCGCGCCGCGTCCCCCACGCAGCAGAATTCCGTGAATCTCCCGGATGAGCCGCAGCGAAAGCGGAAAACCGCTCTTGATGCGACGAAGACCATGTTGCATCGCCGCGACGTAATTCGAGACCTCCTCGACATCGTCGACAGGAACCCCAGGCGCTGTTTCATTCTCAAATAGGAGCAAATCGGAAAAAGAAGACTTAGTGCCTTCGATTTGTGAGGAAAGAAGGGCTTCCTTGCGAGCATAGAGATAGAGAAAGAGCTGCGTATTTGCCAATAGCGTCGTCAAGCCATCCAAGCGTCCAAGGGCCTGATTTGCGCGATCGAGTTGCTGGTATAGTCCGCTAAGATCGACAGGCGGATTCGGAGGCAGCGGCGCAGGCACGAAAGCTCGCACCGGCTCGCCCGCCGTGGTTATCGAGATATACGTGCCGAGCCTTGAGGTTTTTTCGTCCGCCATTGGTTGCTATGCAAGCTTGCTTTAATAAGTCCTGCTGGTATTAAAGCATGGGCTTGTTGGCTTTAATAGTAAAATTACTGTAATTGCTTCTGCCATCGCAAGGTGCGAGTTCGGTAACCACCTACATATTGGGAGCAGGTGGTTCGCTTCATACGGGCCAACCGTCTAGGTTGCTCACTCGCTATATTTCCGATTGAAGACTCTACGAATTTTATCGAAATCGCTAGCTTCCCACAACCAAGTCCGAGCTTACGGTGAGAAACTGCTGAATTCCAACCCCGGCGGCCCCTGGCGACCAGCCTTCCGCGCTGTTAAGGGGGTCGAGTTTGCGTTCATCGGAGCGAAGCGAAGACCCTAGGAGAAGCAATCCGTTTGGGCGCAATCTTTCCGCACGAAAGGCTGATAGGTACGATCTACGAAGGTATGTAACCCGCCGCAGCCATTTCGTTTGCAAGTTCCTGCGCCCAGTCGCTTCATCCGAAAATTTCGTGAATCACCAGCACCACGGGACGCTTGTCCTTCGATTCGGGGTAGACCACCAGCGTCTCTACGTTTCGGCCATCGTGCTTCACCGTGACCCACTCGCTATGACGCGGCGATTTTTCGATTCGCTCCCGCGCCCAAGGCTGTGACCATTGCTGCGCGGCAATGGTTCGCGCGGCCAGCAGCATCCCCATCACTACGATTGTCATTCCTGCGAATCGCTTCACGACTCACCTCGTCCCGGAGTAGACCGAGCTACACCCGAGGTATATTAGTTGCGCGAGGGAACTGCAACAAGGTTATTTAGGTGAAGGGACTTCTAGCGCGCTCTGGATCTGGGCGGGGCTGGCGCTTTCATCGAGAACAAATTTTCGGGTAGAATCGTGGCCGCACGGCGTAATTCGCTGGCTCGTCACGGATGTTGCGGGCTTGTTCGAAGGTCGTGCGCGAGCGGAGCCGGACCATGCCTTCCACTGAAAAACTCGACACTCACCATAAAGCGCTCACACTGAATCTGGATGCATCCGCGTTCGGCTCTTTCGCCGAAATCGGCGCCGGACAGGAAGTCTCGCACTGGTTCTTCGTAGTGGGAGGCGCCTCCGCTACGGTCGCCAAAACTATTTGCGCCTACGACAAGGAAGTCAGCGACGATCTTTATGGCTCTGGATCGCGCTACGTATCCAGGCAGCGACTGGAGGCGATGCTGGACAAGGAATGGTCCCAGCTGCTCGCGCAGTTAAGCGCTACCCGTGGTTCGCATACACGCTTCTTCTCCTTTGTTGATACCGTCTCCGCGCGCAACTTCGCCGGGACGAACGACGCGCACGGCTGGGTCGGTCTCCGGTTTCAATTGCAGCCCGGCAGCCCTGCAAACGACGTCCTGCTGCACATCAATATGCGCGATCCTTCCAATGTCCTGCAGCAGGAAGCCGTCGGTATCCTGGGCGTCAATCTGATTTACGCCGCATTCAATGAATTACAAACTAAGGAAACATTTCTGGCAGGCTTGGCGGAAGACGTCGTCAAGGAGCGGATCGAGATCGACTACCTAAATCTTCGCGGGCCAGCCTTCGAGGGTTGGGATCGTCGCACGCTCCTAGCGCTTTTGGTGAGCGGAGGATTCGCCGAGGCCGTATTTTTTCCCTCGAAGGGTCTCGCAGTTCCTCCGACCGACGCTCTCTACAAGAAAGCGGTGGTCCTTGCGCCGGGATACTTTGGCCACGGGGATGCAGCTCACACGCAGGTTCACATGCGATTGTTAGCCGCGGCTATTCAGGAGCTGCAGAAGGAGCTGGGCGAAGCGAAGGTAGCCCCCGCTGGCTTTTTTTGCCTGACGGCTGCTCCGCTCATGCCGGACAAGCCGGTGCCGGAGGTTCCCGATTTACTTCGTCGTATTGAAGCGCTTCTCGCTGCTGGGGGCGACGTGCTGCTTTTTCGGCAAAGCGAGCTCTACAATATGAAGACTCTGGTAAGCCGCTATACGCAGGCGCCTGTGCGCTTCGCCGTTGGTATTTCCTTGATGATTCAAGCGTTCGAGGGAATTTACGGCAATCTGGACGGGAGACTTCTGGAGGCACTTGCACGCCTTCTCGCACAGAACGTGCGCATCTACGCTCATCCGATGAGCTCTACGGAGCTGCGGGAAAGACTGAAGGGTTTTGCCCATAGCGGTTGGGAATGGAGTGAGACGAATGGAATGGTTTCTGCGGACCAGGTGCGGCACGCGCCGCCGCTTGGACACTTGTTTGCCTATCTTCTCGCCAGCAACTTTCTTGTCCCGATGCAGGTTCCTGCGACACTAAAAGCCGACGTTTGACCGCAACTGCGCGGCTCGCAGAAGCGCCGTTTGCGCCCGGAGCCGCCAAGTCTATCGGGGACTAGGCCCGCTAGGCAACGAATAGCCCGCATACCAGCGCTGATATCGCGCGCCATTACACTGTGATTGCGCTATGTTGACGTTGTTACCCTTTCCGCCGCCCTGCACTTCGAGACATTTTCCGCTGTTGACGTTTATCAACTCGAAATTGTTATTCGATCCGCGAGTTTTCCATCGCTGGTTCGCGCCGCCGTTCCACGGGAACTGCTGTACGTTGGCTCCATTCCCGCGGCTATCTCCGGCGACATCCAGAACCTGACCGCTGTTCACGTTGCGAATAGCATATTGCCCGTTGCCCACGTCAACGAATTCCCAGCGCTGATTTGCTCCATTGTTGCAACTGAACTGTTAAAGGTTGGCGTTCTTGCTTGTGCTGCTTCCAAAGACGTCAACGCACCTTCCCGAATTGACGTTTCGGATTAATCCACCGTACTGTGAATGTCCCTGCAGCGTAGTCTGTGCTGGCATTGCCACGGCACCAAAAAAGCCGACGACTACCGCAAGCAACAAAATCGATGAACGCCGCGACACGGTGAGCTCCCTGAACTGTGCGATTACGCTCAAGATCGTCCTTAGTCAATTATCAACGACGATCGAGTAAATTTTTGCGGCCGCTCAGGACTTACAAGTTTTCGTCAGGCCTTAGCCATCGCGTCGCGAATTCCGCGGTAGATGAGAAGTAACAGGATCGCTCCTACAACTGACATGATGAAACCGGCGCCTTGCCCTGCCTGGTACCAGCCAATTGCCTGGCCCAGGTATGTGGCGAGAATGGATCCGGCGATGCCGATGATCATAGTGATCCAGATGCCCCCGGGATCTTTTCCGGGCATGAGAAACTTGGCCACCACGCCGACAACCAATCCGATAATCATTTCCCAAAGCAGGCTGAGCATTTGCGCCCCCCGCTAATATTTCGAATTAGTTCGCTTAACGAGCTTTGGCGACAGCGACCGCATTCCAGATATAGCAGCACACCAGACGCGTGCCGGTCCCCAGCCCTGAGTTCCGGCACACATCCGGCGTCCTCGGAACAACCTCTAGGCCTGTTTTTGCCTCTCGGCGACCTTGGCTAGCGCCACCGTCATGGCGGCTCCTCCAAGCGTTTTAATCAACGTCGTATGCTGAGCGTAGAAGGTGCTGACCGAATCCACCACCGACGGATTCGAGCCCTGAGCGTGAGCCGCGAGTTGCTGAACGGCTTCCGGTGAAAGCTTCTGGGCCTGTTCAGGCGTCAACTGCATACTGCTGCTGCCCGCAAGTCCGGCAAGTCCAGCGGCACCCAAAATCTGCGTCAGCATGGCGGGATTCACGGAGGACAATAATTGATTGACCATGCCAGCCTTCTGCTCGCCGCTAGAATTGTTAAACAGTGTTGACAGCATTTGTCCAAAGGCCGGCGTTTTGTCCGAATTGAACATGGCCGTAAGACCTTCGGCAATGGCGCTGGGGGGAGCCGCTTGCGCCACCTGATCGAAATGCGCGTGTACATCGGGCGCCGGAGCAGCAGCTGCGCCGCTGCCAGAGGTATATTGCTTCAGGAGTCCTCCTACCTTGTCCATCCATCCCATTTTGTTTTCTCCTTGGTGATTTAGATTTGAAGCCGGCCCGCTAAGGGGCGGTTCGTGACGATCTTCGCAACCTACTTCACTGTGGAATGACCAGCTCAATCCCCGCGCGGACCTTGTCGGGGTCAGCGAGCTTGTCTTTGTTGGCCTCGAAAATCTTCATGTACTTGTTGGCGTCGCCGTAGAACTGTTTGCTGATTTTCGAGAGATTGTCGCCCGCTTGCACTGTGTAGGTTCGCGCGGCCGGGGTTGAAGTTGCGCCGCCCGCTGCGGCAGCTGCCGCCGCAGCTGCCGCCGGCGCCTGGATGTCCGCGATAAGGTCGGAGAAGCTGGGATCAACCAGCTTGATCTGGTCCCACACGCGGTTCTTCAAATCCGCGGAAGACGCGGTGGCACGAATCAGAAGCTTGTCTCCCTCCATATTCAGGTTTTGCAGCTGCATTCCCTGCGCCTGAATGAAATTCAGTACGGACTGATACTTCAATTTCAGCTGTTCGAATCGGTCTGCCATGGAAATCTCCTTATGGAACTCTCTCGACTCTCAGTTCCCGAGATCTACTGCGTGGCCTACTTCGTGGGCTGTTTCGCGATTATGAGTTTGGAGATTTTGTTGTAGGTTGCTTGTGGAATTACTTTCTTATGGACCAGGTCCGTCTTCGCTTTATACGGCCGTCCGTCAATTATCTTCTGGGAGTATGCCGCTCCGATGCCTGGGAGCGCATCGAGCTGTTCTTTCGAGGCGGAATTGATGTCCACCAGATCCGCGCTGGTGGTAGATCCGCTCGCACTTTGTGCCGGAAGCACAAGGTATCCGTGGATCACGTTCGCCGTGGCCTTGGGAACCAATACCATCACTAAAAGCGCCGCAGCGATCACCGCGCTGCAAACTGCAATCGTGCACTTCTTGTTCATCATTTAGCGATTCCTCCTTGGCTTTAGTGGTTATTCATTTTTCGCGGCGCGGTAGCCTGCTTTAAGCGCATCGGCTTCAGACATGTACTTGCCATTCTTCGTTTTGCCGTAATATCGAGCGCCTTCTTTGTGGTAAACGCCGGAGTCCAGGTTCACCCAAACCATTCCACTTCCGGGCGAGGGCTGAGCCTGCGGTGCACTCTTCGCAGCAGCAGTTGGGGCGGCTGGCGGTGCGGATGCCGCGGGAGCGGGAGCTGGAGCCGGCACTGGAGACGAAGATGCTGGCGGATTCGACGGCGGTGGTGCAGTTGCTGCGCTATTCGATGAAGAGCGACTCCTCGATGTCGAAGGTGCTGGCTGGGACGATGCGGCAACGGCTGGTGCGTTGCCGACTGTCACCAGCGGGGTGATCTTCTTGATGGTCGCGGCAGAAACTCCGGCCTTTGATAAATCGCTCGCCGAAGAATACGGCCGCCCGGAAATAATCTTCTTCGCGGTCGCCGGGCCAACTCCGGGCAAATCTTCCAAATCCTTTTCACTCGCCGAGTTTAAGTCCACCGGACCTGCGGGCGCGCTAGAGGCTGCTGGCTTTGCCGATGCAGCCGACTTGCCCGCCGTAGATTTCGCTGCCGCCGGCGCTGGCGCGGCATTGCCAAACGTAGTCAAAGGAGTGATTTTCTTGATCGTCGCGGCAGACACGCCGGCCTTTGACAAATCGTTCGCCGAAGAATACGGCCGCCCCGCGATGATTTTCTTAGCAGTAGCTGCACCGACTCCAGGCAGCTCCTCCAGATCCTTTTCGCTAGAGCTATTCAGGTCCACTTTCGCGCCACTGGCTTGCCCGGGTAGCCCAGAGTTCACAAGCGCCCTCGCTGCGAACGCGAACGCGGCAATCGTCAAAAACATCGCGACTATCTTGAAGGTTCTTTTCACCGTTCCCCCTGAGTTACCTAGTTTGCTGATTGCAACGCTTCACGCGGCCTGAGACCAAGCGGATCGAGACGACCCGCTTCGCCATAGAATCGCTTGCCACAATCACAGCGGCGATACGCGTCCAGAGGCAACGGGCGCAGGACTTGCTCCGCAATCGCTTTGCGATGCCGGGAATGAGCAATCCGATCACAACTACGTTGCGGGCAATACCGCTTCGCTGCTCGATTGATCCCTTGCATAGTCGAGATTCCCCGGGCCGGCTGCTACACCTTTCTATTTCCTTTGGTTCCCGCCGCAGTGGTTTGTACCGCTCTGTTTTGCGCCTCGAGCAGTCGAACAGCGCTGCGCAACAGATTCTCCAGTTCGCTGTCCCTTGGAGAGATCTTTCCTGGCGTCTTCACTGACCGACCATCGATGCAAATCGCCCCAGGAATCCAGTCGGCTGTACACAGCGGCTGTAACTCGTTGCTGAAGAATACGATAAGCGGCATGTCACACATCTCCTGCTCTGCTACGGAGGCGGACTAAGTGGGGGATGAGAAGCAGAAGGGATCCCCTTTTGCGCGAAGATACTGCCTCCATGTTGCGTATATCTACGTAGGTTGGAAAAACATCACAATTGTCAGAATTGACAGTAGGCGTTCCCCGATTTTCTCATCGGGCATTCCGGTAGGTTCAAAAGGAAGGCCCTTCGTGGTGGCTTCTTGCTGCGGGTTCGCCGAATCCCGACTGGGGTGCTGAGTCCCATGGGAGTCCGGCTGGATTATCGCTCGGAATTTTCCGAGCTTCTCAACGATGTGGTGCGCGATCACCAACCCATTTGGCGCATCCGCTCCAGGATGAGTCCGCTATACCGAACCATGTGATCGGGTCGTCGCTTCCGTGGCAACGGGAGAATTGCGGCGAGTTGGGCTGCTTGTTGCCGGTCGATACTGCGTGCCGAGGTTCGGTAGTAGTAACGGCACGCCGACTCCGCACCATAAACGCCAGGTCCCCATTCGACCACGTTGAGGTAGAGCTCCAAAATGCGCTGCTTGCCGAGGACCAATTCAGCCACCGGGACAAGTGCGAACTCGGCGCCCTTGCGCAGGATCGAGCGTCCAGTTCCAAAGAACAGGTTTTTTACCAGTTGCTGCGTAAGGGTGGACCCACCGCGAATCCGGCCGCCTTCCAAATCGTCCTCTGCAGCGATTTCCATCGCTTCCCAATCGAATCCATGATGCTGGTAGAAGCGCGCGTCTTCCGCCGCGATCACAGCATGCTGGAAATCTGGCGCGATGTCGCTCAGCGGAACGAATTCGTATCGTTCGTGATACGGCGTGTTGTGAATCCACGACTGCAAGTGCCGCTCCATGTGCACCGCGGTGGTGGGTGGGTCAATCCACCGGGTGGTCACCAGGATGAGCACAGCAAGCGACCAAAGAAGCGCCAATCCGATGAGAAACCATCGAACGACGGATCGGAGAGTGGCTTTCCGATCAGGGAGCTTCGGCGGTATTTCGGGATTTTCAATCACCCTTCAGCATAATCGTTTGGGCTGGATTGACATAGGGCCTGCTGCGTCGCGTTATCGAAAACGTGCCGCGCTAGAACTTCAATTCTTGAGCAACGGCGTTTACCAGACATTGCGATGGTAATTGTTCGGAAAAACGCGCCATCGACAACTGGATACTTGGATGGCTTGGTCGGTGTCCAACCGATTGATGAAACTGAATCACATGCGTTCGCTTTTTTTGCCAAGCGTAGTTTCCAGACACTGCACAAACTGCGCGTGCTTCGGCCAAACGCCAGCAAGAAGATCGCATCTACTGCAGAGTCACCCCGACTTGCGTCGTGTGTTGAATTGCACCCGAAGTCGCTGTCACGGTAACTGTGTACTCCGTTTGCACTGCGGTGCTGGCGCCTCCGCACGCGGACTGCAGAAGCAACAACAGCAACAGCAAGCCGCCCGGCGCCCAGCAACCGCGGCTTGGTTTCTTCGATCCTCCCACTGCCGCAAGCAGAATTACGAATGCCAACCGAAGCCACGCAGCGTAAGCGAATGCGCTGGGCAGCAAAAGCTGCAACGGCGTCAGCGTCGCCGAAGCCGTCGGCGCGGTGGTCGTGAGCGTCGTAGTCGCAGCTTTCGCGCCCAGTGTCGCCGACGCTGTGGCCAGTGCGCATTGCCGTGAAACGCATTTCCTCCGGACTTTGTGATGTAGTTGATGTTCGCGCCTGCCGCCCCACTAAATTGCGCCGAATATCCATTGCTCCCGACCGCAGTCTCTTGCACCTGGTTCTGCCCCAGCATCATTTCCTGTGCGCCGCTGTTGTTCGTGTTCTGCTGCGTGTTGTTGTTATTCATTCCGTTCACCGTAAATAAATTGGAAGTGCCAGGCATGCCTAAGATCGATACGTTCCCCAGATAGCGCTGACCAATCCTATCCGTGTTCATGATGGCCCCTGGCGCGATCTGCGCAATGTAGGTGAGATCGTTCCCGGGATTTGGCACCTCGCTGATTTGCTTCAGATTTGCGGTGCTAGCTACGTCGCCATTTTCGGCCTGCAGCAGCGGAGCTTCGCCCGTTACCCGTATCACCGTGCTGCTCGTCTCGATTTCCAGACTAACGTTCATTGTGCCAGCAGGGCCCAGCATCACATTTACGGTCCGGCTGATTTTGCGAAACCGGTCGTGTGTGACGGTCAACGTATATCTGCTGGGAGCTAGAAAGAAGAAGTGGTATACGCCGTCACAATCCGTCTTCGCGCTTTGCAACGTCCCTTTGGCGGTGTCGCTGATTTCTACCAGCGCATCCGGCACTACCGCCCGACTGGGATCGCTCACCACCCCGGTTAATCCTCCCGAAGTCGTCGTTTGCGCACGCGATTCATGGGATGGACAAAGCACGAGCAAAGAGATCGGAAGGAGAAGAATCACAGACCTCAGTCTCACGGAATTGCACCCACGATTCCAATTGCACAGCTCCCAAGGTGTCGCAGGTTACAGCCGGGGCGAGGATACTACTCCATTCCTCCACCCGCCGCGTCATTCTCAATTGACAACTGCTGACACCGTCACAGATACTGCATTTCGCGCATGTAGGAAGCAACGGCACCTCGCCGAAGGGCCATGCCCACCTACGATCTCATCCTGGAGGCCTACATGCCCAATCTAGAGAACCTCAAAAAGCAAGCCAAGCTCATTTTGCGGCGGCATCGCGAACGCCACGATCTCGTCGCCGCACAAATCCGCGCGCATTTGCCTCGATTCCTCAATAGCCCCGACTCCGAGATTCTTGCGGCGAGCTTTAAGCTCAGCGATGCGCAACAAATAGCCGCAAGACAACACGGCTTCGCCAGTTGGCAAGCCCTGAAAACTGGACGTTCGCACACGCCGCGCATAATGAAATCATCGCCAGGCAAAGCAACGATTGTCAGCGCAGAGCCGCAACTGTTCGTCACCGATGTTAAAAGATCATGCGAATTTTTCTGTGAGAAGTTAGGTTTTTCGCTTGTATTTAGTTACGGCAAACCTCCCTACTATGCACAGGTGGGTCGCGACGCGGCGCGTCTCAATCTAAGAGGTGTCGAGCAAACACGAATCGAGTCGACGGTCCGCGATCGGGAGGAGTTGTTGTCGGTGTCTATGACCGTCGCTACCGCGGAAGAGATCCAGCTGCTGTTTCTTGAGTTTCAGTCCGCCGGTGTTGCCTTTCAGCAGAAGCTGAAAAAACAGCCGTGGGGCGTCAGGAATTTCATCGTCAAGGATCCGGATGGGAATCTGCTGCTGTTTGCTGGACCCGCAAACTAAAAGCTATCGAGCCGCCGCCTGCGCTCACGCGAGCTTCGCCGCAACGGCTCGGAAGCCGGCTGCGAAAACGTTATTTCCGATCTGCGCGACCATTGCGTCGCGGTCGGCACCGACGACTTCGAAATCGGCCCACCATTCCGCAAACGTCCGGTTGCCCGCTGTAACCCGACATAGCCTGACTCCAGCGACGTAGCCACGAACCGGCAACGTGCCCTCGATAATCTCGTAGCGGAACGCGTAGTTCCGGTCATCCATGCAAAGCAGGCGCTCGCGCACAAAGCCTTCGCCCAGCGTCAAGCGACGTACGCATCCGACGCGGTCGCTGGGGCCTTCGCCCTCGATGATGCTCTTGCTAATCCCCGGGTGATAAGACGGCATGTCGTTGAAGTCGCGCATGATGCTCCACACTTTTTCAATCGGTGCGTCGATCACGTCGCTGATGTAAACGGTATTTGCCATGCGTGTCCCCTCCGTTAGAAATTGATTTGCTTGAAGTCCCGCGTTTGGCGCGTGATGGCTTTTTCCGTTGGCAGCCGCTCGATCGAACTTGCTCCAAAGAATCCATGGCAGTCGTGCGTCCTGCTCAGCACCCAAGCAGCGTCCGCGGGCTCGGCAATCGGACCACCGTGGCACAGCACGATCATATCGGCTCGCACAGAAAGTGCCGCTTCCGCGATGGCGTTGATGCGCGGGATGCATTTATCGAGTGTCAGCGCGGTTTCCGCACCAATCGCACCACCCGTGGTCAGGCCCATATGCGCGACGATGATGTCAGCGCCGGCGCGCGCCATCGCTTCGGCTTGCTGCGGATCGAAGACGTACGGCGTCGTGAGCAGGTCCTTCTCATGGGCAAGCCGGATCAGTTCCACTTCCTGCGCGTAACTCATGCCGGTTTCTTCCAGGGTCTGGCGGAAGACGCCGTCGATCAAACCAACCGTTGGAAAATTCTGGACACCCGAAAAGCCTACAGCGGTAATCTCGTTCAGAAAGGCGTCGAAGACGCAAAAGGGATCCGTGCCATTGACGCCGGCGAGCACTGGTGTCTTGAGGACGACCGGCAACACTTCTTTCGCCATTTCCATCACGATGGCATTGGCGTTGCCATACGCCAACAGGCCCGACAGCGAACCGCGACCTGCCATGCGATAGCGCCCCGAGTTGTAGATTACGATCAGGTCGATGCCGCCCGCTTCTTCGCATTTTGCCGAGAGTCCTGTCCCCGCTCCACCGCCGATGATCGGTCGGCGGTCGCGAACCATCTTCTGGAATTTCGACAGCAACTCCCCACGTGAAAAACGCGGCATCGAATACTTCCTTTCAATCGGAGCCGTCACTGGCAAACGATTGCTAAGAACTCTTCCGCTGCAGCCAGGGCGAACTTCGGATCGTTGATGTGGCAGGGAAGTCGCACCAACTTCCGACGGTCGGTCTGCTGGAATTCACTGGCTAAAGTTTCGAACAGAGCTGCATCTGCATCCGGGTCCCAGAAGGCTTGACCCGGCGCGTCAAGCGCGGAGACTCCACCCAGCGGGAGCAGAAAGCGCACCTCGCCTTCGCATTGGTTCAGCTGCTTGGCGATCCAGCGAGCTTGTTGGATGTTCTCCTGAGCCGTAGTTCGCATCAATGTGATCTGCTGGTTATGAGGATACAGCTTCCGCCCGCGATATTGCTCCGGCACGGTCTCCATCGCGCCGAAATTCACCATGTCCAGCGCGCCACAGGAAGCCACATAAGGAGCTTGACTGCGCGCTACCGCGCCGAACCGGTCATCCGTGCATGCCAGAATACCCCCGAACAGGTGGTCGCAGACTTCGGTGGTGGTGATGTCAATTACGCCGCTGATGAGTCCGTCGTCCAGAAGTTTCTCCATGGATTGTCCACCCGTGCCGGTGGCGTGAAATACCAGGCAATCGAAGCGAGGACTGAGCAGGCGCACGATGTGTTGAACGCAAGGGGTCGTGACACCGAACATCGTGAGCCCAACGGCCGGGCGCTCGTGATCTTCGTGGGGCAGCGCGTGCAGCATCATACCCGCAAGAGCGTGCGCGGCATTGCCGAGTACGCGACGCGAAATCCGGTTCAGGCCGGCCAGGTCGGTGACGGAATACATCATCGTGATATCGCAGGCGCCGACGTAGGACCCCACATCGCCCGAGGCCATAGTCGAAACCATCACCTTGGGAACGCCGATCGGCAGGGCGCGCATGGCAGGCGTAATCATCGCGGTGCCCCCAGAGCCGCCGAGTCCGAGCAGACCCCCGAGATCGTGCCGCGCTTCAACGAAATGTTCAAACGCGTCTGTCATTGCTTGAATGGCGGCGCCCCGGTCGCCACAGAAGACAGCGCCCGCTCCTTGCGGATGATGTGCGGCAATCTCGGCTGCCGATGTCACGGCGCGGGAGGACGATGACAGTCGAGCCGAAGCGGGGGAACTTTCTGTGGTGGAGATATCTGCCACGCTCACGCGCAGCCCGGCCGCCTGCAGCAGATTGCAAACGTATATCGCCTCGTCGATCTTCGTGTCCAGGGTGGCTGCTACCCAGGCCCGCTTCTGCGATGACATTCAGTTCGCTCCGTGCTTAGACGCTAGCAAGCTGGGAGCAATAGTTCAATCCGCTGCAATCTGCGGACTAGCGCCGAGCAAACGCGAATCACGGCGGATCTGTGACGGCGGAGACCAGCGCTTCGTCCTGTCTAGTCCGACGATGGGGCTTCGCGAGGCGTCGGCGTTGCGATCGCGCGTTTTCGCTTCCAGACGTAATCTTTGCGCAGCTTGCCCTGATGCTTCGTCACCTGCACTTCCAGTTCGGCGAACGCGGCCTTCACACTGCCCAGAACGTCTGCTCCCACGCCGGTCGAGTGCAGCGTGCCGGTGGGCAGATTCAGATTCAGCGAGAAATTAAATTCGGTCTTGCGCGGCGTTTTTTCCAGCGAGCCGTGCAGCACAACCAGGTCCGGCGAATAACGCTTCAGAATGCGATTCAGTTTTTCGGCGTGTCGCGCGACTTCATGTTCAATGATGGCGTGATATTCGGTTTCCACGTGACTGTAGGTTATTTTCATCGGGGCACCCTGGTGTTTCGCTGATTGCGGATGGGAAAAGTCTTGGCATCGAGGCAAATTCAGCATAACGCCGCGCAAGGTGAGTTGCAACTGGACTCCGCCCAAAAACGTCGCGGCGAGGTGCGCCATGGCTGCGTTCCGCAACGGAACGTCGTGTAGCATGGCGCGCCGGCCGCTGTATTTGACAGCGTTCACGGCGGCGTCATACGCTCGAAACAGCGATGATGCAGAGGATCTAGAGCGGGGCATGCCTGCAAAAACGAAAATCGCGGAGCTGAAACCTGCGCGCATCCTGGTGGGGCCCGCGGGCTGGTCCTATCCGGATTGGAAAGGCATCCTGTACCCCACGCGGCGCGGGAAGGGATTTCACGAAGTAGCTTATCTCGCGGATTTTTTTGACACGATTGAAATCAATACTTCGTTCTACCACCCGCTGAAACCGGATTTCGCCGCGCAATGGCTCGAGCAAATCGCCGCGAATCCGCGTTTTCTCTTCAGCGCGAAGCTCTGGCAGAAATTCACGCATCAAGACGACGCGACGGCCGAGGACGTGAAAATCGTCCGCGCCGGATTCGATGTGCTGCGCGACGCAAATCGGCTGGGTGCCGTGCTGCTGCAATTCCCTTTCTCCTTTCACAACACGCCCGATCATCTCGCGCGGCTAGATCACATTCTCGACGACTTCAGCGTCTATCCACTGGTAGTGGAAGTTCGCCACGCTTCCTGGGCGAAAAAGGAGTTCTACGAACTGCTGCACCAGCGGGGCGTGGGATTCTGCAATATCGATCAGCCGGTGATCGGTCGTTCGATCAAGCCCAGCGAACGCGTGACCTCTCCTATCGGCTACGTTCGCCTGCATGGACGGCGCTACGACACCTGGTTCAGCGACGATCCGGCATCACCACCTTCCGAACGCTACAACTATCTTTACGCAGCGGAAGAGCTCGAGCCCTGGGCCAAACGCATCGAGCACGTCGCCGAAAATACCAGCACCACGTTCGTCGTCACCAACAATCATTTCGAAGCGAAAGGGATTGTAAACGCCCTGCAGCTAATTCATTTGCTCAGCGGAAACAAAGTGAAGGTGCCGGAAACACTCCGTGCGCATTATCCGCAGCTAGAAGCAATTGCGAACGAGCCTGCCGCCGAGCCAACGCTATTCCCCATGCCCCCGAAATAAACGCAGCTGCGCACACGACACGAAAATGGCGAAACTGGTCCAGGCGCTCGGCGAGACGGGCAAAACCGCGTGGTTGGAAGCCGTTACTTCTTGAAGAGATCTTCGAATGCCTTACGCGCGTCGTTCGGACGTCCGGGGTTGGTGGGCGCCGGAGTGGCGCTGGCATAGCTCACCGGTGAAGTATCTTTCTCCACGGTCATGCGAAATTCAAAGAACGTGCAATCGTTCTTGGCGTCTTTCTTGGCAATGCGCTCGGGAATCGGCTGAGTGCATTCGAACTGCCTGCCAGTATCGAAGTGCACGCATTGTTTGCAGCAGTGCAATTCGGTATGGCAGCGAGGGCACTCGCCATTGGGATCGAAACCGGGCATCAGGACCGCACCACAACTAGAGCAACGCGCCCTCATCACGGTACCAACCATGCGCGGCGTGCGCGGGCCCATGGAATCCTGCTTGGGGCGCGGCTCGCCGCTTGGGGGGCGCTCGCTTCTTTCTCTTTTCTTTTCCTGGGAATCGCGGTCGCTGTAGCCCCTCTGCTTATACTTCCGGTCCATCGGACCTCCTAAGGGGTTAATTCATGTTACTCCGAATGTTTTTGTGCGTATGACGATTTCACATTCGGCTGTGGAAAGGTCACCGAATCATGCGCTGTGAATCGCGGCAGCCGCGGGAAGAATTACTCCGCTACGTGTCGCAGTGGTGGAGCCGGCAGAAGCGCTTTCCATCCGCCGCGGGGAGCAGCTTATGCACACACTGGCCGATACCGGGTTGCCTGTCAGGTAGAAAATCAGCGCGAGTACCGCGATTCCGTGGCTGCCAAGAGCGGCCGCCATCCTCTGTATAAAACACCCCTGCAGCGGAAATTGCAACATGCATTTTCATTTTGTCGCGCTGGCTTGGAACGTTCGAACAAAGGATTGTCCAGGCACACCGTGCGTCAGCCGCCAGCGGCGCAATGTTTTCCTCGCGCAATTCACTCACGACCGCGCTCCATCGTTTCGGCCAGCCCAGAATTTGCAAAGTCCCTCGAACAGCAAATCCGGCTGGAGAAATCTGTGCGACTCCCCGCGATCCGCCAGCAGCGCCTCCGCAGCCATATATCCGCTGCGCACCGCGCCTTCCATCGTCGCGGGCCAGCCCGTGCGCGTCCAATCGCCGCTCAGATACAAATTCGCCAGCGGAATTCTCTGCGCAGGGCGCCACTGGTCCGAACCAGGCTCTGGCGAAAAGGTCGCGTTCACTTCCTTGATCACCGTGGCCTTGCGCAATTGCGCTTCGCGCGTCAGCGGCAGCACGTCGGCGAGTTCTCGGCGGCACAGCTCGATGATTTCCAGCCGCGAACGCGGAATCAGATCGTAGGAGGCGCTAATCACCAGTTGCAGGTATTGCCCGCTACCCTCAACCGCGGCGGCCTGCTCCTCGCTTGGACGCGCCGCGCCGTGATTCGTTTCATCCGCCTTGTGCAAAAGCGTCTTGTTGAAGACCCACTGCGTGGTGTGGTCCAGCAGCGTCAGAAACGGCTCGGTCATCACCTGGCGGTCGTACCACAGATGCACGCCGGTGATCGGCGAAGTCTTTAGATGCCGCAGACCCGCGAGCGGTGTGTTCACATCCGTACACTCCGGTGGCAGCAGACACAGCAGCGCGTCATGCGGCACCGCCGAAACGCAAGCATCAGCGAAAACTTCCGTGCCATCATCGAGCTCCGCTCCTGCGAAACAATTTCCCTCCACGCGAATCTCGCGAATTCCGCAGCGCAGCCGCACTTCCCCGCCCTGCCGCACAATCGCTTCGCGGCAACCTGCATACAAATCGGCGAGCGGCACTGTCGGAATTCCCACGCGATAGCCCGTGCTGTTTCCCAGGAACGCTTTCCAGAACACTTCGATTCCGTAGCGCGCGTCGGTTCGCGCCAGTTCTTCATCGAGCGCGCTCACCAGCACCACGCGCCAGAACCTTTCAATCGCATCGGCGGTCTGATTCATGCGATGCAGCCAGTCCAGCATCGAGATTCCCTCAATGCGCGGCGGATTCCCGCCGCACCGAGCGATGGCCAGCATGGCATTCGCGATCGAGCGCTTGTCGTCGAGGGTCAGCGCGCGAAACAGCAGGAACGACGGCGCCATGATGCAACGGCGGAGGCAAAGGCGCCGCTTCGATGACCGAACGTTGACCCTGCGCGTCGGCAAAATAAAGACGATCGTAAAAGCGAATCTTTTGACTCGCGCCAACACGCGAATAAAAATCCGCTAAATTCGTGCAGCAGCCCAGCGTCACGTGCTGGCAATTGTCCACCTCGCTGCCGTCGGGCAACGTATAGGAAGTGGCGCGTCCGCCCAGGTGCGGACGTCGTTCCAGCAGCCGGACTTGCAGGCCCGCTTCAGCCAGCGCGACGGCGGACGACAGGCCCGCCAGTCCGCCGCCGATTACTAGAACGCTTTGCGAGGACATCACCCTTCCACCAGCCAGCCCGTCGCGCCGCGAGGCCCGCCGTCAGCAGATATTGGATTTTTTCCGCACTGGAGAGCGAAACGCGAGCGGAAAATACGTCGAACTCGCGCTCTTCGATGCGCGCCAGCAAACTACTGTACGTGCGAACCAGCGCCCAAAGAGTGGCGCGGCTGTCCGCATTCACGCGGGAGACGAGAGCAGCGCCTTCCTGATACATCTGCCACGCGCGCTCCGCTTCAAACGCGAGCAATTCTTGCAGGCAGGGCGTGACCGGGCCGCGCAATTCTTCCGCGTGCATTGCGAAGCGATCCAGATCTTCTTGCGGCAAATAAGTCCGCCCCATCGCGTAATCACTGCCCACGTCGCGAATGATATTCGTCAGCTGGAACGCCAGCCCCAGGCGCTCGGCCAGGTCCGGCGCTTTCGGATCGCTGAACCCGAAGACGTGTAGGCACGTCAGTCCCACCGTTCCGGCCACACGATAGCAATATTCGCTGAGTCGATCGAACGTTGCGTAGGTCGAGACCGTCAGATCCATTTCTGCGCCCAGAATCAAATCGTGAAAGTATCGCGTCGGAATCTGGAAGCGTTCGATGGTATCGGCGAGCGCCGGAAGCACGGCGTGGCCATTCGTCTGGCGGCCGATAGCCTGGTCCAGCATCCCGCGCCAGCGAGCCAGTGCCTGCCGCTTCGATTCCAAATCACCTGGCTCGTCCGAAACATCGTCAATCAAACGCATGAACGCGTAAAGGGCGCAGAGCGCGTTGCGTTTCTCCTTCCGCAGTCCAAAGAACGCCAGATAAAAACTGCTGCGCGCAGCACGCGCGATCCGGTTGCATTGGGCGTACGAATCGCGAACCGCGTCTGGATACGGATGAAGTTTTATCACGCTGCGAGCGCGCGCAACGAAGTCCTGCGCACCGTCGTTTGCC
This sequence comes from uncultured Acidobacteriota bacterium, assembly GCA_963747605.1. GTDB lineage: Bacteria > Acidobacteriota > Terriglobia > Acidiferrales > UBA7541 > Palsa-295. Next base: position 166,623 of record CAVVGA010000005.1, on the reverse strand, counting down.
GACGGCGCCGCTGTCAGCGCATCGGTCGCATCCGCAGCCGCCTGCTGCGAATTTCCGGCGCGCGAAAATGCATTAAGAGCTAACGTCTTCCCCAATAGCTTCGCCTGCGTCCATTTGCTCAGTGAAGGCCGATGCTCGAGCGTGTTGAATCCAGACGCTTCAATCGCGTCCAGAATCGCCAGCCCTCCGCCGCTGAACATTTCCAAATCCACACGCAGAAACCGCTGCACAGTTTGCACCAGCGGCCGCCCGGCGGTGAATAGCTCACGCGTCCGAGCGATCAGCGATGCCATCAATGCCGTATAACGCGCGTCGAACCGCCTGCCCACGATATCCGCTGCAGTCAATCTGTGCGCCGCGAGCGCCTCCAGCGGAATGTAGATGCGGCCCTTCTCCAGGTCGCGCGAAACATCCTGCCAAAAATTCGCCAGTTGCAGCGCCGTGCAAGTGAAATCGGAAAGTTTCTGCCGCGCCTCGTCCCGGTAGCCACACAAATAAAGCACCAGCCGGCCGACCGGATTTGCCGAGTACACGCAGTAGTCGAGCACCTCGTCCCAGGTAGCGTAGCGCTGCACGGTCTGGTCCTGCCGGAAAGCCCGCAGCAAATCGCAAAATGGCTGCAGCGGAATATCTTTCGCTCGTATCGTTTCACGCAAAGCGATCAGCACCGGATGCGCCGGCCCTGCGCCATCCGCGTAAATCAGCCGTAGCTCGTCTTCCCACGCGTCGAGCAGCGGCAAAGCCCGCGCGGGCTCCGCCACTTCGTCGCCCAAATCGTCCGACCACCGGCAGTACGCGTAAACATTATAGAAATGCTGTTGCAGATCGCGCGGCAGCAGCCAGGAAGCGACGCTGAAATTTTCGTAGTGGTGCGTCGCCAGCCAGCGCGTATAACGCTCGGCTTCCGCAGGAGCGCAATTAGCCTGCGGCAAATTGCGCGCGATTTCAAGTTCCGGTGTGGGCAGCATGGTGCCCTGACTTGCGAAAACGTCAGGGAATTACAGCAGTTTTCAATTCGCCGTTTCTGTTCTTCATGTCCTGAAATACTTTCGGCAATCCTTGCAGCGTCACTTCGCCGGTAATGAAATCGCTGGAGCGAATCTCGCCGCGCGCAATCGTGTCCATGGCTTCGCGCATGAATTGCGGCGTGTGATGGAAAGTGGACTTGATGGTGATCTCGGAATAATGCAGCGCCGCCGGATCGATTTTCACTTCGGTGCCCGTGGGGCAGCCGCCGAATAAATTCACGGTCCCGCCCTTGCGCACCATCTGCAGCGCCCATTCCCAGGTAATCGCGCGGCCCACAGCTTCGATCACGGAATCCGCGCCGCGCCCGCCTTCCGTCAGTTGCCGCACCAGCTCCACCGGGTTTTCGATCTTGTCCACGTCAAACGTGGCCGTAGCGCCCAGACGCTCCGCGGCCTTCATCTGGCTCTTGCGCTTGCCGATGGCGATCACGCGCACCTTGCGCTGCGAAAGTATGCGAATGAACTTCAATCCAATCGGCCCGCAGCCGATCACCACCACCGTGTCGCCGGGATGCACGCCAGTCTCGCGAATTCCGCGCAGTACGCAAGCCAACGGCTCGGCCATGGCAGCATCTTTAAAAGAGATACCGTCGGGAATCTCGATCATGTTCTGGCGCACGATCCGTCCCGGGATGCGTATGTACTCCGCATACGCGCCATTGTTGAATAGCAAATCCTCGCAAAGATTCGGCTGGCCCTTGCGACAGAAGAAACAGGTGTCGCATGGCGCCGAATTCGCCGGCAGCACGCGCATGCCTGGCTGCACGCCGCCATTCACATTCTTGCCCGTCTGTTCGACCACGCCGGCAAGTTCGTGTCCGAAAAGCGACGGCGGCTGAATCATGCGCGCGTGATATCCGCGCTTCCAGACTTTCAGATCGGTTCCGCAGGTCAACGCCACGGCGACGCGCACCAGTACTTCGTCGTCACCGATCTTGGGGATATCTACCGTCTCAATCTTCAGATTCTCCGCGCCGTACAAAACTGCGGCGTTCATATGCCCACTACCCTGCCGATAAGCGCTCATTCGTGCCTTATGACTACTTTCAAAGTATTATCCTTCGGATGTGCAGCCAATTCCAGTGCCTCGGATATTTGCTCCAGGGGAAAGCGATGGGAAATTAATTCACGCACCGGCAGGCGCCGTTCGAAAACCAGCGCGGCGGATTCCGCCTGATCGTCAACGGATGCGCTGTAGCTCCCCAGGATTTCCTTCTCTTCCACCCCCACCGCCGCCGCCGGAAATTCCAGCTGCAAGGCCGGATCGTTATGAGCAAACAGTAACACGCGTCCGCCCGGTCGCGCGAGTGCCAGAGCTTCCGGTACCAATGATGGGTTGGGCACAGCTACCAGCACGGCGTCTGCGCCTCGTCCACCGGTGCGCTGGCGAATTTCCTGCTGCAAGTTCTGGCTCGTCGGGTCGAAAACTTCTTTCGCGCCAAAACGCAGGCTCGCCGTTCGCCGTCCCGGCATGGGATCGCTCGCATAAACTTCCGCGCCTTCGTATTTCGCCAGAATCATCAGCAGCATCCCTATGGGGCCTTGCCCAATGACCAAAACCTGCTCGCCCTTGGCGATGCGCGCCTTACGGACCGCTTTCAGGCAAGTGTTGGCCGGCTCAACGAACGTCGCTTCCTCGAAGTTCACATCCGCAGGCAGCGCGATCATTCCGCGTTCCACAATCCAGGGCATCGCGCGCACATACTCCGCAAAGCCGCCGCCGTTGGGATCGAATCCCGCCGTCAATCCCGTCTTCTTATAACCCGCGCACTGCGAAAAAAGCTTCCGTTCGCAGTAAAAACAATTGCCGCAAGGAATGTGATGAAAACTGACCACGCGATCGCCGGGCTTGAACTTCGTGACGCCCGCGCCGACCTTTACCACCGTGCCGGCCAACTCGTGCCCGAGTATTTGCGGCGCCGGAACAAAACCATGATGAATTTTCTTGATGTCTGTGCCGCAGATTCCGCACGCCGCTACGCGGAACAGCAGCTCGCCTTCGTCAATCTCAGGAATCGGCACGGATTCGACGACCACTTGCCCCTTGCCGCGATAAACGCCCGCGCGCATGTGTCCGCGCTTAGGCTCGTGCGCCTGGTGCGATCCGATATGGTCGATGGTTTGGCTCATCTTCTTCTTCCAATCGCTGGCGATTAAGGCGCCGCCACTCCGGTGCGTTTCTCCAAGGTCTGAAATCTCCCCGCCACAGTTGCGATGAATTTATCCAAGAAACGCGCCAGCGCGTCCGCCGCCACTTTGCTGTTCTGTCCCAGGCGCACCAGATCAGGAACGGATGTTGGATGCAGCGCCACCTGCCCAAGGACGCGCGGAATGCTCACCTGTCCTTCGTCAGTAAAAATCCGGTTCATATCGAGCGGCAGATCGTCACCCACCCCGTCACTGATGGCGCGGACGGCGATCGCTGGAATTCCATACGCAGCGGACTGCAAAAGTATTTCAAAGCTTTCCATTTCCACCGCGTCCGAATGCTCGCCCAGGTGACGCTTCTCTTCCGCTCGGCCTACCACGCGTTCCGCGCTATAGAATCGGTCCACTACCGTGGCGCTGCATTCCGCTGCGAACGAAAGCAACGGCGCGCTGCTCTGCGGATTGCTGTTTGCATCCGTCAGCTCAGCTTCGGTGCGCACCGAACGCGCCGCCAGAACTTGCCCCACCTGGTATTCAGGCTTGAGCGCGCCCGCCAACCCGGAAGAAACACACAGCTTGATCGAGTCCGGATCGCTTCCCAGAATTTTCGCTGCTTCCAGATGCGCCTGCTTCGGTCCTGCTCCGGTCAAAATCACCCCGACTTCGGCTGTCCCAATTTGCGCGTGAAACACATCAGCGTCACCCCATTTGCCGGCGCGAAACTCGTGCATCGCGCGCCACGGCGCAAATTCATTTTCCAGCGCGAAGGTGACTACTATTTTCATGCGCTTCTCTATGCCGCCGCGGCCTGCGCCACACGTTTACCACCCGCGCGATTCGCAATGTAGCCGTGCTCTTGGTACCAGCGCACAGCGCGTTCCAACGCCGCTTCCACTTTCGACGGCTTATAGCCCAATTCCCTCGCAGCCTTGTCGCTTTCGACAAACATTTTGTGCCGCGACATCTTCACGCCTTCCACAGGAATCTGCGGCTCGCGTCCCGCCAACCGCGAATAAAATTCATCCGCATATCCGGCCGCCAGCGCAATCGCATGGGGTAACCGCACGCGCGGAGCTCGACGCCCCGTAATCGCCGAAAGCGCGTCCAGAATTTGCTTTAAGGTCATGTTGCGCGCGCCGAGAATGTATCGCTCACCGACGCGCCCCTTCTCGGCGGCCAGCAAATGACCCGCGGCAACATCTTCCACCGCGGCCACATTCAAGCCGGTATCCACATAAGCCGGCATTTTGCCCTGCAGAAAATCCAGAATAATCCGCCCCGTCGGCGTCGGCTTCCAATCGCCCGGCCCCACCGGCGCCGTGGGATTCACAATCACCAGCGGAACGCCAGCGCGAGCCGCGTCCACCGCAACCTGCTCCGCCAGAAACTTCGATCGCTTGTAATGACCGATCATTTCGTCCAGCGTCGCCTTGGTCGCTTCGTTCGGCAGAGCGCCATGCCGCGGCACCGCAATCGTCGCAACGGTGCTGGTATATACGATGCGCTCCACGCCCGCGCGTTGCGCCGCATCCAGCAATCGCCGCGTGCCCTCGACGTTGCTTTCGTAAATCTCCGCTGGCTTCGGCGCCCACAAGCGGTAATCCGCCGCCACGTGAAACACGTGCCGCACGCCCTGCATCGCGCGCTCCAGCGAAGCGCCATCGCGCAAATCGCCTTCCGCACGCTCGACCGGCAAATCTTCCAGTACCGCCAGATTGCTACTGGCGCGCACCAGCACGCGCACCGAATCTCCAGCAGCGACAAGTTGCCGCACAACGTGGCTTCCCACAAATCCCGTGGCGCCGGTTACGAGCGTAGTCATGAGGAGCGGTAAACCTGATCATGCCGAGCCGTAATTTCTCGACAGATTTCGCAGGTGCGGCTGCGTGCGACCAACATAGCCGCGTTTGAGGAAGCATTGGAGATTCTCGCGCTGCGGAAGCCGCAGCGGCGATTTACGACAAGCGACGCGTTCATCGCCTAAGTCCGCAGTCCGTTCTGGTTTTGCAATTCCTCGGCAGGAATCTGCACGCCGACGAATTTGCGCCGGCCCTGGCGCATGTTGTCATACCGCGCGAGGGCGTACAGCGGGAATGCGTTGCGATAAATGTGATACTTCAGATAAAAGACGCACGGAAATCCCGTGCCGGTGAATTCAGCTTCGTCCCAGGTTCCGTTTTCGTTCTGATTCGCCACCAGCCACCCAATCGCGCGCTCGACGCAGGCATCATACGGTCCGCAAACGGCGAGCAGTCCAATAATTGCCCAAGCCGTCTGTGACGCCGTGCTCTTCCCTTTCCCTTTCAGCGAGGGATCGTAGTAGGAAAGAATTGACTCGCCAAATCCGCCATCGGGATTTTGCACCGAGCGCAGCCAATTCGCCGCCGCCTGGCAATCCGCGCCCTTCGATAATCCCACTGTCTCCAGCGCACGCAACACGCTGCTGCTGCCGTAGATGTAATTTACACCCCAACGCCCGAACCACGGTCCCTCGGGGGTTTGATCGTGACGGATGAAAGCCCGCGCTCGCTGAATCACCGGATCAATCGCCGACCAGCCCATCTGGCCCAGGCATTCCACCGCCCGCGCGGTGACGTCCGCCGTCGAAGGGTCCAGCATCGCATTGTGGTCCGCGAACGGAATATGATTCAGGAATTGCAGATTGTTTTCGTGGTCGAACGCGCCCCAGCCGCCGTCTTCGTTCTGCATGCTCACAAGCCACGCCAGCCCGCGCTGCATGGAGCGGCGCAAGCGTTCGGAATCCGGATCGGCAACGCGCCCTAGCGCCATCAGCACGAAAGCCGTATCGTCCACGTCTGGATAAAACTCATTCTTAAATTCAAAGGCCCAGCCACCCGGCGCCGCGTTCGGATTCTTCACCTGCCAATCGCCTGGACCAAGAATCTGATTCGCCACAACCCAACGCTCGGCAGCGATGAGCGAGGGATGCGCAGGGTCCAATCCCGCCTCTTCCAGCGACACCATCGCGATTGCCGTATCCCACACCGGCGAAATGCAAGGCTGCACGCGCAGGGTATCGCCTTCGGCAATCTGGTAACGCTCCAGAAAACCGATTTCGCGCGCGACCAGCGGATCCTGCGAATCGGCGCCTTCGGCCAGCAGCGCGAAAATCGAATTCATCATCGCCGGATAAATCGTGCCCAAACCTTCGCTGCGTTCCAGGCGCTCCACCATCCAGCGACGCGCGCGTTCCAGCGCAAACTTGCGGAATGGCTTCCAACCCAGACGCTCGTGCAATTTCAATCCGCGGTCCATCGCCAGGAACACGTTGCGCCAGGAAATCACGCGCTTGTCCCATTTAAAAGATTGCGGCATGCCGCCCGGAGTCTTGAACAGCTCGCTTACCGTGACGCCCTCAGGCAGCCGCCAGTCCGGCTTATACGCATAAACCAGCGCCAGCGGAATCACAATCCCTCGCGTCCAGGACGACATCTCATGAATATTGATCGGAAACCAGTCCGCCAAGAGCATCAGTTCCGGCGGAATCGAAGGAACGATGCTCCAATCTACGCCGCCCACCATCGCCAGATAGAACCGCACGTAGGAGTTCGTCGCCTCCAGACCGCCCAGCTCCAGAACTCGCTCTTTTGCGCGCAACACGGCCGGCGCGGTCGCCGAATCACCCGCCAAACGCAGCGCGACGTAAGCCTTCACCGTGGCGTTCAGCTCGGAAGGACCACCCTCGAAGATGTTCCACCCGCCGTCAGGCAGCTGTTTGCGGCGAACGTAATTGGCGAGTTTGGCGGTTTTCTCAGAGTCCAGCTGACCAAGAATGTGGAGGTACAGAATGTAGTCGGATTCCAGCGTGGTGTCCGCTTCCAGCTCGGCCCACCAGTAGCCGTCCTGAGTCTGCGCGGAGAGCAGCCAGTTTGTGGCGCGCGCGACGGCTTGTTCAACCTGAAATTCGATGTTCCGACTGCGAACTGTAGCCGCACCCTGCGATCTGCTTTCGTTCCGGGCGTCCACCTGCAGTCTTGCTTTCGGCGTCATCAATCCCTCAGTACTATTTGACTACATAGCGCCCGGTATGATGCATTCCGGTGCTGCCCAGGATACGAATCCAGCAACTGCGGGTTGCTGCGACTCACTGGGGTATGATTGTTTGGATCTAAATATGGCCTACAAACCACATTTTAACGTGCTAAACAGCGGCTCCCCCGAAGGAGCACGCCGAAAACCGTCATCCTCTGCGACCCGAATCTCAGAGAATTCACGCTAACGCTAATATTATCTTTGGGTTTGCCCTCAGGGTCAACTAAAAACGGGCTGCCCGTTCCCACAGCATGTAGATGTGCCACGAGGCCAGATGGCTGCTTAAATTGTTTCAAAAAGGCAATCATCCAGTAAATATGTGCAAAATAAGTGCTAGAAATTTTCCGCAATTGGCGGAGACGGCCGCGGGAAAAGCGAATAGAAACCGAACTTCCCGGCGTTCGGCTCACGTTTCAGTCGCCCGTTTTCGCTTGCTCCAATTTGCGAACGCGTTCCGCCAGTTCGGGAAGCCGCGACAACCAGCCAAATTGTTCCTTGAATCGCGCGAACGGTCTTGCCGGCGTGCCCCAAACCGTCTGCCCGCGACGAATGGTCTTCCCACTCGGAATCCCCGCTTGTGCGCCGATGATCGTATCGTCTTCCAGCGTGCAGTGCGGCGCGATGCCCACCTGGCCGCCGATCAGGACCTGCGCGCCGATTGTGCAACTGCCGGAAATTCCCACCTGCGCGGCTACGACCGTATTTCTACCGATGCGCACGTTGTGAGCGACCTGGACCAAGTTATCAATCTTAACGCCAGTTCCAATTTGGGTCCCCTCCAGTGACCCCCGGTCAATCGCGGTGTTGCACCCAATCTCCACGTCGTCGCCAATTTCCACGCTGCCAATCTGTGGGAACTTGATGTGGCGACCCTCACCGAACACATACCCGAAGCCGTCGCCACCGATCACCGCGCCCGCGTGGACTTCCACCCGATCAGCGAGCCTCGCGCCAGCGTACAGCGTCACGCGAGGATGCAGCCAGCAGTGTTCTCCCACCCGGGCGCTACGACCCAAAAAGCAAAATGCCTCTACGTTCGTGCCCGTGCCGATTTCTACTTCGTCTTCGATCACAACGTACGGGCCGACGCGGATATTGGGAGCCAGCCGCGCGGTCGCTGCGACGATCGCGGTCGGATGAATCTCCGGACGCAACGCAGGCTTGGGCAGCAGCCACGCAGCCGCCTTCGCAAAGCCAAGTTTCGGGTTCTCAACTTCCAGGATCGTCTTCCCAGACGAATTCGTGCCCGGCGTAACCAGGACACAACGCGCCGCCGAGCCGGCCGCGCGTTCCAACTGGCGCGGCGAATCCGCATAAATCAGTTGCTCCGGCTTCGCGCTCTCTGGACTCGCGACGCCTGAAACCTGCACTTGCGCGTCTCCGTGGATTTTTGCGCCTAGATACTCCGCAAGTTCGCCAGCCGTATGAATCATCTCTGCACCTCATTTGGAAAAATGAATCGTTGCAAAAAAAAACGCGCGCCCCAGCAAACGCCGAGCTAAAACTAAAATGGATAAATCGGCGGGTCACCCGACGGACGCGTTTTCCATCGTTTGTGTACCCACAGCCACTGCTCGGGATGCGCGCGAACGTAGTGCTCAATCACTCGCGTGAATCGCTGCGTGGTCTCCCGCTCGTCCGCCTCTTCGTCGCCCGTGCGCGCCAGCTCCACGGGCGGCTCGAATCGCAGCCGGTACTTACGCAGCGAATCGTCCCAGAAAAGAAAACCAGGGACTACGGCCGCGCCCGTACGCAAAGCAATGCGCGCCAAACCGGAAGTAGTGGACGCCGGGATGCCGAAGAAATTCACGAATACTCCCTCTTCGAGCGCCGTGTTGTGATCCGAAAGAATCCCTACCGTGCCGCCATCCGCGAGAACTTTCAAAATCGCGCGTGCGGATTTGTTTTTATCTATGGGGCGATTTCCAGATAAACAGCGGTAACGATTAATCAGTGCATCCACGCGCCCGTTCGAAATTGGCCGCACCAGAAAATGCAAAGGGTGCCCGTAAAGCGCGTGCGCAAATGAAGACAGCTCCCAGGCGCTCATGTGCCCGGTCAGAAACAGCACGCCTTTCCCGCGCCGTTGTCCGGCGTCGAAATTCTCAGCTCCATCAATCTCCACGATGCGCCCGATGTTCTGCGGCGTGTAGCGCGGAAATTGCGAGAACTCGCCGGCCATCCAGCCGATTTGCCGGATCATTCCGCCGATGATGTCCTTGCGCTTCGCGTCACTCCAGTCCGGGAAAGCCAAACGCAGATTGAACATCGCCGCACGGCGAAGCGGCGCGCGGAACACGTACGCCACGGACGCGAACGACGCGCCCACCCATCGCGCGGTCGACCGCGGCAGCAGCCCCAATAATTTCAGCCCCGTCCAGGCTACGGCATATTCCAACCATTCCCGCATAGCGGGCCATTATGCAAGAGCCAGCGGAACGTATGCCAGCAATCGTTCGCTGACTGTGCATTGCGCATTGCGGCGTCGCGCTTCGCGAAACAAGATTGGCGGCGAGAATGTTAGACTCATCGCGCTTTGCACCCACTTGCACAATCTCAACGCAAGACGAACGTTGCGGCCCTCGCCACCGCTGGTGTAGTGGTCGTAGTGTCGCTGTTCGCAAACCTCGGCGCCATCGGCCTGGTCGGTCCCGATGAACCGCGCTACGCATGGATCGCACGCGCCATGGCGGAAACAGGCGACTGGGTCACGCCCAGTCTGTGGGGCGTTCCGTGGTTTGAAAAGCCCATCCTCTATTACTGGGCGGCAGCGATGGGATTCCGGATGCACCTGCCGGCAGAATGGGCCGCGCGTTTGCCGTCTGCTTTCGCTGCTCTCGCCGCCGCAAAAGCGATCGCATGGTTTGCGCGGCGGCACTACGGCGCAGACGAAGACTCAATCGCAAGCCCGACTCTACTCGCGCCCGTAATTTTTGCCACGAGCGTCGCGGCCATTGGATTCGCGCGCGCCGCAACTCCAGACATGCTATTCAGCGCGGCGATTACCTTGGCGATGGTCTGCGCGGCGAGCGTCCTCAAGCGCGCCGGCGCCCTGCGCACCCCAGACGGCGTGCCAGCGGAAATTCAAAGCCACAATCTGCTGGCGCTCTTACTGTGGGGCGCTTTTCTGGGTGCCGGAGTGCTTGCGAAGGGACCTGCGGCAGTAATACTAGCCGGCGGCGCCATCGGCATTTGGGCACTCGTAACATCCCAGTGGCGCGCTGCAATCGGTCTGGCTCATCCTCTGGCCATCGGGGCGTTCTGTGCCGTGGCGCTACCGTGGTATGCGCTCTGCGCGCACCGCAATGCCGATTTCCTCCACGTTTTTATTTTTCAGCACAATCTTGAACGCTACCTGACGCCGCTGTTCCAACACCAGCAGCCCTTCTGGTTCTTCGGACCAATCACAATTCTCGCGCTGCTCCCGTGGTCTGCGTTCTTAATCGCCGCGGCACAAGAAGCGCTCAGACTTTGGCGCGAAAAAACGTGGACGAATTCTCCCGGGTTCTTCCTCGCCTGCTGGGCCTTCTTCCCCGTCGTGTTCTTCAGCTTCTCGCAATCGAAGCTGCCCAGTTACATTCTTCCGGCGGTTCCAGTCCTGGCGCTAGTCGCTGCAATCGGCGCGAGCCGCTCGTTTCAAAAAAGTCGCAGCAACGCGATCGTCCTCAGCGCGGGCCTTGCCCTGGTGTGGATTGTGCTGGCGGGTATATTCCTGCACGCGACGCACAAGTTCCTATTCACGGAGATGGGCAGCGCCATCCCTGCACTCGCCTCAGTAGTATTGGGAATCGCTATCGCAATCGCCGCCGGAATTCTCTACGCCGGAATGCGCAAGGATCTCCGTCTAGCCGTGACCCTCTGCAGCCTATGCGTCATCGCAACCCTTGAAATCGCCAACATCGCAATCCTTCCGTCGCTCGATCCCTACGTTTCGGCTAGAACGCACGCGGCGTTCTTTCGCAACGATCTTCACCCCGACAGAATCTTCACCTACGAGTTAAGACGCACGTGGAATTACGGCTTTGCCTTTTATTTCCACCGCGAAATCCCGGAATGGTCGCCGCACGATCCGGATGCAGCTCTTGTGCTCACCACACGCGAGGGATTTGAAAAAATACAACAGGCAGGAAGGTTTCAAGGCACACCTGAGCCGCCACAACACGGCATCCTCTATATCCCCGTCGCACCCGCTCCGCGCTAGTTGCTCGGAGCCCGCGACGTTGCCGGCAAATTTAACAGGAAGAAACTCACCACCTGACTCTCGTAGTTCTTGCGATCTTCATCGGACATGTCCGGATAACTCGTACGGTCGCGAATCATCTGCTTAGGCTCCGGCGCATGTGTGAACAAATTCGTCATGTCCCGAGCCAGGTCGGGCCGGTCATCCGACACAAAGAAAAGTTTCGGAATCCCCTTGGTGCGAATCAGTTGAGCGGTGACGGGCGGCAGGTTCCGATACTGGTAATTGAGCATGCGAAAACCCAGATCGCAGAGCTGGCTCACGTAAGGCAGCACCGTAAGGCCCGAGAGCTTCACCTGTACCTGCACCATGTCGCGCGGATCGGCGTAGGCATCGTCCACAATAAACGCGGAAACTCGAGGATCGGAGACGGCATTTTCCAGCACCACATACCCGCCCATATCCACGCCCCACAGCCCGAAATGTTTCGGATCCACATCATCGCGCATGGCCAAAGCCTGCATCGCCGCTTGCAGCTCCGCCACTTCCTTATAACCGAGCGTGGTGACCCCAGGGCTGGCGCCGTGAGCCGCAAAGTCAAACAGGAACACGTTGAACTGCTGATCCTGCAGCGCGGTGACCAGCGTCAGCACGTCCGAGCGCTGCGAATGATAGCCGTGGCACACCACAATCGTGGGCGAGCCGCGCAATCCCGGATAGAACCACCCGTCGCGAGTGCCACCATTCGCAACCGGAAACGAAAACGCCACCGGATGCCCCATCATTACGTTCAGATCAATGGTCGAGCCTGTCGCGTGCGATGTACGCAGCAATTGATACAACAGGAAGCCTGAAACAGCGGCTACAGACACAAATAGGAAGAGCGCAATCGCGAAGAGTCCCGAGAGGAGCTTGGCGATACGCGTTGTTGGATAGCGTAGTTCTGAGAGGAAGGCCATCCGGTAAGCGCGGGCGCACGCAATTCTCGCCTCGGCGAATTGCATGGTAGCACAATTTCCTGCAAGCGCAGGGTGGGCCGATGGTACAGGCAGTTACATTTCAGACAAATGCCCTCAACCGCCTTGCCGGTCCGAGTTTCGATCCCATGCCCATTGCAAGGTGGTAGTGGGCCGGTTTCCGATTACGCACCTAGTCGGGCACGAAGCTCGTTCCTTGACTTACCGGTTCACGCTGAATCGTAACGGTTTGAAGACTTTCGTCTCCGATAAATGGACGCCACTTACGTTCCAAAGTGCTATAAAGTTTTCATGCCATCGTTCGCGCCTCTGGCCCAAGTATTTTTCGTTTCCCTGCTATCGATTCTGCTTGCACAGGATCCCCAAGGCACTACTCCGGGTTCCCAGGCGCGCTTTCACCTCACGCAAGATCAAATGTGCTGCGTCACCTCCAACGCAGTAAGCCCCACGTACCCGAGAGCAGCGCGGCTCGCGGGTATCCAAGGGGAAGTGAAACTCCTCCTGGTTATTGGTGAGCACAATGCGATTGCGGAGTTGCAAACCGTTTCCGGCGATCCGGTTCTTCTAGAAGCTGCCCTGAAGGCGGTGCGCCAGTGGCGCTTTCTAATAGGAGGGTACGTGGGAGGACTGAGGGAAACGGAGGTTCCGCTCACGTTTACGTTCAAGATCGAAGACCCGCCCAAGCCTGCCTATTTGCATCTCAGCGATGGCAAGGTGATCCGTGCGGACACCGTTCGTGAGTTTACGGACCGCATCGAATATACCGCTGGCGGCCGTACTCGTCACATATCCCCGGACTCCGTCACCGATATCAATGCATGCGCTCGTGTTTCGATCATCACTAAACCCAAAAACAAAGAAGACGATTGTATCCCTGCCGGCGAGCCTTCTTTCAATATCACTGCCATTCCCTTCTTGCCAGCCCTCAAGGCCAGCCCCGATGGTGCTCCCGCGGCGAATTGACGAATCTTTGTGATGGGCGGCGGTTCAGAACGCTCTGAAGGCTTGCTTCGGGGTGACAACTACCTGATAACCCGGGTCTGCGACCATTCTGGCTGACCAGGAGAACGCCTGGGAGCAGATGTGAATGGATACCGCTTATGATTCTCGCGGTCGTCGTCGGAAGCTTAGCGATGACAATCTGGGGAGTAACCAGAAACGCCTCGTGTCCTGGCGAGCGACAAAAGACCCTAGCCGCGCTGTTCGGGGGATGGCCGCCAACGAAAGGGAATATCTTCCTGATGGTTGCGTTTTTCGGTGGCTTGGTGATGGGGAGTTGGTGGCTGTGTATTTTCCGCTGAGGTAGTTGGCCATCGAGATCACGGCTGACTCCTGATAAAAACGCCGTTGTCTGAAACTGATCCACTATCGGCAAGGCCGACCAGTTGGGTTCTGCCGGCCCCCATGTTTATAATGGCTTGGGGGTTGTTTCCTTTCCCACATGCAGATTGTTGATCTCCGGCAAATTCAGGCGCGGACCCTGGACCCACTCTTCCAGGAAGAAACTCGTCACTGGCGCGACGAGTTGCACTGGGACTATCGCTCTTCCATCGAGCTGATTCGCAGGTTCATTGACTCTCGCTCGTTGGGCGGCTATGTCGCCCTGGAAGATGGCAATCCCGCAGGCTACGGCTTCTACGTCCTCGAAGATCACAAAGGACTCATCGGAGGCCTGTACGTCTCTTCGCGTTTTTCGCAGGAGCCGATCACTCGCGCGCTGGTGACCGAAATGGTGACGGCGCTGCACGCCACTCCGCATCTGGAACGAGTCGAAGCGCAGCTAATGCCCTTCGGCACCGAACTCGACCCCGTATTTCTCTCGCAATATTTCAAACTCTACACACGCCAGTTCATGTTGCTCACTCTCGCGGACGCCAAGCTAAGCGGAGCGCCTCTTTCCACCGGCCTCCGCCTGGAACCGTGGACCGACCGCGCATTTGAATCCGCGGCGCGGCTGATCCAGCTTGCCTACGCCGATCACGTGGACGGTGAAATCAACGACCAGTACCGCACCGAATCCGGCGGCATGAAATTCCTGCGCAACATCGTGCTGCTGCCGGGCTGCGGCCAGTTTTTGCCCGAGGCTTCTTTCCTGGTGCGTCCCGCGACGGGCGAGCGTCCTATCGGCATGGTGCTCACATCGACCGTGGCCGAACGCGTCGGCCACACCACCCAAATCTGCGTGATGCCCGGATATCAAGGTCACGGCATCGGCCGCGCCCTGATGGAAAGCTCCATTCAAGCGCTGCGCCGCAGGCGCTACGATTCCCTTTCGCTCACAGTAACCAGCATCAACACTTCCGCCGTGCGTCTCTACGAACATCTGGGATTTCGAACTATAAAGAAATTTGCTGCAGGTGTCTGGCAGGTTTAACGAAACTATTTCTTTGCGCGATCCTTCAGCAGCACTTTCAGTTCGTCCATGAATTCCTTCACGTCCTTGAAATCCAGATATACGGACGCGAATCGCACGTAAGCCACCTTATCCAGCTTTTTCAGCTTCTGCATGATGTGCTCGCCAATATCTTTCGTAGTGCGCTCGCGTTCCGGTGCCTCGCTGACGAACTGCTCCGCCTCGTCCACAATCATTTCCAGTTTGCCCACCGGTACCGGACGCTTCTCGCAAGCCTTCAACAAGCCCTGCAACAGTTTGGCGCGTTCGAATTTTTCGCGCCGCCCGTCTTTCTTGATCACCATGTAGGGAATTTCGTCAATGCGCTCGTAGGTGGTGAAGCGGCGGCTGCACTTCAAGCACTCGCGCCGCCGGCGAATCAAGTCGCCCGTGCGCGCTTCGCGTGAGTCCACCACTTTATCGTCCAGATTCGTGCAGAAGGGACATTTCACCGCGTTTCGTCTCCTGGCTTCGCAGGATGCGCATCAAGCGCAATTTCTTCCGCCTCGGATTCGGCCTCATGCTCGGCATCCGTCGCCATCCTGCGCAAATCGCCCATGGACCATCCTTCGCGGAACAGCAAAGGCAAACCCGCCAAACTGCAAGATGCAAACGTAAGCAGCCACACGACGATGGACATCGTCGCCGCCGGCACCTTTTCTACTCCAAAGATCAGCGTCAACACAACAAACGTCGCCACTTGAGCTCCACCGCCCACTCCAGGAAATTGCACGGCTGACCCTACCATGGAAAACGCCAGAACCAGCGCCGCACCGACAATAGTCAATTCACCCAACTTTCCGCCAAACGCGTGCGCCACCCACCAATAACACAGCACGATCAGAAACCAATGCACGGTGGAAAGCGCAATCAACGCGCCCAGATCATTCCAGGTTCGTATTCCCTGCAACCCTTCAGCGAATCCTTCCAGCAGCGCAATAATTTTCCCGCGCCAACCGATGCGCCACGCAGGTTTCTGCAACCGCCGCGCCAGCCATTCCGCGCCATGATAGCGAAAATAAATCAGAAAACCGACGGCCACCAGCAATCCGACCAGCAGCAAACTCCCCGCCGAACGCGTCAGCTTCAATAACGATTCATCTTCCGCGGTCACCAGGCCCCGCTGCTCGAAAAGCAGCAGCGCAGATCCCGCGATCACAGCAGTAGCAGCCACGTCGAACACGCGCTCCAGAACGTAAACGCCGAACATCCGCGGAATCGAAAGCCCATCTTTCTTCGCAATCAGCACGGGACGAATCGGCTCGCCCGCGCGGCCCAGCAAAAATGTGCAAGTGAATCCCATCAGCGTCGCGCCGTACACATTGCCGAAATGCGTCACACCCAGCGTGCGCGAAAACCTCATCCAACGCAGCGCGCGAATCGCAAAACACACATAGATCGTCGCCACCGTGAGCACCAGCAAGGAAAGCCGCGCATCGCGCAGCGACTGCCCGACCGTGGACCACTGAAACCCTTCCAGCGTGATCGAATTGCGAAACTTGTAGACCAAACCGCCGAGCGCAACCAGAGCCAGCAGCAGGAAGAAAATCCGTCGTGAAGTGCGCAGCATTGATTTTGCACCGTAACAGCAAGCTTCCGAGAGTGTCAAGGCAGGTTTCGCGTTTCTTTCGCGGCCCACACCGAAATCCATCACGGCGCTTGTCTTCCCGTCGCCAAGCTCGATAAGATGCGGCACAATGCAAGTCTCCGCCGAACCACTACGCCGCTCGACGTCACAGGTCGCCCGGCGAGCGGAACTTTTTAGCCCGGGATTGCGTTACATCTTGTGAGGCTGAAAGGAAATGCAAGCTGCGAGGCTAAAGACGATTGGAGCCCGACGCCCAACTGGTGCAGGGATGTCTCCGGGGCGAAGGGCCGGCCTGGGAGGAACTTGTACGCCGCCACACCCGGCGTGTTTTCAATCTGTGCTACCGGTTCACCGGCAACTCCACAGAAGCCGAGGACCTCAGCCAGGAAGTTTTCTTGCGCATCTATCGCACGCTTCCCAGTTACCGGCCGGCTTTCGGAGCGTTTCCCACCTGGCTCACCAGCGTCACGCGCAACCTGCTGGTGGATCATTACCGGCGCACGCGGCGCGACCGATTAACGGATTCCATCGAGGACGCGATGCCCAAGCTGGAGAACAAGCAATCCGCAGCGCGCACGCCGGACAAGCTGGCTCTTGCTTCGGAACTGAGCGCGCAGCTCCAGCAAGGCTTGTCGCGCCTTTCGCCGGAATTGCGCGAAGCAGTAATTTTGCGCGATTTGCAGGGCCTCGACTACAGCGAAATTCAAACCGTCCTGGAAGTACCCGAGGGTACGGTAAAATCCCGCATTAACCGCGGGCGCATCGAGCTGGCGCGCATCTTGGAAGAAATGGGGCTACGGCCGCAGAATTGACCGGCGGGAGCAATAGCATGACGGACTGGAACTGCGCACGAACCGAAGAAAGGCTGAGCGATTATCTCGACGGAATTCTTTCGCCCGCCGAAGCAGCGGAATTTTCCGCGCACGCCGGCGGTTGCGACGCCTGCGGCAAGCTGGTCGCGCAAGTGGGCGGCCTCGTCGATCGGATGCAAGCGCTCGACGCGCTCGAAGTTCCGCCACGACTAGTTCCCAAGATCCTCGAAAGCACGCTCGGCCCGCGACGCGCACAAACCGCGGGCTGGCAACGCTGGTTCGCCTGGGCTCCGCGATTGTGGCAACCGCGCTTCGTCATGGGCGTCGTCACCGTTGCGGCCACTCTGTTGATCGTCCTTCACACCAGCGGAATGTCCCCGGCAAAACTGAAGAAGGCCGACCTGAGCCCCACCAATGTTTTTCGCACCGCCAATCGCCAGGTGCACCTCACCTACGCGCGCAGCGCCAAATTCGTAAACGACCTGCGCGTCGTCTACGAAATCCAGACGCGCCTGCAGCCCGACGCCGAACCTTCTCCTTCCATCACGCCGGCGCCCGCGCCGCAACAAAACTCGCAGCCGCCTTCCGTGAACCCGCAGGAGAAATCGCAGACTTCGCCGCATCCCGGTCACACCCAGTCGCGCAACGGCACGATGTTCGCCTCTCTGCTCAACACCAATTGGGCGGAAGATCTCGGCGTGATCGTGATTGCTACCAATCCCAGGAGCCCTCGATGAATTGCGCGGTGCACACAGATGTCCCGGCCACCGGTTTTTGCCGCAATTGCGGAAAAGCGATGTGCCCACAGTGCACGCGCGAAGTGCGCGGCGCGCTCTATTGCGAAGAATGCCTCGCGAGACAGCTAGCGGCTCCGCCCGGGTCAGAAGCTGCGAAGACAGCCGGGAATCCTGGACTCGCCGCCACTCTGGGCATCATTCCAGGCCTGGGCGCCGTGTATAACGGTCAATATATGAAGGCGCTGATCCACGTGCTGATATTTGGCGGACTAATCGCGGCGCTCAACAGCGACCTTCCTGAGGGCGCCGACGCATTTCTCGGCGTTGTGCTGGGCTGCTTTTATTTTTACATGCCCGTCGAGGCGTACCGCACCGCTCAAGCCCGCCGCAAGGGAGAACCCGAGCCTGCGAATCCGATCGAAGGGCCGGATCGCAAGCCGATCGGCGCGCTCGTCTTGATCGCTATCGGCATTTTGATCCTGCTCGGAAATTTCGGGCTTTTGCAAGCAGACTGGCTTAGAAAGACCTGGCCCATAGCATTGATCCTGATCGGCGCATGGATCCTGCGTGATCGTTTGCACAAGAATTCTTAAAGAGGGCTCAATATGAGCGATCCCAATCGAACCGTTTGCCACTGCCTGCACTGCAAGATTCGCGGCCTCATGGGCCCGCTGATGATCATCAGCGTCGGCGTTCTTTTCCTAATCGGCGAATACACGCGCTTCAGTTTCCTGGAACTTTGGCCAATTCTTCTCATCGTAGCCGGTGTCGTGCTGACGGCGCAGTCGCTCGCGTCCAAAGAAGGCCATCTCGACTCGTGAGGCGCGCGTGAGCAACGGCGGGCGACAACGCAGTTCCATTTTCAGCGGCTTGCTTCTGATTGTTCTCGGAATCCTGTTTCTTCTCGCGCGCTTTCATCCCGACCTGGGAATCTGGCACCTCTTCTGGCGCTTTTGGCCCGTACTAATCATTCTGTGGGGCATCGCAAAGTTGGTCGATCACTTCAGCGCGCAGCGAGCCGGTGACACTCGGCCGCCGCTACTATCGGGCGGTGAAGCGGCTCTGCTGGTACTGGTAGTCCTCGTTCTGGCGGGAATGGGAATTTACACGAAGGTGCGCGAAAAACATCCCGACATGAACATTGACCTGGATGTTTTCAACCACAAGTCCACGCAAAGTGAAGAACTCCCGCCGAAAACTATTCCCGCCGGCGCGCATGTGATGGTGACGACGGCCATGGGAAGTATTACTGCGCACGTCGGCGATGGCAACGATTTGCGTGTGAGCGCCTCCGAAACCGCGGAAGCCTCGAATGAATCGACTGCTGAGGAGCTTTTAAAATCACTCAAGGTCGTGATCGAGCAAACCCGTGACGGCTACAGCGTTCATCCCGTGAACCAACAATCGGACTCAGGACACGTCACCGTGGACTTTGACGTGACGCTTCCCAAGAGCGCGTCGCTTTCCGCCGATTCGCATCACGGCGACATTTCTGTCTCCGGATTGGCCGGTGCCGTGAGCGTCACCACGCAGATGGGAGATATCGAAGTCCATGACATTGGCTCGGACGTATCCGCCCAACTCGTGAAAGGTGATGCGCGCATTGACGACGTCACCGCCAGCGTGCGTATCACCGGCCGCGGCAACGAAATCGAGTTAAACGATGTGGCGGGCGACGCCACCTTGCAGGGCGAATTCTTCGGCCCGGTGCGCATCCGCAACGTCACCAAGACCACGCATTACACTTCGCAAGCCGGCGATCTCACCCTCGCGCATCTCACCGGACGGCTGGAACTGGATTCGGGACAGATTGACGTATCGGACGTGAGCGGTTTCGCCAAGCTCGTCACCCATGATAAGGACATCCAAGTGGAAAACGTCGCCGGCCGCCTGGACATTGCCGGAACGCACGGCGACATCAAGGTGAGTTATGCGCAGCCGCCGCGCGAAGACATCAACATCGCGAATGGAACAGGCGAAGTGGACCTGACGCTGCCCGCGAAATCGAATTTCGAAATTTCAGCAATCTCGCGCTCCGGCGAAATCCAAAGCGATTTCGAGGCGCCAAGCCTAAAGCCCGCGGACGAGAACGGCACGAGCGCCCTCAGTGGCAAAGTCGGCTCCCCAGGACCGAAAATCTCGATCGTCACCAGCTACGGAACCATTTATTTGCGCAAGTCTTCTTGACCCTTGCCGCCCCGCAAACGCTGCCAGCATCGTGCACGCCGCGAATGCAGGCGGATCTAATCCATCACGCTCCACCCAAGATACGGTTGCGAGATAGATTCGATTACGTCCTCTGGCGCTTCTGGAAGGGCAGCACTGTCACCGTCCGCCGCTTTGAAACGGACATCCACTTTGATGTACGGACACTCGACGGAAACATATATCCGCTGGAATCGATTGGAACGCCCGCCCTCCGTCGTGAAAATCTTGGACAGGTCTTTGCGTTGCATGCCCGGCTTAATCTCCTCGACTTGCCTCAGGATTTTCGCAATCCACGCCGTTCGCTCTTGCGTCAGAGCGGCACTGGTTGGAACAGCTTCGTCCTGGAGTTGCGCAAGGCCCTTGGCCCACTGAGGCAGGGCGCTTATGTCTGCTGGCTCCGCCACTTGTCGGACAACCCGAACGTTCGGAATGTCAAACAATTCATAAGTTCCAGGGCCGCTGAGCGGTCCGAAGTAAACGGCCACAAACTGACCGTCCTTCCAAAAATGCCACTCGCGAATCGGCGCACCGGGCTCGATTGTTTTCTTCAGCCCGCCCTTCAAATAAATCTCCAACTGCACTGCCTGCCAGGATTCTGTGGGTCTCAGCGGAACGGTGACGGCACATCCGAACGTCTGCATGTCGCCGGCTTCCTTGGCTTCCATGCAGTGCCCGACGTCCGCCATCTTGATGAGCTTTCCTGGGTCGGAACTTACGTAGATGTTTCCCTGCGCATCAATCTCTGCATGTTCGATGTAATCGGACCGTTGAGCCGCAAAACTCGGCACAGACAGGACGAGCTTCGCGAGAACAGCCACGCAAAGAGTTATCTGCCACGATCGGATGTGGTAAGCCGATAGCGTGTTTTTTCGAGCGCGCTCAGTTTGGGTTAGAACTTCAAGCGACACTCGAACCCGGTAAAATAATCTCATGGCGAACCTCGCACACAAGAATCCTACAGTCAACCGTGCAGAGCCCGAGTGCAGAGCCCGAGACTAAGTGCTTCCGCGTAAGCGATCGAGAGCTACGAAAAAATCCGGAAACGAAACGCCCACGCACTCCGAATCTTTGATCACCGTGTCGCCCTCAGCGCCTAGCGCGGCCACTGCCAGCGCCATCGCAATGCGATGATCGCCCTGTGGATCGACCTTTGCGCCGCGCAGCTTCGTCGCGACGGAGCCGCTGGCACGGCCCTCGACGCGGAGCCCATCCGGAAATTCCTCCAGGCGCGCGCCCATCTGCCGCAGGCCTGCCGCCAGCGTGGCGATGCGATCGCTTTCCTTCACCCGCAATTCCTGCGCGTCATGAATCTCAATTCCCTTCTCCGTGAAAGGTCCCAGCGCTGCCAGCATCGGCAGCTCATCTATCATTTCGGCCACCTGCGTGCCGGAAATGCTGCCGCCAACCAGCGGCGCGTGGCGCACTGCAACGTCGCCAATCAGCTCTCCGTCGCGCAATTGCACCGACGCCAGACTGATCGAAGCCCCAATCGAAATCAGAAAATCCAGCACGCGTGAGCGCGTGGGATTCAAGCCGACGTTGTGCAGCATCAGCGACGATTCCGGCAACACCAGCGCCGCGCCAATCAGAAACACAGCCGACGACAAATCGCCGGGGACTATCAACTGCCGCGGCTGCAATTTCGGCCGCGGCTCGATGCGAATTTCACCCTTGGCTACCGTGACGTTCGCACCGAATTCGCGCAGCGCCACTTCGGTGTGATCGCGGGTGCGGACAGCCTCCCGTACAGTGGTCGCGCCCTCCGCGTACAATCCAGCCAGCAGAATCGCCGACTTCACCTGCGCGCTCGGCACCGGCAGCGTGTAGTCAATCGCGTGCAATTTCCCGCCGCGAATTTCCAGCGGCGCGCGGTCACCATCCGTGCTGCGTATGTCCGCGCCCATCTGCCGCAAGGGTTCAGCCACTCTGCGCATCGGCCGGCGACGCAGCGAACTGTCGCCGGTAATCGTGGAAGTGAAATTCTGTCCGGCCAGAACGCCGGACATCATGCGAATCGTCGACCCGGAATTTTCCGCGTCGATCGTCTTGCGCGAAGCTTTCAGACCGTCGAGCCCTTTGCCCGCGATGCGCACATGCTCGCCTTTTGCTTCCGCCGCAATCCCCAGCCGCCGCACGCACTCGAGCGTGCTCGCGCAATCCGCCGCGGGCGAATAATTTCGAATCTCGCTCGTGCCCTCCGCCAGCGCCGCCAGAATCGCGTAACGATGCGAAATGGATTTATCCCCGGGCAGTTCCACCACGCCGCTGACGCTTCCGCCCGGCGAAATTGTCTTTCTTGCCATCGCAAGATTCTAGCATGGCGCGATTTGCTTCCCCGGTATGCGGCAGGTATCATGAACTTCTGATGCCCCTGGCCCTCCGGAAATTGCTTCCCACATTTCTCGCAGCTCTGCTTCTACTAACCGGCCTTTCGGCAGCAAAAGCACAAGATTTACCCCCGATTTTCCCTCTCAGCCAAGTGCAGCCGGGAATGAAATGCGTCGTCTATACGATTTTCACGGGCGATGAGATCGAAAAAGTGGACCTGGTCGTCCTAGGCGTGCTGCACAACGCGCTCGGTCCCAAGCAGGACGTCATTCTCGTGCAGCTTCTGGGCGAAAAAGTGGCACACACAGGCGTCGTTGCCGGCATGAGCGGCAGTCCCGTCTATTACGACGGAAAATTGGTCGGTGCGCTGTCGCTGAAGCTCGGCACATTCACCAAGGAAGCGATTGGCGGCGTCACTCCGATCGAAAACATGCTCGATGTGGAGAAAGCGCCGGAACCTGCTGCAAATCTATCCGCCTCTGCGTCAGCTTCAGCCACGAGTGCGGCACAGACCAATACCAGTACGGCATATTCCGCGTCGCGCATTCCCCTCCCTGAAAATTTCGCGCGCCAGTCCAGCGCGGGCGCCGACCAATTTCTGGTGCCCATCGAAACTCCGCTGATTTCCACTGGCCTATACCCGGAAACAATCGCGCAATTCAGCAAGCAGCTCTCGGGCTGGGGCATGACGATGATAGCCGGCGGCACCGCCGCAGCCTCAGCCGAAGACGCTCAACTGAAACCCGGCGACATGGTGGGCGTGGAATTAATTCGCGGCGACCTCTCGATTACGCCCGGCTGCACCGTCACCACCGTGGACCACGGCAAAATCCTCGCCTGTGGCCATCCCATATTTTCATTCGGCAACGTATCCATGCCGCTGGCGCGCGCGCACGTGCTCACCACGCTCGCCTCCGCGATGGCCTCCACAAAAATTATCACCACCGGTGGGACGATCGGCACGTTAACGCAAGATCGCGTCGCCGCCATCGGCGGTCGCTTGGGTGATGGCCCACCGATGATCCCGGTGGATGTGACTCTCCTAGCTGGCGCTGCGCAAAAACAATTTCATTTTGAGGTCATCGAAAGTCCACAACTCACCCCACTGCTGGTCGGTCTGGCGACGTATAACGGAATCATTGGGAACGCCGCGTATGGCGAGGGTTCCACGCTACAGCTGGATGGCGAGATCGCCATCAAAAATCACACCACGGTTCAGTTGAAAGACCTGTTCGCGCCAACGGACGTGCCCGTGCCCGGCGGATTCTTTGTCGCTACGGATGTTCAGGCGATTTTTTCGCAGATTTATTCGAACCCTTACGAGATTCCGCACGTCGCCGCGATTCACCTGCGCGTCACCGCGCTGCCGGAGCGCCGCGCCGCCACCATTGACGATGCCTGGGTGGAAGCGAACGAAGTGCGCCCGGGCCAGACCGTCAAAGTGAAAGTCCAGCTGCGCCCCTATCGCGGCGCCACTTTCGTGCAGGAATTTCCCATCACCATTCCCATGCAGGCCGCGCGCGGGCCGCTGCAACTTGTCGTCAGCGACGCCGAGACGGTGAATCGCACCGTGCAGTCGCTCGCCGCCAGCTCCCAAGGCCAGTTGCCCGGCCTCGAGGAGCTGATCAAGCTGATGAACCGCGAGCATCAAAACGACCGGCTGTACGCAACACTGTTGCAACCCACGCCCACGCTGATGGTGGAGGACAAAGTGATGCCCAACGCGCCGGCGTCCGCGATCAACGTGTTGGACCAGCGGCAAACTCCCGGCGGCGCGCGCCTTCTCTACCAATCCAACGCGGGAGAATGGTCCGTCGAAATGCATCAGGTAATTTCCGGCGAGCGCACGCTGACGATTACGGTGAAATAACGCGCGGCGCTGAAAATGTCTGGCGATAAAGGAGAATGGCAGCAATGACACGGCGACTCATCTTGACGTGCCTTCTAACGACGGGACTGTTCGCGCCCGCGCTCGTGTACGCCGAGCACACGCATTTTTGGCGGCAATCCGATTACTCGGACTTCGAGAAAGGCACCGCCAAAGGCGTCGCCATCCGCAGCGACGGCAAGCTAGTTCCCGCGCCGCAATTCGCAGCCTTGTCCGATCCCAATTTGATGTATCTCTGGGCGCTACGCACGGATTCGCGAGGCCGCATCTACGCTGCGGGCGGCTCCGACGCGAAAGTCCTGCGCTTCGATGATCCCGCCAAACCCACCACCGTGTTCGAAGCCCCGGAACTTTCCGCGCAGACCATCGCGTTCGACGCGCACGACAACCTCTACGTAGGCACGTCGCCGGACGGCAAGGTCTACAAAGTCACGCCCGACGGACAAAAGTCCGTCTTCTTCGATCCCAAAGCAAAATATATCTGGGCGCTCGCGCTAGATGCCCAAGGAACTCTATTCGTCGGCACCGGCGACAAAGGCGAAATTTTCGCCGTAACTCCCGATAGCAAAGGCCAGCTCTTTTATCAAAGTGACGAACGCCACGCGCGCTCGCTTGCTTTCGACGCGAAAGGCAATCTCCTGGTAGGCACCGATCCGGACGGGCAAATTCTACGCATCGAAGTTGCAAGAGCAGGCAGCGCGAAAGAGTCGCAAGCCTTGCCGAAAGCCGGCGCGTCCTTCGTCCTGTACGAAACGGACAAAAAAGAAGTAACATCGCTGCTCACAGATTCCAGCGGAAACCTGTACGCCGCCGCCATCGGAGAAAAACAACGGCCCGCAACTCCGAACGCACTGCCAGCCAACATTGCGCCGCAAGCAAACGCCCCAGCGCTCACCGCACAAGGCGCCGTAACACTAGCAATCCAGGCAGCCGCAAACGCGCAGGCTCCCCCCGCCTTCTCGCTGTTCCCTTCCACAACCGGCGGCGCGCAGGTCGTGAAGATTTCCCCCGACAGGTTCGCGTGAAACGCTGTGGACTTCCCGCGATGAGCTCGTTTTTTCGATGGGCTTTTCGTCGAGCGGAAAAATCCTGCTGGGCACGGGAAATAAAGGCGCCATCATCGAATTGCAAGACAACGGAATATATTCGATCGTCGCCAAGACCGCTTCCTCGCAAGTAACCAGCCTTATCGCCGGCCGCGACGGGCAACTTCTGGTCGGCACCGCCAACCCCGGAAAAATTTTCACGCTGGGCCCAGAACCAGGAAGCGCAAGGCAGCTTCGAATCCGATCCTTTCGACGCCAAGATTTTTTCGCATTGGGGTCGCCTGACCTGGTGGGGCGAAAACAGCGCAACGCAGGGAAAAGTTTCTTTCTACGTGCGTTCCGGCAACACCTCCAATCCAGAAAAAGAATGGAGCCCGTGGTCCGGTCCATACAAAAGCGCCAGCGGCGAATCCGTAAGTTGTCCGCCCGCGCGCTTCCTGCAGTGGAAGGCGATGTTCCAGGTCGCCGATAAGCGCGACGCCCCGGAAGTTTCCTGGGTCAGCATCGCCTACCAACCGGAAAATGTGGCGCCCGTCGTGGACGATATCGCCATCCAGGATCCCGGCGTCCGCGTACAGGGATTTTCTGCCGCTCCCGGAGGTCCGGCAACCGCCGCGTCCGTGCAATTGAAAAATCCGCAGCGCAACGGCGGCGTCGCTCCGTTTCCCAACATCGGCGCGATCCTCGATACTTCGTCCAAATCGCAGAAGATGGACGTACCGCCGCAGGGTTTCGAAGAAAAAGGCTACCAAAGCGTCCTCTGGAGCGCGCATGACGACAACGACGACGATCTGATTTTCGCGGTTTATTATCGAGGTGAAGGCGAACAGACCTGGCGCCTGCTGAAAGACAAGCTAACGCAGCGTTTTTATTCCTGGGACAGCACCGCCACGCCCGACGGCGCCTACTATCTGAAAATTGTCGCCTCCGATCTGCCTTCGAATCCGCCCAGCCAGGCGCTCAGCAACGAGCGCAGCAGCGATCGCTTCGAAATTCAAAACACTCCGCCGCGCATCGAAAATCTCCGCGCGGACGCCAGCGGCGCCCCGGCGAAAATTACGTTCGAAGGAGTAAGTTCCGGCCTAGCGATCACCCGCGCGCAATACAGCGTGGACGCCGGCGACTGGCTCATCGTCTTTCCTGCAACTGGACTATCCGACGGCCCGAAGGAAAGCTACCAGCTCGAGCTTCCGGGTCTCGCGCCAGGCCCGCACACCATCGCCGTGCAGATTTTCGACCGCTTCGAAAACACCACGGCGGCGCAAGTAACGTTCACCGTAGCTGCGCGGCCAACCAAATAAATCTCGCTGCCGGCGCGCTAGTGATCCCAATTGCGCGATATCGAGGTACGCTTGAAACGATCAATGGCCGCGCCGATCGCGATCATTCCGTTCGTGTCCCCGGACTTAGTCCACGCGCACCACTCGTGCGTTGCAGCGCACATCTTGCGGCGCGGGTCCGGTCAACGCGGTGGGCAACGTGAAAAATATTTCCACGTTTTCACCCACGTTCAGATTTTGCCGCGTCTTGAATCCAATGCCGCGTTCCGACAAATTCACGATTTCCCCCTGCTTCGGCAGCGGAATAGTTGTCAATATTTTCGCGTTCTGGCGCGCCGGGGCAGACGCCACTCCCCCCACACCCACCATCGCGTATTGTTCAGTGATCACATTAAACCGCACAGGGATTGCGTATGATTTCCGCGGGGCGATACGGCGATCGTGGTCAGACATGGACTCCTCCTGGGGAGCTTGCGGTCTGGATTGTTTTCGAATTTGCCGCCGGAAGGGGGACCTCGAGAATCGCACTTGCCCGCAACCGCGTCAAGATTTTTAATGTTATCCGGTGAGTTCAGATCAAATTACGATCACTGCAAATCCATTTCCAATCGAGATGTGCCATAATAGTTCTCTGCGTGCACCATGTCCGCTCATAGCAAATCAATCGAACGCCAGCCGAACGCGCACGAGCCGCTCAACTTTCCTGCGGCGAACCTGACTCTGGACGCCATTCGCGCCGCGCATCGCCTCATCGCACCGCGTGTCCAACGCACGCCGGTTGTTACCTGCGCGTCTCTCGATCACATGGCGGGCGCTCAACTGTTCTTCAAGTGCGAAAACCTGCAAAAAACGGGCTCATTCAAGATCCGCGGCGCCACCAACGCGGTTTTTTCGCTGACCGACGAGCAAGCAAGATTTGGCGTGGCCGCACCGTCTTCCGGCAACCACGCGGCGGCCCTGTCCCAGGCGGCGCGTTGGCGCGGAATCCGCGCCTACATCGTGATGCCGCGAAACGCCTCAGCAACGAAAAAGGCCGCGGTCGAAGCCTACGGCGGCCAAGTCACAGAATCCGAGCCGAACATCGCGTCGCGCGAAGCCGTGACCGCAGATGTGATCAAACGAACCGGCGCGCATCTGGTGCATCCTTACAACGATGCGCGAGTAATTGCCGGACAAGGGACCGCGGCGCTGGAGCTGCTCGAAGAAATCCCCGATCTGGACGTGATAATCACGCCCGCAAGCGGCGGGGGCCTGCTCAGTGGCACTGCCATCGCAGCAAAAGGTCTACGCCCCGCCATTCGCGTGATTGGCGGTGAGCCGCGCAACGCGGACGACGCTTACCGCTCGCTCGCCTCTGGAAAAATCGAAGCCGCTGCGGCGACGGAAACCATTGCCGACGGATTGCGCGCCACGCTGTGCCCGCTCACATTTTCAATTCTGCGCGAAAAAGCAGACGAAATCTCGTTAGTAACAGAAGAAGAAATCGTGCAAGGCATGCTGCTGCTGTGGGAGCGCACTAAATTAGTGGTTGAGCCATCCGGCGCAGTAGCCGCCGCCCCAGCGCTCTTTCGAAAAATCGGCGCCGCCGGCAAGAAAATCGGAATCATTCTTTCAGGCGGCAACCTCGACCTGCGCAAACTTCCCTTCGCCTAAAAAATCCTCTTTCGCCTGCACCACTCCGCGATCTACAAGTCATCCAGCGGCCGCCAATCATTCGGCGGAAACGCAATCCTCCAGAAATTAGGCGCTGGAGAATCAAATTCGATCGGTATCTGAAATCCGTCGGGCATTTCGCGCGACGGACGCACTACCTTGCAAGCCACCCGTTCCCTCGTGCCGGAGTGCTCTAGCACGAACCGCGTATCCGGCGGCAAACCCTGCTTCAGAATAATCATCGCGCCGTGATTGTTCACGCTCAGCGTCACGGTTTCGAATGTCGTCGGCTTGCCGTTCAGCGCCACGTGCAGACTAGCACGCACACGCAGCAAAACGCGCTGGCTGCGCCGCCGGTCTTCCCCGGCAGCCGTTTGTAATTCACCGCCTACTCCGGCCTTGGATGTTCGCGCCGGAGCCACGGGACTTGCCGATGCCACCGCCCGCGCAGGCGCCGCCGCAGCTCCCAATGGCGATGCGTATGACTTTGCTGCAGGGACCCTTAACGGTTCGAGTTTCAAAGCTCCACACCCCAGAAGTTTTGGTCGGCCGAAATAAACTCCACCCCTACATCCCATCCGTCCGCGCGCTGCATTCCCTTCCACACCACATGCCCGTCCACGGCGCGCCGCGTGGACAGATTCGTCACACGCAGTCTTTGTTGCAATTGAACTTCCTTCGGAGATACCAGCAGGCAGCCGTAGGCGTTCACCACCCGTGTAATCGCAGGCTGCTGACTCAGCGGCCCGCTTTGTCCGTTCAGCTGAATCGTCACCGGCACGCGCGAATTCATCCGCGGACCGCGCCGTTTCTGACGCATTCTTATGTCTTTAGGCAGGTCTTGGGCAAAAGGCATCCTGATTGACTCCCCGCGAGGCTGGTACGAAACACGGGTAAGCAATCCCACATTCCGGGACGCATGCACGTCCTAAAGCCATGCTAGACAGCAGGACGAGTACGGTCAATGGTACGTAGTGACAGGTAGTTTAGGTATAGCTTGCCATGTACACCTGTACCTTCGGACGACCAGACGAATAATTTACGAAGCGAGGGAATTCGTTGTGGCGAGCGCGCTAATCTGCGGAAACGTGGCCGTCCGCGAGATCTTGATTCCTTTTTCCGGTCATTTTCCCAAAACGGTCCTCGAGCCAGCCCTGGAATGTATCCATATATGTATAGAAGACTGGCGTGAGGTACAGGGTAACCATCTGCGAGAAGATCAGCCCGCCGACTACGGCCAGGCCCAACGGGCGCCGCGCATCCGCGCCCGCGCCGATTCCGAAAGCGATGGGAGCGGTGCCCATCAGCGCGGCCATAGTCGTCATCGTGATCGGACGGAAGCGAATCAGGCAGCCTTCGTAGATCGCTTCGGCCGCGGTTTTGTGCCCGGTGCGCTCGCGTTCCACCGCAAAATCCACCATCATGATCGCGTTTTTCTTCACGATGCCAATCAGCATAATCACGCCCACGAAACCGTAAAGGTCCAGGCTCAAATGAAAAATCTGCAGCGTCAGTAGCGCGCCAAAAGCTGCCGACGGAAGCCCAGAAAGAATGGTGATGGGGTGAATGAAGCTCTCATACAAGATTCCCAGCACGATGTAAATCACCAGAATAGCCATCAGCAGCAGAAGACCCAATCCTGTGAGCGAGGCTTCGAACGCTTTTGCGGTTCCTTGAAATTGCGCGGTCACCGTGGGAGGAAGTTCTTCTCGCGCGAGCCTTTTCACGGAATCCACGGCGTCGCCTATGGCCGTGTCGTTCGCCAGATTGAAAGATATCGTTACCGCCGGAAGCTGGCCGAAGTGATTCACCGTGAGCGGCCCCAGACTGGACGTCAAGCCGGCCACCGCGTTCAACGGAACCAGCGTGCCGCTGGTCGAACGAATATAAAGCATGGAAAGAGCCGCGGGATCTTTCTGGTACTTGTCCTCGAGCTCCATGATCACCCAGTATTCGTCGTTCGGTGCATAGATGGTGGAAACCTGGCGTTGACCGTAGGCGGTGTAGAGCGCGTCTTCGATCTGCTCGGCGGTGACGCCCAGCGCGGAAGCTTTGTCGCGATCAATGTTGACGTTCACCTGCGGATTCGCGATCAGCAGGTCGCTGGTCACATCCTGCAAGCCCGGAAGCTTGGCCATCTTCTGCTGAAAGGACGTAGACTCGCGGTACAGCTCCTGCGTGTCGGGGCTTTGCAGCGTGAGCTGGTATTGGCTCTTGGTGAGTTCGCCGCCCACTTGGATCGGCGGCAAGTTCTGCATGTACGCGTTCATGCCGGTGACGGTTGCGAATTTCACACTCAATTCGGCGATCACTTCATCAATCGTCGTGCGATGCGCGAAAACCGGCGAGATCGCTCGCAGCGCGCCGCCCACCACCGGAACAGTGCCGTACTTCTCCTGCCACGCCTGAATCGTCGGATTAGGAATCAGCGCGCGGTCGGGACGATCCTTCAGGTGCAAGAACATGATTCCAGAATTGCTCGACGAGAAATCGCCCACGCCTGAGAAGAAATCCCGGACGTTGGGATCCGCCAGTGCGATTTTGTTCAATTCCAGCTGGTGCGTCCGCATCGAATCAAACGAAATTCCCTGTTGCGCCTCGGTGGAAATGAAAATCTGCGAGCGGTCTTCTGGCGGCAAGAATCCTTTCGGTATCACCACGAATTGCCAAACGGTGGCGATCAGGATGACGCTGGAAACCGCCATCACGAACACACGGTGGCGCAGCGACCACTGCAGCGAAACATCGTAGTAGTGCAGCAGGCGGTCGAAAAATCGTTCGAGCGCCATATAGATGCTGCCGTGATGTTGTTCGGCTACGGGGCGTAGAAAGCGGCTGCATAGCATGGGCGTCAGCGTGAGCGAAACGAAGCCGGAAACCAGAATCGCGGTGATGATGACCACGGCAAATTCGTGCAGCAGGCGTCCCATGATTCCGCCCATCAGAAAAACGGGCAGAAACACGGCCGCGAGCGAAATCGTCATGGAAAGAATCGTGAAACCGATCTCGCGCGATCCGCTCAGCGCGGCTTCCATCACGCCTTCGCCCATTTCCATGTGGCGCACGATGTTTTCCAGCATCACGATGGCATCGTCCACCACGAAGCCCACCGAAAGCGTCAGCGCCATCAGCGACAAGTTATCGATCGTGTAGTTCAGCACGTACATCACGCCGAACGTGCCGATGATGGACATCGGTAGCGCAAAGCTGGGGATCAAAGTGGCGGAAAGATTTCGCAGGAACAGGAAAATGACCAAGATCACCAGCGCGATAGCCAGGAATAGCGTGAATTTCACGTCCGCTACGGAATTGCGGATTGATTCCGAGGCGTCGTACAAGGTTTCCATCTGAATCGAAGGTGGAATGATTGCGCGAAACTGCGGAAGCAGCTGCTTCACCGCATCCACAACTTCCACGGTGTTCGTTCCCGGCTGGCGCTCGATCGCGAGTACGACGGAATCGGTGTCGTTCCACCAGTTTGCCACGCGATTATTTTGGACGCTGTCGAGAACCTTGCCCACGTCTTCCAGCCGCACCGGCGAACCGTTGCGATAGGCAACAATCAGCGGGCGATAAACCGACGCGTGCGTCAGCTGGCCATCAGCCTGCAGCGTGAACGCGCGATGCTCTCCGTACAAAGTTCCCACAGGCAGATTTACGTTGCCGTTTTGCACCGCTGTATGCACTTCGTCAATGCCGATTTGCCGCGTGGCCATGGCCTGGGGATCGAGTTGGATGCGCACCGAATATTTCTGCGAGCCGTACACCTGTACTTGCGCCACGCCCTTTACCATCGAAATCCGCTGGCCCATCAGCGTTTCCGCGTAGCGATCCACCGTGTAGCCGGGCAGAATCTTCGAGCCCATCGCGATGTACAGGATCGGCTGA
Organism: uncultured Acidobacteriota bacterium; assembly: GCA_963747605.1. GTDB lineage: Bacteria > Acidobacteriota > Terriglobia > Acidiferrales > UBA7541 > Palsa-295. The sequence continues at coordinate 134,417 of CAVVGA010000005.1, read as the reverse complement.
TCGGCCGGGTTCACTTTGTTGTACGTCGGCGGGGTGGGCATGTTCGGCGGCAGCTGCGAAGAAGCTCGGGAGATCGCCGCCTGCACGTCTTGCGCTGCGCCGTCAATGTTGCGGCTCAGATCGAACTGTAACGTGATCGAGGTTCCGCCGAGCGAACTCGAGGACGTCATCGAATCAATGCCGGCAATCGTCGAGAATTGTTTTTCCAGCGGAGTGGCGATCGCCGAAGCTACCGTGTCGGGGCTTGCTCCGGGCAGCGAAGCTCCCACTTGAATCGTCGGATAGTCAACGTTGGGAAGTTCGCTGACGGCGAGAGCGCGATAGCCCAGGATTCCGAACAGCAGAATCGCCAGCATGACCAGAGTGGTCATGACCGGACGGCGAACGAATGGTTCGGCGATGCTGATCATTTTTTGTCGTGAGCTTCGCTAGCTTCCTGCGCTGGCCGCTTTCACTTGGACTTTTATGCCGGGAATCAGGCGCAGCTGGCCGTCGGTGACAACCGTGTCTCCGGGCGCAATGCCGCTTGAGATCACGGATTCGCCTTCCAGCTGTCGCGCGACTTTTACCGGATGGGATTCCACGGTTTGATCCGATTTCACTACGAAAATGAAATCACCGGAAACTCCCGTTTGTACTGCTTGCGACGGAACCACGATGGCCTTTTCTTGCTCGGCGAGACGCAACGAGACGACGGAAAATTGCCCCGGCCACAAACGGTGATCTTCGTTCGGGAAAGTTCCTTTCAGCTTGATCGTTCCGGTGGTGTTGTCCACGTTGTTGTCTACAAACGTGAGATAGCCGACTTCGGAAACGGTTTCGCCGTACGGCGTCGCTTCGATTTGCAGGCGTCCGCCGGTCATATATTTTTTCACTACGCCCAAATATTGTTCGGGCACGGAGAAATCCACGAAAATCGGCGAAATCTGGTTGATGACCACCAAAATCGGCACATCATTCTCTTTCACCAGATTTCCGGGATAAACCTGCAGCGCTCCGGTACGGCCGTCGGTTGGCGAATAAATCGTGCAGTACTGCAATTGCAACTTGGCCGATTGCACCGCGGCTTGGTCCGCGTGGACCAGAGCTTCCTGGGCATCGGCGCTGGCTTTCATCTGATCGAACTGTTCTTTGGGCGCGACGCCCGCGTCGTACAGCTTTTGGTAGCGCGCGGATTGCACTTGATTCAGCTCAGCCTGCGCCTGGTCGCGCGCCAGATTCGCTTCGGACTGCGCGAGAGCCGACTGAAACGGTCTGCCATCGAGCGTAAACAGCAGGTCGCCTTTCTTGACGAAGTCGCCCTGCTTGAAATGCACCTGCTCCAGGATTGCGTTCACCTGGCTCTTGATGGAAACCGTCGAGTAGGCTTCCGCCGTGCCAATCGCCGTCAGATTGATCGGCACCGTTTTCTGCACCGCCTTCGCTACCGTGACCGGAACGGCGAGGTTCGGCGCTAATTCCGCCGTCTTGGCGCTGCAGGCGGAAAGACAGAGGAGGATCGCTGGCAGGGACGCCGTTAGCGCGCCGCGCATGGAAGTCATCTTGAATCGTTGATTCATGAGTCGTTCGGGTCGTTGCGAAAAATTCCGGTTATCCGCTTGGCCCAGCGAAATCCGGAAATCAGTCGCGGCCGATTTCCGGAGCTGGATTCCATCTATTGTAGAGCTTGAGACCCGATTCGGCCATATTTCCGCGGCGCGAGCTGTAGGCAATTCGATTCGGCTGAATCCGGAATCTTTCCGCACACCCCGCCAAGCATTTAGACGTAGCACGACGCGGAAGGCTTCAAGAAAAGTTTTGTGCGATGTCATCCGGCGGCGGCTTGGTCCAAGAACCAAAGGACCCTGCCGTCGGACGGGCGGATTCTTCCAGCTGGGTAGGCGCTGGGGCGCGAATCGGGTTCGGCCCGGAGCGCGGCCAGAATCTGGCCCTTATTTTCTCCGGATACGAGGAAGTAGGTGTTGCGGCTGGAGTTCAGGACAGGGAGCGTGAACGTTAACCGGTTCGGCGGCACGGCGGCGACCTGGACCGGCACGACCCAACGGGATTTTTCCGCCAGCGCAGGAGATTCCGGAAACAGCGACGCGGTGTGGCCTTCGGGACCCAGGCCGAGCAGAGTTACGTCGAATGCGGGCGCGGCCGAGCCGAAAAATTTTCGCAGTTCGCCATCGTAGGCTTGGGCAGCTTTTTCGGGCGTGGGCAAATTTGTAGGAGCGGCATGGACGTTGGCGGCGGGAATCGGCACGTGCGAAAGCAGAGCCTCGCGGGTCATTCGATAATTGCTGAGCGGGTCGTCTTGCGGAACGTAGCGCTCATCGCCCCAGAAGAGATGCACACGATTCCAGTCGGTTTCGTTGCGATATTTTTCGGTCGCGGCCCAGAGCGCGTACATTTTTTCGGGAGTGTGGCCGCCGGAAAGCGCGATGGCGCCGCGTCCGCGTTGTTTGATGGCTTTGCGCAGATCGCTGAGCAATTCTTCGAGCGTGGCGCGGCTGAGCGTGTCAATATCTGGAAATATTCGTGTGTCGAGTTTCATTTTGCTTTCCTTCTTATTTTATATTTGCCTAAGCTCTTCGTATTTTGTGCTGCGAAATTATTTTGCCGCCCCGGTGATTCCCAGTTGCGCCAAATCCTTGCGCAGCTGGTCCACATTTTGAAATTGAATCGTGTGCATTCCCAATTCGCGCGCTAATTCCAGGTTCAGACCGCGATCATCTATGAAAACGCATTCTTGCGGTTCTCGTTGCGAAATTTTCAGCGCGAGTTTGTAGATTAGTTCTTCTGGTTTGCGCACGCCTAGATAGCAGGAGCTGAAAAACGCCTGAAAATACTGGCGTAGATTAAATTTGTGAACGCGATATTCATTGATCTCGAGTGATTCATTGTTGAGTGAGGCCATCAAATAGCTGCGCGGCTGCACGAGCGTGGCCAGAAATTCCAGCGACGGCGCGAACGGCTGTGATTGTTCGAACATGAACCGCTTGAAATCTTCCGGGGTGAATGAGCGCTCGCGATAAAAAATTGTGCGGCGCAGATATTCGTCGAGCGTGGCGCGGCCGGTCTCGAAGGCGTTCAGCATCAGCTCGTGGCGATCTTCAAAATCCGTCCAATCCAGGTGAAATTTTTCGACAGCGGCGCGGCGGGAGGTGCGATCCCAACCGTTGGTGAGAATTACGCCGCCGTTATCCCAAAAGAGCGCGCTGATTCCGGTCATGGTTTCCTCAGGCCGCTGGGAGCTTAGCGGGATAGCTCGCAGTGGGTCAACGGGACTATTATCGCTGCGAAGGGGCTTGGGTCGAAGCAGTTTTGTTCGCAGGCGGAGGGCACAGAATGCTGTCGATTAGAATTGACGCGATTGTTTGTTTTCTGTGAGTTGCGGAGGTTTCTAATCGCCGCAGTGTCGATTAGAAAGTGTGTGATTGGCGTGGCGTACGTAGCTAAACGTACGTGGCGCGCAGTGATCGCTGGCGCGGGAGATCGTAACTCGGGAGTAAGGCGACAAAAACTAGCGATTGATTTGGGTCGGTGATGTTTTTTTTTAGTGCTTTGCGATGACTTTCGATTATGTTTCGCTTGCGATTGAAGGGGACAGTGACGAGTGACTGGTGAGGACCGATGAGGGAAAGAGAGCTGCGATTCGCGATTGACGGATTGCGATCCGCGACCCGTGGTCCGCGCCGCGCGAAGTGCGCCACCTGCCTGGGCGACGGTCAGCGGCCGCGCCTGGCGGCGGTGTGATTGTCGCGATTGTGCGTGCGATTTCATATTTTGGTTTCCGGTTTAGGGTAGCACCGAAGGGATTGGAACACAGCTGGGCGAATGGACAGACGCGGGACAGAAATGGTACAGAACTAGTACTAGCCGTACGAAGTTTGTTGGGGACCTGTACTTTCCTCGTGGAGCATGCGCCATCGAGAAAAACGCTATTCGGGAGAATGGCGTTCCCAGGGAGGCGAGGTGATTTTGTGAGCGCGCGACGCAAAAAAATGCAGGCTACGGTTTTCACGGTTGGGCACTCGACTCGGATGATTGGGGAATTCATTGAGATGTTGCGGGCTCATGGGGTGGGGCGTGTGGTGGATGTGCGGAGTATTCCGAAATCGCGGCACAATCCGCAATTCAATCGAGAAACCTTGGCTCGGCGTTTGCGGGCGGCCCGGATTGGGTATGTGCATTTGAAAAAATTGGGCGGGTTACGGCACGCGAAGGCGGACTCGAAGAATTTGGGTTGGCACAATGCAAGCTTTCGGGGATTTGCGGATTATATGCAGACGGATGATTTTCTAGCGGGCCTTGGACGATTGGCGAAGCTGGCCACTACGAAACCAACGGCGATTATGTGCGCGGAGGCGGTGCCTTGGCGGTGTCATCGGTCGTTGATTGCGGATGCGTTGGTGGTGCGGAAGTTCCCGGTGGAAGACATCATGACTGTGGGGCGGATACAGGAGCATGGGCTTACGCCGTTTGCGCGGGTGCGGGGGTTGCGGATCACTTATCCTACTGACAGGCCTGCAAAAGGATGACTTCGCGCGCGTGACGCGCGCAGCGAACCACAAGAGCTTGAGCCGCTATCGAAAGACCTGTGCTTCAGCGGCTAAAGCCGCTCGGAGCGTCCGGCAGCTGTGTCGTGGCTGAAGCCACGACCTAAAAGATTTCCCAGTTGCGTCGCAGGCTCGCTAATGGAGTGATGGGGCGGCTGCGCCTTTGGGCGGGCGCTTCATTATGAAGCAGAGGGGAGCTAGGCAGGCGACGATGATTGCTAGGCCGGAGACTACGTCTGTGTAGGCGAGGGTGGCGGCTTGTTGTTGGAGGAGGGCTGCGGCGCGGGCGTAGGCCTGGTGCGCGGCGTCGGCCGGGCTTAGGCCTTGGCTGCGGAGGGAGGCGGTCAGGCCGTCAATCATTTGGCGGAAGCGCAGGTTGCCTTCGTTCATGTGGCCGGAGAGATAGGTTTGGCGCTGCTGCGTGCCGCGCGTGATAAAAGTGGCGAGCAGCGCGATGCCGATGCTGCCTCCGATATTGCGAATGAAACTGATCATGCTGGAGATTTGATTATTTTTTTCGGGCGGGACGTCCACGTAGGAAAGCATGTTGGATGGGACGAAGATGAAGGCGAGGCCGGCGACCTGATAGACACGGAGCATGGCGGCGGTGCGGAAATCCATGCCGAGGGTGAGATGGGTATTCATGTAATAGAGCGAGGCGGCAGTGGTGGCGAAGCCGATGGACATGAGCACGCGCTGATCCATTTTTGCGACGAGAAAACCGGAGAGCGGCATCATGAGCATCATGATGAAACCGCCGCCGGCTAGGGCTTCGCCTGCGCTGACGGCTGAGTAGCCCATGAGGAGCTGCAGGTATTGAGGGATCAGAACCGTGGTGCCGTAGAGAACCGCGCCGAGAATGAACATGAAGAACATGGCGGTGGCGAAATTTCGTTTTTTGAGGAGCTTCAGTTCGACGATGGGATGTTCGTGGCGCCATTCCCAGATGACCCAGGTGACGAGGAGGATGATTGAGATGGTGAGTAGCGCCGTCATCCAGTGGGAGGAAAACCAGTCGGATTCCTGGCCTTTATCGAGGACGAGTTGCAGGGTGCCGATGCCCAAGGCGACGAGGCCGAGGCCCATGTAGTCAACGGGAATGCCTTTGCGGCGTTCTTTTTCGATTTTGAGGTAGGGCGGATCCTCGACGAGGCGATGGGTGAGATACAGCGAGATGAGGCTGATCGGTACGTTGATGTAAAAAATCCAGCGCCAGCTGTAATTGTCTGTAATCCAGCCGCCGATGGTAGGGCCGATGGCGGGGGCGACCACCACAGCCATTCCGTAGACGGCGAAGGCCATGCCGCGTTTTGAAAGCGAAAACGTGTCGGCGAGTATGGCTTGTTCGCTGGGTTGCAGTCCCCCGCCGCCGGCGCCTTGCAGGACACGGCAGAAAATTAACATGCCGAGAGTAGGAGCCAGGCCGCAGAGGAAGCTGCTGCCGGCGAAGAGCGCAACGCAGGACATATAAAAGCGCTTGCGGCCCATGCGCGTGGCGAGCCAGGCGCTGATAGGGAGAATGATGGCGTTGGAGACCAGGTAGCTGGTTAGGACCCAGGTGGATTCATCGGAGCTGGCGCCGAGAGAGCCAGCGATGTGAGGGAGCGCGACGTTGGCGATGGAAGTATCGAGGACTTCCATGAAGGTGGCGAGGGTCACCGTGAGCGCGATGAGCCACGGATTGTGGCGGGGGCGCCAGGCGACGATGTCGAAGGATTGGTCCGCGGTTAGTGTGGCAGTGGCCACGAATCACCTTTGCTTGCTCGTGTGGACGGCTTATTATATACATGCATGTATGTATCTTGTAAAGCCACGAAAAGTGTGAGAGAAACCAATCCATGAACAGTTCCTCGATCGCTTCATCGGCACGCGATAAAAAGGCTCTAGATCTCACGCCTTCGCGGCAGCAGGCACGGACGGCGGCTACGCGGAGGAAGTTGTTGTTGGCAGCGGAACAGACATTTGCGCGGGACGGGTATGAGGCGGCGCGATTGGAGGATATTGCGGCGCGGGCGGGGTATACGCGCGGGGCTTTCTACGCCAATTTTGATAGCAAGGAAGATATTTTTTTTGCTTTGCTGGAGCAAACGGTGGCGCGGCGGATTGACGAGGTAAACGAGCTGCTGGAGCGGCACGACAATCCGCAGCGGCGTTTGCGGGCTTTGCGCGAGCATTACGCTCAGATTGCGAAGGACCGGAGATTGGCTTTGCTTTCGCTGGAATTTAAACTTTTTGCGGTGCGGCATCCGGAGGCTCATGCGCGCTTGCGGGCGCGGCAGCGGGGGTTGCGGGCTTGTGGCGGGGATATTTTGAGGCGGGTGATGAAGTCGCTGGGGAGGTCTTTGCCGATTTCCAGCGCGGCAGGGGCTACGGCTTTGGGGGCGTTTTCGCACGCGATGATGCTGGAGCATTTGGTAGATGCGAGTTCCTTGTCGGACTCGGAGATACGGCATCTTTTGGGATTGCTTTTTGATGCGGTGGTGGCGGGGGAGAAGTAGGGGGCGCGGCGTGGTTCGCCAATCGGGAGATTGGCGTTCCCAGGTAAGGCAACGGCCAGAATTACTACAGAGGCGCAGCACCCGCGACTGCTGCCTGCCTAAAAAGCAGGCGGCTGCTACAAAGTCAAAAACGTCCGCCGCATGAATTTATCTGGAAATCAATCAACGGCGACGGCGAAGGCTGACGGTATGAAGACCGTCGCTACGAATTCAAGTGCGTAGTACGAATTCAAAAACAAATTCAAAAGAAGAAGCACAGGCAGGATTGCCCTCCTGCGGCGCGCAGGCCTATGCTAGCCCGGCCACAGGTGATTACGGGATGTCTCTTCCCTCCCCCGCATCTAGGACCCAGAAGCGGTGGGCAGCCTTTTCGCGATCGAGGGCGCGCTGGAGTTCGGTGACTGGTTCTTGCTCGCCGTCATCGGCCAGGTGGAAGGTGCCGAAGTGGATGGCGATGCTGGTGGCGGCGCCGACTTCGTTGTGGGCGCGGACTGCATCTGCTGGAGAAATGTGCACGGGGCCCATGAACCATTGGGGGCGATAGGCGCCGATGGGAAGGAAGGCCACGCGGATTTCCGGGAAGCGTTCGCGAATTTTGGTGAAATGCGAGCCGTAGGCCGTGTCTCCGGCGAAATAAATTGTGCCGGAAGCGCTTTCGATCACGTAGCCGCACCACAGAGTTTTGTTGCGGTCGTTTAAGCTGCGTCCAGAAAAATGGCGTGCGGGAACGGCGGTGACGGTAATTTTGTCGAAGGCGTCGGCGGATTGCCACCAATCCATTTCCTGAATTTGCGATTCCTGCGCGATGCCGTGCGAGGTGAGACGGGCGCGCACGCCGAGCGGGACGGCGAAAGCGGGATGCCATTGCGCGCCGATGCGGCGCAACGTGGGCAAGTCAAAGTGATCGTAGTGGTCGTGACTCTGCAGAACGAGATCAATGGGGGGAAGCTGGTCGAAATGGATGCCGGGCGCGCGGTGACGCGGCGGGCCAATCCGGGAAAGCGGGCTGGCGCGGTGCGACCAGATGGGATCGCAGAGAACGTTCAGGCCCTCGAGTTGGATCAGGAGCGTGGAATGGCCGACAAACGTGACGCGGAAGTTTCCATCGTCAACGCGTTCGGGCGGAGTGGCACCCGTCGGCGCGTCAATCCATTTGCGCCATGATGCCGGTCTGCGAGTGAGCAGCCATTTGAGCGTGGCTCCGGTGCCGTGCATGCCGCCTTGCGAGGCAGGGTCGGGCGGATTGTAAAAATGCTGGCCGTCGAAGTGGTCGGAAACAGGTCCGCTATAAAGTGGCATCTCGGGCTGAGTTGCGTTATTTCTCCGTGGCGGCGCTAGCTTTCGGATTTGCCGCAGGCGCTGCCGGCCCGCCGGTGACGCCAGCGGGCGCCCAGTTCTTGACCGACGTTCCGCCGTTGATCATGGAGTGAATCCCGCCGCTAAAGAACATGTAAGGATGCGTGGCTTCGAGCGCGGAGACTTCGTCGAGTCGCTTGCGCAGGTCGGCAGGAATGGAGATTTCCGCGGCTTGCAGGTTGTCGTTGAGCTGAGCGATTTTTGTGGCGCCGATGATGGTGGAGGTGACGCCGGGCTGAGTGATCACCCAGTTCAAGGCGACTTGCGCGGGCGGCTTGTTGATTTGTTTTGCGACGGCGACCAGAGCGTCGCTGATTTGCCAATTGCGTTCGCTGAATTTGTTGAACGCCGGGTTGCCAGAAGTTTTGGTGGTTTCGAGGCGACCTACGCCCCTGCCGGAATTTCCTTCGCGCGTGTATTTTCCGGTGAGGAAGCCGCCGGCGAGAGGACTCCAGGGGCAGAGGGCGATGCCCAGTTGCTGCGCGGCGGGAATATGTTCGCGTTCGATATTTCTTTCGACGAGGGAATATTCGAGTTGCAGCGCGATCAGGCGTTCCTTGCCTTCTTTTTCGGCGAGAGTTTGGGCGCGGGCGACGTACCATGCGGGCGTATCTGAGAAGCCGTAGTAGCGAATTTTGCCTTCGCGGACGAGATCGTTCATGGTGGCGAGGACTTCTTCGACGGGGGTGACGGTGTCCCAGGCGTGAAGCCAGTAGAGGTCAATGTAATCGGTCTGCAGCCTGCGCAATGAAGCCTCGAGGGATTGATAGATATTTTTGCGGCCGTTGCCGCCGCCGTTGGGGTTTCCCGGCTCGGTATTCAATGTGAATTTCGTGGCGACGACGATGCGGTCGCGGAGTTTTTTATCAGTGATGAACTTGCCGATCATCTGCTCGCTCTTGCCCTGGGTGTAAAAGTTCGCGGTGTCTATGAAGTTGCCGCCTTGGCCGGTGTAGCGATCGAAGATCTCGCGGGATTGGGGTTCGTCGCTACCCCAGCCCCATTCCGTGCCGAACGTCATGGTGCCGAGCGAAAGCGGGCTTACACGCAATCCGGAACGGCCTAGGGTTATGTAGTCGGTCAAGCTCATATTGGTTTCCTCCGCAGCCTCTTGGATGCTACGCGTGACTGGCACGATTCCGGTAATGCGTGCGTCTCGGTGGGCGGCTGGACCGCGGGATTATTGCGGGCGCTTTGGTGCGCAAACATCGTTTCCTATTTGGGGCGCACGCGATTATCCTATGGGACTTCGGCGCGAGGCGCAATCGAGAGAGGTCCAGCGGTGACGCAGATCGTAACGCAGAAAGTTTCGTTGCAGGTGGCGGACGGAAGCGTGCTGAACGCTTATGTGGCGCGTCCGGCGGATGGGAGCGCGCATCCCGGGCTGCTTGTGTTTCAAGAAGCGTTTGGAGTGAACGCACACATTCGCGAAGTGACGGAGCGGTTTGCGCGCGCCGGTGTGGTGGCGATTGCGCCAGAATTATTTCATCGCACGGCTCCGGGATTCGAGGGGAATTATGCGGATTTTCCTTCCACCGTGCCGCATATGAAGGCGATGACTGTGGAGGGGATGACGCAGGATATTCGCGCGGCTTACGATTTTCTGGTGGGCGATCCGCAGGTGCGGAAAGATGCGATCGCGAGTATTGGATTTTGCATGGGAGGGCGCGCTTCGTTTTTGGCGAACGCGACGGTGCCTTTGCAGGCGGCGATTTCTTTTTATGGCGGCGGGATTGCGCCGGAGCTATTGCCGCAAGTGGCGAACTTGCATGCGCCGATGTTGTTCTTCTGGGGCGGGAAGGACAAGCATATCGGGCAGGAACAGATTCGGGCGGTGATTGATGAATGCAAGCGGCTCGGCAAGCCTTACGTGAACGTGGAGATTTCGGACGCGGACCACGGATTTTTCTGCAACGCGCGGCCGAGTTATCATCGTGAAGCTGCGAGTCTGGCCTGGAGTATTTGCGAAGCTTTCCTGCATTTTCACGTACAAAAACCGGAATTACGAACGCGCGTTCGTTAGAGCGGGCGCGGCCATTTTTGGTGGATGCGCTTGGTTGGTTTAGATCGCGCGCTGTGATGGGGTGTGCTTGTAACGTCCGGGTGCGAGGGGATGATGAAGGCGTACGTCGGGGCGATTGATCAAGGGACTACCAGCACGCGATTTATTGTGTTTGATCGCGGGGGGCGCATTGTTGCTGCGGCGCGGCGGGAGCATGAGCAGCTCTATCCGCGGCCTGGGTGGGTGGAGCACGATCCCGTTGAGATTTGGCGCGCAACGCAGCAGGTGATTTCTGATGCGATGGGGGTTGGCGGTTTGGGCGCGAGCGATCTGGCTGCGATTGGGATTACCAACCAGCGGGAAACTACTATTGTTTGGGATCGGCGTACGGGTGCGCCAATTTACAACGCGATTGTGTGGCAAGACACGCGGGTGGCGGACGCTGTGGCGCAACTGGCGCTCGATGGCGGGCCGGATCGATTTCGGCAGAAGACTGGGTTGCCGCTGGCGACTTATTTCAGCGCGCTGAAGATTCGCTGGATTCTGGACAACGTTTCAGGAGCGCGTGCTAGAAGCTGCCGCGGGGGAACTTTTGTTCGGGACTGTCGATACGTTTCTTCTGTGGCAGCTTACTGGCGGGATTGCGGGCGGAGTGCATTTGACGGATGTGACGAATGCTAGCCGGACGCAGCTGATGAATCTGGAAACATTGGCGTGGGATCCGGAAATTCTTGCGGTTTGTGGGATAGCTGCTGGGATTTTGCCACGGATTGCTTCGAGCAGCGAAAATTTTGGGTCGGCGCAGATTGCGGCTATTAGGGATGTGCCGATCACGGGGATTCTGGGGGATCAACAGGCGGCGCTGGTGGGGCAGGCTTGTTTTGAGCCGGGAGAGGCGAAGAATACTTATGGGACTGGAAGCTTTCTTTTGATGAATACGGGCGAGCGGCCGGTGGCTTCGAAATTTGGGTTGCTTACTACTGTGGCTTATAAATTTGGCGTGGAGGCGGCGCACTACGCTTTGGAAGGCAGCATCGCGATTACTGGAGCGTTGGTGCAGTGGCTGCGCGACAATTTGGGAATTATTGCGCAGAGTGCGGACGATTGAGGCGTTGGCTGCGGCCGTTGCCGGACAATGGCGGAGTTTATTTTGTTCCGGCGTTTTCCGGCTTGTACGCGCCTTATTGGAAGACTTCGGCGCGGGGAGTTATTGCCGGGCTTACCCGGCACTCGAATAAAAATCATATCGCGCGGGCGGCACTGGAGGCTACTGCGTTTCAGACGCGCGAGGTGCTGGAGGCGATGGCGAAGGATTCAGGGATTCCGCTGGCTGTGCTGCGGACGGATGGCGGGATGGTGGAAAATAATTTGTTGATGCAATTTCAGGCCGACATTTTGAATATTCCTGTGGTGCGGCCGGCTGTGAAGGAGACTACGGCGCAGGGGGCGGCTTACGCGGCGGGGCTGGCGGTGGGATTTTATCGGGACCTGGGGGATTTGCGCGCAAACTGGGCGGTGGAGCGGACTTGGGAGCCTCGGATGGACGTACGGACGCGGGAGGCGCTGTTCAAGTCATGGAAGAAAGCGGTGGCGCGCTCGTTCGATTGGGTGGAGTAGTAGGGTGGATTGAATCTGCGTCATTCACCAACGTGGGTTTGATACACTCCGTCCTCGACAGGAGGAAGTCATGCTACGGACGACTGCATACGCAGCTGTTCTGTTCTCACGAGTTGCAATCGGTTTTGCACCTCCGACTGCGCCGACGACATATGAAAACCTGAATGCCGTTCTCTGGATGCAGACGTCGGTTGAGTACAAGGCGAGCGCAGTTCAGACGTATCGTCTGGCGCAGGTAGCGCTAATACAAGGCCTGCGCGACCCGGATTGGACAGCTGCGCTGCAACAGACTGGCAACTTTGAGAATCTTCCGCCGGCAGTCATTCTGGATTTGGACGAAACGGTTTTGGGTAACTCGGTGTTCGAAGCGGGGATGACGGCTTCGGGAGGATCATATTCCGATGCGGCTTGGGCAGGGTGGATGAACGAGCGGAGCGCCTGGCGACCGAATTAACCGCTCCGTATCTGCGACGACGGAGAGTACGCTATAATGCCCTCGATGTGGTACAGGTGTGCTGCTTAGTACGGCCTCAGCCCTCTCCGCCAGCCCCCAGCAGAACAAATTCCGACATGCCACCGAGGGAGATTACAAACATGGGTCTATTTAACCCGAGCTATTTCCTACACGCTGCAAACATCCTGCTGTTGGTAGCGTACAGCGTACGCGACATTCTCTGGTTGAGGTTGTTTGCGGTGGCGGCCTCGCTGATCTCGCTGCCCTATTTCATACTGCAGCCCGAACCGCTGTGGGAGCCAATCATTTGGAGTGGCGTCTTTGCTGCGATCAATTCGTTCCAGTCTTGGCGTCTTTTTGTCGAGCGACGTCCCGTTAAACTGACGGCTGAAGAGGAGGAAATTCGCCGGCTCGTCTTCCCGGATTTGCCGTCCCGTAAAGTCCTGCAGGTTCTGAGTCTAGGAGCGTGGACAACTGTGGAAATTGGTGAGCGAATGCTGGAGCGTGGCAAAAGTGTTGAGGCAATCTCGGTCATTGTGCGCGGGAAAGTGCGGGTCACGAGAGATGATCGTGTCTTCGGGGAGCTCGTCGCGGGCCACATTGTGGGCTCAGCGCTTCTCTTGAGTGGCGTCCCAGCCGATGTAGATGCCGTGGTAGTAGAGCCTGTTCGGTGCGTGCGATGGGAGGTTCAGCCGCTCGACCGCTACCTGGCCGCTAATCCTGAGACTCGGATTGTCTTGCAAAGGTACCTCGCTCGTGATCTGGCCGGAAAATTGTCAACTGCTGCCAAACTTTAGACTCGTCTAGAGGCTACCACCTAACTTCTGATAAATCGCTTACACCAGCAATCGGCCCCAGAAGCAGCAGGCTAACGCCTTCTATGCGAAGGCCGATCGATGTCAAGGCACACTTTTGGGTTTGCCGTTCGTGCCATGATTTTCTTTCTATTCAGCCAAGCCGTCCCTGTCGCCATCCTTCCGTCCGCACTCTTTAGTGAGCGATATTCGCTCGGTGCTAGGTGGGTGTCCTGGTTTCAGTAGGTGCTGCTACCTGATTAGCGTCCTCTCTTCTCACCTTTTCGGTGGGAGTTGGGCTCCAGGAGCTAGTCGCAGTCACCTAGACTCGGCGGCTGAGCTCGGCTGTCCAGATCGAAACTCTAAGCCACTGCCCGCATCGCCTTCTGACTATTACGCAATGGTTCGTACACCTCGCCGCCCACCCACAACCGATGCAGCAGTACCGCCCACTTGCGCGCCACGGCCACTACCGCTCGCTTCTTGGCATTTTTTCCTCCTCGTTCCCCAAGCTTTCGTCCCCATCTCCGCAAATCACTGTCTTCTCCAAATGGCCCCAGAATGTAGTGCGCTCCCTGCACCATCATCGTCCGCAGATACCGGTCTCCTTCTTTGCTGATTTTCTTCTGTGGTTCGCTCTCCCCGGAGTTCCTGCGTCCAGGTTTTAACCCCAGAAAACAGCCCACCTCGCGACTCTTCGCAAACCGATAGGGATCTTCGATCGTCAGCACATACGTTAAGGCGATCTGTGTTCCCACACCCTTCACCTGCTTGAGCAAGGACACTTCCGGGTACACTTCCTGGGCGATTTTCTCCATGCGCTGGTCGCATTCCTGGATGCGCTCGTTCCGTGATTCGATTTCTTTGAGCAGCGGCTGCAGAACCTCGCGTAACTCCGCGCTCAATCCCGCGGCTAGCTCCCGGCTCACCTGTTGCGTGCCACACTTGGGCAGTCGTTCGCCATAAGATTTCACCAACCCGCGTGCGGCATTCACCAAGGCCGTTCGCGCACTTACTAGTTCCGCTCGCGCCCGGATCACCGTCAGGTGGATTTGCACCTTGGCACTGCGATGCCGCACCGGCCCCATTAGCTCGGGATCGATTCGCGCCAGCCGTGCCAGTGTTCGCGCATCGTGCCGATCATCTTTGCGATTGCTCTTGGTGATCAATTCCACTTTTTGTGCGTGCGCCACGATCACTTTGTGTCTCAGCTCCGTTAACAGCCGGCTTACCCAAGGGGAATGTGTTCCGGTCTCCAGGGCGATCAGAGTTCGCGGTATCTTTCCAAATGTCTGCTGGATCGCTTCCGGTGTCGTCGCTACTTTCTGTTCCAGAATGATTTTGCCTGCTTCATCCAAAACACAGTAAAACGACCAGAGGTCTCCCAGATCCAATCCGATGGTGAGCTGGTGCTCTTTGAAAATCTCCATCGTCTCTATTGCCACAGTGCTAATCTTCTTCATAGCTGGTCTCCTTTTCTCGTGCGCTTCGAGCGCGTCGATCATTGGGAGCGTAACGCATCCCGCTGGAGACCGGCCTTCTCATCCCATCTGATTAGTCGAGTCGTCATCGAAAATTTCAAGGCGTGGCGCGTGGCGCGAATCAAACAAGCAGCGCCACAGTCGCGAAGCGCGGGGTGTAGCGCTTGACGCCGCGATCCTTCATCGTGTCTTTTCATACGGCCTCGAACTGGAAATGATCGCGCGCAATCCCGTTCGGATGGAAGGCAGGCCGGGCGACGCGCCTGAGTGCGGTGCGCAACCTTTCAAGGCGGACGAGCTATCCAAACTGCGCGCCGCGGCCGGAGTGGATTCCCTTGCCTTTCTGGTGCTGCGTTGGAAGGGCTTGCGCGGCTCGGATGTAGTCTCGCTCCGCTGGGCAGAAATAGATTTTCACACTGGCGAGATCAGCCGCCTCACGCTGAAACGTCGCAACCGCGTTGTGATTCCCATGCACTCCGAATTGAAATTTGCCCTCGAAGCCGACTTTCAGCGGCGCTCGCCTTCGCCGGAAGATCGTGTGCTCCTGAACCCCGCAACAAGCAGGCCGATGACACGGCCTCGCCTATACGCGCGAATCGTCTCGCTTGGGAAGCGCGCCGGAGTCGCGGACGCGCACCCGCATCGCTTCAGGTACACATTCTGCGTGGACATGTTGGCGCGTGGCGTGAATCCCTACAACGTCGCGAAACTCGTGGGAATCACGGTCGAGATGTTGGAGCGGCACTACGCCCCATTCATTCCGGAACTGCGGGAGCGCGTCAGACGCGCGCTGGATAGCGGCGAAGGCTTGGAAGGGACGGAGGTCGGGCCAACAGACTCCCACGGAAAGAGGCCGTGATTCAGTGAGATTCTTTATTCTCTATTTGTTCGCTTTCAAAGAAAATCATGGTGACAAATTGGTGACAGTCGATCAAAGAAAACCTGCAAGTACAATAAAATCAGCGGGCGAGTCTATAAGCCGGATTCTGATTTTGCTTTTGCAAATGCACAAGTTATTTTGAATCAATACGTCTATAACGTGTGTGGACGGCCTTTTGTTATGGAAGGCTAAATCCGTGACGAGTTTTTGACAAGTTGCCGCCCACCAAGTTCCCTTCGCCGGTAATATTCGTGCCAAATTTCTTGCAAGGTTTCCGGTCTGGAACGTTCTACCATTATGGAAAGGAGTGCGCCATTGAAGCGAAATCGCAATCTGATTGTCACGGGGCTTCTACTGACCCTTGGTGTGGGAGCCACTGCCCAATCAACTCCGCAAACCCCGACGCCCCAAGCCGCTACGACCAAACAGATATCTTTCGGCAGGGAGGTGAAGAAAACGGTCGGACTACTTACCGTGACTTATGTTCAGGACGCCAAGTTGTATCAAGAAAGCGGTACCTGCTTCTTCGTTTCGTACCCGGACGATAGGCTCCCGAAGGACCTTGCGTTCACGTATCTTGTGACTAACCGTCATGTCGCACAGCCGGGGATTGAGACTGGGCAGCCTTACCAGACTTTGGGAACAACCTTACGACTTAATAAGAAAGGTACTGCGGGAGGCTCGGACGCCAAAGGACTCCCGTTTGGCGGCCTCACGCATTGGTATTTTCCGTCCGATGATGCGGTTGACTTGGCAGTCCTACCCTTCGGTCCCGATCAGTCAGTGTATGACTACGAACAAATCCCGATGTCAATCCTTGCCACGAAAGATGAAGTAGAGAAGAACAATACCGGAGAAGGTGACCCTGTGATGTTTACGGGATTGTTCTACCAGTTTCCTGGCTTGACAAGATTCGAGCCAATCGTGCGCGAAGGAATCCTCGCGATGATGCCCGACGAACAGCTTGAAACAACACTTCACAAGCAAGGGAACCTGTACCTGGCGGATGTGCATGTCTTCGGGGGCAATAGTGGATCGCCATTGCTAGTAAATGTAGCCGGGTATAGAAATGGCAATATGATCGGCGGATACCGATACGAGTTACTTGGAATTGTAAGCGGATTTTATCACGAGGATTCCAATCTAACTCTTACGATTGCAACCACGTACCAGACCACGTTAGAACAGAACAGTGGAATCGCAATGGTCGTTCCCGCTGAGGCGCTGAAGGACCTGTTGGACGGCCCTGCTCTCAAAACGGCTAGGGACGTCGCCATTGCGTTACGAAAATAGCGCCCACTACTTTCGGTACGCAGTTACCTTCCCATCCGCCACAACCGCGACGTATCTGTCGTCCTGAATAAACTGCATAACTTTCTTCCCTGCTCGCGCCATTGCAGCCCATCGCGATTTCGTCTTGGGGTTTTGCTCAATCCCCATAATCGTGTTTCCATCAAAGTCGAATGCAACTTGTCGAAGGCGTTTCGTTTTGCTTTTGGTGACGGGAAAATGTCCCGTGCCCAACTTCACGTCGTCGGATTTTTCCACGAGCGTTTGCCGCCATACGGAAATCAGCGTGCTGTCGAGCGAAGATTCCACTTGAAGAATTCGCCTTTCCGCATCAGATACTGGCCGGATTATACCGCCAACGTGGGCGATCGGGGCCGGCCGGAGATTGTGGCTACTGAACACGGACAGATTGAAATTCAAAAGTAGAGAGGCCGACGCCCGAATCCGAAGGCACCCTCGGAGTTGACGCTCTTCACTGCTGTATCCGTAGATCTACGTAATTCCACTTGACACCTATACGTAATAGTAATACAAGTCCCTACATTTTATAGGAGGGTTACCGTGCGCCTTCGCTCTTTCGCCTTCGCTCTGATTCTCCTTTCGTGCATTTTCGCCCTGCGAGCCGGCGCCCAACACGCCTCGACGGCTGTGGTGCAAAATCCTACGGCTGTCACGCAAGCTGCCAGTTTTAGGTCAATTACGCGACTGTTCATTAGTACAAGAAGACCGATATCTATCCGGTTTTAGATTTTGTAACAATCGCGGCGGTTCCGGCTGGTGCGGGGAGACTTGGCCCGGAGTTGACATTCCTGCCGCCGCTTGAGAACGGCAGACGCTTTCGTTACAAGTTCGCCAATTCAGTTTCCGGAGGTCCCATGCGCAAATCATTCGGTTTTGGAATGTCCACCGTGAAGGCCACGTTGGTAGCGTTTGCTATCGCGATTATTCTTTTGTTCGCGTTTGCCCCTTCGAGCCGGGCGCAAATCGACCCCGTGCTCGAACAGCAAAAGCCCTTTGGGGCCTACAGCAAAGACTTTGATTCGATCAGCATGGTGAACGGTGGGCTCTCGATTCACATCCCGCTCTTTTCGTACCCTCAGCGGGGCGGAAAACTTAGGCTGAACCTTGAACTCATTTACCAAGCTTACGGGTGGACTCTGGGACCGCCGCCAAACAAGAACGTACCGGGATATTGGGTGACTGGTGGGCCGGGAGGAAGATTCTCGATTAGTGAGGATCAACTCTTGACTGTCGGGTCAAATTGTATGACTACAGAGAACGGCTACACAACAGGCTGGCCGGTCCTGATCGAATCCGATGGCACGCCTCACTTTCTTGGTCAAACTAGCCAGGCGGGGTCCATCTACGGCTTCAGGAGCATAGATGCGACGGGCCTTGTATTGCAGAATTTCAACTACCAATATACAGTGCAACCCACGATCATCGACCGGGACGGCATCCAATACACCTCGAATTCCTCTGGAGCAACATCTTATAAGACCGACCCGAATGGAAATGCTATAAGCTACAACATCCTTTCCGGGTGGATAGACACTCTTGGACGCTCTATTCCAGTCGCACCCAGCACAGGGGGACTAGGGGCTACGACCACTTCTGATTTGACAGGATGCCAAGGACTCCTCCCCACCGTGGGTGCCTATTTGTGGACTTTGCCAGGCCCCAACGGCGGAACCGACCAAATCAAGATGTGTTACGCCGACGTGGCCATACAGACAAACTTCACTGGCAATCCATCCCAGGAACACGGGCCAAGCGGCAGCGGGTACGAATTTCAAACTGTCGTTGTGTATAACGGCGTGTCTTGGACAACGAGTCCTGCGTGGATTTTTGCGTATAACGACCGCAGTTCAGGTGACCCAGTTAACGTAAATTACGGTAGCCTCACACAGATCACCTTTCCCACAGGCGGGACCGCATCCTACACGTACGGGACTATCGCATCTCCCTGGTCGTACTTGACCTATCGCCGTGCCGTCATACACAAGGCAGTTAACGCTAACGATGGCACCGGCCCACAGTCCTGGACATATTCGTACAATTTGGTGTTGCCTGCGGCTACAACCATCGTGACGGACCCAGTCGGAAACGACACGGTGTATACCCTCACCGGCCTCAACGCAGCACCCGATTTCTACCCCACGGAAATCGACAACTATACTGGGTCCCACGTGAGCGGGACGCTGGCCAAGACCGTGAAGACCACGTACCAGTTTACCCCAGGCTCGTTGGTGGGCTCCCCAGAAGCGCCCGGCTGCACAGCCTATGCCTACAGCGTCGTGCCCGGTAGCTCCACGACAATTTGGCCGAACGGGCAGCAAAGCATGGTACAGACGACCTACGATGGAGGCTTTTCAAACACCGTCTGGGGAGGCAGCCCGCAAACATCAATATACGGGAATCCGATGAAAAAAATCGAGTACGATTATGGGAGCGGTGCGCCCGGCCCGCTGTTGCGAACCACAAACTCGAGCTATCTAGCGCTTAACAGCTCATCGTACTTGACGACCAATCTGCTCAACTTGCCGTCTTCGGTGCAGGTGACGGACGCAGGAGCAGTCCAACGCGCGTATATAACTTATGGTTATGATGAAGCGCCTAGCCCTTCCGGCGTCCACGGCAATCAAACCTCTGTCCATAAATGGTTGAATACGACGGGGGGCTATCTGACCAGCACCAGCGTTTACAACGCGAATGGAACAGTTGCCTCAACAACCGATCCCAAACTCTACACGACCAGCTATGGATATTCCTCGGGCTACGCAGGTTCCGGCCCTACATCGGTCACTAATCCCCTCAATCAAACGACGAGCCATACCTACGACTTCGATACCGGCCTTCGGACCTCTACCACGGACCCGAACATCCAGACCAGCCGCTTCGCGTACAACAACCTGTGGCAGCTCACCTCAATAACCCATCCCGATGGTGGGCTGGATTCGATCAGCTATCAAGAAACCTCGACCCCGTTCACGGCCACAATCACCAAGGCGATCACTACATCACCATCAGTAGTGAACCTTGTAAAGACAACCATCTTCGATGGCCTCGGCCGCGTTTCACAGACGCAACTAACGTCCGATCCCTCTGGCACAGATTACACAATTACAACCTACGACGGCGACGGCCGCAAAGCGAGCGTGACGAATCCCTATCGCACCACATCCGATCCCACTTACGGATTCACCACTTACGGGTATGACGCTCTGAATCGGACCGTCCTGGTTACGGAAGCAGATGGCTCGAAGGTCACCACAAGCTACAGCGGCAACTCAACGACCGTCACCGACGAGGCAGGCAGAACTCGGCAGAGTTTCACCAACGGCCTTGGCGACATGACCGAGGTAATCGAGAATCCGGGCGGACTGGGCTATGTGACGAATTACGGCTACGATGCACTGGACGATTTGACGAGCGTGGCGCAAGGTGGCTCGCGCAATCGCAGTTTCATTTACGATTCGCTGAAGCGGCTCACGAGTTCCGGCAACCCCGAAACCGGTGGTACCGCCGCGCCGATTACTTATAACTACGACGCGGATAATAATGTTCTGACGAAGACGGATGCGCGTGGAATTACGATCACCTACTCGTGGGATAAGCTGAATCGCATGTTGAGTCGCACGTACTCGAACGGCGACCCCTCGGTCACCTACAGCTACGACTCCACTGCTTGTGTGGTGGTTACGACGTGCTACAACCTCGGCCACATGACCGCGATGTTCGACGGAGGGGGATCCGAGGCCTTCTCTTATGACACCATGGGCCGTCTCTGGGGAGATCATCGAAACTCCAACGCATTCGTAGGGCGCACACGTATTTCGAAAAACACCAGTTACGTTTACAACCTCGACGGGTCACTCAACACGCTGAATTACCCGAGCGGGCACTCGGTCGTGTACACAATGGGTGGAGCGGGATTACCAATCACTGGGAACGAAGAGGACATTGCCTTGGCGTTGGTCCAAAAGGCGACATACACGCCATGGGGTGCCCTGAGCGGGGCGCTCATTGGAACAGCTATCGGTGAGGCTATCCTATACAACACTCGCTTGCAGCCCTGCTGGACCTATGCGAGCTACACGTCCACTCTAACGACGACATCCTGTACTGGCTCGAACGCTATTGGCTATATTACGGACTTAAAATATAACTTCAATCTGGGGGCGGACAACGGCAACCTTGTTGGTATCACGAACGACCGCAACTCGAATCGCAGTCAAACCTACGGTTACGACGCGGTGAATCGCGTTACAAGCGCCGCTACTCTTTCCACCTGCACGGCGAATTGCTGGGGGCTCACATTCGGCCTCGACGAATGGGCCAATCTCAAAACGGCGACTGCGACTGGGACAGCAACTCCCTTCACATTAGCCGTGAATACGAACAACCAAATCACGACGGGGCTGTTTACTTTTGACGCTTCGGGGAATGAGTTGACCGATGCAACCTCGACCTACGCTTGGAACGCCGAGAGCGAAATGAAGACGGGCGGCGGCGTCAGTTATCTCTACGATGGGCGGGGGAACCGCGTGGAGAAAGTGGGCACGAAACTCTACTGGTACGGCCAGGGCGGCCAAGTGTTGGATGAAACCGACACGACTGGCAGCACCGCGAACGCCACGTTCAGCGAGTACGTGTATTTCAATGGTGCCCGCGCCGTTCGGCGTGACTACGAGAATAATCTGTATTACTATTTCGAGGATCAGGTACATAGCTCGCGCGTCATCGAGGAGAGTCCCGCAGTAACAGGCACCCTGACGCTTTGCTACGACGCGGATTTCTATCCGTATGGCGGCGAGATCGCCTTCACCAACACTTGCGCCCAGAATTACAAGTTCCAAGGCAAGGAACGCGATACGGAAACAAGCAACGACTATTTCGGCGCGCGGTTCTACTCCTCCACCTATGGCCGCTTTCTCTCGCCCGATTGGTCGTCCGTGCCTGCTCCGGTGCCGTACGCGAACCTCACTAATCCCCAGACGCTGAATTTGTACGCCTTCGTCAACGACAACCCGGAATCCTTCGCCGATCTTGACGGACACTGTGGAGAAGCAAACGGCGCAATTCAAAACGCCGCCTGCCCTCCGACGCTGACCGACGACAGCCAGAAGAAAAATCCGCAGAATCCGAACACTACTGTGCCGAACTCACCCGGGCCACCAATCGAGGTTGTGACGAATTACCATATAAAGCCTCCAGGGTTCTGGGATCGGGTTAAGTCGTGGTTCTCGGGCAGTGGCCGCGCGCCAGATCCGTACGTGACGGCTCTCACAGACGCCGTAGGTTTGCTTGGCAGAGTCGTCAGGGTTCCCAAACCGGTTGGACGAGCGACTGCGGCCGTGAGCATACATAATGATCCCGACAGCCTCACGAACTGGATCACTAACGGGCTCGGACTTTCTGATTTATTTGACGGGCCGATGGCTATCACTGGCGCGTTCAACGATGCCTTCGATTACTGTTCCGCCAACTGTACCGGTACAAATACCCAGACTTGGAAGGGTGACCAACTGTTTCTTGGTTCCGGGGGTGATGGTGGAGCAGCACCGCCGCCAGCCGGCGCATCCGGAACGGGAGGGGGGGTGTCTCAGGAGGGGTGCCTAATCGTAGGCTGTTGATATACTCAGTTCCGTCCTGACAACTGCGGGCTCCTTTCACGTCGGGAAAAAGGAGGGGTGCTTCATGGCTGATCTGTTCGGCATTCAACATCCGCGATATGGCTTGCTCACCTTTGGGATTCTCCTGATTGCCTTAGGGGTGTTCTATACGTACACAGGAAAAGCATATGCACGCCTTCACGGTTAGATTTATCGCGCCGACGACCCGAAGGGGTTTTGGTTGGAAGTTGCAGGGTCTTATCTACTTGGTCTCGCATTGATTGGACTTTTTTTCTACGAGGACTAGTTCTCAAACTGAACTGATCTTCTCCAGCGTCGGCTTCTACTCGCCGCGTTTCGTGGGTTAGACTCGCGTGCGCCGTATACAAGATCGAGCTGCAAGACTGACCACTTTCGGCTCCTCGGGCAAGTCAACTAAGGTGCGGGGTATGGGACACTTGCAATAGTATGCCAGTTTGTATGTTGCCAAGGACGAAATCAGTGAGGAACGTAAGGTTTGGTTGCATCATTTTCTGCGCGTTAGCCGCCATCTCAGGTTGCCGGGTGCTCTCCCCGGACTGGAACGGTGCATGGAAACTGAATGTCCCAAAAAGTAGCTTTCGGGACCAGGCAATCACAATTTCAATTTTGGCGGACGGAGAGTATCGCTACGACGACGGATTTGTGAGTGACACGTTTCGCTGCGATGGAGAGTATCGACCGACACCGATAGGGAACAATCGCACACAAGCCTGCGTGAAAACCAGTGCGACCACTTTAGACAGGACCCGAATGGAAAACGGGGTAAAGACGAACACATATCATTGGGAGCTTTCGGCTGGCGGAAAGATTTTCACTGCGACGGCAACCGCGTTTCATCCGAGTGGGCCCGTCATTATGGGTCAGCTCGTCGCCACGCGCATTTCGGGTTCCAATGATTTTGCCGGCGAATGGAAGGACACGAGCTTCCTCCAGCCGCCTCCAGAGTTGACGCTGAGGCTTGATAGTCAGTACCTGCACATCAGTTATCCGAGTAGAGGCAAGGACGTTGACGTACCACTCAATGGAGCCGACGCGGCGGTGCATGGGCCTCTCGCTCCAGAGGGGATGACCTACTCCGTACAGTTGGCTGGGCGACGCGAGATTTCCATTCTGACGAAGCGCAATGGCAAACCTCTCAAGCAAGGCTCCCTGGAATTGAGTGGCGATGGAAGAGTCATTACCGAGTCTTGGTGGGCCCCAGGTCATCCGGCTGAGAAGAGTACATTTGTCTACGAAAAGAAGTAGAGGTGCACCTATGATAAGGCGGGTCGCGAATCCTTCCACACTACCCAAATGAATGCCCTGGGGGTTTAATGACATCCGCTATGCGCTCCCACACACTGCAATCTTCCGCGGCGATACGTACTGGCACGCGGGTTGAGAAGGTCAATTCCAAGCACGGCGATTCCCATTTCAACGGTGCGCACGGCATTGTCACTACGTCGCTCGGCGCAAAAATGTGGCACGGCCAGATGACTCACGGATACCTGGTGGTGTGGGACGACTGCAAAACCCCCGCCTTCGTCATGGGTACCAGAATCCGGAGACTGGCGAAGGGCTAGAGCGCGATTCGGTGCGGGCAAGGAAGCGAACTCGTCGGGAGCGCTCACGCTTGGGATTCCTGAATACCACGGGCCTTCGGTGAAGACGACGCTCTCGTCAGCGCACTTCTCGGAATGGACGTTATTTTTTAAAGTACGCCCCACGACCGACAACTTATCGGAATGCATGAAGCCGGGAATTAGATGGTGCGACGCCGACCCGATGGACATTCATTTACGCCCGGGACCAGTTGGAGCGAGTTGGTTCACTTAAATACACCTTGACAAACTGGTGCTGTCACGTAAGCTTCCGCCCTCTATGCCCTGCCTCACCCGTGGACCTCAAGGCCTTCTTGCATGCATTCTTCTGACGGCGCTTGCCGCTTGCGGAGGTGGGTCGGGTAATGGGAGTCAAGGCGGGAATGGCGGGGGAAGCGGGAGTGGAGGGGGAAGCGGAGGAGGAGGTGGTGGAGGCGGTAATTCTTCGCCGCAGATTCAGGCCGTCTCTCCGTCGAGCATCATGGTTGGCATTCCTCAGGGCCTGATCACGATCTATGGTACGAACTTCACTTCCGATGCTCAGGTCTTCATCGATGGAGCGTCGGTAGAGACTTTCTTTCAGGATTCGGGAACACTTCAGGCACAGATAAGCGTTAATCTTAGCTTAACTACCGGAACGCACGAGGTCAGTGTCGATGAAGCGGCCGGGAATTCTGACAGCTTACCATTGCGCTTTTATGCTCCCGTTCAGGGGCCGCAACCCTTTGTCACAGTTCCCGCATATTCTGCAGGACCCGAAATGGATCCAAGCGCCATCACCGTCGCAGACCTCGACGGCGACGGGTTGGATGACGTCATACTAGCCGGCCCTCAGCTCTCGAATGGCCCGTCCCTTGCCATTCTGAAGGGCCAGCATAATGGAATGTTGGCTCCCGTAACTTACATCAACGGAGTGAGCGTCTGGGGTCTGGCGAGTGGCGACGTGAACGGAGACGGAAAACCTGACATCGTCGTGACGGGATACACAGGTGGGTCATCTTCAACTTTGACGACGTTCTTGAACGAAGGGCAAGAAAATTTCACCCAAATTTCGAACGGGTCAATCAGCGGCGTGTACCCCGGCCCAGTTGCTCTCGCGTCAGTATATGGTGCCGATGTCTTGGATTTGCTAGTTTCGGTCCAGTCGCCGAATTCGATCCTGCTGTTTCAGAATACCGGCAGCGGTAACTTCGGATCGCCGAAAGCAATTGCCACAACCGCAACCGACAACCGCAATTTTTCCGTGGCTGATTTCAACAATGACGGGCGTCCTGACTTGGTTTACACCTCCACGAATCCGGCGACGGGGGCAGACCAGATTCACGTTCTGTTGAACCAAGGAAGTGGAAACTTCTCGGACACTATTCCAACGAGCCTTTCAGGAATCTCGGGATATGTCAGTGTGATCGATGCCAATAAGGACGGATGCCCGGATCTCGCGATTCAGTCGCCCATTGACTCGACAGCGCCCGTAGTATTACAGGTTTTTCTGGGCCATTGCGATGGAACGTTTTCTCTGACGTCAAGCGTCACGATCGCGCCTGCGGGATTCGCGCCATATCACTTGCTCGCGGGGGACTTCGACAATGATGGTTCTCCTGACTTGGCAGGAGCGAACGGAGAAACACAGCCGTCTCACGTTTTGTACCTCTGGGGAGACGGGACCGGCAATTTTACGACTCAGCAAGTGAATGGCCCTATGGGTTTTATGGATACCGTGGGCGATGTAAATGGTGACGGAATACCCGACATCGTCATTCCCGACCGATTCAACGAAGTATCGGTCTCACGTGGTCGCAGCGATCGTAGTTTTCCCTCGCCCTTGTCCCTCGCGCCGTCCAACGCGGGTATAGTCTCGATCGGGGATGTGAATGGCGATGGACTGCCAGACCTTTTGTTCTCGGGCGACCCCATTGAGGGAATACCAGGCACGGTGTTCCTAAATGATGGGCACGGAGAGTTTGTGCTTTCGGGAACGGTATCGCCCAATGCCTTCTTACTCGCCGACGTCAATGGCGATGGATTCGCTGACCTGATCGGTGTCGAGGGAAGTAACTTAGTGATCTGGCCGGGAGATGGGAATCCCAATTTCGCGGGCTCGCCGACAACGATTTCGCCGCCTGCGCCGGCTTCCGTCGAGTTTGGCGATATTCAAGTGGCGGACATCGACGGTGACGGTCATCCCGACCTGATCGCCTCAGGGGTTATCTTTTTTGGCCTCGGGAACTTTCAGTTCAGTGCTGTTCAGATTTCGCTCAGTGCGCCATTGGCGATCGGCGACTTTAATCGAGATGGAAGGTTGGATTTGGCGGGCCCCACTCAATCGTTGCTCAATCAAGGGAATCGCAAATTCACATCAGTCGCGTCGAACTTGAATATGGGGGTCTGGCCGCTTACAACTCCCGTCGTTGCCGATTTTAATGGAGACGGAATACTGGATGTCGTGTGGGTTGAGGGTGATTCTCCTTCAACCATCGACATCGCATACGGCCGTGGCGACGGCAGTTTTTACCTACAGGGACTGGTGACAGGGGGAGAGTATGCAGGTGGAATCGCAGTTGGTGATTTTAATGGGGACGGTCGTCCCGATATCTTGACCGGTCTCATGTTCGCACAGCAGTTGGCTCTGTACACAAATGACGGACAGGGCGGGTTCCAACTGTCCTATTTTGCCTCTGGTGCCGACACCAACACGCTGGCGTGCGCCGACCTAAACCAGGATGGCAAGACTGACGTGGTTATCGTAAACTCCGGGCTCAATTTCCGCCCTCCCAATGCGCTGGTAATCTTCGGAAAGTAAGTTCTCCCATTCCATCACGACCATTCTGACGATGTTGGAAAGCAGAGGCTCCAAAAAACGTCGTTCGAGCTGCGGTGAGTACTCTTACATCGGCTCCAGCTCACACGTTATTCTCTGCTCGAACCTGGTCGGGTTAAGCCGAAGGCATTGGCCGATGAAGCTACGGCAGGATTTCGTCATGACCATCTGTTTGAGATTCATCAATACCGCCGGCCTTTTGTGAGGGAGACGCTCTCATCAGGGCACCTCATCGAGGCTTTCCAGGGCCCGGAAACCGCGCGTCAATCCGTCTCATTAATTCGATCGCGGTGTCGATCGACTCGCGATAGGCGGCTTCTCGTGCCGGACTCGGCCGGCCTTCGAGACCCACAAGGCGCCGGCAAAGGAACATGGCGGCTGCCAAATAGATGATTCGCTTGCGTCCTTCTTCCATAGCGAAGGTAAGATATCATCTTCGCTTTATATTCGCCTAACCATTTTTCGATTTCAACCGGCTGCTTTCCACAACTTTTGAAACTGTTCGATCGTCCCCGGTGCAAATCCCGCGTAATGGATGTTCACGTAAACGTATGTCGTGACGCCGCGCCGTGTCGTACGCTGACAAACGTTGACCCAACTCATTAACTCTCTGGAACGATCCACAATCAACTTGTCCCAAGTCTTCGTCTGTTTCTCGATTCCCTTCCGGTCGCCAAGCAATCGAATGTAAGTGAAGTCAGCCGTGATCGGATCGAACTTCTCGAATATCTCGCTCGGTCGTGGCATCCATGCCAGGTCAATCAGCGCGTAGGCGACTTTATGCTCGCGCAGCAAATCGAAAAATTCAGCCGTGAGCCATTGCTTGTTGCGGATCTCCAAAGCGAATTTGTAGCCCTTCGGAAGTTTTTTCAAGAATGGCGCAAGGCGCGCGAGATATTCTTTCCCGCTTTTGAAGACTGTCTTGTTGAAATATCCGAACTGGAAGAGTAGCGGCCCGAGCTTGTCGCCCATCAAATCCATCGTTTCGAGAAATCGCTTTAGATCCTCGCCGCAGTCCTTCAGGACTTTTTCATGGGTGATTAGTTGCGGAACCTTAGCAGCGAGACTGAAACCAGTGGGTGTCTTTCGTTCCCAGCCATTGACCGTCGCAACCGATGG
This sequence comes from uncultured Acidobacteriota bacterium, assembly GCA_963747605.1. GTDB lineage: Bacteria > Acidobacteriota > Terriglobia > Acidiferrales > UBA7541 > Palsa-295. The sequence goes on along the minus strand of CAVVGA010000005.1, from coordinate 106,330 downwards.
CGTCCGGTAAAACGTGGAGTCCACTTCAACGGTATTGAACTTCGTGGCGTAGTAGATCAGATAGTCGGCTGGTTTCATGCCGGCTGGATAGAATGCGGTTTCCCAACCTGCCGCTGTAAATGCCGAAGTACCGATCCAGATGTTGTTCATCTTGCTTTGGCCGCTCAAATTCATACGCCCCGCGGTGTAGCGCGTCAACAAGTTGATTTATTAACGCGCGGACGCCTTCGGTGCCATTCTTGCCGCTGCCAGTTTCGGCCAATCAGCGCAAACCATCGCGGGCGGACACGGGCGGCCAACCGAGTTTGTGGGTTTTCATGGAAAGCAAAGCCGCGTTTGCGGCTGCCATCTCGCTGCGTTCTTCGTGATGGTCTGAGGAGTTTAAGAGTTCTTGGGAGCGGCTGGCAATCGCGCGTTCAATGGCTTGGATTAACCGAGTCAATTTCACTTCGTCGGATTCTATCAACGCCCACAGATACAGCTCTTTCCACGAGGTCTGTACGTCCATGTCATCTTCCTTTTCGACGAAGGTGAACGATTTAATACGAATGGGGTCGATAAGTCAAACCGAATAACAGCAACTTGATGGACGGTTCCGCTTCAGCGCTTTCGTTTGCCTTTCTTGCCAAACAGTTCCTTGCCGTGGCAGTTCTTGAATCTCTCGTGAGACCCGCAGGGACACGGCGAATTGCGAGATGGAATTCGCTTCTTCGGCCGGTCCTTGTGATCCACGGGATATTCATGTTCCCGCGTCCCGCTTGGCTTTACCACTTGAAGAAGCTTGTAACGATTCTGAATTTCCTTTGCTTCCGCATCATCTTTCGCAGACCAGCGGGAGGCATCCAGATAAACGAAATCTTCCGAACGTTGAGGAGGAAGGCCAGCTTCGCTGGCGATCCCGATGACAATTGTGGCTTGCGGGAACACTAACTTCGTTACGCGACAATAGTTCATTAACAGATTCATGCGAACATTTCGATACTGTTCGTCTGTAAGGTCTTCTTTTCGAGCTAAGAACAGGAAGACGTAATAAGGCTCGCCGGGCTTTGTTGATTGGATCACGCGAGCTTCGCGGATGCGCCCGATGCTGCGCTTCACTACCTCATGGAGCGAAATCGCCAAGGCTCGTCGCCTGAGCCTTGGCTCGCGAGCCAATAGCCGAAACACTTGCTCCTGTTCACGGACCGGCCTCTGTGCGGTAGTGAAAATCTGCGTTCCCGTCATCGCATGAAACGAAAATTTCTCAATCAATGCATCCCATGAATAGCTGATTTGGTTGCTTTCGATTTGTGCGCGCCTTTCGGGGCTGTTCACGAAGGTTTTCCAAAACCCTTCGTCAAACGTCAGAACGTCAAACTCTCCCTCGATGACAAAGTCGTGCTCACCCTCCACGTTCATATTCCGCGAATAGACTGCGAGTAATTCTTCCTCCCCCGCAGCCATCACAATTCTGTCCCCAGTTAAGAATTGCTCTTTCTTTGAAAGATATGCTGTGAAATCAGTAATTGTGTCGAGTGTGCTCATCACTATGTTTAACGTCGTGTCGTCGAACACGTGAACGTAGCCCTTAGCCGGATCAAGCTGGCCGATTGTAAACGGCACATTCAGATGCACGTTCCCGACGAGGTTTGTATCAAGCATGAGGCTGCCGCTTCCGCCTAGCTTTTCGCGGCACGCGCGAGATGCGTCGTGAGCCACGACGATCCGGTGAAAAGTTGCCTTCGCGGGATCGGGCAAGTTGATCGGAAACGGGATCGTGCAGCGTCTGTCGAGGAAAAGACGACCGGGAAACTGATGTATCCAGCGTTCCGCGCCCCAGACTTGCCGAGCCGAGTTTAGAATCGCTTTTTTGAACCACCGGGACCACGCGACTTGCAAATCGCCCGCCTCATCGAAGCGGCAATCCTTGTCACTGAAAATGATGATGTGGTTTTCAAAAACAACGAGCAGGTCACATAGTTCCTTCCCGTCGCCCTTGCCACTTGGCGCCGCCTTTTGATCGCGGAAGACACCCGGATAGCTCCACATGGATAGGAAAGATCGCTTGCACAGTTTTGCAAGGTATCTCTCCGCAGGTGTGACACCTTCGGACGGGACGATAGCGGGGGTAACAGGATTCGTAGTAGCCGGGTCAGTCATCTTCTCTCACCGAACACAAGCTACTTTCGATTGTACAGCCGAGAATCTAAATTGGATTCGTCGCCCGTTCGATCCAGAGTTTGCCGGTTGAACTGGCCGCGAAAGCATCGTACACGGTGCGCAGGGGAACGATTTTTACTCCGTCCTCTTCGGTTGGCTCATCGCAGTTACAAAAGAACACCAACGCGTTCTTGCCCTTGTCTCGATATCGCTGGAGAGCGTCAAGCTTCTTGCGGCAATGCTCAACGGCGCTATACGTAACCTGTGCGAACACCACGCTGCCGGACGCGGTGACCCCGCAGATGTCTATGTCTCTCATGGTCCGGCCCACAGGCAGAAGGACATGAATTAATTTCGGGAGGCCCATCCGTGCCGCGCTTGCCGAGCGCAGGAATTCACTGCACATTATCTCTTGCTGCTGATCTGACAGCAGACTCAACGACGGTTTAGTTCGCTTGCCTTCCACAATGTTCTCGATGGTCTCGCGCGCCGTTTTCCAGCGCATAATAGTTCCCTGTCGCGGGCGCGCAACAAGCATTACCGCAGAGTTATTCGGGCTGATGAGCTTCACGTTTTCGAGCCGAAGTGATTTGAGAACTGCCTCTCTGCCCTGATAGCCGTGTATGGAACCCCACTTGCCGTGAATGACGTCGATTTTGGAAGCTGCTTTGACGAAGCCCAAGATACATTCGCTCTGGCAAAAGTATTCCGCACAGACGTAGCCTCCATCTTCCGCAAGTCTCAGTAACGCTCGCATGGCTCTTCGGCCGCGACTCGGATAGTCCGCAAGATCGAGGCTCGAATTGTCACGCTTCAGCAGCTCGTCGTCTTTGTCGTGCGGAAAGTGAATCGCGATTCTCCGTTCGTTCCAGAGCCTCTGGCGCGTCGTGTCGTCTACGTCCATTGCCTGTGTGTGGCGAATATAGTAGGTGTCCATGTTCAAGCGGAATATCCTGGCTGGTTTCCCTTGCGGCAAGAGCTTAGGGCCGGTGGCTCGTCGCGTCAACTTGTTCCCGCCCAGCGGCGCAGCTGACAGCTGCCGACGCAGTTAGAGCTGTCCGGTTACGTGACTAATCAAGACTTTAGTTAAGAACTTGGGATAAACTGCCGGAACGGTCCCAGACACCAGCGAATGAGATTCGCAGGTTGTCGAGAAGCGCGGGGTGCGAGGAAATTTGTGCCTTGTGTCGTCATTGTGATGTGCCTTGGCGGTTCGCGTCCATGAAACGGTCTATTCTCAATTTCAGCGGACGTGCGCTTCTCTCGCTAGCGGACTCGTCTGTTCGCCCACAGTCTGAAGTCATTCCGAGAACAACGTACAAAGAGAGACCACTGGGACAAAGACACCTCCCGGAAGTGGGATCGGCATGCTACTGACCTGCCGCAACGAGCACCGGAAGGCGGCGGTTGTATTTATTCATGGTTTCGGCGGCAATGCGGCAAGTTCATGGCAACAGTTTCAACAGCTTCTTACCAGCGATCCCCGTGCCAGTAATTGGGATTGCTTCAGCTTCGGGTATCAATCCTTCAGGACCCCGATGCGCGCGGTTGCTCAAGATTTTTACCAAACTCTTATGTCGCCTGCGTTAGCTCAGTACGAACGGATTGCGATTGTTGCCCACAGTACTGGCGGTCTTGCCGTCCAAGCCGCGCTAATCGATCACGACGACCTCGCTAAACGCATCGCGTGTGTCTTCTTTTTCGCGCTGCCGAGTCGCGGCGTGTTGCCTTCACTAAATGCGGCATTCCTTGTTCCATTTCTTGGGCAATTGCTTCGTGGGGCCGTGGAAAAGTCAGAGCTGCAATATGGAAGTCCGTTGTTGGCGTCCTTAAGCGACTCTTGGGAAAAGAAATTCGGAGCGCGTGCCCCTTTTGTGTACTACTCCATTGCTGGCGCTCGCGATCGCATCGTAATGATCGGAGCACTCACCAGTCTCGGAGCCGAACATCGTCTCATAGTCGACGAAGACCATGTTTCGGTGATCCATCCGACATCCGAGAGACGAGAAAGCCTAGAAATAGTCATCAGCGCGCTCAACGACCAATCAGTTCCTACGCCTCCTCAGCGGAGGGCCGATGTCGTGGTCGAACTGGCGGCAAAAGAAAAGGACGATAGGTACGATGTTTTCATGTATTACGGTCGCGCGGACAGCGGTCCCGTTCGGGATATTGCGCAAAGATTGCTCGGCATCGGTAAGAAACCATGGCTGATCGAGGAGCAAGGCGTTGGTCAAAACTGGTGGTTAAGACTGATCAACGACGTCGACCGCATCAATAGCGTCGCGATATTCTTCGGCGCTTCTTCGGGAGCTGATTGGAAAAAGCAGCAGCTCTCATACGTGATCGCCGAATTTGCGAAACGAGAAAAGCCAATTTTACCTGTGTTCTTGCCTAACGCTCCACCTGACGATAGCGACTTGCCGGAAATGCTGCAAAAAATCGTACCGGTTAGTTGGAGCGATCTTTCCTCCGAAGCCTTTGGTCAGTTGGTCGCTGGCATCGAGGGCAAGCGGATAGCGATGAGGAAGCAAATGACTGCTTCAAAAGAACCAAGACGACGGCGTTTCATTTGGGTGGCGGTGGGATCGTCTGCCTTGATCATCTTGACTGTGATCGTGCTTGCAAATAGGGGCGTAATCTCGCTTGATCGATCTCCATTCGATATTACAGCTGACTACATCGGAACTGCACCTCACAAAAGGCCGGTGGCCGTCGTGTTCGTACATGGGATCATCGGATCGAGAGATGCTACGTGGAAGAATCAAAGTGCCTCGTTCCCCGCTCTTCTAGAAAACGATCCAGAGTTTCAGAATGAAATTGACGTTTTCGTCTACGAGTATTACACGCCCAAATTTGGCAACGCTAACTCTATTGTAGGCTTGGCCGATCAATTTCGCGGGAGTCTCGACGATCACCGCGTTTTTGATGATCACCAACGCGTCGTTTTCGTTAGCCACAGCATGGGTGGCCTAGTCGTCCGGCAGTTCCTGATTACCAATCGCGAGCGACTCGCGAAGGTTGCAATGCTTTATTTCTACGCCACACCAACTAACGGTTCCGAGCTAACGGTTGTTGCTAAGGAAATATCTGGCAACCCGCAATTGCGTGGCATGCTTCCCTTAGAAGGAAACGAACTGCTTCAGTCGATTCAGTCCAGCTGGCTCGGCTGGGACGCAGCGAAGAGATTACCTTCATACTGCGCTTATGAAACTTTGCCAACTTTTGGAGTCGCGGTTGTCTCAATGGCTAGCGCGACCGCTCTTTGCAATGAGCCACTTGATCCGATTACCGCCGATCACATCGACATCGTCAAACCAAAAGACCGTGGCGATCCGCGATACACTCGCCTAGCACACGCCTTACGCGACGAGCTAACTCCCCTGGATGGGCCAACGTCCGAACGGGCTACGGAAAAACAACCTCTAGCAAAGAAGAATACTGATCGTTTGAAATTTGAGATCACCAGCCGAATCGACGGAGCAATTGCCAAGCTTGATTATTTATCAACACTCACTTGGACCGACGGAGATTCAAATACCGGATCGACTTACTCTTTACGCTTTGCGGGCCAGTATCTTGGGAGTGTCGTTTATGCGCTCGACCACTCGGAAGGAGGCGTTGCTGAATTTAAGGACGAATCTTACGGGGTCCTTCTTCTCGATTTACGAAATCAGTCCGAACCGAGTGAGGCTGCGCGGATTGAAAAGGCGTCACAGACATACAAGTCGATTAGACAGTTTTGTCAGGGTTTGCCTACGTACGAAGAGGCGGACCGGAAGATGACACGTGAGCAAATCGGGAAGAGTATATCAATGCTCCGGGCGCAGGTCTCCACGTTGCTAAGATAACGCCGTAGGAGAAGCAATGGAGAACGATACCGCCGCGTATTCGCGAAACGTTGACCGGTTGCGAAAAATCGTATTACTTCTACGAAATGCCGGTATAACCGCTGATATCGGGTTTCCTAGCTACATCCAAATTGGTTCACGGCTCTATGGCGCGATCACCGGGGCGCATTGGGCATTTGAAGATGGGACAGAGTGGGGCGATTTGACTGTACCGAGCTCGGAAACAGATCTCGCAAAGATCGCTGAAGCGATCGAAAAAACTAAAAAGCACATAAGTTGTCGCACACTGCAGTAACACGTGACGGGATTAGCTCACGATTCTGCTCGAACGATCCGACACCCCTGATATTTTTGTCGGTTCCGAAAATTCTGACCCTTTACATTCCGGAAATTCTGAGCCATCCGGCAGTAGCCGGAAGGGCTAAGACTCTCTCTGTGCCTCCGGTCGGTGAACCGGTAGGGCCGAGGGAGGAGGATGTTAGGAATGTTAAAGCGTCACGAAGTCGAAATTCTACTGAAGGCCGGTCACTCCAAGGCCGAAGTGGCCCGTCTGGCGGGAGTGTCTCTGTGCTCTGTTAAGCGCATTGCAGAAGAAGTTCCGGTGGTTCATGTGGATGATGCCGCTGAGCGAGAGAAGCGGCGGATCGGCAGACCCAGCATCGTTGAGGATTTCCGGAAACCGGTCGTAAACATTCTGGAAGAAAAACCCGACCTACCTTCTCTGGAGATCCTTCGCCGGGTTCGGGAGGCCGGCTACCAGGGCGGCAAGACCGCCTTGTACGCTCTGGTGGCCTCTGTTCGTCCGAAACAGATCAAGCCGCTGATTCGTTTCGAAGGTCTGCCCGGAGAATTTAGCCAACATGACTTCGGCGAAGTCGACGTTCCCTTTCTTGATGGGTCGATTCATCGTATCCACTTCTTCGCTTCTCGCCTGAAGTACTCCCGATTTGTCTGCGTCAGTGTGGTGCAGGACCAGGCCGTGGAGAGCTTGGTGCGAAACCTGGCCGAACATCTGGACCGTTGGGGTGGAGCTCCGCTGCTGTGCGTGTTCGATCGGCCGAAGACCGTGGCCTTAAAGTGGCAAAGAAACGGCGAGGTCACGGAATGGAATCCGGTCTTCGCTTACGTCATGCTCGAGCTGGGCGTCGGGGTGGAGTTGTGTTGGCCTCATAGTCCGCAGCAAAAGGGTGCCGTTGAGAACCTGGTGGGTTTCGTAAAGTCCTCCTTCTTCAAAGTGCGCCGCTTCCACGATCAAGAAGATCTCGCACAGCAGCTCATCGAATGGCATCGTGAAGTGAATCAGGAGCGTGCCTGCCGCGCGACGGGCATAATCCCCGCCGTGCGTCTTGCCGAAGAGGCCTCCAGACTTCGTTCCTTGAAGGTGCACCCGAAAGATCTAGCGCTTCGCATTCCTGTCTATGTAGGACCGACGGGTACGGTTCTGCATGATGGCCATCCTTACTCGATGCCTCCCGAGGCCATTAGCATGCCGGCGACGCTGTACTTGTACGCCGATCGCGTACGCATCGTGGCGGGTAGATATGAAGTCAACCATCCACGGAAATTCGTTGCGCACGAGGGTTCCACGCTCGCCGCGCATCGCGCGGCCCTGGTGGCGGCGGTATCGGGCAAGCGCGGCAAGCGTTATCTGAAGCGTCAGCAGTTGCTGGAACTCGGAGAGCCTGCTTTTCTCTACCTCACCGAGATCGTTCACCGCCGACCCGGGCAGTGGTTCCACGACATCGATCGGCTGCACAACATCTTGCAGAGCCACGGAGCAGAGGTTCTTTGCCGCGCCATGGAACGGGGACTCGAAGAGCAAGTTTTTGGTGCCAACTACATTGAGCATTTTCTTCAGCGTTGCTTAGTTTTTCAGGAGGAGATCCCATGAGGAAAGAACAAGTTAGGAAAAATCCGCCAGAGACATCGCTGACGCCCAAGCAGGACGACAACACGTCGAAGAGTCTGGAACTCTCCGAAGGCCAGCTCGAGGCTCACTTCCGACGCCTTAACTTGGCGCACACGCGCCGGATTTACAAAGACGTCGCTGATCGGGCCGAGAAGGAAGGTTGGTCCTATCGGGACTTCCTGGCTCTGCTGCTGGCCGAAGAAGTGGCGCGAAGGAAACAGACGCGACTGCAACGTTGTACGCGGAGCGCACACTTCCCGTTCTTCAAGACCATCGACGAGTTCGACTTCGCGTTGCAGTCAACGCTCCGGGAGTCCGTGATCGGCTCCTGCCTCGGGCTGGACTTCGTCACCGAAGGGCGGTCGTTGATTCTGCACGGTAAGACCGGTAGAGGAAAGACTCATCTGGCGGTGGCCATCGGGTACCGCGCCATCCAGAACGGTTTCGAGACTCTGTTCACCACCGCGGCGGAACTCATCGAGGACCTCTCGAACGCCAGCAAGCGTGGAAATCTCCAGGAATCGCTGACCACCTACACGCACCCTCACGTCCTGGTCATCGATGAGGTCGGATATCTGACCTATGGGCCGGACGCTGCCAACGTGCTCTTCCATGTCGTGAACGATCGGCACCTGAGGAAGCGGCCGATGATCTTCACAACCAACAAGCCAATGAATGACTGGGGAAAGGTCTTACACGACGAAGATATGGCGGCAGCCATCCTGGATCGGGTTCTCGAGCGCGGACGCTTTATCCACCTCGATGGCCCCTCCGGGAGAACCCGTCATCTCAACCCAGAAGAGACCTTGCCAGAAAATACAAAACGGCTCAGAATTTCCGGAATTGGTGGCTCAGAATTCCCGGAACCCACACCGTTTTCGTGCCAAACGGGCCTGAAGCTCATATTAGTCAAGCTCACTGGCGCACCACATCTGGCGAAGAGATCAATTCCACCTGAATTGCTGGCGGTGCGGACGAACCGGCCTTTAACTGACCGATTTGGAAACGTACTTCATCGCCAGTCTGAAGAGTCTTTCGGCCAACGACATCCCGCAAATGCACAAAATATTCCGTTCGGGTTTCGGGATCTAAGATGAATCCGAAGCCACGAGAACCAAAGCGCACGACCACTCCATCTTTTATATCAGTCACAATAAAACCACCTTTCTGGATTTCGCTCTGGGGATTAGACTGCTCGAAACGATGAGAAGCAGTGCGGCTTTAAAGCGAGATAAGCTGCGGACCTGAAGATTTTATGGGTCTTCGAACCTTACTGCATTACTCCCATTAACTCCACTTCTACGTCACAATTGCACGGTCGCCTGCGGTAGATCTGGCACCAATCGTCGTGCAGAATAGAAACGTTGTACAAGCCAGCGGCGTTGATTTCGGGGTGCGTGTCGATCAGTGCTTCAAGTTTCTTTACGCAATTACCGCCTGGTCCGTCACCAATTCTTAGAATGGGCGTTGCCAATTATTTTCCTCCCTTTTGTCGCGCTGTTCTGCATTGAGCACACCTCGGCTCTCAGAGTCAGATCAGAAATTAGTATCCAACCTTTCCCGCAGGGGAAATTTTGGGGTGGCGCTTTCTTCGCGATCGAAATTTTCCAAGGCATCCAACGGCACAAACCTGCCGTTTCCAGTACGTGCCCAGCGTGTTCCGTCATCATTAGTGTAGATGGGGTGCCGCTGCAGCACCTGAGGGTCCGGCAGACAAATTGCTACGTTTTCGGATGGCATCACTTCTCTACTCCTATGAGATTTCCGGGCCGATCTGTTGCTGCGGGTTTGCTCGAAGAATTGCTTGGTTTCGCTCTACTTCCAAGCCTTCCGGGGCACAAGAAGCTTTCGCGCATCCTGTAAGTCATTGAAAACACAGCAAAAGAAAGTTCAAAATAGTTTCACAAATCATTATCTGCCTTGAGATCACGCAAATTCCGCTGTTGGAGTAACGCCTCGGCGATTATCTGGGAGGTCCCAGTCGCAACCGCTTTTGCCACCAACTCCGGGCAAAGAGTTCGAAGCGACGTTTTCATGCGGGCGATTGTCATAGGATGGAGTCCCGTTCGGCGATGCACGTGACCTGGGGGGCTGGTCAGAAACCAATTTATCAATTTTAATTGGCGTTCAGTCTCAATTGCATCCGGTCCGGACAGCCATAGTTCCTCGGTTAACTCCAGCTCGGCTGGCACATTGGCAGGCTCCATGACTTGCTCCGGGTCAAGTTCGGGTTCGGCCTCTGCACCCTCGTCTTCCACAAGGATCTCGGCATCAAGCTCAGCACCCCAAGGAACATCGCCTGCTTCTGCTCGGTCCTGTGCGTTTTCTGAAAATTCGCAGTCCAGTGCATCATCACCGCGCTGATCGGAGTCAATCATATCGCTGGCGAGAATTAACCGCTTGTTCCGTGTGCCCACAGCAATATCAAGATTTTGACCGCGATACATTGAAGTACCAATCTTGGTAAGCAGAGCGTTCGTTTGCTTGTCTGTTTGCTTCGGAGGAATGATCGTCCCATCCTCACCTACTTTGACAATGGGGACGGCTAGTTTCCGGAACCGCTTCTGAACTTTCGGGAGGCAATTCGGGCACACACGTATGTCGCCTTCACGCTTATAGACGCGGCTGCACTTCGGTTCTGCGCATCTGAATTGATTCAACCTCCAACAATTTTTACACTTACGTTGTCGGGGTCTGCTGCGCGTGAACGGCTTTCGACATGTGTTGCAGCGCCCTATTTTCGTACCGCGTGATCCTCGTTGCTTCGACATTTTTCATGTTGGCTGGACGCCCGATGTTGCTCGGCGGCAGCCTCTCCTTTTGAAATTTTTACACCTGAAAACACAAAGACCCCCACCTGCTTTTGGCAAATGAGGGTCCTGTGTTTGGACTTTCGGAGGCAACCGAAAGAATCTGATTTATGAGTTGCAGGTCACATCTCGAAAGTCCAACTACAAACCGTCACGCCCTTTGCCTGAGCGGAGCCCGCCAATACGACACCGTGGCAGGACGGTACTAATACTGTTTTGGAGGTATTGGTCTTGCAGGACTGCTCGGCGGGTTAGGTCGGCGGGGCTGCTAGGTCAATATGGCCACCGCTTCTGACTTCTGCGGCGGCTTGGGTCCAAAATTAGAAATTAAAAGCCTACCAATATAGTATGACAGATTTCGAGTAATTTATCAATAGAAATAGTTACCTGTAGGTTAAATAGTGTGCGATTATCAGATGAATCCTTGCGTAAAATGCAATTCTGGGGTCAATCTTGTGCGTATTGTGCAAATCTGGCCGTCTGGGGTGCGCACACCGTCCCATAGACCGAGTACATGTCAAGTCCCTCCCCTATAGCTCGGCTTGTCAAGCCCCCTATGCTTAGAACGATCCTGCGGCGATTTCTTGCGTTTTTCCCCGGCTATTTTGGGAAGGTATTCAGTCCTCTTCGTCCAAATCCTCGTCGGGTTCGAAGTCCGCGATGCTCATCGCTTGTTCGACCACCGCGCGGAGGGTGTTTCTGTGCAGGCGGCCCACCTGTCCCCCGGCCAAGCCGACTATCGCCTTGCCAGCGCTTTTCCAATTGCGACCTAGCTCCTCGTCATCTTGCCCGATCTGTTTCCCGAACTGGTTGCGATACTGGTCCGCGTACATAAGCCACGATTTTAGGAGTCCGACTATCGGAGCTTCATTTTCGTTGGGGGCTGATACGGATTGCCTATGGATATTCTCGCGATCCGGAGGACTCGTTATGGGGTATATTTCCAGCAAACTCAGAAATTGAGTCATGCCACACGTTCCTTTCGCTGGTCCATGCTGATAACTGCAGGCGCGTCTTGCGTAGCTTCAATTCCCCGGTCCTGGCGTGCCAGAAGATCGCGGGTAGTTCTGCTCAGAGCATCGCACAACGGGAGATAGCTCTTTACTACCGTTTCCAACTTGTCGCCCAAGAGCCGTGCTATTTCAAGAGGCTGTGCGCCCTTCAACAGAGCGTCCACGGCAAACGTGCAACGGAAACGGTGCGGGCGGCTTTCCTCAATCCCCAAACGCTCGCCAATCGCCATCATGCGTCGGTACAGTCCCTTCCCTTTCGCGTCATAGGCTTGGCCGGTCAGCGGGTTTAACAAGACGGTATCGGAGTCGCTAGGATTGCGGCGGGCCTTCTCTGCACGCAAGACACTGGCAAGCTCGGGGTGGATCGGCATAAGAATTTCGTTCTCGTTCTTGCGGGCCTTAACGTGAAGCAAATTGTTCTTGACCGCTTTCCAAGTCAGCGTTGCCGCGTCACAGCGGCGCAGACCCGTGCGAAGCAAAAGTTCAAGGGCCAGTAGGTCGGTGCCGTATTCCAATTTGTAGACACGGCCTTGTGAGTCTGAAAAGGTTTTGGCTGCGGCGGCCTCGCGCATTCGGGCAAGTTCCAGACCCGTGAACGGCTGAGTTGTTTCCTCGGGCGATGCGCCGGGTTTGGATTCCCGCTTCATAATCGGCCACGGATTTTCGATGGGTTGGAATCCTGCCTTGGCCCAAGGCTTTGATTTGGTGTGATTCCATACCGCGCGCAAGACGGTCAAATCGAAAGCAAGTCTCTTGAATTTCTTTCCGGAATTGGCTTTTGCCAGAATTGATTTTGTGCGCCACGACTTAAAATCTATGACGACATCCTCGTTGATGTCGGCGAGTTTGGAAAATCCTCGTAGGGTTACGAAGGCGTCAAACTCTTTCAAAGATTGCATGTAATTTGTTTTGGATGATTCGCTGAATTCGTCTTCCAAAATCTTAGCGTCCAGCGCCGCGATGTAGCTGGATTGAGCATCGGCCCACGTCGGTTCAATCCTTGCTGTGACGGTCACGGGCTGATAGCCCATAAGTTTAGATAGGAGTTCGAACGTTCGGCTTGGTAGCACGTCTTTCAACGTCGGCCACATTGAAGACCCGATGCCTTCTGAAATACAACGCACGATCCACTCCTTGCGGTTTTCGGCCTCGCCTGCTTTCTTGGTTCCTAGACTCCATCGGATGCGTTCGTCACCCGCCCAACCGTATAAAGTCAGCCAGCCGGTAGGCGAATCCACGATCTTTACTCGATTGAGTTGCATTACTTGTTCTCCTTCTTGCGGTCGAGAAATTCTCGGATCGCTTTTTGGATTAAGAAACTCACGGTCTCTTCTTCCTTGTGAGCCAGCTTTTCCAATTCCTCTAAGTCGCGTTCTTTAATTCGAACCGCTCTGAGTTTTTTAACCATTGGCGGACTGTATTACGTTTGTGATACGCCGTCAAGTACTTTCTGGCGCTCACGTCATTTTGCCCATGCGGGATTTCTCGATTCGCTCTACCGTCTCGGCAGACACAAGCGTTTTGGATCGTGTCTTGCCCCGCCCCACGTCGAGTACACGCACCTGTGCTTCGCGCAGGATTGAATAAACTTGGGCGCGGCTGACATGCCAACGTTCTTTGAGTTGGGGAAGGGTGTAGAACGCCTGGAATTTTTCGACGCGGTATTTCTGCGTTTCGATTGCGTGCACTATTGCATCGGGTTCGAAACCAAATAGTTTGGCGAACTCTGTGATAGGAATTAGATCAGTTGGTACGACTCGGGACGCGGACATATCAAATCCTCTATTTCTGGATTTGAGAGTGTCACGCTATGGAGGGCGGGACTGAACTGTGGATCGCTGACCCGGGCTTTGCCTGTTACAGTATGGCGTCGAAGCGTTCCTGCTGGCTTCGGTGCGGTAGTCTCATCCGGTTACGCCTAACCCCGGCACCCGCACTATATGTTCAGGTAACATGGTAACAGGACTATCAACCTTTGTCAAGAGCCGGATCGTGACGGATTGGGCCTGTATCGTAACTGCAAACTCAACTGCTGACGAGTTTTTGACAAGTAATTCTTTGAACGGCTGTAACTTATAGAAAAGACGCGGGCGAGTCTATAAGCCGGATTCTGTGCGCTTCGCTGTCGTTAGCCCCAACTTGCGTTGGTATTTCGATAGCGCGGCGCGACGATCATTCCTCTAGGTCCCGGATCGCTCCGGGACTCGAGCAGCCTACCCGAGAGTCGCAGCAAGTCGCTCCTTCGAGCTGCTTGCATACGGGCTGGGCCAGCCCTCCCCTCCTATTTGGCCTTGCTCCACGCGGGGTTTTCCGTGCCCCGGATGTTGCCACCCGGGCGGTGGGCTCTTACCCCACCTTTTCACCCTTGCCAAATGGGCTGCGCCGAAACAGGCAGGGCTGTGGTTTCCCGCAGGCCTGCCGCCGAGGCGATAGCATCACCGGCGGTTTGATTTTCTGTGGCACTTTCCGTAGCCGCGTTTTGTTTGCTTGCTTGCGCAAGCTGCAAAACGCAACCCCCTGGCGTTACCAGGCGCGTCGCCCTGTAGTCCGACACTCTTGCGAGCTGAGGACTATGGGAGTCCGGACTTTCCTCCCGTGTGTTCCGTTTGCGCGGAATACACCGGCGATCATCCGACTCACCCGCTGGATTTATTATACCTCGGAAAGCCGTGGTTCGGGGGCTGGCTGTACAACCGATTCTGCAACGGTGCTTGCCGATGGGGGTGGGAAGAAGCGAAATAGGGTCAAGCCGGCGACCGACCACAAGAGAATGGAAAGCCAACGGGAATTGGAGGCTGGAAATGACCCTCCGAGGATGAACATGTTATAGACCCCGTGCGCGACAGCGGCGGGCAGGATTGAGTCCGAGCGAATTGTCAGCCAGGCCAGAACGTAGCTCACGGAAACCGAGCTAGCAAGCCGCACAACGAACTGGATGCCCACATCGCGAGCGGTCATGGAAGTATTGAAATCCCAACTGAAGTGGAAAGCCCCCCAAACAACTCCGACCATAAAGATTCCTCGAATGATTCCGTAACGGCGAATGAAGCGCTGTTGCAAGTAACCTCTCCAGGCAATCTCTTCTACCAGTGCCGGTACGAAATACCAGAGAGAAACAACGCTCGGCAATTCAAAAAAAGTGCGCAGTACAGGCGGAAGGAGCGTTCCCCATCCGTGGATGCTCCAAAGAACGCGGGCTTCGAGGTAAGAAGCCAGCGGACCAATGTTCGCGATTGCAGCCGGGAGCAGGAGTGCGACGGAGAGATATATGGCACGGGGGATCCGCAGCATCGCGTGAATCATCTTTCTGCCGCTCTTGCCAACAGCGAGCAGGACGAAAACAAGCGGTGCTGCGGTGCCGATGAATCGAGTTGGCCACGAATTCCACGTCCCGTAAAGCCACGGGGCGTGCGGAAGAATCCAATCGCTAAAAATTAGCCGCGCAATGCTGGGAACTTGCAGGAGAAACGACAATCCGACGGTGACCCAAACGAAAAGCATGGTGCGACGTTGCTCATCCTCTGATGAGAACGCGTCGGAAACTGATTCTGGCGGCAGGTGGATTGGAAGCGTGGCGCGGCCCCAACTGTAAAGAACGAAGAAGGTAGCGATAAGAATAAATCCGATGCTTGCGCACTGGAAACCTATGCCCAAGCTCACTGCCATCGAACGAAGTATAGGCGGCTCCCAAAGGTGCGCGGGACCCGGCAGCTGGGCGACGAAATGCGCAGGCTCCCCTATTTCGCGGAACCGGAAAAACGCGACGGTGAGGTTGGCCAAGAGGCCCGCGGCGGCTGGGAGCAGAACCGAGTCTAGCAAGCGCCGCGTGGGTTTCTTACGCCCGATAAAAGCGAGGTAGTACCCCATCACACCAGCCGCAACAATTGCCAATGACATCATGCGGCTGGAGCCTGCCCAAATTATTGTTCTGTAACCATTGAAGCTGGAAATCGGCCACCAGCGAAGACTGATGGAAATAAATAAGAACGTCGAACCTAAGAGCAGCAGCCAGCTGGAAGGATCGGCTGGGAGGCAGGTCCGGACAAATCCAGCGGCGCGCCTGGTGATGAGGAGAAAGGACATTGACGGCGTGATTATGGGTCAGGCGGCTGGGTTGATGCTACTGCTACTTTGCGCATCGATCGGTTTCAGCTGTGTCGAGCTATTTGCTTGTGAGGAGCTTTTCGAATTGGAGTTCAGTGAGGATTGGTACGCCTAGGTCTTTGGCTTTGTCTAGCTTGGAGCCGGCGTCTTCGCCCACTACGACGTAGGTGGTTTTCTTGCTCACGGAGTTACCGGGTTTTGCGCCGTGTGAGATTACCAGGGCTTCGGCTTCTTCGCGGGAGCGTTTGGCCAGGGTGCCGGTGAAGACGAAGGTCATGCCGGCGAAACGGGTGGACACGGGGGCTTGGCGTTCTGCTCTCATGTTCACGCCGACGGCGCGGAGATGTTCGATCAGTTTGCGGTTGGCGGACTCGGAGAAGAATTCGCGGACGCCTTCGGCTACTTTCGGGCCTACTTCGGGAACTTCCATTAATTCTTCCAGGGAGGCTTGGGCTAGTTTATCCATGGAGCCGAAATGTTCGGCGAGGAGTTGCGCGGTGCGTTCGCCTACGAAGGGCATGCCGATGGCGTAGATGAGGCGGGCGAGGCTGTTCTTTTTGCTGCCGGCAATTTCGTCGAGGAGATTTTGCGCGGATTTTTCGCCCATGCGGTCGAGGTTTTCGAGCGTTTTCAGGCTGAGTTTGTAAAGGCCGGCGAATTCTTTCACTAAATCTTTTTCGAGGAGCTGGTCGACGATTTTTTCGCCCAAGCCATCAATGTTCATGGCGTGGCGGCTGGCGAAGTGCAGCAGCGATTCCCTTTTGCGGGCGGGACAGGAGACGTTGACGCAGCGGTAGGCCACTTCGCCTTCGGTGTGGTGGACCTTCATGCCGCACACCGGACACTTATCTGGCATCTTGAATTCTTTTTCTTCTTTGCCGTGCTTCACTACTTTCAGGACGTGCGGGATTACTTCGCCGGCGCGTTCGACGAGGACTGTGTCTCCGGCATGGACGCCGAGGCGCTGGACTTCGTCCATATTGTGCAGAGTGGATTTGGTGACGGTGACGCCGCCGATTTGCACGGGCTCGAAAACAGCGAAGGGAGTTAGGACGCCGGTGCGGCCTACGCTGACCTCAATTTGTTTTAGGAGCGTGGTTTCCTGGTGGGCTTGATATTTGTAGGCGATGGCCCAGCGGGGGGCTTTGGAAGTGAAGCCGAGTTCGTTCTGCAGTCCGACTTCGTTTACTTTTACCACGATGCCGTCAATGTCGTAGCCGAGCTTTTCGCGCTTGGCGTCCCACTTGGTGATGTAGTCTTCGACTTCGGTGACGCCGTGGCAGAGGGACCAGTCGGCGCTGACTTTGAAACGGAGTTCGTTGAGAGCTTCGAGAATTTCGGAGTGGCGTTTTTTGGGGACGCGGCCATCTACCAGCAAGTAGTAAGCGAAAAAACCTAGATTGCGCGAAGCGGTGATGTTGGGATCGAGAACGCGGACGGAACCCGCGGCTGCGTTACGTGGATTCTTGTAACGGTTTTCGCCTTTTGCGTCTTGCTGCTCGTTCATGGCTTCGAATGCTTTGCGAGTCATGATGGCTTCGCCGCGGACTTCGAAGGAATGGGGGATGGCGGCTTTCTTGAGCTGGGCTGCGTCAATCCAGAGGGGGATGGAGCGGATGGTTCGGACGTTGGGAGTGACCTCTTCGCCGGTCGAGCCGTCGCCGCGGGTGACGCCGCGGACGAGCGCGCCTTTTTCGTAGATGAGGGACATGCTGAGGCCGTCGAATTTGTGCTCGGTGACATATTCGACTTTTTCTCGGCCGGTTAGTTCGCGGACGCGGCGATCGAAATTCGCGAGTTCCTCGAAGGAAAAGGCGTTGTCGAGGCTGATCATCGGGGTTTTGTGCCGGACTTGCTGAAAACCTTCGCGGGCGACGCCGCCGACGCGTTTGGTGGGAGAATCGGACGTGGCGAGCTTGGGATTTTCTGCTTCCAGCTTTTTCAGCTGGTTCATGAGCTTGTCGAATTGTGCGTCGGTGATTTCCGGATCGTCGTTCACGTAGTACAGATATTCGTGATGGCGAATTTTCTCGCGTAGACTTTCGATCTGTTTTGCAACTGCGCTGTTCTTAGCCATGAACACTCCGTGCCAATGCCGTCGGTGAATTGCGCCGGGTATTATACAATGACCGTTTAGTTTCACAGGATGAACGCAAACCTATGCCTGAAGGAATTCATGACGCGCTGCTGATCTACAACCCTACGAGCGGGGGTCGGCGGCGGCAGCGATTTGTGGAAATCGAACAGTCCGTGCGGATTCTGAAGGATTTTGGAATCACTACGGAGATTGCCGCTACTACGGCGGCGAAAGCGGCCCAGGGGATCGCTCGGCAGGCCGTGCAGCAACGGCGCGGGATGGTGATTGCTTGCGGCGGCGACGGGACGATCAATGAAATTATTAATGGATTGGCGGGGAGCGCGGTGCCGATGGCGCTGCTGCCTGCGGGAACAGCAAATATTCTGGCGAAAGAATTGCGGATTCCCTGGGACATTCCGCAGGCTGCGCGATTGATACATGATGGCGTGATTCGACGCGTGGCTTTGGGCCTGGCGACTTCGCTGAACGGAAACCATTCGGCGGACATGCCTGCTGATGGGCGTTATTTTCTTAGCGTGGCCGGCGCTGGGCCGGACGGCGCGATCGTGAATGCGGTGAATGGCGAATTGAAAAAGCGGGCGGGGGTCTTGGCTTATTGGGTCGAGGGGATGCGCCAGCTTGTTGGATACGATTTTCCGGAGATGCGCGTACGTTCGGATGGGCGGGAACATCTCGCGTCCATTATTGTCGTGGGCAGGACGGTGAATTATGGCGGGCCTTTCAAGATTACTACTGGCGCGAATTTGTTCGAGGATTCGTTTGAGTTTTTGACGAATTCGACGCGGAGCCGGCTGCGGTACATGGCTTGCTTGCCTGCTTTGTGGCTGGGAAAACTGCGCAGCATGGAAGGCATCGCGGCTTGGAAGCATACTGAGGTGATTTGCGAATCGGCGAATGGGGCTGAGGTGTTTGCGCAGGTGGATGGAGAACCGATCGGACGTTTGCCGCTGGCGTTTCGGATTGTGCCGGATGCGCTTTCTTTGGTGACGCCTGCTCATTTGAAATAGCTGCATTGAAGACACAACTGTGGAGATTCTAACTCACGCGCTGGTTTCCTTGGTACTGGCGCGGGCTGGCCAGAAACTGCTGCCGCGTTATGGGGTCGCGATGCTTGTGGTTTCTGGTGTCGCGGCGGATCTGGATTTTTTGAGTTATCTCGGCGGTCCTTCCGCTTTTTTGCGATTTCATCGTGGTGTGTTGCATTCCGTTTTCGGTTCGGTTGTGTTGGGGTGCGTGCTTGCGTTTGTTTCCTGTGCTGTTGGGCGGCGAATCACCGCGAACCGGCCAACTTCGGAGTGCCCTCCTGTGAGCTTTCTTGCGGCGGTTGCGGTTTGTGTGGTCGGCGTCGTGGCACATTTGCTTGTGGATCTCGCGAGTGGAATTGGCGTGCAGTTGCTTTGGCCCTTTCGCTTGGGCTGGACCGCGTGGAATCTGCTCAACAGTGTTGATCTCTGGGTCTTGATGCTCCTGACGTTGGGGTTGCTCTTGCCGGAGTTGTTTCTTTTGGTCAGCGAGGAGATTGGGGAGCGGGGGAAAAGGCCGCGTGGGCAGCGGGCTGCTGTCGTTACTTTGTTGCTGCTGCTGATTTGTATGGGTGCGCGAGCTGGATTGCATAGCCGCGCTGTGGACGAACTGAATTCGCGCGAGTATCGCGGAGCGGCGCCGCTCGAGGCCGGGGCCTTCCCTTCTGCGCTTTCACCGTTCGCTTGGCGGGGCGTGGTGTCCACCGACAACGCTATTGATGTGATTGAGATTTCGCTTGCGCCTGGAGCGGGATTCGATCCCGATCGGGCTGCGGCACACTACAAGCCGGAGGATTCCGCGGCGCTCGTCGCGGCAGAAAATACAGCGGCGGCGCGAACATTTCTGCGTTATGCACGGTTTCCGCTGGCCAGTTTGGAGCGCGGTGATGGGGGTTACAAGTTCACGTTGCGCGATATGCGTTTTGCCACTGGCGACCGTAGCGTGGACAACATTATTGTGCGTGGGGAGCTGAACGGCGATTTGCAAGTGATGCGGCAGGAATTTCGGTACGCGGGGTCGGCGGATCGATAGTTGCGATTTGTTTTTGCGTTTGAAGGGCGCGGAGAGATTACGGAGCTTTCGCGGGGCTGCGGAAAACGAAGTGAGTGAGGACGTAGAGCAACAGAATCAGCACCAGCATGGTTAGTACGAAGGCGCCGCCGTGGGTCTTCAGGTAGACCAGCGCGGCGTCGCCGTAGCGCACGGCGAGAATTCCTTCGCCGCCATAGCGCAGGGCGCGGCCCAGCAGAATGGCGAGGATGAAAGTGCGCGGCGGGACTTGGAAAACTCCTTCGGCCAGAACGAAGGGCTTGAATGGAAACGGCGGCGGGAGGAGGGCGGGAAGAAACGCGCTGAGGAATCCGTTGTTATCAACCCACTGTTTGATTTTTTCCGCTTTGCCGCCTGCGTGCTTGTGAAAGAAAGCTTCGCCTCCCTTTTTCGCGAGGAAATAGAGAATTATGCTACCTAAGAGCGAACCGAACGCGGCCAGCGCGGCGTAATAGGGCATGCGCGCGTGATTGGCGATGCAAAGTTCGATCAGTACTGCGTCCGGAAAGAATGGAAACGAAAGCACCGACGAATCGAAGAAGGTGACGACGAATAGGCCGCCACCGCCGAAGGCCATGACCAAGCCTTGCAGCCACACGAGTATTTTTCGACGGCCCATGATTGCGGGATGCTCCTGGAAATTCGAAAGATTGTAACAGAGTTTGTTGGCGCGGCCGGTGGTGCTGCGGATTTGATTGTGTTGCGAAAATTGCTCTATGTCGTGCGGTCAGTTAGAATTTGCGCTTGAACAATTCCACCTCATCTTCCACTTTGCTCGACAAACTGAATGAGCGGCAGCGCGAAGCTGTGCTGACGACGGAAGGGCCGCTGCTGGTGCTGGCTGGCGCGGGCACGGGCAAGACGCGCGTGATTACTTATCGCGTGGCGCACCTGATCGAGATGGGCGTGCCGGGCGGCGCGATTCTGGCCGTCACTTTCACCAACAAAGCTGCGGCTGTGATGAAGGAGCGCATTGGGGATTTGTTGCGCTCGACGGGGCGGGATGCTGCGGACGTGTGGGTTTCTACGTTTCATTCTTTCTGCGCGCGATTGATTCGGCGGGAGTCGCAGCATCTGGGTCTGCCGCGCGATTTTGCGATTTACGATGATGAGGACCAAACTGGGGCGGTGAAGCGTGCGCTGGCGCAGCTGCAACTTTCGACTGACGATTACCCTCCACGAAGCATGCGCGCGCAGATCAGCTACGCCAAAAATCATGGACTGACTGCGGAGGAGATGGCGGCTTCGGCTGCTGAGGCGCGCGATGACGCACGCAAACACGCTGCCGAAGTGTTTCGCGTGTACAACGAGATTTTGCGCAAGGCGGCGGCGCTGGATTTTGACGATTTACTGCTGCGGGCCGTGGAGTTGCTGCGGAATCATGCGGACGTGCGGGCTGCTTGGAATGCGCGTTTCCATTATTTGATGGTGGATGAATTTCAGGATACCAATCGGTCGCAGGAAGCATTGGTGCGGTTGCTGGCAGGGACGCTCAAGAATGTTTGCGTGGTGGGAGACGAGGACCAGAGTATTTACGCGTGGCGCGGGGCGCGCGCGGGAAATTTGAAGCGCTTCACTTCGGATTTTCCGGACGCGAAGCTGCTACGGCTGGAGGAAAATTACCGGTCGACACAGACGATTCTGGACGCGGCCGCGGCGGTGGTGAAAAACAATTCCGACCGGCTGGGGAAAACTTTGCAGGCGACCTTGGGCGCGGGGGCGCGGCTGAAATTTTTTGAGGCGCCGGATTCCGCAGCGGAGGCTGAATTTATCTGCGGCGTATTGTCGGGGTTGGTGCGCAATGAGCCGGATGCGCGGATTGCGGTGCTGTATCGGACGGGGGCGCAATCACGGTCTTTTGAAGAGGTGCTGCGACGGCTAGGGATTCGCTACCGCGTGGTGGGGGGATTTAGCTTTTACGAGCGGGCGGAGGTGCGCAACGCTCTGGCGTATGTGCGGCTGATATTTCATCCGGAGGACGATGTGGCTTTGCTGCGCGTGCTGAATGTGCCGCCGCGCGGGATCGGCGCTGTGACCGTGGCGGCACTGGAGGCGCGAGCGAGGGAGACGTCGCAATCTCTGTGGTCCGTGATTTCCAGCGGCGAATTTCTTACGGCGAAGAAATTCAGCGGAGCGCTGCGGTCTTTTTGCAAGTTGATCGAGGATTTGCAGAAGGATTGCCAGGACATGCAGCCAACGCAGCTGATCGAGCGCGTGCTGAGCGCCACCGGCTATCTGGATTGGGTGGAGCAGCAGGACAATCTGGAGCACACATCGCGCGCGGAAAATCTGCGCGAGCTGGCGAACGCGATGGCGGAGGCTACCGAGCAAGGGCCAGACGCTGGAAGATGTGTTGGACCAGGCCGCGCTGGCGAGCGATTCGATCAGTACGACGACACGATACCAGTTTCGTTGATGACTTTGCACAGCGCTAAGGGACTGGAGTTCGACGCGGTGTTTTTGGCGGGACTCGAAGAGGGGCTTTTGCCGCACGGTCGATCGCTCGGTAGCAATGCCGAGGTAGAAGAGGAGCGGCGTTTATTTTATGTGGGGATGACGCGCGCGAAGCAGTCGCTGGTGCTTTCGCGGGCGGTGTACCGGCGGACTTATGGCGAAGAGCGTTTGCGGGCGGCGCTACCTTCGCGTTTCCTGGCGGAAATTCCCGGAGATTTGATTGAAGCGGCGATGGGTTCGCAGTCGGAACCGGGGGAAACGCGGCGCTACGAGCCTGATCCGGATTTTTCGGAGAATTATGGTTACCGGCAGAAGACGCGCACGCCTTATGGTGCGGCATCGCGGGGTGCGCGCCGCGCGTCGAAGGATCCGCTGATTGGGACGCGCGTGCGGCATTCCAAATACGGCGTGGGGACGATTATTGAGGTGGAGGGCGAGGGCGAAGACCGCAAGTTGACTGTGAGCTTCCAGGACCACGGCGCGAAGAAACTGATTGAGCGATATGCCAACCTGCAACTGGCGTAAGGCGAGGTCTTGCAAAACGCCTGTGCGCGACACAAACGAGCTAGGACGAACGCGCTGTGCTGTAGGATGATGTCGCTGACGGACCGCAGCAGGTCAGATTGCGCCATGGTTATTCGCAGGGTAAAGTTTCTCGCTCTCTCACGGGGAAGGTGACGATTGGGCGCACAGCTTTTCCGCACGAAGGATATTGACCGGCTGATCTCCGATTCGGAGAATCCTGAAAAGCAGCTCAAGAAATCGCTGGGGTGGCTCAGCCTTACTTCGCTGGGAATTGGAGCGGTGATCGGTTCGGGAATTTTCACGATCATCGGCACCGCGATCGCCGGGCAAAAATTGCAATTCAAATCCGTTCTGAACGCGCCGCTGCTGGAATATTTGATATATCACTCGGCGTCCTTCGGACGGCCGGGTGCGGGACCTGCAATCGCGCTTTCATTCGTGCTGGTGGGAGTTGTGTGCGCGTTCGCGGCACTTTGTTATGCTGAGCTGGCGGCGATGATTCCGATCGCGGGCAGCGCCTACACATACACCTACGCGACGATGGGCGAATTGATCGCGTGGATTATCGGCTGGGATTTGATTCTGGAATATGCGGTCTCGAATATGGCGGTGAGCGTCGGATTTTCCGCGCACGTCGTGAATCTGCTGGATTGGTTTGGAGTGCATCCCAGCTTGCGTTGGATCACGCCGGCTTATCTTCCGGCGGGGCTTGCGGATTTGCAGGGAAACACTTTGTACGATCCGGGCTGGCATTTCGGATTCAACTGGCCGGCTTTTATTATTGTGATGTTGCTGACGGTGATTCTGGTGCGCGGGATCCGCGAATCGGCGAACGCTAATAATATTATGGTGCTGCTAAAAATTGCGGCGATCATGGTGTTCGTGATTTTCGCGTCGCGCTACGTGCATCCGGCGAACTGGCATCCTTTTGCGCCGAACGGATGGCCGGGGATTCTGACGGGCGGGTCGATCATTTTTTTTACTTACATCGGATTCGATTCCGTTTCGACCGCGGCGGAGGAGTGCAAGCAGCCCAAGCGCGATTTACCGATCGGAATTATCGCGACGTTGGTGATTTGCACGCTTTTGTATATCGCGGTAGTGGTGGTGTTGACGGGGCTGGTGCGCTGGGAGACGTTGCTGGACGACGCAGCGCCGGTGGTGAACACACTGAAGAAGCTGGGCTTCAGAAATATTCAGCTGATCGTGCTGCTGGGCGCGCTGACGGGGATGATTTCTTCGTTGCTGGTATTTCAGCTGGGGCAGGCGCGAGTTTGGTTCGCCATGTCACGCGACGGTTTGTTGCCTGGCTTTTTTGGCCACGTGCACAAAGTCTTTCGCACTCCGGACTTTTCCACGATTATGGCGGGATTTCTGGTGGGAATTCCGGCGGGGTTGCTGGACATTGGAACTCTGGCGGACCTTTCGAATATCGGGACGCTGTTTGCGTTTGCGTTGGTGGCTGGGGGCGTGCTGATCCTGCGTTATAAGCAGCCGGACCGCCCGCGGGCGTTTCGCGCGCCGGGAGGAATATTGGCGCCGGTGATTACGATTCTGACGTGCCTGCTATTGATGGCAGGTCTGCCGATTACGAACTGGATCCGGTTTTTCGTATGGCTACTGATCGGATTGTGTTTTTATTATTTTTACGGGCGTCGCCACAGCCAGCTTTCGGATGCGAATATCAAGGCGGACGCGGACAGGGATAAGGATAAACTGCGGTAATGCGCTGTTCGCTGCAACGCGCGGTGATTTTGTCGGCGGGGATTTTATTCCTCGCACTGGCGCCGCTTTTTGGCTGGGGCGAGACTGCGGACCGGCTGGTGACGAATCGGGCGGTGGACACGCTGCCACAGGAAATGCAGCCGTTTTTCTACGCGAACCGGCAGTTTCTGGTGGAGCATGTGGGCGCTGCGGACGAAGCGGAAGCGAAAAATGGAACCGCGAGGCACACGGATTTTATTCAGCTGGATCATTACGGGCCATTTCCCTTCTCCGCCTTGCCACGCGATTACAATGCGGCGCTCACGAAATTTAACCGGCGCGTGCTGGAACAGTACGGAATTCTTCCATGGGAGATTGGTTTTTACAGCAAGAAATTGACTGACGCATTTCGCGAGCGCGATTGGAATCAGGTGCGGAATTCCGCGGCGACTTTGGCGCACTATGTGCTCGCGGCGCACGATCCATTTAACACTACGATTAATATGGACGGAAAACTTTCGGCGCAGCCCGGGGTGAACGAAAGATTTTCGAGCGGCTTGGTTGACCGGTATCAGTTGTTTTTTTTCGTGCAGCCCAACGAAGCGGCGTTCATTCACGATCCTACTGACCATGCTTTCGAGCTATGCCTGACCGCGCATTCCTGGCTGGAAAATGTATTGCTGGCAGACCGGCGCGCGCACGAAGGGCTCACCAGTTACTCGCAGGATTATTACGACCGGTTCTATTCGCTGGCTGGGGCGATTCTGGTGCGCCAGCTTTCGGATGCTTCCACCGACGTAGGCTCGTACTGGTTGACGGCCTGGATCAATGCGGGCCGGCCGCAATTGCCGCAACACTAGAATGAACTTGCAAACACAGACTGCCCGGCCGCCCATGGCCATTGACGCGCTGCCGAAAGCGGAATTGCATTTGCATCTGGAAGGGTCGATCCGGCCGGATACCGCTTTGAAGCTTGCGGCGCGGCATGGAGTGGTGCTGACGCCGGAAGAAGTCGCGGCGCGTTATAATTTTTCGAACTTCAACGGATTCCTGGAAACTTTCAAGTGGGTGACTTCTTTTCTGCGCAGGCCGGATGATTATGCGCTGATCGCACGACAATTGTGCGAAGAGCTGGTGCGGCAGAACGTGGCGTACGCGGAATTCACGATTTCCGCGGGCGTGATTTTGCGGCGCATGCAAAATCTGGAAGCGACGGTTGCCGCGATTCGCGATGCAACGCACTCCGTGCCGTTTGCGCGCTTGCGTACGGGGTTCATCCTGGATGCCGCGCGGCAATTTGGGCCGGATCCGGCGAAGGAAGTTGCGCGGTGGGCCGCGAAGTTGCACGGTCTGGGCGTAGTAGCGTTTGGCATGGGCGGCGATGAGCTGGCGTACCCAACGATTAATTTTCGGCCGGCGTTCGATCTGGCGCGGCAGGACGGGCTGCACATCGTGTGTCACGCGGGGGAAATTGGCGGGCCGGATTCGGTGCGCGAAGCGATCGAATTACTAGGAGCGGAGCGGATCGGGCACGGCATCGCAGTGATGCGGGATGCGGCGTTCGCGGATACGCTGGCGATGCGGCGCGTGGTGCTGGAAATTTGTCCGACGAGCAATTTGTGCACAGGCGCGCTGGCGCGGCAGGTGGAAAAAGTGGATGTTTCGCTGCGCGATCATCCGCTGCCGGATTTTATCAAGCGCGGAATTGCGGTTACCCTTTCCACGGACGATCCTGGAATGTTTCATACTGATTTGCTGACGGAATATTCGAACGTGTCGTCGCTGGGAGTAACCACGCCGCAACTGGTGCGGTTGATGGAGCAGAGTTTTCACGCGGCATTTCTGCCGCCGGAAGATAAGCGAAAATATTTGGTGGATTTTCGTGCGGCGGTGGAATCGGCGGGGCTGCTATAATCTGAGCGATGAAAGCACACGTCTGGGTCATGCTGAAAACCACGGTTCTGGATCCGCAGGGTCAAACCATTCAACGAGCGCTGTCGTCGCTGGGATATGCGGCGGTGAAAGATGTGCGCCAGGGGAAATTTTTTGTGTTGGCGTTGGATGGAATGAGCCGCGAAGAAGCGAAGACGCAGGTGGAACAGATTGCGAAGGACGTGCTTACCAATCCCGTGATTGAGGAATTCCGTTTCGAAATTTTGGAGTGATGGGGATAGCGGTTCCCGGGCCTTTCGCTTCCCTTCCCGACGTAACCTGTGCCGCACTCGTCGTGTTTGCCGCCGTCGTTCGATTTAGCTCATGTGCTAACCTCAATAAAGGCGCAGCTGCTTGTAGCTTCGATCCCGAGGCAGCTTCCAGGAGCAAATTCCCGTGTGCGGAATTGTCGGTTATATTGGCAACAAACCCGTGGTGCCACTGATTCTGGATGGGCTGAAGCGGCTGGAATATCGCGGCTATGATTCGGCCGGGATTGCCGTGGTGCAAAAAGACGGCAAGCTGGAAATTCGCCGCGCGCCGGGAAAGCTGCACAATCTCGAAGAGTCCATCCGCGCGACCCCGCTGGAAGGCGTTTACGGTATCGGACACACGCGCTGGGCCACGCATGGGCGGCCCGACCGAAGAAAACGCGCATCCGCATCGCGATTGCAGCGGCGAAATTGTGGTGGTGCACAACGGGATTATTGAGAATTACCTTGAGCTGAAGCACCAGCTGATTGCCGAAGGCCACAAATTCGTTACTGAGACCGACACGGAAATCATTGCGCACCTGATTGAGAAATTTTCGGAGGGCGCATCGCTGGAAGCGGCGGTGCTGAAATCGGTGAAAGTGATGACGGGGGCTTTTGCGCTGGTGGCTTTGTCCACGCGCGATCCGCTGAAGATTGTGGCGGCGCGGCTGGGTCCGCCGATTGTCGTAGGCCTGGGCGAGAAGGAATTTTTCGTGGCCAGCGATATTCCGGCGATTCTGCAGCACACGCGCAGTGTTTTCTTTTTGGGCGATGGCGAATTGGCCGTGCTGACGCCGCAGGGCGTTTGCGTGATGGATTTTCAGGCGCAACCGATCAAGCGGGAGCCGCAACATGTGACGTGGGACCCGATCATGGCGGAAAAAGGCGGGTTCAAACATTTCATGCAGAAAGAAATCTTCGAGCAGCCGCGCGCGGTGCGCGACACGCTGCTGGGAAGAATTTCGCAGGATACCGGGAAAGGTGTTCCTGGACCGGATGGATATCAGCGAGGAGGAATTTCAGACTTTTCAGGGCGTGAAAATTATTGCGTGCGGAACGAGCTGGCATTCGGCGCTAGCCGGCAAATTCATGATCGAACGGCTGGCGCATTTGCCTGTGGAAGTGGACTACGGCAGTGAATTTCGGTATCGCGATCCGATCGTTAACAAACATCATCTGGTGATCGCCATCAGCCAATCGGGCGAGACGGCGGACACGCTAGCGGCGCAGCGGGAATCGCGGCAGAAGGGCGCGAAAATTCTGGGGATTTGCAACGTGGTGGGATCGATGCTGACGCGCGAGGCCAACGGGACGATTTACACGCACGCCGGGCCGGAAATTGGCGTCGCATCCACGAAGGCATTTACGGGGCAATTGACCGCGCTGATGCTCACTGCTCTCTATCTGGCGCAGGTGCGCGGGAAGCAGACTCCGGCGGCGGCGCGAACGTTGATGCAGGAATTGACGCGCATCCCGCACAAGATTGAAACGATTCTGCAGCATGATGCGGAGTTGGAAGAGTTGGGGCGGCTTTTTTTCCGTTACACGGATTTTCTGTATCTCGGGCGCGGCATTCACTATCCCATCGCGCTGGAAGGGGCGCTGAAGCTGAAGGAAATTTCCTACATTCATGCGGAGGGGTATCCGGCGGGAGAAATGAAGCACGGGCCGAACGCGTTGATTGATGAGGATTTGCCGGTGGTGGTGATCGCGACGCGTGACGAATCAGATCCGGCTTCGATGACGCGTTACGAGAAAACTATTTCCAACATGCAGGAAGTGAAGGCGCGCGACGGAATCGTGATCGCGGTGATAACCGAAGGCGACCGCCAGGCGCGCGAAATTGCAAATCACGTGGTGGAAGTACCGGCAGCGCCGGAGTTGCTGGCGCCGATATTGGAAATTGTTCCGTTGCAACTTTTGGCTTATCATATCGCGGTGCGACGTGGTTGCGATGTGGACCAACCGCGCAACCTAGCAAAATCGGTCACGGTCGAATAGCGGGTGGGCGGCACTCTGCCGCAGACTTTTCGACCGACTTCTCGATTCGCTTCCCGACAGATTTTTCTTCGCGGTTCGCAATTCGCGGGTTCCCCTTACGGTTTCTGTGTTCTAGAATTGTGGGATGATGCGTCACCACGTCTTCCACAAGCTCTCGTCGCTTCTCTGCGCGTGCCTCCTGTTCGGTATCGCATTCACGCCGCTGTCTGCATCTCGTCTGCGCGAGGCTGCGCAAAATGCGCGCCCGGGAACTGCGCGGCTGGATTCCGTGCTGGTTGCGGGCTCGATGCGATTTACTTCGGAGCAAATTGTGACCGCTATCGGGCTGCATCCAGGCGAGACCGTTGGCCGCGAGGAGCTGCAGGGCGCCGCCGACAAGCTGGCTGCGCTGGGCCTTTTTGCGAACATTCAATACAAATTCGCGACTGTGGCGAACGGCGTGAAGGTTACGTATCAGGTGTCGGACGTGCCCGCGCTGCCGGTGACGTTCGATAATTTTCCGTGGTTCAGCGACGAAGAACTGGCCGCAGGGCTGAAGACTTCGGGAATTTTGTTCGATGGCGGCGCGCCGATGAAGGGCACGATTCTGGATGCGATTTCCGACGCGCTGGAAAAACTTCTGGACGCGCACAACCTGCATGCGCGCGTATCGCACCAAGTTGTGGCGCAGCCTTTCAACAATCAAAGCGTGCAGCAATTTCGCGTGGAAAACACGGAGTTGACGGTTCAGAAGATTAATTTTTCCGACGCGCTGGCGCAGAACGACCGAGTGGTGCAGGAGCGCCTGCCGGATTTGATCGGCAAACCGTACTCGCGCACCCAGGTAGAACTTTTTGAGTTCGAACAGGTGCGGCCGGCGTATCTGAGGCGCGCGTATCTAAATGTGAAATTCGGCCAGCCAGTCGCGCATTTTGCAGAGACTCCGACGAATCCGCTTTCGGGGCAGCTGATTGTGGCGGCGCCGATTGATGTGGGCGTGCAATATGTGTGGGGCGGAGTGGAATGGAAGGGCAACGAGTCCATGACGGTGCAAGACCTCAATAAATTTTGCGCTCTGCTACCCGGCGACCCCGCGGATGGCAACAAGATTCAATCCTTCTGGGAAACGGCGCGCGCGGCTTATGCGCAACTTGGTTTTCTGGACGCCGCTGTGAATCCCGTGCCGCAGTTTGACGATCAGACCAAACGCGTGACGTTCGTGGTGCAGGTGACTGAGGGACCGCAGTATCACATGGGAAAACTCGTGCTCACCGGGCTTTCGATGGAAGGCGAGCGACGTTTGAAGAAAGCGTGGAATATCGCGCCGGGTGCGGTTTTTGATAAGGGCGTGTACGACGATTTCGTCAGCACCGGAATTAAGGCTGCGTTCGTGGGGCTGCCGGTGCACTACGACAAGATCGGAAAATTCCTGCAACTGGACCCGCAGAACGGCAAGGTGGATGTACTGCTGGATTTTCAGTAGGCGGAATTCAGTTATACTGGGTCGTCTATGTCCAAAATGTCCGACGTTGCGCGATTGCCGATTGCTGCGGGTACTGCTGCTGTTGCTCCAGCGGTGGATAGTTCGCAGGCGCTTGCCAAGCAGGGAAAACTTTTTGGCAATTTGCGGCGGCTCGATTCCGTGTTGGTGGCGTTTTCCGGCGGGGCTGATTCTGCTTATCTTGCTTGGGCTGCGCAACAGGCGCTGGGGGAACGCGCGCTGGCGATCACGGCGCTCTCGGCTAGCTTTTCCCGGCACGATCGCGAGCAAGCTGAGGCTTTTATCGCCGCGACTGGCTTACGACACGAATTCATCGCAACGTACGAGCTGGAAAATCCTCTTTACGTGGCTAATAACGCCGATCGCTGCTACCACTGCAAGGACGAGTTGTTCGATCAGATGGATGCGCTGGCGCGTGCTCGTGAGTTTGCGGCGATCGCTTACGGGATGAATGCGGATGACACGCGCGATTTTCGGCCGGGGCATCGGGCGGCCCACGAACATCACGTGCTGGCGCCGCTGCTGGATGCCGAACTTTATAAGGCTGAGATTCGGTTTCTTTCGCAACGAGCTGGCTTGGCTACGTGGAATCGTCCGGCTTCGGCTTGTCTTTCATCGCGCGTGCCTTATGGAACTGCGGTGACGCCTGAGTTGCTGGAGAAAATCGATCGGGCTGAGGCGGTGCTGCGGGCGCTGGCGTTTCGGCAATTTCGCGTGCGGGCGCACGGTGAGTTGGCGCGAATTGAGATTGCTCCTGAGGAGCTGGCGCGGGGATTTGAGCCTGAGGTTTCGCGGAAGATTGCTGAGGGCGTTAGGGGCGCGGGATTTTCGTTTGTGATTGTGGATTTGGAAGGTTACCGCCAGGGTTCGCTGAATTCCCTGCTCAAGATAAAGTAACTGCAGTCGCGCCTCGCGGGAGCGGCGTCAGCGATTGTCGCTCGACCGATGGCGCACTGCAGTGCGCCGCCACGAAATCAAGGCCTGCCGCGCGTGGAACTTCTGGTTGCTTATCCTCGTATAACTCTGATAGGAAGGGTGGCCGGGCGTCGTGGATGCACACGTCCGAGATGCCAACCACTAGACGGCGAACACCCACATGACGCGCTCACACAGACTCGGTCGGATTTCGCTGGCGACTTGCGCTGCATTGTTGCTGGCGGGATGCAGGCCGCAATCCAGCGCCGAAGGGACGTTTGATAAAACTTTTACCGTGAATGGCCCGGTGCGGATTGAATTGACGAATGGAAGTGGTGATGCGCACATCAGCGCGGGAGCTCCGGGCGAAGTGCGCATACACGGCGATATCGAAGCGCGTTCGTGGTCTGAAAAAGACAGCCAGCAGCGCGTGCAGGAACTCGCGGCGAACCCTCCGTTGTCACAGGAAGGCAACTTGATTCGCATCGGCGGGTCGGGGTTGCATAACAGCAACGCGTCCGTTGATTACACGCTCGTGGTGCCGGCTGATTCGGAAATTCACGCCGCTACCGGTTCGGGCGACGTGGAGGTGGACGGGATCAAGGGCCCGGCGAATTTTGTTTCTGGCTCCGGTGGAATCACAGCTTCGAATATTTCCGGCGACGTGCAGGCCCTGACGGGCAGCGGCGAGATAAAGTTCTCGCAGGTGCAAGGGCAAGTGCAGGCGACCACCGGTTCGGGCGATATCACGCTGGAGGATGTCCACAATCAGGTGCGGCTGCGTAGCGGCTCCGGCGATATGGAAATCACGAATCCGGCGGACGCGCTGGAGGCGAGTACGGGAAGCGGAGACATTACGATCAAAGGCGCGTCCGCCGATATTCGGCTGCGAACGAGTTCGGGCGACGTGGTTATCGAGGGCAATCCCGCGGGTTCGAATTACTGGGACATTCGTACGAGTTCCGGCGATGTGGTGCTGCAAGTTTCTCCTTCGGCTAGTTTCCGGCTGATGGCGCATTCCAGTTCGGGCGATATTGATGCGGCGATTCCGATCGTGATGGAAGGGACGACGCAAAAACATGAGCTGCACGCGCGGCTGGGTGACGGGAAGGCACGCGTGGAGGTGCAGACTTCATCAGGCAGCGTTTCCTTGAAGTGATGGAGGTTCGTAATTCCCCGCCTGCTTTTGAGCTTTCGCGTTAGAATTGCGTTTGGAGTGCAGCTACTGTACCGAATATTCTGAGAGGGTTTAGTTGTCATTTCCAGCCTGCGAAAGCCGCACCGCAATTTGCCGCTGTTTTTTCCCGCTGATACTTTTTGGCGCTTTTCTTGGCGGGGCGTGGTGCGCGCGCGCGCAAAATGCGGCGCCGCCGGCGAGTGGGGGCAAGGCGCCGTCTGATGCGATTTCGAAAAAAGACGCAGACCCCGAAACGGAATTGCAAAAGACGATTGCGGATGCGGGCAACGATCGCGGGGCGCTGGTGCGCAATCTGGAGCGTTATTTGCAGCGATTCCCGGATGCGCCGCGAAAAGCAGCTGTGATTCGGGCGCTGGTGGAATCCTGCGAGCAGGTGCAGGACGATGCTTGCGCGCTGAAATATTCCGAAGAACTGATCGCACTGCGTCCGGATGATTCCGAAATCATGATGCTGGCGGTAGGTTTGCTGCAGAAGGCCGGCGACGAAGCCAGCCTGACGCGTGCGGCTGGATACGTGACCCGCGTACTGGACCGCATTGACAAAACAACTGCCGCGGACAAACCTCCGCGAGTTTCACTGGCGGAATGGCAGGACCATCACGATGAATTGCGCGCGGCGCTTTACAATTTGCGCGGGCAGATCGAAAAATCGCAGCACGACGATGCGGCGGCGGAGAAAGATTTGCGGATGAGCTATTCCGTGCGGCCGAATGCTGTGGCGGCGGAACAGCTTGGCGAGATCGCGGAAATACGGCGTGACTACGCAACTGCGGCGCAGGAGTATTTGCTGGCGTTTGTGCTGCCGGAAGATGGGCCGGTGGGAAAAGTGAACCGGCGCGAAGTGCGCAAGCGTTTGGGGAATGTGTGGCGGCAGTGGCACGGGAGCGAGCAAGGTTTGGGCGAAGCTGTGTTGGCGCAGTACGATCTGCTGGGCGCTATTCCGGGTGCGGGTGGGGCTTGGGCTGCGTCTGCGGCTCGCCCGGCGGCGGGAAATAAAAATGCGAAGGACGCTTACGCGTTTGTGCTGCGGAAGCTGGATGGGTCGGCTGTTCCGCTGGCGCCTTTGCGGGGAAAAGTTGTGGTGCTGAGTTTTTGGGCTACTTGGTGCGGGCCTTGCCGCGAGTTGGAGCCGCAGTTTGTGCAGGTGGCTAAGAATTATACGGGCAATGCGGATATTGTTTTTTACGCGGTGAATACGGATGAGGACGAATCGCTGGTGGCGCCTTTTTTAAGCCATGAAAAGTGGGACGTGTCGGTAGTTTATGCGGATGGACTGGATGATTTTGTGAAGGTGCAGTCGTTGCCTACTGTTTTGATCCTGGATCGCGCGGGGAGGATTACTTATCGGATTAATGGATATCCGCCGGAGGGGTTTGCGGAGAATCTCACGAATGCGATTCAGGCGGCGGTGGGTTCAGGCGTGGCGGCTGCTTCGAATTAACGACGAATTGTGCGACAGAATTTGCGTTGCGACTGCGAAACCTGCACTTCAGCGCTAAAGCCGAGCCGCTCTGGTGAAGCTGATCTCGGGGCTGAAGCCACGACCTACAAAGATTGAATCGCTAATTTCCTGCGACTTTCTTCCCTGCTGCGTTGCGGGCTGCCAAGATTGTGCCTACGTGAATCCTTACGGTGTCTTCCACGTGGCGCGCGTAGCCTCCTGCCAACGTAATCACCAGCGGACACTTATTTTTGCGAGCGTGCTCCATTATCAGGGCGTCGCGACGGGCTAGCCCTTCCATGGTCAGTGCCAGGCCGCCTAGTTGGTCTTCGCGATAGGGGTCGGCGCCAGCTAGGTAAAAAATAATTTGCGGGGCAAAAGTGAAGAACGCTTTTTGCAGGTGTTCTTCGAGGATCACCAAGTAGTCTTCGTCCTCTACTCCGTCTGGCAGGTTGATATCCATTGTGGATGGCGGTTTGACGAACGGATAGTTGTGCAGCTGGTGGATGGAGAGCGTGAAGACGTCGTCGTCGCCGCCGAAGATTGCGGCGGTGCCGTTGCCGTGATGCACGTCGGTGTCCACGACCATGGCCCTTTCAATCGCTTTGTCGGATTGCAGGCGGCGGATGGCGATGGCTACGTCGTGAAGCACGCAGAAACCTTCGCCGTGGTCGGGGCAGGCATGGTGGAAACCGCCGCCGATATTCGCGGACCAGCCATCTTGGAGTGCGCGTTGCCCCGCAAGAATTGAGCCACCGGCTGCCAGCCAGCAGGCTTCGATTAGTTCCTGGGAGTACGGGATTTCGAGTTGCTGGAGTTCGGCGCGGGAGAGCGAGGCCGTTTTTAATTTGCGGACGTAGGCGGATGTGTGGACGCGCAGAACGTCGTCGTCGGTTGCGGAGGCGGGTGAGAGGAAATCGTTGCTATCCGCAATTCCGCTGTGCAAGAGTGCTTCGCAAACCAGGCGATATTTCTGCGAGGGGAATACGTGGTCGCCGAGGTTCAGGTCATAGCGGTGATCGTAGATTAATTTGAAGGGCAGCACGATGAAACCAGCGTACCGCGATGCTTTTGTGGGCGCAAATCAGGCGCGGGAATATTTTCCGGCGTGAGGTTGGCGCCTGGGCAAGCTGGGGCGCAGCCCCTCGATCTCGTACTGCGGGATCTCAGGATGAATCGCCCTGCGGGGCGATTCACACGCAGCGTCCCTACCGCGGCTCGCGCGTGTGCGTGTTGCCGAGGAGCGGGTGTGGTAGAATTTTTAGCGATGCGAAGGGTGCAGGCTATTCTCGTGATTGTTGCGCTGCTGAGTACGCCGCTAGCTTTGCTGGCGCGCGCTGTGGAGCCGGGCATGCCGGATTGCAATGGCATGTGCTGCTTGCCGCATGGCGGGCATCATCATTCTCCTGCGAAGAATATTGCGCCCGCAGCACCTGACGACGAAATGGCCTGCCATCACGGCGCCGTCGGTCACATGATGGACTGCAGCATGAGGTCCGCGCAACAGCGCATGGATTACGGGCTGATTGCGCCGTTTCCACCGGCGCGGACTTCTGTAGTCGCTTCTATTGATCTGCCGAAAGTTTCGCGTCTCGTGCGTTCGCAATTCCCTGCCTGCAATTTGTCCACAGGTTTCCTCGCTGGTCCTTTTCAACCGCCGCGCAGCTAGCCTCGTCCGCAAACGTACGGAAAAATAAACATTTGGCACGGAGGATTTGTGCGCAGGTTGGTTTTCTGTTTGTGTCTCGCGGTGTTTCTGTTTTGTGGCACGCTGCTGCACGCAACCATTTTCGGAAAAATTCAAGGGATGGTGCACGATCCGCAGCACCGGCCGGTGTTTGGCGCGTCGGTAAAGCTGGCTGCGATCACTTCGGACTGGTCGCAAACGACGCAAACGGACGATCACGGTGAGTTTTCTTTCACTTCCGTTCCGGTCGGCGACTACAAAATTACCGTGACGCAGGCTAAATTTCAGACCGCGGAACAGACAGTCACGGTCGCTTCCGGTTCGTCGCCGATTCTGCACTTTCAGCTGGTGATCGCGACGCTGAATCAAACCACGGTGGTGGTGAGCGACGCTGCAGTGGCGAACGTACAGTCCGTGACCCCTACCACTACGCTCGGTCGGCTGGACATTTCGCAAACGCCGGGCGCCGATCGCACGAACAGCATGGCGATGATCACCGACTACGTGCCAGCTGCGTATATGACGCACGACATGCTGCACATGCGCGGCGGTCACCAGGTTAGCTGGCTAATGGACGGGGTGCCGATTCCTAACACGAATATCGGGACGAATCTGGGGCCGCAGATTGATCCGAAGGACATTGATTATCTGGAGGTGCAACGCGGCAGCTACGACGCCGGGTACGGCGATCGAACTTATGGAATTTTTAATATCGTGCCGCGCACGGGATTCGAGCGGGACAACGAGGCGGAGCTGGTCACAACGTTTGGCAATTGGTTTCAGACAAATGATCAACTGAATTTCGGCGGGCATACGCAGCGCTTTGCTTACTATGCTAGCCTGAACGGCAATCGCAGCAATTATGGATTGCAGCCACCGATCGGGCAAGTATTTCACGACGCGGAAAATGGCTACGGCGGATTTGCGTCGTTGCTGTTCAATCCTGATCCCAAAAACCAATTTCGACTGGTAGCTTCTCTACGTCAGGATTATTACCAGATTCCGTACGATCCGGACCCGAACTCGATCGGAAACCAGCAGTTGATCGCCGCGGGTGAGGCTCCGAGTAACGGACTACGTGATAGCGAGCGCGAGCCGGATGGTTACGTCACTTTTTCCTGGATTCACACATTCAATCCGAATCTGCTGACGACCGTCTCACCCTTTTATCATTACAACAAGGCCAGCTACATCGGTTCCCCGAATGATGTGCCGGTGATCACGGACGTGGACCAGACGGCAAACTACGGCGGGCTGCAGGCGACGGTGGACGCGACCGTACGCAAGAATAATTTTCAGGTGGGCGTGTACGGATTCGCGCAGCATCAGAGCAATTTCTTCAACAATGTTTTCACGGAGTGCACGCCGCCGAATAATCCGTCTTGCCAGAACTTCGGACCGTCTTCGGCTGCGGTGACCGGCGGTTTGGCCGAAGTGTTCGTTAGCGACCGGTTTCAAGTGACGTCGTGGTTAACGATCATTGCTGGGCTGCGGCAATCGCATTTCGATTCGCCTTCGGTGGGAGTTCAGCCGGAGGTTGTGGAGAACGCGACGGATCCGCGCATCGGGATTGCTGTGAAAATTCCGAGGCTCAATTGGGTTTTTCGCGCGTTTTATGGCGATTTCTATCAAGCGCCGCCGCTGCTGACCGCTACGGGTCCGTTGAGCGATTTGGCCAATGCCAATAATTTGGCGTTTCGGGCCGCTGCGCGGTGAGCGCGATGAAGAACACCAGTTCGGCGTGACGATTCCCTACCGCGGCTGGGCGCTGGACGCGGACACATTTCAAACGCGCGCGAAAAATTGGCTAGACCACAGCAATATCGGCGGATCGAATCTTTTTTGGCCGCTCACATGGGATGGAGCGCTGATTCAAGGTTGGGAGCTGACGCTGCGTTCACCGCGGCTATGGAATCGCGGGCAGGTTCATCTGGCCTACTCGAATCAAATCGCACAGGCGCGCGGGCCGTTCACAGGCGGTTTGATTTGCGGCAATCCTCCGGCGCCGGGTTGCGAGCCGCCGTCCACATATGCGCCGGTGGACCACGACCAGAGAAACACGTTGAACGTGGGATTCAACGCGACGCTTCCGTGGCACTCGTTCGCTTCGACGAATGTTTATTACGGCTCTGGATTCACGAACGGGATTCAGGATGCGCAATATCCCGGCAACTATTTGCCGCAGCACACTACGTTTGATATTTCGCTGGGGAAATCGTTCGGTGAGAAATACACGGTGGGATTGACGGTGCTGAACGTGGCGAACCGCCGGGTGTTGCTGGACAACAGTCTGACGTTCGGAGGATTTCACTACAATGATCCGCGTGAGATCTACGTTGAGTTCAAATGGCGGTTTCACTACTGAGGAAAAATATCAACATCTTGGTTATCATCAGAAGCGGACCGCGCCGGTGGGCGGCACGAGGTAAATTGTGAAAGCGTTTTGCAGACGCATACTGTTGCTGGTGGCTATCCCCGTGATTGCGGCGATCGTGGGATTTTGCTGGCTTTCGGCGACCGGCTTAAACGCCCGCGACACGCCTGGCGCGATGGAAACGCGGCTGGCGACGGCTTTGCAGCGCATGGCGATTCCGCGCGGGGCGCGCCATCTGGCTAATCCGATGCAGGCGACGCCGGAACTGCTGGTGGAGGCGCGGCGGCATTTTGCGGATCATTGCGCCACTTGCCACGGCAACGATGGCAGCGGGGCGACGGAGATGGGGCAGAAACTTTATCCGCGGGTTCCGGACCTGCATTTGGCGCAAACGCAAAATCTTTCGGATGGCGAAATTTATTACATTATTGAAAACGGCGTGCGATTCACCGGCATGCCCGCGTGGGGGCCGGGCGGCGCGAACGATCACGACACGTGGCATCTGGTTTTGTTCATTCGCCATCTGCCGAAGTTGACTGAAGAGGACTTGCAGGACATGAAGGAGCACAATCCGCGCAGTCCGGCGGATAGGAAGGAAGAAGAGCAGGAAAACGAATTTTTGAGCGAACCGTCTGATACGCGAGGGCGGTCGCATCCACATTCACATTAAAGGAGAAATTATTATGCGCAGAATTGCTTCCGGCTTATTGATTTTTCTGGCGTTTTCTTTGGTGACGCTGGCGCACGGAACGGACAAGCACGTGTTGGGGACCGTTACGAAAATCACGGATGCCGAAATCACGGTACAGGTGCAGGACGGTACGTTGCAGGTGGTGAAGATTGCGCCCGACACGTCGTTCGTGAAGAGCGGGGCGAGCGCGACGATCAAAGATTTAAAGGTGGGAGATCGCGTGGTGATTCATGCGAAGCCGGTAGGTACTGATTTGATTGCGCATCAGGTGCGATTTGGAAAACCGCCTGCGACGGCTGCTGCTGGTTCTGCTGCTGCCAAGAGCAATTGAGCTGCGGAGTTAGTTCTCGCGTTCGAGGATGAAATCGGGGACGGCCAGCAGAGCGCGGCGATATTCGGTGTCTGGCAGGACTGCAAGGCTGGCTTTCGAGCGGTGCACATATTCTTTTGCTAGCTTCGTGGCGCGGTCCAGTGCTCCTGTTTCGCGAACTAGCTTGACGATTTCTTCGGCGCGGACGGTGCGGAAATCGCGCTCTTCCAAAACTTTTTCTACCAAGCGGCGGCCGTCGCCATCCGCTGTGCGTGGCGCGGCGTGCGGTGTGGTCGCTTGGGCTTGCAGCGCAAAAATCAGCGGCAGCGTGACCTTCCCTTC
The DNA here is from genome assembly GCA_963747605.1 of uncultured Acidobacteriota bacterium. GTDB lineage: Bacteria > Acidobacteriota > Terriglobia > Acidiferrales > UBA7541 > Palsa-295. The sequence goes on along the minus strand of CAVVGA010000005.1, from coordinate 67,028 downwards.
CTTCAGGTCGCTCAGCACCGGCTTGCCGAGTATTTCCGGCGACGCGGTGAAGTCCAAAAGATCGTCCACCAGTTGAAACGCGAGGCCCGCGTTGCGTCCGTAATCAGCGAGGCCATCTTCGATTTCTTTGGATTGCTTGCCGAGCACGGCGCCGAGGCGCGCGCATCCGCTAAAGAGGCAGGCGGTCTTGCGGTAGGCGAGTTCGGTGGCTTCGGCTTCGTTCAAATCAATCTGACCGAGGCGGGTGAGCTGCAGGAGTTCGCCTTCGACCATGTTCTGTGTGAGGTCGATCAGAATATCGAGGACCGCGAAATTGCGTTCGCGCAGGGCCATTTCGAAGGACTGCATATAGAGCCAGTCGCCGGCGAGGACACTCATGTGATTTCCCCAGCGGGCGTTGGCGCTAGGGCGGCCGCGGCGGGTATCCGCGCCGTCAATCACGTCGTCGTGGATCAGCGTGGCGCTGTGAATCATTTCGACTACCGCACCCAGTCGAATGGCGCTTTCACCGCGATATCGGGAAGCGCCGGCGGCGAGTAGCAGCAGCGCGGGACGCAGGCGTTTTCCGCCGCCTTCGCGCAGATAACTGGAAATTTCACAGACGGGTTCGATGGCCGCGCCATTTTGCGCCGCAATTTCCTGTTCGACGAGCGCTAAATCCTCGCGAACGAGATCGAAAATACCTTTGGCGATTTGGACAGCGAAAGCCATCCTGGGGTTCACCTTGGCCGGGCGGGAATTTCCTGGCCGCCTAGCCGGAAAAAACGCCTGAAATTCGCCGCGGTCGCGGCGGCAACTTCTTCGCGGCCCAAGTTTCTCACATTCGCGAGCGTCTGCGCTACCTCGACTACGTGGGCGGGCTCATTTCGTTTTCCGCGGCGGCCTTGGGGCGAAAGGAAAGGCGAATCGGTTTCGGTGAGGATTTGGTCGAGCGGGAGGTTTCCTGCTACGTCGCGGATTGGCTGCGATTTTGGGTAGGTAATGTTGGCGGCGAAGGACACGAGGAAGCCCATCTCCAGGCCGCGCTGGGCTTCGCGGAGTGTGCCGGTGAAACAATGAAAAATTCCGCCCAGGCCTGTGGGCTTCCAGTCTTTTTCGAGAATGGCCAGGCAATCGTCCCAAGCGTCGCGGCAGTGGATTACGATGGGGAGTTTCGCGGCGCGGGCTTGTTGAAGTTGGCGGCGGAAAACGGGTTGCTGGATTTCGGGAGGGGGTTCTTCGTAATGATAGTCGAGGCCCATTTCGCCCCAGGCTATTACTTTGGGGATTTTCGCCAGCTCGTCGAGTTGCGCGTAGTTTTGTGCTTGGGCTTCGGCTGCGTGTTGCGGATGGATGCCGATGGTGGCGTAGATCCAGTCGTAATCTTTGGCGACCGAGAGTGCGGCGTCGAGACGATCTGGGCCGGAGCCGCCGCTGCCGATGGCTAATATGGCCTGCACGCCCGCGGTGCGCGCACGCTCGAGTATTTCGGCGCGGTCGGCATCGAATTCTTCGGACTCCAGGTGCGCGTGTGAGTCGATGATTTCCAATTTCGGGGCTGCCCAGTATTTGGATGTGGCTGTTAACTTTTAGTTTTGAAGTTTTTTGCCGATTACTTCACTTTCGCGCCTGCTGGGACGTCTTCTGCGAACGTGCAGAGGACTGGTTTGCCGTCTGGGCCTACCGACGCGGCCAGTAACATGCCGTTGGATTCCAGGCCGCGCATTTTTCTGGGGGCTAGATTGGCGACGATCACAACTTTGCGGCCCACTAGGGCTTCTGGTGCGTAGGAAAGCGCGATGCCGGCCAGGACTTGGCGGACTTCGTCGCCGATGTCCACTAGCAGCTTGAGAAGTTTGTCGGCGCCTTGGATGCGCTCGGCCGACTTTACAACGCCGACGCGCAGTTCTACTTTGGCGAAATCTTCGATGCCGATTTTTGCTGGGGTCGCGGGGGCGGCGGCCGCTCCTGTTACGGCGGCGATTATCGGCGCGGTTGGTGCAGAGTCAGCGCTGGGCGCCGAGGTTGCGCACTGGCTGGGTTACGAATTTCATTTTCCATGATTTCGATCCTCTCCAGTATTTCCTTCTTGTCTGCGCGGGGAAAAACACCTTCGGGTTTGCCGATCCGCGTTCCGGGCTTCAATCCACCCCATTGCAATTCGTCAATTCGTACGTCCGCAATCTTGCCTGGCTGTCCGAGTTGCTCCCAAATTTTCTGCGTCGCTTCGGGAATTACCGGATGCGAGAGTACGGCGGCGACTCGAAGCGCTTCAGCACCTGCGTACAAAACGCGCTCGAGATCCTCCCTGCTCGCTGGATCGGCTGCCATGGTCCAAGGCTTCTCCAGCACGAGGTACTTGTCCGCCCTCGCGATCAAGTCCCAAATACTTACAATCGCAGCAGCAAAACCAAAAACCTCGTACGCAGCCAGAATTAGTCGGATGCTCGGTTCTGAAAACCAACCTACGAAGTCGCTGTGGTTTTTAGGAAACTGGCCTCCGACAACGCGGGCGTCGGGGATGAGGCCATCGCAGTAATTCTGGATCATTGTCAACATGCGGTTAGCGAGATTCCCCAGGCCGTTGGCAAAGTCTGCGTTATAACGTGTGACTAACGCGTCGGTGCTGAAATTGCCGTCTTGGCCGAAGACTACCTCGCGGAGGAGGTAGTAGCGCAGGGCGTCGTTACCCAGGGCTTTTACTATTGGCTCGGCGTAGGCTACGTTGCCTTTGGACTTGCTCATTTTTTCTTGTTCGAAAAGCAGCCAGCCGTGGGCTTGGATTCTACCGGGCATGTATTCGGACATGTGCTTGTCTGGAAACGCGGCCATGAGGAACGCGGGCCAGTAGACGGCGTGGAAGCGGATGATTTCTTTTCCGATCATGTGGACGTTGGCGGGCCAGAATTTTTTGAAGCGGTCGCCGTCTTTTTTGCTGTCGGGCTCGCCGTCGACGAAGCCGATGCCGCTCATGTAGCTGGTTAGCGCATCGTACCAGACGTAGAAAACGTGTTCGTGATCACCGGGCCAGGGGATGCCCCATTTTATGGTCTTGCGGCTGATGGAAAGATCTTTCAGGCCACTTTCGACGAAGCTTTTCACTTCGTTCAAGCGGAAATCCGGCTGGACGAAATCGGGCTGGTCCTTGTAGAGCTGGAGCAGTTTTTCCTGATACGCGGAGAGGCGGAAAAAATAATTTTCTTCGGAGATCAGTTCCGCGGGGCGGCCGCAGATTTGGCAGTCGGCGGGTTCGGGCGTGTCGCTGACGTAGAGGTTGTCGTAGATGCAGTAGCGGCCTTCGTATTTGCGTTTGAAAATCGCATCGGGCGAGACGCGCTGGGTGCGGCGGACCAGGTTCTGGACGGCTACGGCGTGGCGCGGCTCCGTGGTGCGGACAAAATCGGTGTAGCTGATGCCGAGGAGCTTCCAGAGATCGCGGAAGATTTGCTGGTTGCGGTCTACCAGGTCGGCCGGGGAGATGCTTAGTTTTTCGGCGGCGCGTTCGATGTTGACGCCGTGCTCGTCTGTGCCGGTGAGATAGGCGACGTCGAAGCCGCGCATGCGTTGGTAGCGCGCGATCACGTCGCAGACGATGGTGGTATAGGCCGAGCCGACATGCGGGCGGGAATTCGCGTAATAGATGGGCGTGGTGAGGTAATACTTTTTCTTGGGATTATCCATGAACTATGCGGGTTTCCCGTCCGGGGTCGCGGTCTTGGGTTGCGCTTCGACCCATTTCTGAAATTGGTATGTGGCAGCTTCCAGCACTTGCTTCAACGGAATACTTTTTTGTGCGGCGATGCGGCGGCAATCTTCGTATTCGGGCGTGGCGTTCAGTACCGAGCCGTGCAGGCGCGAAATTTTCATGCGTACTTCGCCGAAAGGCGTTTCGACCGTGACTGATTCTCGGGCTAGGGTTTTGCGGTGGACTTCGTGAGTGCGGACGCCGATCGTCGTGGTCTCGCGGAATAGGAGATCGATCAGGCGGTTAGCGTTGTGCGGCTCGCTCAGTATCGTCACGAGCTGGCCGGGCCTGTTCTTTTTCATTTGTACTGGAGACAAGAACACGTCCAGTGCGCCGGCTTCTAGCGCGCGTTCCGCGAAATAGCCGTAGATTTGCGGGCTCATGTCGTCGATGTTGGTTTCGATTACCGTTACGGGCGCGTCCCAATATTCTGCCGGCTCGGTGACTGCGGTTTCGCCGATCAGGAGGCGCAGGAGGTTGGCTTTTTCCTTCAAGTCGGCGCTGCCGGCGCCGTAGCCGATGGCTTGCAGAGTCATTTCCGGGATTTCGGCGTAGCGCGTGGATAGCGTGGTGGCGATTGCGGCACCGGTGGGCGTCACTAATTCTTTCGCGATGCCGCTGGTGAACATTGGAGCGCCCTTCAGCAGTTCGGCTGTGGCTGGCGCGGGGACTGGAAGCAGACCGTGCGAGGTTTTTATTTGGCCGGCACCTACGTCGAATGCGGAGCAGGCGAATTCGTCAATTCCTAGCAGCTCGAAGCCGATGGCGGCGCCTACGATGTCCACGATGGAATCCACCGCGCCCACTTCGTGGAAATGGACTTGCTCGATGGGTTGTTGATGAACTTTTGCTTCGGCTTCGGCCAGGCGGGTGAAAATTTTAATGGCTCTGGCTGCTGCGCGCGGAGCGAGTTTGGCATTTTCGATTCTTTGCAGAATGATCGCGAGGCCGCGGTGGTGATGGCCTTCGGTGGTTTCGACTTTCACGTGCGTGGCGAAAATCTCGCCGCGTTTCACTTTTGTGGCGGAAATTGACCAGCCTTCGAGGCCCAGCTTGCGCAGGTCGGCCTCGATGGCGCGCAGGTCGGCGCCGGCGTCTACCAGGGCGCCGAGAACCATATCGCCGCTGATGCCCGAAAAGCAGTCGAAGTATGCCTGCCTTATGCTTTTCATCGGATGCTCTGGTGCAAATCCCATCGAAAGGCGAAAAAACGATACTAGTCTGGCGTCCGAACGCTGTCAAATGTGCAAGCCCGTGCGGCTTTGACGGTTTCTGCGGCATTACCTATAATCGCGGGATTCACTTTGCATAGGGAGCCACGTGTACAAAGCCGTCGAAGACCGGTTTCGCAAGGCGCTGCGGCATCATATTCACGAACGCTACAAGACGGATGTGCCGATTATTACGGAGCGTCCGCCGAAGCTTTCGATGGGGGAAGCTGCATCGCCACTGTGTTTCGAATTGGCGAAGCGGCTGAAGAAACCGCCGCGGGCTTTGGCGCAGGAAATCGCTAATTCGTTGAAGCCGATTGCGGGGATTGCGCGGGTGGAAGTGGCTGGCGGTGGGTATTTGAACGCTTTCTTTGATCGGGCGGCATTTTTTCGTGCTGCAGCGGAGGAAGCTGGGAGGCACGCTGTTACCGCGGAGGCTGGCGCGACGAAGACTGTCGTTGAGCACACCAGCATCAATCCGAACAAGGCGGCGCACATTGGGCATTTGCGGAATGCGGTTTTGGGCGACACGTTTGCGCGATTGCTGCGGCATTCCGGACGGCGCGTGGAGGTGCAGAACTACATAGACAATACCGGGGTGCAGGTGGCGGACGTGGTGCTGGGATTTCTGCATCTGGAGAAAAAATCACTGGCTGAAGTGCACGCGCTGACGGAGCAGCCGAAATTCGATTATCTGTGCTGGGATTTGTACACGCGCGTGACTTTGTTTCTGGCCGAAGACAAAGCGCGGCTGGAATTGCGTGGGCAAATATTGAAGGAGATCGAGGAGGGCCACGGCGACGCGGCGAAGATGGGGGAAATTGTCGCGACCGCGATCAACTATTGCCATCTACACACGCTGGACCGGCTGGGGATTGATTACGATTTGCTGACGCAGGAGAGCGACATACTGCATTTGAAATTTTGGGATGCGGCCTTTGAGTTGCTGAAACGCAGTGGGGCGGTGCAGCTGGCTAGTTCTGGGAAGAATGCGGGGTGCTGGGTGATGCAGTTGCCTTTGGATGGCGACGCCTCTGCGCAGCAACCTGCGGAAGGCTCTTCGGCTGGGGCTGCGACGGGAGAAGCGGCTGAGGATCCGCCGGAAGAAGCTGAGGCGAAGATTATTGTGCGCTCGACTGGGACGGTCACTTACGTCGGGAAGGATATTGCGCTGCATCTTTGGAAATTTGGACTGCTCGCGCGCGATTTTCATTATCACCATTTTTATAAGCACCCGGATGGGCATCAGGCTTGGATTACGGCCAGCGAGCGCGATGACCCTGGGGCGCCGGCGTTTGGGCACGCGCATGAAGTTTTTAACGTGATCGATTCGCGGCAGTCTTATCCGCAGCAGGTGGTGGCGGCGGGGTTGCGGGCGCTCGGTTATGGCGCGGAAGCGGATCATTTGAAGCATTTCGCTTACAACGTGGTGGCGCTGACGCCGCGGTGTGCTCTGGAGATGGGTTATGAAATTCCGCCGGAGGATGCGAAGCGGCCTTACGTCGAGGTGAGCGGTCGGAAAGGGCAGGGCGTGAAGGCTGATGATCTAATCGACAGACTCATCTTGCAAGCACGCGAAGAAACTGAGAAGCGGCATCCGGAAATGGTGGATACGATCGAGTTCCATGACATGGTCAACAAGATTGCCATCGGGTCACTTCGGTATTACCTCTTGCGCTTTACGCGCTCGACCGTTATCGCGTTCGACTTTGAGGATGCGCTGAGCTTCGAGGGCGAAACCGGGCCGTATGTCCAGTACGCCGTAGTCCGAGTAAACGGAATTCTGCGCAAGGGAGCTGAAATGGATCCCGGCGTTGACTCTCCAAGAGCAATCGAGGATTCGACGAATCTGCTAAGACTGCGGAGCGGAGAGTTAGATGCTTCGCGGTTTTTGGTTTCGCCGGAGTATGAGGATATTTGGGATTTGGTTTTGCTGGCTGGTTCCCTGGATGCGCGGTTGGAATTGGCTTTGGCTGCGCAGGAGCCTGCTGCAGTGGCGCGGTTTGCGTTTGAATTGGCGCAGAGTTTCAATGGGTTTTATCACAAGCACAATATTAATCGGGAGTCGGATGCGGAGAAGCGGGCATTCTTGTTGTATGTGACTACGCTCGTGCGCGAGCAGTTGGTGGCGACGCTGGGATTGTTGGGGATTACGGCGCCCGAAAAAATGTGAATGCTGTCGCTGGGCGCGAACGAAGAGAGATCCTTCACCCGCATTCGCGGGTTCAGGATGACGGCGCGCAAAAATAGTCAGCGAAACAAAAATCTACAGCTTCATCGCGAAATCTACTATGGAGCGGATGGCTACGCCTGTGGGGCCCTTCGCCAGCCACGGTTTTCCCTCATCAACCCAGCAGGTCGCGGCAATATCTAAGTGGATCCAGGGGGTGTCTTCGGCGAATTCTTTTATGAACCAAGCGCCAGTGATCGCGCCGCCGCCTTTGCCGGAGCCGGTGTTGCGGATGTCGGCGATATTGCTTTTGATCATTTCCTCGTATTCGTCGTCCATGGGCATGGGCCACATTTTTTCGCCGACGGCTTTGGCGCTTTCGAGGAAGTGGTCAAGATATTCACGCGGGGTGCCGAAGGCGCCTACGTGGACGTTCGCTAGCGCGACCTGAATGGCCCCCGTGAGCGTGGCTGCGTCAATCAGGTGCGTGCAGCCGAGTTTGCGCGCGTAGAAGACGCCATCGGCGAGGACCATGCGGCCTTCTGCGTCGGTGTTGATCACTTCGATGGTCTTGCCGGACATGGCTACCTGCACATCGCCAGGTTTCTGGGCGCGGCCGCCAGGCATATTTTCTGTGGCGGGAATTACGGCGATCACCGGGACCTTGGGCTTCAGGTAGGCGATGGCGCGCATGGCTCCGAGCATCGTGGCGCCGCCGCCCATGTCGTACTTCATTTTTTCCATGTTGTCGGCGGGCTTGATGGAAATGCCGCCGGTATCGAAAGTGACGGCTTTGCCGACGAGTCCGAGGACCGGGGAATCGGGCTTCGCATTTTCCGGAGTGTAGCGGATGACGATTACGCGGGGCGGCTCTACGCTGCCTTGTGCGACGCCGATGAGCGCGCCCATTTTCAGTTCGGAAATTTTGCGCTCGTCGAGAATTTCGACGCCGAGGCCGACTTCCTTGGCCATGGCTTCGGCGCGTGCCGCCAACATGCGGGGAGTGAGGCGGTTGGAAGGCTCGTTGATCAGGTCGCGCGCGAAATTTTGCGATGCGGCGATGACGCGGCCGCGTTCTACGGATTCGGGCAGATTGCCGTTTTGATTGGCGTCGAAGCCGGCGAGGAGCACGGATTGGATTTCGCGATCGGTTTTCTTGTCCGTTTGATATTTGTTGGATTCGAAATCGGCGACACCGAGGCCTTCGGTGACGGCTTGGGCGGCGGCGGGGCCGCGTTCGCCTTCGCGCGCGAGGAAAACGAATTTCTTCACGCCGCGCGATTTCAGATAGCGCAGGGCCGTGCCAGCAATTTTGCGCAAGTCGGACTGCGCGAATTTTTCGGGCTTCCCCGCCCCGACGATCAACAACCGCTTGGCGTCCAGACCTTCAGGAAAATGCACGAGGACCAGCTCGAGTGTCTTGCCGGTGAGTTCACCCGTGGCGGCCAGGGCGGCAAGGCGGCCGTCCATGGCTTGATCAATGTCGCTCAAAATTCCATCAATTTTATTTTCTTTGTCGAAGATGTAGGTAACGATGGCATCGGCTTGAATCGAAGAGTACGGTTGGTTCTCCAGTTGAATCTGCATAGCTCCCTTTCAATTTTAGCGCCGGCGAGAACGATACATTGCTTCGCTGGCTTCACGTTTCGCTTCTTTTTGTTTTTCGGATTCGCGGCGATCGTGGAATTTCTTGCCCTGCGCCACGGCCAGCTCGCATTTGGCGATGCCGTCCCGGAAATAGATCTTGGTGGGAACGATGGTCATGCCCTTCTGCTGGGTCTGAACCAGCAAGCGGTCAATCTCCCGGCGATTCAGCAGCAGTTTCCGTTTTCGCAAGGGATCGTGGTTGCGGTAACCTCCGGAGAGATATTCGGGAATGTGGCAGTTTACCAGCCAAGCCTCGCCAAGGCGAATTTCGGCGTAGGCCTCGCGGAGGGTCCCCTTCCCTTCGCGCAGCGTCTTTACTTCGGTGCCGACCAGGACCATGCCGGCTTCCAGGCTGTCCAAGAGATGGTAGTTGTAGGAGGCCTGGCGATTCTGCGCAACAATCCTGACGCCTTGGTGTTGAGATTTATCGGGCTTGGATTTCACGGCAGAACTATCATAGCCGCCGGGACCGAGCCGCCGCAAGTGACAGATGATGACGGCTTTCCGGGTACCAGTGCGCGAATTCACAAAATTTTCACGCAAATCCGCTGAGGCGCTTCGATTATTCATACGTCTAACACGACTTTGGGATTCCTTGCTGCGTGCCAGGACGGGTGCTAGACTCTTCAGGTAACAGCCTACCCGTCGGAGGAGTGCTTTGCGCCGTCCCGGATACTTATTGCTCTTGGTGACCGCTGCCCTGTTCTTGGGCGGTTGCCCTAAGGGAAACCAAGACTATGAGGAGGCGCGAAAGGCCAGCGCCATCCAGGATTACGACACCGCCTTGGTGCACTATGAACGCGCCCTCCGCTCTGACCCAACCAACGCCGAATACAAGCTCCGCGCCACCCAAGCTCGTTACGATGCTGGGCAATTTCACGTGCAGCAGGGCAAAGTAGCGCTGAAGAATGGGGACTTGCAGCTGGCGCTGGGCGAATTCCAGAAGGCGCAACTGATTGACCCTTCGAATACGGCGGCCGACCAGGAAGTGAAGCGCACACTGGATTTGATGAACGGGCAGAATGGGCCCAAGGCGCTGAATCCGGCGACGCAGCCGGACGAGCAGATTCTGGCGCAGCCGCCGGAACTGAAGCCGCTATCGCGCGACCCGATCAACGGGCTGAAGATGACCAACGACGCGCGGGTGGTTTACGAAACGATCGCGAAGCTCGCGGGGCTGAGCGTGATCTTCGATCCGGACTTCACTTCGCGGCGAATTACGGTGGATTTCCCCAGCGTGACGCTGGAACAGGCGCTGGATGCGGTGTCTATGGAGAGCAAGGCGTTCTGGAAGCCGATTACGTCGAACATTATTTTCGTGGCGCAGGACCAGCCGCAGAAGCGGAAAGATTTGGACGATGAGGTTGTACAGACTTTTTATCTTTCGAACACGCTGACGCCACAGGATCTGACGGAGGTGGTGAATGGGCTGCGCGTGTTGTTGGATCTGCACCGGCTGCAGCAGGTGAACGCCCAGAATGCGATCGTGATCCGCGATACGCCGGACAAGCTGCTGTTGGCTGCGAAAATTATCCGGGATATTGACAAGGCCAAGCCGGAAGTATTGATTCACGTGCAGGTGATGACCGCGAGCATGGACCGTTTGCGGGATCTGGGAATTTTGCCGGGGCAGACCGTTTCGCTGGCTTTCACGCCGCGCTCTTCGCTGGGGCCTCAGACTTCGACCTCTACCACGACTACGACGACAACTCAGAGCGTGCCGCAGGTTTTGTTGAGCCAGTTGAAGAATTTGGGGACGTCCGACTGGGCGCTTACTTTGCCAGGGGCGACGGCAAACGCGATCTTGACTGACGACCGCACGAAAATTCTGCAGGATCCGGAATTGCGGGTAACAGACGGGCAAAAGGCCACGCTGAAGATTGGTTCGAAGGTGCCGGTGGCGACGGGCAGCTTTCAGGCTGGAGTAGGCGTAGGTGTCACGGGAAGCTCTGGAGTGGTCAATCCCCTGGTGAACACGCAATTCCAGTACATAGACGTCGGCGTGAACATCGAAATTACACCGCGCGTGCATCCGGATGGTGACATCAGTTTGAAAGGCACCGTGGATGTGTCGCAAATCACGGGGACGAGCAATATTGGCGGAATCAACCAGCCGGTGATCGGGCAGAAGAAAACGGAAATTGACGTGAGGCTAAAGGAAGGCGAGCAAAATATTCTGGCGGGCTTAATCGAGCGCACGGACACAAAAAACATTAATGGCATTCCAGGACTTGGTGAGGTGCCGCTGATGGGGTATTTGTTTTCGGATAATAGCCACGAAATTGAAGAGGATGAAACGCTGATCGTGATGACGCCACACATTCTGCGCTTGCCCTCGCTGACGGCTGCAAATCTGCAATCCATGGCGGCGGGCACCGATTCGAACGTGCGCGTTTATCGAGGAGATGAGGGGCCGACGACCGCACCACCGGTTCCAGCTCCGGAGGGACAACCCGCGCGACCGAATTCTGGAGTAGTGCAGCCGGCGCCGGGTGTAACGCCGACTGCGATGGCGCAGCAACCTGTTCCGGCGCAGGGAACGTCCGCGGCGGCGCAGTTGCATTTTGAGCCGGCCACGGTGGTGTTGAAGGCGGGCGACACGACTACGCTGGGGCTGGCGGTTTCAAACGTGCACGATCTGTATTCGATTCCGCTGATGATTCACTTTGATCCTGCGGTGGTGCGCGTGGAAGAAGTGCGCGACGGCGGATTCCTATCGGGAGGATCGCAGCAGGTGGCCGTAGTGCAGCGGATTGATGCGCAGCAGGGGCAGGTGATCGTTTCCGCGACGCGGCAGCCAAACACGCCGGGGGTAAATGGAACCGGTACGGTGTTTGGGTTCGTAGTGCGCGCCGTAGGTCACGGGACCGCGCGGCTGCAAATTCTTCAGGTGAACGCTCATGATTCGCAGCAACAGACGATTCCGATGGTTTCCGGAGAAGCCACGATCCAGGTGCAGTGAGGCGCGATGAACTGGAATCGTTTCAAGTCGAATTCCCTTCTTGCACGCCGGCAATTTTCCGCTACGCCGGATGCTTCGATTGGCAGACGGCGTTCGTTTGCGTCTGCATCTGGAATGTCTCTGCTGGAATTGGTGGTAGCCTGCGCGATTCTGCTGATTTTGGCGACGGCGTCTATACCGATTGCGCGGAATACGATCAAGTGGAAGAAGGAAGAGCAACTGCGTTGGGATTTGCGGCAGATGCGCGACGCGATTGACCGGTATAAAGATGCGTCGGACAAAGGGCAGATTCAGGTGAAGGCCGGGACGGAAGGATATCCGGAAAGCCTGGACGCGCTGGTGAAGCCGACTCCGCTGACCGGAACGGCTGCTGACAAACGGATCCGGTTTTTGCGTGAGATTCCGATGGACCCACTCACCAAGAGCATGGATTGGGGGCTGCGTTCGGTGCAGGATGATACGGATTCGACTTCGTGGGGCGGTCAGGATGTGTTCGACGTGTATTCGAAAAGTTCTGGAACAGCGATGGACGGATCGAAATATTCGGATTGGTAGTTTGGTTTGGCGGGGCGACTGAGGAAATGATGCGCGACGCATGCAACACGAAGGCGATTCCTGGGCGGCCGGGTTTGGCGCAGCGTGGATTTACGCTGCTGGAATTGATGGTGGTGATGGCAATCATCGTGATTCTGATGACCATCGCCACGGCGAAATTCGAGCAGATGGTGGTGAGGGCGAAAGAGGCGACGTTGAAGTCCGATCTGAAAGTGATGAGGCAGGCCATTCAGGACTACACGCGCGACAAAGAATGTGGGCCTTCTTCGCTGGACGATCTGGTGAGCAACAACTATTTGCGATCGGTGCCCAAAGATCCGGTCACCAACGAAACCGACTGGGTTACGAAGTCCGATGACGTTGCGTTGAGCCCCGAACAAAGCTGCTACGGCATTAGTGACGTGAATTCTTCTTCCGATAGGTTGTCGCCCTTCGAAAGCACGCCGTATAGTTCCTGGTAAGCTGCGGCGGTTTCGTTCACCTCGTGTTTTTTGCTGTTGCGCTCAATTCAGGTTTGGTTTTTGCTACCGGCCGTAGTGTTTGACGGCACTGCGCGCATCCGCTACCATTTTTACGCGGGGTGGAGCAGCCTGCTAGCTCGTCGGGCTCACCGTACCGACTGCGGCGGTGGACCGGGAACGCAGACGATGCTTTTCCAGAAACTCAACTAATACGGGTATCCCTTCGTCGGTCCTGGCCGACAATTTGAGCACCTGCATACCCGGCCGCACGGCCTGAATGTTTCTTCTCACCAGTGTCTCGTCAAAATCCACGGCAGCGGCGAGATCTGATTTGGTGATGATGGCGACGTCCGCGCTGTTGAATATGGTGGGATACTTCAGTGGCTTGTCCTCACCTTCGGTCACCGAAAGCAGCACGAAGCGCAAATCCTCGCCGAGATCGTAGGAGGAGGGGCAGACCAGGTTGCCAACGTTTTCGATAAACAAGAAATCCAAATTGCGCAAGTCCCAGCCGTCGAGTGCATTTTGCACCATGGCCGCTTCCAGATGGCAAACCGTGCCGGTAATGATTTGTTTCACAGGAGCCTGACTGCGAGCGAGACGTACCGCGTCATTTTCCGTGGCGAGGTCGCCCACGATTGCCGCGACCTTGTAGCGCGAGTGAAGAAGCGTAAGAATTTTTTCGAGGAACGCCGTCTTCCCCGAGCCGGGGCTGGAGACGACACTGATCGCCAGAACGCCGGCTTCGCGGAAACGTTCGCGGAGCGCGCGAGCAAGGACGTCGTTTTGTTTCAGGACGTTTTTGCGAACTTCCACCAGGCGAGGTTCTGGAATCATTGTCGCAGCTCCAGAGCAGTCACCATCAGTTCGCGCCCTTCCAGGATTTCAGGGGTGGGTGAGCCGCACTCGGCGCAACAGAGCCATTGTAGGGACTGCACGGAGCGGCGGTCCATGCACACGGGACAATTCACGACGATCGGAACTTCTTCGATGAGCAGCCTCGAGCCTTCCAGAGGTGTTTGCTGGCAGGCGATTTCGTAGGAGAAAAGCAGAGCTTCTTTCACGACGCCGGAAAGCGGTCCGAGCTTGAGATAGACGACGTCCACGCCGGGCGCGCCGTGCGATTCGGCTTCCTCGCAGGCGAGATCAACGATGCTCATGGCTATGGAAAGTTCGTGCATTGTTGCGCGTCACCTCAAACTAGTCAGACGGTACGTTATCTCTAGCAGAAAGCACGCTTACGTCACCTGTGCTGTCCATTCCGAATCCGAATCCGTTTCCGTTTCTGCGGCGGAACCCTTGGGGCTGCGATGGCCCAACGCGGCCAGCGCGGCTTGGCCGAGGCTGATGCCGCCGTCGTTGGCTGGAACGATGTAATTCGTCCAGATTTGCAGCTGTTCGGGCGCAAAGAGCGATTTGAGATCGCGCAGGAGCAGCTCGTTCTGGAAAACGCCACCGGAGAGCACGATGGTGTCGGTGTTATGGGCGCGGCATCGAGTTACTGCGGCGTCGCGGAGACCCATCGCGATCCCGCGCTGGAACGCGCGTGCGATTTCGCATTGGTCGCGGCCTCGGAGCTTGTCGCTGATCACACTTTGAAGCAGCGGACGAAAATCGAGTTCATCGCCGGATCAATGGGAACGGATAAGCATCGGCAGCGGGCGCGTGGGCGGCAAGGCGCTCCAGCCACATCGCGGCCTGGCCTTCGAAAGTTACTTCGCGCGTGAAACCGAGCAACGCTGCTGCGGTATCGAAGAGGCGTCCCACGGACGTGGTGACCGAAGGAGCGCACGTTTGTGCTGACGAGCTGCAAAGCATCGCGATAGCGCAAAGGGAATGAGAACGGACGAGTGGCCAAGTCCGGCAGCTCATTCAGCTGCGCCAGAAAACCTGCCGCTGCCTGGACAGGATACGTAGCGGCCGCGTCGCCGCCGGGCAGAGCGGCAGAGCGAAGATGCGCGACGCGCTCGAAGCCTTCGCGCACGCTGCCGGCAAAGATTTCGCCGCCCCAGATGGTGCCGTCGTCGCCGTAGCCTGTGCCGTCGAAGCTGACGCCGATGACGCGCTTGGTCCCAAGCGCCGCGCTCGGCCAGCACGGACGCGATGTGCGCGCGATGATGCTGCACGGCGCACGTTCCGCCGCGGGAAACTCCAGCGGCATGAAGCGTGGAAATGTATTGCGGATGCGCATCGTGCACGAGCAACAATTCGTGCGGATCGACTTCATACATCGCGAGCAGGTCGTGGATGGTTTCGCGGAACGCGCAAAACGATTCGTAATGATCGAGATCGCCGATGTGCTGGCTGACGAACGCCTGGCCATCGACGACCAGCGTGATCGTGTTCTTGAGGTCCGCGCCGAGCGCCAAGGATCGGCCGGCTGGTTGGAAACGTCGCAGCGACGCCGGGCGCGTATCCGCGCGCGCGGCGCAGAATTGCCGGGCCGAAAACGCCGACGCGCGCGACCGAATCGTCCACGCGGCGGGCGATGGGCCGTTCGCCGATCAGGAAACGCGTCGGCGATGCCGGAGAGTTGCTCGAGCGCGTCTTCATCTTCGATAGGCGATCGGTTCGCTGGAACGATTGGCGCTGGTCATCACCAGCACCTCGGGCGCGCCCGCGGCGAACAGCAGATGATGCAGCGGCGTGTAGGGCAGCATCACGCCGAGTTCGTATTTTCCGGAGCGACGCCGGGCAATTCGCATCTTTGCGCGGCGCGAGCACGATGGGCCGGGCGACCGAAGTGCAGCAGCGCTTCCGCGTCGGAGTCAAGTTCGACCAAGCTGCCGCGCCGACTTCGAGATTCTTCGCCATCAACGCGAACGGCTTTTCCTTGCGGAATTTGCGCTCGCGCAGGGCGGCAACCGCATCGGCATTCTGGCGTCGCAGGCCAGGTGGTAGCCGCCGAGCCCTTTGACCGCCACGATCTTCCTGCGCGCAAGTAATCGACCGCGGTCTCGAATTGCTTCGCGTCGCCGCGCACGACTTCATCGCCAGCTCCGAAAATAATAATGCGGGCCGCAGGCGGGGCACGCGACGGGCTGCGCGTGAAAGCGGCGATCTGCGGGATCGCGATATTCGGCGGCGCAGTAGGCATCGAGCGGCCAGTCGCGCATGGTGGTGTTGGGGCGGTCGTAGGGCAAGCGCGAATCACACTGTAGCGCGGGCCGCAATTCGTGCAGTTGATGTACGGATAGTGATAGCGGCGATCGGCGGGATCGAACAGTTCCTGCAGGCATTCTCGCAGACCGGCAGGTCGGGCGAGATGCGCACGGTGGGCTGACCGTCGCCTGCGCTTTCGCGGATCGTGAATTCCGCGAAGCCGGCGCGGTCCGCGCGGTCTGCACGCGACTTCCGAAATCGCTGCGGCCGGCGGCGGCCTGCGATTTCAGTTCCGCGAGAAACGATCGAAGCGTGCCTCGGTCGCCTTCGACGTGAATCTCGACGCCTTCTTCGCCGTTCAGCACCCAGCCGGTCAGACCATTCGCGCGCGCGAGACGGTAGACGAACGGGCGGAATCCGACGCCCTGCACGACGCCGCGCACCCTGATGGAATAGGCGTTGGGCATGCATTCTATTTTGCGCTCACGACGCAGCCGCGGCCCTGCCAGCCGACTTGAATCACTTTGCCGTCTTCCACCAGCAGCGGCACGGTATAAGGCGGCTGCGCCGAGCGCGCGCATGCGCTCGCGCGCCTCGGGGTCGGCTTCGACGTCGTACTCTGCAAACTCGTTGCCCTTCCACTCCAGCCACTCGCGCATCTCCTGCGTGTAGGGACAACCCGCGTTCCGAACAGTTCGAAGCTAGGCATGGCGCAATGCCCTCCAGCGATTCGCGAATCACGTGATAGATCGACGCCTGCACTTCCTGAATGCGCGGAATGTAGTCGGACCGGACGACCAGCGGAAAATCGGCCAGGCCGCGGCGCACGATTTCGCCGCCGTCGTAGCCCAGCAGCGCCACCGTCAGCAGTCTCGCGCTTGCGCGCCTCTTCGAGCGCCATGACGATATTTCGCGAGCCGCCGCTGGTGGAGATCGCCACGGCCACGTCGTTGGGCCGCGCCTGCGCGATCATCTGGCGCAGGAAAATCAGTTCGGTGCCGACGTCGTTGGCGATCGCGGTGATGTTGGCGGGCTCGATGGAGAGCGAAACCGCGGGAACGGGCTGATATCCGGCGGGCGGCAGCACGCAATCGATGGCCCAGTCGTTGGCGTCGGTCGCCGAACCGCCGTTGCCGAAAATGATCAGCTTGCCGCCGCGCTCGATGCGCTCGCGAATGGCGATCGCGGCGTTGCCGATTTTCTCGGCTTCTTCCTTCGCCACGCTGCGCGCGCAGAGTCGCGTCGTCGCGGACTTTCATCAGGATGGAAGCCGCCACTTCGCGCAACGACATCGCGCGGTGTCCTGTTTCTCTTCGCCGAGAAACGGATAAAGAAAGCCGGCTGCGCCGACGTCATGGCCCAGTTCGCGGTGCTCGAAGAAGACGTGCACCGTCTCCCACAGCGTGTGATAGAGAATCTCGATCAATTCCTGGTGGATGAAGGGGTCCGCGGTGGCGGGATTGCAGAAGTAGGAGCCGTCCGCGCCGGGCAAGCGCAAACGTCATCGCGCCGCGCTGCGCGCGCTGCGTCGAGCGCCGTCCACACTTCGGGGTCGCCTTCGGGCGGGCCGAAGCCCATGACGATGTCGTCGGCTTGCACGAGCGTCTTCAGCCAGGGCTCGAAGAGCGAGCGAAAGATCGAGCGCCGGCAGCGCGCGCTTGCCGACGATCACCGGATGCACGAATTCCACGGAAACGTGCTGCGCGTCGGTGGCGTACGGGCCGCGGCCGAACGCCAGCAGGCGGCCGCCGCGCAGAAATCGCTCCGACATTTCGCGGCACGCTTCCGCCAGGCGCTGGGCTTCGCAGCGCGAAAAACGCTCGAGCACTTGATTGCGCGCCGAGCAGTCGCTGTTCGATCTGCGCCGCGAGCTGCAGAGTGCGTGGCCATCCGGTCATGTCCTAACAGATGCGCGGCAGCGGATCGCCGACCAGCATGTCGACGATGCGGCTGCCGCCGTAAAGCGTCGTGACCAGCACCGCGCTCGCGGGCTGTTCGCGAACTTCGCCGATCATGCTGCGCTTCTTCGCCGCCCGGCGTCGCGCGCAAGCGCCTGCAGCGCGGCTTCGGCCTGCTCGGCCGCAACGACCGCGAGGAATTGGCCTTCATTCGCGATGTGCAGCGGATCGAGGCCCAGCAGTTCGCACGCGCCGCGCACGGCATCGCGCACCGGAATGTTTTCTTCGAAGAGAACGATGCCGAGGCCGCAATCGCGCGCCAGTTCGTTCAGCGACGTGGCCACGCCGCCGCGCGTCGGATCGCGCATCCAGCGAACGCCGGCGCCGGCGGCGCGCACAAGCGCCTCGACCAACGGAAGCACGGAGCGCGTGTCCGAGCGCAGATCGGCTTCGAGGTCCAGTTCGCCGCGCGCCAGCAAGATCGTGATGCCGTGATCGCCGATCGGGCCGGAGAGCAGAACTTTGTCGCCCGGGCCGCACCGACTGCGGCGAAATCTCGACGCCGGGAAGCAGGCGGCCGATCCCGGTGGTCGTGATGTACATGCCGTCGGCCTTGCCGTGCTCGACGACTTTGGTGTCGCCGCCGGCGATTCTGACGCCCGCCGTTTCGGCGGCCTCGGCCCATGGCGCGACTTCCGCTTCCAGAACTTCCGTCGGCAATCCGGCTTCGAGAACGAACGTGACGACCATCGCTTCGGCCCGCGCGCCGGAAACCGCCAGATCGTTTACCGTGCCGTTCACCGCCAGTTCGCCGATCGAGCCGCCGGGAAAACGCAACGGCTTCACCACGAAGCTGTCGGTGGTGATCGCGATTCGCGTGCCGTTGATTTGAATATGCGCGGCGTCGCCGAGCGGGCCCGCGGAGGAACCGAACAGCAGCGGAGCGAACAATCCTTCGACCAGCCTGCGGCTGGCCTTGCCGCCGGCGCCGTGCGCCATTTCGATCTGCGCTTCGCGGAAGCTGATCTTGCGTGACGGCGAGTGGCCATAGACATCTCATCCGCTCAATTCGTCGCGGCGTTCGCGATGGTGACCGGTTTGCGATGCTCGTAGTTGTAATAGGCCGCGCATGAACCCTCCGACGAAACCATCAGCGCGCCGACGGGATGCTCGGGCGTGCACTCGCGTCCGAAAAGTTTGCACTGCGCCGGCTTCAGCACGCCTTTCAACACTTCGCCGCACTGCGCGGCTTTCGGATCGGTGACGCGGACGCCCGGAACAGTGAAGCGCTGCTCGGCGTCCCACTCGGCGTAGCCGTCGCGAATCTGCAGCGCCGATTGCGAGATGAATCCCAGGCCGCGCCATTCGAAATACGGGCGCAGTTCAAAAACTTCGGCCATGGCGCGCAGCGCGGCGCGATTCCCTTCCCAGGGAACCACGCGCTTGTACTGGTTCTCGACCTTGGCCTCGCCGTTGCTGCAGCTGGCGCAGCAGCATCACGATGGATTGCAGAATGTCCAGCGGCTCGAAGCCGGAGACGACGACGGGCTTGCCTTCGTCCTTCGCGATCCATTCGTACGGCCGGCAGCCGATCACCGTGGAAACGTGGCCCGGGCCGATGAAGCCGTCGAGGCGCATGTCGGGCGAATCGAGAATCGCGCGGATCGCCGGAATGATCGTGACGTGATTGCAGAACACGGAGAAATTGTGCAGGCCTTCGGCTTTCGCGCGCATCAGCGTCAGCGCGGTCGAAGGCGCGGTGGTTTCAAAACCGATGGCGAAAAACATCACGTGCTTTTCGGGATTGCTGCGCGCCAGTTTCAGCGCATCCGCGGGCGAATACACGATGCGCACATCCATGCCGCGCGCCTTGTATTCGAGCGGGCTGCCGTGCGTGCCCGGCACGCGCATCATGTCGCCGAACGCGGCGAAGATGACGTCCGGCTGCGCGGCGAGCGACAAGCCATCGTCGATTCGGCCCATCGGCAGCACGCACACCGGGCAACCCGGCCCGTGGATCAGTTCGATGTTTGCGGGCAGCAGATCTTTCAGGCCGAAACGATAAATGGCGTGCGTGTGGCCGCCGCACACTTCCATGATGCGGTAGTGGCGGTCGGGATCGGCAAGCTTGCGGATCTCTTCGCCGGCTTTGGTGATCAGTTCCGGAGCGCGAAATTCATCCACGAATTTCATGGCGTCCGCCTTTGCAGCCGGTGGTCTGGATGCTCTTCGTTCTCCAAGCCGTAGCCGCGCACTTCCTGCATGGCGGCATCCGCCTCGCCAAGCATCGTGAGCGTTCGCATCTGATCGGCGGCATCGGCTTCGCTGATCTTGCTCATGGCAAAACCCACGTGGATCAGCACCCAGTCGCCGGGAACCGGCGGATCATCCTGCAGAAGTCCCAGATCCACTTTGCGGCGCACGCCGACCACGTCCACGACGGCGAGCTGCGGATTCTGCGAATCGATCTCGACGATTTTTCCCGGGATCGCCAGGCACACGATGCAACTCCTCTTGGCCATGCTCTGTTAGCCACTCTGCGCACATTCGGGCCAGTTGTTTCATCCTGCCTTCGGGCCACGAGTTCAAAACTAAACTTGAGCTCGTCCTTCAACCGCAATGCTCCGCCCGCAAACGAAAACGGCTTGATGCCGTAATCCGATTGCCGGAGCGGGAATTCGCCGGAGATTCGCAACATCGTTCCCATGTGGTCACGCGGGCGTCAAACGATTGGGCTTGGGTACGTACCGTGAAATGTGAGATCACCGCTTACGTGGGCAAGCAGCAAATCATTCGCCCAGTTTCTGAACCGTGATCTGCTTGCTTTCAAAAACCGCTTCGGGAAAGCGGCTCACTTCCAGAACCGTTCCGTACATTTCCTGTTCGAGTTTCTTGGCGATCGTCGCTGTTTCATTTCGTCGAGAACTTCCATCGCGCTGGTCCGCACGGTCACACGAACGCGGCGCTTTGTCATAAGTTGTCCGGTCTCGCATTCGATCTCTCCATCAAAGTCACGGATTCCGATCGTCGGGTTGTGGCCGAACGAGGAGAGCAAGCCCGTAGCGAAAGCCTGCACGGTGAACCGGCTCGCGGTGGCATCGATCAGCAAATTTCACCGGCGCAAGTCCTCTTTAGTGTTCCCGCATCCATTCATCGTGAGTCCTCCAGCATTGCCAGATCTGTCCGGCGCGATACGCGTTTGCCGGGCGGCACTTTACTCCTAGCCCGCGACAAACCCCTACATGGAGCGCAGGCGGAAATATCGCTCCAGATCCGGCAGCGCCGCGGACGCCAGATTGCCCATTCCGATCTGCCCGAGGTAACGGCGCACGGTGGGATTGGAAAGCACCAGTCCCGGCGCCGAAAATCACCAGCGCCACGCCTCCGAGCATGTAAAGAGTTTCCTTGTCGGTTCCATTTGCTTCTTCCAGCCTGATCCATTGATTCGACCGCCATGAGTGTCTCCTTTGCGCGATGGAATCGAGTTCATCTTCTTTGCAGGCCATTCTCCCGCAAGAATTCGCGTTACACGAGCGAATCGATCAGCTGCACGGCTTCGTCAACTGCGGCCGCCACGGGCTCGCTGAGTCCCATTTGTCCTTCTTCCGGGACCGAGAGTTGCCGGCACGCAGCCGACCACCAGCACGCGCTTCAGTTCGCCGCCCATGTTCGCCGCCATCCGCAGCACATTCACCGGATTCATCCCATGCGGCTCAATCAAACCTTGGCTGCGTTCCGGCCGAGTCCAAATTTTGCAAATCGGGTTCGACGACGAAAAGGGTGCCGGGCTGGCCTTCACCGGGATAAGCGTCCACGAGAATGGTGGTCTCGTAGCCT
Organism: uncultured Acidobacteriota bacterium; assembly: GCA_963747605.1. Taxonomy (GTDB): domain Bacteria; phylum Acidobacteriota; class Terriglobia; order Acidiferrales; family UBA7541; genus Palsa-295. The sequence goes on along the minus strand of CAVVGA010000005.1, from coordinate 45,461 downwards.
TCCATCAGTGCATAGGCGAGGTCAAAACCTCGAATGCCGAAGTCCGCCACGCGAACGCCTGGCGGGAAGATGTGGCCGGCGAGTTTGCTTGCGACTTCGACGCCGAATCCATCGTCGCGCCAGAAAAATGTTGCCGATTCCGGCGATCAGGATCCGCTTCGTTTCGGCGGCGGGCGTTTCCTGTTCTTCTTTGGCGACGGGCTCCACTTCGGTGGGCGAAAAGAAAAATCGGTGGCCGGGCTGGCGCATCAGGCCGATGTCCCTGCCGGGATCTTCGTCCACCACGACGCAAACGTGCAGCTTGCCTTCGTAATCCTGCTCAATGGATTCGATGGTGGCGATTTTGCCTTCGAGCGCGAGATCGAAAACATCGCCGCCGGCGCGCGGCCGCAACCTGACACGGTCGCCGCGCTCGCACCTGAACGCCCTGAATTTCGAGCCGATTCGACCGGCGTCTTATCTTCCAGGAGCTTGCCATTCCCATTCGTTCACGTCGTCTCCCCTTTGGCGGCGCGCAGCCCGCGCAACGCGCCGTGAAGTTTCATCAATTGTTCTTCCGGCATAGTTTCGGTGCGCTCCAGAATCTGGCGCGCGCGATCGTCGGACTGCGCGCATTTCGCGCTTCTCTTCGTCGGTCAGGGTCATGATGCGCAGCGACAAAATCTCGTCGATCTCCGCGCCGTCAAATAAATCACCGGGGCTTTCGGGAGCGATCTGCGGATAGTCGTACAAAATGATCGGCGAAGAGAGCAGGGTGTCGCGCTGGCCTTCTTCTCCGACGAGAACCGGCCACGTGCCTATGTTCTGGCAGGCCTGCGCAAATTCGCGGTACGTCTCCGGAGGATCGACCAGGGAAACGAATTCTCCATCGCGCACTTCCAGAATCGTGTGGGCCGAAACGAGAGATCGCGCGAGCGCTTCTTCACGGTCGCCATGGCTGGAATCCGTCGAGACGCGAGATATTGGCAATCCGCACGGTGAGTTTGAATACGCCTTCCCGCAGCCGCTGCGCCGCGAGTTCGACCATTCCTGCGGCGCTGGCTTTTTCGCGCAGGATCATTCCAACGATCAATCCGCTTTCGTCGCGGATCGCTTCGCGTTCTTGCTTCAGCGACAGCCGGAATGGCCACTGCATCGGCTGTGCGCAAAGAGCGGAGAGATTGAACTCCGTCACTTCGATCACTTCTTCCACGGCCTCTTGCCATGATTGGAAGATCTTGCCGCTGACTTCCAGCCTTTCGACTTTTTCGATGGCTGCGTCCGTGAATGAGGAAAGATCATTCACCGGCGTACGCAGTTTCACAATCGAACGCGTCACCATGCGCAAAAATCGGACGCGAACCGTGCATTGGGTTCGCGCGTCGCCGAGCACGACGCATTCGGTTTGCATGGTCCACGCGTCGGTGCCGCCTTGTGCTTCGCTATAGGCGCGCGGGTAAACCACGCCGAAGTTGAATCGCTGGCGGTTCTTCACGGCGGACGGCCGGTACGGATACAGCATGTACCCTTCGTAGAGCACGGCCTTCACGATTCCATCAACGAGCGCGGCGTTCATGAGCGCACCGTTTCCGGAAGAGCGTTCAGCGCTCTTTCCAGCGCTTCTTCCCAGGTGGGAATTCCTTCGCGCACTTTGTATTGATAGAGCTTTTCGAATGTGTCTTTGTGCAGGGCAAGCCACGTGGAATTTGGGTAGTACGCGTCCATCAAATCTTTCCAAACTTTTACAGGCAAGCGATACTTGGCTTCCTTGTCCCAGGAGATGGGCGCGACTTGCAGGGTTTCATCGTCGCCCTGATAGAAAACGTGTCCGCTAAATTGGAAGCAAGCGGCAGATCGCCGCCGGTCGACACCGTGAAAATATTTTGTGGCGGCGACGTTGAAATCAAAGCTGCACGGCACAGCGATATCCGCAACGGTGCTGCCGGCGAAACGCGGGACTACGACGCTCGCGTGAGTCCAGAGCATGCTGCGCAACGTCTGGCCCCAGCGATCGGGTTCGCCGAAAAGGTCCGCGAGGCGCGCTTGTTCGTTGGCGTCGTATTTCCTGCGAGTGCGCTTCGATCTGGATTTGGGCGCGCAGAGCGACCGTGTGAACAATCTGGTCGCTGGGGTTACTGGCGACGCGCAGCTTGAACGCCAACAACGGCGCGGCCGCGTACGGGACCACTTCGGCACCTTCGATCGTGAGGACGAGTTCAGGCATGCGCGCACTCGCGACCGACTCCGGCGCGGCGCTTTCAGCGCGGTGAAAAACGCGCCGATTTCGCGCCACACTTCGGTGCCGCCGGAAAGCCCGCGCCAATGGGTGCGGATCAGTCCGACGAGCTTGTAGCATTCATCGATCGGGACCAAGATAATACTCCGCGGGCGACAGCGCCGCGGTCGTGCCCGACGCGGTTGACGAGCAACGCGGTCACGTCGGGCTCCATCGTTTCAGGATGGGATTGGCCTGTTCGATGTCGTCCCAGGTTTCGAGAGATAGCAAAGATTCGGTCGGCCCGGCGGGGCTGGGGTAAAGCGCGATCACTTTTCCGTGTGGCGTGCTCTTGAAGAAGAACGCCATATCGATGGGAACCGTCAATCCATCCCACTGCGCATCTGTGAGTTGAAAATCCGCTAAGAATTGCACGCGGCGCGGAACTCGTTTGTATTTTGTGCCGCTCTGTCCATCGAACAGAATCGCGCAGGCCTCGCACGCGCAGATCAGTTTGCGGTTGGCGGGCTCGACAAGGTGCTCGTGCTCGGGAGCGAGTTCGCGGCTGCACATTTCGCAGCGCTCGACGGGCGTCCGTTTGCGCGCGAACTGACGAAGAGTTGCAAACGCGCTCTCCTGTAGCGGTGGAAGCGCGGGCGCCATGTCAGTCACCGCTCCGTTGGGTGCGCGCCGACGGACAACGCGGCCAACCTCTGGCCACCGGCGAGTTGCGCGACAGACACAAATCCAGAACGTGGCGCTCCGCCATCGGCCTCTTGCACCAGGATCGAGGAAGCATCCGGCGCGGCGTCCTGTATAGCTGCTTCGAGCGTGGATTTCACGGTCGCAGCAGTAGACCCGCAGCCGCCGGGCTTGAGATGCAGACGCACCGTTACCGCGCCATCGTCGCTGATCGAAACCAGCTCGGCGCTTAGCGGAGTGCGAATCGAGGAAGCCGCGCGATTTCTCGAGCGCGGCTGTGACGCGAGTCTGCATATCGCTCCGGATGCAGGCCATACAACAGGAGCAAGCTGCTGATCAGTTCATCGCCGCCAGACTTTCGGATGAGCGACTCGCCGGTTTCACCCGCCTGGGAAGTGATACTCAGGATCTTTCCGAGCGCAGCGCCGTGCAGCGCCAGCAGGGATTCCAGGAGTTCCTTGGCCATAGCGCGGGCGTTCGGATCGGCAGTTGACTCGAGTTGCTCGACAATTTCGCCGATGCGCTGCATTCGTTTCTGGAGATCTGTGTCATGCGGCATATTCTTCTTCGAAGATAAGTCGAAGCGGGCGGCTGCGACGGATCCGGCAGACAATCCCATTGCGCCCAAGCTTGACTGATTCCGTCGCCTCCACCCGCTTCATCACGGAAACCTGGAACGTCAAGCGTGCTGTCCAAACATCGGCGAGTGATGCGTCTCAAGTACCTTGCCATTGCCCAGGTACATGTGCACGCCGCAGGGCAAGCAGGGATCGAAGCTGCGCACGGCGCGCATGATGTCTATACCCTTGAATTTATCCGGGCCGTTTTCTTCGAAGATGGGCGTGTTCTGCACCGCATCTTCGTACGGCCCCGGCGTCCCGTAAATGTCGCGGGGATTTGCGTTCCATGGCGTGGGCGGATATGGATGATAGTTTGCGATCTTGCCGTCGCGAATCACCACATGATGCGATAGCACGCCGCGCACCGCTTCGTGGAAGCCGCAGCCGATGGCTTCCTGCGGCACGGTAAATTCCGACCAAGTCTCTGGTTCTTCCCGCGTGCAATTCCGCCAGCGCCTGTTCGACGAAGTAAAAGCGCACGACGCGGCGTACACCTGGAAGTAAGTGCGCGCGCGGTCGCGTTCGATGGCATTGCTCCACTTCGGAATCTTCCATTCGAACTCGACTTCCGGCAACGACATGGTCTTCGGCAAATACATCTTCACGCTACGGCCCGTGGACTTGATGTAGCCGATATCCACGATGCCGGCGAGCGCGGTGGCCCACAGGCGCGCGATGGGGCCGCCGCCGGTGTCGAGCGCGAGATGATCGCCGGTCCTCTTATCGAGCCAGCGCGGCGACATGACCCAGGTGTATTTGCCGCCGAAGTCGCGCTTTTGCGGCCGCGGGATGGTGGTCTGATTCCAGGGATGATTCTGATCCACGGGATTGCCCAGCGGATCGTTCTGCACAAACTTTTCGCCATTCTCCCAGCCGTCGTAATACGAGCTGCCGAGCAGAATGCGGATATTAAGGTTGATGTCCACCAGATCGGTGGTCACGAGTTTGTCGTCCACCACGACGCCGGGGCGTGACGTACATCGCGCGGCCCCACTCAGTCATCTTCTTGTAGGAATAATCGCAGACTGCTGGATTGTTGAACGAGCCCCAGCATCCCAGAAGGACGCGCCGCTGGCCCACTTTTTCATATCCGGGCAGCGCCTCGTAGAAGAAATCGAACAGGTCGTCGTGCAGCGGAACCACTTTCTTCATAAATTCCACGTACTTCATCAAACGGACGAGATAATCCGTGAAGAGTTGAACGGTGGGAACGGTGCCGACTCCGCCCGGATACAAAGTGGAAGGATGCACGTGCCGCCCTTCCATCAGGCAGAACATTTCGCGGGTCATGCGGCTCATCTGCAAGGCTTCGCGATAAAACGATCCCGACGAAGGGATTGAGGGCCTTCATGATGTCCGCGATGGTGCGATAGCCGTGAAGATTCGCGCCGGGCGCAGCGGTTTTTTCGGCCTTGGCGTACACGCCGGGATTGGTTTCTTTCACCATCTGCTCGCAGAAATCCACTCCGACCAGATTGTCCTGGAAAATATTGTGGTCGAACATGTATTCGGCGGCTTCGCCGAGATTCACAATCCACTCGGCCATGGCCGGCGGGCGGACGCCAAACGCCATATTCTGCGCGTAGGTGGCGCAAGTGGCGTGGTTGTCGCCGCAGATCCCGCAGATGCGGCTGGTGATGAAGTGCGCGTCTCGGGGGTCCTTGCCCTTCATAAAAATGCTGTAGCCGCGGAAGATCGAGGAAGTGCTGTGACATTCCGCGACCTGGCGATTATCGAAATCAATCTTGGTGAAAATTCCCAGGCTGCCGACGATCCGAGTGATTGGATCCCAGTTCATCTCCACCAGTTTTCTGGAACCGGTCGGCGTACCTTTTGCAGCGGAAGTAAGTGTGCCCATTTTTTCGGCTCCTTTTGTTTAGTACGTCCCGGGCCTGTAACCGGTGGTTAGTTCGGCGCCGGTGTGGCGCCACTTCGGTTCCTTATTCACCGTGTCATTCGTGAAAGAACGCAACGTGCGGATGGTTTTGCCGTAAACGCTGATGGCGGCCGCGGAAACTTTCGCTCCGGGCGGCTCGTCCATGAACGGCATGAACTTGTCCGGGAAGCCGGGCATGGTGCAGCCAATGCAGATGCCGCCGACGTTGGGGCAGCCGCCAATACCTGCCATCCAGCCGCGCTTGGGCACGTTGCAATTCACAACTGGACCCCAGCAGCCGAGTTTCACGATGCATTTCGGGGAGCCGTAAACTTCCGCGAAATCGCCCTGCTCGTAGTAGCCGGCGCGATCGCAGCCGTCGTGGACGGTCTTGCCGAAGAGCCAGAGCGGACGCAGCTGGTCGTCCAGGGGAATCATGGGAGCGAGGCCAGCGACCTGATATAGAAGATAGAGGAGCGTCTCCATGAAGTTGTCCGGCTGGACGGGGCACCCGGGGACGTTGACAATGGGCAGGCCTGCTTTCGACTTCCAGCCCCAGCCTAGGTAGTCAGCTAACCCCGTTGCTCCCGTTGGGTTACCCTGCATCGCGTGGATCCCGCCGTAGGTGGCGCAGGTGCCGCAAGCCACTACGGCCAGCGCTTTGGGCGTCAGCCGGTCAATCCATTCATTGGTGGTGATGGGCTGGCCGGTCTTCGCATCGGTGCCGAGCGCCGCCCAGTAGCCCTGTTTCTTGATTTTCTCGTTGGGAATCGAGCCTTCAATGACCAGGACGAACGGTTCCAGCTTGCCCTGTTCGGCTTGGTACCAAAACTTCAGGAAATCGTCGCCGTTTTCATAGGCCAGCACGGGGTTGTGCAGGTGGACGCGAGGCAATCCGGGGATCGCGCCCAACAATACGTCTTCGATGCTGGGCTGCGTGGCGGCGGTGATGGAAACGGAGTCACCGTCGCAGCCCAGTCCGGCGGTGATCCACAGAATATGAATATCCGGGACGGGTGACGGCTTTTGCGTTTTTCGACCGTAAGGAACTGCTTCGGGTGACATTGCTAGTCCCTCCTCTCAGGCGCTGCGAATGCAGGCAGAGACAACTCTGCGACTGCCCAGTCCCGAAAGCTCCCCTGCAGTGCGGAAGCGCAGGTAGGTGGAGAGCTTCGTTTGGGGAAGCAATTGACCCGGTTCAGGACAAACTGCTATCCAAAATTTCGATTGAGAGAATTACTCTGATGGTGGTCTAACTACAATCAGGAACAGGTGGTATTTAGGATAGGGGACGGTCAGTTCCGGCCATCGGGGAATCCCTGATCGTGTAAATACGGATCAGTAGCCGCCATTCAGGTTCACGGTCCATTCGATGGCATGCTGCACCAGTTCGCGGGCATTGCGCAGCGCCAGTTTCTCCTTGATGTGCGCCTGGTAGGACTCGATGGTCTTGACGCTGAGGTGCAATTCGTCGGCAATTTGCCGCGTGCCGTGTCCTTCACCGATCAGGCGAAACACTTCCAGTTCGCGATCGGTGAGATTAAGAAGCGGCGAGCTTTTCGTGGGCGCCGCACCTCTTACATATTGCTGCAGCATGGTCGTGGTGAGCCGATCGCTGAGATAAACATCACCCTGCAGAATTCTGCGAATCGCGATCAAAACTTTTTCGGTGGCTTCCTGTTTCATGATGTAGCCGTTGGCGCCGGCGCGCATGGCGCGCTCCGCGTAGATGGATTCATCATGCATGGAAAGAATCAGCACGGGGAGGCTGCCGCTTTTCATGCGGATTTCCTTGAGCACATCCAAGCCGTCCGGGCCGTTTAGAGAAATATCCAGGAGAACGATATCCGGGCGCAGGGTTTCGATGGCATGGAACGCCGAATGTGCGCCGTCCGCTTCGCCGCAAACCGAGAGATCGGCTTCGCGGTCAATGAGCAGAGCAAGTCCCTGGCGCACGATGGGGTGATCGTCCACCAGCAGCACGCGGTATTTTTTCGCCTGAACATCCAACTGCGTTTTTGTATTCATGGGAGTTCTACGCTATTCAACACCCCGAAGAGGAAACGTGCAAGTCACAGTGATTCCCTGATCTTGATTCGGCTGAACTTTCAACGAGCCGCCCACCATGTCCGCGCGATAATTCATGATGTTGAGGCCCACGCCCGGCGGATTCGCCGGCTGCTTGGGGAATCCCTCGCCATCATCGTGAATGGAAAGCACGCCCGTACCGTTCTTGCCCGAGAGCCGAATGACGATATTTTGGGATTTTCCGTGGCGGATGGCATTGTTCACGGCTCCCTGCGCGATGCGATAAAGATGCGTTGCCATGTTCGCGTCGTGAATGGCGATTTGCTTCTCACAACGGAAACTGCAGCCGATTTGAAAAAGCGCTTCCACTTCGCTGGCCCATTTTTTAAGCGCGGACATTAATCCGAGCGGCTCTGCGGCCACCGGATGAAGGCCGCGGGCCAGTTGCCGGGTGTTGTCAATCGCCTGGTTCACCATTTTCACGATCTGGGCCGCTTCCACGGCTTCCGGCAATGTCTTGTCCGAAAGTTTTTGTTCCAGAACTTTGCTCATGAAAGCGATGCCCGTCAGATGCTGCCCGAGGCCGTCGTGCAGATCCTGCGCGATGCGGCGCTGTTCTCGCGCGCTGATTTCCAGAATCGCTTCCTCGAGACCTTTGCGTTCGGTAATGTCGAATCCCACGCCGTGGATAAACCATGGCCGGCCATCTTCGCGGCGAATCATTTTTGCTTCGCACTGAAACCACAGCACGCGGCCATCGCGCGCCATCACGCGGTACGACGAGCGCAACGGCTTGCCGGAGAGGAACATTTCGGCGGCTTCCTCGCTCCAGCGCATTTTGTCGTCGGGATGAATTTGCTGGTACCAGCGCACGGGGTCTTCTAGCCATTCGTTCTGTGAAAAACCCAGCGCGGTTTCAATCTGCGGGCTTACGTAGGCTTCGCCGATTCCTTTGTCCAGGTAGGCCATAAACACGACGGCGGGTATTTGCTCGACCAGAGCGCGGTACTTCGCTTCCATGTTCAACAACGGCGCTTCGGGATTGAGTTGTGCTTCCGCTGCGTCCGCGAGATCGAGGGTTGCACTGGAGGTCAAAGACTGTTGCTGCAAAAAAACGTTGGCGAGTTCCTGGAGGGCTTTCTCCGCTTCCGACAAATTTCCAAGAAGTTTGTCCGTACCAAGCGATTTGGGATCGCCGCGTGAATCTTGTCCTTGAGTGAGATATTCCAGCGCCATGTTCCGCCTCTTGCGCTACCCGAACATCGATAATGAATATAGATTCCGCTTTTCGTTACCGGCGTTGCCCTGCCCGCGATTTCACTCTTGCGCGCGGGTACGCCAGGGCGGTTCCTTATTAAGGATGCTTGCGTGAAGCGACGCAAGGCATGAATCGCGCGTCCGTAGGTCATCACCGCAGCGGAAGAAAGCAGCGAACCGGGCGGCTGGTTCATAAACGGCATGAACTTATCCGGAAATCCCGGCATCGTGCATCCGATGCAAATCCCGCCGACATTCGGGCAGCCGCCAATTCCACCCATCCAGCCGCGCTTGCCGACGTTGCACTGCACCACCGGCCCCCAGCAACCGAGTTTCACGATGCAGGTGGGCGAACCATATTCTTCGGCGAACTGCGCCTGCTCGTAATATCCGCCGCGATCGCATCCTTCGTGAACCGTCGCTCCGAAGAGCCAGGTCGGACGCAACGCATCGTCGAGCGGAATCATGGGAGCGCGTCCGGCGGCCATGTGCAGCAAGTATAGAAGAACTTCCATGAAATTTCGGGCTGCACGGGACATCCCGGAACGCACACGATGGGAATGCCCGCCGCGGACTTCCATTTCCAACCGAGATAATCCGCGAGTCCCATGCAGCCGGTGGGATTTCCTTCCATCGCGTGGATGCCGCCGTACGTGGCGCATGTGCCGGCGGCAACGACGGCCCAGGCTTTCGGCGCGAGACGGTCAATCCAGTCACACGTCAGAATCGGCTGGCCAGAAGCTTGATCCGTGCCGAACGTCGCCCAATATCCTTCGGCCTTGTTTTTCTCGTTAGGGATCGAGCCTTCCATCACCAGAATGAACGGCGCGAGCTTTCCTTCCGCGGCCTGATGAAAATGGCGCATGAATTCTTCGCCGTTGTCATACGTCAGAAACGGATTGTGCAGGTGCACCTTGGGGATCCACGGAATGCCGCCGAGAAGCACGTCTTCGATGCTCGGCTGCGTGGCCGCGGTCATCGCGATGGTGTCTCCGTCGCAACCGAGCCCAGCAGTGATCCAGAGGATGTGGATATCAGTTATGGGGACTGCGGGTGAATCAGCCGCCTGGGCGTATTCGGGCGAACTGGGCATGCGCTTCCTCTCTGGAATTCGGACTTGCCCTGCCGTGTAATGCGATTCCCTGCGAAGAGCTTCCTGCCGGAAGCGCTCCGGCGAGATTGTACCGAATCGAGAGGGATGTGTCTGGTTTTCTTCTTTGTCTCGGCGGGGCGCTGAGGTCTGCGTGGGCCGATTGGACTACGGTAGTTATCGGCGCGAAATCGGGATTCATCGGTATGGGCATATTGACCGGGTCGTGTTTTGCTAATACTGGCAAGTAGGGGAACGCGAGGTGCACCGTGATGACAGTAGTGATTCTCTGCATGATGGCGCTTATCATTCTGTTTGGCTTGATCAAAATGCTGCCCGATATTATTCGCTACATGAAAATACGCTCGATGTAGCTGGCAGCTGCGCCAGTTCGTCGAACCGCGAGGTTCACTGAACCCGAGCGCCCGAAGTATGACAATCTGATTTGCGAATCTGAAGTGAAGCTTAAGCCATGCCGTCGTGGAGCTTGTCCCGCTGAGTCGCGTTACCGAACGTTGAGTATCGGCGGACGGGCACATGTCCGGCAAGAGCGGTGATCTCAATGGGTCGACGCAACACTAAGCTAGAACCCCTTTGGCATTGAAAACAAAAGCCAAAATCGCTTGCTAGGGTTAGACCCGCGGGAACGCTGCCCTGGCTAGGTTTTCGCCAAGTGCAGCCAAATGGAGGGTTCTTGCGCGGAAGCATCGGCGAATCAACGCACTGGATAGTGTTGCATCGACCGGTTGAGCTGGCAGCGATAATCAGGCTTTGCACGCACCTCGCTCTAATCATTTCCTAAAATAGTAGGTCCAGCTCATACTGAGGTAGGATTTTAGCGGCACGCCCACGATACATTCCGCGGGGCAGGGATCGGGTTGGAATGGAATGGTTTCCAGGGTCTGGCCCGTATAGCCTCTGGCGATCAGAAAATTCCCTGCAATCGCCATGCGGTTATCGAAGAATGGCCGCAGCAACGCTCCACGGAACTCCTTGACGGGGACGCCGACGAAGCCGTCACCGAGGGGCTTCGCTCTTACATACTCGAACTCGCCTTTGGCCTGCAGGTGAAAAGGCAGGCGAGTGTATGAGCCGAGGGCATCCCAGATTAAGCGAGGCGTCAGATTGTTTTCAAGGTAGAGAATACCGCTAAGTTTGGCCTGGTTAATCAATGGTAGACAGAGTATGGAACGGGCACGACGCTGATCGATGTAGGGATCGGCAGAAAACGAATGCTGGGATGATGCATCGTCGAGAATCACCATCTCTTGGGTGCGCATGACATACCGAACGAGCGACTCCGGCAGCTCGGCTGCAAAACGGGCGCCCGACTTGGCTCTGGCGGACCGTGCAAAAGTTGTGCAAACGGTAATTGAAATCGCACGACTTCTATCAGATAGCGATCGAAAACGGTTACGTTACCAATCGGGTTCTGTCACGTCCCCCGTGAGTTGTCCACGTGTCCTCCAAAATCCCTACGTGAAGGGTGTCTGGAAACCTCTGTAAATACGACATGAATCGTGTGCCATTTCACCCGCCAAAATGAACTGATCGCCGAGGCTTGATTTGAACTGACGAGCTTCGGCGCTTCCTTTGCGGGCCTAGTCACGAGGCACGTGCTCCCGTTCCTAGCGTCGTGACCCTCTCAAGACCCGCCAGGACGCCTCGCATATAAGCGAAGCTGCTGATAACGCCGGGCATGGGATCGTCGGGATGGACCTCGTACTCCAGATCGACGAAGCCCTGGTACCTCATTGCGATAAGCGTTTCAAACATCGCGGCCACCGGCATGATGCCGTCTCCCACCGCTACCTGGCTTTCCTTGCTTTGGAAGTTGGTGAGATCCTTCATGTGCAAGTTAACTAGCCTAGGGCCTGCTTCGTGGATCGCCTGAACCACGTCAGTCCCCGCGCGAGCCGCATGCCCGACGTCGATGCAGCACCCGATGCGCGGATCCATACCCTTGACCGCCTTCAACACGTCGAGCGGCGAACGCCATATCCGATCTTCAGGCCCGTGATTGTGAATCGCGATGCGGATGTCGAACTCCTTCACGAACTTCTCAATTCGCGGCAACGTCTCCGGCGCGGGGTCGCCGGCGACAATCACCGCAATACCTGCTCGCTTGCAGTATTCGAACTTAGACCGGATGTCCGCATCCTCATCTTTCGCAAAATAGATAGCTCCAGCAGCGTGAAGCCTGATGCCCGCTGCGGCATAGTCTGCCAGCGCAGTCGCCTCCTGTTGCGGATCTACCGGCAGATGATCTTTGACATCCTTCGCGTTCAGCGCGAGCACATTGAGTTGCTTCATGAAGCCGATCATCTGCGCACGACTGAAGTTACGGAACGTGTAGCTAGCCAGGCCCAAACGAACCGGCGATGCCTCGACAGCTGTCGGGCGTTCCTGAGCCAGTGCGAAGACGTCGCTCGAAGCAGTGAACTCTGCCGCAGCGAGAGCTCCGGAACGAATGAAATCGCGACGGGAGAAACTTTTTTTCATACGGTGCTAATCACTCGCTCTCTGCCAAGAATGCTTTCATAACTGGCTGCCGCACTGCGCTTTGTTCGACCTGATATTCGCCCGGACGCCACCAGCGCACGCTAGACACGTGGTTCCCAACCATTCTCATATTCGCGCCCCCACATCTTCATCGCCTCCGGGTCACCCTGGATTCGGCCGTCCTTCGTATCGAGATGCAGCTCCCGGTTCACATCCCACGCGATGTTGGAAATCTGCAGCATCGTAACGGAGATATTACCGACCGAGACAGGAGCGTTGAGCTTCTCGCCGTCGCGGATTCCCGCGATGAAGTTGGCGAAGTGAGCGTCCGTCATGGAATCGCGGCCGACGAGATCGGAAGATGAGGTTATACTGCCGCGACTGAACTCGCTCGTTTTCTTCCCTTCGAGGTCGTATATCTCGTAGCCATCCCGATCGACGAGTACCGTCCCAGTCGTTCCCATGATTGTCGAACCACGATCACGGCCGTAATACTTCATGCCCTGGCAACTCTTGCCCTCCCACGAGATCATCTTGTCTTGGTACGCGAAGCTTGTCACCAGCGTGTCATAAAATTGCCAGTCGTCTTTGAACTGGTATCTGCCGCCTGACGAGCTGACCCGCTCCGGATAGTCGACGCCCAGCGCCCAGCGGCAGACATCAACCTCGTGCGTGCCATTATTGAGTGTCTCGCCTGTGCCATAAATTTTGAACCAGTGCCAGTTATATGGATGCACATTGTCGCGATACGGACGGCGTGGCGCCGGGCCCTGCCACAAGTCCCAATCAAGCTGCGACGGCACGGGTGCGTCTTTTCCCGTGCCAATAGACTTCCTCACATTGCTGTACCAGGCCTTCGCGAAGTACGGCCTGCCGATGATGCCTGCGTGGATCTTTTCGACGATCTCAATGGTATGGGGCGAAGACCTCTGCTGTGTGCCCATCTGCACGAGCTTTTGATACTTCTGCTGCGCCCGCACCAGCATCTCTCCCTCAGCCGCATTGTGGCTGCACGGCTTTTCCACATAGACGTGCTTGCCCGCTTGAAGTGCGGCGATGGCCATAGGTGCGTGCCAATGGTCTGGGGTAGCAATTGTGATCGCGTCCACATCCTTCTGCTCCAGAATCCTGCGAAAGTCTTTGTCCGTCGCAGCAGTCTCACCCATCTCCTGCTGCGCTCTGTCGGCGAATTTCCTAAGAATATTGCCGTCCACATCGCAGACATGCGAGATGCGGGCAGGGCTCCGGTTCGCCTTGAGCGCCGAGAGATGAGCGTAGGCGCGCCCGTTAAGGCCGATAACGGCAAAATTGAGACGATCATTGGAACCGAGGATTCGGGTATAGCTCCGTGCCGTAGTTCCCACGGCCAGCGTCGCCGCGCTCACCGCAAGTGCATCCAGAAACTCGCGTCGTGTGGCCATAATTTTCCTTTTGTCGGGCGGCCCTTGACACTCCGCCGCGAGCTGACAGGTTAGCTTGTGATTAGCAGGAGATTCCGGCCTTCGTCAGCGCCTTCCGGAGTCCGTCCATGCTGATACGGGTGGATGCTTCGGGCGTACCTGCGCCGCGCCAATGAGTTTCGAGGCTCACTGCGTTGTGGAAGCCATCGCGCTGCAAAGCCTGGAGTTGCCCGACCCAATCCACGATGCCACCACCTACAGGCGCCCAATCGTATTTGTGATCCGGCTTGCGTATCACATCCTTGCAGTGGCAGTGCCCAATCCGATTTTTCGGCAGCAACTGATACCCGGTCGGATAAGGCGTGCTTCCGACAGCTGCGGCATTGCCGGGATCCCAGTTCAACATGAAGTTTCTGTCCGGAATCGCCTTCAGCACGGCAGCCGCCTCTTTGCCCGTTGCCGTGTTGCAGGACATCTCGTTTTCGAGCAGCAGGATGATATTTTCTTTGGCGCAGCGCTCCGCTGCCTGCTGCAGCTTCGCATTGATCGTTTCCCTATACGGCCTTTGATCATCCAGTCGCCAGAAGTCGAAACAGCGAATTCTGTCTGTATCGAAAAATTTCGCAAGCGAAATACACCGGTCCAGGAGCTTATCCTGTCCTCTCGCATCGAAGTTCGCATGGAACTGGTCGCGGCTTTCGCTCTGAGACGACCGGGGCGCCCCAGGCCAGTCGGTCTTGAACAACGGGCTCGCAATATCGGTCACTTGCAGTTTGTGTTCCCCGAGGAGTGTCCGCGCATCCTCCAACTCCTTCGTGTTGAGTTCGATCACGTTCTTGTTCCACATCGTGCGCAGCTCAATCCAATGCAGACCGAAATCGCCAGACACGATCTGGCATGCCTTCTCGAAGTCCTGCGTGATCTCGTCATTGATCACCGCCAGCCTGAACGGGCACGTGTCTGTATCCAATTCCGCCCCGAGCGGTGCCATTTCTGAGAATGCTCCGGCTTTCTTCACCAGCGGGGGCATCGCCGCCTCAACTGCTGCCATTCCTAAGCCCGCGAGCACGCTGCGTCGTGTGTACTCCATGTGTGCGTCTTCAGCACCTTAGAGAGTGATTGAGGCTGTCTGAGAAGCAACAGTTTTGCGCCTCAGGTTCGCCGATTGTCCGATTGGTTTTCCGGCCGAGATTGTACCGAAACCGTTCGTCGAGTGTCTCCGTTTTTTGCTCTTCGCTCTGCCTCAGTAATTCTGCTCGTCAGCCGTCATATACATAGGCGAGCGCAACGTTCTCTACCCCATCGTGATATCGCGTGCGATTGTAAGGCGCTGCGGTCTCAGCCATCTCGCGCGGCGGATGAAGATCAATATCCCGGACTCCGTTGCGACCCTTCAGAATCGCGACGGCGATCGGAACTGCAGTTGACGCTTATGATGAAGGGTGAGCGGCGAGCGCCTGGATCCTGCGATAGTCTTGCATGTCACGAGCGGCCTGTTCCATCTTGCCCTGCTTGCGGTGAATCTGAGCCAATGCCAAATATGCCTGCCCGGCGAGGGGAGTATCCTGCTCCAACTCGATCACGCGCTGCAGTGAATGCTCGGCCGCATCCGGATCACTGATGGCCGCCGCTCTACCCAACGCGTATAAAGTTTCCGGCATGCCAGGGCGGAGCGAATCGGAACGCTTCAATTCCTCGGCGGCTTCCTTCATCTTTCCCTGCTGCATCAACGCATTTCCCAGTCGATAAGCAGCTTCGGCGCTTCCGGGCTGCAATTGTGCTTCTCCCCGAAATAGTTCTGCCGCCTTCGCCCATTCGGAACCGGAAGCGAAGACTTGTCCAAGCTCCAGCCGCAAGCCCGGCAAATCGGGCCGCATGGTGATGGCCTGTTCATATTCCTTCGCAGCCTCTTGAAGCATCTTCATTTCGTAATCGGTTTGGCCAAGGGCCTGGTGCCCTCGTGCAGAATTCGGATCCACGGAACGCAATCGGTCCAACGACTGCCCAGCGAGCGCCGTCGCGGCGCGGCTGAGATAAAAGAGAAGGTCCGGATCGTCCGGCGATTTCGCGAGAGCCACTTGCAGGTTCGCGACTGCCTCCGCAGCTTGGCCCGCTTGCAGTTGCGCAATACCCAGAGCTCCGGAGTCGTGAATCATTTTCAAATGAGGAACGGCGTCGGCTGCGTAGCCTGCCGCGAGAAGCGCATATCCGAGCAACTGATGGGCGGCAGGGGTGTCCGGACTCAATTCGGCTGCGTGCTTCAAGGGTGGAATGGCTGCAGCGTAGTCATGTTCCTTCATGTATGCGTCACCCAACCGAAGCAAGACGATTGCAGAGTTAGGCGCCAGTTCCGCGGCCTTACGAAATGCGGCGACGGCCTGGTCGAGCGCACCGCGATTTTCGGCGTCAATGCCCGATTGCAGCAACGGCAGCGCATCGGGGGGCACGGAGGGCTCCGCCGATTGCGGTGGCAAGAGCAAGCACATCCACAGCAGGGCGTGAATCATGGTTGCACCGATTCCTCAATCACGATGAATTGATCTGCCTTGACGCCGCGCAGGACCTGACGAATGCCAGAGGGCCAGCGAATCTCGATGTCAGCCGTCTCCACCGAGCCAAGGCCAAAATGCAAACGTTTATCGCTAGAAGAGAGATAGCTTCCCGCGGCCGTCGCGAAGCGAGTCTGGCCATTGACTTGAACGCGAGCACCGAAACCGTCGCGATTGCTGCGCTTTCCGTGCAACGTGATCGTCAACCAGCGAAATTGGCCGCGACGATTGAAGTAAAACTGCGGAGCTTCGCCAAGCGAGGTAGTTACGACGTCTATCCAACCGTCATTGTTCAAATCACCGAATGCCGCACCGCGACCGGCCACGGGCAAATCCGATCCGGGGTCGGCTCGTTCAAAACGACCCGCGCGGTTCAGGGCCAGCAAGGGAGGTTCGCGGTAGCGCAGCGAGTCATCGTAGGTTTCGACATTGTCGAAGACATGCCCCTGGACAATAAATGCATCCTTCCATCCGTCGTTATCAAAATCTTCCAATCCGACTCCCCAGCCGGAAGCGTTTCCCGAGAGCACGCCAAACCCTGCTTCCAATTCGTGCGCGCTGAACAATCCCCGGCCGTCGTTATGAAAAATAACGTAAGGATCGTGAGGAAGCTGGGTGACAAGAAGGTCGGGAAGGCCATCGTTGTCATAATCCTGAAAAACTACGCCCATGCCCGACGGCATTCTGCCGCTCTCCGATCGTGCCGCGCCAGAATCCAGACCACATTCGGTAAACGTACCGTTTCCGTTGTTGTGGAAAAGAAACTGTTCGGTGGCGTCGTTAGCGACAAAGATGTCCGTGAATCCGTCACCGTCATAGTCGGCGAACGCGACGCCCAGCCCATGGCCCTTCTTCGCGGCGATGCCGGAAGCGATGCTCACATCCTCAAACGTGCCGTCGCCCCGATTGCGGTAGAGGACGTTTGTAATGCCAGGAAACGAACCCGGCGGGCAATATGTGGCTCGTTCGGAGCCGCACGTTTTGCTTTTCTCGACGCTCCAATCGAGATAGCGAGTGACAAACAGATCCAGCCTGCCGTCGTTATCGTAATCGAAAAATCCCGCGGAGGCGGACCAACCGCCGACCGCGACTCCCGCTTTCGCGGTGACATCCGTGAAAGTGCCGTCGCCATTGTTGTGGTACAAAATATTTTTTCCGAAGTTAGTCACGTAGATATCGGGGAAACCATCGTTGTCGTAATCCCCGACTGCAACTCCCATCCCGTAGTTTGAGTCACCAGCATGAGCGAGGCCGGCCTGCTCGGTGACATCGGTGAAGCTGCCATTCGGATTCTGACGGTACAGGCGATTCCAATAGGCCGGATTTCTACGATCGAAGTTGATGGGAGTGGCCATAGTGTCGCGGACGTTTCCGCCGTTCACGAAGAAAACGTCCAGCAATCCGTCATTGTTGTAATCGAGTAGGGCTACCCCTCCCGCCATGGTTTCGATGAGGTACTTCCGGGAAGTCGGCGAGTTACGGAGAACAAAATCAACGCCCTTCAAGGATTTCACTTGGAACACAGGGCCGGATATGGGTTTTGCCCCTTGGGCGGGCAGGAGCCTGCTGAATTTACGCGCACCGAGAGAAAACAACAGATACAACAGCTCTCTTCTGGTCATCCATGTTCCTGACAATTCGAAATCGCCGGGCAGCCGCAGTTCGCGAAGACGAAAATTCCTTCCGCGATCAACCTGCGTTGTCCCACTCTGAGCTTCTCACTTCGAATTCCGAATTTCCAGGCCGTCGCTCTGGGATTCGTCCGGGACCTACCGGCTCAGTTCGGGTCCGGTTGTACCGTTCGAGGATACCGAGGGAGATGGATTAATGTTCGCGATGTGCGCAAGAGCGGTGTTGATCAGACCGTTGTACTCTTCGAGCTTTTGACT
Organism: uncultured Acidobacteriota bacterium; assembly: GCA_963747605.1. Classification (GTDB taxonomy): domain Bacteria; phylum Acidobacteriota; class Terriglobia; order Acidiferrales; family UBA7541; genus Palsa-295. Next base: position 27,354 of record CAVVGA010000005.1, on the reverse strand, counting down.
CTGGTATTTTTTGTCGTGATTCATGGTGGCAAATGCAGGCGAAGTCTCCGTAGCATGCATGGCGTCGACGATCTTGGCTAAGTCGGCAAGTTTCGCCGAGAGGCTGCTCACTTCCGCAAACGCGGTCTCCGGATGATAGCTTATACGGTCTCCCGTCTGCATGGCGTCGATCAACAGGTCGGGGGAGCCGGCGGCGGGCCATGCGGCATTCAAAATGTCATAGGTCTCGCGAAGGCGCGTGAACTTGCCCGCGAGGCCGTCGAGGATCGAGCGATTGTGCGCCAACTGAGGATCGATTTGCAGTTTCACAGTAACCGTGTCGGCGGTGCTGAATCTGCGCGTAGTAATCACGGTCGCTAGCGTGTTGCCTTCAAAACGCCATCCAGAGTTAGACGCAGTGCTGGAATAAGACAGCAGCTCGTCGTTAACAGTCACCGAAGATGGCGGCCAGTTTCCCGGGAGACGGAATTCGTAGGCCCGCTCGTTTGGCATTCCCGCGTAATGACCCGCGGTGGGTGCGACGGTCAAGGTGAGTATGGCGCCGTCGGAGTTCAAAGCAGCCTGAATCGGGGTCCAGGCAAATTCTCCTTGTTGGTAGCCGGGTGTGTCGCCCGCATCGTCATAAAGACGATATTTCGACGTCTGTCCGTTTTGTAGCGGGAAGATTGTCAGGATGAGCGGGTCCACGGGCTTCTCGCCCGTATAGCTCATCGGTGGTTGCATGGGAATAATGCTTCCATCTTTCACATACAAGGGGATCTGGCTAAGAGAAAAGTCGCGTTCTACCGTGGCGGGGCCGTGAAAGTTTGCGCCGCTATCGCGTTCGAACCAGTCACCGGGAGGCAGCCACACCGGGACCTTCGCGAGCTGGGAATCCTTTGCGACTGGCTGCGTCACCGGATCGGCGAGCATGCTATCGCCAAACATATATTCATTTTTTGCGGTGTAGGACTGCGGCGCGTCCGGCCACTCATAGTAGAGGGGATGCAGCAGCGCTAGACCGGTATCGTAAGTTTTTCTGGCCTCGGTATAGATGTAGGGCTGGAGGGCATAGCGACGCGCGAAAGATTCGCGCATCAGGTCCGAATACGGCTCGGGGTAGGCCCAAATACGCCGCTCCGCATCGGGATTCTTGGTGGTGTGAGTTCGAAGGATTGGACTGAAACTGCCCCACTGAATCCAGCGCAGGTAGAGTTCCGGTTCGATGGCGCCGGGCATGTGGCCGCCGATGTCATGACTCCAATACGCGTAACCCACGTTGGCAGCCGTGGAGGTAAAATAAGGTTGGAAGGAGAGCGAATCCCAGACGGATATGGTGTCACCGGAGAAGCCGATCTGATAGCGGTGATTTCCGAGGCCACCCCAGCGGTGAAAGAGCAACGCGCGTTTGCCCTGGCGCTGCTGGTCGGTGAAGAAGACATAGTTGATCCACCAAGTGGGGTTCAATCCAGGGATGCTGGTGGTGTCCTCCTGCTGCCAGTCGAGCCAGAAGAAATTGATACCCTGTTGCTCGAGCGGGTGAATTATGTCGTTCAGGTAGTTCGTTGCGAATTTCTTTTGCGTGATGTCGTAGGGAACGTATTGCTTGGTCGCTGGATCAATCCCCATGGCGCGAGCCATCTCCGGGTAGTGATCCTCCCAAGGCTGCACACCGGAGGCCGGGTGGATATTCAGTGTGGCCTTGAGGCCCTGCTGGTGTATGCCCTTCAGAAATTGATCCGGATCAGGGAAGAGCAGCTTGTTCCAGGAATAACCCGTCCAGCCGAGCAGATGTCCGGAGGCATCTTGTTTATGGTTTCCCGCAACTTCGTCGAACGTGAGATGCCAATCCACGTCAATCACGAGGACGTCAAGAGGCGTGTCGTGTTGATGAAATCCTTGAATCAGTTGATTGAATTGCTGGTCGGTATAAGCCCAGTATCGCGACCACCAGGCCCCGAATGCAAACCGCGGTGGCAGGGGAATCTTTCCCGCCACGCGCGTGAAATCGTAGAGAGCGAGCTTGTAATCGTGGCCGTAGCCGAAGAAGTACCAATCTTGACGGTTACCGGCCGGACGCGCCGTGACCCAAGGCCAAGGGCTGCCTTCGCCTGAAGCGAAGGAAAAATCATCGGACTCAAAAAGTTGGCGCGTGCTGTCGTCAACGACCGTCCATCCGTCGCGCGAGATGAGCCCTGGTTCCAGCTGCACATCAGAGCCCTGGACCCTGTCGAGCGTGCGCGTGGTGCCGAGCAGATTGCCGGTGTCCGGCATGTCTGGCTTCCACACGATTTCTTTTCCGTTCAGGCTGAAAGTGATGCTGAGATTATCCGGGGCAAATTTACCGTCCGAGTTTCCGGGGCTGTAAACCAATTTCAGCACGCTGGTTTGAACTACGGTGCGTCCGCCATTGGGCGCGGAATCATGCGTGAACTCCGGGACGGGGAGTTTACGATTCAAGAAGACGAGCGAGGCATGATCTTCGAACTTGCCGTCCGCCGCCCACTCCATGCGAATTAGCTGCGGCGTCAAAATGGTGAAGCGTGCATGCCCGGTCGTGACAACGGCGCGCGGGTCAGCAACAGGCTCATAACGACCTGGAGCATCGGCGGCTTCAACAGGGGCGTGGAGAAGAGTCAGCGCCCCAATTGCCACCACGAATAAGCCGCGACGAAGGCTGCGAAACAAATCCGTTGTGAGCATCTGTGGGCCTCATGTCTTCAAAGTGTGACAGGATCACCGGGTTGTTTCTGAACCGGGATCCATCCGTACGGAGTTCTGGCAAACAGGCCATCGCTTCCCACGGCGAACGAAAATCCCGTGTCGGCTGCGATTAGGACGAAGCGCCTGGCAGGTTGGGTGGCGAGCCTCGACTGGGAATCCAGTCGCCGGCACCTGCCAGGGTTTCGCGTCCCGGGTGGGGGGAGCGGAGGTCGCACGCTGCGTCAAAAGTAGAATTTCGCAGCCACCTGTGCGGTGCGGGCCTGGTAAGCTGAGGTTATCCTCCCGAAATTACCGGAGCTTACATCGCCCAGATTCGTATCCGGTTGGAAGAAGTCCGGATGGTTGAGCGCGTTAAACATTTCGAATCGGAATTGCAGGCGCTTACTCTCGGCGAAATCCCAGTATTTTTGAATGGCCATGTCCCAATCGAAGTACCTGGGCCCATGAAGATTCTCGAAGAATCTGGGAGCATTCCCGAATGCGAAGCCGGTAGGTTGCGAAAACGCGGCCGGGTTAATCCAGTTGGTAATCGATTGATTGGCTGGGACAGGGTTCACTCCTGGCACGATGTTGGGCCGTTGATTGAAACCGAAACCGACGTTGTTCGAGGCGGGTTGTATGGAAAGAGGCAACCCTGACTCCGCTGTGAGAATTCCGCTCCAAGTCCAACCGCCCAGAATTGCGTTAACCGGCGTGCTCCAGTCTGAGCCAAATCGTTTGCCCTTGCCCACCGGCAATTCGTAGATGTACGAGGCCACGAACCTGTTGGGGACATTGCTCGCATCAACTGAATAGTCGGCAGCGAGGTTGTACGAATTCAGGTTACTGGTGCCGCTGCCTGGGAAAGCCCAACCGGAAGCTCCCTGCACGTCATCCCTGAATTTGGAATAGGTGTAGGAAAGGTTGAGGTCCAGGCCGGAGTGCCAGCGGTGCGTGTATGTCGCCTGCAGTGCGTCGTAGGACGAAGTGCCGACGGTCGGACCGTTCTCGAACACGCTGCAGTATTGAGGAAACGGAGCGAGCGATTGCGCCAGGGTAATCGTGGGATTGTTGAGGCCGCAGCTGCTTGACGTGATGCTGCCAAAGAAGGGGTTGGGCACCGCATTGAAAAGGGCGTTCCCCTGAGCCAGATTTCCCGACGACATTTGATCCCACTGCAAACCTGTTGCGAGCAGGTTCGTACCATGATTCCCGACGTAGCTGACGTCCAGCATGTCGTTGGCGGTAAATGAGTACTGGGCGCCAGCCATCCACTGCTCTACGTATGGGGTGTTCCTGTTGTGGTTCGCTATGGTGGCGCCAAAGCCGACGTCCTGCAATCCTCCCGCGGAATTGCCAGTGGGCAGCCGTTCGGTGGTAAATGCGGGGGCACAGGGCGTTAAAACACCAGGAGCAGCTTCACAATTGGCGTTCGCATTGCCGCTTAGAGTCGACGCGGGATTCAGGCCGTTGTTTAGAGTCGTGTTCCATGGTGTTGGCTGCGAGAACCCGTCATTGGGACCTTGGCCGTAGTAGTTCGGCACGTAAAAGATTCCGTAGCCGCCACGGACGACAAGATTTTTGGCCGCTTCAATCGCAATGGAGACTCGCGGAGCAACATTGCTGTACGGAGTATTGTAAAGGCCAGAATTGTTGGGCGAGCTGAAAATCTGTTCACCGGGGACGAAAGAACCAATCTGGGCGCTTATGGGGTTCTCCGCAGTAAAGCTGAAGGAGTTTTGCGCATTGTGACGTTCGGTTGGCGCAGTTTGGATTTCGTAGCGGAGGCCCAAGTTCAAAGTAACCCTGGGAGATATCTTCCAGCCGTCCTGAATATACCAGCCGAGAAAGTTCTTATCCGTGGCGGGAAATGCTTGAAACAGCGTGCAAAGGGCGCACGACGTGCCGTTAGTTCCGCTTCCCACTCCAAGCAGGAAAGAGGCGAAGCCGCTTCCCGTGCTCCCTATTGAGTTATTCGGATCCGGCCCTTCCGTCGAAGCGGTTTGGAAGTTGAGCGCCGTTTGGCCGAAGTGACCGCCGTCAATCCGCAGCCACACATCCGTGAATCCAAAAGACAATTCGTGCCTGCCCTCCATTTTCGTGAAATCAATCGAGCTGGTCCAGAATGTTTGCGGCACGATGTAACTGTTGTTCCCGCCAACCGCTCCGAGGGGGGCATAATTCCCGCCACCGCTAAAGGATATCTGCGGGAAAGCCGGGGCAATCCCGTCAATGAATGTCGGGAAGCCGAGAGTCGAGGTTTGAAATCCCAAGCCTTGCCCAGTTGCCTGCTCGACGTGGCGATTCACCCCGAAATTCAAGTTCATGGTAAATGTGGGATTGAAAATGTGGTTCAGGCCGACGTTGATGCTGTAGCGATTGTTGGGATTGAGCAGTCCCGGACCTGCCGGATCGTCGGGTCCGTAGAAGTCCGGCGTGTTTGTTTTGGTTTGGAACTTCTGCGAGAAGCGCGCATAGAGCCGGTTGTTTTCGTTTATGTTGTAGTCCACGCGGCCCGAGTACTCGTTCGAATGTTCTGCGGCGGCTCCGGTTGGCGTGAAGTTGGTTCCCGTCGATCCCCCTGAAGTTGGCGTTGGCCAATAGTTCGCAGCTGCGATATTACTGGCAATCGTATCCATAAGCGCGGCTGGAATCTTGTTGGTGACACCTAGCCCGGTCGAGATGTTGCCGGAAATGGGGTCGCGAATGAACGCGGTGGCGCCGCTGCAAGTTACATGATTCCCGGTGACGGGATCGGTGCCTCCGCAGGTAACTTGACGGGTGCTGAACGGGTTGTAGATTTCACCGGCGAGAACTGGCCTGCCGAGATAGTCGGTCCCAACTTGCGCTCCCAATAGTGCCGAGAAGTCGCCGCCCCTCTCCGCGGTGGTAGGCAGTGTGTATGTATTAGTGGATGGTGTGGATTGCCGCTCGCCTTCATAGTAGGCGAAGAAAAAGAGTTTGTTCTTCTTGATTGGGCCACCAATCGTGCCGCCAAACTGGTTGCGATTAAACGATGGTTGAGCGCCGTTGTTGAAATAGTACCTCGCGTCGAACGCGCTGTTGGCGTAGAACTCCCAAGCGTCTCCGTGGAAATCGTTGCTTCCCGACTTCGTGACGATGTTGACGACGTTGCCGCTGCTCCACCCATACTGGGCCGTGAACGCGTTGGTCATGACCTTCATTTCCTGCACGGCGTCCACGGACGGAACGTAGATCACCCCGCCCCAATCAACGCGTGTATCCCAGGTTCCGTCCAGCAGATATTCCGCGGTGCCAAAGAACGTGCCGCCGAAATTCAGAAAGGAAATATCCTGGTCGGCAGTTTGCGCGAGACCCGGCGCTCCCACCACCTGCTGTTCAGCAGCGTTGTTCACCGAGGAATTGATCAACGTCAAACTGATCACGCTGCGAAAGTTCAAAGGAAGGCCTTCGGCAAATCTGGCGGAGAGGTCTTGCGAGATATTCGCATTGTCCACGTTCAGAAGCGGCGCTTGTGCAGTAACTTCGACGCTTTCGGTCAGCGCTCCAACGGTCAGGCCAATCTCTTGTTCAGCGCTCTGGCCAGCCGCCAAGGTGATTCCTTCTTGCCGATACTGCTTGAAACCCGGAGTTCTGGTCTCCAAGGCGTAAACACCCGCAGGAAGGAAGGTAAAACTGTAGAGGCCCGTTTCGCCGCTCGTCGTCGTGCGCGAAATGCCGAGGTCGGGGCTGGTGAGGGTCACCGTCGCGCCTTTCACCGCCAACCCGGCCGGATCGACCACGCGACCGCTAAGCGTGGCCGTGAATGCGGCGGACGACTGGCCATTAAGAGGTTTGCAGCAGAGGAAAAGAACCACTAGAGCGCAAAGTAACGACCCGAGTTGCCGCGAACGTTCTCTACCTGACATTCGGAAATCCTCCTCGAAATTCTGGCTGACGCCAGGACTCGACCCCGTACGGTTCGAACAACCGGCCAAATCTAACTGTCCCGCGACGACCGCAGACGCATCTTCAGATTTTTCGTGTAAGCACTAGAACACCGTGCATTGGGCAGAGTTATAGAGAGTCGCGAGCGACCTGGCAACGGTTTTCAGGTAAAGGAACGACGATAAGAGCGATAAGGCCATCGATCGGTGCTTATCGCGTTCATTTCTCACAACTTGCAAAGCGAGCAACAATGACCGAAAAGCGGCCTTCGGGCGCCTTTTAGATTGCACGTCTCTCTAAAGCGCAGTAACATCCATCGAAATTTACTTGGCATTCCTAGAACTAGTCGGACTGTTGGTGTATTCGACTGCACGGCGACGCACGTCACCGGGGGGTGGGGTGGGTAACATTGCAATCAGAGCAAGTAACGGAAAACTGGACACCGTGTAGCGAAGCCGAAAAGAGCGCCGTTCAGCAGCAACTCGAATTGCTGCTCGCTTCACCCTTATTCCATTCCAGCAAAAGATATCCGAGATTCCTAAGATTTGTAGTAGCGGGAACGTTGGCCGGCCAGACCGACCAACTCAAAGAGCGCATCCTTGGTGTGGAAGTCTTCGACCGGCCAGCCGACTACGACACGAACACCGACCCTATCGTTCGAGTGACTGCGGCGGAAATTCGTAAGCGTATCGAGCACTATTATCAGGATCACAAACATAACCACGAAATCCGGATGATCTTGCCTGCCGGATCCTACGCCCCACAGTTTTACTGGCCTGGCCACCCGAGTGGTCCTCCGGCAGTGACTTCTCTGGAAATTCCGCGCGACGCCGCGGATCTCGTCAAAGCCCAGCCCGCCGCTACGCTGCCGGATGTTGCACAATCACGACGGAATTTGATCGCACGCCGGGTGCCGGCATTCGCACTGATTGCGCTGACGATAGTGATTGCTTCGGCGGCGCTATGGCGCGCATCCCGGCCGCCGATCTTGAAGCAATTTTGGGAGCCGTTCGTAAACTCGCCGAATCCGGTGCTCATATGCGTGGCCGACCAGAGCCAGTATTCCACCATACGCCTGCGCGACGCCGCCGATCCCTCGCACCAAATCACTTTACCAGACAGCATGGTCGCACTGATCATTGACGACGTAAGTCCACTCGTGAACGTCGCCGCCCTGCTGCGCACCTATGGAAAAACCTCCCGCGTGCTTGCTGAGTCCAACACGACCCTGACTGATTTACGCCGGGCTCCGTCAATATTCATTGGAGCGTTCGATAATAGCTGGACGTTGCGCTTGACCTCTCCTCTACGCTTCCACTTCGCCAACGATGCCGCCATGAACAAATTGTGGATTGAGGATCGCAGCAATCCTGGAAATCACAATTGGATGATGGATCGTACGGTTCAACAAACGGGAACTTACTCGGATTACGCCATCGTGGCGCGCTTCGTTGACCCCAACATCGAGCAATTGGTGGTAGTGGGCGCAGGCATCGGCCGCGGCGGCACCGTCGCTGCGGGAGAATTTCTGGTGGACGAGCAACGCATGGACGAAATGCTGAAGCGAGTGCCCAATGATTGGAAACGAAAGAATATCGAAATCGTTCTGGAAACACAGGTCATCGGAGACCGTTCCGGCCCTCCGCGCGTGAGCGCGGTGTACGTTTGGGAGTAGACATCACGCAATGGACGCCGAGGAAATTCACAAGGAGGCTCGCGATTGGCCGCGGCTGCTTCGCGAGATTCAAAATGACATGGAGGACTGGTTCGACCCAGACTGATCCTCCCGTGCCTGTCCGTGCCTCGTAACTACGTCCATCGGGCCCGCCGGCGGTCGTCCACTGTAAACTTTACAGATGGAATACCCTTTCACAATCGCGTTCGACGGTCCTTTTGCGTCTGTCTAACTAACGTCAAAAACATCTGATTTCGGAACGCGCTATCGAGCGGTTTCCAAGCGTGTTGACTTAACAACTTACGGCGGCTGCTTCGACGAGGTTTTTGGAACGCCCGGATCCACTTGCGATATCCACGATGCGAAGTGACCTATCGCGACGTGGGACTACAAGCGCTTCTATCGTCTACCGCGGGAGGGTGCGGAACGCTCTGGTTTGAAGGATTGCCACTCGCGGATTTGTTCGGACACCTCCGTCTTCTCACGCTCGTCTGTCGCATTTTCCCACCGCCGCCGAAGCTCTTCGAGTCGGGCATCAACAAATTCAGCTCGTCCGGACTTGCGTTCTGCTTTGTCGCGGCCACTGTATCCCATCTTTAGATTTCCCCTCCGTTGATTCGAGAATATCGCTACTGAAGCCTACAGCTGTCAAACCCGGTGATTGCCCGTTCGATTGTACTCTGTCGCGCCGCCTGGATCGCTACAGCGTCAAAGTCTCTCATTCGTTCCCGTAGTTTCCGAGTACGCTAAGACTTATCGTCCACTGGACAGCGACTTGGACTTGCCGAGCCCACGTGTTCCTGGAAGGTAGTCCAGGCGCACGTTTCCTTCCGCATCAGCCATGGGGTGCAAGGCCTTCACGGCATGCTTTCCGTGTATCCCTGACGGAGTAACCTTCGATCGACGTTGTCAATATTGGCCATTCCAGTTGGCGGTGTTTCGGAAGATGATGTCGACCTGGAGCCGCTCGGAAAGCGAATCGACAAACTCGCAGAGCTTGCCCTCAGCCTTGCGATGAATCGAAAAGCCTCGGCTCCTGCGGGGTTGACGTGATCGCATGAGTGTTGATACTGAAGATCGCCGCTCTTTGTTTCTACTGTTGTCGCTCCTCCTACTGATTTTGCTCTCTCCCTTCCTTGGAACTCATCAATTTGGAGAATTCATGCTCCTCATTGCATTATTTGTGACGCTCATCTCCATCATACTCGAACTGCACAGGAAGGGAGCTCAGCGATGGTTAGCTCTTATCGTCGCTGTTCCTGTCATCGTGATTGAACTTGTCGGCATCTTTCATCCATCTCGTGCGTTGTTGATCTTAGACTATGCATTGTTAATGACCTTCTTTGGGTCCGCCTCGGTCGGCCTTTTTACATATCTGGGCAAGCCTGGGGCAATCACAAGCGGGCGCATCTACGCGTCAGTGAGTCTCTATCTGATGTTGGCCACGTTTTGGTCTGCCCTCTACAACTTGACAGAAGCGATTTATCCAGGATCGTTCGTGCAGACCGGTGCAGTTGTTTCCACGAGAGTTCCTCGCTCTGCCTTTCTCTATTTCAGCCTGATTTCGCTGACGACAGTGGGATATGGAGACATCGTGCCCGTCTCTCGTGCCGCAAGAGTATTTGCAGCTCTTGAGGGGGCAGCTGGCGTACTGTACATCGCAATCACAGTGGCACGTCTTGTAGCTGCTTACCAAATGGCCGATAAAGAACGACCCTAGCGTTCCGCAGACTCAATGAACCTAGCGGACGCGGTAGGGACGATCATTACTGATCGCCCCCCGCACAGATCCGTACGAGCGCTTCTACGCATACGGCTCCCACCTTGGATGAGTGGCGAGGAAGCGGGCTGTAGGATAAGGATGCAGAACACGTGGAGCTGGAACCCATTGCGTGAAGATCGGGAGGTACCGATCCCACGCTACGCGTCGTTGGCTGCGGCGGCCGAGAATGAGCCACCACAGTCGCCGCACTCGTTGCCCGAAGATACTCAACCGGTCGATGTTTCCCGGGACGGCATGGTAGCGGTGATAACCGGTTACAACCTTTCGTAGCCATGCACCGACGTCGGCATTCGGCTCGTGCATGCGGCGGCGCAGTTCTGCTTTAATTGCCTGCAGCTTGGCCACCATGCGTTTCTTCGCCGTTTTCCGCCATACGATGAAGGATCCATCGCTCCGACGCTTCCCGCAGTAGTGCGTGAAGCCCAGGAACGTAAAGGTCTCCGGCTTCCCTTCACCACGTTTCTCCCGATTTTGCGCGGCGAACCGCCCAAACTCGATTAGCAGCTTGTTGAATAATTCGGTTTTTCGAGCTTTTCGTTCTGAAGTTTTGAGGTTTTGCTGATTTGTGAAGGAGTGCTTTGGGTTGTTCTATCTACTCAGCGGATCCGAATCGAAACTTCCTTCATGCTCTGGCCATCAGGTTTCGCAAGCGGCACAAGTTGTAGGCAGCTCCGGTGAAGATAAACAGCCACCCTACCTTCTCGATTCCTCGCAGCTTCACTTTTCTTAGCATCCCCACCATCTTCATCCACCCGAACGATTGCTCCACTCGTTTTCTCTTCCGCTGACTCACCTCATACCCCCCGTGCCGCGTGGTCCGCTCATCCACCGCGCTCCTGCGATTGCTCGTGTTCTGCGCCACGTGCGGGGTGATGTTCAGCCCGCGGAGTTCTCTTACGAATTCCTGCGTGTCGTAGGCCTTGTCCCCTCCCATGGTCACTCGCTTTCCCGGCGGCAGGGCTTCGGCCATCAACAGCGCAGCATCCCGCTCCGCTCTGCCGTTCGCCTCCGTCAGAAACGTTTGCAGTAAGAGTCCGTTGCGGTTTTCCATCATTACATGCCCCATATAACTCAGCTTCGCCTGGCTCCCTCGCGACTTCGTCCACAATCGGGCATCGGGATCGGTGCTCGATTCATGGGTCTGGTTCTTTCTCTTTTCCCCTTTAAAGTCGACCTCTCCTCCCGCTCCAGCAGGCTTCCCGGTCCCGTCCTTGGGCCGGAAACTCTTCTGACTGGCCCAGGCCTCAATCAGCGTTCCATCCACCGTGAAATGTTCATCGGACATAAACGGCCTGGCTCGTTCCAGCACCCGCTGGAAAAACGTCTCGGCGACCTCTTCATTCAACAAGCGCTCCCGATTCTTGCTGTACACCGCGTGATTCCACACCGCCTCGTCCATCTCCATTCCTACAAACCAGCGGAACAGCAGGTTGTACTGCAGTTGCTCGATCAGCATGCGTTCGCTGCGTACCGAATAGAAGATCTGCAACAGCAGGGACCGAAACAGCCGCTCCGGTGCTATCGATGGTCTCCCCACGTCCGAGTACAACTTCGCAAACTGCGGCGACATTTCCTTCAGGATCTCATCCACCATCTTGCGGATCGGCCGCAACGGATGGTCCGCTGGGACTCGCTTCTCTGGCGAAACGTAGCTGAACATTCCTTCTTGCTGGTTATCGTCTCCGCGCATTCACTCGCCTCCTTGAGCTTCTGTACTTCAGACGAGTTTTTTCAATTAAAGTTGCAGAAGAAACGGGTTTTTCAACAAGCTGTTAGTCGTGTTTTCTCCGGATGTAGTTCCAGTTCGAACTTGGCCAATCGTTCCCGAAACGCTTCCAGGAATCGCTCGGCTTCCCTTCGGCTTTCGAAGCCCACTACCAGGTCGTCGGCATAGCGGATGACGATCACGTCACCCGTAGCCACTTTCTGGCGCCAGGCCCCGATCCATAGATCGAAAACGTAATGCAGGTACACGTTTGCAAGTAGTGGAGAAACCACTGCTCCTTGCGGTGTACCTACCTTACTCTCCGACCATTGGCCGTCTTCCGATACTCCCGCCTTCAGCCATTTCTGGATCAGGCGCAGAATCCGGTGATCGGCCACGCGGTGCTCCACAAACTTCATTGTCCATTCGTGGCTCCTGTTGTCAAAGAAGCCTCGAATGTCCGCATCGAGCACCCAGTTCACGCGCTTCCTTTGGATGCCCACTGTCAACGCGTCCAGCGCTTGGTGTGGGCTGCGTCCGGGCCGGAACCCATACGAGAATCCTTGGCAGTCCACCTCATAGATCTGGTTGAGGACGGTCACCACGGCTTGCTGTACGATCTTGTCTTCCAGCGCCGCAATGCCCAACGGTCGTTGCCGTCCGTCGGTCTTCGGTATGTAGACTCTTCGTGAAGGCTGTGCCCGATACGCTCCTCGGTGTACCCGGTTGTGCAGATCACTGAGCCGATCTTCCAACCCGGTTTCATACTCCTGCCACGTCATGCCATCTACTCCCGGTGCTGCTTGCCGCTTTAAGGCGTAGTAGCTGTCCCGGAGTAAATCCACGCTCACATGGTGAAGCAAAGCCGTGAACCGTTCTTGCCTCCTTTTCCTTGCTGCTTCTCGCACACCGCTCAATCCCTGGGACACTCGTTCCCCGCTCTGTGTCGGATGGGTGTTGGGTTGAACGATGTTCTCCTTGGCCCGCACCCTTTTCTCCCCAGGCTCCGCCGAAGATTGCTCTTCTTTGTTCGTCTGGTTCATCGATAGTATGGTGCGGTCCGACTCCTCCAGAGCGTGCGTGTCCGCCTTGTGGCTTTGCACCTTCGCAGACCGGCCTCGTTCCCTTTCGGGCCGAGGCGCTCCAGAGGTCTCCCGGTTCTCGTGCATGTTGTTTCTCAGCGTGCGCGGGTTCTCCGACTACGCAGGACCGTCTGCTCGCTCGCGTCTATCGCGAATCAGCCGTGGTGCCTTCCTCCATCAGGAAAGAGTCGGCGTCCTGGTTTTGCGTTTTTCGAAGCTCAATAGCCCGGCCCACCGGTACCCCTGTCTACGCTTCAAGAGTCATCTCGCGATGCCTCCTGCAAGACTCGGGGCCAAGATGGAGTCGCTGTCTCCTTTCTTGTTGGACTCTTTCATTCCTTACAACATGCCGGTTTAACCCGGCGCTCCCTGATAAACGCTGCCAGCTCAACCGGTCGATGCAACACCATCCAGTAGATTGATTCTGCAGTGCTTCCGCGGGGAGAACCATCTGTTTGGCCGTACTGGGCCAAAACCTAGCCCGGGCAGCGTTCCTGCTCGTGTAACCTAGCCAGCGCTTCTAGCTCTTGTTTTCAATTCAAGACGGGTTCGATCTGTGTGTTGCGTCGACCTATTAAGACCACCCCCCTAATCGGAAACTGAGATTCTTAGTACTTTCCCCTTGAACAGACAGCTCAAGCCGTTACGTGTTAGCTTGTTCCTAGGGCCCGGAACACAAGACAATCTCGGCTCGCGTGCCGAATCCGCTTAGGAGAACAATAATGTCTTCAATTGCTTCAGGGAAACACGCCGGACCGGGCGGTGCGAGTAACCAGCCACAAGTGGCTGAACCTACGTTCGCCGAACGAGCGCGCACATTGGTGTATCTGGGCCGAGTTGGGAGTCTCTCGACACTTTCACGTAAACAGATTGGGTTTCCCTTCGGATCCGTGATGCCTTACGGACTGGACGACCACGCGAATCCGGTCTTCCTAATTAGTACGATGGCCATGCACACTCAAAATGTGCAGGCAGACGCGCGGTCCAGCCTGTTGCTGACCCAGCCTGATACCATCGGCGATCCCTTAGGAGCGTCCAGGGTCACGTTGCTAGGAAATATTCTGCCGGTTCCTGTGCCGGAGGTGGCTGAAGCACGGAAACTCTACCTGGCCCGTTATGCCAACAGCAAATACTGGGTGGACTTTGACGACTTTTCTTTCTACCGGATGGATGTGGTGGACGTTTACTATGTGGGCGGCTTCGGGGTGATGGGCTGGGTCTCTGCCTCGGAGTATTGCGGTGCGCAAGCCGATCCTCTGGCTGACACTGCAGCCGCCATCATGCAGCACATGAACACCGATCACCAGGATGGGCTCGTCTTGCTTGCCAAGGCATTTAGTGGAATCGAGTCTCAGGAAGTGACGATGAGTTCGGTCGACCGTCTCGGCTTTCACGTTCGCTTAAAAACGCAAGATGGCATGCGAGGTGTCCGGATTGCATTCCTGCGGGAGGTAAGTAGCCCGGCGGAAGCCCGACAAGTTTTGGTAGAAATGGTGGCGCAAGCACGGCGAATGTAAACGGTCGTGCGACGCTCTAATGTCTGATCAACTCAAGACCTGAAAAGTGAAGTAGTATTGTTCTCGGCCTCTTGCTTTTGAGTCCTCCCCGCGTGCCTATCTCAGCGGTATTGAACTTCCAAAGTTGGGTTGCGCTTGATCCCACGGCTTTCCATCCACCTCGGCCATATGTGAGCTACAGACTCGCTTGACCACGAATGGCCACTTGGCAATGTACTTCGCTGTTCGCGGACAACGCTGAAATTCGCAATCAATGTTGTCTGTAATCGGCTCGAACTCGGGGCCTCGTCTTTTATTCTCCATCTAAGCACCTACAGTAAGGGCCACGCCATACGCCAACGAGGGTAGATATCTTCGCTACGCTCGCTTCGACATTTTTGACGCCATGTAAATCAGGAGTCCTCGGCTCTTATGATCCATGCGCGAAAATAATTTGGCAAAAGCACGATGCTCGCGCTCCTGTTTTGAGTTGACCATCCGATTCCGAATGGATTCTGCCGCCAGATTCGGTTTCTTTATGTGAGCTTCATCCGTGAAAAGCCGGTACATAGGCACTTGCAGAGCGCGCGCCATCTTTTCCAGAGTATCCACGGAGGGAATGGTGTGGCCGTTCTCAACGCGTGAAATGTAACACCGGAGGAGCCCAGTCCGTTTCTCAAGGTCGCCCTGAGACAAATTTTTCTGCGCTCTCAACGCCTTCAATTTTTCGCCGATGACCATAGCTCCTCCCGTGTCACGCTCCTTCGAAGTCCGACCGTAGTTACAGACCGCGCTTTCCTGCTACGTCCTCGGCCAGAAACTGCTTGTACAGACCGTGCCGCACAAGGTAGTTCGTCTCTCGGTTCGCCCTCTCGGCCACGGCTCCCGAAGCCACATTGAAGTACTTCTCGCTATTCGTCGGGTCCACAGTCTGGCATTGCATCATCTCGTTGACCCAGCCGCCGAGCGTCTCGTAAGTTATCGCAATCGTACCTCCTTGAGCTTCCAGCGTCGGGAGCCATATCGCGGCATCCGATTGGCACTGCGCTGGAGTTGGGCCGTTCACCGCCTGTTGAGCCGTCCCGCGCATCGCCGAGAACGGAGCAAGCACTGCAAATATCACGACGCAGATCTTATTCACTGTTCCTCCGGCGGGTATCATACGCCGCGTGCGGCGACACTATCACGCGGAATGAAAGCACTTCAAGACGAGCCGTTGTCTCGATAGACTCCGCCGATGTGCGCCGCGGTTTCTAACTTCTGCGGGATTGATTCCTCAGAATCAATGGCGAAAACCGCGTTCGGCCTGCGGCTGTTTTTCACGTTGTTGGCGATGACAAGGCTGGACGAGTCTTTGGTTTCATCTTTCGGGTCAGTCGTTGTGATGGCTCTGAAGGCCTCATAGCCTTCCCCTGACTTGAGCATCGCACATGCTGCGGGAACTGATGAGCGTAGCTTGAACCGGATGCTAGCAGACTCGGCATCGACAGCGCAGCCCCCGTTGACGCGCTGAATCTTCGTGACATGGATAGTGAATGGGGCGCTTTGCGGGACTTGGAACGAGACGCTGATCGACAGCCCCCAATATGCGATTGCCATTAAGACAACTCTGCTCAAGTTTTCCACCCTCACACGCCGTCTGCAAATTGCTGAGGCTTGTGAGCCGTCAAAGGCATCCGGCACGCGTTGCCGTCGGTGCATTTGCAGATGCGGCGGACGCCTTTAATCAGCTTTGACCATCATACGGAGCCGGGCTCGCAAATCTTCGAGTTGCAATGCCTAGAATCCTACAGAGCCCCTGAACACCTGCCGCTCATGCCGCAGCAGGGCATGGGGCGTGTGCGTCGAATTCCTCTAACGACGGGAATGTCGCGTGACAAAATCCGCATTCGTAGACTCCGACTCTAGGCGACTTGAGCCCCCCACCGCAGGGGCCAGCGTGTCTCTCCGCCCGGATGCATCGACGGTTGAAATTCACCATGGTAGGGCATTGGACCTTTCCTTCATTTGCCATCAGCCCTCCGAAAACTGTTCGTACTTGGCCGTGTCGCCATGATGCGCCCGAAGACGCGTAGGGGCAACATGCAGGCGAATACCCTCCCGCACATCGTATCCGATCGAATCGAATCGACTTAACCCTACAGCCTATTTAGTGGCTATCTGTCCGAACACCGAGTACCGTTGGAGAGTCTCACTAGCATCCTGCCGCACACCGCTCAGCTCTACGGCTCCTTGCGAAATCAGACGGCGTTGCTCATCCCTCGTTGTCCTCGAACCAAGACGCGACGCCTCAGGAGTCCAATATGGAGGAGAAACATCGGGGGAAGTTATACCAGGCTACTGTTTTTGTATCCGAACGAGAAAAACTTAAGGCTTACGTAAGAGCTGCGGAAAACGCAATCAATGGGTGTGACGCCGTGCTCAACGGCAGTATCCCTTGGGAAGAGCGAGTGGCAATGGGAAACGCGGTATTCGTTTTGAAGTTGTTGAGAAAAAGTAAGAGTAACGCGGAGTCGCTGAACTCAAGCACCGCGCGCACCTTAAAGGTCGAGATGAGCGAAACGCACGCCGACCATTGTGAAAAGTGCGGAGCCGAAATTGATTCCACTCGAACGGTTGATTTGACGCTGAAGAATGAACCTAGGATCTGCGATTCTTGCTTCGTGAAGGAACCTCTACGGCCCACGCAATGCAAGAGGGATTGGTCGAATTAAAAATGCACGATCCTCCCAAGCGGTTGTGTCCTAATTGCAGAAGCGTCGAGACGTCTGGTTCGCATCGGCACGGTGCTGTTAAACGCTTCCTTCTTAGAGCCATTGGTGTACACCCTTACCGCTGTCTCAATTGTGACGTCCGCTTTTTTGCCTTTTCGCGTTTCAACGAGGAGCGTTTACAGATCAACAAGGCTGCATGAGCACTCTTTTTGCAGGAGTCCAATATGACCGCGAGTGACTGGCAGGATTTGCGTCGGTGCGCCCACTGATGGAAGCCGAGCCTAAGTATCGAGTCTCGCTTTATCTGCGCGGGACTCCCGACCAATTTGAATGGAACAAGATGGAAGTCTACGGTTTTCTCGCGCCACGTCTTCGCAGCAAGACCGATGCCGTCGATGCGGTTTCAGAAGCGGACCAGAAGGGTTCAGCCTCGCGCACGATAGAATATGCCCTTGGTCATACAGCGCGGGTTGTCATTCTGCGTGTGACGCCTTGATGAGGCCTCTCAATTATCGATATCAGTCCTATCGTCTAAAAGGACTCAGCCTAGACGGAGAACGTAATGGTCACGAGAACCCAACACGACGGCGCATTGTTTGTGGGCGACTGCACCGATGGCCAGTTCACGCCGGGTGAAATTCGATGCCCGAATTGCGACGGGATACTCGAAGCAGAAATCGCAAAAGCAGGTGAGGTTTATTTGGTTTGCAACTCGCTGCTAAAGATCTGTGCCAATCCAGTTAAGACTTTCATCGGTGCCACTGAGATAATGCGCTCGTCGGTAATCTTTCACCTTCACCGTTCGCAAATACACTCAATCTGGGAACGTACTTCTGCGCCGCTTTTTAGATCGAAACCCTAGCAGCCAATGTACCTCAGCAAGTCAGCCTGCCGAGCGTAGGCGCTTCGTTGGCGGCGGTCTGTCGTCGCAACGTCGGATCTGCGCGCAAATCCAGTCAAATGATGACCCTGCCGCCAAATTGCACACTTAACGGGCACCTGAGTAGTTGCAGAACAGCCGCAAGTCGCGTAGCATCTATGACGCGGGGTGGAGCAGCCTGGTAGCTCGTCGGGCTCATAACCCGGAGGTCGTTGGTTCAAATCCAACCCCCGCAACCAAGCGAGCGCGTACACCGAGAAGGTGGCGCGCTCGATCTTTTTCTGGGTAGGTTCCCTTCAGCTACATATTCGCCGCCGCTCCCCGTCTGACTTGGTTTTAGGCGAATTTCGCTGACGTGCCGGAGAAGTTCAGCCCGAGCCTGGGTGACATCACTGATTAGCAAATCACACAGGGTTGCGAGGCGATCCCTTACGAAATCTGTGACGTCAGACGCGTCTGCACTTGCGGAAGTCCAGGTCCCCAGGCGTTGAGCCGTTCATCAATGTTCTGCAATTCTCGTTCTCTCTGATCAATCGCCTCAATCAGGAACGTCGAGTGTTCACTATCCGCGACGGCTGCGATCAATCGGCTCAGCTCGGCTTCCACTTTTCGCTTTTGCTCAACTGCACGCTCCGCCTCACGCGGCACATTTCCGTCTGCTTCCTTGAGCTGGCGGCAAAACCCCGCAACAGCGTAACTAATCGGGCGTTACGGTTTCGGCTGGTCTAACGCAACGACTAGAGGTGTATATCCGCTCACGGACACGGCCCAGTTTACATCCGTTCGAATGACGATTGCCCCTTGGACGTCACGACTCATATAGACACCCGATTCCGGCTCCAACTTTGGCAGTGGATGCCGTGTCGGTGGATTCTCGTTCGCTTCGAAATGGTAGAGCGCCTCGGGAGTTACGGCCCAAAAACCATCGTTTGCGGACGCCAGTCCGTAGATTGAGTCCGACACATCTAAACTCCTGTTGTTAATTTCCTCGGTTCTTTTCTGCTCGAAAATCACTGACACCTGCTCGCCACACACCCTCAAGATTCGACCGTGCGAAAGAAAATGCACCAGACCAATCGAAGCGAGCACGCAACCCTTGTTCTGAGGGTCCGGGATAACACCAGTTACCGGGTCGCACTCACTGTTCAACGGACCGGCGCATAGCGCTTTTGTATCCCGCCGCTCTACACTGGTGACCTCACCAGTCTTGAGGTCAACGCGCTGAAGTCCGCCGCCCCATTCTCCGATGTTTATACCGATGTATGCTGCGCTTCCGATCATCGGTGAGACCACATGCATCTGCACGCCTTGGCGTAATGGTCCTTGAAGGTTAATCAATTCCCAGCTTCCGTCACCGGAGAGTATGCGAATACTTTTCTGTGACAAAACGGCTGGCGCTACTCCGTCGCCGAAGAGCGCTAAGGGCTTGTCCGTGTCTGACGGCCCAAATCTGGCGCGATCGTCAAAAGAATCGCCCCGCATCACGGAAAGAATCCACTCTGGATTGCTTGACGGCGATTTCCGTAAAACCCAGAGGTCAGCGCCGATCGCTTCGATTCCGAGCACGCCGGTGTCAAAATCCTGTCTTTGGGACATGCCGGCGAGACTGAACGATATTAGTGCTCCTGAACCATCTCCGGATCTCGCGCGCGCGGTTGTTCCACGAAGCCACAGACGACCTGCGAAAACAACACCTTCGGAGATTCTGGCGCCAATCACAGCATTGACTTTTGAATGCGGGGTACGGGAGGATTGCGAATACACGCAGCACGGAAGCGCCGAAAGAAGCACCAGCACATATCCCTTGGTGAATGTTCTCATTTTTCTTGCGTGTCAACTTGACGAACGCACAATAGTCGTTCTTTCACCTACCAATGATCTCATAACAACGTCGGCTTCTTTCTCCCGAGCCAATGGTTCTCGACAAACCACAGTCTACTCGGGTCCAAGGAGCCGACGTTGTTATGCAATCAAATGAAGTGTTACCGCACATCTCTGGTAACACGTGCCAGCTCAACCGGTCGATGCAACACCTTCTAGTGTGTTGGTTCCGCAACCCTTCCGCAGCAGAATCATCTGTTTAGCGGTAATGGGCCAAAACCTACCCAGGGCAGGGTGCCTGCTCCATGGCTAGCGATTTTGGCTTTTGTTTTCAATGCCGGGTGGGTTCTAGCTTAGTGTTGCGTCGACGCATTGAGATCACCCGAATTATCGGGACTTGGACCCGAATAATTCCCAAAGTGCGAGAGCCGGGAACGTGTTGTTTTTCCGAACTGAGACTGTTCCAGAAAGAAATGCCAAGGATGTAAAAAAAGGGCGCCGGAGGAGTGGCGCCCCTACTGTTCAAATGATCGAAAGCCGCCGAGAACTACGGAGCGGGACAAGCCATAAACGGAGATGTAAGGTTATTGCCCGGAAAGCTATAGGCACCGTTGATAGCGTCGGAAGGAGTGATGCCCTCGAACCATTGAAGCAATCCCAGGGTCTGTGGGTGATAGGTGAAGCCGTTGAGGGTGACTGGGAAAGAAGGATTGGGCGTACCTTCGACAACGTCTCCCACTTCAAGAATGTTCTGGCAGGTGCCCGGAGGAAAACCAGGAAGCTGATAATTGGGAGTGATGTTATTGATGAAAGGATCGTTCAAAGTTTCGCCAAGCTCGTGGGAGATGGGCAGAATATCGGCAAAGATCGTGGGATCAGCAAAAATCGCCTCGGCGACGTCGGAATCGAGCCATGCGGCGAAGGTGAACGTTTGCACGAACACCTTGTTGTTGGTCTGGTTTGCCTCGTATGCAGCATGGAACCCACCGATGCAGCAATCAACGGGCTGTTGTGCGACAAAGTCACCATAGACGGCGTTGCGGGCGATAAACATTGGAATTGCGTCGACGCTGAAGCAAATTTCATTCCAGAGCGCTCTACTCGGGCTGAATCAGATTTCTTGCAAACACCCGGAAGTGCCCATGCTCGGGGCAATACAGTTCAATTTCCCAATCAGCAGGCCGAATAATAGGTTCGTTGGCTATAGCCTTCGTGTCGCCACCGTACGCGCACTTCCGACCACGAACAGGACACGTCTCGTAAGAACTTCCGTCGATGTGAACCACGTCAGACATTGGCCCGATTATACAGCCGACGCGGGCAATCGGGTATGATGCGTGGCGGAGGATCCATGGTCATTGGCGAAAAATTGAAGGATTTGAGAGCGCAGAAAAATTTGTCGCAGGGCGACGTAGAAAAACGGACCGGGCTCCTCCGATGTTACATTTCACGCGTTGAGAACGGGCACACCGTCCCCTCCGTGGACACTTTGGAAAAGATGGCCCGAGCGTTGGAAGTCCCGATGTACCGGCTTTTCACGGACGAAGAACACATAAAAAAACCGAATCTACGAGCAGAAGTGACCCGGAATCGGGCGGGCAACGCAAAACAGGACCGCGACCTTCGGGCGCTCGCCAAATTACTCGCGCGCATGAGCGATAGGAGCCGTGGGCTTCTGCTTCACATGATCTCAAAGATGGCGAACCGCGCCTAGCAGTAGTCAAACTCGCCCGGTGCAACGGCTGGTCGCCTAGTACGGAAGTACCATTGTTCGGCGCGACGGGGATTGTAAAACTGCGGCCTTCATGTCGGCGAGATATATGTGCAATGAGCTCGACCGATTCCGAAGCCACGCCTCCTCAGCACTGCTTGAGGCAAAGCAGATTCGCCTTTCCCGAGACGTATCAATTTACGAAGATGCTCTACTGTGTCGTGAAGGGCACAGAAGGATTTACGCTCTTATCATCCATCTGCTCGTTGGACATGATGGCCACGCCTGTCCCGCCGGTGACCGACCTATCGTAACAGCGACCACAGCGGAGCTGTAAATGTCTACCGAGATTCCTCAACCCTGTCGAAACACCCCGACGCTGACACCCTTTCTTCAACGCCGCAAACTCTGAACATGCGAAGCGATATCAGTTCGACCAATCGTTCCTGGGCTGGGGCGGTCGTGGGGTTTCTTTCACGAAACACGCATCGCAAACTCTCGTGCCGTTTTTGAGCGTGAAATCAAATCGTCGACTCCGATCGATCTCAGCATCGCATTTCCCACAGATGTCCTGGAGTGTTCCGTTGTCGCTTCTCATGATTTTTCAAACTAATCAGCGCGGATTTTGCTGTCGGAGCTCGAACGACAAGGCCCCAGCGCAACAGAACAGTACGCCAGAGATAAAAAGCAGAGGGTTTTCTGATGCCGCTCCGTCTATCAAATCGAAAAAGGCGGCGGCCATGGCTAGCATGGCAACCATTATGAGGGCAGTCGCACTGTGATTTTCTACGAAAGTATCTGTCATTGTATCGACCAGGTCGCCGCGGTAACCCGCCTCGTCCGTGCGCGTCAACCTGCCCCAAATCCTGCGCGCCAGCTCATGCAGCTTTGTCTGTAACCGAAGTGCCGGCGCCGAGGCGCGGGAAGACATAAAACCGTGCGTCACAATCCAGGCAGCGGTAAGGCAGTACGCCTATGACTCTTAGAAGGTATCGTTCAACACTCCCATGCCTGTGTGAACGAGACGTCGCCAAGCTCCTACAGTGAGGGCAAACTCTCTTGTTAAGCGCATGCATTTCGCTTTCCTTCCGTGCGCGGACACTTTGACCGCGTCAGTGTAAAACAAGTCATTTTGGGAATCTGTGCAATTTTGTACAGCGTCCGGAATCCTACTTTGGCTATTCTGAGATATGGTGCCTTCTGCAGTTCGAGCTGTATCCGTCGGGGCCCCTCGCCTCCGCAAGAAAGCAATTCCAAGAAGCCGTGCCTTTGATGTGAAGTTGTTTCTCGACTCGACTGGTCTGGGGAGAAAAATCGCCAAGTTCGCGAAAAAAGAGGCGGTCTTCGCGCAAGGCGATCCTGCGAAGAGAGTAATGTACATTCAGGAAGGCGGCGTGAAGCTAACCGTGGTCAATCAGGCCGGCAGGGAGGCCGTTGTAGCCATTCTAGGACCGGGTGATTTTTTTGGGGAAGGCTGCCTGGGAAAACAATCCGTTTGCACGGCCACGGCAACGACGATTGCACCCACGACCGCGCTGCTCATTGAGAAGAACGAAATGATTCGCGTGCTCCACGAAGAGCACCAGTTCTCCGATCGGTTCATCGCCTACATGCTCGCGCGCAACATCCGCGTCGAAGAAGATCTGATCGACCAGCTCTTCAATTCCAGCGAGAAACGCCTCGCGCGCACTCTCCTTCTCCTCGCGCGCTACGGTGCCCCTGGGGATCCGCAGAAGTCGCTGCCCAAAATCTCGCAAGAGACGCTGTCGAAGATGATTGGCACCGCGCGGTCGCGTGTCAATTTTTTCATGAGTAAATTCCGGAAACTGGGCTTCATTCACCTCAACAACCGCAAGATCCACGTTGACAATTCCCTGCTCAGTGTTGTCCTGCACGATTGACCTGGCTTTCGCCTCAACCGGAAAGATTCCCGTCCCGGCTGCTAATTCGGAAAATGTTCCAAATTGAACTGAACGGCAGCCTCCTGTTTCCGCATTCTGGTTAAATGAAAAAACACGAGCTGACACTCAAGCAATTGTCCTTGGTCGCCTGTCCTACTTGTGGCGTGGGAATCGGCAAACGTTGTGTGCTGCATTCAGGCGGGCTGCGCTCAGAGCCGCACGTAGACCGGAAACTTGCCGCTGCGGAGTCCATCGAGCGGAAATGAATCGCGCGGATTGTCAATTGCTGATGAATCCGCCTACCGTCTGCAATCGACCGAGACGGCGGCGCGCTAGATTCCGGCTAGTCGCATTAGGTGAAAGCTCCTCTTCGGGCTTCCGAGCACGGCCGAGAACAGCGTGAGCATGGTGGCTGTAAATCTCAGCTTCGACATGGTTCTGCTTTTATTGGTTGAGAGGCAATTTTTCGCGGGGCGATTGAGAGTGCCCTACGTGTGGCCCTGGTCGTGTCCCAAGCCGCGCTTCGCGATCAGGAGGCTGCGATATTAGAAGGAGCTAAGCCGCAAGGATGTTCAATTTTATACACTCGTGTATTTGGCCTTAATCGCGGTCTGACAATCGCAGATTCGTGACAACTCAGAAAGGTCGCAAGTCATAGGCGCGCGCTCCTGCAGATACTGGCGGGGAGATTGCCACGCGCGAGCTGTCCTCATATCGTTTGCTGAGCGCCGCTGCGCCTGGCAGCGACGTTCAGATTTTCCTAAACCTCGAAGCCTCCCGAATCGACCCGCGCGGTTCCGCCCCGTCACAGAGAAGAGACAGTGTTCCTTTTTTGCTGCACAGCACTGCGCCGCCTTGATCTAACAAGGCGCTTCTCCTATCGAGATTACGGCGCGAACTGAGGCTCTAAGTCCGTTCACCGAAGCAATCAAAGTGTTGGTAAGCAGGTGGATCACGCGAACTTCATTTATTGTTCGCTTTGATAATTCTGCTAATTTACGAACTGCGTTCTCACGGCCAGCTGCCATCCCCCGCCACTTGGGGGCGCCATCCGCTAAAACCTCGAACAAGTCATAGTCACATTCCATGCAGCTCCTTTTTGCGGTGGGTGACACACCATCGCTCAATAGACGCACTGGAGCTGTCCAAAATGGAACACTACCTGGCGTCGGCGGCCTGGTAAAGTCGGGCAGTTTTGGGGTTTGATGTGGACCGCAATAATCGGCATTGATCCGGAAGCTTCATGAAACAGGTATATTGCGTCAGTGCTGTCCCAAGAAAGTCTGAGTAGTCCGCTGTAACTGCTTGATTGAGTGGAGGTAAAGGGTCCCGGTGAAGTTTTTCGATTTCAATTTTTTGCTTCTCGTTTGGCTCCATGTTACTGCTTCCTGGCTTGTTCTGGAGGCAGTGGATGAATCTTGGCCGAACCGTCTTCTCTCAGCTCGTGAACTTCCTCCCGACGCAATATAAAGGGCGCCCCTTTTGGAGTAGGTTTTGAGTGTTCGGCTCAACCCCTACAGAAAGGAGCACCCTTCTATGACTAGCACCAAATATATCGGCATGGATGTGCACAAGGAAAGCATTTCGATGGCGGTGAGGAATGCTGCAGGAAAGATCGTGATGGAATGCGTGATCGAGACCAAAGCCAGCATGATTCTGCAGTTTATCGATGGGCTGCGTGGAGACTTGCAGGTGACGTTTGAAGAAGGCACCTCGGCGGCCTGGTTGTACGACCTGCTGAAGCCCCACGTCAGGAAATTGGTGGTGTGTGATCCGCGCAAGAATGCCTCCATGAGGGAAGGCAACCAGAATGACAAGATCGACGCACGCCGTTTGGCCGAATTGTTGCGTCTCGACCATCTCAGCCCCGTCTATCACGGGGAACACGGCCTGCGCAGCCTGAAGGAACTGGTGCGCAGTTATCTGACCATCACCAAAGATCTGGGACGGGTCATGTCGCGGGTGAAGGCCATCTATCGCAGTTGGGCCATTCCTTGTAGCGGCAAGCAGGTCTATGCACCGCGCCATCGGGCCGAGTGGCTGGGGAAGATCACGGAACCGGGAGTGCGCCGGCGGGCCGAGTTTTACTACCAACAACTGGATGCGCTGCGGACGGTACGTAAACAAGTGCGCCGGGAGCTGCTCGCGGAAAGCAAGAAACACCCGGCGTGGAAACGGCTGTGTCAGATTCCGTCGATCGGTCCGATCCGGGCCGCCGTACTGCTGGGCATTCTGCAGACCCCGCACCGTTTCCGCAGCAAGCGGCCGCTGTGGAGCTATGGCGGATTGGGCATCAAGACAGAAAGCAGCGCCGATCACCGTAAGGTCAACGGGCAGCTCGAACGAGTAAAGAAACAGAGCTCCATTCGCGGACTGAACCGCAACTGCAATCATGACCTGAAGAATGTGTTTAAGGGTGCGGCCATCGTGGCCTCCAGCAAACCGGGTCCGTTGCAGGAGTTCTACACAGCATTACTGGCCAAGGGCATGCGGCCGGAGATGGCGCGTCTGACCTTGGCCAGGAAGATTGCCACCATCGTGTTGATCGTGTGGAAAAGAGGAGTGTGCTTCGACGCCCAACATCTGAAACCACAAACAGCTTGAGTGTCTCTGAGCGCTTCCGCTCCATCCCAGGGATCTTCTCTGGCGGTGGCCGTCAAGTTCTCGAGACACTCTGGTTCGAGAGCGAGTCTCAGCTGGTAAGTTAGGCGCTGCGTGCCTCGGGCACCCAGTCTCTCACGCGACTCTAGGCCCTCTCGGATAACCAGAAAAAGCTATGGGCCACGAGTCCCAAATAGAACTATGGTCGCCAAATTTGACCACGTTCTGCTTTGTTGGTTTCGGAACAGACCGGCTTCGTTGCCAAGAAGCGATGAAAACCGCTGGCAGAGAAAACCCCAACCGCTGGGCCATAGTGCCCAGCAACCGAGCACTTGGTGCGGGCGGTCAGAACAGATCCTGCTCCATTACGTGGGCTGAGAAGCAAGAAAAATTCCGGCCGGAGGAGAGGTGTTTTTTCTTGACTTCTACCTTTATAGAACTTACCAGTTTCAGATTTGCGTCGATCGCTACCAGGGCAATCGCTACGTCAAAGAATTCTCCTACTGGGATCAGTTCCTTTGCTTGGCCTTCGCTCAACTCACTTATCGCGAAAGTCTCCGCGATATCGAAGCCTGTCTGCGTGCCCAGCAACCCAAGCTTTATCACATGGGCTTCCGGGGCCAAGTTTCTCGCGATACCTTGGCACACGCCAACGAGCATCGCGACTGGCGCATCTATGCCGATTTCGCTCAGATCCTGATTGCCACCGCCCGCGATCTCTATCGCGACGAACCTTTCGGAGTAGAGTTGTCCCAGACCGTGTATGCCTTCGACTCCACAACCATCGATTTATGCCTGACGCTTTTTCCGTGGGGAAAATTCCGCCGCCACAAGAGCGCCGTGAAACTGCACACCCTGTTGGACCTGCGAGGCAGCATTCCGACCAATGTTTATGTGACGGGAGGCCAAGTCAACGATGTCAACCTTCTGGACCAGTTGCTTCTGGAAGCCGGGTCGTTTTACTTGCTCGATCGCGGTTATGTGGACTTTGCTCGCCTGTATATCTTTACCCAAGCTTGCGCCTTCTTCATCACGCGCGCCAGCAAAGATCTGCAGTCCTACCGTCGCTATTCGCGCCCTGTCGAACGATCTGCAGGACTGCGCTGCGACCAAACCATTTTGCTGACCGGAGTTCGCACTGCCAAGCGCTATCCCTATACTTGCGGCGTATCCACTATTTCGATGTCGAGAAGGACCTACGACTCACCTTCCTGACCAACAATTTTCTTCTTTCCGCTTTGACTATCGCCCAACTGTACCGGGCACGCTGGCAGGTGGAATTGTTCTTCCGCTGGATCAAACAGCACCTACGCATCAAGGCGTTCTACGGCACCAGCGAGAACGCGGTGAAGACTCAAGTCTGGGTGGCCGTCTGCGTTTACGTGCTGGTGGCG
>CAVVGA010000004.1:0-392186 GCA_963747605.1 uncultured Acidobacteriota bacterium | reverse complement strand
GCGCCATGCGTCCGGGTCCCAACGAAGGTCGCGCGCCGCTGGGCGTGATCCCCTCGTCTCGTCCCGGCGATTGCGCACCGGCGCCGCTGCCCGGCATCGGCCACCACGAAGCCGACGCCATTATCTCAGCTGCACGTCCGTGGATTTACCAAACACCCCAGCTCCGGCGTCGATCCCGCGCGCGCCGGAACCTTCGACGGGCTCGTGGAGAAGATCCCCTACCTCAAGGACCTCGGCATCACCATCGTGGAACTCATGCCCGTCTACCAGCGGGACCCGCAGAACGACGACTACTGGGGCTACATGCCCCTGAACTTCTTCTCCGCGCACCACACCTATACCAGCCGGCGCCAGCCCTGCCAGGAGCACGAAGAGTTCCGTTGCATGGTCGACGCCCTGCATGAGGCGGGTATCGAGGTAATTCTCGACGTCGTATACAACCACACCGCCGAAGGCGATCATCGCGGGCCAACCTACAGCTATAAAGGCCTCGACAACAGCGAATACTACATGATGTCCGGCAACCCGCCAGCCCGTACGCGAACTATTCGGGAACCGGCAACACCCTGAACGTTTCCAGCCCCTACGTGCGCCAGATGATTCTGGCCAGCCTGCGCTACTGGCGCGTGGAAATGGGCGTGGACGGTTTTCGCTTCGACCTGGCTTCCGCTTTCACCCGCAATCCCGACGGCTCTCTCAACTGGGAGGACCCGCCCATTATCGGCGAAATCGCGGCCGATCCTGACCTCCACAACATCCGCCTCATCGCCAGCCGTGGGACGCCGGGGGCGCGTATCAACTAGGCCACAGTTTCCCGGGCGTCACCTGGCTGCAGTGGAACGGCCAGTTTCGCGACGACGTCCGGCGCTTCGTGAATCGCCGAGTTCCTTCTGAATTGCCTTCATTTGTTCGCGCAGCAGGAATTCACGCTGGCTCTGGTTTACTTGCTCTTGCACCTGATCGTGAATCTTGTTGCGCAGATCCAGAACTTCGCGTTCTTTGGTCAATTCGCTGATCAGCGCTTCCAGGCGCTTGCGCACGCTGAAAGTTTCCAACAATTCCTGGCGAATCATGGTGCTGAGCGAAGGAAGCGTGGAAGTAACGAAGTCCGCCAGACGCCCCGGCGAATCGATACCCATCACTTCGGTTTGCAGATCGTCGGAAAGCTGCGGCGAACGCGCCACTACTTCGCGAAACAATTCCTGCACGTTGCGTTCGAGCGCAGTCAATTCGGCATCGCGTTGATCTTCCAGGTCCGGCTGCGATTCCACGCGCGCTTTGATGAACGGTGTGAATCCCAGGACTTCCATCACGCGGATTCGCTCAATCCCCTCCAGAAACGCGACTATGTTCCCGTTGGGCATGCGCACCATCTTGTGAACCTTAGCGAGAGTGCCGACGCTGTGCAGGTCGGTGCCAGTCGGCGCTTCCACGCGAGGGTCCAGTTGCGCCACGACGCCTAGAATCTTCTCGGTTCCTTCGAGCGAGTTCAGTAGGGCCAGCGAACTCTCACGGCCAACCGGTAGCGGCAGAACCGCTCCCGGAAAAAGAACCGTGTCGCGGACCGGAAGAATAGGCAGTTCTTTCGGTATAACCCTAGTAGATTTAGTCACCAGTTTCTCCCTGGGCCTATAAAGCAAGTTGACCCATCAGGCAGCTAATCGGCTGCCACAAGGTTAGATGCAGGAGGACGGAAAAAGATTTCCATGACTTTCGTTTCAGTTAGCAAACAACCTTATGATAACACACTAAGATCCAAGCGCAAGGTAATTCTCCGACCGACTAGCTATTCTCATATTCACTGATAATAATATCTTTAACTCTACAGTTATAGCGGGCTGATAATGCTTGCGAACCCAGACTAGGGCATCGTCGTGGGTGCTGATACTTCCTTCCAGCTGGCCGTCCTCAGCGGCATCAAGAATTTCTCTGAACTCGGGGCCTGGCCGGAATCCCAAGCCGATGAGGTCGTCCCCGGTCAGCAGCCGGACAGGGCGGACTTCTTCCGCGGGGCGTCTCGCCAGGAATCGGCGCATGAACTCATAGTTGTCCAAATTGCGGTGGCTCGAGGAGCAATCCAGCCGGTGCAACTCCATGTGCTCTTCGAAATGGTCCAACCGCACGAAACGCTTCAGGGTCGAGCGCTTCATCTGCGGCACGTCCTTGAACTTCAGGTGACTGGCCACGAGCGACGCGATCTGCGCCGCGTCGTCATTTGAAAAGCGCAGGCGCTCGCAGATCTGTTCGGCCATGACGGTCCCCACTTCTACGTGACGGTCGAAGCGGATCCGGCCATTCGGTCCAGAGGGCGGTGTAAACGTGGGAGGCTTACCGACGTCGTGCAATAACACACCCCAGGCGAGCCTCGGCGAACTTTGTGGCGCCAAGCCTTCCAGCATCAGCAGCGTGTGAATCCAGACGTCGCCCTCGGGATGGAATCGCGGCGGCTGCTCGACGCCTTTCATTCTCGAAATTTCGGGAAGTATGTGGAGCAGCAAGCGCGTTTCATCCAGCAATTCAAAGCCGCGGCGTGCGGCGCCTTCGGTGAGCAGCTTGGTCAATTCATCGCGCACGCGCTCCGCGGAGACCTGGCCGATTTCCGGAGCGAGCCTCTGAATCGCGCGCATGGTTTCCGGTTCTATCGTGTAGCCAAATCGCGCGGCAAAGCGCACGGCGCGCAGCATCCTCAACTTGTCTTCGCGGAAACGTTCTTCCGGGCGGCCGATGGCGCGAATGATTCCGGCGCGCAAGTCGTCTCGTCCGCCAACGTAGTCGAGAACCTGGTTGGTTTCGGGATCGAGCAGCAGGCCGTTGATGGTGAAGTCGCGGCGTTGGACGTCTTCCTGCGCGGACGTCGCATAGACCACCTGGTCGGGATGCCGCCCATCGCTGTAGCCGACATCCGAGCGAAACGTCGCTACTTCCACCGTCGCGGACGAGCCAGTTGCGACGTCGCTCGGCGCCGGCTCCTGCACCACCACTACGACGCCGAATTTCGCACCCACCATCAGGCTGTTCGGAAATATTTGCTCCACGCGTTCCGGTATTGCATCGGTGGCGACGTCGTAATCGGCAGGCTCACGGTGCAGCAGAATGTCGCGCACGCAGCCACCCACGAAATTGGCTTGATAACCTGCGGAGCGCAGCGTCCGGCAGATTTGTACCGCAAATGCGCGAGCGTTCATGCCGCGATTATGAAGGAATCGCGGCTGCGTTGGAAGTTTTGAGATTGTTGCTGCCGCAAGCGTGCGGAGGCGGTGGAATCATGAAGCAAATTCCGGGCGGGTCTACGGCACGATCCGCAGGACCAGCGCGGTGATGTCGTCATGCTGCCGCGCATAACCGACGAAAGTGTTCACGTCAGTCATGACGCGATTCAGAACCGCAGCGGCGGTGCCCGCCGGCAGGGAAAGAATTGCGGGCAAAATTCGCGGCTCGCCGAACTCTTCGCCCTTCTCGTTTACCGCTTCGGCCACGCCGTCGGTGAAAATGAAAAGCAGATCGCCGGGCTCCAGCTGCACGCGACCCACTCCGTAGGGAATCTCGTTGTCCGTAAAGAGCGGCACACCAAACGGCGGACCACCAATTTCCAGCCGCTCGATGCTCCCCGAAGCGCGCCGGAGAATTGGGTAATTGTGCCCCGCATTGATGTAGCGCATCGCGCGCGTTTGCGGATCGATTTCCGCGAGAAACGCCGTGGTGAAACGGCGGCCTTCCAGGCTGTGGGCACGAGCGTAACGCTCCAAGCCTAGGACGATCTCATCGAGAGTTGCAGGCGTCGCGGAAAGCGCGCGCAGGCCCGCCTGAAATGTCGCCATCAGCAGCGCCGCCGGCACGCTTTTGCCGGCAACATCTGCGACCACCATTAATAGCGACGGCGTTGTCGCACCCGCTTCCGGCACCGGCCGCAAAAACGCGTCGTAGTAATCGCCCGCGACGGTATTCTGCGGACGCGTGGCAAACGCAAGATCCATGCCGGGAATTTGAGGAGGCTCGCTGGGCACCAGCCATTGCTGAATTTCGCGTGCGATTTCCAGGTCGCGCTTCATGGTCACGCGATCGGCGAGTTCCAGCGCCAGCAGCATGAAAAGAATCAGCGCGGCGAGACCGACAAAATCAAAATTGACTTCGTTGTTTCCCCAGCGCACGTCCGGATGGAAAACCAGCAGCAGCAGCGCGAAAACCAGCAGCACTCGTCGCGCCGGCGAAAGCTTCATCAGAATGGCTTGAAACAGCGCCCAGCCGGAGAGAAGGATCCGCTTGAATTTCGATTTTTCGCGCGCGATGGCTTCCCAGTCCACATCCTTTGAATACAGGACATATCCGGCCTGCGCTTCGGATTTGAATTGTCCCCAGAGTTGTTCGAGCTGAAAGCCTTCGGTTATGCGGATCCAGAACGCGCGCAAGCGCTGGAAAAGACCTGGTTTCACTTCTTGCGTGCGCGGCGGAGTAGTGGACATGCGAGCTGCGATTATAAGGCAAGAAACGGAATGCGATCGAATGAGGCGCGTCGTTTACGCGGCCGTGTGTACATCTGCGAAGTTTGCCCTTGATTATTGTTCGGAATTATCGCGAATCGGCAGCGAACCGCCGAACTGTAATTTAGAAAATCCGAAGCGGTCGCGTAGCTTGTCCGTGGCCCGTGCCAGGCGCTCGAGTTTTTCCCGGCGCTCCGGATCGAGCAGATCGAATTGCGCCGAGCCTGCCGAGAATGACGTCAGCGCGACGCCCACCAGCCGGAGTAGTGCTTTGCCGTTCCAGGCATGCTGAAAAAGTTCGCGCACGGCCGTGAGAAAGACAGTATCGAGGTCGGAAGGCTCGGCCAGCGTGTGGCTGCGCGTAATCGTCGTGAAATCCGCGAACCGCACGGTGAGAGTGACGCTGCGCGCATGTAGCGCTGCGTCGCGCAGGCGCTTTGCTGCTTTCTGGCACAAATAACTGAGCGTGGATTCCAGCAACTCGCGGTCGCGCGTGTCTTCGCCGAACGTTTGATTGTGCGAAAGTGATTTTGGTTCGGCATCCACGAAAAATTCGTAGGAATCAATGCCGCGCGCTTTGCGAAATAGCGCGGTGCCCCACTGCCCGAAAGTATCTTCGAGGCGTTCGAGCGGAACCTTTTGTAGTTGCGCGATGGTTTCAATGCCCAGGCCCCGCAGAGCCTCGTCCGTGACTTTGCCGATTCCGGGAATGCGCCGCACGGCTAGGGGCGCCAGGAATACCGCTTCGCTGCCCGGTGGAATCCATACCAACCCGCGAGGTTTAGCCTGTTCGCTTGCGATTTTTGCCACCAGGCGCGTGGCACCCAGTCCGCCGGAGCATGGTAGCCCGGTCGTTTTGGTGATTTGCTGCAGAAGTTTGTGGGCTGCGGCGAGCGGAGGGCCGTGCAGCCGCTCGGTTCCGGCGAGGTCGAGGTAGGCTTCATCAATCGAAGCCATTTCCACGATTGGCGAGAATTTTCCCAGGATCGCGGCGACGCGATTGCTCCATTGGCCGTAGAGTTCGTGGTGGCGATCGAGAAAGATTGCGTGCGGGCACAATTGCGCGGCGGTGCGCAGTGCCATCGCGGAATGCACGCCGAATTTTCGGGCTTCGTAGCTCGCGGAAGTGACGACGCCGCGCTGATCACGCTGGCCGCCCACGATCACCGCCTTGCCGCGCAATTCCGGCCGCGCCAGCAGTTCGACTGAAACGAAAAACGCGTCCATATCAACGTGCAGGATGGAGGCGGAAGCGTCCGCAGCGAGCTCGAGCGGCGCATCGTGCTTCGCGCGGTATTGTGCCAGCTTGGTCATGGCGGCACCGCCAGCTTAAATCACTGCGCGTCGGAAGTGGCGAAGAATGTTTCCTGGAAGCTAGCGGACGCATTCGGCGGCGAGGACGCGCGGGATGCCCGCCAAGTCCAGGGTGATCGCGACTTTGGTCCAGGCAGCCTGCGCGTCGAAAATCTTGCGCACGTGTTCCGCGGAATCGTATCCGAGTTCGAGGACCAGTATGCCGCGATCGCGCAGCAGTTCGCGCGCCTGGTCAATTAAGCGCTGATACATTTCGACTCCGGTCGGCCCGCCGAACAGCGCGGCGTCCGGTTCGTGGTCGCGGACTTCGCGCTGCAATTGAGCTGCTTCGTCGCGCGCGATGTATGGCGGGTTGCTGACGATTAGATCGAATGGCGCTGCGCTTTGCGTTGAAGTGGGCACGGCATGCTGTGCGCCCGCGCTGCGCAGATCAGCATTCGCAAGACCCGTGAGCAGATCACAGTGCATGAAATGAACACGACCGGCGACGCCGTGCCGCCCAGCGTTGCGGCGCGCAACTTCAAGCGCCAGTGCGGAAATATCCGTCGCAAACAATTCGGCGTGCGGCAACTCCCAAGCCAGCGCGACCGCCAGACAACCGGAGCCCGTGCCAACGTCAGCGACATGCAATTTTTCGCGCGGAGCGCCCGTGTCCAGGTGAATTTTCAGTCCGCGTTCGCCCAGGCGCGCAAGAGCTACTTCCATTACGTGTTCGGTTTCCGGGCGGGGGATCAACACCGCAGGCGTGACTTCGAATTCCAGGCCCCAGAATTCTTGTTTGCCGGTGAGATATTGCACCGGCTCGCCTGCTGCGCGTCGCGCGATCAGCGCTAAAAACTTCTGCGTCGTCGCGGGATCGAGTGATTCTTCGGGATGGCTGTAAATCCAGGCGCGATCGCGGCCTAGCGCGTGCATTAGCAGCAGCTCAGTAGCGAGCGTATGCGAAGGAATCTGGGCTGCGCGCAGTTGTGCCATTCCTTCTTTCAGCGCGGCGCGGATGTCCATTGGATTTGAATTTGGCACGATGGTCAGGTGCGCAGTCGCTCTCGACTGCGAAAAAAAGCCCACAGGCAGGATTGCCTATGCTACCTGCGCCTATGCTTCGACGAGTTCCTGTTTCAAGCGCTCGGATTCGTAATGCGTCGAGAGCGCGTCCACGATCGGTCCCAGCTTGCCTTCCATCACTTGATCGAGTTGGTGCAGCGTCAAGCCGATGCGATGGTCCGACACGCGATTCTGCGGAAAATTGTAGGTGCGGATTTTTTCCGAGCGGTCGCCGGTCTTGATCTGGTCGCGGCGTTCGGCGGCGATGGCTTCGTGCTGCTTGGATTGCTCCATTTCATAAAGGCGCGCCCGCAACACGCGCATCGCCTTCGCGCGGTTTTTGATTTGCGATTTTTCGTCCTGCTGCGAAACCACCAGGCCGCTGGGAATGTGCGTAATGCGCACGGCGGAATAAGTGGTGTTCACGGATTGCCCGCCGGGGCCGGACGAGCAGAAGGTGTCAATGCGCAAATCCTTCGCTTCGATCTTGATATCAATTTCATCCGCTTCGGGTAGCACTGCGACCGTGGCCGCGGAAGTGTGAATGCGTCCCTGTTGTTCAGTGGCCGGCACACGCTGCACGCGATGCACGCCGCTTTCATATTTCAGTTTCGAATACACTTTGTTGCCCTGGATCGCGGCGACCACGTCCTTCATGCCACCGATGGACGACGGCGAGCTTTCCAGAATTTCCAGCTTCCAGCCTTGCGATTCCGCGTAACGCGAATACATACGGAAAAGTTCGCCGGCAAAAAGGGAAGCCTCATCGCCGCCTGTGCCGGCGCGAATTTCCAGAATCACGTTCTTGTCGTCGTTGGGATCTTTGGGCAGCATCAGGAATTTCAGCTCGCGTTCGACGGTTTCACGGCGCCCTTCCAGCACGTGTTCTTCGTCGTGCGCCATTTGCTTCAGTTCGGCGTCTTCCGCTTCCACCAGCATTTGCTTCGTGCCCAGCAAGCCCTTTTCGATTTCTTTCCACTCGCGGTATTTCGCCACCATTTCGGCCATGTCCGCGTGCGTCTTGGCGAGCTTCTGGAAACGCGCCGAATCGTTGTGCACTTCGGGCGAGGAAAGCTGCTGGGTCAGCTCTTCGTATTTCGACTCGATATTTTCGAGTTTTTGGAACAGCGTCAAATTCGCCATTGCGATACCTCAAAGATGCAGAAAATCGAAAAGGGAAATCGGAACTTGGATGCAGCTACACGGAAGCGCGGCCCCGAGCGGGGTCGAGAGGTTTCGCTAATAGAATGAGGCAAACATCGCAGTCATCGCTGAACCAAGAATATCGGCAATCCGAGTTTGCGTCAACTCAGGAGTCTCATTTGGGTGTACGACCTAGAAGTGACATGTGGCAGGTTTTCTTTTTTTATGGCATTGTTCTGAGCGTATCTATACGTACAGATTAGATGCGATACAGAGAGGAGACCCTATGCCTAACGATCTCGCAACTTTGCAGACCCAAAGATCCCGGCTCCTGGAGGAGTTCCTCGACTTGGGTGATCTTCGACCGGGTTCCATTACCGCCGTGACCCGGCACTGCGGCAAGCCGTCCTGCCACTGCGCCAAACACAACGACCCTGGACATGATCCGCAATTTCGCCTTACTCGGCGCGTGGCGGGCAAGACCGTGACGGAATCCTTTCCCAATCCCACCGCCCTGCGCAAGGCGCAGCAAGAGGTGGCCGAGTTTCACCGCTTCCAGAAGCTCAGCCAGGACTTGGTCACCCTCAACGAAGAGATCTGTCGACTCCGCCCGGTCGAGCAGCAACGGGGTGGCTGGACGGAGCAGGAAAAAAAACGGCTGCTGCGATCCATCAGGAGGTGGCGCGGGAAGTAAATCAGCTCCTCTGCCGGGTCTTTGCGCAACGCCGGAAGGACGGCCGGACGGATCTGGAAGCTGTAGAGTCGGCCATGCGGGCTGCTCTGCACCAAGCGGGTGCTGCCGCCTTAACCGAACTGCTGCAGTTCGAAGCCCCCGCCGCTGCGCAGCGTCAGTTGCCGTGTGGTTGTGGCCATCACGCGCAATACCAGGAAATCCGCTGCAAACCCATCTTGACGATCGTAGGCCCCGTACGTATCTCCCGTCCCTACTACTTGTGCTCCCGATGCCACGCCGGCCAGTTTCCGGTGGATGTCGAACTGGACCTCGAGAACACAGAGTTTTCTCCCGGGGTGCGCCGCATGCAGGCTCTGGTAGGCCAGGAAACCCCCTTCGATCGCGGCCGCGAGCAGCTGCAGCTCCTGGCCGGCTTGGCGGTGACGACCAAATCCGTCGAGCGCACGGCAGAGACCATCGGAGCCGATATTGCTCAGCGGGAGCAGGAAGCGATCCAGAAAGCCCTACAGTTGGATCTGCCCGTCATCGCCGGCGCACCGATTCCCATTCTGTATGTGCAAATGGATGGCACCGGAGTTCCCGTGGTGAAGAGAGAGACGGTGGGTCGGCAAGGCAAGACCGAAGGTCAACCATCGCATACGCGTGAAGCCAAGTTAGGATGTGTGTTCACGCAAGCCACCTGGGACCGGAAGGGCTATCCTATCCGCGATCCGGATTCCACTACCTACACTGGGGCCATCGAAACCGCGGAAGAATTTGGCAAGCGCATCTATCGAGAAGCGTGGAAACGTGGCTGGAGCCGTGCGCAAAAAAAGGTGGTCATCGGCGATGGCGCCGAATGGATCTGGAATCTTGTCGCCGAACACTTTCCAGACGCGATGCAGATTGTCGATCTCTACCATGCTCGCCAGCATCTGTGGGAGGTGGCCCGCCAGCTGTATCCCCATGAGGAAGTAAAACAGCAAGCTTGGATGAAGGTCCACCAGAAGCGCCTGCTCGACAAGGGGAAAATCACAAAGCTGGTCAGCTCATTACGCTCCAGCGATTCCCATCATCCCGAAGTTGTCGAAAAGATTCGTAGCGAGGCGGACTATTTTGAGAGAAACGCCAAGCGTATGCAATATCCTAAGTTTCGTCGCCAACATCTATTTATCGGTTCAGGCGTCATTGAAGCGGGCTGCAAGACAGTGATCGCTTCGCGTCTCAAACGGTCGGGAATGTTCTGGACCGTCCCGGGAGCCAACGCGATCCTGACTCTGCGCTGCTCGCATCTCAATGGTCGCTTTGAAGACTACTGGGAGCAGCGCCGGGCAGCTTGAATGCCACTTCTATGTCGCGCACCCAATGTTGGGGAGGAGGTGGTGGATTTGGGGCGGCGTGGTGGGTGAGTAGCGATTGGTGAGTGGTAGCGAGTGTTGTGCTGCGGCGGTTTCGCGGGGCACAAGAAGTGAAAAAATAGTGTCGATTAGAATTGCGGGCAGCGTTTGTTTTCTGTAAGTTGCGGCGATTTCTAATCGCCGCGGTGTCGATTAGAAATGTACTGAGCAATGCGTGGTTATACGTAATTTGCGCCGGGTCCGGCTTGGCTGTGCTCTTTCCTCTGAGTTTGGCTGAGGCTTCGATTTTGTAGCGGCTTTACCGCGCAGTAGGGGATCGGCGGGTTGAAGTTGGCCGCGGCGCAAATCTCAGTTGGCCATCGCTCGCCCGCAAAAGACTTCCGCAGCCGCGAAAAACGCCGGAAAAACTAGCGATTAGAATGGGGCGCTGTTGTTTGTTTTCAATCATATGCGCCGGTTTCTAATATTTTCGTCACTGGCGATCAGATTCAGCCAAAGAGCAAAGAGACAAAACGGAAATGGAGGCAACGGCATGGCGTGCCGGCTGGCGCGGCTCGATCGTGTGTACGATTTCATATTTTAGTTTGCATTTGAAAGTAGCACGATGGGAATGCGAAAACAGCTGTAGGAGAGGATGGACGAGGTGCAGAAATAGTACAGAACCGATACGAGCTGTACGAAAATGAGCAGGGACCTGTGCTTCTTGTGCTGAGCGCGGAGCGACTGTCCGTTGTGCCAGGTCCGGCGGAGAATACGCGCATCCGCGCCTATGCGTGACCTTCGCGGATCAATTGTTTGACCGAAACTCCGTCCAGCCGGGTATGGTTCTTCTCAACGAAAGCAAGCATCTCGCGCACTGCATCGCGATGCGCACCGTTAGGCCCAGCGATGCTCAGCGATTGGGCCTTTTCGCGCAGCGCGTGCAGCGCCTCCGCCATGACTTCCTCAGCGTTGCGGAAATGTCCGCTTCTAAGCTCGCCCTCGACGATTTTTTCCTGCTCGGGGTTGAGTTTGATATTCATCGTCCAAATCCCATTGCTTCCAAGGCACATGATACTAGTCCCAAGGTGTCAAAAAAAAACAGGGCGGCGTGAATTGAGTATCGGTCCGATCGCGACAGCTTAAGATCCGCACTGACGGCTCAGTCCAAGGCGCCCAGCTAAAGCTGGCCGCTACAAAGTCAAAACGACGGGTGCATCGCAGCTGTCGCGCGTTGACACGTGCACGGCCGCGCTCTTACCATGGCTGCGGCTGCGCTGGGTTGAGGTGCAGCCTGTCCGAGGAGAAACGCTCCGATGAATGTACCGAGGAACCGTTTGCCGTTTGCGTTGCTAGTTTTGCTCACGATCGGAGCGGGGATTGCTTTGCTTGCGGCGCAATTTTTGGCGCTCGGCGAGGTTCACGCGGCGCGCACTTCAGGCTTGGCAGGCTCGGCGTCTTCCGCTCACGCGACTTCTCCGGCGCTGACTACGCTCATCGCGACTTCGACTTTCACTGCGGCTGCGGCGCAGCGCGGTGCGGATAATGCGATTTTGGCGAAGGCTTACCGGTTTGAGCGCGGGGGATGGGTATACGTGCACCTGGAGGGGTCGCCGCACGATGTTGGGTATCAGCATGGATTTCTTTTGGCGACCGAGATTGCGGATGGGTTTGCTGCGGCGAGTTTGGAGATGACGCACAACAGTAATCGCGACTGGGATTTTTTCCGGCGGGCGGCGCGGGAGATGCTTTGGCCGAAGATTGATCCGGAATATCAGGCGGAGTTGCAGGGGATTGTGGAAGGGTTGAGGGCGCGCCAGGTGAAATTGGACCTTTACGACATTGTGGCGCTGAATGCTTTCATGGAACTGGCAGATTACTACGTGCCGTGGCTCGACAAGCAGACCAGCGCGCAGGCCAGTGGACAGACCAGCGGCTCTCACAATGAATCCGCTGCAGCGGCGAGGCACGAAGGGCACTGCAGCGCGTTTGTTGCGACCGGGAGCTACACGAAGGATCACCAGATCGTGATGGCGCACAACAATTGGACGAGCTACATGGAAGGGGCGCGCTGGAAAATTATTTTCGACATCGTGCCGCAGACGGGCAACCGCCTGCTGATGGATGGTTATCCCGGCGTGATCGTCAGCGACGACGATTTCGGGGTTAACTCAGCCGGGCTGATGGTTACCGAGACGACCATCACGGATTTCCACGGCTGGGATCCCAGCGGGAAGGCGGAATTCGTGCGCGCGCGCAAGGCGATGCAATACGCTGGTTCGATCGATGAGTACGTGAAAATCATGCTGGACGGAAACAATGGCGGTTACGCGAACGACTGGCTGCTGGCGGACCGCAAGACGAACGAAATCGCGCGCTTTGAATTGGGACTGAAGCATTCGAAAGTATGGCGCACTAAGGATGGATATTTTGTGGGTTCGAATTTTGCGAGCGATCCGGACGTGTTGAAGGATGAGACCACGTTCGATGTGACGAACCTGGCAGCTTCGGCGAATGCGCGGCACGTTCGCTGGGACGAATTAATGGCGGCGAACATGGGGAAAATTGATACGACTCTGGCCCAAGGATTCCTTGCCGATCATTACGACAGCTATACCAAGCAAACCGGCGCAAACCGGCGCACGCTTTGCGGGCACGGCGATGCGGCCACGCCGGGCGATCCTGGCTTTGCGGTGCGGCCGTACAATCCGTTTGGTGCCGTGGAAGGCAAGGTGATGGACGCGCATATGGCGGAGGCGATGAGCTTCGTCGCGCGCATGGGACATCCCTGCGGCACGGATTTCAAATCACAGCCGTTCTTGGATGAGCATTCGGATTACAGATGGCAATCAGCGGTGCTGACGGACATGAATGCAGGGCCGTGGACGGCCTATCACGCAGGAGACCAAGCGCCAAATCCTTGAGGCTGGAGTTTTTGGAGTGTTCGCTGGCGAGGTTTAGGCTGCGCGGGAAAATTGGCGCCGCGCGGGACCGTCGACTCGACTGGGTTGCCGACGGCCCGAGCGATGCCAGTATAAAAATAAACTGCAGCTGAGGAGTTAGCTTGCGCTCTGAACTCGCAGGTTGTTGGTGACCGAGAAAACGTTGGGCACACCGTTGGCGCGAAGTCCGGCTATGTTCTTATCCGTTTGATTGTCCACCACGCCTTCTAGTGTCAGGTGGCCCTTATTCACGATGATGTGAATGCCGGGAATCGTGCCCAAGCCGTAGCGCTGTAGAGACGGAAACGAATAGATCTCGCGGAGTTCCGCGCGGCGGATTTGGTCATCGAAGTTCGAAACAGGAAGCACTTTAATCTGGTTTTCCACTTCCGCAACGCCCTCGATGTGTTTTACGGCCGACGCGGCCTCGTCTTTCAAGACGGGACGAACAACTTGGCCCGCAAGAATGACTTTGTTTCCCTGCACGGAGTATTCGAGATTATCGAAAACCGAATACCAGGGAAGCATCACGAGTTGGTGGCGGACTTGATTGGCGAGCCACGCTTCGGAATTCTGGGCCGGGCTCGCGGCTTGATTCTTGTTCGGCGCCGGCATCGCCGCGAAACTGCTGGTCGCCGACAGGCTCAAGCCCGTCGCCAAAATCAACGTCCACAACAACGACGCTGCAAGATTCTTGTTCAGGAATTTCTTCATGGCCTTTCCTCTCTTTGGCCCCCACATTTGGGTTAGATGCGGGATGTTCAAGGAAGGATTGCGGGCGGACCAGACGTAAGCGGAGGCATTGCAGGGAGTTGCGGCTGCGGGCCGATGCTTCCATCAGTGCACTGGTGCGTTGAGTGCGGCCACTAATTCCACGAATGTTTCGGCGTGCAGAGCTTGCTCGATGGCTTCTTTGCGACTGAATAGTTCGCCGGCATCGAGCAGCAGATCGTGTTGCGATTGATTGTCGCCAGTGAGAATTAGAATGATCAGCCTGGCAGGTTTTCCGTCACGGGCGTCGAAGTCTATTCCTTGCGCGACTCTGCCGACGATTACCAGCGGTTCGAGCAATCCGTTGACGCGCGCGTGCGGAACGGCGAGGCCGTTTTCCCAACCGCTGGTCGTCACACGTTCGCGTTCTTGGACGAGGCGCACGAATCTTTCGGGAGAATTGCTGACGGCGTCGGCTGCGGCGATGCACATTTCCTGCAGGACTTGTTGTTTGGTTTGCGATTTCAGCGCGGGGAAGAAGAACTTAGCGTTGACGGTGTCTTTTAGGGTGATGGTGCGGCGCCGGCCGATGAGGAATTTGATGGCGGGCGCGGACACCAGCGAAGTGAACAGAGCCATGATCACGAGGGCGACAAACATGGTTTCGCGAATCAGGCCAAGCTGAAGCGCGAGAAGGCCGAGAATCATTTCCATAGCGCCGCGCGCGTTCATTGCGAGGCCGACACCCCAAGAAGTACGGCGGTCCATGCCGCCGAGGCGCGCGCCCATGCCGGCGCCGAGAAGTTTGCCGATGCAGGCTACGCCGATGACCGTGGCGGTGATGGGCAGATTGAAATTTGCTACGAAATTGGTGCGCAGTCCGATGCTGGCGAAGAAGAAGGGAGCGAAGACGTTGGTGACGATGCCGTGGATCAGCTCGGACGTCCGTTTGCGTAGGTGGGTGGATTCACCCACGGCGATGCCGATGATGAAGGCGCCGAAGACAGCGTGAATACCGGCATATTCTGCGAAGGCGGCCGCGGCGAGGGTGAGAGTGAAAATGAAACCGAGGACGCCGCCGGGCCAGCTGGTGTGCGCTTGAATGTGCGGCAAGAGTTTGTCGATCAGCCAGCGGACCACGGTGAGCGCCAGCACCACGAAGGCGATGACAAGGATGATGGTGCGTTTAACCCCATCCATGGAGGCCCCGCTGCCGTTCATCATGCCCAGGATCATGGAGAACAGGATCCAGCCGACGAGGTCGTCGAACATGGCGGAGGACATGACGACTGTGCCCATTTCGCTGCGGAGGAGATTCAGGTCCATCAGGATTTTGGCGATGACTGGCAGCGCGGAGATGGAAAGGGCAGTGCCGACGAAGAGCGCGAAAATCAGGCGGTCGGCGCCGGCGGCAGCGCCGAGGAAACTTGGGAATAATCCTGCTGCAGCGAAGCCGAACGCGAAGGGAATGATTACGCCGAAGAAGCTAACGGACAGCGCGCTTTTGCCTTGGCGAAAGATACTGCGCAGGTCAATTTCGAGGCCGGCGATAAGCAGGAAAAATACTACGCCGAGGGTAGTAACGGTCTCCAGTGCGATGGGAAGATTACCGGTGGCGGGAAAAATGAATGCGTATAGTTCCGGCTTGAAATGGCCGAGCAGCGTGGGACCGAGCAGAATTCCGGCCATGATTTCGCCGAGGACGGAAGGCTGATCGAGTTTCTGCATGAGCTCGCCGGCGAGCTTGGCCGCACCTAGCAGCACGGCCAGGGCGATGAACATGTGCATTATGTCGTGAGGAGCGAGATGCGGCATTCCGCGATGGCCTTGTGAAGCTGAAAATGCGTCGCGTTCGTGTTTAACACGGGCTTGAGCGTATCGCAACAGAATGCGGCGATTGGGCTGCAACGAAACGTGGTGAATCGCGCCGGAGTGGAGGACCTATTTGGGATTTTTATTCGCGGCTCGGTGGCTGGCGGTTTCGCCATTTGCATTACAGTAACTGGTGCTGAGCCGTCTGCTATCTAATTGAGCGCACCACGCTTAGCGGCGCTGGAATTCGGCTGGCTGAGATGCTACAAAACAATGAGCTTGTGAACAGGTGTGTCCGTGGCCGAAAATTGCAGTGCAAAAGGCTGTAAGATCAACGTCCCCGCAGGTTTAGCCGCGGAGCATCTGTGCATCATGCACTTCACATTATTTATTGAAAATGAGTGTGCGGAGATGCGGCGGGAAACGGCCCTCGGTAATACCAACCACGAACGTCAGATGGAATTCATTACGAAGATATCGGGCAGAGGCGAAGCGTTGGTGCACGTCGCAACAAGCGGATTTCCGATGTCCGATGAGTTGAAGGCGCGGGTGCTGAGCACTTTGCTGACTTTGATGAACACGCGGGAAAATATGGACCGGGCGGCGATGCGGCAGTCGGCGCTACGGCGATTTGTAGGCTGATTCTTACCTTCGCGACTGAAGTCCAACGAAAATTTATGCACCGACGTAGCGGGCGTAGAGCGAGCGCGCGACTGCGGGATCTTTTGTGCCTTTGACGATGGCGCGGCCGTCGGCGAAGACCGTCATTTCGTAAGTGGAAACGCGGAAGCGTAGCAGAAATTCGTTGTGGTGCACGTTGTCCGCGGAGGCTTTAAGGATGCGGCGGCCTAGTTCGTCGAGGTCCAGGTTTCTGCCGCGTTCATGGATCTGCACGGAATCGCGGCCACACATGGTGATGTGGGGCTGGGCTGCTCCTTCGAGATAGCTGAACTCGTGGCGCACGCAGGCGCGGCAATTTTGTTGGCGGGCGACGGGGATGGATTGGAAGCGGCCGCTCCAGACGTCTGTGGAGACGAGGCGCCCCTGGAGGGCTTCCAGTTTGCCGGCTAGAATTTTTGTGGCTTCGGCAGCTTCGATGGACGCGATCACGCCGACGGCGGCATTCAGTACGCCCGCGGTGTCGCACGTGGCTTCGGCGGAGATTGCTGTGGACTTTTCGTCGCCTTCGAGCAAGCAGGCGAGGCATGCGGTTTCATTGGGACGAATCGTCACGGTGACGCCATAGCTTCCTACGGCCGCGGCGTAAATCCAGGGGACGTTGAGCGAGATTGCGGCGTCGTTCAGCAGCAGGCGCGTTTGGAAATTATCTGTGCCATCGAGGATGAGCTGAAATCCGCCGAGAAGTTCCGCGGCGTTTTCGGGTGTGAGATCAGAGACGATTCCTTCGACGCGGGCATCGGAATTGATGGCGCGCAGGCGGCGTTCGGCGGCGACTGCTTTTGGCAACGCTTCGCGGGCGTCGGCTTCTTCGAAGAGAGTTTGACGCTGAAGGTTTGAGGCTTCGACGAAATCGCGGTCAATGATGCGGAGCCGTCCCACTCCGGCACGCACTAGCAGACTAGCGACTACGGTGCCGAGCGCGCCACAGCCAGCGAGCACGGCGCTGGAGGCGAGGAGTTTCTCTTGGCCATCGTCACCGATTCCGGCGAAGAGAATCTGTCGGGAGTATTTTTCGCGCTGTTCGCTATTCATTCTTGTAGTCTATTAGGGGCGGAGGAACTGTTCTCAATTCAATATCATAGCGCCTTTTCGCAGCCGGCGGGCAACGCGGCTATGCTAACCTTTGCTCTTACCTTCAAGGCGAATGAAAATTCCGTGGAATCGGCCATGCCCGCAAGCCTGCGCTTCTCACCGGACCGGGACTTGGGGAACGATTTTGGTTTTCGGCGCGCTGCTATGCAGCCTCCTTGCCGT
The DNA here is from genome assembly GCA_963747605.1 of uncultured Acidobacteriota bacterium. GTDB lineage: Bacteria > Acidobacteriota > Terriglobia > Acidiferrales > UBA7541 > Palsa-295. Next base: position 374,797 of record CAVVGA010000004.1, on the reverse strand, counting down.
ACCATCGGTGCGCGCGCAGGAAAGCCAGATCGAAGGCCAAACCGTCGCTGAAATTAGGGTTGTAGACGAGGCCGGAAATGCGCTGGCGAGTCCTGCCCCCCCTCTCCCAGTGGAAGTCGGCAAGCCATTTGATTTTGGCGCGGAACGCGAAAGTTTGCGCGTGTTGTATCGCACAGGCGATTTCGCGGATATACGCGTGACGGCTGTTCCGCTAGCGCAGGGAGTGCGCGTCGACTTCATCGTCCAGCGGAATTTCTACAACAACGTGGTGCGGGTGGAAGGGTTGAAGGAGCCACCCACGGAAGCCGCCGCGCTCGCCGCGATGCGGCTGGCGCTGGGCGAGCCTTTCCGCGAAAGTTCGGTGCGCGAGGCGGTTGACCGGCTGAAGGATACGCTGCACAGCGAAGGACTCTACGAAGCGGATGTGAAATGGACTCTGATACCCCATCCGGCGACGCGCCAAATGGACGTGATCGTAACCGTGCAGCCGGGTCCGCGCGCGGTAGTGGGCAGCTTCATCGTCAAGAATCAGACGCCGTACAGCGATGCGGAACTGATCAGCCGCTCAAAAATGAAACTGCACAAACCGTTTACGTCGGCGCGAGTGACGCGTGCTTCGCAGCGATTGAAAAAATATCTGGTGAATCAAGGGTACCTGGGCGCTGGGATTGAAATCACTGCGGGAAATTATGAATCGTCTTCCAATCTGGTCGCGTTGAACTACCAAGTGACGACCGGTCCGCGCGTCAGCGTGGCGGTAGGCGGCGCGCACATCAGTCAGGGAAAATTGCGGCAGTTGCTGCCGATCTATGCCGAAGGCGCGGTGGATGACGATCTGCTGCAGGAAGGCCGCCGCAACATTCGCGATTATTTTCAGCGGCAGGGATATTTCGATGCCGAGGTGCAGGTAAGTTCCCGTGACGATCCCAAAGCGGGTGTGCGGCTGATCAGCTACGAAGTTACCCGTGGTGACCGGTCGCGGCTTGCGGGTGTTACATTCCACGGAAACAAATATTTCAGCAAGGAACTGCTGGAGGGCCGACTGGGGCTGCAGCCGGCATCGTTTGCCTCGAGCGGGCGATTCAGCCAGACGCTGGTGCGGGACGACGGAGATTCCATACGTGGACTGTATCTTTCCAACGGCTTTCTGGACGTGAAGGTCACTCCGGCGGTGGACACAAATTATCAGGGGAAGAAGCAGAATTTATTCGTGACTTTTCAGATCGTGGAAGGACCGCAGACGCTGGTGGAGGATTTGCAGATCACTGGCGCGCATGTGGTGAGCCAGGATGCGGTGCTGAACGTGGTGGGTTCGTCTCCTGGGCAGCCGTATTCCGCAGCGGCCGTGGCCAGCGACCGCAACAATATTCTGGCGATGTACTACAACGATGGATTTCCGGAAGCGCGTTTTGACGACAAGGCAATACCGGGGAGCGCGCCCAACAAGATGCAGCTCGTGTATCAAATCACGGAAGGTCCGCGCATCAGCGTGGCGAAGGTATTACTGACCGGGTATCAATACACGCGGCCGGGAATTATCGCGCGGCAAGTGGTGATTCAGCCGAACGGTCCGCTGCGCGAAGGCGACGTGGTTGAATCGCAACGGCAACTTTACAATCTGGGAGTTTTCACGCGGGTGCAAATCGCACCGCAAAATCCCACCGGGACCGATCCGCAAAAGGTGATGGTGGTGGACGTAAGGGAAGGCGGCCGGTACACCATCGGCTACGGATTCGGCTTCGAAATATTGAAGATCGGGAATCCTTGCCCCAGCAGCCCGCTACCGAATTCCCCGCCGTGCAATCCGAACGCCACAAGTATCGCGGCAAGCCCGCGCGGCATTTTCGAAATTTCGCGCGCGAATATGTTCGGGCGGGCGCAGACGCTGACGTTCAAGGTGCGGGCCAGCACGCTGCAGTACCGCGCTTTGGCTTCCTATACGGCAGATAATTTTCTGGCGAAGAAGGCGCTCAGCGTGGCGTTGACGGTATTTGCGGATAAGACGCTGGATGTGGCGACTTTCACGTCTGTCCGTTACGAAGCTCAGATTCAACTCTCCCAGAAACTTTCGCCATCGAGTTCGCTGCAATATCGCTATTTTTTCCGGCGCGTGGTGGCCACTAACCTGAATGGCACGATTTCCGAGGATCAGATTCCGCTGTACAGCCAGCCCACGCTGGTTTCCGGGGTTGGGATCACGTATGCGCGCGACCGGCGGGATAATCCCGCCGATCCCAAATCGGGAAGCTTCAATACCGCGGACTTCAGCTACGCCGCAACAGCACTGGGTTCCAGCGCGAGTTTTTTCCGCGCATTCGTGCAGAACTCTTCCTACCATCCTTTTGGCCGCGCGTTTGTGTTCGCGCGCTCGACGCGTTTCGGAGTCGAGGTACCAACCGGCACCACCACCGGTAACGCGCCCACAAACTGCGCGGACGTGACGACAACGGGGCAGATCATTCCGCTGCCCGAGCGATTTTTCTCCGGCGGAGCGCAATCGCTGAGAGGCTTCAGCCTGAACGAAGCCGGCCCACGCGACCCCTGCACCGGTTTCCCGATCGGCGGCCTGGCGGTGCTGATATTCAACCAGGAATTGCGTTTTCCAATGAGGCTGCCGTTCATCGGCAACCGACTGGGCGGAACGGTGTTCTACGACGGCGGCAACGTGTACAGCGACGTGGACCACATCAACCTGGCGTGGAAGTCGGCTTCGCCGACGGTGCTGAACTATTTTTCGCACACGGTGGGATTTGGGGTGCGCTATGCGACTCCGATTGGCCCGGTGCGCGTGGATTTCGGCTACCTGCTGAATCCGGCGGAATATTCGGTGACGCCTACGCCTCCAACGGTTCCGCCAACGACGAACTTTCGCGTCTCGCATTTTGGATTTTCTTTCAACATCGGGCCGGTGTTCTGATGCGACGCGCACCCCTCATTTTCGGATTGTTGGCGTGGAGCCTGGGATTTGCGCCCAATCGCACCAGTGCTCAGGCCGGCACGCATTCGGAGTTGCCGCCAGCTTCGGACGCTTCGGGTTCTACGGGCGCGTCGGTTTTCTCGGGCGCGCAGCAAGTGGATGGGGTGGCGGTGCGCATCGAGGATGACATCATCACCGAAAGCGAGGTCCGCGAGATCGGCGCATTCCAGATGCTGGTGGATGGAAAATCGAAGCCGCGCGCGGAGTTGATTCGCGAACTCAGCGATCAATGGCTGATCCGCTCGGAGGCCACCGCGACGAAGTACCCGCAGGTGCCGGTCGCGGATGTGGACCGCGCCTATGCAGAATTCGTGAAACAGTTTCCATCGCCGGAGGAATTCCAGAAACGCCGCGCCGCAGCCGGATTGACGGAGGCGGCTGTGCGGCGCATGGTCGCCCAGCAGCTCTATCTTTCGCGGTTCATTGACTATCGTTTCCGTCCGGAAGCGCAAGTGAGCGATGAGCAAGTGGAGGCGTATTACCGCGACGAATTCTCCCCACAAATAAAAGCGCGCAATGAAGATGTGCCCCCGCTGGACGACGTGGAGGATACGATTCGCGAAGTGCTGATCCAGCGCGCGATCGGCGATCGCGAGGCGAAATGGCTGAGCGATTCGCGAGAACGGCAGAAGATTGACATTGTGGCGCAGGGAAGCGGCTCATGAAGATTCGCTGGCCACATGGGCTTGCAGCTATCGTGCTGGGGATCGGCGCGATTGCCGCGACGGTGTTTTGCATTTTCGAGTTTGGAATCGCGCAGCGCTGGGTGCGCAATTCGCTGGTCCAGCAACTGGAAGCGCGGACTGGCGCGCGCGTGGAGTTGGGCGGATTTCATCTGCATGCGCTGCGCTTGCGCGCGGAAATGGATAACCTAACGCTGCACGGACTGGAAGGTTCCTCCGAGGCTCCGCTGTTTCACGCCGACCGCGTGCAAGTGGGTATCACCGTGCTTTCGTTTCTGCACCGGGAATTCAAGATTGACGAATTGCTGGTGGATCGTCCGCAATTGAACGTGCGCTACGAAAAAAATGGCACCAGCAATCTTCCCAGTCCGAAAATTCAGCCAGGCGCCGGGCCGTGGCAGGACACACTTTTTAATTTGCGCATCGGCAAGGTGGAGCTGCGGAATGGTGGAGCGAACATCAACGACCGGAAAGTTCCCCTGGAGATAAGGGGACAGAATCTGGCGTTTTTATTGCAATACGTGCTGCCGGCAGAAGGCAATGCAGCGTACGTCGGGAACCTTAGCTGGAACCAGGTGGAATTGGATTTGCAGAAGGATGTGCCCCTGCGTTTCGATCTTTCCGCAAAATTTGTATTGCACCATGATTCGTTTGAGTTGAACGAATTGGTTTGGAAGGCGCTGCACTCCGAGCTGAATCTGCGGGCCGAGCTGCCCGGTTTCGCGCGCGCGGAATGGAATTTGCATTATCGCGGCCGCCTGTCCCTGGAAGACATACGGAAAATATTTCGCGAGCCGCTCACTCCGGACCTGATTGCGGATTTTTCCGGGGTCGCTCGTTACGCTTCGGGCGATTGGACGGGCAGTGGCCACTTTGACGGGCACGACGTGAACATGCCGTACGAGTGGTACCACGCGAGCAATATGGAAACCACCGGGAATTACACAATCGCGAAAAAGAAGCTGGTGGTGGAAAATCTGGCGGTCCGCGCCTTGGAAGGTTCGCTGGATGGCCACCTGGAAATGGATTTGCCGACGCTGGCATTCCGCACGCAAACACATTTTCATCACGCGAGCTTGGCAGAAGCAATTCATGCCGTGAATAACCGGGGTTTCCCGATTGACACGCTGCATTGGGACGGCGGCATTGACGTGGATTCGTACAATACCTGGACGGCCAACTTCAAACATTTTACTTCCAAAGGGGAATCGCGCTGGTCGCCGCCGGCCGTGCTGACGCCGGGGAAGATTCCGGTGACTGCGCGGATTTTATACGACTACTCGGAAGACACGGAAGTTTTCGGGCTCGACCACAGCGAAATCACCACGCCGAACACCCAGATCGAATTTGACGGCGCGCTCAGGGGGCTGGATACCACGCTGGAATTGAACTTGAAGGCACAGAATCTGCTGGAGTGGGACGATTTCATCAACCGGCTCAGCGGCGTGGATACGATTCCTTCACGCATTGCGGGCAGCATCGCATTTCGCGGGCGGATCCTCGGCCCCATCGCCGGTCCCACTTTCTCCGGGCACATTCGCGCGGCCGACGCGCATTACGACAATTACCAATGGGACGAGATTTACGGCGACCTGGAGTATTCGCTCGACGCGTTCAAGTTCAGCAAGGCGGTGATGAGGCGAGGACAGGCAGCCGTCAGCCTGGACCTGTCCATGCAACTGGACGGTGATTGGAGTTTTGTGCCGCAGAGCGCGTGGTCACTGACGGCAGAGACGGCGCACGCACCCAGCGCAGACGTGCAGGCGATGTTCGGCACGGCGTACCCCGCAACGGCCACGATTTCTGGAACCTTGAATGGTGGCGGAACCAGCGCGTTACCGGTGCTGGATGCAAATTTGATTCTGGAGGATATTGGAGCAAAGGGACTGCATTTCGACCACCTGGGCGGCAATTTACATTTCGCGCGCGATGAGATCAGGTTGTCACGCGGGGAATTGCAGCGCGATACGGGGCGCGTCTCCGGAGAGATTCTATACCGACCCAAGGAACAGACAACCGAGTTCAATCTGACCGGCAGCGGGATACTTCTGGAAAAAATTCAGGCGCTGCAAACTCCTTCGCTGTCGCTTGCGGGGCGGCTGGATTTTGCATTGCGCGGCAGCGGGCCGGTGCGCGCGCCGCTGGGGCAGGGCGATTTTCATGTGGTCGGTTTGAGGATCGGCACGGACGAGGAAGGAGATTTCCACGGGAAACTCGATTCCGACGGGAACCGCGTTCACTTAGCGCTGAATTCGGAAGGAGCGCATGGACAATTGCAAGGCGAGCTGGCCGTGGGACTATCGGGCGACGAGGAAATTTCCGGGCAGTTGTCAGCGGTGCAGTTCGATCTGGATCCGCTGTTTTCCGCAGGCCTGCATTTGAAGAACCTGACGGGACACAGCGTGGTGGACGGAAAATTCACTTTGGCTGGGGCGCTACGCAAACCGGATTCGATCGAGGTGAATGCGGACATCTCGCGGATCTCGCTTGACTATTTGTTTGTTTCGTTGCAGAACGAAGGGCCGGTGCAATTTACGTATCATCGAAACGAAATTCGCATCGCGCGGGCGCATCTGCATGGGCCGGATTCAGATTTTCAGATCAGCGGGTCGGCGCGGTTTGACCGCGAGCGGCCGGTGCACGTGAGTGTGACCGGCGCGGTGAATCTGGGTTTGCTCAAGGGAATGATGCCGGACCTGCACGCGCAGGGGGAAGCCAACGTGAACGTGGCGATCGAAGGCACGATGTCCAAGCCGCGCATCACTGGCCGAGCTACCGTGCGGGATGCTTCCGCGAACTATTCCGATTTTCCGGTGGGGCTGAGCCACTTGAACGGCGATCTGGTTTTCGACCGCAGCCGATTGCTTTTCGAAAACGTGACGGCGGATTCGGGAGGCGGGCAGCTGACTTTGAACGGCAGCGTGACGTACGGGGATGAAGGTCCTGTGCGCTATGAAATTTATGCGCGTACGCCGCAGGTGCGAATTCGTTATCCGGCGGGGATGAGCTGGCTGACGGGCGGAACATTGCAGCTGGTGGGAACTACGGAGCGTGCGGTGCTCAGCGGGAATGTGGAGTTGAAACGACTTTTGTTTGCGCCGGGGGCGGACATCACTTCGTTTTTTGGCGCTTCACCGGATACTTCTGCAGCGGGGGCGTCGTCTTCGGCATTTATGCGAAATCTTACGTTTGACGTGGCGGCGCATACCAGTCCGGGGGCGCGCATTGAATGGACTGGCGCGCAGGTGGAAATTGACAGCGATCTCCATTTGCGCGGGACTTGGGACCGGCCGATTTTGCTGGGGCACATTCATTTGCTGGGCGGCGAAATGTCGTTCCGCGGAAATACTTTCACTTTGACGCGTGGCGACGTTAATTTCGCGAACCCCTTTCAGCTGGATCCGGAATTGAATATTGAGGCGACTTCGACCATCAGCCAGTATTTGGTGACGATCAATTTTTCGGGGCGGGCTAGCAAGCTTTCTCTGAGTTACCGATCGGATCCGCCTTTGCCGGACACGGACATCATTGCATTGTTGGCGCTGGGAAGTACGGGACAGGAAAGCGCGTTGCGTTCTAGCGCGGCGGGATCGAACTATGGGGCCACCGCTTTGCTCTCTGAAGCGGTTTCGAGCGGAGTCGGCGGGCGCATCGAACATCTTTTCGGCATCAGCCATTTTCGGATTGATCCGTTTCTGGCTGGGACGGCTACGGAATCGAACGCTTCGGCGCGCGTGACGATTGAGCAGCAGATTACGCGGGATCTTACTGTGACGTATTCTTCGAATGCGGCTTCGGACCAAGAGCAGTTGATTCAAGTGGAGTATCACGTGAAGCGGGATCTTTCGATTGTGTTTTTGCGCGATATTAACGGGACTTACGGTTTGGACATTAAGTTCGTGAAGCACTTCCACTGAGCGTTCTCTTATCCCAGCATCGCGAATAGCGATTCCGGGGCTAGGCGCACGCGCCAGGGTTGCGGGCGGTCACGGAAAAGCTCCCATTTTTCTTTGAATACTTCGGCTTGCAGGTGTGGTTCGCCGGCTTCGGCGCGCTGAGGATCGAGGCTAAGGAACAGCGTGATGCGGAAGGGCGTTTCCGAGGTACGGACGAGCCGGCAGGGGAAGACGTTTGGTTCTTTGGCTGTTTCTCCGGCTCCGATTTCTGGAAAATCAATGTGGTGGGCCCGGATGCCGATAAACTTTGAGGCTTGGTCGGGCTGCATCGCTAGGCGCAGGCGGCAATTCCAGTCGAGTGCTTCTAGTGTGCCGTCGGCGTTTGCTTGCGCGCGGGAAATATTTTTGCAGCCTGTGAGGCGGGCTACTTCGGAAGTCGGCGGGCGGCGGAATATCTCTTGTTTGGCGCCGAACGCAGCCACGCGGCCGCGGGCGAGGACCAGCAACTGTTCGCCTAGGCGGTAGGCTTCTTCCATGTTGTGCGTGACGAGCAAGGTTGGCCGGCGGTACGTTGCGAATGTTTCCTGCAGTTGCGCTTCTACCTGGCTGCGCAGGTGCGTGTCCAATGCGGAAAGCGGCTCATCGAGCAGGAGCGCTTCCGGTTGAATTGCAAGGGCGCGCGCGAGGGCTGTGCGCTGCTGTTCGCCGCCGGATAGTTCGCGGGGGTAACGCTGCTCGAGTCCGGCGAGATGAGTGCGCGTGACGAGCGAGACGATGCGCGCGGATTGTTCCTCGCGCGGCAAATCTTGCAGGCCGAATGCGATGTTCTGCGCGACCGTGCGATGTGGAAACAGCGCGTAGTGCTGAAACAACATGCCGATGCGCCGTTCGCGCGCGGGAATTCCCACGTGGTGCTCGGAATCGAAAAGTACGCGGTCGTTGAGCGCGATGCGGCCGCGGCTTGGTTTTTCCAGACCGGCGACGCAGCGCAACAGCATGGATTTTCCGGCACCGGAAGCGCCCAGAATGCTCAGCGGCGTTTCTGTGGCCCGGAATGCTACGTCGAGTGTGAACTCCGATAGCTTCTTTTCGATTTGGACTTCGAGGGTCACGTCAGTATTGTCCCCAGCGCTCGCGGCGCAGACGCTGTGCGTGCGTCCAGTAGTAGAGGCCGCCGAGTAGCGCGATGGAAATGCCCACGTCCACGGCGCACCAGGCCATGGCGCGCTGAATTTCGTTTGCCTCCACAGCAAAATAGATGGCGATGGGAATCGTTTCGGTTTTTCCTGGGATATTTCCGGCGAGCATTAAAGTCGCGCCGAATTCCCCTAGTGCGCGCGCAAATGAAAGAATCGTGCCAGCCAGCACTCCTGGCCATGCGAGGGGCAGCGCTACTTCGCGGAAAATGCGCGCTTCGGATGCGCCCAGGGTGCGCGCGGCTTGCAGCAGATGCGGATCCACCTGTTCGAGCGCTGCGCGGGCGGTGATGTACATGAGCGGAAAAGCTACGACCGTTGCGGCGATCACCGTTGCCGGCCAAGAAAAAACCACGGTCGCGCCGAATTGCAGGAGCAATTGGCCTAGCGGGCCGTTGCGGCCGAAAAGCAGCAGCAGGAGGAATCCCACAACTGTGGGAGGGAGGACGAGCGGGAGAATGAAAAGTCCGTCAACGAGCGCGGCACCGGTACCCGCGCGATTCTGGCGCCAAGCAGCCGCGGCCAAGCCTGCGACCAGCGTGAGAGCTGTCGCCGCCAGGCTGGTCGCCAGCGATATCAGGAGAGGAGACCAATCCATCGCGAGAGGATTGTAGCCGGATCAGTTCTTTACGGTCGATTTTTCGGCGGAGGTGAAGCCGTACTTCTGGAATACCGCGCGGGCATCGGGGCCATGCAGGAATTCCAGGAAGGCGCGCGCCGCGGGCTTGTTTTTTGAATCGCGCAATACGGCGGCGGGATAGAGAATCGGATCGTGCGAATCGGGGGGAGCGATTGCGACGACGCGTATCTTCTTGGAGGTGTTCGCGTCGGTTTGATAGACCATTCCGGCATCGGCGTTACCCGTTTCCACGTAAGTGAGGACCGCGCGAACGTCTTTCGCGTACACGACTTTCTTTTCTAGCGCTGCGAACAGGCCCAAATGTTCGAGGGTCTGGCGTGCGTACATTCCGGCGGGCACGGTGCTGGTTTCGCCGAGCGCAATGGCTTTTATCGCGGGGTTGGAGAGATCCTGGAAACTGTGGAGCGTTGTGGCCTGCGCCGGAGCAATCAAGACCAGCGAGTTGCCCACCAGATCGTGGCGCGTATCCGCCTCGATCAAGCTCTGCGATGCGAGTTCGTCCATCTGTTTTTCCGCCGCTGAAAAGAAAACGTCCACTGGGGCGCCTTGCTCGATCTGCCGCGCCAGAGTTCCCGAGCCGCCGTAATTATAGGTGACGGCCGTGCCGTTGCCGCCGTTCCTGCGATGTTGCTGCACTTGGAAGATGGGCCCGAGTTCGTCCAGCGCATCCTTCAAGCTGATAGCTGCGGAAACTGTGATGGACGCGGTTTCTTCCGGGGACGCTCGCAACGCGAAATTTCCCGCCGTGCCGAGCACAAATAAAAACAGGAGGCTCGCAACGACGAGCCTCCTCCGGATGAAACTAGCTTTATCGCGCAACATTATCGCGACTCCTCCGTGCAGCTTCCGCTGCGCGTTCTACATTCCGGGCCCTGCCGGCTTTAGGGTGGAGGGCGGCGGGGTAGTGGACTTCGGTGCCGGTGCCGGTGTGGCTGGAGCCGGCGCACTTGATGGCGCTGGAGCCGAACTGTCCGCCGGCAGCATCTGTTTCAATTGCGGATAGTCGTCGGACATGCTGCGCAAGACGGAAATTGCCACCGTGGTTTCAATCTGCTGGCCGGCGGTGCGCATCTGCTGGTCCACATCCGGCATTTCCTTCACGATGCGCTGGCCGATCGGCGATTCGTAGAACTTGGTAAGACCCTGAATATCTTCCATCGAAAAGTGCTTGGCGTAGATGGCTACGATCGCGTCGTTGACGGCGGTGGGCGGAATACCGGCGGTGAATTTTTGCGAGAACGCGTCCATGAATTTCGGCAATTGGTCGGCCGGAAGAGCGCGGCCTATGCCGCTGTGAACCTGGCTGGTTATGAAATTCGCGATGTTTTCGCCCATCTTGGAACTTTCGGTGATGTCCATCAGATGCCGAATCGCAGCGTCCTTCGCCGGGTCTATTTTTTCAGGCGCCGGCGCCGGTGTGGCTTGCGCGGCCGGTTTTGCTGGAGCCGCCTGTCCTGGATTGGCGTGCGGCGCCAGTGTTGGCGTGGTGCTGGGCGTGGGTGTTTGCGCCAGTGCCGGTCCCGCCGCACATAACAGACCGGCGAGCACGGCTGTTCGTAGCTTCATGGAATTCTCCTGTTCTTCGCTGCCGGCCCTAGATCACCGCTGCCATGACATGCGAATCTAAGAATCGTATCGAACGTGAGCGGCAGATGCAATTCGCGGTCGCGATTGGCGGAAGCGACGGGTGGGCGGTGGCAGGGTCGCCTCTGGCTGTGATAACTTTTCAAGTGGGGGCAATCTTTTGTGCAACTTTGTCATATTCAACGTCACAAGACGTGTCACTGGAAGTGTCATGAGAGCTAGCGCGCGTGGCGCCGCGCTTGGCGATGGCGCCAGGACGTTCCGACGATGATATTCGGCGGCGTCTCAACTTCGAGCGCGGTCCCGGATTTCGCGGCGGCGCGCAGTGAAATGGTGGCTCGGCAAATTCGTGCCCGCGGCATTATCTCGCCGCGCTTGTTGGAAGCGATGAGTGCGGTGCCACGTCACGAATTCGTCCCTGCGGTAGCGCAAGCTTCCGCTTATTGCGACGAACCGTTGCCGATCGGCGGGGGACAGACGATTTCGCAGCCATTCATGGTTGCTTTGATGACGAATGCGCTGCAGCTTTCCGGCATGGAGGGCGTGCTGGAAATTGGCGGCGGTTGCGGGTATCAGGCGGCGGTGCTGTCGTTGCTGGCGCGAGAAGCGATCGTCGTGGAATTGCAGCCGGCGCTCGCCAGCGCGTCCCGCGAACGTCTGGCGCGGCTTGGTTATGCCAATCTACGCGTTGAAGAAGGCGATGGTTCCGGGGGATGGCCTGCCGGCGCGCCGTACGACGCGATTCTGGTTTCCGCGGCCGCTCCCGCGATTCCCCCGCTGCTGATCGAACAGCTTGCCGAAGGTGGCCGGCTGGTAATTCCTGTGGGTGGTTCCGACCGGCAAGATTTGGTGCGAATCGTAAAGCGCGGGAGCGGGCTGATGCAGGAAACGCTGTGCGCCTGCCGCTTCGTCCCGCTGCTCGGCCGCCACGGATGGCCCGGCGGCGTTCCGGATGCATTACGGGGAACCGCGGCGCGATGAACGTCCCTGTTTCCGTGCCTGAACTTTCCATCATCATTCCTGCTTACAACGAAGAGGGGCGGCTAGCGCGCACGCTCGCGCGCATTCGCGAATATTTTACTGGCCGCAGCGTACCGCCAGGAGCGGCGCCAAGTATCTCGATGGAACAGCTGGAGATTCTGATCGTAGATGATGGATCGAAGGACGGCACCGCGCGGATTGCGCAGGAATGGGCGCGGGAGATCCCTGCGGTGCAGCTGGTTTCCAACGGAGAAAATCGCGGCAAAGGTTACAGCGTGCGGCACGGGATGCTGGAAGCGCGCGGGCGCATCGCGTTGTTTACTGATGCGGATTTGTCTTCGCCGATTGAAGAGATCGAGAAGCTGCTGGCTGCGCTGGCCGCCGGGAATGATATTGCGATCGGGTCGCGCGCGCTGGACCGTTCGCTGATTTCAGTGCACCAATCGCGACACCGCGAACTGGCGGGAATGGTGTTCAACGGATTGGTACGCGTGATTACCGGTTTGCCGTTTTCCGATACGCAGTGCGGCTTTAAGATCTTCCGGCGGCAACCGTCGCGGATTATTTTCGAGCAGCAGCGCATTGATCGGTTCGGATTCGATCCGGAAATTCTGTTTCTGGCCAAACGCCACGGCTTGCGGACGGCCGAGGTGCCGGTGCGCTGGGCGCACGACGCGGCTACGAAGGTGCAAGTGCTGCGCGATAGCGCGATGATGTTCTTCGATCTTCTGTTTATCCGATGGAACTGGCTGCTCGGCCGCTACCCCAAGAAAAACGGCGCGCGTTAGGGATATCGGTGCTACGCGTCGCTGAATAATTGGCCGCGTGGCTGATCTTTGGCCAGAGGCGGCGGAGTGGTCGGGTCGCTGAAATCCTTAGTCCAATGCCAATTGCGAATTTCCGGTAAATCCTCGAAATGTTCGCGGATGTAGGCGTGGTGCTCGTACAATTTCCGGTTGAACATATCAATCGCGTCGGACGCCTGCGCACGCAGCCGCGGGACATGTTTTAGCGCGTCGATCGCAAGGTGGAACCGGCTCATTTTATTCAGCACCACCATGTCGAACGGAGTGGTGGTGGTGCCCTCGTCGTTAAATCCACGAACATGGAAACGGCCTTCGTTCGCGCGGCCGTGCACCATGCTATGAATCAGCCAGCGGTAGCCGTGGAACGCGAAGATTACGTGTACATCCCGCGTGAAGAGCGCTTCGAAGGAAATATTGTCCATGCCGTGGGGATGATCGTCTGGGCTCATTAGTGAATTTAGATCCACGACGTTGACGACGCGGACCTTGATGCCGGGGACGTATTTTTGCAGCAGCCAGGAAGTGGCACAGGCTTCGATCGTGGGCACATCGCCTGCGCAGGCGAGGACGATATCCGGTTGCGTCCCTCCGTCGTTCGTCGCGAAATTCCAGATGGAGGCGCCCTGGGAGCAGTGCGCGAGCGCTTCATCGAAGGTGAGCCATTGCAGTTGGGGCTGTTTTCCGCAGGTGACGACGTTCACGTAATTGCGGCTGCGCAGGCAGTGATCGACAACGTTGAGCAGGCAATTGGCGTCGGGCGGATAGTAAACGCGGGCGACTTCGCTACGGCGTTGCAGGGCGTTATCTACGAAGCCGGGGGCCTGGTGGCTGAAACCGTTGTGATCGTTGCGCCAGCAGTGACCGGTGATAAAGACATTTAGAGATGCGAGCGGGCGGCGCCAGGGAAAATCGATGCATTGCTCGAGCCACTTGGCGTGCTGCGTGACCATGGAGTCCACTACTTGGGCGAACGCTTCGTAGGAAGACCAAATTCCATGGCGGCCGGTGAGGAGATAGCCTTCGAGCCAGCCTTCGCAGAGGTGCTCGCTGAGGACTTCCAGGACGCGGCCGTCGGGAGCGAGATGGTCGTCAATCGAAACTGTTTGCTCCATGGTTGAGCGATTGGTGGCTTCGAAGACAGAGTTGAGGCGGTTGGAGTTGGTTTCGTCGGGGCAGAAGAGGCGGAAATTCGCGGGATTCTGTTTGATTACGTCGCGCAGATATTGGCCGAGTTTGCGCGGGGCTTCGGCGAGTACTTCGCCGGGACCGGGCACTTCGAGGGCGTAGCGCGCGAAATCGGGGAGATCGAGCGCTTTCAAGACGCGGCCGCCGTTGACGTGGGAGCTTGCGCCCATGCGTTTGTTGCCGTCGGGAGCGAGTGCGGCTAGTTCAGCGATGAGGCGGCCATTCTGATCGAATAATTTTTCGGGTTGATATTTGCGCATCCATTGTTCGAGTAGCTTTAGGTGCGCGGGTTCTTCGCAGACGTTCGAGAGCGGAACCTGGTGCGCGCGGAACGTGCCTTCGACGGGCGTGCCGTCCACATCTTTCGGGCAGGTCCAGCCTTTCGGCGTGCGCAGAATAATCATCGGCCACGGCCGCAGGATCGCTTTACCCTTTGCGCCGTCGGATCGCGCATCCTTTTGAATCGCACGAATTTCCGCGTAGCAGCGATCGAGGGCGGCGGCGAGCTGTTGATGGACGATTGCGGGATCGTCGCCTTCGACGAAGTAAGGTGTGTAACCGTGTCCTTGAAATTGCGCGACGAGTTCTTCGTCGGTGGAGCGCGCGGTGACCGTGGGTCCGGAAATTTTGTAGCCGTTCAGATGCAGGATCGGCAGCACGGCGCCATCGCGTGCGGGATTCAGAAATTTGACACTCTTCCAGCTGCCTTCGAGCGGGCAAGTTTCTGCTTCGCCATCGCCGACTACGCACGCGACGATCAGGTCCGGATTATCGAATGCGGCGCCGAACGCGTGCATGAGCGAATAGCCTAGTTCGCCGCCTTCGTGCATGGAATTGGGCGTGTGCGGGCCGCAGTGACTGGGGATTCCGCCGGGTGTCGAAAAAGAGCGGAAGAGGAGACGCATGCCGGCAGCGTCTTGCGTGATTTCCGGATGGACGTCGGTGTAGGTTCCTTCGAGATACGCGCAGGCATTCAGAGTGGGGCCGCCGTGACCGGGGCCGGAGATATAGATGATGTCGGCTTGCGTGTCGCGGATGAGGCGATTCAGGTGAACGTAGATGAAATTTTGTCCGGCGGAAGTACCCCAGTGGCCGAGGAGGCGCGGCTTGATATGGGATTTGGAGAGTGGCTCGCGGAGGAGCGGATTGTCGAGTAGATAAATTTGGCCGACGCAGAGATAATTTGCGGCGCACCAGTAGCGCTGAATTTTGTCGAGGAGGTCGGCGGAGAGCGGGCCGGTCGGTGGTGGCGCGTGCTGCGGCTTTTGCGGCGGGGCTTCTATTGCGGTGGAGAGCTTTGCATCAAACGTGAACATGGGGACCTCACTTCGTCTTTGATGCTCTTTGGCCGAGGACGGCTACCACGTGTTTTACGATCATCAGATCTTCGTTGGTTTGTATGACGCGGACGTTAACGCGGCTGGCGTTTGCGGATATTACCGGAGCGTTCTGTTGGTTGCGGGTGGCGTCCAGGTGGATGCCGAAGAATTCCAGGCCGCTGCAGATGTTTGCGCGAATGGCTGGGGCGCGCTCGCCGATTCCTCCGGTGAAAACCAGGGCGTCCAGTCCTGCTAGGGCCGCGGCGTGGGCGCCGATATATTTTTTTGCGCGATAGCAGAATAAATTGATGGCTTCGGCTGCCGGTGGGTCTTGTTTTGCTTTTTCTAGCAGGGCGCGCATGTCTCCGGTAGTTCCGGAAACTCCCAGCAGGCCTGATTGTTTGTTCAGTAGCACGGCTAGTGCTTTCGCGGACATTTTCTGTTCCGCTAGCAGATATAGAAGCAGGCCGGGGTCCACGTCACCCGAGCGCGCGCTCATCACTAATCCCTCCAGCGGCGTGAATCCCATGGATGTGTCCATGCTTTTTCCATCTTTCAGCGCCACGATGCTGGCACCGCTGCCGAGGTGCGCGATGATCACGCGGCCGGCGGCTCGTTTCGCGTCGAGCTTACGGAGTTCGCCTACGATGTATTCGAAGGAGAGGCCGTGGAAGCCGTAGCGGCGGATGTTTTTATCGTAAAGGCGGCGCGGTAGTGCGTACATTTTGGCTACGATGGGCAGGGAGCTGTGAAATGCGGTATCGAAGCAGGCAACCTGCGGGAGCTGCGGAAATTTCTTTGCGATGAACTGGATTCCTTTGATCGCCGCCGGGAGATGATCTGGATCGAGCGGGACGAGTTGTTTGAGCGCGGATAGAAATTTCGGCGTGATGCGCTGCGGCTGGGTGTAACGCGCGCCGCCGTGAACCAGACGGTGGCCTGCGGCTTTCAGGCCGGAGAGATAATCGTGTTTATCGAGCCACGCGAACACTGTTTCCAGCGCGGCGTTTGAGTGTTTGCCTATTACTCGGGAATCGAGAAGGGTGGTGCCGCCGGCGTCGGCGATTTTCATACGCGCGCTGGCAGCGCCGCTATACGTTAACGAAATCGAGAGCAAAGCTTTGTTGCGCGCGCCGACTTCGTAGAGGGTGGACTTCAGTGTTGCCGACCCTCTATTCATCGTCAAAATTCGTTGGTGCTGCGAAGCCATATCTCGAGAAGCCTCAAGTTGGTGCGGGCGCTCTTTAGTCGAGCGTGCGCGCCGTTTTTATTTTACCGCGGCTGGCGGTGTTTGCGATTCATCGAGGAGTTCTTTCAGGTATTGCTGCCAGAGGGCGGCCCAGGTGTGGGTGCCGTGGCCATGGGTTTGCTCGGAAGCCGGGATCAGGACGAATTTTCCGTTTTTCACTTTTTGGATTTCGCGTTCGGCGATGTCAAGTTCGGGCGGGTTGATGAAATCGTCGGCGGAATTCACGAACATTACCGGCACTGTGATTTTTCCGAGGTCGGCGGAGGGATCGTAGTTGCGCGAAGAATTCACGGCGTAGAGCAGGTCGTTCGCGTCGAGAGTTTCTGTTTCGCGTTTCATCGTCTCCTGCAGCCAACGGTCGGCGGCGTCGCGAGTGGGCAGGCTTTGCTGCATGGGGAGCGGGGCGCTCCCGGCGATCAGCAGCATATCCGCGGCGATTTCCAGGCCGGCGCGAGGTTCGGTGGTGTAATCGCCGTTCTGCCAATCGGGATCTTGGCGAATTCCGGACATCAACATTTTGCGCCAGAGACGATTGCGTCCGGCGATTTGCACGGGGAGGCAGGCGAGAGGCATGAGCGCATCCATAAAATCGGGATAGGTCTCGCCCCAAATCCAGGAGTGCATGCAGCCCATGGAAGTGCCCATGATCAGGCGGAGATGGTTGACGCCGAGGCCTTTTTCGACGAGCTCGTGCTGCGCGGCGACCATGTCGGCGTATTCGTATTGGGGAAAATGCGCGTGCATACCGTCGCTGGGCTTGCTGGATTTTCCGTGGCCGATGTTGTCGGGGAGAATGATGTAGTAGCGGGTGACGTCGAGAAGTTGTCCGGGGCCGTAGAGGACGCCGGCAAATTGCGCGGCGAGAAAATTTCCGCCCCAGCCGCCGGTGCCGTGAAGGATGAGGACTGCGTTGGTGACGCGGCCGCTGGCGTCGCGAGTGGGAGCGCCGAGGGTGCGGTAGTGCAGGCGCAGTTCCGGAAGAGTTTCGCCGGATTTGAAGGGGAAATCGTGTGCGATGTAGTCGCCTTCGAGGGGTTTATAGGTTCCCGTGGAGGTGGGGTTGGCGGGCGCGGGCTGGGCGACAGGCGGCGGGGCTTGTCGTGCGCGCGAGCTTGGCGCGAGTAGTGTGCCCAGCGCCAGAACGATCGTTGTAAATCGCAACCTCGATGCCGTGTGCTCAGAAACTCTGCACGTTGAAAATGGGATGCACGCGTTCACGGTCTTTTCTCCTCACGCGACACTTTAGCATGAGAGGTGGCGGCGACTTGTCGCACATCGCGGAGCTGAAACGATTCCTGGTTTGGCGTCACTATAGTACAGGGCCAAAAGGAGGAGGCGAGCGATGAGATATGAATCGTGGACTGCAACCTCGCCCGACGGAAAGATTGTGAGGTTCGCATACAAGGAGCTATCGGATGGCGTCGCGGGGATCTCCGCGAAAACGGACGGCAAATTCGTGATGATTTTGCAGAGGAGTATTCGCGCGCCGCTGACGCGAGAACAAGTGCAGGCGGTTTTCGAGCGGGCGTGCTTTGATTGAAGCGATCGGTGAGTTCTGACGACGCCACGTGAAAATCCGGCGTCCGTAGATCTCTTGCTCACGTTGTTAAACCTTGACGGCGGCGCGGATTCTGGGCCAGCCAGTTACGGCGGCTTTCAGGTTGGGGTCTTTTTCGATTGCGTCGAGTACTGCTTTTATGACTTCTTCGTCTATTTCTGGGGCCGTGCGAAGTTCTATGGGATAGCGGACGAGAAATTCCAGGCTGGTATCGGCGTAATGCAGCTTGGCTTGGGGCGCGGGCGGCTTCATCTGGATTTCGATGCGGCGTTCCAGGTCATCGTGCTGGCGTTCGATGTCTTTTTTGTACTTGTCGTAAACCGAATTGACGGCAGCGAGCAGTTTTTCTTCCGCGAGCTGGAAATCAGCGCCAGCGACGAACTGGAGGACGACTTCGTGCCAGGTGTACTCCGTGCCGGGGATTTGCTTGTACAGAGGCGTGGTGGCTTGAAACAGGACGGCGTTGGAGAAGACCACGATGCGACCGGTGGGATACAGATTTACATCGCTGCCCGCGAGTTCCATCAAATAGAAACGCACCGGTGAGACGTCAATCACGTCACCGGTGACGCCAGCGATACTGACGCGATCTCCGATGCGAATTCCGTAGCGGCCAATCACAAAAAAGTAAGCGGCGACAGAAAGAAGGACGGCTTGCAAGCCTACGGCGATGCCAGCGGTGGCGAAGCCTGCGAAGGTGGCGAGCGAACTGAAATCGCTCACGATGCCGAGGGTGAGGACCGCGGCGATCAAGAAGCCCATGACGAAGCGGCGGAGGAGAAGGAATTGGCGGCGACGACGAAGATCGTGAATGTAACGAAAGGTCCAGCGGCGCCAGACTTCCGAGATTGCCCAGACAATTCCGAGGGCGAGAAGAATCGCAAGAGCGCTGGTAACAACAGAGCGCAGGGAATCCTTGGATTCGCGGGCGATGGAGTTGCGCCAATTGAGGAAGTTGGAGCGGCTCTGATCGAGAACCATCATTTCCTGGCTGAGAGGGATGACGACGTTCGATAGCTGCTTGAACTGGCCGACGAGCGAGCGCAATTCCTGCTGAGCGGCCTGGGCTTGCGCGGGGTCGGATGGCGGCGTCTGACTGGTAAGATTGCGTCCGTGTTGAATGGTTGCGGCGAGCGTATCGCGCATGGGCTTGCGGAGGGCGGCAGCATTATCGTGCATGCGTGACGTTTCGTTCGCGAGCTGATCAATGTTGTGGATGGTGCGCAGCTCTGTGTACAACGTTAGAGCTTGGCCGATCAGTCCGGAGGATTTGGAAATTGTGGGCTGCGTGGCCGGGGGTTTGGCCGCGGCTTTCTGGGCGTTGGCGTCGCCGAGAATTTCAGGGACGGTGCGCGCGAGATCGTTGATGCTGCCGGAGAAGCCCCCGACCCCTGATTCCTCGTTGCTTTCGACGAACGTCGCCAATTTCTGGACCGCGTCCAGCGTGGCCTGGTCGAGTGCGATTTCGGCTTGCAGAGAATCTCTTTGAGCCGTGAGGCCTTGACGTTTGCCTGGCGGCGCGGTTGCGATCTTTTTATTGAGGGCGTCGAGTGCGGATTGGTCCTGGTCAATACGAGCCTTCAGAGTGGCGAGCGTCTGGGCGAGATTCTGTTCTTGCATGGAGCTTCCTGAAGAATCTGCTGACCCGGGAGCATTGGCCTG
This sequence comes from uncultured Acidobacteriota bacterium, assembly GCA_963747605.1. Lineage (GTDB taxonomy): Bacteria > Acidobacteriota > Terriglobia > Acidiferrales > UBA7541 > Palsa-295. The sequence goes on along the minus strand of CAVVGA010000004.1, from coordinate 355,061 downwards.
GTCCGAGGCGTTCACTAACACCGCGGCCGCTTGCGCGGCTTGGAACGCGAGGCGGACAGCTTGCTGCGCAAGATTTTGGGAAGTGTCCTGATAGATCGCGTCGCTGGGAAGGCCGACCGATTGGATTTTGGAGCCGGAATCGCGATACCAGCTGATGATGGAGTTCAAGTGATTGAGGATGGCGTCGCGATCGACGGGTGGTGCGGCGCCATTGCCGGCCGAGCCGATGAGGAGGGCGGCGAGACATAGCAGAGCCGCCGTGCAAATTCTTTGCGGACGCTTTTGGAGTGGGGTGAAGGTTCGCATGGTCGATTGTTCTCTCAGCGAATTCTGCGGCGCGTGAATATAGTGCGCTGAGTGCAGTGAGAATTCGCGTGAGGAATACGGTCTCCTGAGCTTGATGGAATTGTGCCCCGGCTATGAGCCGGGGTTTTCGAACTGGGGTGGTTCTGGAGAAGCGATCTAGCTGAGCGAGACGACTTCCATGGAACTGGGTTACGTTCCACGTGACTATTATACAGGGATTGAAGCTGATCGTTAGTTGGCGATCAGGATTCGCGATTAGATCGTATTTCGTCGTCGATGGCTTGCTGGAGCTTAGGGTTCGAGCAAAGCAACTGGGACGTAGCTGAATGCCCCGCGATGGGGCGCGATTTAGGGGATTCGTCGAACGCGGTCGAAAGATGCATACTGGCGGGGCGCGATGAATTAGTTAGAGAGGCTACGAAGGGAGAAGAGGAAGGCGCGCGGAAGGAGAGTGGACGTGCCTCAGTTTGGTTCGAAGCTCAGTTACTTGATCCGGCAGCGCAGCCTTCAGGTCGCGTTGCTGCTTTGGGTGCTGATAAGCCTGGGGACGTTGTGGCTTTGTCACGGAACGATGCCATTGCAGATTGGCCCTGGTCCGGTGAATCCAGCCGGGCAGGTGATTTTCAGTTCGATCGCGCTGTTGTTCCTTATTCTGGAGGCGGGGCTCGTCGCGCTGATCACGCGCCGGCGGCCATTGCCTGACCTTGCCGAGCGTGCGCCGGAGCGCGGAATAGCGTTGCGCGAAACCGCATTTTTGTGGCTCTACGGCGGATTGGTGTTGCTGGCTGGGCGCTTTATCGGAATCCATTATTTTGGTGAAGCCATCGCGATGCATCTGAACGGGTCGCTGGTGGGAGCGACACGTGTGCAGTCTCCGAACGAGGTGTACACGTGGGCCGCCTACAACGGGATTTTGCTCGGCCTGGTACCTTACGTCGTCTTTCGTTTGCGCGGCTACTCCAATCAGCAACTGAATCTGAAATCATCCAATTTAAAAAGCGATGTGATTGTTATTCTTGTGGTGCTGGCCATCGGCTGCGTCCTGGACCTGACGTTGGGGCCGAACATAACGCAGCTGACGCACCACCAGCAAATCCTGGGCGGCTTGATTACGTTCGTTGTGCACATCTTCGGCACCGATCTGCCCATCATGATATTTATTTACAGCATACTGGTGCCGCGTTATGCGCGGCTGGCGTCTCCAGTGACAGCTTACTTGCTGGCAGCGGCCAGCTATCCGGCGATGCATGTGTTTGAATCCTGGACTCGCTACGACTCGCTTTCGCATTCCGCGCTGTCGGTGATTGTGGTGTTTTTGTGCTTCTTTCCTGCGGGAGTAATGAAATCGTTTCTCACGATGCGCACGGGGAACGCCTGGGTACACCTGTGGGGCTTTCACGCCATCTCACCGCATGTGACCGTTGATACCCGGCTCATCGTGCGCGACTTCGACATCCGATGAGGTGACTTCTGGAGGAAATGAGGTTGTTTGATTTGTCCGTGATGAATTGCGCGCGCTTTCGGTGCGTGCGGCGCGGTGCTATAGTTTGTTTGGTGAGAGCTCGCAGCACAATGCGGGCGCGATTTTTGGTGACGATTTTGTCGCTGGCGTTGATTTATGCGTTCACGTGTTCGGCGACTTGCGCGTTTGTTTGGGGGCGGGCGCAGCCGCGGAGACGCAGAGCCATGCGTGCGAGCATGCGGCACCTGATGCGGCTGGCGGAGCGCAGCAACGAGGCCCTGCCAAACCTGATTGTGTTGGGCATCACCATTCCGGTTTTGAGTTTGTGCAGAGCGACGGGCTTTCGCGATTTGAATTGAGTACAACGGGCCACGCGAACCAGTTGTTTGGCGGCGCGGAGCAGCACCGAAGCCATTTACTGTGGTTTCGTCGTTTTTTGGGATTTAGCTCCGCCGCGACATGCGACGATTTTTCCGCAACAGAAAATTTTCATTCTTCGCATCTGAATTCCTCGTTTCTGACCCTTTTCTAGCGAACTCTTCGTAGTCACGCTTTGCATTGGTCCGTTCAGGCGACGGTGTATGGCAATGACAAATACAAATTCAACGACGCCCGCCTAAAAAGCAGGCGGCCGCTACAAAAGTCAAAAGCAACGGCAATTGCGCCCAGCTGAAGCTGGCCGCTACAACGTCAAAATCAAGGGAGTCGGCGGGACGCCTACCTACCGGCAGGCACCACAAAAGGCAACGGCTTAGGACTGGAGGGAGATATGAAGCATACACGTCGGGATTTTTTGCAGGGTGCGATGTTCGGGTTGGGGCCTTGGCCAGGCGGTGGCTTCCGGGGATTTGGCGGCGGGGCGGCGGGCGACGCGGTTCGTGAAGAGCGTCGTGCGCCTGCTGCGGATGGCGGAGGGTTTCGCGCGGTGGTGACGCCAGATGTGCCGGATTTGGCTTTTGAGATGGATGGCAGTGTAAAAGTGTTTCATCTGGTGGCGGAGCCGGTGCGGCAGGAAATTTATCCAGGGAAAGTTTTGAATTTGTGGGGGTACAACGGCAGCGCGCCAGGGCCGACGATTCAAGCGCGGCAGGGCGAGCGCGTGCGGATCATTGTAGATAACCATTTGCCGGAGGCGACTTCGATGCACTGGCACGGATTTGATATTCCATTTGCGATGGATGGCGGGCCGGGGCTTTCGCAGGACGCGATTTCGCCCGGAGGACGATACGTTTATGAATTCACGCTGCAGCAGGAAGGGACTTTGTTTTATCACTCGCACATGGCGATGCAGGAAATGATGGGGATGATTGGGGCGTTCATCATGCATCCGGCGGAAGCATATGATCCGCCGGTGGAAAAAGATTTCGCGATCATTTTGCAGGAGTATGCGGTGCTGCCGAACAATCCGACACCGAATTCGATGAGTATGGAATTTAATTGGCTGACGCTGAATGGAAAATCGGGGCCGGCGAATACTCCGTTAATTGTGCGGCTGGGGGATCGGGTGCGGCTGAGATTTATTAATTTGGGGATGGATCATCATCCGATTCACATGCACGGGCACCAGTTTGTGATTACCGGGACGGAGGGTGGGCGACAGCCGCGGGCGACTTGGGGGCCGAACAATACGGTGCTGGTGGGAGTGGCGCAATCGCGGAATGTGGAATTTGTGGCGACGAATCCGGGAGATTGGATGATTCATTGCCACATGCCACATCACATGATGAACCAGATGTCGTCTATGGCCGGGCCGATGACGCGACGCTCGGGGATGGTGGCTGGCGCGGGGATGGAGCAAGGCATGGGGATTATGAGCGGAGGTGCGGCGACGGCGGCTGAGAATGGGCCGAGCGTGGGGCGGGGGATGGGAGCCGGTTCGACCCTTGCGCAGCCGACTGTGAACGGAATGATGACGCCGCAATCGTCGTCTTCGCAGCAGCCGTCACCACAGACGGGGGCGCAAGGGATGCCGGGGATGCAGATGGGGCAGGCGGAAGTTAGCAAGGATGCGAATTCGGTGCCGGGATTTCCGCAGGATGCGTTTATGGAGAGTCCGGCGATGGCGATGGACGCGATGGTGGAGAAGCCGGAGACTTTCGGTTTGCGTCCGGGATGGAGCGGGTACATGCAGGGGATGATGACTTTGATTCGGGTGCTGCCGGCGGAGCGTTATGACGAGATTGCGAATTTGCAGGAGAAGCGGCGGAAGAGGGATGGGGCGAAGATGCCAGGGATGAACGGTACGGGCGAGCAGCGTTAAAAATTGCATATGACGAAAATGGCTTACGGGAGATCCGCGATGCGACGCCAGAAATTCTGGAATTTTTTGGTGCTGATTATTTTTGTGGGGGCGGTGTGGCCAACTGCGGTGGCGGCGCAAACAGTTCCCGGCGCAGGACCGACGCAGGAGGCGCGTGCGCAAGAGCCTGGGCTGACGCTGGAACAACTGCAGGAGATGGCTCTGGCCAACAATCCGACTTTGGCGCAGGCAAAGGCTGGAGTGCGCGCGGCGGCGGGGCGTACGCGACAGGCGGGACTGTGGCCCAATCCGACGATCGGGTACAGCGGAGACGAAATTCGCGGCGGGTCTTACGGCGGAGGCGAGCAGGGCGTGTTCGTGCAGCAGAAGGTGATTCTGGGCGGCAAGCTGGGTCTTGATCGGAAAATATTCGATGCCGAAGGAAAGCAGGCCGCGGCTGAAGCGGATGAGCAGCGTTTGCGCGTGGAAAATGGCGTGCGGATTGCTTTTTACCAGTCGCTGGCGATGCAGGCGATGGTAGAGACGCGCGGGAAATTGCGTGATATCGCGAAAGATGCGGCCGAAACTACGCGGCAGCTTTTTAATGTGGGGCAGGCGGATCAGCCGGACGTGTTGCAAGCGGACGTGGAAGTGGATCAGGATGAGCTGGCGGTAATTACGGAAGAACAAGAGCAGCAGCGTGCGTGGAGCGTGCTGGCGGCGGTGGTGGGGAAGCCGGATTTGCCTTGGGCGCATCTGCAGGGCGATCTGGAAAAACTGCCAGAGGTGAATGCTGAGGAAATATTGCAGACGATTTTGCGGGATAGTCCGGCGGTGAAGATTGCGCAACTGGGAGTGACGCGGGCGGATGCGGAGGTGCAGCGCGCGCAGCATGAAACCATTCCGGATTTATTTTTGCGGGCGGGATACGCGTATAGTTTCGAGCAACTGGGGACAGTGCCGCCCCGAGCAGCGGGGTCGGAAGCGTTTGCGGAGGTGGGCGTGAACCTGCCGATTTTTAATCGCAACCAGGGAAATATTGCGGCGGCGGATGCGGATCGCGAGCGCGCGACGCTGGAGGTGCAGCGCGTGGCGCTGGTGTTGCGACAGATGGCTGCGCCGATCGTGCAGAATTATGCGAGTTCGCGGGCGATTGCGGAGCGTTACAAGAGCCGGACGCTGCCGAATGCGCGGCAGGCTTACGAGCTTTATTCGCGGAAGTATCACGAGGGTGCGGCGGCGTATCCTCAGGTATTGATCGCGCAGAGAACATTGGTGCAACTCGAGACCAGTTATATCAATACGCTGGAAAATGTGTGGATCAATGCGGCGGCGCTGCAGGGGTTGCTGCTTACCGATGGATTGGACCTGCCGGCGGCGCCGAATGAGATGGACCGGCCGGTGCGGGAAATCAATTTGCCGATTACGGAGAATCCGGGGATGCGGCCGTGATTGGGGCTGGGCTCGGCGCGAGTGATTGCGGAACGAATCACGTATAGGAAAACGTATCTTGTGGTACTGTTCCGCGCGAACGTAATTCCCGGCGGTGACTTGTGGAGCAGGCTCCAGCGTTTGGCGGCATGCGGCCGTGCCAGACTTGCAAGCAAATGCGGTCTGTCGCGCCTATTTCTTTTCATCGCAATGTGGGGATGGTGATTGTGCGGCGTACGTACACGCTGCGCGGGGAATTGTGCAAGAGTTGCATGAATCGAGCGTATTGGGAATTCACATGGAGGAACTTCGTGCAGGGGTGGTGGGGGACGATTTCGCTGCTGATCACGCCGGTTTATTTTGTGATGAATACATATAGTTTTGCGGCGGCGCGATACAAATTGCGCGATGCGTTGGAATAGTCGGGGTGCTCGGATTAAGCGAATCAGACGTTTTCGAATCGGGCAGTAATGGAAAAGGAGACTTCGCGTGGAGACATTCGTTCTTTTGCTTGTGGGGGTGGTGGCGTTTTTTGTACTGAGCATATTTCTGGGATCTTTTTTTACTGTGCAGACGGCGCAGGTGGCTATTGTGCAGAGGTTGGGAAAGTTTGCGCGGGTGGCGGGGCCGGGGTTGAATTGGAAGACGCCGTTTTTGGAGACGGTGGTGCAGCGGATGAGCATGAAGGTGCAGCAGTTTGAGGTGCAGGTGGAAACCAAAACGCAGGACAACGTGTTCGTGCAGATTCCGGTTTCGATTCAGTACAAGGTGATTCCGGACGCGGTGGAGTCGGCGTTCTATAAGTTGTCGGACCCGGTGAAGCAGATTGAGTCGATGGTGTACAACGTGGTGCTGGGGCATGTGCCGAAAATGAAATTGGACGACACGTTTTTGAACCAGGCGGATATTGCTGGGGATTTGCGCGACAACCTCGACGCTTCGATGAAGGAGTACGGGTATTCGATCGTGAAGGTTTTGATTTCAGACATTGTGCCGGACCAGAAGGTAAAGGCGGCGATGAACGATATTAATGCGGCGCAGCGGGAGAGGGAGGCTACGGTGTCGCGCGCGGAAACCAATAAATTATTGCTGGTGAAACAGGCGGAAGCGGAGGCGGAATCGAAACGGCTGCAGGGTGAGGGGATTGCGAATCAGCGGAAGGCAATTATCGCGGGGTTGAAGGATTCGGTGGAGGATTTCGCGAAGACGGTGCCGGGTTCGACGCCGCAGGATGTGATGCAGTTGGTTTTGATGACGCAGTATTTCGATACGTTGAAAGAGGTTGCGGCCAACGATCACACGAACACGATTTTGATTCCGCATACGCCGAATACTTTGACGGATATTTTCGCGCAGATACGGAATGCGATTATTACGGGGAATGAATTGGGGCATCATCCGTCGGTTGCGCCGGTGGCGGATACGCAGAGGTGAGTGGGTGGACGGTGGTTGCTGCGGACGAAGTGCAAGAGAGCATCTTCACCCGCCGGCGCGGGATCAGAATGACGGCGTTAAGGCAAAGGCCAAGACAACGCCAAAAGCGACTCAGCGAACTTCGATAAGTACCAGGGCGTCGGGCGCGAGTTGCAGTGTGATTTGGCCGTTGTGGATCGACATTTGTTCGGGCGCGGATAATTGGGTGGCTTGGCGCAGCGTGAGAATTTGCGCTTGCGTAGGATAGGTGGGGCTGTTCATTGCGGCGTAGGCTTTTAGCAGGGAGCCGTGATCGGCGTCCACGCGGTAAATTGTGGCTTTCTTGCGGCCTGTTAGTGAATTCAGCTGTAGCACTACTGCTTTAGGTTCGCCTCCTCCTCCAACTACGGGTGTATTCCATAGCGCAATCACGATGGTGCCATCGGCGCGGCGGGTGACGAGGATGTCGTCGCCATTCACGGGAATTCTTGTTTCGCCGAGGCGGTGGAGTAGCTTGAAAGCGTTGAACGCGGGCTTGGGCAGGCCATCTTCTGCGATCAGGCCGTAGCCGCCGTAGAAGGGGCGCTTGACGACTCCTTGCTCTTCGAAGATGTCGGAAAAAGTCCAGTAGCTCATCATGTTCACCAGGCCATCGCACTGGCGAATGGTGTCTGCCATCCAGGGGCCCATGTAGGTGGAGTCGGTGACGTCTGGTTCGTTCATGTAGCTGGCGTTGAATTCGCTCCAGATCAGCGGAAGATGCGGGCGGGCTGAAGCGGCGATTTGATCGTGAACTTTACGCACCGCGCGACACACCATTTGGGTGCGTGGAATTTGTTCGTGGGTACCGAAAACATCTGACGCGGAATCGTTGCCGTAGACGTGGGTGGAGACGAAATCTACGGGGACGTTTTCTTTTACGGTGTGCTGAATGAAACGATCGGCCCAAGCGGCTTGAGCAGTGGCGGGGCCACCGATGCGCAGGCGCGGGCTAACTTCTTTTAGGGCGCGCGCGGCGGCATCGTAAAGTTGGAAGTAGGTTTGTTCCTTCGGCGCGCCCGCCCAAAAATCCAGGTTGGGCTCGTTCCAGACTTCGAAATACCACTGGGAGACTTCGTCGAGTCCGTAGCGGTCGATCAGATGTTGCGCAAGCTGGCGGACGAGTTCGGCCCACTTTTCGTAACTCTTCGGCGGCGAGACGTTCGGCTTGTACCAGAAATCCTGATACTTCGGTTCGGCCGCGAGTTTTTTGGGCATGAAGCTTAGCTCGACGAAGGGGCGCACACCGGCTTGCATCAGGCCATCGTAGATCTGGTCCACGTAGGAGAAGTTGTAAATTGGTTTTCCGGCGCCGTCTTCGTCGTACACGCCGACTTCGTCGTGGAAGATCGCGTGGAAGCGGATGTATTTGAAGTCGGTTGCGGCTTTCACTTCGCGCAGGTCGTCGCGATAGCTTTGGCGGAGAGAGAGGATGGCGCGGCCGGAGCCGAACATTTGTTCCCAGAAGTGGGGGAAAGGTTGGGCTGGGGCGCGCAGGTCCACTTGGATTGTTTCGGCGGAGGGCGGGGGATTTTGTGCTGCGGGTTGCTGGGCGGATGCGCACAGCGCGAACGCGGCGATCAGGGACCACACCAGGAACGTCTGCTTCATCCGGTAAAACCTCACAGAAAACTAACGAGCGACAGCAGAACGATTAGGATGGCACAGGTTATGGTTCCGCCTCAATATTTTCTGGCTCGGGGGTGCGGGGGGCCGCAAAAAGCAGATCCCCATCCTCGTCCCGCGCCCGCCGAAATGCGGCGGGAAAGAAAACGCGCGGGACGCCGTTCGGGATGACCGGCGGTTTGCCTTGTCGGCGAACCGCGCGGCGTGATGGCGGCCGCCAGGGGATATCGTCCCAGTTGTGCCGCGACGAAGTTGCAGCTGGGGTTCTAAGGCGGCGCGGAGGAAGACGCTAAACATACGCTGCTGTCGGGGGTATCATTCATCAGCGCGTCCCCCCAGCGCGATCGGCAGCAGAGGACAATTCGGGACAAATCGGGATATGGGTTCAGTGGAATCAAGCCCTCGAGCTAATCGGCGCCTGGATACGTGGAAAGAGATAGGCGCGTTCTTTGGCCGCGACGAGCGGACCGTGAAGCGTTGGGAGACGACGCGCGGACTGCCGGTACATCGCGTTCCTGGCGCCGGCCGGGCGAACGTGTACGCCTATACCGACGAACTGGCAGAGTGGCTGCACGGGGCAAAGATCGCAGGCGAGCAAGAAACTGAGTCAAATCCCGATGCATTGAGCGGAATCGCCACCGGTGCCGAAGCGGAAACAAGTGCTGACACGGTTTCCGACACGGGCGTCGAAGCAGTCGCCGATGCGCAGGGGAATGCAGGCTTCATTGACAGGCGGGTGGGCGAGCGACGGAGCGGGGAGCGCCTTAGGCTACCGCCGCGCAACTGGCCCGCGGGGCGATATCTGGCGATCCTTGTGGCGGTGTTGGTGGCGGCGTTGCTGGGGGTGACGGTGGTGCGGAGGGCTTTCTCGGCGCGCGCTTCGCGAACGCCGTACGTGGCTGCCCGGCACCACACTCCTGATCCGGCGGCGGAACAGCTTTACCTGAAGGGGATTTATTACTGGCAGAAACGGACTCCGGAGACTTTGAACCAGGCTGTGGATTATTTCACGCAGGCAGTGGTGCGCGATCCGCAGTATGCGGAAGCGTATGTGGGCCTGGCGAATTGTTACAACTTGCTGCGCGAGTATTCGCTGATGCCAGCCAGCGAAGCTTATCCGCGCGCGCAGGCAGCCGCGCAGCGCGCCATCGCGTTGGATGATTCGCTTTCTGGAGCGCACAGCGCTCTGGCATTCGTGGATTTTTACTGGTCGTGGGACGCAGCGGCAGCGCAGCGGGAATTCGTTCGCGCGCTGATGCTGGATCCGAACTCCGTAGTGGCGCATTACTGGTACGGGACGTTCTTGCTGCATCTGGGGCGATTTTCGGAATCGCTGGAAGAAATTGAAAAAGCCCAGAAGCTGGATCCCAATTCCAAATCCATTCTGGCGGACAAGGGACTGGTGCTATTCCACTCCGGCCAGACGGCGCAGGCAACCGAACTGCTGAAGCAACTGGCGGCCGCGGAGCCGGACTTTCTCTCCCCTCACGCTTACCTGGCGACGGTGTATCTGGGACAAGGCGAATATCCGCAATACCTGGCGGAGTCCAGAAAGGCTGCTACGCTGCTGCACGATCAGGCGCGGCTGGAAATTGTGAGCGCGGGTGAGAAGGGCCTGGGGCGCGGCGGAGCGCAGGGAATGTGGAGCGAAATGCTGAAGGAGCAGCAACGGTTGCACGCCGACGGCAAAGAGACATCTTACAATCTGGCGCGGACTTGCGCATCGGTGGGACGAAAGCAAGAAGCGCTGGACTATTTACAGACTGCTTACCAGCAACGTGAGCCGGAACTTGTGACCATGCGCGTGGATCTTCAATTTGCCAGTTTGCACGATGAACCTCGCTTTCGAGAACTCTTGGCCGAAGTAGGGTTGCCGCCACTGCCGTAAATTGTAGCGCTGCGTGCGTCTCGCGAATGGCGCCTGGAGCGTGGTCCTGATTTTCCAGTCGATAAGCATGAAGAAAATTTATCGCGCTGTTACATCTGATCCGCAAGACCCTGCGTACAAATGGCAGCGGATGTTCCGCCGGGGCGGTTTCGTTCCCACCTGGTGCTCCCGCCGTATTTGACTTAGAAAAAATCAGACAGGAGAGTGAATTTATGAGCACCGAAAAGGAGAAGGGATTCGTGTGTTCGGAGACGGAACAGAACACGATAAGCAGCCGGAGAGGGTTCCTGCAGCGGTCGGTGATTGCCGGAGCCGTCGGCGCTGCCGGACTCAGCGGCCTTCTGAGTTTGGGCTTGCCAACTGCAAAAGCGATGCGTGCAGTGAGTGGAGATGAGCACGACGAAGAACGTGACGGTTTGAAGAAGCGGGACACGGACATTCTTATCGCTGCGGAAATTGCGGAAGCGCTCGCGGTGACGACCTACACACACATTATTGAAACGGCACCATTTTTCGGCCGCATACCTTCCGACGATCAGGGATACCTACGCGGCGCGCGGCAAGAAGAAATGTCGCACTACCTGCTGGAGCAATCGGTTACTGGCCAGCCGTCGCCGTTTACGGTTTTCTACTATCCAAAAGGGATGTTCGAAGACGCGCAGACGACTTTGAACGTTCTGGTTACGCTGGAAGATGCGTTTATCGCCGCTTATCTGGTGGGTGTGCGCAATTTCAGCACGCGCGATTTGCGCGTTACAGCGGCGCGCATCATGGGGATCGAAAGCGATCACCGCACGCTGGCTCGAGTGGTTGGGCCGGATGTCGCGGCGCAAGATGGCGGGCCGATTCAGAAAATCACTGGCGCGCAAGGGGTGGCGGAAAGCGTTGCTCCGCCCAATAACAACGGCTACGAGCGCACGCTCTGCTGGACGGAAATCGACCAGGCGGTCGCGGCCCTCACGCCGTTCGTGGACATCACTGCGGCTACGGCTGCTGGATTCGACGTTGGGAAATCTTTTGGTTTCGATTCGTTCACACCGAAGCTACCGAATGCGTTGGGGGATTTCATCTCGTTCGCTGGCTGCTAACTGCGACTGGACACGGGCGAGGATTCTGATGTGAATCGAGCCTCGCCCGGATTTTCCATCTAGAAGCGGCCTTGCGGGGTGATGCTTTTTCCTTCGACGCAGTCGTAGGTTTGGCCCGCGGCGAGATTTTTGTATTCTTCCGTTTTGCCGCTGGGCCATTCGATTATGACGCGGTCGATTTTGTCGCGTTTGCCGAGGCCGAAAGTTACGGGCAGTTCGGATTGCGAGAGATAGCTGGAGCCGCCTTTTACGAGGCGCTCCTGGGTTGAGCCTTCGTACTCGATGCGGACGATCGCGCCGATCGCGTCGCGATTCGATTTCGTGCCGGTGAGACGAAAGCGGATGCTGTGGTTTCCGGTTTGCTGGTCGTTGCGATAGAGATATGCGGGGCCGTTGTTGGTGGTCATTAATATGTCGAGATCGCCGTCGCGGTCGAAGTCGGCGTAGCAGAGGCCGCGGCCGACTTTTGGTTGAATGAAGGATTCGCCGGTGGATCGGGCGACGTCCTGAAATTGTCCCTGGCCATTGTTGAGAAACATTTGTGGAGGCTGAGCGTAGCCTACGTTACCGCGGATGTTGCGGACAGTGTCATCTATGTGTCCGTTCGCGATAACCAGGTCTAGAGCGCCGTCGAGGTTGGCGTCGAGGAACGCGCAGCCGAAGCCCAGGGTGTTTTGCGATGCTAGGCCTACTCCGGCTTGGACCGCGACGTCGTTGTAGGTGCCATTGGCGGCCGGACGGTAGAGGCCGATCATTTCGTTGTCGAAATTGGTGATTGCCACGCCGGGAAAACCGGAGTGATCGAAATCGGCGGCGTCCACACCCATTCCGGCGCGGGCTTTTCCTTCGGCACTGAACGCTATGCCGGCTTCTACGGCCACGTCTTTGAATGTGCCATTGCGCTGATTGCGATAGAGCTTGTTGGGTTGAGTGTCGTTGGCTACCAGCAGGTCGGGCCAGCCGTCGCGATCGTAATCGAGCATGGCGACGCCCAGCGATTTCGAACTGGTGTCGAAGATGCCGCTCTTGGCGGTTACGTCTTCGAACGTGCCATCGCCGCGATTGTGGAAGAGCCAACAGGTTTCGCCGCGGTACGCTTCGGGCGTGCAATAGGATTTATGCTTACCGTCGAGGCTGCAGAAGACATCGTGTTCAGGTGACCACTTCACGTAATTACACACGAAGAGGTCGAGCAGGCCGTCGCGATCGTAATCGAACCAGAGCGCTGAGGTGCTGAATCCCAGGCGGTTGTCGAGTCCGCTGGAATGGGTGACGTCCGCAAACCTTCCCTTGCCGGTATTGCGGAAGAAGCGGTTCTGTCCAACGCAGGTGACGAGAATGTCGGGGAAGCCGTCGTTGTTGTAATCGCCGACTGCTACGCCCATGCCGTACATCTCAACGTCGAGGCCGGCGCGACGGGTCACGTCGGTGAAAGTGCCGTCGCGATTATTGCGGTAGAGGCGCAGCGTGGTGCGCTGGCGTTTGTGCTGCGGCCAGTCCATTCCGTTGATGAGCAGGATGTCCTGCCAGCCGTCCGCGTCGTAGTCAAGGAACGCGCATCCCGAGCCGAGCGTTTCGGGGAGAAGTTTGCCGCCGTATGCGCCGCTGTTGTGGCGGAATTGAATTCCGGCGGCGTTCGTGACATCTACCAGGCGGAAACCGGGAGTTGCGCCGGACTGCCCTGCGAATAATTCGTGTTTGGCGAGCGCGTGCTTCGCTTGGGCGAGCGGACTTGCGGCGAGTCCTGCCATTCCCAGCAGGAAGGACCTGCGATTCACGAGATATTCACCAGACCGTTGCGGATGGCGTAGACGACTAGCTCGGCGGTTTTGTGAATGCCGAGCGCATCCATGATATTGGCGCGATGGACGGCTACGGTGTTGGCGCTGAGCGAGAGGCGGTCGGCGATAGCTTTATTGGAATTGCCTTCGACGATCAATTGCAGGATTTCCAGCTCGCGGGGCGTGAGGCCGGAATCGCGTTCGCCCTTTAGTGCAGGCGCGCGGGAAACTTCGGGCGCGAGGACGATTTCGCCGGCGGCGACGCGGCGGATTGCCGCACCCAGGCCGAGGTCGTCGGCGTTTTTAAGGATGTATCCGCGGGCGCCGGCATCGAGTGCTTGGCGCACCAGCGTGTCTTCAGAGTGCATGCTCAGCATGAGAATGGCTTGCTCGGGAAATTCTTCGAGGATCAGGCGCGCTGCCGCGAGGCCGCTCATCGCCGGGAGCGCGCAGTCCATTACGATCACGTCCGGGCGCAGCTCACGCGCGAGACGCACGGCATCTTCACCGTTGCTGGCTTCGCCGGCGACTTGGAGATCGTCTTCGTCTTCGAGCATGCGGCGGAATCCGCGGCGCACCAGGCTGTGATCGTCTACCAGTAGGACGGAAATCTTATCCGGCATTTGCTTCGTTGCCCTCCCGCGGAACCCTCATGCGAACGAGAGTTCCACCTTGCGGCGGTTGCGTGAATTCGATCGTCCCGCGGAGCAGTTCGGCGCGTTCACGCATGGCCACCAGGCCAATGCCCGAGCGCGCAGCTACGGCGACACCGCCTTTGCCGTGATCTTCCACTTCCAGGTCCAGAGCTTCCGCTGAAAATTGCAGACGGACTTGCGCTTCGCGAGCGCCGGAGTGGCGGGCCACGTTATTCAGCGCTTCCTGGAGCACTCGATAAATATGAATGGCGGCGCCGCCGTCGAGCGCAAAGGGCACGCCAGACTTCTGGTAGCTTATGTCAATTCCGGTTTGCTTCTCCACTGTGGGAATGTACCAGTCCATGGTGCTTTCTAGGCCGGTTTCATCGAGCATCACGGGATGCAGTGCTTGCGAAAGGCTGCGGACGTTGTTCAGGGTGGTTTGGGCGATGTCGCGGACCTCGCGCAGATCGGTGTGCAGCGCCGAGCCTTCGGGGATGCGTTTTTCGGAGCGGGTGAGCAGCGAGCCGATTGCGGTGAGGATTTGGCCGAATTCGTCGTGGAGCTCGCGGGAGATGGAGCGCAGCATGGACTCCTGCGAGGAGATTAATTTCTGGGCTAGTTCGCTGCGTTGTTGCGAGAGCGCTTCGATGCGGGCGAAGAGTTGGCGATTCGCGCGAATCAGATAGAGGCTGGTGAGGAGGATCGCGGTGAGCGTGGCCGTCAGGAACAGATAGACCTGGCGCTGCACACGGTCGTAAATCTGAGCGACTTGCGCTGCGGCCTGCTGTTCGTTTTCGTTGTTCTGCACGAGGAGGCGGGAGACGGCGGTGCTGAGCGTGGACTGGCGGGCTTGCAGGGAGAGGCGGATTTGCGCGCGGGCCTCGGCGTCCTTGCCGGCTTCGGCGAGGGCGAAGGTGCGGTCGGCCGCGTCCCAAAATTGAGCTAGGGAATCTTTCAAATATTGCGTTTGTTCGGGAGTGCGGCGGGCGATGGTGAGTTGTTCTTCGGCTTGGAGCGCGCTATCGAGGTCGGTGCGAATGCGCTGGAATTGCGCGGACCAGGCGGTGAGGGGGTAGGGCTCATCGTTGTCAAGCATGTCGCGCATGGCGAGGCCGAGGGAATTCAGGTCGTTCTGCACGCGTAGGAGTTGCAGGGAATCGCGGCGATTGTGTTCGACGAGATTATTTTGCAACTCGCGCAGGCGGGAGATTTGCAGAGTGATGTACCAGGAATAGGCGATTACGGCGGCGATGGTGATGATCAGGCCGAGGGACAAGCCGGTAGTGGGAGAACGTTGTGGCGAGCGCGCCATGGTGTGGAGGATATAACGCCATCGCGCCCGGACACTACTCTGAATCCCCAGCGGGATATTGGCGCACCTCGATGACCGCCAGTCGTGCGGATTGCGTGCTACTCGGTAACTGTTGCGCTATCCGAATGTGTCAATACTGGATTTCCTGTACGAATTCCGGTAGCATGCCGTGGTTTTGTTTGTGCACCAGGATTCGGCCAAAGATCAGGAGACCGGGATGCCCAAGAACGGCAACGCACCAAAGACCCTGCTGGAATCGCTCGATTCATTGGTGGCGAAGTACCACCTGCTGAAGCATCCATTTTACCAGGCTTGGACGGAGGGGCAACTTTCCAAGGCGGAGCTGGGGCTGTATGCGGAGCAGTATTACCAGCATGTGCGCTCGTTTCCCGAGAACTTGAAGCAGCTGGCTGCGCGGACCAACGGCGACCGCAATTTGAATTCACTGGTGAAAGAGAATCTGGCGGAGGAGTTGGACGCTACCGCGCCCCATCCGCTGCTTTGGCGGCAGTTCGCGCAATCGGTGGGAGTGAGCGAGGCGACTTTGGAAGATGCACGGCCTTTGCCGGGAATCGCGGCGCTGCTCGATACTTATGACGAGGTTGCCGCACAGGGATCTACGACGCAGGCTGTGGCGGCGTTTTATGTTTACGAAGCGCAGGTGCCGGAGATTGCGAGCCAGAAGATTTCGGGTTTGCGGCGGTTTTATGGGATCAGCGAGCCGCCTGCGTTGGCCTATTTCGCAGTGCACGAGGAAGCGGACGTGCGGCATCGGGCGGCTTGGCGGGAGTGGCTCGGGCAGCAGAAGAATGTGGATACTGTTGGAGTGTTGTGCGCGGCGGAGCGTGGGTTGAAAGCGTTGTGGGGCGCGCTGGATGCGGTCTATCCGCAGGGATGCGTTTCTAAGAATTAGGCTTCTTCGTGCAGGCTTTAAGTTGAGCTCGAAAGAACGGCCTCAGGGGCCAAAGCCCGTCTTCCGACTTGGTTTCGCGGTGGGCCTGAGGCGCCGCCCTTCCGACTGCGATTATTATTTTTCCTTCTGCAGCTTTTTCACTCCGTTTTTTCCCGCCATGAATGCTTCAGTTGCTACCTTCAGGAACAAGCCGTGCTCGATCAGGCCGACTACGTGATCGAGGTGATGGGCGGTTTCTTTGGGATCGTCCATCGGGCCGAAGGAACAATTAAGGATGTAGTGGCCGCCGTCGGTGATATACGGTTTTTGGTCGACGCCAAGACGCAGCGCAGGTTTTCCTCCCAGTTCGGCCAGCCTTCTGGCCGTCACTTGCCACCCGAAGGGCACAACTTCCACCGGGACGGAGACTAACTCGCCCAGACGTGTGACTAGTTTGGTGTCGTCCGCGACGACCGCCATGCGTTTGCTTGCCGATGCCACGATTTTTTCGCGCAGCAGCGCGCCGCCGTGTCCTTTGATGAGGTAAAGCGGACCGGGGAGGACTTCATCGGCGCCGTCAATGGTGAGGTCAATCTGGGTGTGATCGGCGAAGGTGGTGAGGGGAATTTTCTCCGCGCGGGCCTGTTCCGCGGTGCGGTCTGACGTGGGGATTCCCAGGATGTGCAGACCTTCTTGCGCGACCCTGCGGCCGATGGCGGCAATGGCAAAGGTGGCCGTGGAGCCCGTTCCGAGACCGACGACCATGCCGTCTTCGACCAGCATCGCGGCGGCGTCGCCCGCTGCTTTCTTCCATTGGTCTTGCTGTGAGAGTTCCATCAGTCGTCCATCCTGCGGAAAGATTGCGACGGCGCACATCATAGCTGGAGCCGCGCGCATTGCCAACATTCGGTCATCGGTTACACGTAAGCGGCGTCACTTGAATCCGGCTTTGGACTCCGCGAAAGTGTCTCGAGCGTGCTCGAATCCCAAGGGGTTTACGTGCACAGCTCCGCGAAAGGGGCGGTCAATATCCGCGATGGCGACCAGGGCGAGCGCGAGCAGGAGCGAGAGGGAAAATACCTGGATGGCGTGAAGTTTGAAATTGTCGGTGCCGAATAGACACGAGGACAGGGTGGTGATCACTCCACCTACAATCAAGACCGTCCACAAGATGCCAGGGAGCTTTGATTTGCTTTGCAATTCGCGCTGGCGGCGATGGTCCGTCATGTTAGTAAGTTCGGTGAGGACGTGGTTCCAGGTGGTTTGTTCAGCGAGACTGGCGGGCTTGGCTTGCATCGTGGCGGCCCATAATTGCTGGACGATGCGGTGTCCGTTCAAGCTTAAGCTGCCTTCATTCATGGCGGGCCACTCTTGGTTGACCATCGCGTCGGCATACTCCCGCGAAAGTTTCTGGATCTGATCGCGATCGGCGGGCGCGAGGCCCTCGGAGAGGCGGAACACGTTGACGAGACAATTGGCCTCGGAATCGGCGGTCATTTCGGCGGAATTGAAGTCGGTCCACACGGCGTAGAGCATGAAGCCCATGATGACGGCGTAGGTGGTGCCCAGGACACTGACTTGCCAGCCGATGATTTCGTTGTGTTCGCGGCGCTGGCTGGAGGGCCAGAAGCGGCGCATCAACAATAGAAAGCCGAGGGTCAGCAGGACGCAAAGCAGGACGATGAAAACATTTTGAGTTGCAGTTAACACGTTTGAATTCCTCCCTCGCGGGCGTGCCGACGGAAGCCGGTGCGCGGGATATTCTATCCGGCGGGGCGGAGCTTAGCAGAAAAATTTCGAAGAAACGATGTGCGAAGGAGTTGGGATCTTCAGCGTTTACTGCGCGTGGCGCGGTGGCGAAAGGAGGCGCGGGTTAGTCGTCGAGGAGGCTGCTTCCGGGAGCAGGTGCTGCGGCGGGGACATCGTTGCCGCCGAGGGAGACGAGCAGACGGCGGAGTTTAGCGCGGTCTTCCAGATTCATGCCGACCATTTCGAAGCCAGCCTGATGCGAGCGCACGAAGCGGACCACGGCCTGCATGCTGATCGAACGCAGGCCCGCGGGGATTTTCAGGGTGGCTTCGGTGCCCACGGGTAGTTGTAGTTCACCGCTGAGAAGACCTCCATCCAGGCTGAGCACGCTGATCGCAGAAGAATATTTTCCTTTTGCCGAAGTAACCACGGCGGGTACGTTGCGCGGCAGGCGGACGCGACGGTAGCGGCGATGGCGCACGAAATCGCGTTCGGGGATGGCATCGAGCGGCGCGAGCTGGAAGACTTTCGCGTCCAAACCTGACTGCGGCAAGAATTCCTGAATCCAAGCAGGATCGAGTTTGACGAGCGCCTGGGCTGCGGCCATGCGAATTTCGTCCGGATAAACCCAGCCGAAGGTCTTGCGCTCCTCGACAAACCGACGCAAGCGGCTAGCGGCTTCGGGGGCGCGCATGCGGCCGAGCGCTTCGATAGCCTTGACGCGTACGTAATCCGGGCCCTGCGGCAATATGTCGCCTTCAGCAAGCCGAAGAAGTTTGGAGGAGGTTTCGCCGTCGGCGCACATGCCGATTTCGTCGAGCGCCAGCGGAAGAATCATCACGTCGAACATTTCCAGCGAATCGGAGAGCAGCTTGCCGCGCTCCGGAGCACCGGCGGTGGAAAGTTGGCGCACGACGGCATCGTGAAACCCGCGGCCACCGTCGCGCAGGCGTCGCGGCAGAAGCTCGTCCACGGCTGCAGGATCCAGGCGGCTGAGCAGGCCGATTACTGTTGCGGCTTTTGCAGGCGCGTCGTTCTTGAGCGATTCTTTTAGGTAACGCACGCACGGCGCGCCTACGGCTTTGGCGAGACTGACGACGCTTTCGCGTTCGGTGCGCCGCGAAGTGCGCGCCAAACGCACGGAAAGATGCTCCGCGGCGCCCTGCGGCACGCGCATGAGCACGCCGACCAAACCATCCGGCATGGCTTCTGCGACCATGGCCTCTTCGATGAATTCGGGAAGGCGATTATCCACGCCGATGCGGGGACGCAAAGTTTGCACCCAGCTGGGGCGCGAACCTTCCAGGTCCGCGAGTGAATCGAGGGCTTGCTGCACGGCGCGATAGTAACGGCGCGCGGCGGATTCCTGGCTGAGGCGGACGAAGGCGGCGCTGAGGAGCGTTTGCAGTTCGGGATCTTTTTCCGCGGCCATCGCGAGGCCAATTTTGGCGATCGTATCCTGCAAGCGCTGGCTGGCGGCTTTGCTGTAGAGTTCGGCGAGCTGTCCGAGGCCGATCGCGGCTTTCTTGCGGGCTTCGGCGTCGGCGTTGCCGACGCAGGATGCGTAGTGCAGTAAGGATGTCTCCGGCAGCGTCTGATTCGCCGCGGCCCATGAGTTCTTCGACGTACTGCTGAACGTTGCGCGGCGGAATGCACCACGCTTCGGAAGACATCAGCACGGTTTTCTTGCCGGAGTCCGGCACGGCGGCCCAGAACTGGCGATCGAGCACGTCGGCGTGTGTTTCGATCGAAATTCCGGCGTGGGCCATTTTTTCTTCGCGCGATTTCAGTAGTTTGCGAAGAGTGGTGAGTTCGTTGCCCATGCGGTCCAGCA
This sequence comes from uncultured Acidobacteriota bacterium, assembly GCA_963747605.1. GTDB lineage: Bacteria > Acidobacteriota > Terriglobia > Acidiferrales > UBA7541 > Palsa-295. Next base: position 335,363 of record CAVVGA010000004.1, on the reverse strand, counting down.
TCTGGCGGACGGCGTTGACCTTCACTTCGCCGCGCTGGAAGCGATCGATGGCGAAACGGATGGCGAGATCTTCGGCGAGACGCAGCATGGTGTTCTCGTCCAATTTTCGCGGAGGGCGATTGCGCGGCGACGGTGGCGAGCGCCTGCTGCAAAGTCACTTGCGCATTTTGCGGCAGCGCCGAGAATTTTAGCCGCCACGACAATGCGTCGAGGTCAGGATTCTTGGCCGATTGTGCTTCGCCGAACTGAGCGAGCAGCCTGAGCAGGCTGTGCAGTTCCGCTTCCTCAAGCTGGCCGATTCCGCCGGCTAAGCCAGAGACGCCGCCTCCGCCCGTCCCGGTGCTGGGCCAGTGCCGGAGCCGATTCCCGCGACGCCGAAGTTTCCCGGACCGAAACCTGCGCCAGTTCCTGCGCCAGTCCCTGGGCCGGATCCTTCGCCGGAGCCTGTACCCGTCTCTGCACCAGATCCTGTGCCTGTGCCACTGCCTCCCGCGTAGAACGAGCCGGGTACTGTTCCGCCGTTGCCGCCAGTTCCGGGCACGCCTGGGCCACCATGCTCGCCTTCGGCTGCGGCGATCAGCTGAATCATTTTTTCGGGACTGCGGAACCATTCCTGAATGCGGTCGGCATCGGCGCCGAGAGTCTTGGCGGTGAGAGTGGCGGCCACCCGCGCGTCGGAAAATCCAGAGTCTTCCGCGACGAAGCGAATTTCGTTGACGCGGATGCCGGAATGGCTGCGATTGGTGAAATAGACAGCGAGGCGCTCGGAAAGGGCTCCGGCCTTCGGGCCCGTCTCCATGAAGCACTTCACCAGATTGGAGAACTCTTCGCGCTCAACGCGAGGGAGAAAACCGATGCTGGCTACCCCGGAGGCGTTGAGGAAATCAGCGAAACTGCGTTCGGCAGGGCTGGATTCCAGTGGGACACCATCAAGAAGTAGCTGGGAGCCAGAGGCGCCGAGGAGCAGGCCACCTGGCCCGGCAGCGTCTACGGCTGCACTGCAACTCCAACCACGCTGAGTCGAATTGGCCGGCGGAGCGGGAATGCTCTAAACCATAGAGCCGAGCGTACTTAAGCAGCACATTGAGGCTGCGGACGAAGGCCCGGGCATTAGGGATTGTTGGCTCGCTCTGCATGCTTAACTCGCGAGAGACAGGTGCCATACGGTTCGACTCGCCACAAGTGTGTACTAGGACCAGTGATTATGGAAATAGTACCGAAGGGCTAGGGTCGCCGCACTAAACAATAGGCACGGGGGGTGTTAGGAGGCCAGGCGGATTTCGATTTCCTGGCCTTCGAGTGCCGGACGAATGCGGCGAATGACTTCGCTGGCCCAAAGCTTCTCACTGAGGATGACGAGCGAGCCATCTTCGAAATTGCAGATGGCGCAGAAAAAATATTTCGCGAATGCGGTGTGGTAAGCATCCACGCCGCGACGAGCGAGTTCAGCCTTCCAGAGTCGGATCGCCTTCGGCGAGCAGGCCTCCTGCGCGAGCGCCAAACGTTTCGCCCTGAAAGCGATCGACCAGAGGTTCGAGGATGCCAAGTTCGGGGGCCGGGACGACGATGGAGTGTTTGGTGGCTTCGCGGGAGGAGATTTGGTGGCGCTGGCAATAATCGCGCAGACGATCGAGATGGCTGAAAAAATCGAGCGCCCAGTTCTCAGGGGCAGCGCTAGCGAGGAGAACGCGCGACCATATTTTGGCGGCGTCGGCGCCGCGAATGGGCTCGCGATTTTCGTCTGCTTCGGTGAGCTCCAGGCCCATGGCGCGGACGTCGGCGCCGAGATCGAGCGGTTCAATTTCGAGGAGGTACACGGATTTACTCTTCCGTGGCGCCGGGCAACTCTTCCTCGAGCCCGGGCAGAGGGAATTTATTCTTGAACTCTGGAGATTGTTTGCGAACTTCCAGCCAATCGAAGAAGGCGTCGGGAGTTTCCAGCCAAATTGCGAACCAGTGCGCGATTTCTTCTTTTTGGGCGCGTTTGCTGGCGTCCACTTTGTGATTGCGCGAAATCATTTCGGCGCGGCGGCGGCCGAGGCGGGCGACTTCGCGGACACGTTCGGCAGCGGGTTGCTCGTGTTCCAGCAGGAATTTCCGGAGGAGTTCATCGAGGCGCACCAGGCACATTTCTGCTTCTTCGAGTGTGGAAAAATGGAGCAGGTCGCTGAATTCCTCTTCGTAGCGGCCGTCGGTATCGGAGCGCGTGGACCACACCACGCGCAAGCCCGCTTCTTCGAGCACGCTGACGATATAGTCGGGTGAAGTTTTTCCTGGCGCACCGAGCTGGGCGATTAATTGGCGGCGGATCTGTTCGATCTCGGCGGGAGTGTAGCGCGGCTTGCCGAGCCCCTCCGCGACTTCGAGGATCAACGCCTTCTTGGTGGGCGATCCGCCTTCGTGATGCGCATCTGAGCGAGCGGGACTCACGACGGGCCTCGATGCGCGGGCTGCTTCTGTTCGGCGACAGGTTGCTGGTCGCGGGAAAGCAGGCTGCGATAGCGCGCGACGTTGCGATTGTGCTCGGCGAGCGTCTTGCTGAAAAAATGTCCGCCATTATCGTTAGCGACGAAGTAGAGGTAGTCCGTCTGGGCGGGCGCGAGTGCTGCACGCAGCGACGCTTCGCCGGGATTCGCGATCGGGCCGGGAGGCAGGCCGGGATTTCTGTATGTGTTGTACGGCGAAACGATCTGCAAATCCTTCGCGTGCACGACTTTTACCGGGTGACCTGCGAGTTCCAAAGCATATGCCACGGTGGGATCACACTGCAAGGGCCCGCCGCGTTTGATGCGATTGTAAAACACGCCGGCAACGAGAGGACGCTCTTCCTTGCGCGGCGTCTCGCGTTCCACCAGGGATGCGAGAGTTACGACCTGGTCAGCGGTGAGGCCCTCGGGAAGACTCGCGGTGCCGGAGGGATTTAAAGATTCCCAGACGGCGCGGAAATTCTGGACCATGCGTTTGGCAGCCTGTTCGCAGGTGGTATGGTGCGTGAATTCATAAGTGGAAGGAAAAAGATAGCCCTCGAGATTTTGGGCTTGCGGTGCCAAGTCTGAAATCAGGCTGGTGTCTTTCGCAGCTTCGAGAAAGCCTTCGCGGGTGCACACTCCCTGAAGATCAAGCTCGTCGGCGATATCGAACATCGTCCAGCCTTCGGGAATGGTGACGGTGTGAACGAAAATTCTGCCCTGCGCGAGTTGCCAGAAAACTTCGCGCGAAGTGACGGGGTGATCGAAATAATATTCGCCAGCTTGCATCGGCGTGTGGAAGTGCCAGAAGCTGAAGAGTGCGAAGGCCAGGCGATCGCGGATCACATCGTTCTGGCGAAGGATTCCAGCAATGGACCAGCGCGATTTGCCATGGGGGATGTCCACGAAAACTTTTTCGGGGCGATGACCACGATAGGGGCGGCTGATCTGCGAATCGAGCCAGCCGGCGCCGGCACCGATCGCGGCGATTATCAGAAGAGCCAAAAGGCCGAGCCGTCGCATCGCCGATTATTCCTTCTCAGCCCGCAACAGGTTCGAGCCGGCCACGATTGCGTTCGAGGTATTCGCGAAGGAAAATGGCGGCGGCTACGTCGTCGAGGGACGACTCCTTACGTCGGCTGGACGATCCGCTTTCAGCGATTATTTGCGCTGCCTGCCAACTTGTGAGCCGCTCGTCCACGAGATCCACTTCGATTCCTAGCTCCTTGCGCAAGCGCGCGGCAAATCGCGCGGCTTCGTCCGCCATTTCGCCCGCTTCGCCGGTGATATGCAGCGGGTGGCCCACGAGGATACGCGCGACAAAGTGTTTTCTGCAAATATCGCGCAGGCGGCGGAGATCTTCGCGGCGATTGGCGCGCTTCATGACCAGCGAGCGGCTGCGCCGTGAGCTGCAATTCGTCCGAGAGAGCCAGGCCGATTCTTTTGCGGCCGTAGTCAATCGCCAGAATCCTGGAAGGCCGGGATTCCGGCGAGGCGGCAGAGCTATCCCGAACGATTGCGCGCTGGCTGGCTGTCATGTTCTTCCCGCATAGTATACGCGATGCCTACCGCAGCATACACAGTCTCGCAAACGGCTGAAGCGCAAGGAAGTTGCGTTTTCGGCTCGCATGGCGTATTAGCTAGCGGACTGCGAAAGTAACCGATTCGTTAAAGGAGAAAAACAAATGGGCGGCTTATTGTTTTTCGTGTTTGTTGTAATTTGCCTGTTGGGAGCATGGCGAATTTTTGTAGCCACTAAGTCCGTCCATGGAGGCGGCGAGATTGCCGGCAGCCTGACGCATGGCATTCCGTTTTTCATCGTGGCGGGGCTGATTTTCATTTTCTGGATGTCATTCACGACGGTAGATTCCGGTTATCGCGGCGTGGTGCTGCGCTTTGGCGCCGTCACGGGACGGACTCTGGAGCCCGGTCCGCATCTGATCATGCCATTTCTGGAAACGGTGAGGCCGATTTCGGTGCAAGTGCAGGTGGAGAAACTTGATTCGCAGGCATCCAGCCACGATTTGCAGGTGGTACACACACAAGTGACGCTCGCGTATTACCAGGACCCGTGTTGCGTGACGGATATATGGGCGAAGTTGAATGACGATGCAGTCGATCGGGTGGTGAAACCTGCGATTCTGGAAGCCATCAAAGCACAGACGGCGCAATACGATGCCGAGCAACTGATTGCGCAGCGCGCAACGGTGCGCAATGGGATTGAACAGTATGTGCGGGACCGGCTGGCGGCCCACCACATTGATGTGGACGCGGTGAGCATTACCGATTTCAATTTTTCTGAAGAATATAATCGCGCGATCGAGGCGAAAGTGACGGCGCAGCAGAACGCATTGAAGGCAGAAAACGATTTAACGCGGATCAAGATTGAAGCGGAACAAAAAGTGGCACAGGCCGGGGCGGAAGCGAAAGCGCTGGAAGTACAAAAACAGCAGATCACGCCGGAGTTGCTGCAGCTCAGGACGATCGAAATGATGCAACAACACTGGGACGGCCATCTGCCCGAGGTGTATATGGGCAGCGGACAGGGTGGCGCGTTGCCAATGATTGATGTGTTGAAGGCGGCAGGCCGGAGCAAATAAGCTGCCCGTCGAGTGGTGAGTTACGGCTGGCGCCCGCGGACGCCTTTTTCCCAGAGCGGCCAGAAGCCGGCTTCCTGCATTTCTTTGTCGAGGCCGGTATCGAGCAGAAGCTGCTCGATATCGGCGCGAGACTGGCGCGGACCGATGCGTTGTTCGGCGTCAGCAAGGGCGAATGCGGTGACGGCGGCGATGCCTGAGTGGCGCTTCAGTTCGGCGATATCCACTTTGTCGAAAGTGTCTGAAGCCGCGTGATAATTTAGCATGTAATTCGCCGGGTCTTGATTCGCGACCAGAGTCGGCACGCCTTCGAGCAGGAAATCGAAATTGTCGGTGTCCATTCCAGCGTCCAGGGTGAAATCTTTAACGCCGAGAGAGGCAACCGGTTCGAGCACCGCGCGAACGGGCGCTACGATATCTTTGCGGCCGCCGAGCGCGTAGCCGGTCACTTTGCCGTTTCCCGAATCAAAAATAATTGCGGCGATCATGTTATTCAGTTCGGCGCTGTGCGCGTGGGTGTAGGCCGCGGAACCGAGGAGCCCTTGCTCTTCGCCGGTAAAAAGGATGAAGCGGATGGAGCGGCGCGGGATGGTGCCGGAAGCGTGAATCACGCGGGCGGCGTCAATCACCATCGCTACGTTGCAGCCATTGTCGAGCGCGCCGGTTCCGAGGTCCCAGGAATCCAGGTGCGCGCCGAGGACCACGAATTCATCGGGCTTTTCGCGGCCACGAATTTCCGCGACGACGTTTTCGGAATCCACGGGACCCGTGAGGCGATTTGGCATCTCGAAATGCACGCGGACTTTTTGTCCAGCAGCCAGGAAACGCGCGATGCGCTCGGCGTCCTCGCGGGCGACGATGGCTTGCGGCATTTTCTCCACTTCGCCATTTACGGCGAGCGTGTGGCGATAGAGAAGCAAGTTGGGGCGTGAGGACATCCACAGAACGGCGACGGCGCCGGCTTTTAGCGCGCGGTCGAGGATGGCGGGACCGATGGTGTATTCGTTCGAGAGATCGTCCCAAGTGACCAGGAAATTCGAATGGATCAGGACGATTGCGTCTTTGGCAGCAACGCCCGCTTTGGCGAAACCGGCATCGTCGCCCATGCCGGCGTCCACGACATCGGCGGTGATGCCACCTTCGGGGGTGGGCGGCGACCAGCCGATGGAAACCAGGCGCACTGGAAACGGCGCGGGGGACAGAATTTCAAGATGTGTGTGGCCTTCGGACCAGCCAACGGGGAGGGTGAATTTTTCGGTATGGACGTCGTCAACACCCGCGTGACGAAACGCTTGAACTCCCCAATCAGCGGCTCGATCGGCCGCAGGCGTGCCCGTGACTCGGCCCCCGATGGTATCGCTGAGGTAGCGCAGATTTTCTTCGAGTGGGGAGGGACCGAGCGCGGACTGAATCATGGAGGGTGCCAAATCGGCACAAGATTTCTGCACCGAGCAGGAACCAGAGCCTTGCGGCACTTGCTGGGAGAGCGGGGCAGGCTTGATGGGAGGAATTTGTGCGGAGACTGCGATTGAAAGAAACAGCATGCTGTGGACGACGATTAAGAATTTGAGGGTGTTATGCAAGCCTACCGCTCCCTGGACCGGGTTTCCGCCGTTGGATTCTAAGATAAAAGAGGAGTGTAACCCGAAAGGAATTTCCGCAAACGGGTTCGTGAGGCGGACATCGAGATGGGTCGCGGGTGATTTTCGTTGTGGAGAAGCTGTGGATAAGTCGAGCGCGTGGAAGAATTTGCAAGGCCAGAGCAGTTTCTACCTATGAATGATGGACCGCGGGAGAGGGTGGATCGTACATCTTTCTCATTTTGAGGCACTTAAATAAGTTTGTCTTTGGCAAAGAGCCTGCCACGGCCAAGTGCCGGGTTTGAAAGTGACCGTCACTTTCGCAATGGGGAAATGGGAGCAGCCGAACCTGTTCGGCTCAGCCCGGTGTCTGTAAGTACTTCGTGCAAAAAGAGATGTAGACATACCGTCGGGCAACGCAAAATTGCAAATTGGCACGTAAATCCTAAGGCTTCGCCGCATGCAATCCTGGGCAAGCAGACGGAAGGCTCATTTTGAAAAAAGTTCGCGTTTTTCCAAAACTGGTTCCGCGCGAAAATAAGCAAGAAGCGAACCACCCCAACCTATTCCTGTTCTGCGAGTCGTCGAGCGGAACCGCGCAGTTTCGCGCCACGGGCGGCGGAGACCTGGAGTGCACCGTGGAGCGGATCGCAGGACTGCTGGCGATGCAATGCCTGGTGCGCGGACAGAATCCCGCGGAATTTCAAGTGCTAGTGCCTGCGGAGCAATCCTTGGTGGCGCGGCTGATATCGCGGACCGAAGAACTGCTGAAAGAGGGACGGGCAATCGCTTGTCCGACGTCGTTGAGCGCGCGGCAGAGAGAAGTGCTCGACGCGGTGGTGAGCAACCGCGCGAACAAGGAAATCGCGTCGCGATTGAATATCACCGTGCGCACCGTGAAATTTCATGTGTCTTCGTTGCTAAGCAAGTTCGGCGTGGAGACGCGCGCGGAGTTGGCGCGCAGAGCTGCTGGATTCATGCGGCCGACGCTGCTGGAAAACGAGGCGAGGACTCCGACACAATCTAATAAGGGAAACAGGAACCTGCTCCCCGAGCAAGCGATGCAGAAAACGGCGCTGGCGATTGCGAATGGCTCGCGCAGCGTGCGATTTCCCGGGCGAGTGCTTACCGCGTAACGCGCATTACCTCAAGAAAAACAGACCAGTAGGCCGCTAGCGTTGGGGAGATTTTCGTCCCGGCCCCGCGATCGTTGAATGAGCAGTTCCGTGATTCCCGTAATGCTTCTGGTAATAAGTGAGATATTCCCCGCCGCGTACTCCCGCAACCCACTTCGTGTTGGTGCGATACCAGTCAATTGTCTGGCGCAGACCATCGTCTAGAGAGATCGCGGGTTTCCAACCGAGCTCCCGCTCGATTTTGTGGCAAGTCAGCGCATAGCGGCGGTCGTGGCCGGGCCGATCTTGTACGTGGGAAAGTAGCAATTCAGTTTTTTCGGTGGCGCGAAGCACGCGGCGTGCCATGGTAAGGTTTTCGACCACGTCCGGGCCGCCAATGTTGTAAACCTCGCCGATACGTCCGCGCTCCAGAACCGCCAGAATTCCGCGGCAGTGATCCTGCACGTTGAGCCAGTCGCGCTCCTGCTTGCCATCGCCGTAGATGGGGAGGGGCTTGTCGTCCAGTGCATTGGTAATCATGAGCGGCAGGAATTTTTCCGGGAATTGGAAAGGTCCGTAATTGTTAGAGGCGCGCGTGATGACGGCCGGGAAATCGAACGTGCGAACGTAGGACCTGACAATCAGGTCAGAACTGGCTTTCGACGCGGAGTAAGGGCTGCTCGGCCGCAGCGGCGAGTTTTCGTTGGCAAACGTGCCGGGCGCCAAATCGCCGTAAACTTCGTCCGTCGAGACGTGCACGAATTTCTCGATGTTGAGTTTGCGCGCGATCTGCAATAGCACGAAGGTGCCGGTGACGTTGGTTTGAATCGCGGGCGCTGGTTCATAGATACTGCGGTCAACGTGCGATTCGGCGGCAAAATGAACGACCGTCTGGCAGCCCGCCATGGACGCTTCGACGGAGGGAGGATCGCAAATATCGCCCTTTATAAAAGTATATCGAGGATTGTCCGAGACGGAAGCCAAGTTCGCCAGATTTCCGGCGTAGGTTAATTTGTCGTAGTTAACGACGGAATATCCTTCGGACAGGCCCAGAACATGAGTGATGAAATTCGATCCGATAAAACCCGCGCCGCCGGTGACGAAAATTTTCATCGCAGCACTTCGCGGCATTCGGCGCCGAAGCTTTTCAAGCGAGTGGCAAGGTTGTTTGCGCAGACTACACCTTTCATTTGTCTCTCAATTTTCCCGGCCTGATCCATCGCGGCGCCGGTAGGTTCGGACGGATCGATTATTGCCGGGAACAAATCGAATCGCAATTAAAGTATTGGAGCGGACGATGCCGAGGCGCCGCGTGCCAGTCCGCTGGTTTGGTCGCGGCTCTGGAGATCGCGCGTTTCAACGCGCGGGCTTAGAAATGCCGGGGTGGGTCGATATTTGGATTAGTTTTGCAGGAGGAAGCGGCGGTCGCTATTGATCCAGAGGAAGCTGCCGACAGCTAGAAGGACTGAGAGTCCGAGATAAAGGGAGGAGAACGAGCGACCGCTAGTCGTGACTAGGATCCATTCCAGCACCAAGGCAGGAATCAAGAATCCGGAGGCCCGCCATAGCGAGGCCGCAGCCCTTGGGGGAGGGAGGCTTCTTGCGGCCAAGCCTAGGATTGCGCCGGGGAGGCAGAAAATCAGAATGTAATAGATGTAGTTGTACCCTTCGAGTTCACCGGGTTGGATTCGACGCACGGATTTCGCCAGGGCGGCTCCGGGACCGAGTCGGTAGATTAGAGTTTCCGCTTTGCCATCAATGAAAAGCGAGAGGTTCGAGCCATCGTATGTATACACGATGTCGCGCGTGCGGCCGGCTGCAAATATTCTTGGATAATACCAGGCCAAGATTGCATGGCTTGCCGAAAGCGGGTTGCGAAACCAGAAGACCAGGTTGGCGTCTTCCTGGCGGAGAGTGAGATCAGCAAAGCCCGTGGATTGCGAGATGGAAATGATTCTGGCGTCGCCTGCGTCGGTTTCCGCGGGCGTGCAAGCAACTCGCACGGTGAATTGATTGGTCTTCTGCAGGTTGGCGATCAGGTCTGGCACAGCGACGCTGGTGGTGAGCCAGGAAGCACCGTCCAAGGTGAGCAGGCCGGAACCTGATGCGACGGGAACGCGAGAAGCCCAAGCCAGCTCGGATGAAATCTGTCTCTGATTGCGAAAGGGCGGTCCCGCGGAGAAATCATAGTCCACGAGCAAACCGGGATTGCCGGTATCCGCCGCTTGGCCGGCGGATAGCTGCTGCACCAATTCCTTGCGGAGCGCGAGATCCCAAATTTGCACTGTATTGACCGTGCCCTTCCACGGAAATTTTCCCGCAGCATCATTGCCGACGACCAGCTGAGCATCCGCGCGCCAATTGCTCAATCGTGAATTGCGTTGGAGCGCAGCGGACGCTGCGGACCACAATGTGAAGTAGACCAGGAGAATGACGAGGGCCCGCCGCGGCGTCAGCAAGAACTCGAGCCAGCTCTCGCAGCGCGAAAGCCCGCGCAGGAGCAATGAGCCGAGAATTAGATATGTCACACAGCCGACGACGGATCCCGATCCATTCGTAAAGACGTCTTCCCAACTCGAATCGCGCTGGGGGATGTAGTACTGCATAAGTTCGATGCTGTAGGAAAAGAACGCGCCAGCCGCCAGGGCCAGCCCGAGCGTGAAGGCGAATGACTTTCCACGCTCGCGAAGCTTCTCGGCAAGACCAAAGCCGAAGGGAACAAATAGCAAGACGTTCAAAAAGGCATCCAAGAAGCCCGCCGGCTTGAGGCTCTTCCCCAGGAACAGGGGCGAAGTGCCCGCAGGCGAAGCTACATGGAAATCAAAGCGAAAGGGATACAGAGTGAGGAACAGGATCCCGGCCGTCGCAAGGACCAGAATTCGATTGGACCACCCACAATCGAGCGATTTAGCAGGCACGCCAACCTGTTGATTCTGCATCGCGCTAGTAAGCGGATTTCGCAAAAGGACGCCTAAAAGTCTAGCACACGACGAATTTCCTCCGTTTCATTCGCCGCATCGCGTTGGCACCTTCGCCAACAGTTTCCGGCGGACCAGCTGACCCGAAGCAAAACACCCACGTAAGTCTCTGCCATTAAACAATTACGCGCACCTGTACGGGTGTGAAGGTCAGGTACGTCATAGCCCGACTGAACAGGCGAAGGGCCTTGAACCAACTCGGTTCCTCTGACCAGTAGTTGCGCCTCTGCGTGGCTCCCTACACTGACCATGACATGAGAGCCCACACCCAAGAGCAGCCAGGCCGCACCCCAAGTTCAATTTCGCGACACGGAGTTCCAGTGAGACGTTCATCCACGCCGATCATTCTGATAAGCACGCTAGCGATGATCCTGGCGATTGTGGGGCTCTCAAGCTGTGCCGGCTATACCAGTTCGACCAAAACGACGCCTACCGACCCGGGCGTGGGAATTCTTTCACCGAGCGCGACGGGTTTGGCTTTCGGGAGCATCGCCGTTGGGAACACCGCGATGCAAAGCTTGACGGTAACCAATACGGGGTTAGGGACAGCGACCATTTCTGCGGCGACCTTGACGGGCGCCGGTTTCACGGTGGTCGGTGGAAATCCTGCAGGGACGATCGCAGTGGGCCAGAGCAGCACGATACAGATTCAATTTGCTCCAACCTCGGCGGGAGCGATAACCGGCAGCTTGACGGTAGTAAGCGATGCTTCCAATTCGCCGCTGACGATTGCGATCAGCGGAACCGGGACACAGACGAGCTTGACGATTGCTCCGTCCGCGTTGACGTTTGGAAATGTGGTGGTGGGACAAAGCGGCACGCAGAGCGTGAAGCTGACAAACAGTGGAACTTCCAATCTGACCATCAATCTGGCGACAGTCGCGGGAACTGGCTTCGGAATCAGCGGACTTTCCCTGCCGACGACCTTGACGGCGGGGCAGAGCCTTTCCTTTAACACGCAATTTGCGCCGACGGCGGCGGGTGCGGAGACCGGGAGCATCACGTTCACGGATAACGCGCCAGGCTCACCGCAGGTTGTGAGCATGGTGGGCACCGGCGTGACGACCAGTTCGACTTTGGTCGCAAGTCCGGGTAGCGTGGCATTCGGGAATGTGACCACGGGCAGCAACGGCCAACAATCGATCACCTTAACCAACAATGGAAATGCCAGTGCGACGATTACGGCGGTTAGCGCGACCGGCACCGGGTTCAGCGCGACGGGGCTTTCTACTCCGTTGACGTTGGCAGTGAATCAGAGCACTACCTTTACAGCGCAATTTGCGCCGACCACAGTGGGCGCAGCTGCGGGCAGCATCCTTATCACCAGCACGGCGAGCAATCCGACGGTGTCTATCGCGCTCAGCGGAACGGGTGTGCAGGGAAATCTGACGGCGAACCCGGCCAGCATCAATTTTGGCAGCATGCTCGTCGGCGCGAGCGGATCAGTGAGCGTGACTCTGACGAACTCGGGCACGGCGAGCGTGGCGATTTCGTCGGGCAGCGCATCAGGGACGGGATTTAGCATTACCAGTCTGACTGCTCCATTGACGCTGAATGCGGGACAGAGCACGTCGTTTACGGCGAAGTTCTCGCCGACTACGGCAGGGAGCGCGACGGGCGGTATTTCGATCGTCAGTAACGCGCCAGGTTCGCCACTTTCAATCGCCTTGACCGGATCGGGGACTGCGACGCAACCTCAACTTACGATCAATCCCGCGAGCGTTGCGTTCGGCAATGTTTCGGTGGGCAGTAGCGGAACGCAGACAGTGACGCTTACAAACGCCGGGACTGGGACGTTGACGGTGACCAGCGCGACACCTTCCGGCACTGGATTCAGCATGAGCGGCGCGAGCATGCCGATGACGATCAACGCTGGAAGCAGCGCTTCGTTTTCTGCCATCTTTGCGCCAACGTCGGCGGGGGCTGCGACGGGCAGCATTTCAATCGTGAGCAATGCGCCAGGCTCGCCGGCGTCTATCGCGCTATCCGGGACGGGCATGCAGGGCCAGGTTGCCGCCAATCCCTCAACCGTGAATTTCGGATCGGTTGTGGTTGGCAGCAATGGAACACAGTCCATCACATTGACGAACTCGGGCTCAGCCAGCGTGACGATATCCAGCGCCACGGTATCCGGCACGGGTCTAAGCATGAGCGGGTTGAGCACGCCGCTGACGCTGGGCGCAGGACTGAGTACGACATTCAGCGCCAAATTTGCACCGACATCAGCCGGGAGCGCGAGCGGCAGCATTTCGATAGTCAGCAATGCGCCGAATTCTCCGACGATGATCACCTTGAGTGGGACGGGCACGGCCACGCAACCTCAACTTACGATCAATCCCGCGAGCGTTGCGTTCGGCAATGTTTCGGTGGGCAGTAGCGGAACGCAGACAGTGACGCTTACAAACGCCGGGACTGGGACGTTGACGGTGACCAGCGCGACACCTTCCGGCACTGGATTCAGCATGAGCGGCGCGAGCATGCCGATGACGATCAACGCTGGAAGCAGCGCTTCGTTTTCTGCCATCTTTGCGCCAACGTCGGCGGGGGCTGCGACGGGCAGCATTTCAATCGTGAGCAATGCGCCAGGCTCGCCGGCGTCTATCGCGCTATCCGGGACGGGCATGCAGGGCCAGGTTGCCGCCAATCCCTCAACCGTGAATTTCGGATCGGTTGTGGTTGGCAGCAATGGAACGCAGTCCATCACATTGACGAACTCGGGCTCAGCCAGCGTGACGATATCCAGCGCCACGGTATCCGGCACGGGTCTAAGCATGAGCGGGTTGAGCACGCCGCTGACGCTGGGCGCAGGACTGAGTACGACATTCAGCGCCAAATTTGCACCGACATCAGCCGGGAGCGCGAGCGGCAGCATTTCGATAGTCAGCAATGCGCCGAATTCTCCGACGACAATCACCTTGAACGGGACGGGCACGCAGCCGCAATTGGCGGCAACGCCGACCAGCACGGCGTTCGGTAACGTGGCGACAGGAACGAGCAATTCGCAAACCATCACCCTGACGAACGGCGGCAGCGCAACAGTGACCATCTCCGCGGTTACGGTTACCGGCGCCGGCTTCAGCAGCACGGGCATTACGACGCCGCTGGCCTTGGGCGCAGGGCTGAGCACAACATTCAGCGCGAAGTTTGCACCGACAGCAGCCGGGAGTGTGAGCGGCAGCATTTCGATTGTAAGCAATGCGCCGAATTCTCCGACGACGATCACACTGAGCGGGACGGGCACGCAGCCGCAATTGGCGGCGACGCCCACCAGCGCGGCGTTCGGTAACGTGACGACGGGGACGAGTAACTCACAAACCGTCACGCTGACGAACGGCGGCAGCGCGACAGTAACGATCGCTTCGGTTACGGTTGCAGGGGCCGGCTTCAGTACCTCGGGGATCGCGGCACCGGTAAACATCGCGGCGGGCCAGTCCACGACGTTCAACGCAGTCTTTGGGCCGAGTGCGGCAGGAAGCGTCACGGGATTGGTGACACTGGTCAGTAACGCTCCGAATTCACCGCTAACGATTTCTCTGAGTGGAACGGGAGTCGCGGCGACTCGCGTTCTCGGACTGAGCAGCTCGACTCTGAACTTCGGAAACGTGAACGTGGCAAGCACGGGATCGATGACCTCGACCGTGACGAATAACGGAAACTCGAACATAACGATTTCAGGCGTGAGCGTTACGGGAGCAGGTTTCAGCGCCAGTGGTTTGACTGTGGGCGAAACCTTGACGCCGAATCAATCTGTGACGGAGACGGCTCAATTCGCGCCGGGGGCGGCGGGGGCGGTGAGCGGAAGCGTGAGCATCACGAGCAACGCGACGAACTCGCCGACCGCAATTGCACTTTCGGGCACGGGAGTCGAGGTCACTCCGCACTCGGTGGCCCTGTCCTGGACGGCGAGCTCGTCTCCGGTGAGCGGCTACAACGTATATCGTGGAACGACGTCAAACGGGCCCTATCCGACGAAGCTGAATCCTTCGCTGGTGACGACGGTGGACTTTACGGATACCACGGTCACGGACGGAACGACCTACTACTACGTGGTCACGTCGGTAAATTCCAGCAACGTGGAGAGCGTGGATTCGAATCAGGCGACCGCGATAGTTCCCTAGGAACGGCGCGGCGAGTGAGGATTCGGAGTCAGCTGTAAGGCTCAGGTTCTAAGCCGGTTCGGAGCGAACGGCTGGCCAAACGGCCGGTCGCGCCGCGACTACAAGCGAAGACTGTCCTGCCGTACAGGGTAATGCCCCTGTCCCAAGTGTGTACCCCCGGCCAGTAGTTCTAGCAATCTGCCCCGTTGGACAATGCGCGTGGTGATTACACGTGCCCCCATCCTGGAGGGAGCTCACGTGAGCGACGCGTTTCGCTCACGGCGATTTGCTCCCGAATCCATCCTTCGCGGGATTTCCGGAGCAGTAGCTCTGCTCGTGATATTGGTGACGTCCGGCTGCGTCGGCGTCACCGGTAAAGGTACGAATCCCGCCGTCGCAGGCCCTTCGATTGAGATTTCCCCCAGCTCCGTGAGTTTTGGAAACCTGGCGGTTGGCCAGAGTACGACGAAGACGGTCACGGTGACCAACAGCGGCACTGAAATACTGACGCTTTCGGGGATTTCGGTAACAGGCGCAGGCTTTACTGCTTCGGGTCCGAAGCTGCCAATCTCGCTGAGCGCGGGCCAGAGCGCTTCGATTTCCGCTGTCTTTAAGCCCACCGCCGGAAACGCAGACACTGGAACGATCACGATCGCCAGTAATGCCGACGGTTCCCCTTCGCTAATTGCTCTTAGCGGAACGGGCACGACCGCGACCGCCGCTGCGGCGCTTACTGCTACTCCTAGTTCGATCGCTTTCGGAAGTGTAGCGGTCGGGAGCGAAGCGACGCAGACGATCAAATTGGAAAACACCGGCAGCGAAGCGGCTGCGATTTCTAAAATCGCGTTTTCGGGAACGGGAGTCAGCGTTTCAGGAATGACGGCGCCGATGACGTTGAACGGCGGGCAATCAACGACTTTGACGGTTACGTACAAGCCCACTTCCGCAGCTACGTTGACAGGAAGTGTGTCCATCACCAGCAACGCGAGCGATCCCAGCGTCGTGATCGGCATCAATGCGACCGCAACTTCTTCGACGCTGGCTGCCACGCCTGCGTCTGTCAGCTTCGGGAACGTGGTGGTGGGCAGCGACACCACGCAAACGATTCGCTTGCAAAACATCGGCACTTCGGAGATTAAGATTTCCAGCCTCACGCCGTCCGTTGCGAACGTGACGATTTCAGGGATAACGCTTCCCGCCAATTTGGCGCCGGGCACGAGCGCGACTCTAACAGCGGCATACAAACCTACTGCCGCAGGCAGCGTCGCGGGCAAGCTAACGGTTACGAGCAATGCCGTGGGCTCGCCGACGATCATTGATTTGAGTGGAACCGCCGCGGCCGCCTCGATTCAATTGACGCCGAGCGCGACGAGCTTGAGTTTTGGGAACGTGACTGTGGGATCGTCCGGGACGAATCAGCTGACGGTGAAGAGCACGGGAAACACGAACGCCAGCATCTCAAAGGTGTCAGTCGGCGGCACTGGGTTCGTTCTGGAAAGTTCGGCAGCGAGTGTGATCCTGGATCCCTCGCAGTCGGAAACATACACGGTGAATTTCGATCCTAAAGCGACAGGCAGCGTGACCGGAACGCTGACGATTACCAGTAACGCGGCGAACTCGCCGATGAAAATATCTCTTTCCGGGTCTGGCTCTGCCGCTGCCGCGAAGCATACGGTGGCGCTGGATTGGGACCGTAGCAGCTCGACTGTGACAGGATATTTTGTGTATCGCAGTACGAAACCCAGTGGGCCGTATACGCAGCTGAATTCCACGCCGGAGGCGAATCCGTCTTACTCTGACGGCTCGGTTTCCAACGGCCAAGTTTACTATTACTATGTGACTGCAGTGAATTCCAGCAATATCCAGAGCGCTGACTCGAACCAAGTCTCCGTAACGATCCCTTCGAACTAAGCCTCCGAACTTCCACAGTAAGAAACGTAGAATCTCGCCTCGTCACATCGCTCGCGCTTAAATCGCAGACCTATTTGTCCTGTGGGGAGCAGTTGACAAGATTCGTGATTACTCGAACGGTTCAGCCGAGAATTTCGACCGCCAGATCGCGGACTTGCTCGGCGATCGACGGGGCTGATGTGAGGCCCGGAGATTCGATGCCCATCAGTTGGACGACGCAGGGAAATTGCGGATCTCGTTGGATGATAAAATCCGCGACGCGTTTTTTCCCATCTTTGCCAGGAGGAGTTAACTTCGCGCGAATGCCCGAATAGGCGGGCATGAGGTCAGCGACTTCAAGTTCGGGCAGAAGCAGCTTGGCGCCTCGAGCGAATTCTTCGATGGGTTCGCGATCGCGTTCATAATTGCTCTTGTCGTCCAGATAGCGCGCCGTAGGGCCGACCAGGACGTTGCCCCAAACTGTTTTTGTGAGATGCACGCCGAGGCTCACACCTTCAGGATGCGGCAAAGGGTAAACGAGGCCGCGAATCCAATCCTGCCTATTGCGCTGCAACTCGCAATATTCCCCGCGCACCGGATAAATGCGATTTTCGGCCATCGGCGAGTCGAGCATTTTCGCGATTTCGTCGGCAAATAATCCGGCGCTATTCACCAAACACCGCGTTTCAATTTCACCAGCTGTGCTGAAGATGCGTACACCGTCACGCGAGGGTTCCAGCCTTTCTACTTTCGCGTGGACCACAATGTGGGCGCCTTGATCCGAAGCGATGCGCGCGTAGGCTTTAACGAGTTCTTCGCTGCCGACGATTCCCGTGGAGGGAATGTCAATCGCCTGGAACCCCTCGACCCGTGGTTCGCGCGCGCGAATGGCGGCGCGATCGATGATGCGCATATTCTCCACGCCATTCGATTCACCGGTTTTCATCAGCGCGGCGAGTTCTTCCGATTCCGCAGGCGTTGACGCGATTACCAGCTTGCCGGTGCGGCGATGAGGGACTCCATGCGCGGCGCAGAATTCGTAGGTTAGATGATTGCCGCGGAGACAGTGACGAGCTTTCAAGGAGCCCGGCGGATAGTAGAGGCCGGAGTGAACAACGCCGCTATTGCGCGAACTCGCACCCATTCCAATCTTTGGAAGGGCCTCAAGGACGAATACATCGCTCCAGCGCATTGAGAGTGCTCGAGCAATCGCGCACCCTACCACACCACCGCCGATGATCACTATGTTGGCTTGTTCCACGGTTTACAGTTTATCCGGACGTCTGTGGGTCCGTTAGTAGCTTTTCATCCGAAGCATCCGGAAAATAAACTCGCTGCAGATTTTCAATCGACAAAAGTGGGTGGAAAACTCCGCGAAATGGCGCTGCATGAAAAACGCGGGTTCGTGAAAAAGCGTTGCCTTTGCGAATCGCCTTCCCAACCTTAGAAATTCTGGCAATCTATCGTCTGAAACACCCCTGCCATACAATGAGTCCGCCAAACGGCAGAGCAGTGTGAGCCGCTGGGCGTCGTTAGGAGATAATAGCCACCATGCGTGTTGGAGTCTTCACCCCGCTGCTCTCTCAGCTTTCGCTTCCTGACGTTCTCAAGAAACTCGCTGCACTGCGCATCAATACAATCGAACTTGGCACCGGGAATTATCCGGGTGATGCGCACTGTAAGCTGGATATGCTTGAGGATAGCCGCGCGCTTGCGGCGTTTCAGAAGGTGCTCGCCGACCACGGGACGCAGATCAGCGCCCTGAGTTGTCACGGGAATGCCTTGCATCCTGATAAGGCGCGCGCAGAGCAAGACCGCGTGGTGAGCCGCAAGACGATCCTGCTTGCGGAAAAACTCGGGGTACCCGTGGTCATTGATTTTTCGGGATGTCCTGGCGATTCGCCGCGCGCCACCGCGCCCAACTGGGTGACCTGTCCATGGCCTCCGGAATATCTGAAGGTTCTCGAATGGCAGTGGAACGAAGTGGTCGCTCCGTATTGGATCGAGCATGCAAAATTCGCCCAGGATCACGGCGTGAAGATCGCCATCGAAATGCATCCCGGATTTGTGGTTTACAGTCCGGAGACGATGCTAAAGCTGCGCGCGATCGCCGGGCCTGGCGTGGGTTGTAACTTCGATCCCAGCCACTTGTTCTGGCAGGGCATCGATCCCATAGCCGCTGTGCGCGTGTTGGAAGGGGTGATCTTCCACGTCCACGCTAAAGATACGCAGTTGTACCCAAGTAATCTGCAGCGCGCCGGGGTGCTGGACACCAAACCCTACACTGACGAGCGCGCGCGCAGTTGGATTTTTCGCACCTGCGGCTACGGTCACGGCGCGGAGTGGTGGAGCGAATTCATTTCGACGCTGCGAATGTTCGGCTACGATTCCGTGCTCTCCATCGAACACGAAGATAGCCTGCTCTCCGCGGAAGAGGGGCTTACCAAGGCTGCGAACTTTTTCAACGAGATCGTAATCCGTGAGCGCCCGTCGGCGGCGTGGTGGTTGTAGCGCGTCGCGAAGAACAAACTCGATGAAAACCGTCACAAGAACAAAATGAGCTCCGCCGCATGCTGATTTTCTCGACGATTGTTGCGATCTTCGTTTATGGGATGATCTCTGCCATGCTGGGCACGATTTTGCCCGACCTGTCGGATCGCTTCCGTCTGTCGCCCCGCCAGCACGGTAACATCGCCTTCGTGCAGGCGCTCGGGCTGATCATCGCGTCGCTCGGCGTGGGTCCGCTGCTCGATAACGAAGGAAAGAAACTCGGACTTATTATCGGGCTCGCGTTAATCGCCACAGCGCTCTTTGCGCTTCCGCGTTCGTCCGGTTTTCGAAGCATCCTATTTTTGCTCTTCCTGCTCGGCGTGGGCGGAGGAATCGTCGTGACCGGCGCGAATGCTCTGGTCAGTGATGTGAGCGAATCGCACCGAGCCGGTGCACTAAATATGGTGAATTTGTTTTTCGGGCTCGGTGGACTGGCCACCCCGTTTATCGCGGCGAACCTTTTCGGGCGAAACTGGGTTCGTCTTTGCTACACCATCGCCGCCCTCACCGTCGTCTCGCTCGCGATCGAAGCATCCACCAAAATGCCGGAGCCCACTCGAGCCGGTGGGTTCGTGCTTGCGGATGCGGCTCCCGTTCTCGGACGTCCCCTGCTTTTCCTGCTTGGATTGTCTCTTTTTCTCTACGTCAGCTGTGAGGTCGGAATTTGGAACTGGCTGCCCCGTCACCTGATCGCGCAGGGCATTCCTGAATCGCGCGCGCTCAACATCCTTTCGCTGGGATTCGCGCTCGGCCTCCTGATTGGCCGCGTGGGCGTCTCCCCCATTCTCATTCGGGTTCCTGCGATCATTGTCTTACTCTTCGCATCCATAGTGATGGCTATTTCGACTTTTCTGATGCTGCGGCTGAACAATCCGTTCACCGCTGCCATTCTGGTCTTCCTCGCAGGGCTTTCCATGGCGCCGGTTTTCCCGACCACGCTGGCCATCGTTGGTGATAATTTCCCGCGCATGACGGGAACCGCCATCGGCTTTGTGATTACCTGTGGTTGGATTGGTCTCGCGGTCAGTTCGCGCATCATCGGTTTCATCGCGGGCGGCGATCCGCGCCGGCTCAAAAGAGCTCTGCTCGTAATCCCCGCTTCGGCGGTGCTGATGGTAGGCCTGGATTTCGCGATCCAGCATGTGCTGCGCTAACGCAGCGATGCGCTCGGCGGGAAATTGAGTCCAGAAGTCCTTGCGCGTCAAACGGTCAACGCTTTCATGTACTCCGCGTCAATCTTAAGCGCTTCCATCGGTGGCATGTCGTACTGCTCCTGCTCGATAAAGGCATGCTTAATGTTGGTCTTGTTTGCCGCCACGAAAATTGGACGGTAGTCGATGCTTCCGCGGCCCAACTCAGCCGAAGGCGGCGGATCCGTATCGGAACCCGGCGCGCCGCTCAACTTGAAGTCCTTCACATGCAGCATGGAAATGCGCGTAGGGTAGCGCCGCAAATAATCCACGGGATTTTTGCCACCAACGATTACCCACCCGCAGTCCATTTCCATCGTTACTTTTGCGGGATCTGTCAGGCGGAGCAGCTCGTCGTAAAATACCACACCGTTCACCGCGCGGAACTCAGCAGTATGATTGTGGTATCCAAATTTGATTCCGCCCGCATTCACGCGCTCTCCCATCCGATTGAATTGCTCTGCGTTCCAACGCCAGTCATCGAGCGTCATAGCTTCTCTGGCGACCCGCGCATTCGCGGAATTCGCAGCCGATCCATCCGGAAGTCCGGGCGATGAGCAAATGATGTACTCAAGTGCGAGCGTATTTCCGAACTGGATGACGTCGTCGAGGCGTGGCGCCAGGTCTGCATACGAATAGTGCGCACTCACGCAATGCAGCCCGGCTTGCTCCATGGCCTGCTTCACGTCGCTCGCGCTGCGGCCAAAAAATCCCGCAGCCTCGACCTCACGGTAACCCATCCTGCTCAGCTGATGGAGGGTTCCTTCATAATCCTGTGGCAACAAATCTCTGACGGAGTAGAGCTGCAATCCGAGCGGCAAGCCCAGCGGATTTGCCATCAGCCAGGATGCATCGGTACACGCGGCGGCGAAACCGACTGACGCCGATGCAGTCTTCAGGAAATTCCTTCTTGAGATTCCTCGCATGGTCACCGCCCCCGTTCCGAAGTGATGGTCATCTCAATACTTGAGCGAACCCCGCTCACGCGTGAATCGCCTGCGCGTCCCTATCCCACCTCGCAATCGTTTTATTGAAGTACGCGTAGTTTGCCAGATGGCAGCCGATCGCGGCGTGATTGCCAAACACTTCATTCTCAACAGGGGCTTTGCGCGTCCGTACCGCATTGAAAAAATTCGCCTGGTGCGCTGAAACGTCGCTGTAGCCGGCCGGCGCCGCAAAAATCTCGGACTGCACCGTCGTCTGATAGTCGAGCGGCGTGGGTTGTGGATTTTCCGTTGCCCACTTCGCGAGATACGCATTACGAAGCCGCGCCGGCCAACCCTTGGTCGAATATGTCTCGGGCTTGGGAGTAATATCTTGCGGTGTAAATGTCAGCGTCTGATTCAGAATTTCCATGGTTCCCTTCGTGCCTTGGAATTTGATCGGTTCGCCGCCTTGATTACTATTGTTCAGATTGCAGTACAGCGACACGCGGAAGTTCGGATAGTCATAAACCGTTTCGATCACGTCGGGGAAGTCACGCCCGTCCTTCCAACGAAATAGTCCGCCAGTTGATTGCGCGCGTTGCGGAACTTCATTGATTCCCGCAACAAAGTGAATCCCCGAAAGCAGGTGCACGAACAGATCCCCCGCCAGGCCCTCGCCGTAATCCGCGAAACACCGCCAACGGAAGAAGCGCGCCGCGTCAAACGGGCGCTGTGGCGCTCCCACCAGGAAAGCATTCCAATCAATGCTTTGTTCGCTCGCGTCCGGCGGGATCGGATACACCCAGGCGCCGCCGGGCGAATTCCGGTTTGACGACCCCTCGATCAGAAAAACCTCGCCGAGCGCCCCCGACGAGTAGAGCTCGCGCGCCTTTTCGTACACGATGGAGCTGACACGCTGGCTGCCGACTTGCATGATGCGATTTCCTTTTCGCACTGCATCCACCATCGCGAATCCGTCCTCCACGTTGTGCGACATCGGTTTTTCGCAGTAAACGTCTTTCCCAGCTGCGCAAGCATCCACCACAACTCTGCGATGCTGATGGTCGGGGACCGCCACGATCACCGCATCCACGTCCTTGCGGTCGAGGACCTCTTTATAACTGCGCGTTGCCGGGACGCGCTTCTGCACGGCTTCTTGCGCCGCCTCGTGTCGGCTGTCGTAAAGGTCGCACACCGCTACGCATTCCAGGCCGGGCACCGCGAGCGACGCGTCGAGAAGCTCGCAGCCGCGCGTGCCCGTGCCGATGGATGCGAATCGGACACGATCGCTCGGTGCTACCGCGCGACTCGCCCCCCAAAGCGCTGCCGGCTCCAGCAGGTTGATCTTGGAACTCGCTCCGGCAGCCACGGAGCCCGCACTGATGCGCATGAAAGTCCTGCGTGTTAGAGGGTTCATTCGTTGTCCTCTCTTGCACCCATCGTCCCCGCTCAACCGACTGCATTGTCGGCCGCGGTAAACGCGATGTCGAGATTTTTATCTACGGATGCTGTCTGTCGATTCAGCGGCGCTATATCGGGTGACGCGAGAACAGGCGAATATCCTGGGACGACAACTAAAATAGAAGCGGAAGCTATCTTTTCGCTGCGGCATCCGCCAATTCGTAGCTTACGAATGCCAACCGTTTGCTATCTGGTGACCATGACGGCACATTAATTGTGCCCTGGCCTCCGAACAATTTGGCCAAAACGCTAATCTTCCCGTCCTCGCGGGACATCAGCCGTAGGGTAACGTCCTTATTGGGCGGATGACCCGTCACGCTTTTATCGTAGGAGAGAATAACCATCCATTTCCCGTCCGGAGAGATGTGCGGGAACCAATCGTTGAAATCATCGTGTGTGATCTGCTCTTGCTCGCTTCCATCGGGGCGCATGCGCCAAATCTGCATGATCCCGGTCCGAACCGAATTGAAGTAAATGTATTTTCCGTCGGGCGAATATTCAGGCCCGTCGTCGAGGCCTTTGGCCGTCGTCAGTCGCGTCTCCACGCCACCCGCAGCCGGAATTGAGTAAATATCGAAATCCCCGTTTCGTTCGCCAACAAATGCCAGCATACTTCCATCCGGCGACCACCCGTGCCAGTACGAAGGGGAATTCTGTGTGATACGGTGGGGCGCTCCGCCGCCAAACGGAAGCGTGTAGACGATCGAATTGTGGTCATCCTGCGATTGATCGCTGATCGCGATGAACTTTGAATCGGGTGAAATTCCGTGATCGTTGTTGCATCGGATAGCGAATCCCGTGTCAATCGCCTCCGGCTTTCCGCCGCTAACGGGCAAGCGGTATATCCGGCCATCTTGGTTGAACAGGAAAAATGCACCATCGCGCGTCCAATTCGGCGCCTCGAAGTGCTCGGGCGCGACGTAAACGACCGTTTGCACCTTCGATTCGATATCAATCGTTTCCAGCTTACTGAAAAGCGTCATCGTTGCAGCTGACGATCGACCCCAAGCGAAATACGACAGCACGAAAACGCAGAGGGTCGCCACTGCCAAGATGATGTTTTTGTTCATAAACTTCTCCATCGTTGTGAAGCGCACCCCGAGTTCCGTCGTCTGTGACACGCGCTCCAGAGTGGGGCGTAATTTCCAATAATAGAGCGCATTCTAGCATGGTGGAATTTCACTGACAGAGAGCAGCAAGTACCGCTCGTGCCAATTTGCGCGCGAGAGAATAGATTACGGTCCTGCTGTACGTTTTCCGGAGGGCAACCCCAACCTCTCACCGTTCCCCAGAATCGGTTCTTTTTGAGGCGAGCGACGTATCGTTTTGGGCAAGCGAATTCTCAACGATTCCGGCAGACCGAGGGAGTGGGGATTTTGGGCAACGAGCATTTTGGAGTACTTGACTGCGTAGCGATGGCGGCCCCCTCGACTCGAGCAGGCTCTCATTGATAGGTTCGGGAGGACGGAACCGGATTTCGGTTTGCATGCGGGGCAGCTCGGTAGCGGACATGGCGCGCGCACTAAAGCGCCCTCAACTCGGCTGGGCACCCCGCTCCCTCGCGAGCGGGAGTTCGAAGAAGCAATCCTGGTTGAAGTTTGGATCGAAGAGACGTCCGATGAAACCAAAACGACGCGATATAGCCTATCGATTCTGACGTTCACGCTCGGCGGGTGGGGCGGCTGAACGACAGACCTGAGACGCGGACACCCGCCCAACCTAGACTGGCTCGCTGACCCTCACGTAAGAGTTTGCCGGTTTCTCGTTCGGGGTAACCAAGGGCGATCACATGAACCGAGGACTTCGCGGGCCGTCAACTCGCAAGAATCATCAGGGAATACCCGCCCAGGACACGCACAGCCAAATCCTTGTGGATCGCAAACGAGAGCGCCCGAGGAAGGCTGAAGGCTTTTTGGAGAAGCGTCGGACCAATTTCGTTGGACCGGGGCAGATAAAAATAATCCAGCACTTCGTAGCCTGTATCTTTCAGAGATTGCAGCGCGGTATCCTTCGTAAAATAATGCAAGTGCGCGTGCATTTCACGCCTGGTCACGAGTCCGCGCTTGCGCAGCACCGCTTGCACTGAAAGGTCGAGCGGGAAGTGGAAAATCTTGTGCTTGGCGCGCGGGCGGATTTCACGGAGAAAAGTAAAATAATCCTCCAGGTGTTCGACGACATCCAAAACCAGCAGGAGATCGAAGTTCACTGAATATTCTTTGCCAAGATCAGCAAGTTTGAAGTGCAACTTATCATTTTCCCGGGGCTTGCTAAACTCGATCGCTTGGGGAGAAATGTCGTATCCCCAGAATTCCTGGTCCCCGCTCATTTGCAACTGGAGTTGCCGCAAGACTTCGCCCGCGCCGCAGCCGGCCTCGCAGATCGTTTTCGGCGCAAGATTGTTTCGCCTCAGCATCTCCATAATGTACTTGGCCTTGAACGGAGACTCTTCCACGTGCCAGGTGGGATTTTTCTTCAGGTACTCGCCGTCCTTGTAGATATCCACGTAGGGTGTGGGGATACTCGGTTCGCGCGCTGGGGCAGGTTGGGCCATGGGAGCGGTATTCTATCTAAGTGCGGCGGTCATATTAAAGACCAAAGAAAAGCAAGCGGAACGGAAAGCGAATCGCGCCGGCCGTGTGCTGCCTATCTCTCTGATAAAGAATGCGTTATTGATCAGCGAAGGCTCGTTTTTGGCACACAAAACGATGTGAACTGACGTACCGAATTGGCCGACCGATGCGTTCCGCAGAGCTAGTGACCGTCGGAGAGCTCGTCAGCGCAAGCGGCCGCCAGCTGCCGACGCGGAAAGTTGTAGTTGGCGGTGCGCGGCGACCAGCGCTGCCTTCATATGGCGCTGCGCCACGACGAAAGTGAAACTGGAGCGCGAGGAACCCTGAGATCTGGCGAGGACGGAGATCTTCTCGCAGCTCAACGCATTGAGCACGCGGCCAACTAGCCCTCCCGAACCGAACAGCTTCTCGCCGATGACGGTGACGAGCGCAACATCCGATTCAAGAGTAAGGGCCCGGATGATTCCGCACGCCAGATCCGAAGTGAATTCTTTGCGCAGCGCGTGCTGAGTTGTTGCGGCGAGCGCCGACGGGACGACCAGGGAGATTTCGTCCTGCAAAGTGGAATATTGAGGCGCCAACCGAAGTTCGGCTGGAACTCCCGCAATAGTGACGAGCGCACGACGCAGAATATTTGGCGTGTCGGATACTCTCGCTGCTCGCACGGTGATTAACGCGGCGTCGTTCGAGCCCGTGAGCGCTCTTACTCCTGCGCCGCTCGAGGAGCCGTCGGATGTGATTTTGGTTCCGGGTCGCTCGGGAGCAAAGGTGTTGCGGATCGCAAGAGGAATACCCTGTTGCATCAAAGCGTGCATCGTTTTCGGATGCAGGACTTTGGCGCCCAGGTCCGCGAGTTCCGATGCTTCGCGATAAGACATCTCAAGGATGGAGCTGGCGCCCGGCACCAGCCGGGGATCTGCGGTGAGAATGCCGTCCACGTCGGTCCAGAGTGTGACTTCATCCGCGTCCAGAGCCGCGCCCATTATTGTGCCGGAATAATCCGAGCTGTTGCGGCCCAGAGTTGTGGGCACACCTTCCACGGTGGCGCCAATGAAGCCCGTCACGACGGCGACGATTCCTTGCAGCAGAAGTGGACGCAAACGCGCTTCACAGCGTTCGCGGGTTAGATCCATGAACGGTTCTGCGGCTCCGTGGCAAGAATCGGTGACGACAAGTTCGGTGGCTTCGATCGCCTCGCTGGCCACGCCTCGCTCGGCGAGTGCAGCAGCAACCAGGGGAGCCGAGAGGCGCTCGCCCAGGCCTGAAATCTCATCGCGCAACTGCGCTGATACTTCACGACGCTGGATGGCGGCTTCGCAGAGGCGCGCGCCCTCTTGCACGCGCGCTTGAATCGTTTGGACAATCGTCTGGCGCTTTTCATGCGAAGAAATCAGGACGTTCGCCGCGGTCTCATGCCGCTGACGCAGCTCTTCGAAAATCGCCGCAATCGATTCGTGGTTCCCGGCGTCCGCGTAGTTCGCGGCTTCGACTAATTTATTGGTCACGCCGCTCATGGCGGAAACGACCACTACGAGGTCACTTTCGCGCGCAGCGGCGCGCACGATTTCAACGACTCTTTGGATGCAGGACGCATCACCGACCGACGTTCCGCCGAATTTCATAACCCGCAGCGGCTTCTTCGCGTTTTCGTGGACTTGGCCGTGAATCACACGGGGGTGCAGCACATGCGCCGGATAAAATTCCGAAGTCCTTGCGTTTCGATCCGGCCGGGGATTCGTGGCGTGACTGGCAGCCGATGCGTGGATCCGGCGTTCGCCCAGCGGCTCCGCGGAAGCGAAGGACGATTCGACAGCATGGGGACCAGATTCCAAAGGCCGAGCTGAGAATCCGGATTCCTGCGGATACGGGGCCGCGCGTTCGCTGCCAAATTCGGAATTTACCTTACTTCGCACTTCCGCTCGCTCCGCGCGCCCTCGTGCTGGATCGCTCATGCTCATGGCTGACGCGCCACTGAAAAAGCCTGCAGCCGATGCTGCTGAGAATACCAAGCGTCCTGTTTCTTGCGAGCGCGGACGCAGGCGCGAATTAATTCGGGTTTGTCCCACGGCACATCGTGGTAGGCCGACTGCAGAAACGCGCTTGCCGGATCGCGAATCCATTCCTGCGGAAAAAGCGCGAAGGTGTCGTCGTTCGTGATTTTCGCGGCTGGGCGAACTGGCTGCCCGGAAACGGCGGAGTGCAGAGCCGCGGGAATGTCACGGCCGGGGCCGAGCGTCAGATGTCCAACTTGAGTCGAGCGCGGATTTATCTCAATGAGATAAGCATTGCCGGTCTGTGATTCGAGCATGAAATCAAATCCATGCAGGCCCGAAAGGTTGAGGCGGCGGACCATTTTTTCGGCGGCGGAGGACATTTCTGCGTTTTCGATCGCGCGAAGGACGGTGGCTGGTCCAGCTGCAACGCCTTTGCTGAGCACTTCGAAATGGAGAGCTGCGAGGACTTCGCCTCTCCAGCAGGCGACGGCGCTGGTTGCTTCGCGGCCGGCAACGAACGTCTGTGCATTCACGAGAGAGCGACGACGAAGTAACGACGGCCAGACCAATGTCGTGTCGCGATCAACCAAGGCCCGCTTCATCGCCCGCGCCAAAAGAGGAGGAGCTTGGAGAACGCGCAAGGCCCGTTCGGCGGCTTCCAGATTGCGCACAACTCGGACACCGTCGCCGCCGGAAGAAAAGTCCGCCTTCAGGACGAAGGGAAAACCGGTCTGGGTGATCCAATTCTTTAATTCGCTGCTGTCGCGAATGACCGCAGTCTTGGGAACGCGGATGCCTTCTTCTTGGGCCAACTCCATAAATTTGGTGCGCGCATAGAGTGCTGGGAAGTTTTCAGGCGAGCCGAGCGAACGCTCAACCAACGCGCACAGCGAGGCGCCTGAGTCGCCCTTGGCGCGTTCCTGGTCGTACAGCAGATGTAGATGCTGGGTAGCCAAATCATCGCCCGGAACAAGCACGTCGGGCTTTGCGCCAGTAATCGCCTCGGCGACAGATGATAGGGCGTCGAGGCCATCGTAATTATAAATTCGGCGTACGGCATCGGTCTTGGTGATGGGATGGTGAGAAGGGCATACAGCGTCCACGGTAAATCCTGCGTTAGCCAACGCGACTGCCAGGCGCGCGGTAGGGAACCAGCGCGCAGTGGTTACAATCAAGGCCGTCGGCTTCACCGTGATTCAAGCCTCCACACGGCTTTCGAAACGAGGGCTGTCTCGTACTCGTCATGCGAATGATAGGCGACATCGAAAATCATACGAATGATCAAGACGCAATCCACGGACCAATACCGGGCGAACGTAAGCTCCTGGCCTTGTCGTTAATATGCTGAAAAGAAAGCAGTTATGTAGAAGCGTCGGCTGTTTCGTGGTGAACGCAGTGAGAATGTATGAAAACAATAGCTCTTAGTGGCAAATTCGTTCCCAGTGCCATACTGTTCGGGACTCTGGAAAGACCAGCATCGGTTCGAAGAGAAAGGCACCGGCCAAACCGCCACGCTGCTTGGCGTATGACGCGGATCGCGGCACGGGCCGGCGACGGGCTGCCTTGCGGGATTGCCATCGCATTCCGGTGTGGAACTCTTATCCTCAGGCTGATAGTTCGAATCGATCCTGAGGTGACCAAGCGCTTGACGCGCACTTCACCCAAGGCCTAGACTCTGCGCTGCGTTTGGGCCGAGTTGATCCGCGAGAGGAAATTATGACTAGGGAGTTAGAGGGCAAAACTGCGCTGGTGACCGGCGGGACGTCGGGAATCGGCCGTGATACCGCGATACTTTTCGCGAAGGCCGGCGCGAAGGTAGTGGTTGCGGGGCGCCGGGAAGTGGAAGGGAACGAGAGCGTCGAGTTGGTGCGCGCTGCGGGTGGCGAGGCCTTGTTTGTGAAAACCGATGTGTCGAAGGCTTCGGAAGTTGAGAACCTCGTGAAGAAGACTGTGGAGAAATTTGGCAGACTGAATGTGGCCTTTAACAATGCCGGGATTGAGGGTAAGTCGGCGCCGATCATCAGCCAATCCGAAGAGGACTGGGATCGCACCATCAACATCAATCTTAAGGGTGTGTGGTTGTGTTTGAAGTACGAAATTCGGCAGATGCTCAAGCAGGGTGGCGGCGGGGCAATCGTCAATATGTCGTCGGTCCTGGGGCTGGCAGGCTGGGCTGGTGGAGCAACGTATAGCGCGAGTAAGCACGGGGTAATCGGCCTGACGAAGGTTGCCGCACTGGAAAATGCGCGGAATCGGATTCGGGTAAATGCTGTGTGCCCTGGAGTGGTTGAAACGGCGATGGGTGAGCGAGCTTTTGGCGCGCCGGAAGTCAAAAAATACGCGATCGGGCTCCACCCCCTCGGCCGTTTTGCAAAACCGATGGAGGTTGCGGAGGCGGTTCTATGGATGTGTTCAGACCGCGCATCTTTTATGACCGGCCAGCCGTTGGTTCTGGATGGTGGATTCCTGGCAGGGCCCAATCCCCCGGGCTAGCTGCGCGTTTTTAGTAACTGCGTCAAAGAGAACGCAAGAAAAGTTGCCCCGCCAAGCTGCCGGTGCAAGCATGTTAAAATTCGGATCACTGTATTACATTTTGCGTGACGGAAATTTTGCCGGTCTGCGGAGGTAAGGGTTGTCCAAGGTCAGCGTTCAGAAAATTACGTTTGGCGGCGAAACTCTGCAGGACCCCTATCCCATGTACGCCCGGATGCACGAAGGGGGTCCGCTGCATTTGTTGGACGTTGACGGCCAATGGGGGGCGTGGGCGATTTTTAGTCACGCCGAGTGTTCCTC
This sequence comes from uncultured Acidobacteriota bacterium, assembly GCA_963747605.1. GTDB lineage: Bacteria > Acidobacteriota > Terriglobia > Acidiferrales > UBA7541 > Palsa-295. The sequence continues at coordinate 305,154 of CAVVGA010000004.1, read as the reverse complement.
GGTTGCGAAGGACCCGCGACTTTCCGCGAAACGCGCGCAGCAAATGTTGGCGCTTCTGCCCCCCGACAGCCAGTCCGAGTTCCGCGAGCTGGCGCGGATGCTGAACTTGTGGCTGATATTCATGGACGCGCCCGAGCACACCCGTCTGCGCAAACTTCTCAATAAGGGATTTGCACCAGCGGCTGTCGAAGGCTTGCGACCGCAAATCGAAGCCGTCGTGGATCACATGTTGAAGCCGTTGCAACGCGGCTCCACAGTCGAACTCATGCAGGAGTTCGCGAACCCCATGCCTGTGCGGATCATTTCGGAAATGCTCGGAGTGCCGCAGGAGCTGCACGATACGTTCGTCAATTGGTCGCGAGCCATCGCGGTGTTTCGCGGCAATCCGGAACGAACAGTGGAGCAGGCACGCGCCGCGCAAGATGCGCTGATCGCGATGACCGATTTTTTTCGCAAGGCTGTTGCGGAACGCCGCCGCAATAAAGGAAACGACCTGATCAGCCTGCTCATAGACATCGAGGAAGATGGCGAGGTCCTGACCGAAGAAGAGTTGTACGCGCAGTGTATCGCGCTGCTTTTCGCAGGGCACGAAACGACGCGAAATCTGATCGGCAACGGCATGTACACGCTGCTGAAGCACCCGCAAGAGACCGCGGAGTTGCGCGAGAAACCGGAGATGATCCGCTCGGCGGTGGAGGAGATTCTGCGTTATGAGAGCCCGGTGCAATTCACAGCTCGGGTGCTGAAGGAAGATATCGAGGTTTGCGGCCAGCGAATACCGAAGAGATGGTCAATTCTCTGCATGCTCGGTGCGGCGAACCGGGATCCCAAACAATTTAAAGCACCCAATCAGTTAGACTTGAAAAGACTGAACAATCAGCACCTGGCGTTCAGTGCCGGTCCGCATTTTTGCATTGGAAACCAACTTGCGCGGTTAGAAGGACAGATTGCGCTCTTGAATCTAGTGCAGCGTTTTCCGGAGATGAGGCTCGCCGGTCCGCCGCCGGAGTGGGCTCCGACATTTGGCTTCAGAGGCCTGAAAAGTCTCGCAGTGACTCTGTAGGCGCAAATCCATTCTTCCAGAAAGCGGCCGAATCAAGAGTCGGCAGGCAGACGCTGCCAGATCAATTCGATGGTCTGGATTTTTCCGTTCACTGCCATCGGTGGTGTAATCAGCGTGATTCGATCGCCGTCGAATTTGATGCTGCGCACCAGGTCTTTATTTACGTAATTCTGAATCGAAGAAATTTCCACATGGTGGGTCACCTTGTCATCGCCGAGCGTGTAGCGCCCGGCATAAGCAAGAAATGTGTTAAACGCCTCTGCCTGTTCCTCCTGCGGTGAGCGAGTCCCGCCGCCGAAAGAGAGTGACTTTCGACCGCCGTAGCTGATCAGGGACGTCATTCTGCCGTCCGTGCCGTAGGTGAGGAAACCCGCAGGGCCGGGGCCATAGGGGGCTTCGATGCGCTCCCCGGTCGACGCTGTGCTCGAGGCGGACACGAGTTTCCACGTGCCAATAAGTTTGTCATTTGGCATTAGTGCCAAAGCTCCCGCGCATTCTGAAACCAAGAGTATCTACCACCAATAGGTTTGATTCGAAGAGATTTCCACTAGAGATCGTACAAAGGGCTAATTTCGTTGCAACGCGGCAACGACACGATGTCCTCATCATGCCGATTCCGGTCGTGGAGGAACGATCGCGGACGGCCGATTCGGTTGATCGAATCGCGTCGGCCGCGATTCGAAGAAACGCTTTAGTTTAAGGAACGGCTTTTCGAGCAGATTCCAGGAGAGCGCCGCAAGAGCATAGCTCGTAACGAAAATGATGGGAAGAGGCAGATATGGATATCGCTCCGGATGAAGGACTTGCACTATACCAAACGGGATTTTGTGCAGAAGGTAGAGTCCGTAACTGATGGTCCCGGTGTACATCAGAAACCGGTTGGTCATTATGGTCTGGAGCCATGTTCGTTCCGAGAACATCGCAACAAAGACGAACGCTGCCGAGGCTAGCGCCGTGAACGAAAAGACAATCCATCTTGCATGGAAGGCCTCCATCAGAAATGCCAGCGGCGCGGCGATCAGCAGCAGAGTCCAGGCTCGCTTCAGTAACTTCGACGGTACAAAATTATCGGATCGGACAAGAAGTGCTAGAAGCGCTCCCGCCATCAGCCCATCCAAACGACAGAAGATGTTGGTGTAGAGGTTGACGTGGTGCAGCGACAGGTAGTAGCGCAGAGCCGGAGAAATGCAAATCTCTGCGATGGCGATGCGGCGGAGCTGCGTCAACGAGCAGAACCGCACTACCAGGGGCCAAACTAGATAAAACTGTTCCTCGATGGCGACTGACCAAGTGACACCCAGAGGGCCCGCGGCATTCGTTGAAGTCGGAAGCAAGAAATTCTGCAGGAACAAGGGAAAGGACCACCAAGGCGATGACGTTAGAATGACCTCAGGGAATTCCGATCGACTGAGAAAACGGACGATGACGAACATGAAAAAGAGCAGCGAATAATAAAGCGGCCAGATCCTCAGACAGCGCCGGACGTAGAAATTCTTGAAATAGCCGTCTGAGCCGTTGGTATCGACGAGAATGCCGGTAATCAAAAGCCCAGAGAGTACGAAAAAGAGATCGACTCCCATCCATCCGTTGCTGAACAACTGTTGCGAGCGGAACGCGGGATACTTCAGGCTGATGTTATGCATCATGACGACCAGAATCGCCACGCCGCGAACCGCATCGAGTTGAGGAATTCGTCGCTGCATTGTCTCCGTCGCGCGAAGTGGATCAGGCACTAACGGCTAGGCAATCCTGAACGGTTCCGGCCGGCCTGTCGGGCCGATTTCCGGGATCCAATCTGCGAAGAATACGAGTGCGGGGAAGAGTATATTCGAGTGCTCACTCATTGGCAGCCGCCAACTCGATCAGAGCAATCCGCCGAATCCCGACGAGCCCCCTCACAGACTGGTGACCCCACCGGCCTCGGCATTGCCGCCCGCGGAAACCCTCGTAACACGGTACAGTCTGGCGCTGCTGGGGCTTCCGTCGGACGGTCGTGTGTAAACGATTGGCCGAGATGGAAAACAATTTCCGCAATTCAGGCTGTACGAACACGCAGGCTATTCATTCTAAGGGAGTTATGGAATAGATTGGAGGCAACGAGATTGCAATCTACAGGTGGAAGGCACTATCTGAGTAGCTACAGGTCTGCAGGCGGAGTCTGGACAGTCATCTGATTTCAGGCCAGTATCGATGATAACCACCATTCACAAGCGGCGCGGTGGGTTACAAGTACCAGAATCTACGGAGAGAGGATTTCCCTGATCCCTATGATTGAAACGGCGATTATCGGCGCGGGTCCTTACGGACTTTCGATTGCGGCGCATTTGCGCAACCGCGGAATATCGTTCCGCATTTTTGGACGCCCGATGGACAGTTGGGTGGCGCACATGCCGAAAGGCATGATGCTGAAATCGGACGGTTTTGCTTCGAACATCTACGATCCCAACGCCAAATTCACCTTGAAAGATTTTTGTGCGGAGCGCGGGATCGAGTATGCGGGCATGGGAAATCCAGTCACGCTTGGTACGTTCGGCGATTACGGGCTGGCTTTCCGCGACCGTATGGTTCCGGAGTTGGAAGACAAGCTCGTCGCGAGCGTTGAGCGCGCGGCGGACGGATCTTTCCTTTTGCGATTGGACGACGGCGAAGAAGTGAAGGTTCGCCGCGTGGTGTTGGCGATTGGGATCACGCATTTTGTGCACGTGCCGGAGAACCTTGCTCATCTTTCGCCACAGTTTTTGTCGCACAGTTACAATCACCATGACCTTGCGGCATTCAAAGGGCGCAGCGTGGTCGTGTTAGGCGCCGGTTCTTCGGCCATTGATATGGCGGGATTGTTGCGCGACGCCGATGCGGATGTACAGCTCGTGGCTCGTGCCACGTCTTTGAAATTTCACACAGCGCCTCAGCCGGGCAAGCGCCGTTCGTTGTGGAAGCGACTGCGGCATCCGGATTCAGGACTTGGTCCGGGCATGAGGTCGCGATTCTTTTCGGATGCCCCTGCGCTGTTTCATTATTTGCCGGAAGGATTCCGCCTGAAGGTGGTGCGAACAACCCTTGGGCCATCCGCGGGATGGTTTGTGAAGGACAAGGTGATGGGGCGCGTGCCCCTGCTGCTCGGGTACAATGTGGAGCGCGCCGAGATCCAGAATGGCAAGGTTCATTTGCATTTGCGCGCGTCGGACGGTTCGACTCGCGAAATCGTCACGGATCATGTGGTTGCCGCGACCGGCTATAAGGTGGATACGGAACGACTGAAGTTCCTGACTTCAGAGATTCGCGCGAAGCTTAAGTGCGTCAAGGGCACGCCGGTGCTGTCGTCTAATTTTGAGTCATCGGTGCCCGGGCTGTATTTCGTCGGGCTTGCGGCAGCCAATAGTTTTGGACCGGTGATGCGCTTTGCGTTCGGCGCGGGCTTCGCCGCAAGACGCCTGACGCAAGCTATGGTGAAAGCCGTGGCGCGAACTCCTGCGAAAGTCCCGGCTTCCCACATGTCAACCATCACGGAATGAGCGCTTCCGCGGTGCTCTTGTGATGCCGCTCCCGGCTCGATCCAGCGCGAGACGCGTCGAACGGTAACATCTCCCGGCGATGTTTGCGCTGCCGAGGCCACTGCACACATGAAGCTCGAGACGATCGCGATTCACGTAGGCTACGACGGCGATCCCACGACGAAAGCCGTGGCCGTGCCGATTTATCAGACTGTTGCGTTCGAATTTGACGACGCTGCGCATGGCGCGGCTTTATTCAATCTGGAAGTTCAGGGAAACATCTACACGCGGATCGGGAATCCGACCAACACGGTTTTGGAAAAACGAGTTGCCGCGCTAGAGGGCGGTGTGGAAGCGCTGAGCGTGAGCTCGGGAATGGCGGCGATTCATTATTCGCTGATCAACATCGCCGAGATGGGCCACAACATCGTTTCGCTTCCCCAACTCTACGGCGCCACCTACACGCTGCTCGCCCACATTTTGCCGAAGCAAGGAATTGCCGGGCGGTTTGCTGAGAACGACACTCCGGAAGCAGTGGAAAAGCTGATTGACGAGAACACGCGGGCTGTGTTTTGCGAAAGCGTCGGAAATCCGGCCGGAAACGTTGCAGACATCGAAGGATTGGCGCGCGTGGCGCATAAGCACGGCGTGCCTCTAATCGTGGACAACACCGTCGCGACGCCCATCTTACTGAGGCCGATCGAGTACGGCGCGGACGTCGTTGTGCATTCCATGACGAAATTCATGGGAGGGCACGGCACGACGCTGGGCGGGATGATTGTTGATGGCGGAAAGTTCCCGTGGCGCGATCATCCGGAGCGCTTCTACATGTTAAACAAGCCCGAGGTCGCCTATCACGGCGTGGTTTACACCGAACATTACGGTGCCGCAGCCTACGTGGCGCGGTGCCGCACCGTTGCCAGCGCAACACGGGATCGACGCTCTCTCCCTTCAACGGTTTCTTGCTGCTGCAGGGTATAGAGACGATGGCGCTGCGCGTGGAACGCCACGTGGAGAACGCCCGTAAAGTGGCGGAATTTCTGCGCGGCCACGAGCGGGTGGCGTGGGTGAATTACGCGGGATTTCCCGATAGCCCGCTATATCCGATGGCGCACCGCTATCTAGGCTCGCGCGCGTGTTCTCTTATGACGTTTGGCGTCAAAGGCGGCTTCGAGCAGGGCGTGAAATGTTTTGATGCACTGCGATTGTTCAAGCGCATGGTCAATATGGGCGACGCGAAATCGCTATCCTGCCACCCTGCGTCTACCACGCACCGTCAACTAACACCGGAAGAACAACAGAAAGCGGGTGTGACGCCAGAGATGATCCGGCTGAGCGTGGGAATTGAACACATTGACGACATCATCGCGGACCTGGCACAGGCGCTCGAGCAGGCGCATTAGATTTATCGGGATCGTACTGCGTATCAGGTGGGGAGATAGTGAATGGCCATCGTAATAGACGGAGGGCGAGTTCCGAAGCTGCTGTCGCGGAAGAATGCGCCCAACGTTGCGCGGCCGGCTGGAAAACAGGAAGCTTCAGCGGAACACCTGCGAATCGCGCTGATTAACAATATGCCGGATTCGGCGCTGGAAGACACCGAGGTACAATTCTTCGAATTGCTGGAATCTGCTGCCGGCGATCTGCCGCTGTCCCTCACACTTTATTCGTTGCCGGAACTTCCGCGAAGCGACGCGGGACAACAGCATCTGCGCAACTTCTACCATGGCATTGATGATCTCTTGAACAGCCGTTTTGATGGAATGATTATGACGGGCACCGAACCGCGCCAGCCCGATTTGCGCAACGAACCTTATTGGCCTGCGCTGGCCGAAGTTCTCAATTGGGCCGAGCGCAACACGACTTCGACGGTGCTCTCCTGCCTGGCTGCTCATGCGGGCGTGCTGCACAGCGACGGCATTCCTCGTCACCGGCTCGGCGACAAGCAATTCGGCGTATTCGAGTATAAGAAAGTCCGGTGCCACGCGCTGACAGAACAGACTGGCGACACGATGCAAATTCCGCACTCGCGCTGGAACGAAGTGCGAGCAGACGCGCTGACAGACGGTGGTTATGAAATCTTGACGCAATCCGCAGATGCGGGCGTTGATCTATTTGTGAAAAAGAAAAAGGGCAGTCTGTTCGTGCATTTCCAGGGTCATCCGGAGTACAGCCTGCGGACCCTGTTGAAAGAATACCGCAGAGACATAAAGAGATTTCTGAAACGAGAACGGGAAACATATCCAACGATGCCACAGGGATACTTCGGCGCCGGGGCGATCGAATTGTTGTCGGATTTTCGAAAAGTTGTAGAAGCAGATCCGCGCGAGGAGCTGATGGCGAAATTCCCCCAGGCCGCGGTGGCCAGCGCGCTGCAAGGAACGTGGAAGTCGTCGGCAGCGTCCGTGTATCGCAATTGGCTGCAGTATCTGCAATTAAGAAAGGCTGAAGTTGCGACGTTTTCCGTGATGACTCCGGCCGCACGCGTGTGATTTGATGGATGCAGTGCGCGAAGACGGGGTCGGTTACCTCTTTAGTTGGTCCGCTACAGAACACTACGCTTTAATCCTGCTCGTGATTTTCTTGCGACTCGCTAGGAAAAGTCAGCAGAATCCCAACAAACAAAGGCTTGCGCGACATCTGAAGACAACCAGCTGATAAGATAGATGCTCATGACTGACCGCCAAACCTCCGAACTCCTGGACTCACTTCCCGCTGGAATCGGCGATGTAATAAGGCCTTGGGCAGAGCGCTCTCCTGATAAGTTGGCGCTAGCGGAACCCACGGGCACATGGACCTATGCCCAATTGGACGCCGCAGTTGCCGAAACGCGCGTCTGGCTTCGCGACTCGGGCGTGCGGCCCGGCGATCGGGTCATGCTGGTGTGCGAAAACTGCCGCGCATTTGTGGCGATATTCTTGGCTCTGGCAGGGATGGATGCATGGCCAGTGCTCGCAAACGCGAGACTATCGCCGCGTGAGATTGACGATATTCGAGATCACTGCGGGGCCCGTCGTGTGATTTATATGACCAGCGTCTCGCCGCTCGCCACACAGCACGCCAAACGGCACGGTGCAGTGATCGCAGAAGCCGCGGGCCTGGGAACGATCGGATTGGGGAGCTTGAATGAAACAGTTAATCCCGATCCGATTGAGACGAGCAGAACTGATCGTGTGGCTGCATTGATCTATACTTCCGGCACCACCGGCCTTCCGAAAGGCGTGGTGCTGACCCACCGCAACTTATTGTTCATCGCAGCGGTTTCGGCGCAGATTCGCTCGCTCACTCCGGACGACCGTCTATACGGTGTTCTGCCGATGTCACACGCCGTAGGGCTGTCGGTGGTTTTGCTGGGCGCGCTACTCAGTGGCTCGGCGCTTTACTTGTCGTCGCGTTTCGACCCTGTCCAGTTACTCAAGAGCCTGGAACGGGACCGGATTACCGTCTTGCTGGGCGTGCCTTCGATGTTCGCGCTCTTGGTCGAGTATGCAAATACGAAAGGCCTGAAGTCTTTGAAATTTCCCGAGCTTCGTATTATTTCGTCCTCAGGCGCACCGCTGCAACTCGCCGTCAAATCGGCCGTCGAGGCGCTTCTCGGCATGCCGTTGCATAACGGCTACGGTGTGACGGAGTGTTCGCCCACCGTTGCGCAGGCCAGAGTTGATGAGCCGCGAAGTGATCTCTCGGTGGGCCGAGTGCTTCCGGGAGTTGAAATCGTACTGATGGGAAAAGATGGCAAGCAAGTCGCAGACGGAGCAGTCGGCGAACTCTGGGTGCGCGGGCCTAATATCGCGAAGGGATACTATCGCGCGCCCGAAGAAACCGCGGCGGCGATCAGCGCGGAGGGATGGTTCAATACGCGCGACCTCGCCCGTTTGGAGGATGGAAATCTTTTCATCGTGGGGCGCACAAAAGAATTAATCGTTCGTTTTGGAGAGAATGTCTACCCAGCAGAAGTCGAGGCTGTCCTAAATGCTCATCCGTCTGTAGTGCGGTCCGCTGTGATTGGCCGATCCGTTCAAGGACTGGAGGGGGGTGAGGAGGTGGTGGCCTTCGTAGAGCTCTCGCGGGAATCGCCGGCGACGACCGCCGAATTGGCGGATTATGCTGCGCGAAGCCTCGCTCCTTACAAACGGCCATCACATTTCGTGCTGGTGGGTGCCATGCCGGTGACTCCCACCGGAAAAGTCAGGAAGGAAGAGCTTACAAAGATGGCGGCATTCGATCCGCAGTCGCGGTAATCGGGGGAGCCCGCGATCCGTCCTCGGAACTTGCGGTTCTCTGCGGGGGCGGAAAATGGATCACTTCCAGCGATTTGCATTTGTTGTTACGGTTCTGCCGGAGCTGCGCATGCGAGCGGGGGACTTGGCGGCGCGAAGACCGGTCAGAGTCATGAGACGGGAGCGACCGGTGCCCCGCTGAGAACGGGAAAACCTAGAGATGGCATCACGGAGAATTCTCACGTTCTACGAGCGAGTTCTGCATGGTGTTAACACAATTCGTCCACCCTCCCCTTTACCGCCCAGCGGGTCGCCGGCACAAAGTCCGATTTCGCCCTGAATCGGATAGGAAAGAACGACCTGACCTTTGGTGGAAGTCCTAGTCTGCGTCGTAAGAGAATCTTTCCCGTTACGTTTCCATTGGCAGCTCCTACAATCGGTTGTACGCGTCCATGACTAGCGTTGGCCGGTTTTCTTTTCGTTATGGTTCACTGCGCGCGAGTAATTCGAGCGGGCTGACGTGGCATATCACCTGGCGCGAGTGCACGGTATTGTTAAATGACCGCCGCCACGAAAACCCGCCGTTTACTACTCAATAGGATCCATCACATTCCAAATCTGATATTCCGTTTGGGAAAGTGGAACAATTGGATGACCGCATGGCAAGGAACCGCTAAAGAATGGATCCGCGAAAAAGGTCTAATATATTGCCTTCGCTCGCTCCGTGTTTCTCCACGTGAACTTTGGTTCGAGTTTTGCAGTTCTTGTAGCCGCACAAAAATGCAATACAGAAACAGTTTGCGCCGTTGTGGAATAGCCCTGGGTGCGCTGTACGACAAGGAAGAACAAAGATATCGGAAGATAGATATCGATACACAAAGCCGCATGTTGCGCATCCGAAAATCGCTGACCATTCATCTGGTGGCCAGCTTGAGGGATTTGCGTCTTCGAACTGAAAGCATTTGTCTTCTGAACGTGCTCTGCCCGAGTAAGGCAAGAGAATCGGTGGGCAATCTGGATCACACAGATCACGGGGACGCTTGCACCACAGAACGGGAGTCCACAACCAGCCGTATTCATCTTTCATGGGAGGGTTCTTAGGCGGTCAGCTTTTCAGACGTGAGGGCCGGAGCGGCAATCATATAACATATGTCGGTTCCGAAAATTCTGACCCTTTACATTCCGGAAATTCTGAGCCATCCGGCAGTAGCCGGAAGGGCTAAGACTCTCTCTGTGCCTCCGGTCGGTGAACCGGTAGGGCCGAGGGAGGAGGATGTTAGGAACGTTAAAGCGTCACGAAGTCGAAATTCTACTGAAGGCCGGTCACTCCAAGGCCGAAGTGGCCCGTCTGGCGGGAGTGTCTCTGTGCTCTGTTAAGCGCATTGCAGAAGAAGTTCCGGTGGTTCATGTGGATGATGCCGCTGAGCGAGAGAAGCGGCGGATCGGCAGACCCAGCATCGTTGAGGATTTCCGGAAACCGGTCGTAAACATTCTGGAAGAAAAACCCGACCTACCTTCTCTGGAGATCCTTCGCCGGGTTCGGGAGGCCGGCTACCAGGGCGGCAAGACCGCCTTGTACGCTCTGGTGGCCTCTGTTCGTCCGAAACAGATCAAGCCGCTGATTCGTTTCGAAGGTCTGCCCGGAGAATTTAGCCAACATGACTTCGGCGAAGTCGACGTTACCTTTCTTGATGGGTCGATTCATCGTATCCACTTCTTCGCTTCTCGCCTGAAGTACTCCCGATTTGTCTGCGTCAGTGTGGTGCAGGACCAGGCCGTGGAGAGCTTGGTGCGAAACCTGGCCGAACATCTGGACCGTTGGGGTGGAGCTCCGCTGCTGTGCGTGTTCGATCGGCCGAAGACCGTGGCCTTAAAGTGGCAAAGAAACGGCGAGGTCACGGAATGGAATCCGGTCTTCGCTTACGTCATGCTCGAGCTGGGCGTCGGGGTGGAGTTGTGTTGGCCTCATAGTCCGCAGCAAAAGGGTGCTGTTGAGAACCTGGTGGGTTTCGTAAAGTCCTCCTTCTTCAAAGTGCGCCGCTTCCACGATCAAGAAGATCTCGCACAGCAACTCATCGAATGGCATCGTGAAGTGAATCAGGAGCGTGCCTGCCGCGCGACGGGCATAATCCCCGCCGTGCGTCTTGCCGAAGAGGCCTCCAGACTTCGTTCCCTGAAGGTGCACCCGAAAGATCTAGCGCTTCGCATTCCTGTCTATGTAGGACCGACGGGTACGGTTCTGCATGATGGCCATCCTTACTCGATGCCTCCCGAGGCCATTAGCATGCCGGCGACGCTGTACTTGTACGCCGATCGCGTACGCATCGTGGCGGGTAGATATGAAGTCAACCATCCACGGAAATTCGTTGCGCACGAGGGGTCCACGCTCGCCGCGCATCGCGCGGCCCTGGTGGCGGCGGTATCGGGCAAGCGCGGCAAGCGTTATCTGAAGCGTCAGCAGTTGCTGGAACTCGGAGAACCTGCTTTTCTCTACCTCACCGAGATCGTTCACCGCCGACCCGGGCAGTGGTTCCACGACATCGATCGGCTGCACAACATCTTGCAGAGCCACGGAGCAGAGGTTCTTTGCCGCGCCATGGAACGGGGACTCGAAGAGCAAGTTTTTGGTGCCAACTACATTGAGCATTTTCTTCAGCGTTGCTTAGTTTTTCAGGAGGAGATCCCATGAGGAAAGAACAAGTTAGGAAAAATCCGCCAGAGACATCGCTGACGCCCAAGCAGGACGACAACACGTCGAAGAGTCTGGAACTCTCCGAAGGCCAGCTCGAGGCTCACTTCCGACGCCTTAACTTGGCGCACACGCGCCGGATTTACAAAGACGTCGCTGATCGGGCCGAGAAGGAAGGTTGGTCCTATCGGGACTTCCTGGCTCTGCTGCTGGCCGAAGAAGTGGCGCGAAGGAAACAGACGCGACTGCAACGTTGTACGCGGAGCGCACACTTCCCGTTCTTCAAGACCATCGACGAGTTCGACTTCGCGTTGCAGTCAACGCTCCGGGAGTCCGTGATCGGCTCCTGCCTCGGGCTGGACTTCGTCACCGAAGGGCGGTCGTTGATTCTGCACGGTAAGACCGGTAGAGGAAAGACTCATCTGGCGGTGGCCATCGGGTACCGCGCCATCCAGAACGGTTTCGAGACTCTGTTCACCACCGCGGCGGAACTCATCGAGGACCTCTCGAACGCCAGCAAGCGTGGAAATCTCCAGGAATCGCTGACCACCTACACGCACCCTCACGTCCTGGTCATCGATGAGGTCGGATATCTGACCTATGGGCCGGACGCTGCCAACGTGCTCTTCCATGTCGTGAACGATCGGCACCTGAGGAAGCGGCCGATGATCTTCACAACCAACAAGCCAATGAATGACTGGGGAAAGGTCCTACACGACGAAGATATGGCGGCAGCCATCCTGGATCGGGTTCTCGAGCGCGGACGCTTTATCCACCTCGATGGCCCCTCCGGGAGAACCCGTCATCTCAACCCAGAAGAGACCTTGCCAGAAAATACAAAACGGCTCAGAATTTCCGGAATTGGTGGCTCAGAATTCCCGGAACCCACAACATAAAGTATGAGGATGCTGCGAACGCTGAAAACGCGGTCTATTTAGCCTGTAAAGTCTGTCCGTCTTTCATTCTGGTCACGGCACCTTTTTCGGCTGCATTCATGTAGTTATGCGCCGTCCTGCGGGACATGCCGATGGCATTGCACAATTCTTTTAATTGAGGTTCCCACTCACCGCGAGGAGTTGCAGTTCGCAGGGACAATAAAATCTTGCCTTCTTCAACGCGATGTTCATCCCGCAGTGCGTAGGCTTGCTGCACTTCCTTGTGCAACTGAATCAGCCGTTCGATGAGTGCGGCCCGTCCCAATTTGTCCGAGTTGAATATTTGCGTCATGGCATTTTCTCCATGCGAGCAGTGCGAAAAATCGTCGCCATAAGAACAAATTACTTCGCCCAGTAAATGTCATCAAAACAGCAGCGACCACAGTCATTACCCATTTTCCTTTTTGCTGTCCGTCGCTAGATTTTTGGCAATGGTCGCTTTTTCAACGGCTGAACGTGTCTGACAACGGCGCCGCAGAAACTTCCAGCGATGAGTGCAAATACATTTGAGACATTTCGTCGTGCGTGTACTGTAAGTGTTGCAGATAGCGTCGCCGTTTTTGTTTCGCTTTGTATCAAGCGTGGACTGGTGATGATTTGGCTGCAGCGACCACGGCAACCTTCAAGATATGAAAGCAGAATACGGGATTGAGGAGCACTAGAAACGTTTCTTAGAGGGGAAACCCTATGCGAAATTGACCTGTGCCGAACTATCTTTGTACCTGACGAAGCTTCCGTCGCCAATCGTTGCACTCGGCGGTCTCGTGCGGTTGCGAGCGCATCTGGAACCGTTCCGAGGCCGCGACAAAAGCGGCAATTCTCGTTACTCCCTTCGCAGACCCATGAACGGCCCATTTTAGATCCAATTGGCTTCTGTCAGCTCAAGCGACTCCCAAGACATCGCATCGAGGAGACGCTTTTCTTCAATGTCGTTTATGGTACAGCGCGGGGAGCGCGGTTGCCAAGCGGATAAAAGTTATACCGCGTTGCTGTTCTTCCCTCGACAGTGCGATTTGTCTCACCGCTCGATTGAAACAGCATTGGGAGCGCACGCCATCAATTCTCATTTGACGTGGATATTTCTGTCCGCACTAGCGGTTCTGCCTGCGATTTTCGACTGACGGTACTCCTCAAGTCTCTTAACCGCGTCACGCCGATGTCCGTCGAGGACCTTGGCGTACGTCTGGATAATCCCTGCCGAGGAGTGCCCACGCCAGCCACTTGCCGCTCGATTTCAATATCGCCAATCACGCGGTCAGCAACCTGTAAGCCCGGTGTATCACGGCGAGCCGGGCCTCCGAACTCTGAAGGAACTGGCGCGCAGTTACATAGCGATGGCGCGCGATAGCGTTTACGCCCGAGCGATTTTCACCTTCTTCGTTCGGACTCTTGGGTTCCTTCAAATTCTTGAATCTCGTCGAACCCGTAACCCAGCTAGGCCGCGATAGGCGAATTTGCCATAAATAAATTTCTTGCGGAGTCCGTTTACCGCTCTCTCTCTCGCTCCTATTTCCGATAACGTCAAATCTACAATTGCGGTACAATCCCCGGTACTAAATCGATTTGCGATTGCCGATGTGAAACAATGCTTCCGTCGTCGGAAGGCTCAGCGCGGAACTCTCTCCGGACCGTTTATGGAAACAACTGTCCCAACGCAAGAAGTCCCACTACGACGGAATCGGAGCTGAGGTATGAGTGAAATCTGGGACCGCCTCCAGGATATTGAACGACATCAGAACGATCGCAGTTTCAAAGAAGGTGTTCAGAACGACTTCGTCCCGATTCCTGACCGTCGGTCTTCGAAGCGCTTGTGGGCTTATGAGCCCATCTTGGTCTACGGTTATGCTGCCCCAGAAGACCCATTTCACGAAGGAACGGAAGGACTGCACGTAAACGCCCGCGGAGGGCTCATCACCCTAAGTACTGCTGTAAATCCCGGCCAGAAGCTTTTACTGATAAACAAGGCGAACCTGAAAGAGCAAAATGTAGTGTCGTTCGTCAGGAATCCAGCTATTTGAATAGGACTGCTTTCATCGTTGAGTTTCCGCAACCAGTCGCCGATTTTTGGGACACGACTCACGTTACTGAAGTAGCGGTGAATCGACGCTGCGCACGGTAGCACACCCCCGCGCCAAGCTGCCCGCATGTGACCTTGCTCGCACCGTTCCACGGAAGACGTGATTACTAGCCTGTCTCTGTAAATGGTGTCAGAACGTATCGGTTCCCGCCTCGACGTTACCCAGTTGCAACACCCAGCCCATGTGCAGGATAATTCGACCAAGTTCCAAGCGCACGCTACACTCGTACTGGCGTACATGATCTACTGCCCACAGTGTAAAACACGCAAATCCAGATTTCGCCGAGAGCTGTTCTCAATGCAGCACACCGATGCCCCTCAGCGACTCGTCGGAAACAATCCAAATGGTGGATCCCACCACCATTACTCCAGGAAGCGATTTCGGCCCGCGTTACCGCATCGAGACGCTCCTGGGCCAAGGCGGCATGGGACGCGTGTACAAAGCACACGACAAGGAGCTGAACCGTACTGTTGCAATTAAGGTGGTCCGCCAGGGAGCAATGGGGGAGACGGATGCCCTCAGCCGCTTCAAGCAGGAATTAGTCCTCGCCAGCAAAATCTCGCACAAAAACATACTTCGCATTCACGACCTCGGCGAGGTCGACGGCATGAAGTTCATCACCATGGCCTATGTGGAAGGCCACGATCTTCACCAGATCATAAAGGACAACCCAAAACTCCCCCTGGAACGAGTACTGAAATTCGCGGTCGCAGCTTGCGGGGGCGCTTGCGGCCGCGCATGCCGAGGATGTAGTCCATCGCGATTTGAAACCGCAAAATATCTTGGTGGACAAGGACGATCAAGTTTACATCTCCGATTTCGGCCTCGCGAAATCCTTCGCGGAAGGCGCTATAGGCATGACGCAATCTGGAGCCCTACTGGGCACTCCGCGCTACATGTCGCCGGAACAGGTCGAAGGCAAGCCAACCGACGGGCGCTCGGACATCTACTCCTACGGTTTGATTCTCTACGAGATGGGGACGGGCGACGTCCCCTTTACCGGGGACTCCACACTTGGGGTGATGTATCAACGCATTAAGGAAAAACCGAAAAGCCCCAAGTTGGTAGACCCTTCTCTGCCGAACTGGCTCGTCAAGATCATTATGCGCTGCCTGGAAAAGGACCCAGACGCTCGTTATCAGAACGCGTACGAGATTCTGGCAGACCTGCAAGGTTCCCAATCGGGCAGCGGGCTTTCCCGCAGCATTTCCCACAGCGGTTCTACAGTCCAAATCCAGATTCCAGAGTTTGCGAGTCGGCGCTGGGTTTGGATCGCCGAGCGCTATTGTCGCCGTCATGCTGCTTGCCCTGGCCATTCCAACTGTGCGCCATCTGATTTTTGGCGGCGGAGGGAAAGGAAGTACATCGAATGTTTCCGGAGTTCCTCCGCTTTCCAGCGGTCGGTTCGTTGCCGTTCTGCCTCTGCAAATTCTCGGGGATTCTTCACAGCTTGGTTACTTAGCCAAGGGCATCGAGGAGGCACTTTCGGCTAAGCTATTTCAACTGAAAGACGTCCGGGTCACCTCCAATGACGCGGCCGACCAGGTGGACCAAAAGCAGCCTTTGCCAAAAATCGGGCGCGCGCTGGGAGCCAACTTACTCGTGCAAGGCGTGCTGCAAGCGTCCGCGGACAAGATCCGCATCACCATGCATCTGGAGGACGTGGCGGATAACAAGAGACTCTGGAGCCGAGAATTTGACGGCGTTGTCGGAGATCTGTTCACCCTGGAAGACCAAATATACAATCAGCTCGTCTCGGGTCTCAATATCAACCCGACAAGTGATGAGCTTGCTTCAGCGGAGGCCCGGCCGACCGACAACAGCGCTGCGTATGACCTGTACCTACGCGGTCGCAATTCCATGCGCGGAGACGACAGCAAAAGCATGCAGGCGGCACTGGATTACTTCGATCAGGCGCTGAAGGCAGATCCAAAGTTTGCTCTTGCATATACGGGCATCGCCGACGCAAGTCTGCGGATGAACGGAATTAAGAAGGACAGCCTTTGGACGCAGAAGGCTCTGGCGGCTGCGCAACAAGCCCAACAGTTGAACGACAAGCTGCCGGAAGTGCATGCCACGCTCGGTGGCGTTTATCGGGCGACGGGTAAATACTCGGAAGCGGTCGCGGAGCTGAACCGCGCTCTTTCGCTAGCGCCCAATTCGGATGAGTTCTATCGCCGCTTGGGCACTGTGTACCTGGATAGCGGCAACACCCCGCAAGCCCTCGTTGCGATCCAGAAGGCAATACAGCTCAACCCATACTACTGGGTAAATCAAAACGCGCTCGGCGTAGCCTACGCACATCAAGGCGACTATGCGAAGGCTTTACAGGCATTTCAACAAGTCCAGGCCATCGAACCAGACATCGTTGCAGGGTACGAAAATATCGGCAACATATACCTTCAGCAAGGTAAGTATCAGGAGTCGATTCCTTATTTTCAAAAAGCCATTCAGATTGAGCCTTATTTCTCGACGTACTCGAATCTGGGGACTTCCTACTTTTTCCTAAAGCAATACGCAAACGCGGTCGGAGCGTTTGAGAAGGCCGTGGCGCTCAATCCGAATGACACCCAGACGATGGTCAACCTTGCGGATGCATATCGTGGGGCAGGGCAGCAGGACAAGGCACACACCACCTATGAGCAAGCTATCTCTGTCGGCTTTAAGGAATTGCAGACCAACCCGCAGAATGCCGACGTGAAGGCTGAGATCGCACTCTCCTATGCGAAGATCGGGAATGGCTCGGAAGCGCAGAGTTTCATTCGGCAAGCACGTGCGATTGACAAGGCCAACGTGAGCTACATTTACTACGAGGCGGAAATCGATGCACTGCTAGGACGATCAGCCGACGCTTTGAAGTTGCTGCGAGAGGCGCTCGAGAACCATTTTCCGGCTGAATTTGCGGCCGGAGACGAAGATCTGAAAAATCTAAACGGCAATCCAGAATTCACGAGTTTGATTAAACAATACTCTGAAAAGAAGCCTTAGGCGAGACGGCAAACTCCCTGACCACATGTGAACAATTTCACCCGAAACAGCCAGCCAAATCGCAGATTGTTCGAGAGAATGCTGCAGACGGGCAGCGCTTACCGGAAAAAGAGCCGTCTCAGGTGGCGCGGATGATTCCTAGATTGTGCCAATATGCTTAGGTGAGGAAATTGGCTCCGAAGCGCCTTCTGGCGAAACCAACTAGAGAAACCAGTCCTGTCAAATACAACAGAGCCGTCCCAAGCTCGGGAGTAGTGGGAATCGGATCAAGCGAAATCGTGCCGCCCGGGCACGCCGGATCGAGGCAGCTCAACTGGCCCGTGGGAACCGTAAGAACAAAGGGGTTACCAATTCCAGCTGCGTCGATACTAAACGTTGTTTGTGGCCCGCAACCGACGCCGTTACAAAGCGGCGTCGGCACAAAGAAGCCCACCCCCAAGAAATCGATTGGGAAAGGTGGAACACCGTCGCTGTATTCTAGATCGACAAAGCAGGCGTTGGGGTCGCCGTTATAGGTGCAACTATACTCGGGCGGAATAGGAAGTGGAGTTACGGTCCCAAAAAAGATTTCTCCCCCCGTGGCTGAGTTAGTACCGGTGTACGCGAAGTCAACGCAAATGCCTGGGTCGCACGCAGGATCAGGACGGTGAAAGTTAATGGTTGGGTCCGGGATGACGCTGTTCGAGTCAATCGGGGTTTGAGCATGCGCGGCGATAGCCGAACTTGCTAGAACCACCAGGACGCACAACACCCTAGCTATTTTCATGACCAACTCTCCCATCCTTGCCATCGGTCGCGATGGCGGAGAACGCCTAGTTGCGACCACCGAACAGCCGGATCGTCACGCTCTTTAACTGAGCGGGCCGCTGGCTACGAGCGCCGCACCTATGCGAATCGCTTGCGACGCAATATACCAGCCAGTACAAGCAAGCCCGAGCCGAACAAAACCAGCGTCCCCGCTTCCGGGGAAGGTGCCGGGGTCAGCGCGAACGTTACGGGTATGCCCGCTCCCCCTTCACAAACTCCGTTGTCAACGTTGTTGCATTCCATATACGTTCCGCCGTTGAGGTATATGTTGTAATCTATAGTTCCCAGCAGGACCGAGAAGGACAAACCCGAAACATCCAAAAACGGCGGCGCCGAGAATACGAGATTGTCATTCCCTCCGTAACCGCCAGGAGGCAGCAGAGTCATCGCGTCACCGCCTTGCGTTCCCGAAAGGGCCGTCACAAGATATGTATCTCCGGACACAAGGGAAGTCGTGAGGATCCCGCTGGCCGATGAGCCGCCGCAACCACCGCACGTGAAATCGAAGTACGTTTGCGCGTACAGACTTTGAGCACAGCCCAACAGGAAAATAACTGCAGAGAGTCGAGCAAGACCGCCAAGGACTCCCTTCATTGAGTACCGTCCCTTCGACATCGTAACCTCCCAATCGCAATCGGGCGTGCCCTGGAAATAAAACCAACGGGCTAACGCTTTGACTTGAGCTACAGTCACGTTAAAATTGGTTCGGGGTTTAGGTACAAATCATCTGTCGGGGCTGGAAGGGACAGATGCGCTATCTCAAAGCTTCAACAAGCGCTACGTTAATAGCCCAAACGCTTCGGACAAGTCAACAGCTAATTCCTGATTTACAAATTATTTTTTCACAAGCTCGCGACTGTGAGTTTCAAAAATACTAGTACTGAACTACTAGTACTCTCGATTTTTTCTGATTTGTGTTACAGAGAGGTGACGTTTATGAATAGATGAAAATAACTAGGACAAAAGTATATTTCGAGGGGATCTCTCCCGCGAATGCCTGGCGAATGGCTGTTGAGCGCTAATTCGTCTGTCCCAACGCTTGTTTGGCTTGTTCCTTATCAGCTGCCGCGAGTTTGTTCGTCTGAAGAGCCGCCTGGAGTTGAACTTTACCCGGCTCTTTTCGTCCGGCGGCCATGAGCGCTAGGCCCAGGTGATAATGAAACTGGGCGGAATCAGGAGTCTTCTTGACACATTCCTCGAGCACAGGGATCGCGCCGGAATAATTTCCCTTCTTGTACATCACCCAGGCTAGGGTGTCGGAAATTGTGGGGACCTCGGGCATTTCGGATTTGGCTTTTTGCGCCATGCCCAAGGCGACATCGAGATCCTTCCCTTCTTGAGCATCTACCCAAGCCATATTTGCGTTCGCAACCGCGAAATCGGGATCCGCTTGAAGGGCCCGCTCGTAGTATTTACGAGCTGTCTCAAGATCGCCCTTGTAGAGATACAAATTCCCGACCATGGTGGCAAGCGGGGCAAATTTCGGCTGCAAGTCGAGCGCCTTCTGGTATTGCCCGATAGCCGCGTCAGTTTGGTCCTTCTCCCGGTAAACCGTACCCATTCGTAGATAGCCCTGAACATTTTTCGGATCGATCTGTATAGCCCGTTCGAACTCTGCCTGGGCCGCGCTGGCGTTCTTGGAGTCGAATTGCAAAACGCCCAAAATTATATGACCCTGAGAATTGTTCGGATTGCCGTCTACAAATTGCTGTGCGAGCGCGATCGCCTTCGGTGCTTGCTGGCGAGCCACCAGGAAACCGGCATAGGCAGACATCGTCGTGGGGTTCGAGGGATCTAGCTGAATCGCCGTTTCGAATTCCTTTTCAGCTTGGGGCCATTTCTTTTCCGCGGAGTAAACCTGCCCCAAGTCCAAGTGAACGGCAGCTTGATTGGGCGCGAGCTTGTTAGCTGCCAGGAATTGCTCTTCCGCCGGACCGGACCGTCCCTCACGCAGAAATACTTCGCCAAGCAGCCTCCGGTCATAAACATCTGTCGGAGATTTTTGGACCAATTCCTGTGCGTAGACCCGGGCTTCGGAAGGATGGTTTTGGGCGAGATTTAATTGAACCAGGCCTCGAAGGGCCAAAGGAAAACCAGGTGATACCTTCAAAGCCTCCTGGAACTCGCTGTTGGCCTGCCCCAGGCTCCCGGTTTGCCAGTAAGCTACGCCGAGATAATAGTGGGCCTGCGCGGAATCGGGTGCGCCCTTCGCGGCGCTTTGTAGGGCGATGAGGGCGTCCTGCTGTTTTCCCTGCGCCAGTAACAGTCTGCCGTGATTGACGCTTACAAGCACATCGTTTGAGGTCTGTTTAGTGAGTTGACTGTCGAGTTTGGATGCCTCGTCCGTGCGATTGGAGATTAAGAATAGTTCTTCCATTCGTTTCTCGATATCGAGGTTACCAGCGGAGATCGACAGACCACGCTGATATTCGGCAAGAGCTTTGTCGACATCACCTCGTTGAGCGTAATAGCCGCCAATCGCGATTGCCGCCTCAGGCGATTTTGGCATTTGAGTTCGAAGTTGATCGAGTGTTCGAGTTGCATCGATGGATTTGCCGCCATTCGATAGCAGGTTGGCCAAATCGATGTAAAGCTGCGGGGCATCGGGACTATTCTGAATTCCTGCCTGCAGCACTGCTTGTGCCTCGGGTAGCCTATTCTGCATTTGATAGAAATTTGCTAGGTCGACATTCGCTTGCAACGACTTCGGATCGGTTGCGACAGCCTTTTTTAAGTGTTCCTCGGCATCCTTGAAACGTCGCAGACTGATTTCAACCAGAGCTAAATTCACATAAGAACTGGCTTGATCTGGAACCAACTCAGTGACTTTTGAAAACGATTCGAGCGCTTGGTCGGATTTCTGCTGTCCCATCGACGCGGCGCCGAGGAGCTGATAGGCGCCAACGTTTTTCGGTTCCTGTTGCAGAATAAAGTTTGCCTCCTCCGCCGCCTTATCAAACTGCCGCGCAGCAAGATAGAGGCGTCCACGATCCAATCTCGCGTCCAGACGGCCAGGGTCGAGCTCTATGGCTTTCTCGAGGGAAGCATACGCTCCACGCCAATCGCGCTGTGCCAGATCAGCCTGAGCGAGCTGGTAGTAGGCGTCAACAAAACGGGGATCGAGCCGGAGAGCGTTGCGAAATTCAACGCTGGCATCGCCGTATTGGCCTTTTTTCATGTAGTTCTGACCCTGCGGCGAGATATTTTGCCTTCGCTTTCTGTGGATCGCGCGCGCACCCGCCCAGTAATAGAGCCACGGAAATTGTTATCACGACCGCTTGCAGTTTTCTTGCGCCTTCCATATTTTTTGCTCCGCGGTTCCCAGGAGATTCACTTCGGTATTATTTCATCCAATTGGGGAAAGAGATCTTGGGTAAAGCCGACAAGCCGAGCCCGGGCACTGGCCTCATTGTCGTTTATCGGCGTAATCAAACGAACTAGGGCGCCATCGGTTCGATTCCGAGAAATCGCGTCGGCCACCATCCAAAATTTGCCCGCATATTCACTGGCGATGACTCTCCCCCTGCCTTGATACCAATAAAAGACCAGTTGCTTATTCTGGTCCTGCTGGATCACATACTCGTTCACGACAATCTGGCGCCCTCCGGCAACGCTGATTGTGGTGAACCCAGAACGGACGGGATCCCAGCCCGCTCCTGGCAAACAATTTTTCGGCGAGTGGATTGTGTCTCCCGTTTTTTGGCTTCCGTAGTAGCCCACATACAACTGAACGGGCGCCACTCCGTCCGCAAAGTAAAATCGATTCGTATAGTCGCTCACGCTCACGGCTTGCACCATTTCGTTCCGATAACGGGTGTTCCTGGCCTGACCATTTTCCGACCGTGTAAGGAAGATCGCGAAGCGGCTGTTGCGGAACAACGGATTCACCGTGACTGACGCTATGCAAAAGAATAAATGCACCAAGTAGAACAGCGGCCGTGACCCCCAATCGTATTGATCCTAAGGGATTAAACATTGGCTGCTCTTCCTCTGCGCTCGCCGATGTGCCGCAGAATCCAATGGGTACCGAACATTAGTACGAGAGCAACGAGGAAAATAACCCAACCAGAGAACTCGTGCAAAAATCCTTCCGCTGCCGCCGGTCCAAAATGGCGGGCCAGGATAGCCGCCCCCATGATTCGGATCGCGTTAGTAACAATTGCTATGGGAACCATGAACGCGGCCAGGACATAACGGACCCAGCGCCGAGGCGACACGAGATAGCCGTAAGCAACCGCGAGGGCCATCAGAGTCATGAGCGACCTGATTCCGCTGCAAGCCTCCACTACCTCCAAAGAATAGTTCGACATAATCAAAATATTGCCATCTCGCAAGACAGGTACCTGAGCGAACTCCAGCCACGCCGTAGCGAGGCGGGATGCAATTAATTGCAGTGGAAATGTGATCTGATTGTAAATGATCACGGGAATGGGAATCATCCACATTAGGTAGCCCAAGGGAAAGGAAACGGCACGCAGCATCTTCCAACCGGCCAAAAACAGAATCATTCCCGCAAGCAAGACCAGCAGGGAGAACCTGCTGGTAAATAATTCGGCTCCCAGCGAGCCGAGTAGAAGAAGGGCAATAGCCCCAAGCATCACTACGAATCCAAAGTTGCTTGGCTTGATTTCTGTTTTCGTCCAGCGATCGCGCTCGCGCCATAGAATGTAGCCCGAGAAGAGCGGAACGAAAAATCCGTGGCCGTAGTCAGCGTCGCTCCACCACTGCAGAACCAAATCCTTGATTACCGAAGCGTAAAGCAATAGAACCAGACCTGCCAAAATCACACACCACGCCGCGAGCCGCCGACTCCACAACCGCGTCTCAACTCGCTCGGTATTCGAGAGGGATCCGGCCGAAACTGACACGCTGTCTCCCAATCTCAACGGAAACATCGCGGAATGCAAACGATGTCTGTCTGCGAATACGACTTGGCGCATTATACTTCGAAGGTTTCATTCGCGATATGGCGTATAGCTGCGAACGACATCCGGGACCGGCTGGAATACGTGTAGAAAAGGTTGGGGTGTACTAGTAGTCCTAAAGCTTTCAGTTCCAGGCTTGTGGGAAGCGTGATTCGTAAACGATGAACGGGATGGCTTGTGTGCGAGGCTATGCTGCGGCACGAATCACACATCCCGCATGCGGCCAGTTGAACGTCGCAGTACAGGCCGGCTTATCTGTTCTCCAGAACAATCGGTCTGTGTCCGATAGTCACTTGGTCGTTACTCGGTCAATCGAATACGATCCCCTGCAAATCCCGGTAGTGAGCATATTGGACAGGAGCAGAGCTCTATATTATGACTAGACCGCAGACGGGGGGCAGGTCAGTTCTGTTCGCGCTCCGATCTTGTGTGTGAGCAAGTTGACGATTGGATGTTTTTCAGGGAATGCATGCAACAAATGCAGCGGAAACTGACCGTGGTACCCGGCGTTCGTCGGATAATCGGCTGGATCGATAGGTGTCGATGGTGGATCTACGATTGGCGACATCGCGTTGAGACTTCCGGAAAAACGGGGCTCGGAGATCTCACGGTCGCTAGCAGCAACGTGGCATTCGGAAATAACTTCCAACCGACACCCCCGCGGACCGTTCGAGTGCTCTTGCGACAGCTCCAAATCCGGCAGTCTGACTACGTATTCGTAGACTTCGGTTCGGGCAAAGGGGGCGTCTTATTGGTCGCGGCCGAGTACCCGTTTCTGGAGGTGATCGGAGTAGAGTTTGCTGAGGAGCTTCACAAAACTGCCGAGCGAAACATCCGCCAGTATAAGGGAGTACGCCTCTGTCGATCCGTACGCTCAGTCCATTGCGACGCCGTGCACTTCGACTTTCCGCTCGAGCCTTTGGTTCTGTACTTTTTTAATCCGTTCCAGCGGCGGGTTATGGAACAGGTTCTGCTCAACCTCGTTAGAAGTCATCAAATGAGCCCCAGAGATGTTTTCCTACTATATCAAGCACCTCACTACCCGAAGGACTTGGTGCTGGCTATGGAGGGGGTGCGCCTCTTCCAGCAAACTGACTACTTCGACATTTACCGCATCCCAGGGTAATTCGGGAACTACGGATGCCTGTATCGCGATCCGGTAAAAGTCTACAAGGCGAACATCTGAAGGAGTGTCCAAAAAATCCGGCGCCACGCAAATCGATGACCGTTCCACAGCTGCCATCCAATATTCTCAGCTAAACATCTCAACTTTTCTCGACTATTTCGTCAGCGAGTGAACAGATCTGATTGTACGTGTTCTCTACCGAGAATCGTTCGGCAACTGCGAGCGCCCTGCCCCCCATCTCCCGCCACCGATTTTCGTCCTCGAGTAGATATCGCAACGCCTCGCCTAACTGTTTCGCGTCTCCGGGGGGAACGAGGAGGCCCGTTACTCCATGTTCGATGTAGCTGGAGGCGCCGTCTGGGTCGGTAACGATGACGGCTTTACCGACTGCCATCGCATTCAAAAACGATTGTTGTCCGCCACTATGGAGTTGTCCTCCTTCCATAGGGACTACTACGATCCTGGCTCCAGCGATCCATTGCCGGAACTCTTGGGCGGTCGCACGAACGCGACGTACGTGGGGCGGTAACTCGATTCCAGCTAGGCGGCGATCATCTGTACATGCGATTACACAGGATATTTTTAACGGTCGTACGGCCTCGACAAAAGTGTGATAATCCCGATCCCCATTGCCGCCGGCAAAAACGTAGTCTCCGCTTGAGATTTTGAAACTGAAGCGATGTGGATGGAGCGACGTATGGTGTGGCACAAAAACAAATTTGGACCGGTCCACCCCGAATTCTTCGGAATAGGCCTGAATTTCCCGCTTTGCTAAAACAACGCATCGATCGACGGACTTGAGGCAGAATTGCATCTGCCATCGTTTCAAGATTCGACGCCAACCGCGTTTTTCTCGATACCACAGACAATCCACGAGAATTGTATGCACTCTGCGGCCCGGAAGAAGGCGTTGCAACGCAGCGAACAGTAAGCCTGGTAAGTGACCGGGCGCTATAACGGCGTCAAATCTCTTCCGACGGCGCAGAAGAGAGAGCGCGACTCCAAAAGCCTCGCCTAGCGGAATTCTTCGGACCCAGCGAGGCAGTTCCGGCACCACAGTTGTTCGTCGAAGGTTCTCCGGACTCGCTAGAAATAAATCGGTGGACAGGATCCGGGCAGGACGTACGGATTGTTTCGGCATTTCAGTGTCCCCGAAGCAAGGTTAGCTCAAATACGATCCTCGCGTGATCGGGTTAAAGCAACCCGCCAACGTATGTCGAGCGATTTTAACCCATATCTGCCATCGCCCCGCGGGAGATCGCTTCTGATGCTCTCCTTTTTATGGTGATTCCTGGCACGATTAACAACCGATCGCAATCGTCGATTCAGTTGTGAGGAACGATACGTGTAACTCATTGTGAGTAAAGTAGTTAGAGAGAATTATCGATTATTCAACTTCCTCAGGTTGCGTCAGCAATGACATCCGTCACCTGACCTCCGATCTGTTCTTCAGGCCAGTTGTCTGGTGCCTCCGGCATTCATTAGTATTTGAGTACCTTATGATATCCACGCAATTAGCATCGGACCGGTCTGCCCAGAAGAAGAAAAAAAGCACATGGTCGACGATTTTAGTTCTGTCGCTCTATGCCCTGGTGATCGGGAATGCTGGCTGTGCAACTCTCCCGGCAAATAGTAAAGGTAACCTCAGCGTGCCAGCCATTGAATCGGCTATGCTTCCCGGTGGTATTGTTTCCGTCACGTATGTTGCACGGATCACCGTCACCGGTGGAACAGCGCCATACGCGTGGGCAGTTTCCGGGGGGCAACTCCCAGCGGGGCTTACCTTCGATAGAACGACTGGGGTCATCTCCGGAATGCCAGACCAGCCAGGGACTTTTTCGTTTTCGGCCGAGGTACAGGATTCGAGCACTCCAGCGCGGACCGCATCGAAGTCCTTGAGCATCACGATCGCACCCGCCACAGCACGCGTCACGACACACCTTCAAATCCTGAGCGCGTCACTGCCGAATGGAATGCTGAACTCCTTGTATTCGGCGACGATTGCCGCAGACGGGGGGAGCCGTCCCTACACATGCTCGGTCTTGTCTGGTTCCTTGCCGGCGGGTCTGGTGTTGGAATCATCCGGTCAGATTAATGGTACGCCGACGCGCTCGGGTTCTTTTTCCTTCAACGTAGAGGTGCATGATTCGAGCTCTCCAGAGCAGACAGCATCGAGGACCTTGAGCATCACGATCACGGCCGGTACAACACATGTCACAACACAACTTAAAGTGATGACCCCGTCGCTGCAGGCGGGCATAGTGAACTCCTCGTATTCAGCGACGTTAACCGCAAGCGGAGGCACCAGTCCCTACTCATGGTCGATCTTGTCTGGTTCCTTGCCGATTGGATTGGCGATTTCCTCATCTGGCCAGATTAGTGGCAAACCGACAGAGTCGAGTTCTTCCTCATTCACGATCGAGGTGAAAGATTCCAGTTCTCCGCCACAGACCGTCTCCCAGGTTTACTGGATAACCATCGCGGGTGGCGGAACAGGCGTTTCACTCACGGACTGCGGTACGCTATCGAGTCCGGACACGGTCTATTTGCTGCAAAATGATGTGTCCTCTACGGGCACTTGCTTCAGCATTCAGAGCAACGACATCACACTGAATTTGAACGGACACACGGTCACCTACAATACCGCCGACCAGACGTACGCTCGATATGCGATTGTAGGGATAAATTGCTGGGACCCTGAGCTTACGAACGGTAAGGCGAATGAGAATCCATGTGGAGGCCACTTCGACAACTTTACGGTTTTTGGCGGAACTCTCACCGAGGGAAGCGGCGCTGCTGGCAACTATGCGCACGTCATTCACTTAGGTCAAAACATGTCTGGCGGCCCCACCATTTACGACGTGACGTTTAATTTCCACTCGAACTCGGCCAAGGGCATCGACATTCTATACGCTCCAAACGCCACCGGGCTCGGTCCCATCATCCACGACAACACTTTCAATGACACAGTGAGTCAGATTGTGAACCGCTATCAAGAAGACGGAACCGTCATTTCAATTCTCGGTTGTGGGACAAACGTAGGGCTGACAAGCCGGGTCTACAACAACACCCTGATCGGCAGCCCGCAGAGCGGTATCCGGGATCAATGCAATGGTGCAGAAGTCGATCACAATACGGTCGAGACGGGCAACCCCAACGGGAAGCAATCAGACGGGGTTTGCGATCCAACCCTCGGCTGCCAGTATGCTAATGACTTCGGAATCCTAGTTTGGGGGACTAATAGCAACGTTCACGACAATATCCTCAAATTGCAGGAGGGTCGCGGCATTCAATTCAGTGGTGGCGGGAACGGATCGACTGGGAACGGTTCGGTAGTGAAGAACAACACGGTTACCAATGCGAATGAGAAAGCAAATGATGCGGAATACCACGGCTGCGAAGGTTCGGGGGATTACGGAATCCAGTGGGATGATAAAATCGGTAAGACCACGGCGACGGGTAACAACATTACGGTCGTCTCGGATATGTGCACGGCGAGTGCGTTGCGTCTGACAGATGTGCCTCTCACTGGAAACAACACATCCGTGGGCAACACCTACACGGCAATCCGCACGAGCACATCGCTTCCGTGTACCGTTCCTCAGATCGGAGCTCCGAGCGGGTGTGCGATGGCAATCGCAACAGATATGGATAATAACACTACGGGATTCACGAGCACGAACGACACATTCACAGCAGACTCTGGAATTTTCTGGTTCGATTGGGACGGCGCATACAATCTTACATTTATTAATCCAACGTTTAACAAGGGTACTACGTTTCCATCGAGCCCTTGGTATTTCGCCATAGCTGGAAACGGCTTTGGTGCAGTCTCAAACGTGCATATTCGGGATGCGACATTTGGAGCTGGAGTAGATCCCAGGAACAACATTATCCCGCCTCAAAACGCGGGCACCCAGGCAGCAGTCAGCTTTTATATTGATTGGACTTATACAGTGGCAGTGACAGACCAGAGCGGTAATCCAGTTACTGGAGCCGGGGTGACGGTGACGGACTCGCTTGGAAATCAGGAGTGCAACACCTCCACGGGCGCGACTGGCGTAGCTACCTGCGTGGTTACCCAGGAGCGAATCCACAACGACACGGGAGCTAATCAGGTTGAGAACCGGAATCCGATGGCTGTCTCTGCGAGCAAGTCGGGCTGTGTTACAAGCGCGGCGAAAGAAACGGTCAGTCAGACGATGAATCCGACGATTCAACTTTCCTGCCAGTGAGCGATACAGCCTTCCCGGACTGCAAAGCGGCTGCATCGCATGCGACCGCGAGATTCACCATGTCAATGAAAGTGACTGCTACGGTCTGTAGTAAAATTCGCAAACGTTCAGCTATTCTCAGATCGATTCGCAACTTTCGGTGTTCGTTCTAACGAATACGCACTATCGCAAGCCTGGGGCGGATCAAAGTGGACCATAACCTATGAAGACGCTGCGCCGAAACGTGATAGGTCTTGCGCTCTTGATCACTTGCGCCACCGTTTCCAGGGCACAGAGTAACATAACTAAGTGTGGGACGCTGGGTACCGACAACACAACCTACGTGCTGCAAAACGATGTATCTGCTCCTGGTACCTGTTTTAGCATCCAGGGAAGCTTCGTGAAATTGAATTTGAACGGGCACACGGTCACCTACAATACCGCCGACCAGACATTATGCTCGATATGCAATTGTAGGGATCAATTGCTGGGACCCTGACCTTACGAATGGAAAGGCGAATGGGAACCATGTGGAGGCCACTTCGACAACTTTACGGTTTTTGGCGGAACTCTCACGGAAGGTAGTGGCGTTGCTGGCAACTATGCGCACGTCATTCGCTTGGGTCAAAACATGTCTGGCGGCCCCACCATTTACGGCGTGACGTTTAATTTCCACTCGAACTCGGCCAAGGGCATCGACATCGAATACACCTCTAACGCCACGGGGCTTGGTCCGATGATCCACGACAACACTTTCAATGACACAGTGAGTCAGGTCGTGAACCGCCATCAACAAGACGGAACCGTCATTTCAATTCTCGGCTGTGGGACAAACGCAGGGCTGACAAGCCGGGTCTACAACAACACCCTGATCGGCAGCCCGCAGAGTGGTATCCGGGATCAATGCAATGGTGCAGAAGTCGACCACAATACGATCGAGACGGGCAACCCCAACGGGACGCAATCAAACGGGGTTTGCGATCCAACCCTCGGCTGCCAATACGCTAACGATTTCGGAATCCTAGTTTGGGGGACTAATAGCAACGTTCACGACAATATCCTCAAGTTGCAGGAGGGTCGCGGCATTCAATTCAGTGGTGGCGGGAACGGATCGGCTGGGAACGGATCGGTAGTGAAGAACAACACAATTACCAATGCGAATGAGAAAGCAAATGATGCGGAATACCACGGCTGCGAAGGTTCGGGAGATTACGGAATCCAGTGGGATGATAAAATCGCTAACACCACGGCGACGGGTAACAACATTACGGTCGTCTCGGATATGTGCACGGCGAGTGCGTTGCGTCTGACAGATGTGCCTCTCACGGGAAACAATACATCCGTTGGCAACTACCTATACGGCAATCCGCACGAGCACATCGCTTCTGTGTACTGTTCCTCAGATCGGAGCTCCGAGCGGATGTGCGATGGCAATCGCGACAGAAACTAGTCCTGATTCGGGATTCACGAGCACGAACGACACATTCACAGGAGACTCGGGAATTTTCTGGTTCGATTGGACGGGTGCATACAATCTTACATTTATTAATCCAACGTTTAACAAGGGTACTGCGTTTCCGTCGAGCCCTTGGTATTTCGCCATAGCTGGGAACGGCTTTGGTGCAGTCTCAAACGTGCATATTCGGGATGCGATATTTGGTGCTGGGGTAGATCCCAGGAACAACATTATCCCGCCTCAAAACGCGGGCACGCAGGCAGCAGTCAGCTTTTATATCGATTGGACTTATACAGTGGTAGTGACAGACCAGAGCGGTAATCCAGTTACGGGAGCCGCGGTAACGGTGAAGGACTCGCTTGGAAATCAGGAGTGCAACACCTCCACGGGCGCGACTGGCGTAGCTACCTGCGTGGTTACCCAGGAGCGAATCCACAACGACACGGGAGCAAATCAGGTTGAGAACCGGAATCCGATGGCTGTCTCTGCGAGCAAGTCGGGCTGCGTTACAAGCGCGGTGAAAGAAACGGTCAGTCAGACGATGAATCCGACGATTCAACTTTCCTGCCAGTGAGCGATACAGCCTTCCCGGACTGCAAAGCGATTGCATCGCATCGACCGCGAGATTTGCCTTTTGAAGTGACTGCTGCAGTATGTAGTAAAATTCCGAACGTTCAGCTATCCTCAGCTCGATTCACAACTTGCGGTGAACGTTTCAACGAACACGTGGTATTGCTAGCCTGGGGCAGATCGAAATGGACCTTAAGCTCGGTGGCAGGCTAGGCTTTTGGGCGCTCAAGTCCCTAGCGAAAAGTCCTAGCAAAGAAAAACCAAACCCTCAGTCTCGTAAACAAGATGATGCTGGCGGTGCCGCGAAGCTCGAACAATACTTTGGGCCGGAGATCTGGGCTCGGTTGGCTGGCAGGGTCGTTCTTGACTTTGGTTGCGGGGAGGGGAAAGAAGCCATTGCTGCGGCACTCCATGGCGCGAAACGAGTCTACGGTATCGATATCCGGGACGTATCGCTTGAAATTGCTCAAAAGTCCAGCAGAGAGCACGGCGTTAACGACAAATGCATTTTCCTCAACGGGATTTCACAAAACTCGCGGGTTCGTGAGATTTCCGAGAAGCTTGAGTTCGCTTATTCCCTGGATTCTTTTGAGCATTTTTCCGAGCCAAAGCAAATTTTGGACCAGCTCTATTCTCTTTTGGCACCCGGCGGCGAACTGTATGTATCTTTTGGCCCGCCTTGGAAGCATCCTTTTGGATGTCATATGTTTTTTCTAAACTCCCTCCCTTGGATGCATTTCATATTTAAGGAAGAAACAATCATGGCAGTGCGCGCGGGCTACCGACAAGACGGAGCCAAACGCTTCGGAGATGTCGAGGGCGGACTGAATCAGATGACCGCCGGGCGATTTATTAGGCTTGCCGAGAACTCAAACTTTCAGATCGAGAAGCTCCGGCTGATACCAATAAAGGGATTGACGTGGCTAGTTCGAAATCATTCAATCCGAGAATATTTTACATCTGTGGTGCAATGCGCGTTGAAGAAGCCACTTGTCGAGCATTCTTCGAGGATGTCAACACAAGACTAAAGTAGGAATCTGCAAGGGTCATCCGACCCATCACGTCTTTTCGGCTCGGACGTACACAGGTTCTTACCTGAGTATATTTCGCAAGGAAACAGGGCCGCGCTTGGTTCATATTGTGGGACTGTCGCCGCAGATCGTGAGGGAAGCCGATCAGCTCCCGTCCACCGCAACGCCGCGAGCGCGAACCAGCCCACCGTTCAATTGGGCTTATCCAATCGAGATGGCGCCGTCCGGACATCATGGCGGATTTCTTAACTAGGGAGGTCTACGTACTAATCTCTTGAACGCATCTTTGACACCAATCCGCTCCAGTACACGGACGCCGGGCCTCCTTAACCCTCGATACCACAGCGGGTCCAATGCTAAATAGCAAGCAGTCGCAATCGATCTCCGATCCACGCGTTCGAAAACGTCAGCTTTGGTGAACGCCTTCCTCCAAGCGAAACCGGTGGCCCGCACATACGGCATGACGTCGTCGTATCCGGTCACGTGCTGTGGGAACCGTGACCCCGCAACTTCCACATTGAATGCGAAGAGTCCGCCCGCCATCATGCTTCGAGAAATCGCTTTTAGCGCCGTCCGAGGTCGGGGAAGATGCTCGAACACGTCGAATGAAGTAGCTACCCAGAAGGTCTTCTCGGGCAATTCCTCCCGCGTCAAGTCAATGAAACGGGCTCTCATGCCGCGCCTTGTGAAACGCCAGCGAGCGTACTCCATCAGGGGCTGTGAGACGTCAGCCAGGGTCACTTCCATGCCGTTCGCCGCAAAGAAGACGCCGACCGACCCGATGCCAGCCCCGAAGTCGAGCACAGAGTGATACCCCAGGGCCTTCGCTTTCTTAAGCAGCCATTCCAAAAGTTCCGCATGCGGGTAACGCGCATTGAAAGCTGTCAGGTCGTAGAGGTAGGTTCGATTATCGTGGTAGAAAGTCGTGATGCGTGCAAGGTCGTCTGTGCTCTTGATCGCGCTTGACCGCCAATCCTCTGCCACGAGCTCAGTGCCGGACCTGCACAATTCAGAAATTCTGGCACGACTCTCGCCAAGATATTCTGCAAGCTCGTGCTCCAGGCTTTCTTCGAGGACTCGACGATCTGGCAAAAGCAGTGCCTGTTCCCAGTTCCTGAACGTCGTTGGCACTTCTGTTATAGGCCGAGTCTCGCTCATCTGCTCGTCATCCTGCAGGGAAAGGCACCGTGCGTGCTTTGCACCGCGGACATCCGATAATCGGCGCTCCAACAGCGGCACTTGCTGCCCAAAGACTTCGGGACTGAACTCCTCCAACGCGCGCTCGCGGGCAGCTTGGGCCACTCGGCGGCGGGGGCGGAGTCACCACTCTCTGAGTGCATGTAATACCCCGAACGATCCGCGCTGTCAATTCCGGTTGAAAATTGCCCTTGGTGCTGATCGAGCGTTCCCCGCACCTGAAGTTCTAGCTCGGCCTGGCTGTCGCGGGGATGTCGTCACCGCGAAGCAAAGCGAGCACGCTGCGCCGGAAAATCTCCGGGCTAAATTCTCTGAGCGCGCGCTCGCGGGCAGCATGGCCCACGCGCCGCCGGAGTTCAGCATCGCTCATCACATGCTGGATGCGCTGTCGAAGGGTATGTGAGTCCCCGTAATCCACATAGAAGCCAGAAACCCCTTGTTCCATGTAATCGGGCGCTCCGTGGGGTTCAGTCACGATCACTACCTTGCCTGTGCCCATCGCGTTAATCCACGTTGTTGTCCCGGTGATCCGCAGTGGCTCGGGAAGGAGCGGAACGACCACACAAGAAGCGGCTGCCATCCTGCGATAGTATTCTTGCCGGCTCACTCTCTCTACGGTCACGTTTGGAGGGACGGCAGGGAACTTACTCGGAGTGAGAATCCTCACTGGATATGGAAGTCCTTCCACTGCACGAAGCAACGTCTCCCAGTCTCGGCCCTGGGTACCTCCTGCAAATACATAACCCTCGTCGGTGGCCTCGAAAATGTCAGGCCGTTGAAATGCCATGCGGACTAGCCTGAACTTTTTTATTGGAATTCTAAAGTGTCGTGAATACCGCTCGATCTCTGCGTGGGTGTTGCAACACACGGCATCGCTTGCGAGTGCCGCGGCGTGGTTAAGCCGACCACTCCCCGCCACCCGCCATTCAGTGTCCGTCATAACCACGCGCCCGGGGAGCCGCAGCCAGCGGTGCAAGATGGGAAACCAGATCCCGTACCGACCCACCGCCACGCCTTCATATGCGCGACACCGCCTAAGTAGCCGCAGCGCGAACTGGAACTGAAACCACTGGTAGGCCAGGTTGCAGAGCCGGCCAGGAAATCGGTCGCCCCGCGACTCGACGTAGCCCTTTTCGTTCTCAACGTCCACGTCCGGTCCCCACGGACCGTCGTCGAGGAAGGTCACTGTTCTGGTTGCGAGGAAACGCCCTCGCCTGGATCGCGTTGGCGAAGTGTTCATTTTAGTTGGAATTGGCTCTTGAAGTTGCATCTGGCAGCGCCATTTCGGCAGTACAGTACACGGAACAAATAGATCAAGAAGTCGCCTGTCCCAACGTCAAACGCACTTGATTACGCACCATCTCCTGCTCCGGCTTCTTCAGTACCAAAAACCAAACAAATAGATAATACAGTGGCAAAGAACCAATCACTGTTGCAAAAAACTTCACCGAGTTAGAGGCCAATCCCATTGATCGCATCAGGTACAACAGTCCCATGTATGGAAGTCCGGCCAACACCGGAAGCAGGAAACTGTTCCAATAAAAGCTCCCCGAGTTCATCGCCAATCGCCGCAGCGTATACATGGGGATGACGATGCCGGCACTCAGCACGCCGGGAATGAGTGTGCCCCAGGCTACCCCCACCGCACCTATTCGATATATCAAGATGATGCTGAGAGCAAGGTTCGTAATCGCTTCCCCTAGAGATATGAAGGCGCTGAATTTGTGGCGATTACTGCCATAGAGAATCTGCTGAGCCGCGCCCCGCATAGGGGCAAATACAAGTGGAATCGCGAGTAAAACAAGAACCTTGCCGGATGTCTCGACGTAACGTGCCCCCATCCATAGGGAGATAAAACCGGGCCCTAGCACCAGCACGGCGATGATCGCGGGGAGAAACAGGAGAAGCAGGAAACGGCTCCCACGTGAAAACAAGTATTGCAGCTTTTCTTCTTCACTACGGGCGTCGTAAGAAGTCGCCAAAGGCACTAGCACCGACAATGAAGAGCTCAGGATGCCTTGTAGATAGTCGATTAAATTGCCAGCGATCGCATAAAAAGTGACCATAGCTGGTCCGAGGATGATGCCAATGACAATATTGTCAGACCACAGCACGAGGCGTCCCGAGATTCCGAGCAGAAACGCAAAGAAGCCAAAATTCAAAAGCGGTTTCAGCGTGGACTCAAATTGTTCGCGGTTTAAGCGATATCGAAATCCTCCGTAAAGCCGCGAAGCTAGCGCGAACTGTAAGGCAAAGGTGGCGCAACCGGTTACTAGGGACACGATGGCCACAGCAAGCAGGCCATGGCCATTTGTCAGAAGCAGCCAAATCAGGAGAGCTTTGGCGACGGAGATCGTAATGACTGTAGTATTCAGGAGGTCGTAGCGCGACAATGCCGCAAGCATTCCCGCAAAAATCGCGCCCGGAAAGGAGAGGGCCACTTGGAGGCCAATTAGGAACAGGGTCCAGCGCGCAGCCGATTGCATTTCTATTGGCACGTGAACGATGTTTGGAAGGAAGTGAACCAAAACGATTGTGACAAGCAGACTTACAATTCCGAGGCTTCCCAATGCCGTTACACCGACAGAGAACGCCTCGTGTACGTGGTCCATCTCGTTCTTGGCGTGGTAATGAGTTATATAGCGTGTCAACGCGATGCGAACTCCAAGGTCCAAAACGCTGAGGTATGCGCCCAACTGAAGGCTGAAGGCCCAGATTCCGTAGGCGGTGTCCCCTAATTTGTGAACCAGCAGAGGCGAGATCAGAAAACCGACGGCAAGGGATACTGCGTACGCTCCCCAGTTGGAAAGGACGTTGCGACCGAGGTGATGATGCGCTGTTGTAGGTTTGTGAGATCCGCTCATGAAGGACCTCTCCCAGCCGGGGCAGGGCATGCGCTCACCAAAATCACCTCACAACCCCCGTTTTACTCTTTGGGTTTCGGTCGGACCGGAGGCCGCTCATGGGATGAGCGTGGATCCTCTTTTTTCCATGAGAAAGAAACAGGACGAATAGTTAGTGAAGGGTCTTTGCTCTGATACGATGCGAAATCCAGCTCCCCGGAAGGCGCGGCGCAATCGGGCGACCGGGAAGCCACGTTTGCCACACTCCCAAAAGTGTTGTCCGATGTCGGAGGGCCAGATCCTCTTGGGATAGGGGACGCGTACCCGGATTTCACGCAGATGAAGAATCGGAGCACGAAGGAGCAGCGCAAACGAAAGCGTGAAGTGCGGCACCGTAACCATGGCCCAGGAGCGGGTAACTCTAGAGATCTCCGCGATTGCCTGGCAAGAGCGCTCGAAAGGCATATGCTCCAGTACTTCCGTGCACAGCACTCCGTCAAAGCGAGCGGAGGGGAAAGGGATTGCGGTGACACTCGCGACGCAGTCGGGCTGCAAAGCCGGGTCGATGTCCAAGGTTGTTACCCTTACTCCGTTCCTTCGTAAATAGGAAGTGACCACACCGGAGCCGACACCGATTTCGAGAATTTCTCGTAGGCCGCGTTCCATGACACTGCGAATCTGCCAGTAATAACGAATCCAAGTATCCCAATCGTCGTATTGTGCCGAGTAGTGCTCCTCAGAGACCTGAACTCTTGGGGTCCATCCTGATTCTGTCTGAGCCCTGACATTCGTCACGTGTTTCGTTTCTGGAAGCATGCAATCCAAAGCCTCCTTCGATAATTGTTCCGGGAGCAAGGAACCTCAACTAAGTTCTCCGATGACGTAGACTTCGCACCTGTCGGCCTCGAGTCAAGGCACACAGGCTTCCCTCTTTCAACCCAAGTCACACACGAACCGTTCCAATTCCGTCCACGCCGGCGCCAAGCTCGCTCTATCTGCCGCTCTTACATATTCGGCTTCCGGACGGTTCACTTTCCCGACAATGTCGGTCGTCCAGTTTTCATTTCGGGCGTGCGCTGCCAGACGCAAGGCTTCGTTGAGCGTTGATGTTGAATTCTGAAAGCCACTGTTCTGGAGGTACCACGCCCGTGGCTGGAACTGCCGGTAAGACTCGATAGCCTCGGTCAGAACGTCGGGCAGTTCTTGGTCATCGGCGTACATGCCTGTCATCGGGTTCACGTCGGTTCGTCGGGGGCCCATAATGTGCTTATACACTACAACGGGCACATTCGCTGACATGGCTTCGGAGAGCGCGCGATTTGCGCCCTCAATTTTGGTCAACAGAACTTTAACTTTCGAACGATTTAAAACTTCGTTTACTTGAATGGGAGGTATGCCCTGGAAAATAGTGCAGTCATCTTGCACGCCATAGCGCCGGATTTCCTGTTCGAATTCTTTCCGCGTGCGTTCCCAAGTTACGCCCACGAGCGCTACGCGGATGCGACGCGGCCGAAGTTTTTGCATGGCTCGGAAAAGTACCGCGTGTCGCTTCCACGGCGCAAAAGTGGCGATCATTATGACGTCGAAATCTTTCTGTACCCCTGGGAGCGGCTTGAAAACCTCTGTATCCACCCAGTCTTGCGCTCCAATCGCAATGGGCAAAACAGGAATTTCGGCGTTACGCACAGCTTCTGCTGCGTCATCCGAAATCATTTCGCACACGGTACGCGGCTCTGAACAGCTGAATAAGCCCATGTACGGCTCCGGGAACGTCGCCCAGCTCGGTTCAAGAACAATAGCGTATCGCTTGGAGATTTCCCCAACATCGAAATTAACGAGAAACAATTGGGAAGCCCCCGTATAAGTGAGAAGCAATACCCCGCTTTCGTTTTCTCGGGGCGCCTTGAGTAGAATGAGATTTCCCCTGAGATTCAGGCGCTCCGGAAGGGAGTAATTGCGCCATAACCCCCTCACATTCTTTGCTTCTTCGCTCTTCAAGAAACTCTTCACAAAGAGGTTTTCGTCCAGAGTGCGCGGCGGACGGGATCCAAAGTGTCTTCTCAGATAGTCCGAGAACATTTGGAGCCGGCTGATTCGAAGGTCACGATTGCGAATTCGCCTGGTAGCGTTGCAAATGCGAACCAACGAGGAGTAGGGATCGGTCGAGTTTTCCAGCACACGTCCGCTGTACAGCGTACCAGTGGAATAGAGCCACTGTAGCCAATCACTCCCCCAGTAAAGGTCGCTCAGGTGACGACGTACGCCTGAAGAAAGCCGCATTTAGTTAAAGTACTCTTTCTTGTTCTAGATTTAATCTCGTTCGTGCGAGTGATCGTGCAGCGTGTAAGATCGTCACACCGCGTGATTGAGGGCTCCGCCTGCTGCGGAGAAGAAGCTTGGCAACAATCATCGCCGGTCGTACCCCATTGTGGATTTCAACATTCATCAGAGTCGTTTCTTTGAAGCCAGGAGAGAACGGTAGAGGTGGGAGCACCTACCAACGAAACATCTTGTTTTTCTTTCGGTAAATTCTCCGAGACTCCGTTGGCGGCTGCTTGCAACTTAGCCCGACTCTGGAGTTTTGCCCTAAGAATGCTTCTGTTCGCGGCTACTAACCCCCCAAGGACGTACCAATACGGCCCGTACAACGTATGACTGACGATACTTATGATCACGATTCCAACAAACATTGCGGCACAGGCGATTGCAACTTGGTAGTTCAGCTCAATCCCACGAATTCTTTTTTTTCGAATCACATCAGCCATCCCTTTGATGATTTGCAAAAGGAAATTGCCAAAAACAATCAGCCCAACGATGCCTAGCTCACACGCAACTTGGATCAGCAAATTATGAGGATTCATCCAACCTGAATGGCGGCCGGCCAAAATAATCATTCCATATGCGGTTGGAAACTGGCCCGCGCCGACTCCAAAGATCGGATATTTGAAGAATATTTGTCGCCCAGCCCTCCAAATTTCGAGCCGGAGCTCGTTGGAGGCATCAAGCTCGCCTCCCTGAGCATACTGCCCTACGGTTAAGTAGCGCTGTTTGTATTCTACGGGCAACCAATGCCAGATGAGGCAGGCGATCAGAACGCAACCGAGCAAGGTTGAGAACTTATGTTTCGATTGCAGCGTGTAAAAAACGGCTAAAGCGATCAGGGCGATCGCGACAATCCGAGCCCCGGTGAGAGAAATAGCCACCAGTGACAGCCCGCCACATGTCAGAAGCAGAATTCGAGCGAAAATATTATGCGTGCCGCGAAATAGGGCGATCAACAGAGGAAGAAGAGCAAGAAGCAGTGCAGCCAATTGGTTAGGGTTCCCAGCTAGGCTATTCACTCCTTCGGCGCGATTGAGCTTTCCCAGTGCATAGAATTGCCCTTGGGCGTATGCGGATAGGCCGGAGCCCGCGAACCAGGTGGCCATCGCGGCCATGCACCATAGCGTCATGCGTAATCGAGGGACGGAATCTACCATGAGTGTCAACAGGAACAACAGGGTGACAAGTTTTACCATGTCGATGACGGTGTTAACAGCTCCGCCGCGCCAAACCGAGAAAGGAACTGAAAGAAGACCGGCGCCAATAAGCAGTACGGCACTCAGGAGGATTTTGTCGGAAAACAGCGAGCGACCCGGGATGGTAAACCGCCGGTAAATCAGAACACCGGTTAGGAGCGTACCGTAAACAAGTTCGATACGGAGCGGATCAAGTGCCGGGACCAGTTCGCCAGGCTGGACAAAATGGATGACGAGGAAGACTAACATGCCTAGGAACGGACGAAATAGTCCGACGACCAACAGAACTGATCCCAGCATTAGGCAAATGACGAGGATAGGACTAAGCGCCATATGACAAATTCTGTTTGAATCTCCTCGGCGACGAATTACTTCACCCTTTACGTCTGCTTGCAGACCGAGGCCTTGCCCTCGAGTGCAGCACAAACTTCGATTTTTTACTTGAAGTTCTGACTACTAATTGGTGAGCTGTTAGAAACTCGCGATATGCAAAGTCTTGTCTTTCCGGATTTCTCCCTGGGAATTTCTGCCGTGTGCTCAAAACTCCATTTGACCGAGTCGCTAAAATAAACGTTCAGCTTTTCCCTTAAATGGTTAAGATCCTCTTGAGCGAAGCCCTCTCCCCTCACGTAGCGCACACGAAAATCGCACAAAGCCTCCTGTATTACCTGGATTTTCTTTATTCCCGGGCACACCTGGATCACGCGATTTGTGAGCGAGATCCCAGGCACTACATCGCCTCCAGGCAAAAGGAAATTATCCGTTGTCCGCCCGGCGATCGGCTGAATCAGGGGGTAACCCATCCCACAGGGGCAGCGTTCCGGACCAAGCGTCGTGCAATCGTTAATGCGGTATCGGATGAGCGGCATTCCGTAATTAAGAAGGTCGGTCACAAGAATCTCGTGCAGGCCCTCTTCCTCAGCTCCTTGTAGCGGAATGAACTCTACAAATGCCACAGCCGGATTCACATGAAGGCCTTGATGCGCTTCGCACTCTGCCGCAATCATCCCGAAATCACGTGAACCGTAATGCTCGAAGATCGGGCAACCCAACACCTCCTCCATCACTCTTCTCTGCGCAGCGAGCAGCGGTTCGGCGGTACAAATCACACTTTCTGGCCGATGAAACGTGCGCCCAGAATCGCGAAGATACTCGCAGAATAATGCAAGGGGGGTCGGATAAGCGTAAATGATGCGCGGTCGAAATTGGTTGATTATCTGACGATAAGACTCCAGAACTTCCCCATTCAGCAGTGACGTCGGCGCCCAAACCTGACGCATCAAATAGCGATCGTAAAGGCGCCACCGTAAACTCGGATTTTCGCTGTAATCCTGGAGCGCCCCCCAAAGATAGAACACTTTGTCACCCGGTAAGAACCCTGCCCAAGCGTTAAGTCGCAACAGTACGGCATTTTTCCACCGGATCGATTCCGAGCTTCGAAGAATAGGAACGGGCGTGTCGGTAGTTCCTCCCGTGGCTGACTGTTTGAGATCCTCTCTCCGAAACTTCCGTGAGTATATGTCTTCCAGGTGATGGCGGAGATCATCGCGAGTCAGTGGGGGAATCTTCGCGAGATCTTCGAAAGACTGGATCTCATCCGCATGCAGGTTCGCATCAGCAAACCGCCGCTGATAGAAGGGAGAAGATTCCTCCGCGTGGCGCAGCAGCCTTCTAAGATCTTGCCACTGTCGATTGCGATTTTCCTCGAGGGGCAAGTGTTCCCGTTCTTCCAGTTCCATCATGCGGCGGCCGAGTCCCCCATAAATTTGAGGATGTAGCCCGGGATAAATAACGCGCGTATATCCCCAAGCCCTCAAGCGATCATAGCTTTGATGACGTCGCGCTATCATTTCTGATCTCTGCCGACGACAATACCACTCGCAGTCCAGGGAGAAGGCACCATCGAGATCGTGAAGCGATGCTTTCCGCTTGCGGCTCTCTCGATCTTTTCGACCGCCTGGATCGTGCATTCCACTCCGGGTCCCATCACCTCCAAGATTTGACTTCTTAATTTCTGAGGGTCGAAATTTTGTTCCCCTGTGCGGAGGACAATCGAAACCCGGATATCTTGTACCGAATCCTGCAGGACCTGAAAAGTTCGAACCTCGGGTAGCGAATAGAAAAGATGAGTGAAAAATTCACCGTGGATTGCTTTCCCGGAGGGAGTCACGATGAAATCGCTGGATCGTCCCCAGACTTTCTCTAGCAATGGGAATGGTCGTCCGCAGGAGCACGGCGCTTCTGCCCAACTGCCAATATCCCCATTCTCGTAACGGATGAACGGCATAGCCGCGTTGCTCAGGTCCGTGACTAAAATCCGCCCAGGCACTCCGGGCGGACTAGGAACACCTCGCTCATCCACAAT
Organism: uncultured Acidobacteriota bacterium; assembly: GCA_963747605.1. Taxonomy (GTDB): domain Bacteria; phylum Acidobacteriota; class Terriglobia; order Acidiferrales; family UBA7541; genus Palsa-295. The sequence continues at coordinate 263,638 of CAVVGA010000004.1, read as the reverse complement.
CTCGATGTATCGGCTGAGCGTATTGGCATGAAGCCCGCGCTGAACGGTGCACTCGGACGCTAGGTTGTTCACCTCGCGCGAGCCGTAAAAATTGTACACCGGGGCTTCGAAAGCCTTCTCGATTACCGTCCGCTGCTGCTCGGTCAAGGTTTCTGCCGAGGACGAAACTGCTCGTGGACGAATTCGCCATTCCGGGTGGCTGAGAAGAAAGTGCGCAAACATTTCGAGCGCAGACACGTAACCCATGACGAAGCCCGGCTGCCAGGTACTCAGGCTTTGAGCGAACTTCCCCATTCGTTCGTCGGTTAACGCGAAAGCGTTGCAAATCCGTATTTGAGCGATGCCGTAGTAGAGTCGTTCCTTCCACTGCAACTCCGGGAGATCACGATCGGCGCCCCAGATGCACGCAGTTGGCTCACCGGGCCGAATTCCCCACCAACTTTCAAACATCCAGCGGACGGCACGCGAGTTGGTCCAGTATGTCTGGTCCTGGTAAAACTGCACTGGTTCGCCGGTGGAACCGCCGCTCGCATTCCATTTCAATTTCTGCCGGTCGACCGGCTCCGCGAGCAATTCCTCTTTCCGATCACGAAGTGTGTTTTTCGATAGCACGGGAATCTGGGCAAAATCTTGAGGCAAGTGCAAAGTCGCAGGTTTGATTCCATTCGATTCGAATAGTTGGCGATAATAAGGGACCCTCTTACTGGCGTGCTCGAGGAGTTTTCTCAGTTTTCCAGACTGAACTTTTTCAAGGGTTTCTGGGGACGAAAATTCGTACTGCTGGAACTCGCCGAGGAGCGCCTGCGACTTCGGATCCTCATACCACTTCAGCAAAGGGTATAGCGTATGGCGCACCACTTCCGACGCCACGGTTTGCATCAAACCGCGTCCATGGGACCGACGATGAGACAATTCCTGCATATCAGACTCGTGCTCAGACAGGACATTCCTCGCACGCCGCCGCCTTATATGGAGCGGCGCAATGCTTCACAAGCATATACCAAGCTTCTGAACCGACCTGCGCCGTGATGAGCCATGCGATCCGGCACGGAAGCGTGAGGCAAGGAGCGATCGCAGGCGTGCGACTCGCTGCCTGACTCCGTGTTCAGCTTTGGCCATGCGAGCAACGGAGGTGTTGCTCCAGTGCCGCATTGTGCTGGTGCACCGCTCTTGATTCGTCCAGGTATATTTGTAAGGTTCTGTGCCACGCAGGAAATCGTATTCGGCCGCGTGCAATCGCTCAATGGCATCTTCGAAAATCCTTGCCTGCAAGACCGCGCCTACACCTCTCGTTTCCCAAGCCGCATCGAATCCAGTCTGATAGCCGAATAATCGACCTCCCAGATAAAATCCGTAGAGTGCCGCGACGGGAGAGCCATCGCAATCCAATCGAGCCAGATATAACAGACCACTTTGCGCCATGCGCTTAGCCACAGCCCGATGGAAGTCACGATACGGTGCTATGCAAAAGTTTCCAGTTTCTCCTTTGCGATTCCGAGACGAACCATGCAGCCTTTCCATGATCTCCATGTGAGGAATTGCGCGATCTACAGAGCAATGGAAGTCAAACGTTACTTGAAAGCTCTCCTGAAGCCGTTCTCGCCTGCGTTTTATATTATTTCGATATTTTGCTTTGATCGAATTAAGAAGAAGTTCCCATTGAGGTGGAAGATTCACGTACGGGCACTGTTCCCGCAGTCCCGATCGCGAGGCATCGTCGGCCCCGTTCTTGAGGCCTGCGAACAGGGCCGGTATAAGTGAATCCTCCGCGAGATCGGCCAACACGAGCGTATCCCACTCGTTGCTCCTCTGAATGACTTCTTGGAACAGCCGGGAACAGATCTCTCTCCGGTGGGTGGGTTCAGCCAGAAAATCCAGGTGATCCGTGCAAACTACGGAACCACGGTATCCCAGAAATTCCAAACTGCGCACTGGCACCATCCCAAAAGTCCTGCGCAGAACGAGGTGTAGCGGGGCGATCCCGACGACCCGGCTCCTTTCGTCCCGCGCAACAATCACGAATAATCGTGAGCTCGCGGCAAAATGTCGCCACCAGGTCGATATCCACTCCCATGTCAGGAAGGGCACAGGCCGCCTGCTCTCCATCAGTAATCGATTCCAATCCGACTCCAGCTCAAGAAATTCGGCTTCCGTACTCACACAGGTCACGGAGGTTCGAAATGGTGTCTCCAAGTCTGGGACTCGAATGGTCATATGGACGCCTTATTGAATCTCCGAAACTAGGCGATTGTAGAAACCCTCGGCGCGTCGCGTACATGTGTCGAGACTACGGCTAGATGCTGCATCTCTATGCCGAGCTGACAACCTCGCCACCAGCACAGGATCTTTCCAAAGGTCGATCAACTTCCGGGCTAAGTCGAGCGCATCACCTGGATTGAAGAACACGCCTTCGACAAGTTCCCTGTTTGCAGGAATGTCCGAGACAACGGTGGGGATCCCCATCGCCATATATTCAATCAACGAATTGGAGCTTCCTTCGCTCAGCGATGTGAGTACACCGATATCGGCGGACGCAAGGTAGGGGACGACGTCCACTTGTCCTCCGACCAGGGTGACGGCACCGGTCAAGTCTGATTCGCGAATTTGCTGTTGCAATTGGTCGTACAGGGGGCCTTCTCCCACCACCAAGAAACGAGCGTTCGGCAGCTGATCCGTCACATACCGCGCGGCCTTGATCAGGGTGCCTAGATCCTTTACGGGGCGGGGATTGGCCACGGAAACGATGACCGGGCCAGGAGTCGTCAATCCGAGTTTGTGTCGAATCCCGTCACGAAGATCGAGTGCAATCGGCGAAAATCTGGCAAGATCGATTGCATTTGGTGCAATTTCGATCTTCGAAAAATCCCTCCCGTGTCGCTGGGTTTCCGCTCTCCATATCGCGCGCGAGTTGCATTGCCATCGATCGGCAATTTTTTGCGTGAAGTAAAGCATCAGGCTTTGCAGTCCGCTCGGGGGCACAGAATTTCGAGTTGTACCGACGATCAGCGGTACTCTAGCAAGCCATGCCGAATCGAGTCCCAGCGTATTGCCCTCAGGGAAATAGGTTTGGACCAGATGCGGTTTCAATTTTCTTATCAGCTTAACCATGCGAAACGTCCGCACCAAGGCGTTCGGGCTCGACCCTTCATCCGGGCACACGAAGTGGACGCGACAGGGGAAGCTTTCCAGCGGCACGCTTGCAAAAGGAAAAATACAGATCAACTCAGGCTCGAAATAGTCCCGATCCAATTGCCGAACCAAAGTATTCAATTGACTTTCGGTCCCACCCTTCCATCCATCGATTTGATCGATAATAAATGCGATTCGGATTCGTCCCGGCTCAGAAGAGACTTTTTTTACCTTCCTTCCAAGGAGCCGAGACTGGAAAATACCTTTTGCGAATGACAGGACGGTCTTGCGTTGCTCAAAGTCTTGCGTAGCGCTTCTAAGAATGTTACTGCTCACAGCAAACCGTGGAATCAGCCAAGGATTGGTATCTGCGGAAACCAGTTCCGACTCCGTTGTGACGGCAAACGTGTATCCTGAGTTTTCGACTTGAAGCCGTGAAATGGCATTAGAGCTGCCCCACGGATAAGAGAATCCAGAGATGTCCGTCTTGAGACGCTCGGTTAGTTCCTGTCTGGACTGACAAATTTCATCATTCATAGTGCGAGGCGCCGCGTTCGTCAAAAGTACGTGGTGTAGGGTGTGCGACCCGTACGAAATGCCTGATTCTTGCATGAGTCGAACCTCGTCCCAGTTTAGAAACGCGCGATCCGAAATCCCGTCCACCCCAACTGTTGACGCCAATTCCTCGACAAATTCCTCGGCTTCTGCGCTGGGACGAGTCATCAAAAAGCTCTTGAGGCTCCCATAAGAACTGGTTATTTTCTGATCGGGAGCGAACCAAGGGAATCGCCGGACGGATTCCTCGAGTACGTCCGGTGTGCTGCGGAGCTTGTTTATTTCGCGAATGCAGAACCACAACCGTTCTTGCCAAAAACGGCGGTTCGTTCCGATGAAGCAAACGGGCAAAAAAATAGTTGCGGGGAGACCTCGTGCCTTGAGAAGAGGGAACGCGTGAGTGAAATTATCGCGCCAGCCATCATCGAAAGTGATCGCACAAATCGGTTTCTTACGGTCGCTCGATTTCGCTCGGAGGATCACTAATACATCGAGCGGGACGACTCGGTAATTCTCGTTGAGCCAGTCTAGAAAATCTGCGAAGGCTCCCTTCGAAGTGACCATCTCTGGTTCATAGCAGTCCTCTCCTTTTGGTAGAACACGGTGCAACATGAATACGGATGCTCCTGCGCGAAGAATACGCCGTGCCGTTGCATCCATGAACGGCAGTCGTGCGAGAGATCGCGCCAGCATACTCCGGACTGGATTCACACGATTCATGCAAGTAGAGGAGAAGCACCGACATCCTTGACAGCACAGATACCCATCTAGGTTAACCCGGAGGGCCCGCTGGGACCATCAACCACTCGCCGCTCGTACGGCATTGCGGATGGATCCCCTTCCGTTCGCACCTTGTGCTTGAAATTGTTGGCAACTTCTGTTGCGAAACTCTCCGCGATCGGCGCAAATCGAAAATCTCCGAGCAAACGCTGCAACTTGCCAGCAGTTGTGCTTAGTCCGGTGTATTGACGCAGTCTGGACCGCAGGCGTGCAGCGATGCGTGGTTGGTCGGGGTCGACTTCCCAGGGGTGTATATAAACGATCGCACGGAAGTGTTCTGTGCTGTTCAGGTGCGACAAACCCAAGCGCGTATAGGCATAAGGCAGCATGCGAAGATATCCACCACCGGCCACAGGGAAATTCCGCCCGGCGATTGCAATCGTTGCCACTGGAAGTTCCTCCAGGGCTCCTCCGGCTATGCGATGAGGCACGCGAGGGGCGTCCGGATTGTTATAAAGATCATGATGAACCGGACAGACGCTCGAGTCGTATGTGAAACCTAGCTCCGCCAGGATTTCCTGGGCCCACACGGTGTCCTTAACCATGGAGAAACTGGGTGCTCGGTAACCAAAAACTGGGATCCCGGCGGCATCCTCAATGGCGCTTTTTGCGCGTTTTGTATCTTCGCGAAATTCTTCCGGATTTAGCCGATAGACTAAACGGTGCCAGTAGCTATGGCAGCCGAGCTCGTGACCCAAGCGCGCCGCTTGGCGAACCAAGTCGGGAAATCGTTCTGCAACCCATCCGAGAAAGAAAAATGTGCCTCGGATACCGCGTGAAGCGAGCAACTCAAAAATCTGTTCCGTATTCTGTACGACACGCGAAGGCATGTGGTCCCATTGTTCTTTCGGGATTGCGCTGGCCATCGCTTCCGTTTGGAAATAATCCTCCACGTCTACAGTGATACTGTTCAGCGTTGCGCCGGGCGCTCCCTTCTCCACCGCAGAGGCGAGGTTATCCACGAGGGATCCTCCGCGGGCTAGCCACGTTTCCGTGATGCTCGGCGAACTCTTGCATTTTCGCAGCAGCCCTTTTGTCGCGGCTCGCGCCTAAGCTTTGGGCCACGGATGCTGAGGGCTCCACATGTACTGAAACTGAATCGACAGGATTGTTTCGAGGCTTCCGCCTACCGAGCAAGTTCGAAACGAGTTCCATGAGGATACCTGTTCCCAGACCCATATGGATCACCGCATAAACAGCCGGAGCCTGGAACAGATATCGCCATCCATACCGGAAGGCGAGACGTGCAGAAAATCCAAGGACGACACTGAGATAAAGTAGAAGAGTGCCAACAAAAACTAGCAATACGCGCGATGAGTAAAAAGATGCTGCTCCGGTGAAAGCGAGCCAAATCAAGAATAGCGCCGGAATGATTTGTCCCGCAGAAAAGGCTCGCGGATGCTTGCGCATTAAGCGGTAACGGCCGCGGCCGTAGCGTATCATTTGCTGCCCGAGCGAACCCAACGTCCGCCGCGGTTGATACAGAACCGTCAAGCGAGGGCTGAGATAAGATGAAACCCCGGCCTCGAACAGTCGAAAATTAAATTCCACATCCTCGCAGGCATCGAAACTTTCATCGTAATATCCAATTAGGTCGAAAACACTTCGGCGATAGGAGGAGCCAGAACTTGACGGGTTTACCGGCCCCTCCCAGTCCGCCGCATAAACAGTTGAGTCAAGGCCATGACCCAGAGCCGTGGCCCGGGCGTTGGCCACGACATTCTGAAAACCCGTATTGCCCGGCATCGTGAGTGGTTGTGGTCGACACAGGCAATCGGCTCCCGTCTTCTCGAATAAATCGACGTGGTCCCGTAACATAGAAGCGTTGGGAATGTGACAGTGACCATCGACGTAAATTACAAACTCTCCGCTGGAGTTTCTTGCGCCGATGTTGCGACCTGCACTCGAAAGCTGGGCGGGGTTTTCCAGCATCCTGACAGAAACCGACGCCGCTCGAGCAAACACTTCGACGACCTCCGCGGTACCATCGGTCGAATTCCCGTCAACGACCAATATTTCAAAGCGATCGTGCGGATAATTCTGAGATGCCAGTTGTGATAAAACGTCACCGACGTGGTGTTCTTCGTTGCGCACAGGCATGACAATCGAGAGGAAGGGCAACGGCTCGCCTACATGAAACGGACGCTTCCATGAGGAAGGGGCCCCGACCGGAATCTCTACAGGAGCAGAATTTGCGGTGGTTTGAGGCCGCGCAATCAGTTCTTGATAGAGCGCGTGAAATTGCGAGCGCTGTCGATCGAGCGAATAGGCTTCCTTAGCGCGTCTTTGACCAGCGCAGCCTAATTCATTCGCCAGCGCTGATTTGCTCAGCAGGTGACTGATTTCTTGGGCTAGGACCGGCGGCTTTCCGGGAGGAACCAGACGCAGGGCGCCATTCGAGCCCGAAATCTCCTCGAGTCCCCCAACTCTTGTCGCAAGTACGGGAACACCGGCCGCCATCGCTTCCAAAACAATGTTAGGCATTTCCTCGGAGTGGGACGGATTGACAAGCAAATCTACGCCGGGCAACAAACTACGCAAATCGGGATGAAAACCTGCAAAAATTACCTGCTTTTTGATCCCCAGAGCAGAAGCAGTGTTGTCAAGATCGAGCCGCTCGACACCTTCACCGAAGATAACAAATCGAGTTTCTTTGAATTGAGGCGCAATTAGCGAGATCGCATGGAGGAAATCACTCACTCCTTTCTCTGGACTCAATCTCCCGCCGGTTGCTACCACCTGGCAGTTCGGAGGAAGGCCCAGACGTCGGCGCAGCTCGGTTCCGGCGCGAAGTCTCGATCCGTCATCAATCTCTGGAACGTCGATTGCATTCGCAATGATTCGGACTTTTTTTGCGAGCGACGCTTGCTTAGAAAGTTTCAGCGCCTGTAACTGGGAAAGGCATACGATGCGATCCGCGAAGAAAAGGGCTAATTTATCCGCGTTCTCGTAGAGGCGGACTTTGCGATTCTCTCCTGTCCAACCACGGAGAAAACAGGCGACCGGGGTTCCCGTCAATCGTCCTGCTGCGATGCTCAAGATGTCAGCTTTGTAGCCGTGAGCGCAAAGAAGATCGAACTGGCGTTCGCGGATCAGTTCGACAAGAGCGCGAAAAGAGGAAACCACGCTCTTGGCCGGTAGCGACAGGGCTTGTAGTCTGGAATCCTCAACAGCGCGCATGAAATCCGCACCTTCACCGGGGCCGACGAACGAGCCTAGCGTCAGCTCGAACTCGCCGTCCCGCTCGAGTCGCGCATAACGGAGCAACTGGTGTTCGGGCCCGCCTACAAAATTGCTGGCACGCAGATGAAGTATCCTTGCTCGTCTCATTGAGTCACTTCAAATCCCAAGGACGAAACAGGGACCCCTCGCAATTCTGTTTGGCGTTCCGACACGTCATACCAGACTGATTCCAGTCGATTCGCAATTTGGTCCCAGCCGTATCGGTCGGTCACCAATTTGCGCCCGTTGTCGCCCAAGCGGCGGCGCAACTGAGTCGATGCGAGCAACTCTTCAACACCCCCAGCGAATTCCGCTGGCGAGTCAGCGATCAGGAGATGTTCTCCCGAAATAACATCCAACCCTTCCGCTCCGATGGTCGTCGAGATCACGGCTTTTCCTGCTGCAAGTGCTTCGAGAATTTTGATTCGGCTTCCGCCTCCAATCCGCAAAGGCACGATAATCACCGTAGCGCGACCCACATAACTCCGTACCTCTTTAACCTCGCCAACGAAATCAATCCCTGGCAGACATGAATATTGCTCTATCACCGATTTCGCAGGCTTCCGTCCTACAATGCGAAGCTTGACGCTCCGGCGCCGTGCGCGCACAGTCGGCAGAATATTTTCGACGAAATAACCCAGTGCATCCAGGTTTGGGTACCAGTCGAGAGATGCCAAGAAAAGAAGTTCATCTTCAGCCTCCGCCTCCGGGGTTGGGCCGCACGATTCTAAGTTAACGCCATTCGGAACTAAGTTGATGTTTGTCACCCCCCAGTTTCGCAGCGTTGAAAGTTCCAGGCTCGTAACGACTGTTGCCGCCGACGCGCGCAGCAAGGCTCGCTGCTCAAATCGTCGCATCTTCCATTCCTGCGACCGGAAAAACGCTTTCGCGAACGGATTTCCGGCATGCTTTGCTCTGCGAGCCCATATTTGCGATTCCACGTTGTGGGTCGCCATTAAAACGGGCACCTTTGGCGTGTGCGTGATAAACCGGGCGTATGGCGTCCACTCACATTGAATCAGATCCCAGGAATCTTTGTTCAAAAGTTCATCGAACTGCCTTTGGAAAGCGTGGGAATAGTGTTTAGTGACAGAGAATGGAAACACCGAGAAGAGGTTGAGGACGAGGCGCAGATAAAGCCTCCAACCTTCAGGATTGGCTCTTGGCTCGACTAGTCGCAAATCAATTCCCACATCCCTCGCTTCCAGTGTCCCCGGTGCGTTAGGGTAACCATAACAAAGAATGCAGATGGAGTGCCGGCTCGCTAGTCGCCGCAACAGGTTCCAGGTACGAGAGGATTTTCCTGCGTTCGGGGGATACGGTATTCCCTCATCCAATACTAGGACTCGTAATCGACGACTTCCATCGGCGCAAACAGTCATTTCGCCCCGCGGCCCAGCAAAACGATCTTGACGGTCTCGAATAGGATCAACAAATCCAGCCCCAGCGACATATTTTTGATGTAGAAAAGGTCGTAGCCAAGTTTTTGCTTTGCGTCTTGAAGTGAATTTCCGTAACCATAACGGATCTGAGCCCACCCGGTTACTCCGGGAGGTATGGAATGTCTCAGGTGATACCAAGGAATTTCTCGATGGAAGCGATCCACAAAATTGGGCCGCTCCGGCCGCGGACCGACGAGATTCATATCGCCTTTAAGGACGTTCCAAAGCTGGGGAATCTCATCGAGCCTTGAGATGCGCAGGAATCGTCCCACAGGGGTCACTCTGGGGTCTTCATCGGTTGCAAACGTAGGTCCTGTTTCAACTTCCGCATCAGCGCGCATCGTCCGGAATTTGTAACAATCAAAAAGTTTGCCATCACAGCCAACCCGCTTCTGCTTATAGAAAACCTTTCCTGCTGAGGTCAATTTGATCGCAGCTACGATAAATGGGATTAACGGCACCGCGATCATCACACCCAAAGCCGAGACCAAAAGAGAAGTTGCCCGTTTAAGGACCAGCGTCAGACGAGAGGTCTCCATCCCTGTCGAAAAAAGAAGCCACTCGAAACGAAGAGATTCGTAGGGCACTTTTCCGGTCACAGTCTCATATAGATCCGCACCGTCTTGTACAACCACGCCACGATTTTTCAATCTAAGAAGCTGTGCGACCGGGAACTTCTCCTGACGTTCGCCCATAGCTAGAACGATGCGGTTGGCCCGCTCCAATTCCGCCAAGCGTGTGAGGTCACCGCGAGTTGGCGCGACATCACCTCGGGGCTCGCCACTTTCGGCGATGTCTTCGGAGATTTGCCCCACGATGCGAAGACCCAACTCGGGACGTGCGCCCAGTTCGTCGAACAACAGTCGCCCTAGAGGCGCGTCCCCGAAAATCAATACGCGTTCAGCAAACTGAGGGAGACGATTGATGGCCAAGAATAACCTACGCCAAAGGATCAAAATTACAGCGACGATCACTAAGCCAATCAGGAAAATTCCTCGGCCTAACTCGAGCGGTGGGTACACGTAGTAGAGGCACGCCAGCACGATAGAAACAGTGCCGAGGACTTGGACCAATCGGGTGAGAACTTCGCGCCTGTTACCCAAAATCGATACGTCATAGAGATCGAAGTAATACATACACACAATAAAGGCTGCCGATAGTACAGAAATCTTTAGAAACCCCTGCTCGTAACTGAGTAGCAGCGAGGCATCGGTCATACCTAACCGCGCAATCGTAGCGGCGACAAATGCAAGTGCAACCAGGCACCATTCTGAAATTCCCAAGAAGAGGATGCGCTTGGGAAAATAGGCATTGAGGAGACGGATCATGGAACAGCCTTGGTTCTCTTCTGTTTTTCCCGTCGGCTTTCTTTCTTCTTAACACCGTAATATTGATCTGTATAATTCACGCGATCGAATTCGGAAGCCTCGTTCAGTACGATTCCGAGCCACTTCGGATTATCCAAACCCTTTACGCCTATCTTTAGAGCTTTGATCGGTGCAACACCTTCGCGGACTACCAGCAGTGTGCCGTCTACCAGTCTTGACCACAGGTTCGCGTCGACGGTTGGCGACATGGGGGTTGAATCGACTACGACCCACTCAAAGTCACCAACTAATCGCACAAACGATTCGGCAAATCGGGCTGATTGCAAAATTTGCGACGGCTGATCGCACGGGGAGCCTGCGCTAAAAAACCACAGTGGTGGTATATCATCCAATTTGTAAATGCAGTGTGACATCTCCGTGTTTTCTTCTTGCCTACACCACCATTGGTTGATCCCTTCAAGGCTACTCAATCCAAGCAAGGTCGTCAGGGTTGGCCTGTGCAAGTCTCCTTCGACCAGCAGCACTTTGTAGCCGAAGTGCTTCGCCAGAGTGATCGCGAGGTTTGCTGCGACCACGCTTTTGCCTTCATTGATCACAGCGCTAGTAATTTGCAAAGATTTCAGCTCACGCTTCTCCCGTAGACTTTCCAATCGGGCCACCAAGGCACGAAATTTCTCGGCACCTAAACTCTGGGGGTCGGTTAGGGTCACCAAACGCGACGCCTTGCCAACATTGATACTTGCGCTGGGACCGCTTGACACCTTGGCGGGCGTCGCCAGGATATTATTTAGCAGTTCGACAGGTTGGTCCGGCTCGGACGCAGCGGTTCCTGGCCGCCGTTTCTCCCTTTCCATTCTTCGCAACGTGTCGTAGATCCGGCTCACGTAGATTTCACTCCCGCCTGAATTTTATGTCATCGAACGATCCGAACGATGCTTCGGCAGAGCTATCAAAAGGAAGGTCGGTAAGGCTGTTCACGGGAAGTTTGGTGGAGTTGTCCAAAGGAAGATGGGTAACGCCACCCACATGACTGTCGGGAGAGCGATCGATATGAAGGTCGCTAGCGACCTCTTGGACAATTTCTGAGGTAATCTGACGCTGACCGTGCCCGAACCCCAGGAGCAATGAGTTTTCGCAAAGGGTGTTGACCAAGCGTGGTATGCCTCGGGATAAATGGTGAATCAGAGCGATCGTTTCATTTGGGAAAATAGCGGCTGCGTGCGAATTGGCTCCCGCGACTTCGAGTCTTCGATGAATGTAGCCTTTTACTTCACCGGATCCCAGTGGCTTGAGGCTACAACGCAAAGCGATCCGCTGCTTCAATTGTCGAAGTTGTTGCGAATCGAGCTTGTGTTCAAACTCCGGCTGGCCGACCAGCACAATTTGGAGAAGTTTGTGCTTGGTAGTCTCTAAATTGGTCAGCAGCCGGATCTCTTCCAGTAGCTCCCAGCTAAGCAATTGAGCCTCGTCCACTACAAGTGCAGTGGTCAAATCCTGACGCGAACGCTCCATCAAATAGTTGTTAAGGCGCGAAAGAGCGTCGGTTTTCGTGCGCGTTTGGGAAGGTATGAGGCCAAATTCGCTAATTAGATGGGCGAGAAATTCCGCCACGGAAATCATCGGATTGTACATATACGCAAATGCGACTTTATTCCTACTCAATGCCTGGAGAAGGCAGCGTATAAGCAAAGTCTTGCCGGTGCCCACTTCGCCCGTGACCACCACGAACCCCTTTCGGCGAAACACGCCATATGCCAAACTGGCAAGTGCCTCTGTGTGTTGTGGCGTCTGGAAAAAAAAATAAGGATCCGGGCTGACCTCGAACGGATTGCGCGTCAACCCATAAAATTTTTTGTACATGGTCCTTAACTCTTATAAAAGGCGTACACATTTCCAGCGAGCATCAAAATCACCATTACCGCCGCCACGCAAAATTCCATTCGCCGTGACAGGACGCGAGAACGGCCCTCCCCAGGAACGTCTAAATGAGGAATCCCGACCAACACCTTAAGTGGAACTACATCTTCGAGATCTTTTTCCTGGCGAACCCGAACATTAGTCACTTCCAGAAAGGCCGTTAAACCGGCTCCCAGCGCGAAACCCACTATCAAGCCCGCCATACTGATGAACAAATGATTGGGAGTTGACGGTCTAGACGGCAAGCTCGGCGGATCCACGATGCGAAATTGCTCACCCTGCTGACGCTGTTCCAAACTGGTAGCGAGCTGCGACTGGTTTTGCTTCTGGAGAAGCGAATCGTAATTGGCCTTCGACTCTTCATATCCTCGGGAGATATCCGCCAGCTCCTGTTCCGTTTCTGGTGTCAAATTCAGACGGGCCTGGTAAGCAGCGATATCCGCCTGAATTTTCTTCTCCTGCTCCTGATAATTTTGAATCTCCAAGCGATTGGCCTTGAGCTGGCTTTGAATCTGCATCATGGGAAGGGTTGACTCGTGCGGCACCTGTACCGCAGAGCCAGCGTCAACATCACTCGTCGTCTTCCCGGGTTTCTCGTTGGCCGCGATTGCGGAATCCATGTCTTGTTTCAGTTTCTCCATCTTGGAGATTTTGTCCTTTAACTGAACGACATCGGGGTAGTCCTCGGTATATCGCGACCGAGCTTCCTGAAGCCGGTGGCGTAGATCTAAGAGTTCCTTATTCAACGTGTCCGGAGTTGTCACCGTGGAGTTTCCGCTGCCTAAACTTGCCTGAATCGCTTGATATTCCTGTTGCATGGACTCCAGATAAATTTTCTGCTGCTTCGCTCCATCTATGGCCCGCTGGGCATTTTGCAGTTGAGCTTGCAAGCCAGTCAGGATTTGAACGTTCGTTTCCACCTGGCTCGGCAAATTCCCGAAATGAGTTGCCTTGAATGCTCGGACCTTAGCCTCCTGCTCTTCAAGCTTTGATTGCGCCGTCGCTAACTGGCTTTCGAGAAAAGCTGTCGTGCTCTCGGAAAGCTGCTGTTGGGACTTAAGATTCTCGTCGATGAATAGAGAAGTAAGCTCGCTGTTTACCTGCTGTGCCAGCTGCGGTGAGCCAGCCGAATATCGAATTTTGAAAGCCGTAAGTTGCCCTGGCCGGCCCGGTGCCTCCACCAGCTCAATCTTGATGTCCGTTCGCATTTCTTCTACCGGATCCCCTGTTTGGGTGAATGCCCACCGCCGGTGCGTTTCATAAAGATGGAAACGGTTAATCGTGGACTGAAGACGAGTGCGGCTAAGAATCTGTTCCGTCATCGCCTGTAGGCGGTCCTGGAGATTTACGGTGACGTTGGGAACGACATATTGCTCGGGAACTTTTTGCTGCTCGACGAGGATCAACGCGTCGGACTGGAAGCTTGAGGGCACCAGCCAGCTTCCCGCCCAGGCAATCGCCCAGCAAGCAAAAAGGGGAAGCAGAATGTACCAGCGTCGCCGCCGGGCCATAGCCCAGTACTCGTCTAGGCTGCGAGATACCTGTCCATCTTCTTCATCTGGCATCGCGACTCCCGATCAACATCGGAAAGTCCATTCAGAGACACAAAAACGCTGAAGGTCTGGCGGGTTGCAGTATCCTCGCACAGCGGATTCAATAAATCAAAGCCATTTCGGGCGAATTTCGGGCGAAAGCCCCCCGTCAGAGCTGCCATGTGGGCTGTCACAAACATACATCGATCCACGTCAACCCATCACTCTCAAAACCTTCGCTCACTCTCATTGCCTTTGCGAACGCATCAAGCGATGTGCCACGGGTCGCACGCGCGCCCGTATCTTACGCTTTGAGGACACATTTGTGCTTACCTAAGTTTATACATAAGAAGTTACTCCAACGTGTTTCCGCTACGGAATACAATGTTGAATGTAGGACGCCTGGCAAGTAAGGTTAGATCAGTTGACTTCGAAATCACGGCGTACAGCGTCAGCCCGTTGTTGCGCTCCCAAGAGGCGATATCGGGGTAGCAGTAGACGCAGAATCGTGGCGTGAAATTCCAAAGGAGATAATTAAAGCTCAGGGGGACGCTCAGCAATTCTGTTTTATGCGTGTACTGAAGATTTTTCTTGGCCGCATGCTGAAGAGTTATCCCGACGACCACGCATCGCTTATTTTCGACTGCGACGAAGATTTACCCTTGTACGATTTCAGAGATTTTTGCAAATTCGTAAGCGTGACCGAGACGCAAAGAAGATTTTCGGGCTATTTGCGATAGCCGACCCTAAAACCTACATTCCTCTTCAAGCGGCGGATTTCCTAGCATGGGAAACACGGAAAGACCAATTACGAAAGATGGGCGGTTAGCCGACAATCACGCTGCTACTCTCTAAGCTGCTCGGGAGGGCTTCGAGCGGAGGGATTATAAATGGATGATTCAAAATCGCGCGTCGGGATTCGGCATCGGAACATGGCCAATGATTCGAAGCAAGTTCGCGGTTCGCAGCGCCGCGTCTTCAAACCTCCACGTGCAGCGATCGTCGAGAGTATTGCTCCCGTTGCTTTCCCACTCACCGCCCTTATACCGGAGGATGCAGCCAGAAAATTTGCAGCCAACAAACCTTTTGTCGTCCACGTCTATGACGGCGTTAACGAATCTCTCATTCTTTACCTCGGTCATAAGCTCTCCTTCTAATCGTGATAGACTAGCCTGGATTATTCACGATTTTGCTGGCGGAAAAAGAAAAGGTGCTCTAAAAGATTGATGAACACTGGGTTTTAGCAGAACCCAGCATTCTCTTTCGGAGCACCCAGAGATGACATCTTGTATATCACAGCTGTTGTTTTCCTTCTACCGACACCGACCCATTCGAGCTGATTTTTCGGGGGGCCAGATTACCAGTGATGCCGGCCTATTACCTTTTGCGGGCCTTTGATCAACGGCATGGTCTCACTGGGGGACTGGCGCAGCTGGTCTGTGATTCTCGCCAAGAGGAGCGTGTTCGTCATTCCGTGTTGTCGTTGTTTCGCCAGCGCCTCTACCAGATCATCGCTGGCTACGAGGACACCAACGACGCCGATCGCCTGCGGCACGATCCGGCTTTTCAGATTCTGGCCGATCAACCGCTGGGTGAGCTCCTCGGATCGTAACCAACTCTCAGCCGCTGGGAGAACTCGCCCTCGCCTCGCGAACTCCTCAAGCTACAGGACGCTCTACTGGATTGGTTTGTGAAGATCTGCCGGGAAACAAGTCCGCAAACGAGGAGAGATCCTGCTGGATGTCGATTCCACCGACGATCCCACTCACGGGCAGCAGCAACTCAGCTTCTTTAATGGTGGCTATGGTCAGCACATGTATCACCCTTTGCTGATCTTTGAGCGTCACAGCGGTTGTTTGCTAGCCGCCCGCTTACGGCCGGGAAGGGTCGTTAGTCACGCCCGCATCATCCCCCTGCTCTTGCGCCTCGTTCCGCGCCTCCAGCATGAATTTCCTTGCGTCCGAATCAAATTACGCGCGGACGCTGGTTTCGCCACGCCCCTGCTCTATGAATTCTGCGAGTTTTTCGGCCTGCAGTACGCCATCGGCATAGGCAACAACTCACGGTTGCAAGGTAAAGCGCAGCGGCTGCAGCATCGTCTGGCCAGACGGTATCGCCGAACCGGCCAGCCGCAGCGCTCCTTTTCCAGCTTTCGCTATCGCGCTCACCCCTGGTCTCATCAGCGGCGTATCTGCTACAAGGCGGAACAGGCCGAGGCCGGTAGCAACCTGCGTTTTCTAGTCACCAACCTACTAGGCCGCAGCCGTTCCGTTTTTTCCTTCTATAACGATCGCGGGGAATGTGAGAACCGCATCGAAGAGTTCAAGAACGGCTTTGCTGCGGACCGCTTGAGCTGCCACCGCTTTCGAGCCAATGCCTTCCGCTTGTTGCTCCACAGTTTCGCCTATAACCTGGTCAACCTATTTCGCCTGCAATTGCCACCGTCGCTGCGCTCAGCGCAAATCGAAACTCTGCGCACTCAGTTGTTCAAGATCGGTGCGCGCATCCGCGCAACAGCTCGTTGTATCCGCATTCACCTGGCCAGCGGCTGGCCTTTTCAAGAACTCTTCCAAGCCGCCTCGCTTTGCGACTCCTCCTAGTTCGCCTGGACTGCTCGACCACACACTCGCGGAAGGGCCCGGCGGAGCTGTCTCAAAAAACAGTTCGCGGAGTCAAAGAGCGGCATGACAGACCTACCTTAGCGTCGCCAACGGGCCGCGATCCTTATCTTGCGTCACCAGTAACCAATCTGCGCTACGATTTCAGCTTCTGATGAATTAACCAGGCTAGGCCCATGACGCGCACGAAAGAGCTGTCACCTAGCGGCCGCGCTCACTGAGCGCTGAAGGGGGCATCGAATGCGCCGGACACTCTCAGATTGAGGAGGGTCATCAACGAAGATGATGGCCTTCGATGCCGGTGATCAAGATGATCCGGCGATACGTGGTGCGAGTGGTAAGTCGCGTGCTGAAGTTAAAATATGGAGCGTTTCTCATTTCACGAGTATCGTGGCGTGGCTCCGCTCGCCGCGATTTCCTTGCGTATTTCCTCTACGGTGATGACTGTTCACTCTAATCCCTGTTCCCCCTGTTCCGAGTCAGCGCGTAGCGTGCCGATGGCTGGAGCCAGTGCATCGAACTGCGCACCCAGATCTGCCCATGACCTTGTGATTTCGTCGGGCTTCGCGGGCCTATCACCCTAGATGCCCGCGTCACGCAATTCTTCGGGTGTCCAAAGTTGCCACATCCGCCCCGCCCCATCGAAATCTCCTCAAGCGATTATTCGACGCCGCGTTCGACCGGCAGTAAGGCCCGCATTAATTGCTCTCGACCGAACATCTGCTACAATCCCGCCAATACAAGGGAGGGGCCTATGAAAAGTTTAGCAGTTCTGCTTCTCGTCCTCTTGCTACCAAACATTGGTTCCGCTCAAAAAACAACAACCTCATATCAAGTCGGTAGTGCCTTGGTCGAAAGCTGTAAAGATTATCCAGTGATCGACAAAACCTCGATGCCCGAAGAACGGCCGAAGGTAGAACCCAAAATCGGATTTTGCGAAGGTTATATCGAAGCGCACGCCGAAGCTCTCACGTATGAAGGGAAAGCGTGTATAGCAGTAGATATCGATCCCGCCCGATTGATAGCAGTCGTGAACAAGTATTTAGCAGATCATCCGGAATTGTGGAATAGAGGAGCGTCGTGGCTAGTTCGAATCGCCTTAATTCAAGCGTTTCCGTGTTCGAAATAGCGTCCGCGTCATTGGCAATCAAGCTGCGTAATCATCAAGGCCGAGATCGTCGTTGGCCCTGGATAAGCAACTCAGGAGGACAGACGTCTCAGCCCTCGAATTGTGCCGGTTGAAGGGCGGCGAGAGGAGCCGGCTCGCTTCCTGAAACACTCATCGGTATTGATACCCTGCCTTGAGCTCGCACCGATAGTCCTTTACTTGATTTTTTTCTACCCGGACGTTGCAATCGGCCCAGCTGAGGACGGGAGTCGGCCCCAGCGGAAAGACAATGCGAGATCCGTTCATTTCAGCTTCGATACTCGGACCTTGCGCTTTAGCCGGCAACGTGAAGTTCATTGCTCGGCCGAAAATCACAGGAGCAGACTCGCGAACAATATCGCCGACCTGGGTGCGAAATACCTCGGCCAGTAATACAAAAGTGGTCGTATCGGACCAATTACGAATCAACACCTTAATGTTGTGCCCACCGACGGAAAACTCATCGGTGTCAATCCGAGTGAAAGGACATGGCCCCGCGATGCAGGTCACCCTTGCGTTGCGGAATAAGTTGCCCTCTCCGGCGTCGAGAGACGCAGCACCAACCTGCGCCTTCCATTTTCCGTCAGGCGAGCAGGGAGGATGTCTGTGGCAGGGAACGTTTCCCGTATTCTCTACTTGAAAAACTTTCACTGCGCTTCCAACGTGATCTGTTGTTGTCGTCTCCGTGGAATACCTCACCAAGACATTCCCAACCGTGATCGTCGCCTCATTGAGTCCTGCTTCCGCTTCCCCATGAAGTGGCTCCATACGAACGACATACAGATTGTCACTGATGACTTCCTTCAAGGTGAGGGATTGATAATTGGGATGCCGAAACGTGAGCGTGATCGGTTGCCCCCGGTGTGATCCCGG
Organism: uncultured Acidobacteriota bacterium; assembly: GCA_963747605.1. GTDB lineage: Bacteria > Acidobacteriota > Terriglobia > Acidiferrales > UBA7541 > Palsa-295. The sequence goes on along the minus strand of CAVVGA010000004.1, from coordinate 245,095 downwards.
ACGCAAACTTAGCCTGAAGGCACCGGAAAAATCAGACTTGGAATCGAGGACGGCCAATCCGTCGTCCGCACGTACCTCCACATCGGCAATGGGCGATTGATTTCTAGTGTCGGCATTTTCTTTGACAACGGCACCCCTCAACGTGATCGATCGGTGCCGCCTGTATAGACGAACCGTAATCAGTGTTGCAGCTAGAAATGCACCGAGACCTATGATCACAGCAGACGAGATGGCGATTTTTCGCCAGGATGTCGTGGCCATTTCCAGTTCAACTTAGCTCTCCTACAGACTCAAATCAAGGTGGATACGGTTCGCTATCGGCGCCCCCGCTGTCACAACCCATTTGGTTAATTCGATGCGAGCCTTTCACTTCGCTTCATCAGGGCTTTCTCAATGCGAAACGCGCTTATAATGACGCGGATGGACGAGATATATATCGGGAAGGGCAGCATATCCCGCCGGGAATTGTTGAGGAAGATTGCCAGCGCGGGAGCTTGTGTCCCACTCGCGCACTTGAGCGCTCTGTCTGCTCGACCAGCGTTGCAGAAACAGACTACTCCGTCGGCTGTGCCTCCAACCAACACGTCGTTCTCCACCGCCGACGACGCGTTTCTCGAAGAACTGGAGAAGGCCAATTTCCAATATTTTTGGGGGCAGGCGCATCCGGAAACCGGCATTGTGCAAGACCGATGTCATGCACGCAGCCCCGTCACAAGCGATCTGGGAAGCATCGCGGCGACCGGCTTCGGGCTGACCGCTCTTTGCATTGGAGAAAAACGCGGGTTTGTGTCGCGTACTGAGGCTCAGTCGCGTGTTCTGAATACGTTGCGCTTTTTATGGAAAAAATTGCCCAACCATCGGGGATTCTTCTACCACTTTGGCAACATAAATACGGGCGAAAGAATATGGGATTCAGAAGCTTCTTCCGTCGACACTGCCATCCTGCTCTGCGGAGTTATGACTTGCAAGGAACATTTCATACATTCCGAGATCAGTGAATTGGCTCTCGAAATCTTTAACCGGGTGGACTGGAACTGGCTCTCAGAAGACACGCCTATACTCCCGCACGGATGGACGCCCGAAACTGGCTTTCTGCAATACCGCTGGGGCGACTACAGCGAAATGATGATGATGTACTTACTGGGATTGGGCTCGTCTACGCATCCGCTGCCCGCAGAATCATGGCACACTTGGAAGCGAACTATATTCGAATACGACGGCATTCGTTACATCGGATCCTTCGCACCTCTGTTCATACACCAGTATTCGCAAGCCTGGTTTGATTTCCGCGGCAAGCGTGACCGGTACGCAGACTATTTTCAGAATTCAATTCTGGCAACTGACGTCCACCGCCGTTTTTGCCTCGACCTGGCAAAACAGTTCCCCGACTACAGTGATGACCTATGGGGAATTACGGCCTCGGATTCGGTGAAAGGCTATGTGGTGTGGGGCGGCCCCCCAGCGACAGGACCGATCGATGGCACCGTGGTTCCTTGCGCGGCAGCAGGTTCATTGCCCTTCCTGCCGGCAGCAGCCGTGCGTGTCTTGCGAACGATGAAGGATCGATACGGGGAAAACGCTTGGACCCAATACGGATTTGTGGATGCATTCAACCCGCTGAATAATTGGTACGATACCGATGTGGTGGGGATCGACACAGGAATCACCATGGTGATGGCGGAGAACGCGCGCACGTCCTTCGTGTGGGATACTTTTATGAAGAACGCTGAAGCTCGACACGGCATGGAACGCGCCGGATTCAAGGCCTATCTACCTTCACCGGCCCAACAAGCTGAACAAGTGCCTCCCCCCAACTTTCCAAATGCAGGCTCAGACGAAGCATACGAGGTGCGAGCTATGGATCCAAATCGGAAATTCCAGCTCATAGGTGCTGAAGACGAGCACTTGGATGCGTGCCGGGGTGCCGTTTCTTATCCGTAACCACACCGACAAAGGCAAGCAATGCCACACAAGCGGTGCGGGGGGCGAGTTGAAAACTCGTGCGTCGTGCGGGATAGAGGCTACGCAACCTCTGGCGTCGACGGTCTAGTATCCACAAACTGCGCCGCCCAACGGAATCATCATTGACACGATGCGGTGGAGGGCATATACGTTTTGTGCAACGACGAACTTGAACTTGGAAGTTCTGGTCAAAACGGAAATTCCGAGCAAGACAAGGGGGTGCTTGTCATGAAAAGGTTGCCGCTTTCCCTTTTCGTATTGCTGGGCTTCGCGGCGCCAGCAATGGCCGGCAACACCGTGCAGAACGGCAGCCTCGAGAATATCGACGGGACCTTTATGGACAACACGGGATGCAACTACATGACGCTGGGTAATGGCAGCACCACTATTCCTGACTGGACAGTGTCGACCTCGAGCGGCGCGATCGTGTGGGCGCAGAGTCCGACCTGTGATGGCTACACCGCAGCTGACGGCGCCTTTTTCGTCGATCTCTCCGGCTTGGGCAATTCATCCCCCGACGGCGCGCTCAATCAGTCGCTCAGCACGGTCGGCGGCGTGACTTACACATTCTCGATGGATGTTGGATCGGGGAACGATGGAACGATTTCCGCCTCGGTCGGCAGTCAAGTATTGGTGCTGACGGCGGGCACAGCCTTCCTCGTCAACGGCACCTCGTGGACTCCGGAGACTGGCACATTCGTCGGCAATCCGCTCGACACGACGCCGCTCCTCACCACAATGGACGCAACGCCCGGCTCGTCGGTGGATTTCGTGGACAACTTCTCGATTACCGGGACACCCGCGCCCACGCCCGAGCCCGCCAGTCTCGGGCTCTACGCGATGGGGCTAGCTGGCTTCGCCGTTCTGCGCAGGACGAGAGCGCGGCGCAGTTAGCGCACGCGTAGTGCCAGGGCAAAACCGATCTAAAATACTGTGTGGCAACTTTGTAGACGAGGTGCGGCGCGGTCATTCCGCTGCACACGTGAAAAAGCCTTCCGCAGTTAAATCCACTGCAATCCCCAATTGAATCGATTGGTATATCTAAATTATTCTGCCGCGACGTGAGAGGGGCATTACGAATTGTGGGGTGGCTCGGCGGGGTAGGGATTTGCTGCGAAGGTTTTGCAATTGCTCCGATAGCCCAAGCGTCGCCGCAAGAATCAGGGCGAGCAAAGGGTCAGTGATCTCGGCCACCCTGTCGGGAAGTTGGATTTGGATCGCTTCGGGACAGAGCCACCGAAAATCACGCGCGAGACGACCCCGCCGCCTACAAAGTTCAATTTACCGTTTGCCGTTAAGCATTATATAATTTCAGAGTGATCCGATCTTTTCGTTCGAGGGAGACCGAGGCCTTATTTAGGGAGCTGCGTCCGTCAAAGGCACTTCGAAGCGTTGCCAAGCAAGCCCTCCGGCGATTGCAGCAGCTGGATTCAGCCACCGGATTGCGTGATCTGGCCCTACCCGGAAACCGGATAGAGAAGCTTCACGGCGACCGGAACGGCCAGCACAGCATTCGGATCAACGATCAATGGCGGATCTGCTTTCATTGGAAGGATAGAGATGCTTACGACGTTGAAATCGTTGACTATCATTAGGAGTAGACAATGACTGCAAAACAACTTTTCGAGGAGATGCATCCCGGGCGGACGATTTTGGAGGATGTTGTGAAGCCTCTCGGTATGAGTATAAATGCGCTCGCCAAGGAGCTCCATATTCCCGTCACGCGCTTAAATGATATTGTGCGCGGTCGGCGTGGCATTACCGCCGACACCGCGCTCCGGCTAGCGCGTTACTTGGGCACTACAGCGCAGTTTTGGCTCAATCTTCAGTCCGCCTATGAACTGAGGGTTGCTGAGCGATGGAACGGGTCGACGATCAAGCAGAGCGTGAACCCTCGAAAGGTGGCATGAAGCCAAGTTCAATGGCGACGGTCCGGAAGTTTTTCTCGTCGAGGTCGTCGGAGAATTTACGGACTGCCGGCAGCAACTGGCGGTCTCCGCCGGTTGTGCACCCGGGTGCACAAGACCGAGGATCTACCTAATGTTTCCCATCTTATGCTTGTGGAAATAAGAGCGGCGGTCAAGAAATGAGGAAGCTGGTTTCGACAGCCTTGTTTGGTAACGAGATTTTGCGCTGCTGTGCGTGGGCTTAGTTAGCAGGCCCGCCGAGTCTAAGCAGGACGATTTGCGCTATGGCTCAACGCGCCAGTGAGTTACTGCGCAGATTTTGCCGTCGTTCCGATTGTCCAAAAGTCACCGCGAAAATCAGGGCAAGCAAAGGGTCAGTGATCTCGGCCACCTGCCCGCAAGGTGGATCTGGATCACTTCGATGGCGCGTAGGAATGGCGCCAGGGCGACGGCCGCCCGGAGTTGCTTGCCAAGGTAAAGTAAGGGATAACCAGAACGTAAGGAAATTCTGACTTAATAAGGATGCTACGATGACTCATTCCACGGTGACGAAAGAGGGGCAGACGACCATTCCAGGAAAGATTCGCAAGGCCTTGCGGATCAGGCCTGGCGACACGCTGGAGTACGTAGCAGAGGGGGACCACGCGACGTGGGCGAGGTCGCCAGCAGAAAAGCGCGCACTCACACTCGCGCATAACTCTTGATGAACGCGCTAACCGGACAACTGAAAACGATTTAATTTCATATGTCCACTAACGCGATTACTCAGGAGTTGCAGGAATCCTGCAGCGAACCATATCGGAGCTCATCAGTGACGACGAAAAATGACGGGGACAAGCGACTGCAACCAGTTGCCGCGCAGAATGTGAACAGGATGCTCAGCGCACATCCGCATGCGCTGGATGCCCTGCGCAGGGGCGAGCAGCTCTTCCAGTCGATTTTCGAGAACGCCCAGATCGGTATCAGCTTCTTCAGCGTTGATGGCCATGTGGTTTTCACTAACCGAGCGTTCCAAGAGATGCTTGGTTACAACGAGAAAGAACTCGGCGATTTAGATAAATGGGACGCCATCATTCATCCGGATGAACGTGCCCAGGGCGCGACACGATATGCCGAGCTCATCCTCGGCAAGCATGAAAAAGACGAGTGGGAACAACGCTTCGTTCGCCGCGACGGTAGTATCGTCGTTGCGAACGGGCGGTTCTCGGTGGTCAGGGACGCTTCAGGAAAGCCGCAGTACGTTGCCTCCTTAACGGAAGACATCACCGAACGCAAACGCGCGGAAGAGGATCGAAACCGCGTCGCACAACAAATGCAAGTGTTGCTGGAATCTACCGGCCAAGGTATCTACGGGATCGACCTGCAAGGAAACTGCACTTTCATCAATCGGGCTACTTGCGAAATGATTGGCCACCGACCTGGAGAGGCGTTGGGCCGGAATATGCACGATCTGATACATCATCACAAGCCGGACGGCTCCATTTATCCCGTGGATGAATGCCCGGTCTTCCGCGCGTTCAAAAAGGGCGAGGGTTGCCGCGTAGACACGGAGGTGATCTGGCGACGGGATGGCACCCCGGTTCCGGTTGAATATTCCTCGTTTCCAATTCTTGAGGGTGGGAAGATCACTGGGGCCGTCGTCACCGTTGTTGATATCACTGAGCGGAAGCGCGCCGAGGAAAAGGTGCGGGAGAGCGAGCAACTCTTTCGTTCGATTTTCGAGAATGCCCAGATCGGGATCGGTGTGTTCAACATCGAGAAACAGGAACTTAGTCCCAACCACGCGCTGCAAGCCATGCTCGGTTACTCCGAGAAAGAGTTAAGCCGCTTGGAGACTTGGGACCAGATTACACCCCGTGATGAGAGTGCTGCGGACGCAAAACGATATGGCGAACTCGTCCAAGGGAATCGTGAAAAGGACGAATGGGAACAACGCTTAATTCACCGAGACGGCCGCATCGTCGTTACGAGCGTGAGATTCTCTTTGCTCCGCGATGCGGCGGGCCAACCGCAGTATGTGGCCTCCTTGCAGGAAGACATCACGGAACGCCGGCGGACAGAAGATGCGCTCCGCGAAAGCGAAGCTTACAACAAGCTGCTCTTCCAGGAGTCCATCATTCCGATGCTTGTACTGGACTGTGAGACCCGGCGATACGTGGATTGCAATCGGGCTGCGGCCCAGATTAATGGCTACTCGCGCCGCGAAGAGTTATTGGGCAAGACCACGCTCGACGTGTCCGCGCCCACCCAGTACGACGGATCCGACTCGCCATCCGCAGCCCTGAAGCGGAGTAAAATCGGCCAGGAAACAGGCCACTCGGTCTTCGAATGGCGCCACCAACGTCCGGATGGAGCCATTTGGGATGCCGAAGTGCATCTGACTACCTTCACGCATCACGGGAGAAAACAATTTCAGCTCACGCTTGTGGACATCACCGAGCGCAAACTAGCCGAACGCGCATTGCGGCAGGCTAAGGAGTTGGCCGAGGAAGCCACCAAAATGAAGTCCGACTTCCTCGCCAACATGAGCCACGAGATCCGCACTCCAATGAACGCCATCCTCGGGATGACGCATCTGGCTCTGAAGACGGAGTTAACGCCGAAACAGAGCGACTACCTGACAAAGACAAAGGTTGCCGCCCAGGCCCTGCTCGGCATCATCAACGACGTTCTCGACTTCTCAAAAATCGAGGCCGGCAAGCTGGACATGGAAGCTGCGAATTTCCGCCTCGATAATGTTCTGGAGAACTTGTCCTCCGTCGTCAGCCAGAAAGCTCATGACAAGAATCTGGAATTCCTCATCGCCGCACCGCACGATCTGCCAGTGAGTATTGTAGGCGACGCGTTGCGACTTGGACAGATTCTGATCAACCTCGTCAATAATGCGGTGAAATTTACCGACCATGGCGAGGTGGTAGTCACTGTCGCGCTGGAAGAACGAGTCTCGGACCGGATCAAGCTGAAGTTCTCAGTGCGCGACAGCGGGATAGGGATGACGCCGGAGCAGACCGCGCGTTTATTCCAACCATTTAGTCAGGCCGACACGTCCACTACTCGAAAGTACGGTGGCACTGGACTTGGTCTCTCGATCTCCAAGCGGCTGGTAGAAATGATGGGAGGGGAAATCTGGGTTGAGAGCACGCACGGCACGGGTAGCACCTTTGGATTCACGGCCTGGTTCGGCCTCGGGGCGGGAGAGCCAAAGCGCAAGCGTTTCATCCCGGACCTGGTGGGCGTGCGCGTCTTGGTTGTGGATGACAATGCGCAAGCCCGGGAGATCCTCTCAACTGTGCTTCGCGGATTTTCCCTGCGAGCAGACTCGGCTGCATCCGGTGAGGAGGCGATCCAAAAAGTGGCTTCTGCCGACTCGCAAGACCCATATCGCGTGGTCTTGATGGACTGGCAGATGCCTGGCATGGATGGGTTGCAGGCTGGCCGCGAAATCATGCGCCGCAAAGATTCGAAGGACTTGCCCAAGATCGTAATGGTGACTGCTTTTGGGCGAGAGGACCTGCAGACCCAAGCGGAGCAAGTGGGGATCGACGGCTATCTATTGAAGCCGGTAAGCCCATCGTTGCTTTATGACACGTTGGTGGACCTTTTGGCAGTTGTGGGACCGCAGCGGAGCCGCTCGCAGCCCAAGAAAGAGGGGCCTGGTTCACCCGATTTCACTGGCACTCGGATTCTCCTTGTCGAAGACAACGAAGTGAATCAGCAAATAGCGACTGAACTTCTGGAGAGCGTGGGAGCCACCGTGAGGATTGCCAATGACGGTGTCGAGGCCGTGAAAATCCTGGCGGAAGGCGAAGGGTCCCCGCCGTTCGACGCTGTATTCATGGACCTGCAAATGCCGGACATGGATGGTTTCACTGCGACGAGGCATATTCGGGCCCAGCCTCGGCTTCAGACTTTGCCGATTATCGCAATGACCGCACATGCCCTGGTTGAGGAGCGCCAGCATTGCCTGGATGCGGGAATGAATGACCACGTAAGCAAGCCCATTGACCCCGATGCGTTGTTTGCGACGTTGGCACGTTGGGCCAAGCCACGGCGGGTGCCGGCTGCCAAAACGGAAGGCAGGCCGGCAAGAGCGTCCGCAGTGGTGATTCCCAAAATTGACGGAGTTGATGTGAGAGAGGGTCTGAAGCGCGCCGCTGGCAATCGGCGGCTGTATCGAGAGCTGCTGATACGGTTCGCAAAAGACTACGTTGACGTGGGCACACAAATAGCAGCCGCACTCGCGAGTGGAGATCCGACGCAAGCCGCACACATTGCCCATACGGTGAAGGGAGTCGCTGGCAATTTGAGCATCAGCAAGATCTATACTTCGGCTGATAAGTTGGAAAAGGCGGTTCGTGAGCGGGATTCCGCAGTGCCTGACCTGCTGAGTGCATTTACGTCCGTTGTCACGCATCAAATTCACGCCATCCAGCACGCGCTAGGGGACGCCGCCCCCGTTCGCGTGAGAAGTAAAGCGAATCGGCACTTCGACCCTGACAAAGCAGCGACCGCAGCTGCACGCCTTCGGGAATTGCTCGATGCGAGTGATGGCGACGCCGCAGAAGCGTTCTCCGCTCTCACCGATGCTACGGCTGAAGTTGTAGACAAGCCACGACTGGACGCACTGGGCGCAGCCATAAACAATTTCGATTTTGAATCGGCGCTCCAAAAACTCGGTGAAATCGAACGTTTATACATTCATGGTGGCTATCACGATGAGCAGTGACGCAGACAAACAAGTCATCCTCTTGGTGGACGATACGCCTGCCAATATTCACATCGCGCAGGCAATTCTCAGGGATGAGTTCAGAATCCGTGTGGCCACCAGTGGCGTAAAAGCTCTGGAGTTGGTGAAAACCGAGCCAATGCCCGCGCTCGTCCTACTCGATATAGAGATGCCCGGCATGGACGGGTACGAGGTATGCAACCGGTTGAAGGCAGATCCGCAGACGCGGGATATTCCGGTGATCTTTCTCACGGCGAAGACAGAATCCGAGGACGAGACCAGAGGCTTCGAAGTAGGCGCCGTGGACTACGTTCACAAACCCTTTTCGCCCATGGTGGTGAAGGCGCGGGTCCGGACGCACCTGACGCTCCGCGCAACCAGCCAGCAACTCGCCCGGCAACTGCTAGCTATCAACAATGAGCTGGAAATGGCGCGACAGATCCAGTTGGCCATTCTTCCGCGCGAAACCCCCAAGATCAGAGGTCTGGATATTGCCGCTCGCTACCTTCCGATGAGCTCGGTCGCAGGTGATTTTTATGACTTCATCATCGTGGACGAACAGCACGTGGGCATTCTGATCGCAGACGTTTCCGGGCACGGCCTGCCGGCTGCGCTGATCGCCTCCATGCTTCAGGTAGCGCTCACGGCTCAAGTCTCTCACGCTTCTGAACCAGGTCGCGTCCTCTCGGGGTTGAATCGAGCATTGTGCGGGAAATTCCAGAACCATTTCGTCACGGCGGCTTATGTGTTCGTGGACATGGAAAAGAACTCCATCAGCTACGCTGGGGCGGGGCACCCACCGCTGCTGCTGTGGCGCGCGTCAACAAGGAGCGCCTCACAGGTTATGCAGAACGGGCTCCTATTAGGCCATTTCCCCGAAGAAACTTACTCTGTATTGCAGTTGCCTGTGGGAGCTGGTGATAAGGCCGTCCTCTATACCGACGGGTTCCTGGAAGCTAGCAACCCGTTAGACGAGATGTTTGGAGCAGACCGCTTTATGCAGTTTCTGGAGTCGAACCATCATCCGGGAGCCGAACGCCTAGCCGATTCAGTGCTGGATGAGTTGTCTCGCTGGTCAGGACATCCCCGGGGAGAAGGCCAGCAGGATGATATGACTCTTTTGTCGATCGAGTTTAACAGCCAGGGATGAGGGATGGCGGCCAATTCGTCGGTTTCGCTGACTCGACTATTTAAGAGCGCTGTAATACCCAGGGCCGACACGCATTTGATGGTGCCACGCGACCGGGAATGCCCACGACAGCAGCAATCCCAGAAGTGCCTGCCCGACGGCGAGCGGAATGATATTGCGGACCCGTCCAAACATCCACGCCATTGCCGCGCCTGCAATGAATGTCAAAGGAACGAGCACGGGATTCGGCCAATGGCATACGGCAAATATCGCACCGGTTAGTGAGGCAGCGACCCATTCATTCTGCACGAGCGACAGCATGCGATTGTGTACGAGGGAATTGAGCGCCACCTGTTGGAGCAGGCAAAAGGCGAAGTAGGTGTATACGCGATGCCACAAAATCACATTGGGCAGCAGGCGCTGCGAAGCGCCCAGTGCAAAACCGCTGACAGCCAGCCCCACGAGCATCGCTCCGAAAACAAGCAAAGCCTGCTTCGTTGCGGGCCAAAGATTGTCCCCGCGCCAGCCCAGCGTCTTCGGCGTGTCACGATGGATGAGGAAGCTGGCAATCAACCATACGACGAAAACAACCCACGTCCATCGCGCAGTGAATTGCAGGCGCCAGATAAACCAAAGGATGAATGCAGGCAGGAGCGTAACGTCGGCGAGTGAGAACCACCGCTGAATCCGCGAGGTCATTGTTCTTATGCCGATGGTATTTTCAGTTGGCAAACCATTTCGCTCAAGTCGCGAAAGCTGGCTTTGCCTCTCGCGGCCCAAGAAGTCGTCCCATTCGATGCTGGGAAGCTGTGATCGGGTTGTCGGGGAGAGGTGTGAGGACCCGGGACTCCTCTTGCCAGGAGGTTCCCCCCTTGGAAGGACCATCTGATCCCAAAACAGCGCGCGAGATATTGACCCGGCAATGGTAAGGCGAGAGACCGTCCTGAACTCTGGGATGGCCACGCGGCGGAGCGGATCGTCGAAATCCTTGTGAAGTAGGGCGCCTGCCCCACCCGTCAGTGCCGGCGCGCACTCGTGACGCCAACGCATTTCCGCAGTTGCTGGTGGATGCACAATGCGGTAAGATTGTCTTACTATGCAGACTAAAGTTTCCACCAAAGGTCAAGTCGTTCTTCCTCATCCGATTCGCCGCAAACTGGGGCTTCGTACGGGTGACCCACTGGACGCTAAAGTGGAGGGTGGGCGTATTGTGTTAACACCCCGCAGAACCCGTTCACAGGAGGTGAGGATTCTCCGTGATCCCATCACCGGTCTTCCCGTTCTTAGTAGCGGTCCAGACGCTCCAGTCTTGACCAGCAAACAGGTTCAAGAAATCTTATCCGAGTTCCCATGAGGTATCTGCTTGACGTAAACGCCCTCGTTGCACTTGGTTTTCTCCAGCACGAATTTCACGAGCGAGTCGCCCACTGGGTACGAGCATTGGCTTTGAAGGGAGTGCCGGAACTCGTGACGTGCTCGATCACAGAACTCGGTTTCGTACGGATTCTCGCGCAAGCTCCGCAATATGGATTCACTGTTGCCCACGCACGGACCCTGCTGCTCCGCCTGAAAGCAGAAGACACATTGAAGTTCACATTTATCCCCGACGATCATGATGTCTCTTACCTTCCAGGATGGGTCAAAACCGCAAAACAAACCACAGATGGTCATCTCGCGAAGCTCGGTAAAGCGAACGGTTCAATTCTTGCGACGCTGGATGGAAGAATCCCGACGGCTTTCCTAATTCCTGCAAATAAGTAATGCTGATTTCGCTACTCTGAATTGGCCCCTTTCGATCGTTTGATTTGGCCCCACCCTACTGAAACTCATATACCGTGTACTCCGCTTCGGGCTCAGTCGCCCCAAGGGAGGCCGGGTGAACAGGAGAGCCAAGGTGGAGCTATTCGAACAGATACGACGCGAGTACGAGCATGGTGGGGGAACGATCCGAGGAATCGCCAAGAAGCTAGGGATTCACCGGCGCATCGTGCGGGAGGCAGTGCTCCGTGCTGTTCCCGTGGAGCGAAAGATACCTGTGCGCGAGAGACCGAAACTGGAACCAGTGAAGGCTTTTGTGGAAGCGATTCTGGAAGCGGACCGCAAGGCGCCGCGCAAGCAACGGCACACCGCACATCGAATCTGGTGCCGGATGCGAGCAGAGATGGCTGGGGTGCAGATCGGCGAGTCCACGATTCGTCACTACGTGCGCGAGCGAAAGATAGAACTCAGACTGCTCAGTCAGGAAGTGTTCATTCCGCAGTCTTACAGCTGGGGTCAAGAAGCGCAGGTGGACTGGTATGAAGCGTATGCGGACATCGGCGAAGAAAGGCAGAAGGCCTATATGTTTTGCATGCGGAGCATGGCCAGTGGCGGGGCTTTCCATTGCGCGTTCCCACATGCTAGCCAGCAGGCATTCTTGGAAGCTCACGAGCGAGCGTTTGCTTATTTTGGCGGGGTTTTCAAGATCCTTCGCTATGACAACCTCCGCTCTGCGGTGAAAAGGATTCTGCGCGGGCACCAGCGAGAAGAGACCACGCGATTCATCGCCTTCCGATCCCATTGGGAGTTCCAGTCCGAGTTCTGTACGCCGGCCGAAGGTCACGAGAAGGGTGGCGTGGAAGGAGAAGGCGGATACTTTCGCCGGAACCATATGGTGCCGGTGCCGAACGTGGCCAGTTGGGAAGAACTCGATGTGTTGTTGCTGGGATCTTCCAAGGAAGATGAGCAACGGATCATTGGTGAGCGGATGCAGAGCGTGGGCGCGGGAATGAGTCTGGAGCAGGAGCATTTAAAGGGACTAAAAGAAGGCTTTGATCTGGCCGCGGTGCACTTCCCCCATGTGAACGCCAGTGGTTGCGTGAAGGTGCTGACCAACTTCTATTCGGTTCCGCTGCCGGTCGGTCTGGAAGTGCAGGTCAAGGTGCACTCCGCCTACGTGGAGATCTGGCATCAGGGAGAGTGTGTGGCACGGCACGAGCGCTGCTTCCGCCGACAACAGAAAGTACTCAACTTGGAGCATTACCTGGATGCACTGACGAAGAAGCCCGGGGCATTTGCGGGTTCGACAGCGCTCGAGCAGTGGCGGACACAAGGGCGCTGGCCGGCCAGCTTCGATCACTTCTGGGAGGCACTGAAGCGACGAAGAGGCAAGCAGGATGGGACCAGAGCCATGATCGACGTGCTGCTGCTGGGGCGCCAGCATGGATATCCACGACTGCGGGAGGCGCTGGAAAAAGCTCTGGATTTGAGTTGTTTCGATGCCGAGGCCGTACGCTTGCTGCTGGCCACCGACCAGGCCGGGAAGCGCACAGCCGTTGCAGCAGTCGAGATTGGCGCGTTGCGAGCGTATGACCGACCGCAACCCACGATGAGGAACTACGACCAGTTGCTGGCGAACTGCCCGTCGAACGGGGTGATGCAATGAACGCCCCCGTGCAACAGGCCACCATCCGGCAGTATGCCAAGCAACTCCAGCTGCGAACGATCGGCGGGCAGTTCGCAGAGGTGGCCGAGCAGGCGATCCGCCAGAAGCAAAGTCATCTCAGTTATCTGGAAGCGCTACTCGGGGCCGAAGTGGAAGAGCGAGACCGCCATGCGGTCGCACGGCGGATTAAGGAGGCGCACTTCCCCAAGGTGAAGACGCTCGAAGAGTTCGCCTTCTCCGCTGCACCGCACATTCCCGCATCGCTGGTACGGAACCTGGCTGAGGGCGGCTACTTGAGTCGGAGCGAACCCATCATTTTTCTGGGCGAAGCAGGAACGGGCAAGACGCACTTGGCAACGGGACTGGCGGTGGAGGCCTGCCGTCAGAGAAAGCCGGTGCGTTTCACGACAGCGGCGCAACTGGTCAACGAACTCAGCGAAGCGAAGAATAAGAGCGAACTGAATCGCGTGACCAATCGCTGGACGCGGTACGAACTGATCGTGATTGACGAGATGGCCTATGTGGCGATGCCCGAAGCAGCCGCCGAGTTGTTGTTCCAGATCATCGCCGGAAGAGCGGAAAGAGCGGCAGTGATCGTCACAACGAATCTGCCGTTTTCCGAGTGGACCAGCATGTTTCCGAACGCACGATTATGCAAGGCGATGCTGGACCGGCTGACCGACCAGGCCCACATCATCGAGACGGGCACGGAGTCGTATCGTTTCCGCAGAACGCTGGAAAAGAAAAAAGGTGGCAAGGGATGAAGGAAGAAGACAAAAACCGGGGATGTGGCGGGTCGATCGAGTGGGCGATCGTTGTTCCTAGACGATCCTGGCGCGCTATTTTTCTGTGGAAAACTGGAGGCAGGCACAAAGAAAGAAAAAAGTAGCAAAAAAGAAAGAAAACGGAGGCCTGTGGAAACTGACGCCGCTGATGGAAATCCGCAAAGAACGCGGATTCCCACAGCGGCTTGGAAAGCACAAAGCGCTTTCCCCAGTTCCCACAAGGCCCGGCGGCGGTTCCCTAGAAGGACTTAATTCACCAGTAGGGCGGGGCCAAATCAAACGATCAAAAGGGGCCAAATCAAGTTGACGGAACCAAATGCGACTCGAAGGCAGATTCTTTCATAGCCAAGCGAGTTACAGCGCGGTAGGGGCCCGCCGAGCAAAGGCAACAGAAAAAGGAGCACTCAGATTAGCTGAGTGTGGCGTGTGTCCGCGCCGGCAAACCCGTGGCTCGCACGGGTCGCTCTGGGACGGACGACGGGCGCTCGCGCGACGATTTTCGCCCGGCGCTCACCAGATAGTATTATGTGCTTGCGCGCACGGATTCGCAGGTCGTCTGTTACGACAGCAATGCGCTCGGCTAATGCCGATGCCGCGATGAGCCGATCACCAGGATCGCCGGAAAAGTTCGCTGGCAATTGGTTCGCGCCACCCCGGCGACCTTTGCTGTGAGCGGCCGGATGCCAAGCGGTAGCCTCGCGAACGGGGTTTCCTCGCTATGGCCGTCCCGAACAAGGATCGTTACTGCGGTAGGGTTGCCTGGTGATCGAGGCCATGCAGCCACCAGCTACGCTCCGTGCGGCTTGACAACGGCGTAATTGATAGCTATCATATGATATGTATCATTTGAGGGAGTCGTACGAATATGACCAGGCCCAATAAAAAACCGCATAGCCAATCGCGGAAGACAGGGTCTCGGCCGGTGGTCGCCGAGGCAAAGGTCTTTATGACGGGACGGAGCCAGGCAGTGAGGCTGCCCAAGGAGTATCGCGTCACCGGGAATAGTGTCTATGTGAAGCGCCTCGGCAATTTCATCGTGCTCATCCCCAAGACAGGCGACCGCTGGGCAGGACTGTTCGCGGCCCTCGACGAGTTCCCTCGGGATTTTGCGCTCGAACGCGGACAGGACCAGCCGCCACGTGCCGGCCTCGACGAACTATTCGACAAGGCCACAGAATAACCACCATGTTTCTGCTTGACACAACAGTGTGGATCGATCTGCTGCGCACGAATTCCCAGCCCATCCGCCGACAGCTTTCGGCGCACAGCAAGAGCGTCGTCGGTCTTTCGATCATTACGGCGTGCGAGCTGCAGTATGGCCTCGAGCGCAGGGCAGCGAAGCATCCGCACCTGCGTGCGCAGGAACAAAACTTGCTCTCTGCCATCCTTGCGCCGTTTGAGGTGTTTCCAGTAGACCATGCCGTGGTCGAAATCTACGGAAAGGTGCGCGCGGCCCTAGAGAACCGAGGCGAGGCGATTGGCGCCCTGGACACTTTTATTGCCGCCCAGGCGCTAAGCTTGGGGGCCACTTTGGTCACAAGCAACACCAAGGAGTTCGTGCGCGTGGCGGGACTGCAGATCGAGGACTGGAAATAGCTCTTGCCTGCCGCCACCGCTCACTTGTCCTGCATCATCCGACTTGTCCTCGTTTGCTCAGCAGTAGCAAGTGATGTACAACTCGCAAGCCTCCGTCACACCCTCTCAGTCCGAAATGGAGCCGATTCTTCGCAGCGAAACTCAGCGAGCTCGACTGACCGAGAAGACAATCGGCCTGCTCCTGCGGCTAAAGAAGGGAAAAGGGGCTCTACCTTCCGCGATTCACTTGGACTTGTGACGAGCCGCTGCGGTTACTGCGCCAGCGCACCATCACTTGCTCATGCGTCGTTCCGTGCACGCGCTGGTTCGTCACACCTCAAATCCACTCGCGCAACTGCGCATTCAGATCGCCCAGGCTGCGGGGTTCTAGCCCTTGCAATCCACACAGAAAGTTGCGTCGCACGTCTCTCACACCCGATTCCACTTTCCCTTTCGTCTGGGCGCGATAGGGCCGGCACGGCCGCGGCGTGAATCCCCAGTAGCGTGCGAAGTCCAGAAACACCGGGTGCCAGACGATCTCGCCTCGCTCGTCCGTTCCTAGCCGCAACGTCTTCATGCGGTCGTAGAGATTCTCTTCCGGTACTCCGCCAATCTGCTGAAACGCGGCTTCGTGCAGCCGCAGCAGCGTGCCTAGCTTTTGGTCCAGCGCCACTTCCGCTACCATCCTGCGGCTATAACTCAGCGTGAAGGTGAAACCGTGCAGCCTCTGCTCCTGCTCGCCCATCCCCAGCGTGCCCAAGTGCCCCAGTCCACTTGCGCTAGCTTACCCGGAGCCGTCTCGAAGCGCCGCACGGCCACCACTCGTGCCGCGCTGCGGCTGCAACCAGTCCATCAGAATCGTGTAGCCACCTGCATAGTTACGCTCGCGTAGTTCGCGCAGCAACACTCACGCGTTCCACGCCCCGGCGCGCAGCCGCTCTTCCAAATACGGCTTGAACGCATCGAGCTTGCTCGGTTGTGCCGTGCGCGGGCTATACGCGGGGGCCAACCCGCCGCCTGCATGTACTTGCGAATCGTCTTGCGGTCCCAGCCCGTCAACCTGCTGATCGCCTGGATACTCATTCCTTGCCGTTGCAGTTCTTTCAGTTCTTGCACGTCTCTCCCCCTTAACAAGTTCTCGGAACCACCTGCGTATGGAGGGGTCTCCGGTTTACCACGTGAGGACTGGGGAAAATTCAACCGACACTATGGGGATTTTTGCACCGGCGCTGACAACAGCAATGCGCTCGGCTAATGCCGTTGCCGCGATAAGCCGATCACCAGGATCGCCGGAAAAGTTCGCTGGCAATTGGTTCGCGCCACCCCGGCGACCTTTGCTGTAAGCGGCCGGATGCCAAGTGGTAGTCTCGCGAACGGGGTTTCCTCACTATGGACGTCCCGAACAAGGACCGTTACCGCGGTAGCGGAGCCTAGCATCGAGGCCACGCGGCCTCCACGCAGGGCTTGACGAACCGAGGCCGTGCATATTACTTTCTTCACGTTACTTCACAAGTCCGATCGGCGCATAAATTGAGCCGAACGGTTTTGGGGATGTGTTGCCGCGAAGTTTTTCTTCGCGGCTTTTTTTTGCCCAATTGAAATCCGAGACGCCGCCCGACGCGGCGCGGAGGGGCGAGCGGAAATGACGAGCGGGATCAACGTGGACGAGCGGATTAAGCAGAATCTCAGCGGCGTCGCAGGTGCACCGATTGCACGCCCGACAGCGACATACGGCACACAATTCGCCGACGGTTCGAGCATCGAGCTGATCGGAAGCGTCCACGCCGGAAATCCGCAACTGATGTTGTGGGACGGTATGAAGGAAACCATCGGAGCGACGGTCGAACACCACGGACAACTGTACGAGCCGGCGCCGATCAACGCCAGCGTCCTGCAGGAATTGATTCTCCCCACCCACTGTTGCCCGCACGGAAGCACGCGCGAATTTTCGGCGGAAGCTTGCAAACTGATCGCGAATTATACCGGCCTTTCGGAAAAGCTCACATCTCTGGTTGGCCGAGTGATCCTCTGCAGTGCACTCGTCGAAGCCGTTTCCGTCGCGCCAACCCTCGAGATCGTCGGGCCGGCCACTGCGCGGGGAAATCGCCTCATGGAATTGCTGCGCTGCATGTGCTGGCACGCACTGCCGTTGACGGGCGTGACGCCGGCCGGTTTCTGCTCGCTGGCGAGCGGGATGCGCTTTACGTATTTGATCAGCCAGTCATCACTTAGCGACAAGTTGCGGAAACTGCTGGACGACGCGAGCAGCCGCGACCAAAAGATTTCGTTCCGAGGCGGCTTGCTCGATCTCTTCGGTGCGCAGGTCATCCACAGCGATCCAGTTTTTGCCGGCGATTCTTGGCTAAGCCGTTCGATACAAATTCCAATGGTTCCGGCGGAGCAAGAACTGCCTGCTTTCGATTTCGAGGCACGCCAACGGATCACAGATGAGTTCCAGGCGAAGTTGTTGAGCTTTCGTCGCGCAATTCTTGGCGTAGCCCGCAAAATGCAATTCGACGCTTCGAAACTTACACCCGCGCTGCGCGATCGTGCTCGCAGCCTCGCGGCGGCGACGCCGGACGATTTGGAATTACAGGCCGAGGTGTTCAACCTGCTGCGAGAGGAGGACGCAGAAATCCGCGCCGACAAATTGATTGATCCAAGCGCGATCGCCGGCGAAGCGGTGCTAGTTGCGTGGGATGGATCGCCAGACGGGGGCGCCTACGTTTCCGAGCTTGCACAGATCGCGGAGGAGATGCTGCGGCGTCGCGGGGAGGAATCCAAGATCGAGCCCGCCGCCTTCGGAAAACTGCTGAAATTGTTCGGTTTTGCAACCGAGCGGGACGCAAGGGGAAAGAAGCTGCGGCTGACTGAGGCCGTCCGCGATCGTGCGCAGCAGCTCGTGCGCGCTTTCGGTGGCCCGGAGGTCAGCGCCGACCGAAGCCAGGCGGGAAACGGTAGTTGAAGAACGCGTTCTGGATGTATGTGATGTAAGCAGTGTATGACGAAACCATATCGCAACGATCCCGCCGACGTATTCAGGCAGGTGGGCAGTCGGATCCGCGCAAGGTGAGCCGCGAAGCCTAAGGGGGAGGTGGTAATGAAAGATAAGAATTACGACAGCTTGGCCGTGGCACGGCGGATCCGTGCTGCGGGCAGGCCCATCCACATTGCGGAGGATGACGACCCATCTCCCTCGATTCCCTGCGACGGATTGCTCGTCCGCCAGACGGGCGGAGTCATGGAGAGCCGCGCGATCGAATGCTCTGGTGGCACCGCCTACATCATTAACCTCTGCATCACGAGCAGGCTTCCCAGCTTCGCTATTTCAGACTTCGGTCTTCAGACCGCATGGCCAACCGAGTACTTCCGCTGGCTTGAAGATCCCCTCGTAATCGACGGGCATTCGCGGCGCTACCGCTTCGGCGTGCGGGAGGTTCAGGAGTTCGAGCGCGAGCAGGTGATCAACCACTACGCGGACGTGCGGCAGATCCTTCCGTGCGGGCATTCATTGACTGGATTCCTGTTGGGCATCGGATACGAGACGATCCCGGAACGGTTCTGGCACGGCATGATGACTCCCGCGTTTGTAATCGTTTACGATCAGTTCGGCGGCGATCATCCATCTCCAGTGGAGATGCAAGTGGTGCGGAACCAGACCCAACCGCGTGTCTCGCGGAAGCGCAACTTGCTCGAACATCGGGACCCAATTCCGCGCGGTGAAAGGACGTAGCCCTTGTGGGCACCAGTCCGTTGGTGGCTTCGTCATCTACGTCATGGCCACGACCCGTGCCGCTGCCACCGCCAAGACCGCCGCGCCAACTGTAAGCAGTACTATGTAAAATAAGTAATTATATAACTACATAACAAACAGATGTGCTAAAATGTACGGGCTTTCGACGGAGATCGGGATCGAGTGGCGATGGAGGTCCTGTGGTGGGACGCTTCGGTGAATGGAGAGGGTTGCAGTTTCTGCACGGACACGAGCAATCCGCCGTCGGGCGCGAGTAAATCCGCCGCAGAACCACACAAAACCGCGCAGTCGAATGAACCGAAAATCGGAGGCAGTGAACTTGGTGAACTTCGTGCTCTTAAAACGGAGTAACCAGGACCGCAGTTTCGGATAGATCTACTTCGAGTACGATCAGATTGGGTGCGAGCGCCGGCCCGTACAGGAGCTCCTGGCGGTTCAAAAAATCGCACGGCAACAGCAAGAAAGGAGAACGTCCTGAACTCTGGGATGGCCACGCGGCGGAGCGTATCGTGGAAATCCTTCTGCAGTAGGGGCCTGCCCCCTGACAGCGCTTTCCGCTCCGTCTTGCGGCGGAGAGACCATCTTGTCTACTCAGTTGGGCTTGCGACAGGGACTCCTATCGTCTATCTCTGGAGGGTGCGGATCGTTCTGGCCTAAATGATTGCCACTCGCGGATTTGTTCGGACACCTCATTTTTCTCGCGCTCGTCTGTCGCGTTTTCCCAGCGACGCCGAAGTTCTTCGAGTCGGGCATCCACGAATCCAGCTCGTCCAGAATTGCGTTCTGGTTTGTCGCGGCTACCGTATCCCATGTTCAGATTGCTCCTCTTTCGACTTGCGAATATCGCTACTGGTCCTACTAATGTCAAGACCGGTATTCGCCCGCTCGATTGTACTCTGTTGCGCCCCTTCGATCGCTGCAGAGCCAAAATCTCTCTCGTGCCGCTACCCCCGTTCCTGATTTGCCAGTACAGTGTTTTTAGGATGCACGGCACATGGGCTGGCGCGAGTACCATGAATTGACGAAGCACAGTGTCGAGTCGCTGCGGCGAACTCAGCATCATCTCGATTGGGCCAATATGCCCAATCCATTTCGGCATTATGAGGGCGTCCCCGTCCTGGATTTGCCGGCCGACCCGCCGGCTCCACAGATTTCAGCTCTCGAAGTACTCGAGGGCAAAACAGGAAATACACTGGCCCGGGATGGCGCGGAATTCCTTTCGCAGTTGATGTTCTATTCCGCCTCGATTAGCGCGTCCAAACGAGTTTCGTCCACTGGAGCTATCTATGCTCTGCGCGTCAATCCTTCTTCCGGCAATCTCCATCCGACCGAATTTCACTTCTGCTCGCAAGGATTGGCCGGCTGGCCCGATGGCCTCTATCATTACCGTCCCTCATCCCACACAGCAGAACAACGCGCCATCGGAGATTTTGGCAGGAAACTTGTCGATTTCTCTGCCCCACTCATTTTCATTCTGACCAGCATTGCCTGGCGCGAAGCGTGGAAATACCGGGACCGGGCCTATCGGTATTGCATGCACGACGTCGGACATGCCTGGCAGGCCCTCACCCTTGCGGCTCGATCTATCGGCTGCGAAAGCTTTGCGTTTGGCGATTTCTCAGATGACCGAGTTGCGGAACGGTGTCTCTTGCATGAGGATGAGTGGCCCATGCTAATCGTCGGGCTTCACGGCCCATCCATTCCCGTGAGGGTGCTCGATCCGGTCGAGACGATTTTGTTTAGAGGTCAGCCCAACCTGTTGTCAGAGGAGCAAGTACCTTATCCATTGATTGAACGAATCCACGCTGCCACGAAGCTCAGCACCGAAGCCGCCGTCCCCTCTCTTCGCCAGTCGAAGACACCCGGGCGAGGAGAAATCAGCCTGCCGCCTATTGTCGCCACAATCCGTAGCTTCGGCGACGTCGTTCGTGCCCGCCGTTCCGCTCTTGACTTCAGGGGCGGAGGCGAGTCGATCTCCTTCCCGCAACTTGCGACTGTTCTCTCCACCGCGCAGAAGCGTCTCTTCGCCGATTTCGCTACAGCTCGTTTCGTCTACCTCTATCTTTACGTCCACCGCGTCGAAGGCTTGACGCCAGGCGTTTACCGCTACTGGCCGGAGCACGCAGAGTTGGAGAAAATCAAGCAAGGGGACCAACGCCTGGTAGCGGCAGCTCTCAGTTTGGGACAAGACCTCGCGGGTAACGCTTGTGTGGCATTCTCCATGATCGGCGATTTCGAGAGTGCTGCGCGCATTTACGGCGATCGCGGATATCGATACGTGCATTTCGAGGCGGGTGCTATTGGTCAACGAATGTATCTTGCTTCCGAGGCGCTTGGCCTGCGAGCGACGGGCATTGGAGCATTTTTTGATGACCGAGTGAACCGATATCTGGACCTGCCTCCGGAGCTAGGACAAGTCGTTTACCATTTCGCGATTGGTTACCCCGTTCCCGATCCACGGCTGGAGGCTTGAAAACGAATGGTCGGCATCCTGGTCCACGCGGCTGAGCGTATCGTGGAGATCCTTCTGAATTAGGGGGCTACCCCCTGCCAATCATTTCCGTTTCAGCCACTGCGCCATGTGTTCATCTGGACCGTTCGTTCTTTGGCACTTCAGTTTTTGAGCTGCGCACCTCTTCCACGCGAACCCGCACCAAGTTGGCCACGTTTTGACGTCGTTCGGCCTGACCGAACGCAAGCGGACCAACACTGGGTGGGTTCTTCTGCTCAGCCGAGATACGCGGAAGCGGATTCACACCTTACTTCGTCGTCACGTAGTCGAGACCGACAGCTCGGTGAACCGCGGGGGCTGCAGTTTTTGCTCGGACGCGAAGAACCCGCCGTCGGGCACGAGCAAATCAGCCACAGAACCACAGAAAACCGCGCAGTCGCATGAACCGAAAATCGGAAGCAGTGAACTTGGTGAACTTCGTGTACTTAAAACGGAGTAACCAGGACCACAGTTTCGGATAGAGCTACTTCGAATACGGTCAGATTGGGTGCGAGCGCCGGCTAGACGCGCGAGCTGGAATCGTGTGCAAGCAGTTTGGCGCTGTTGGTCGTTGCGTTTCGTCCCGCCGCTCGAAGCCCTTCGCCGTATAGAGAGGAGCGTTCTTTCATGGATAAGACAGATGCTAGTTCAGAGTGAAATTTATAAACGGCTTATCAACGACAGTGCTCAAAGCTTACCAAGAAGAAAACCAACCAGCGGCAGACGAGGGCTACTGTGGGCAAGAAGGTCGCGCCAATGAAGAAGGCGATTGAGATGAAGCCAGCTCTGAGGAAGGTAACTCCGAAAAAGGTGGAGCTGCAAACGAAGGCTGACGGCATGGCAACAACTGGCGGGAAAACGGCGGTCGTACCCAGGGAACATGATCGCTCGCAACGGTTAGGACGCCGGCTTCCCAAACGCAAGGGGACGAGCGGAGGTAATGCCGGAGCCCTCTTTAACCGTAATGAATTGATTCGGACTGATTTTAGAGATTGATTCCTTCGCTCCGCCGGGCCACAGGATTTCGATGCAATCCACCTGAGTGTGCATCCCCAAACCGAACGTCAACACGAGTTCGCTGGAGGAAAGATAGCTCGAACCGCTATGCAACGTCTTCGTTTGTTCGTCGCTGCCCGCGGTCACGCGCACGATCGCACCAATTCCGTCGCGGTTTGATTTCGTGCCGACCAGCTTGATCCGAAGCCTGTTATTCGTCGTGCCCGTGTTGCGGAAGAGCACGGCGGGTCCGCCATTGGTCGCGACCAGCAGGTCAAGCGCGCCGTCATTATTAATGTCGGCATATGCAGCTCCGCGAGCCACCCGTGGCGTTGCAAAAGCGGCACCGGCCGATTGTGTGGCTTCCGCGAATTTTCCGTTGCCGAGGTTGTGGAACAGGTGCGGCGATTCCGCATAGCGCACGCGCGGCTGGACGCGCTCGATCGCATCTTCGATGTGTCCGTTCGCGACAAACAGGTCGAGCCAGCCATCGAGATCGTAATCAAAGAAAAAGCAGCCGAAGCCGAGCGTGAGCAGCGAAGCGTGGCCCACCGCCGATTGCGGAGCTTCATCCACGAACAGGCCGTTGCGCTCGTTGTGATACAGCGAGAGCATTTGATTCGAGAAATTCGAGATGACCACGCTGGGATATCCCGAACGATCGTAATCGGCGGCGTCCACGCCCATCCCCGCGCGCGCGATGCCGTCTTCACTGTAGCCAATTCCCGCGGCCACGCCCTTTTCGGTAAACGTTTCATTTCCGTTATTCACGTAGAGTTTATTTGGCTGCGTATCGTTGCTGATCAGAATGTCCGGCCAGCCGTCTTGATTGGCGTCGAGAATGGCAATTCCAAGGCTCTTCGACGTGGGTTCGTAAAGTCCGGCCTTTCGAGTTGTGTCCTCGAACGTCCCGTTGCCGCGATTGTGCCAGAGCCGCACCGAAGCGCCTTTGTAGGCTTCCGGCGTGCAATAGGATTTCGTTTTTCCATCGAGCGCGCAGTAGAGGTCGGTTTGAGGCGACCACTGCACATAATTGGCGACGACCAAATCGAGCATCCCATCGCGGTCGTAGTCCACCCAGGCGGCGCTGGTGCTGAATTCGTTGGGACCTTCCAGGCCTGCGTGCTTCGTGGCATCAGAAAATGTTCCGTTGCCGTTGTTGTGGAAGAGATGATTCTGGCCCAGCGCGGTGATGAAGATATCGTCAAAGCCATCGTTGTCGTAATCCCCGATAGCCACGCCCATGCCGTACATCTCGACGGCCAGGCCGGTTTTTTGGGTTACGTCTGTAAATGTTCCGTCGTGATTGTTGTGATAGAGCGCGAGCGTCGAGCGCTTGTGCGTGTGGCCTGGCCAGTCCATTCCGTTCACGAGCAAAATGTCCTGCCAGCCGTCGTTGTCGTAATCAATAAACGCGACGCCTGGGCCCATCGCCTCGGGAAGCCATTTCTTGCCGAATGCGCCGTTGTTGTGCACGAAGTGAATCCCGGCCGTCCGAGTGATGTCTTCAAAGCGGACTCCGGTGGCTGCGCCAGCTTTCTGCGGCGCCGCATTCTGCGCAGTTCCGAACGTGTCAACGGAAGCCAGAGCGATGGTCGCCATTGCGACGCACATAGCGACTAACGCGAATCCATTCTTGCGATAGGGCATCAATCGGATTCCTTGGTTTTGTGGGAGAGCACCGCAGGTTTCGGCGGCACGGGCTTTGCGGCAGAGAGTGATGCTGAGACGTGCTCGTGAATCGGTTGCCGCTCATTATTGTCTTCCGGATGTGTACGCACATAGGGGCCCACAAGAGTTTGCGCGGATTCGTCGGCTTTGAAACGCAGGTAACGCTTCTGAAATTCGGCAGCGGCATCCGGCTTTCCCAGACCCGTATAGGTGAGCATCAGATTGTAATTCGCTTCGAGATCTTCGGGGTCAATGGCGATGGTTGCGTTGAATTCCTTCAAGGCATCCTGGTAGCGGCGCTGCAGAAAATAAATCCGGCCTAGATCGTCGCGCACTACGCGGTCGCGCGGATATTGCGTCAGGACCGTCTGGAGATGCGCGATGGCGTCGTCATAGCGGCCCTGCTGCCGCAGTACCTTCGCGTAGAAGAAATTAGCGCGAGCCAGATCAGGTTTCAGCGCGAGCGCCTTTTCCAGCACTTGTTGCGCTGCTGCCAGATTTCCTTCCTGCAGACGGACGCGCCCGACGTTCGTCCAACCGTCGAAATTTGCGGGAGACATTTGCGTAATTCTCCCGAACGCGAAGGCCGCGCCGGAAAGGTCGCCCTGCAGGAACAGCCCGATGCCATAATCGTTCCAGCGCGTCCAGTCGTCCCCGGTGAGCGCGACATTCGGCGCCGGTTGCGGCGCGCTAGCCGGCAGCACGCTCAAATCCACCGCGTTTTCCGCCATCACTACGATCGGCACATTCGGAATGCCTTTGCTTCCCCCAGGCAGCTTGGAAGGATCGCCACTGAAAACGTAATGCGAATCATCATAGCTGGGCGCGACCAAGTCATCCCTCTGATCAGGAGCGCGTTCGCCCGCGAATGCATACTGCGTATCGAACCAGGCGAATTTGCGGTAGTTCACCTTCGCGTGCAGGTGGATTTTATCGCCAGCTCTGGGCGAAATCTGCACCCGGTAGTGAATCGTATCGGCCGCGCCCGGCGGGATCAGGCGCACATACACCACGGAGCGAGTAGCCCAGGCGTTGCGTTTGTTGATGGGGTTGCCGTGTGCATCAATCTGCAACGAGCGGTAAAAATGCGCGCCCGGATCCACGGGGCCTTTGCCATCATCTTCCACGCGGCCACTCCAGAAAATATTCTGGCCTTTGCTGTCCGTCGCCGTGAGCTCCACCCAACAATCAAACGCGTCCACCGTGCCACCGGGGAAAAAGTGCCCGACTTTGCGTGTACGCACCACCACGTCCACGCGGTACGTGCCGCCTCGGCGCACTGCGGCACTGGTGCGATTCAGCGGCGCAGTGAGCAGAGCGGTGGGGGTCGCGGATTCCGGCGACGAATTTACGGGAATGGAAGATTCCGCTTCCTCGCCGACGGCAAAAGTTGTTTGCAATCCTGGCTCCGATGGAGCGGCAATGGGCGCGGCTCCCTTTTCGGCGCCGGCGTTCTGCGCGTTTGCTTCCGGAGAAATCGCGAAGATGTCCACGCTAACCGCGCCCTTGCTGAGAAAGTCTTCGGTTGCGGCGAGTTGGGAAGCATCGTGATTGGCCGTGGGCAGCGCGGTGTTCGCTGCGGGAAACTGGTGCGAATGGATCAAGCCCGCAATGTTTCCTGCATCGGCCGATTTTGTCAGCGGCATGTGGCAATCGGCGCACATCTGGCCCTTGGCCGGATAATAAAACGAGCGCGCGCCCTGAAATGAAACTCCGCTGGCTTGCCAGTTGTCATAATCATTGAATCCGCGGACCCAGCGATAATGATTTACCGGCACATCGAGGTGGACTTTGTGGCAGGTCGAGCAGAACTCCGCCGTCTGCGTACGCATAAAAGGCTTCAAGAACACGCGACGGTGCGGCTCTGGATTCAGCTCCGTAAGAAAATCGTGCAGGCGTACCACGATGGGATTCTTGCTGGCGGCCATCTTATGCAGCGCCGGATATTCCAAAAAGAAGTCCGCCTGTCCCATGGTGCTCTTAACTTGCGAAATCGAATGGCACATCATGCAGCCGAGCCCGGCCTGTCCAGCGGGCGTATCTTCCACCTCGCGGACGGGACGATCGAACATTCCGCTGTACAGCAGCGCGGGGTCGTGGCATCCGGCGCACCATTTCGAGGATTTCACGCCGATGGTGTCTTGCATGTACTCAATGCTCTTGCGATACCAAGCATTGTCGAACGAAGAAAAATGATGTGCCGAACCTTGCCATTGCTCGTAGATATCCTGATGGCAGCGCTGGCAGGAATCGGACTCCATGAAGTAACTCGCCGGAATGTGCTTGCCGTCGGCAGTCTGCGCGGAACTGGGAAAAAAGGGGCCTTGTGGGCCGTCGCCTTCGCTATCCATGGTTGCGGGCGCAATCGCCGGGTTTCGAATCTGACGCGCATGCTGCCACGGGACCGTGCGCAACCACCAGGCTCCAGCCGCGATGAGCGCCGCCACCGCTAGGCACAACACGCCGCGCAGCAGCCCCGCAGGCAAGCCGCCCGCAAGAAAGCCGCGCTTCGCGGCCCAGCCGGAGAACAAAAACGCGCAGCCGGCTAGACACGCGCCGATGTGCGCATACAGCAGCGGCCATTCCGCACGCCGGGTGCCGGTATAAATCAATAAAGCGCCAAGAATGCCGCCCACAGCCAGCAGCAGCCAGCCCGGCCGCGACGCAGTGGGCCCGTTCCGCAGAATGGGGCGCAGCGTAAAAATCAAAACCAGAAGAAATGCGATCCCCGCCACCAAATGCAGAACGACTGCCGCAAAGTACGGGAGATTCGCCGAAGGCCACGCAAAAAGATAAAGCGCACTGATCGCCAGCGCAATCGTCAGGCATACGAGAGTTCGCTTCAATGAAAATCCCCAGTTAGCGCCGGCATCATGAAAACACACATCCTATACGGAAGACCGGTCGGGGGAGTGTTCGTTAGCCGCAAAGTTGGGTCAATAGTAGTTTTAGATTAGCGAATCCGGGTAGCCTGATATCCGCTGCTAATTGAGCACGGCCGGGCCCTTCGGTTCTCTGGCGGAAATACGGTCGTATCAATCGGCTAGATGGTGTTGCATCGGCCGGTTGAGCTCGCAGCCTTTACCGGAAAAGTCACTTCATTCCAAATATCCATTCGGAATGACCGTTCTGAATAGCTTGGACACGGATGAATCCTACCAAATACCCACACGCCTGGACTCGGTCGTTCAGGTGCGCCGATGCCATATATTCGGTCTATTAGGTACTACAGAAGAGTTGACCTTACTTCGCTGCCATCCGACAGATAGTACTCCTAGGACCTGGACTTTTTTGACTTTGTGTTTTAACTTGACTTCCATCTCCTAGCGTCTAAACTGCGCACGTCCTACTCTCGTAGATCCAATTACCTATCTATAAACTATCAGGCCTGCACAAATTATTTCCAGAGAAGACGCTCCAAGAGGCAAGTGACAAAGGCTCTGTTATTCGTGCCCGTGTCTCATTAAAGAATCGGAGTGATCGATTCCGCTACTCGCTCGCATGGCTAGACGTGTTGTAGTCGAAGGGAGGGCCAATGCCCCGAATTCTTAGTTGCGCACGAGTTGTGATCTTCGGTATAGCGTTGGCTCTTGCGGTTGGAGTTATTTCCCAGTCTGCGTTGGCGCAACAGTTCATCACCATCAGTTATCCGGAGGCACCCAGTACCTACCCCGGTTCAATCAATAACCGAGGCGAGATAGTCGGGAACTACGCGGACTCGGGTGGCGTGTTCCACGGCTTCACGCTGCTTAACGGACAATATACGTCTTTGAATTTCCCTGGCGCGGCAGACACCTACGCGTCTGCGATTAACGACTCAGGTGAAATTGTCGGAGCCTACCTTTTAAGTGGCACGCTACACGGCTTCTTGTTTGCCAACGCAACGTATTCGACGATTGATTTCCCTGGCTCGAATTACACGGGTCCAGCTGGTATAAATAATCTTGGAGAAATCGTCGGCGTCTATTCAATTTCAGGTTCGAGCGTCCTTCATGGGTTTGCCCGTAACGGTGGAGTCTTCACGACAATTGATTTTCCGGGCTCGAATCCCAGCAATTATCCCAATCAAGTGAATAATTTTGGCGTAATTGCCGGCGGATATATCGATACGAATTCCGTTTACCATGGCTTTGTGTACAACGCTGGAACGTTTACCTCGGTAAACTTTCCAGGGGCCGCGAATACAAGCGTTACTGGAATCAACGATAGCGGTGAATTGTTCGGCGTCTATTGTGCTCAACCGTCTTGCCCGTTTTTTAGTCCGGGCCCGCAGGAATGGTTCACGGACCGTAACGGTCAATTTTCAACCGTGAATCTCGCCCCATCGGGCGAAATATCCAACCTGAATTTGGAAGCGAATAATGCTGGCCAGTTGTCCGAGCAACCCCACTGCTGATACGGTAACCCGTATGTCTGATATGCACTGTTCTGAACCGATAACTATTACAAATTTACTATACTGATTTCTTTCGCCGTCGTCGCCATCAAGCGGTCATGGAATTGGTCATACCGGCTTTGACCTGAACATATCCTGATAAAAGCATCTCGAAGCACTTCTGCTGAAGTTCCTTTGGACAATTCCCAACTAGTTCCAGAATTCGTTCGAGAGCTGCTTCCCCTCTCTTGCCCATGAATTTGCTCCTTTCTACCTCCCACAGCGCGTCAGTATGCCACCAACACCAGGTTTGACAAGGGGCACGCCTGTTTTCCGACGCCATTGGCCGCTCAGGCCGACATTCGGCCGTGTGATGACGCTGTTTCTTGAAGTTCTGCAAGGCACAGGCACGTGCGAAACCCAGATGGGCGAGTGCGGCGATGGGTTACCAAGACGAAAACTGAGCTTGACGTTTCTGGCTCGTGGCTCGCACCAGGGGCTATCGTTGACACTGCTACCGAAACACGTCGAAGACTTTGGGAGACTCCAGTGAGCCGCGTCTGGAATGCCCTGAAAGAAGCCGAACGAGAAAGGGCCCATCTGACTCAACGGAATGGCATAGAGAATCCCGACAAACCTTCCGAAAGGGAATCCCCGAGCGCCGGGAAGGCCAGCGTCCGGCGCGTCGTGTTCTCTTGCTTGTTTACGGCTGGGACGCGAAAGAGCAGCCGTTCCACGAAGAGGCCGAGGCATTTGAAATCAAAGAGAACGGGTCTCTGCTGTGGCTGGAGACAAGGGTCGAGCGTGGCCAACGGCTGTTCTTGATAAACATGCGGAATCACGCGGAGCAGGAGAGCCAGGTAATCACGATCGGGAGGCGGGTTGATGGTAAGGCGCGAGTCACCATCCCGCGGCAACTGCTAGGTGTATACTGCCCGCACGTGTTCGGTACTGCAAACTGGGCTTGTCGGGTTTAGCGACGGCCCCAAGCGGCGGGAGCAACAGTATGGCATTGTCACCGTTTGATAATCCGGTCGGCGCGCCTTCGACCAAGTTTCTAATCAGCTTGATGATTTTTGTGATTTTTGGCTTCGGCGCAGTTGTCTGCGCGCACGCCCAAGATTCTCAGCCGAAGAACACCAATGAATCCTGGACAGCCACTGCGCGAACTTCCCTAGCCAACACCAGCCCAACGCGTACAACAGAGAGCCACGTCAGGTCGGGCAACCAGAGTGTGGATAGACAAATTGTGGAAGCGCTTGGGCCCAATGGCCGATACCAGCCCAGTGTCGAAACCGAGAAGGAAACGGTCCATGTAAATGCCACCACCACGCGTACGGTACTGCGCACCTTCAGCTGGGATGTGAATGGACGCAGGAATCTGGACCAGATGACGGAACAAGAAGCGCGAAGCTCGGCAAGCGGCGATGTCCACCTGGTACGTACGACTTCGATTTCCGATGGGGACGGAAATCTTCAGATTTCGCAACGTGAAGTCGCGGACACAAGGAAGACAAGCCCAGACGTGCAGGAGACGAAGACCACGATTTACCGGATCGACGGCAACGGCGGTTTGACCCCATCCCTGCAGACGCAAGAGTTGCAAAAGCGTGGCGCTGACCACAGGGTCGAGGTGAAGAAAACATTGCTACAGCCAAATTCCAGCGGCGGCTGGGAGGTGGCCGAGATAAAAGAAAGCACAATTAAGGAAGACAACAAGAATCGAACCAGCGAAGAGCGCATTTCGCGCCCCGATTCAGACGGCGGACTCTCGGAAGTCTCGCGCAGCGTGGGCAAGGAGACAGAAAACGCCGCCGGAGATAAAAACTCCACGGTTGAGACATATTTTTGGAATGCTCCTGGTGTGGCTGACGACGGTGGGCTGCGCCTGAACTCGCAGGTAACCACCGTCCGGAAAACGGATTCCGGTGGAACAACAACCGACAGCAGCGCAAACAGCCTGATCCGAACGACGCGAACGGCGGCCTGCAAGTGGGTACACGAACCAAATATACAGTGCGGTATGCCGCCTCCAGTACGGACGAAACCAAAACCATTCAAGAGCGCGACATCAACGGCGCTCTCAATCTGGTTTCCATCGAGTCGCGAAAATCAGACCAGCCTTCCGCGGCGCAGGTACAGACCGCACCTTCAGAAAAACCCAAATAGCGTCAGACGCCCGATATGACAACCGGATCCGGAGATGCCCAGAATTGCATCCGTCCGCCGCTACGACTGCGAGAGAACCAGGACCTCCATAGACGGCATGCAATGCATTTTCTGAACGCCTGTAATCAGGGGAAGAGTTCTGCGCAGAAAATTTGAGTGGCTTCCTCGGGCACTGTTCGTGGTGGCGAAGCGATCACCTTAGCGATGTAGAATGTGCATGACAACAACCAGAATACCGAGAACCAAGAGGACCGCCAGCAACAACCATTCACCTAGTCCTTGCTTCGGGGTGCTGCCATTCATGATTTGAGTACTCCGGCGATCAGAATTCTACAGTTGGGAGAAAAAGAGGGCAGGTTATTAAACGTACGCTCGCTCCGTTGGTAAGTCAACCCGTGAACTGTGCGGTGGAGAGAGGCTGATCGCGCGGGTTCATAGCGATTCGCGAGCTTGCGACCGCGATGAAGTGGGCGGCAGGCTTTCCGCCATACGATCCCGCGGAACGAAATGAGATCGCTATTACTATTGCGAGATGACCATCTGTGAAGTGCTTTGCATCGTAAAACCCGAGGGCAGAAGCGGAAACAGAAACTGGAATGAGTATTGCACCTGGACTTTGACCACACAGCCGGGACTATTGGATGGATCGCGCATGCGGCCAGATTGTTCGGCGGAGCGACCCAAGTGGTTGTCGTAGTGACTTTTGTTGGGTCGAGTCCGATGCCTGTGGAGAGATTTTGGACGTAGGCGTTGACATCGGTGTCAGCAGCGGGACATCCGCCGGACAAGCCGCCGGTGCAAGTGGAGCCGCGGACGCTTGCCCAGCGAGTGGCTTCGCGGGCGGTATTGGAGACGAAGTGATAGGTGTAGAGAGCGGTGCCGAAGCCAATTATGCCGAACATCATTAGCAACAGCAAGGAAATCATCACAGCGCTCTCTAGTAGGGTGGTACCACGTTCGCGCGCTCGGGCCGATCGAGATGTGGCTACGAAATTCAGCGTGGCAACGCGGGGCGGAATACGGGCAAACTTTGGCCGGGGCGAGAGTAATTGGCGAGCGAGGGACCGTTTCATTGCGCGACCCTCATGAGTTCCGTGCTATCGCAATCGATTGACTGGGGTATTCCCGGATACTTGAACAGCGAATTAAATGTTCCGGTAACAGTGACCTTCACATAGACCAACGCGTGATTGGGAGAAGCGCAAGCCGTCGCCGGGCACGCACCGCTGATGCTCGATCCGGTGCATCCGCACTCGTGCTGAACGATGACGTTTAACGCAGCGAGATTCTGCCCATCGTTTTCAGCCGCAGCGCGAATGCCTGCCGTGTCCGCGGCGGTCGCCAAATTTTGTGCGCCGTATTGGGCGCCGGCGCGGGCCGCGTCTGCGACCAGGATGCTGTAATAGGCATATCGACCAATTTCGATTATTCCAACGGCCAAGAGCAGGAGTAATGGAGTGACTAGCGCTACTTCCAGCACGGCTTGGCCTGATTGCATGGCGCGCCGCATTTTCAGGGGCTTCGCAAATCCGCGCATGGCGATTTTCACCGGAGAAACGTTTTCTGATTTCATAGGGGTGATCATCTTCATTCCACTAACACTGCGTTCTTGATTGGAGAGCCGTTCGGCAGCGAGGAAAAGTCCGACGGAAAGTTCAGCGCCGATGCACCGCCCAATTGTAAGGTCTTTGCGACCGCAATTGTGTACGCGGCGTTGTTGCCTGTCGCATCAATCGTTAACTTCGCCGACGGGAAATAAAACGCGCCTTCGAACTTGGAATTTGACGTGCCGGTAATCGTCGCCGGGGAAGTGTTGCCGGGATCTTGATAAAACAAGATACCAGCATCGGCTCCAGTTGTCGGGGCGCTTAAGTTAACCGTTTGCGCGCCGCTCAGACTTACAGTTCCTCCAGAAGCTCCGACATATAGCGTGACACCAGTCCCGCTGACCGTGCCAGTCCCACTGAAGGCGAGACCGCCGCCAGTAATCGTGTACGTCCCCGGATTCAATGTTACGTTCTGCGCGCCTTTGATTGAGATGCCGCCGCAATAGTTGCCTGGATTCAGGATTACCGGTGTCGTTCCATTTACATTGCCCGCACCGCCAGGCAGACAACCTCCGGTCGCCGGCGGCTGAAGATAAGAGAGAGGATCCGCCGCGGGGACAATGCCGGTTTTTGGGTGGTGGGGTGATTGTCTCCATTCGCAAATCCCACGACGCCAATTTCGCGGGCCGTGGTGCTCCCACCGCCGGTAGTTGTGCAAATTGTGATTGGAAATAATGCCGCAGTTTGGAGCGCTGACGTTGCCGCCACTGTTCGTGATTCCTCTGTTACCAGTGCCGAGCGCGTACATGCAGTTCTGAAAATTGCCACTGAGATAAGCGACGGCGCGTGCAGTTACGGTGGCGGAGTTCACGCCGGCGATCTTCACGAAGAATGTAGGCTGGATTTTCGTGACGAGCACTTCCACGTAGCCGGCAACGCCTGCATGTGGTCCATCGTTCGGAGGACTATACACTGTGACGGTTACATTATTGACACCGTCGCTGAAACCGTTCGAAGCAGAATCTGTAGTTGCGCCGGGACAGCTTCCGGTGGAACAGCCGCTAAAAGGAATCTCGGCGGCGCCGGCGATCGCGGCGCTGTCGGCGGCGGATTGTTGCAGGCGTTTTTGGTAGCGCAAGAAACCCATGTCTATACCGAGGCCTGCCGCCAGGATGAACAGAGTGAGGCCCATGGCGGCAAGGACGAGCGCTTGTCCGGCCTCCTTGCCTCGCGCCATGGATGAATTATCCGCCTTCATTACCGCATTCTCCGTAAAAATCTCGGCAGCACAGGTTTTAGTACTGTCACGGGCCATAAGATCGATCACACTAAATGAGTGCGGCATAAATGGCGAAAGTTTTGCCACTTTTCTTACCGCGATTGTTACTTTCCAGAAAAACTTTAAGTATCGAGCCGGCAAATAGGGATACCCAACGCGCCCAAAGCTCCGGATAAAAGTCCCGCGCCTACAAGACCTTCCGGCAATGCTGCGAGCGGCGACGGCAGACGGCGCTTGCGGCCTTGCGGTGCCACTGCATAGTTCGCCGCCACTGTGATCTCATACTCCGCACGCCGCATACCAAAGTATCTCCTAGCGCGAAAGTTGGAACTCGATGCTGACGTCTTTTTCTGAATCGACTGGTTGGCCGTTCAACAACGCCGGTATAAAACGCCACTCGCGAACCGCGGCCAGCGCAGCGGGAACGAGCGGGGCCGGCCCACTCAATTCACGCGAACTCCTGACTGACCATCCGTTCCAATCTGCAGATGAACCATGACCGTGCCTTCGATGCGCTGCTCGCGCGCTTCGCGAGGATAGAGAGGCTCGACGCGGTACAGCAGGTAACAATCACTGCGACGCTCGGGAACGCGAAGAAGCGTGGGATTTGTCGCGGGCGTGCCAGCAGGCTGATTGTGATTGGCGGCAGCCTGCACAGACCACACCGGCAAGGATGGAACAGCAGTATTTTGCGCGTCACGCTTCACGGCCTCTGGCGATGGAGCAATGGCGGGCGGTAGGGCGGCTGCGATGGGATCGGCTTCGCCAATCGACATGCGAGACTTGGGATTTTCGCGGCTATGCTCATCATGAGTTTCTTTTTGTGGCGCGCGCGAAACAATTTCGGAATCCGTGGGCGGCGTTCTAGAACCTGTGGGTTCGCTTCGGATTGCCGCAGCGCCGGACGACGCGTCATGGGTTACAGGTGCTGCCGGCGCGGCGGGCGTCGGAGACGAAGCAGCGCCCTCCCTTGCGTCTTCCGCGGCGCCTAATCGTTCAGGGTGGTAGCGCAACAATCCTTGCGAGATCGCCATGCCGAGGAACAAGAAAATCAACGCGACGCAGGTGCTGACGACTACATTTGTTCCCCACTTGCGAAATTTTTCCGATGGAACAGTTGCGATACCGCGGCGGGAGCTCCCGGCGATTTTAGGGGCAGATGCCTGACGTTCGAAACCGGTGCAGAGGATACACGCGGAGCAGTAGCCAGAATCTTTTCATCGTCGGCCCGCTGGCTGGGCGCCTGCGCATGAAGAGTCCGAATTGTCTCGCCGGATGGTCCGAGAACTCTTGCGAACGAGCGGAGCCGGGCTGCAAGGCCAAATTTCGCTGCCCGTGGAGGTTATCAGGAAATCGTTGAGGCTTCTGAATCTCGGTTGATTCTTCCGGATTTAAATCTCCGAATAGAGGGGACCATTCTTCCCAGTTTCGATCCTGCCCTTCATACGTGCGGAGGAAGCATGCGCCGAGGAAACTTGCGCAGAGGGAATCTTGCATCGAGGGCAGGTCAGTGGTTTTTGGGGAGGCGGAATCGTCGAGGCACGGAGGTTCGGAGACCGCTACTTCCGCCGAAATCCAGTCCGCGATTTCCGTGCGCGCATCTTCGGAC
Organism: uncultured Acidobacteriota bacterium; assembly: GCA_963747605.1. Classification (GTDB taxonomy): domain Bacteria; phylum Acidobacteriota; class Terriglobia; order Acidiferrales; family UBA7541; genus Palsa-295. Next base: position 209,696 of record CAVVGA010000004.1, on the reverse strand, counting down.
AGTTCAAGAAATCGCAGGCCTGCTTCGGTCTTGACTCGCTGAGCCAAATTATTTCCGCCGTGGCGGCGATTCTCCTTCTGGATTTCGGCGGCTGGATGCGCAGATTCACACGCGTGAGGCCGATGAGCGGATTGAATGCCTGGAGGGCGAGGCCCCTTTCGCTCAAGTCCAGCACCATACCACCGTTATCGGAGCCGACTTCCAGATAGGCCAGAGAAAAGATTCGCTGCCGGTGATGCGGCGGCGCTCGACCGAGCGCGGGAAATCTTCCGAAGTTGATGGGATGAAAGTCTTGGGAGTTTCGTCGGGTTTGGCAATTGGCTCGGCGGATGGGGTGGGCGGGAGTTGAATATTCAGTCCCGCAGCAGGCAGTGGAAGAAGTCGGAGCCGGTGGCGCTGGAGTGGGGGTAGTTCAATTGATGGAGATTGTGCCGCGTTCGGACACGTTCTGCGAAAGAATAATCGAGCTATCCGGCTGAACATCTGAGCTGCCTGCACGCGCGTGAATCTTCTCGTTAGTTGAGATCCGATTCTTCGGGGAAAAGTCCACGGAGTTCTTGCGAAGAATGGCGTCGGTGAGGCGCTCGATATATGTGCTGCCCACAGCCCGGCGTGGAATTTCGCTGGGTGTTTTCTGAATTGGTGGCGCGTCCTGCGCAGGAGAATTCTTCAGCAAGAACGACCATTTTTGGCGATGAGGTGGTGCAGGCGGAGCTTCGACAGGATGCGGTAATTCCACCGATAGAGATGCCGCCGCGGGCGAAACTTGCTCCGAAAATACCATCGGATCTGGCAGTCCCCTCGATTTGGGCTGCTGGTGGGCGCGGGACTCTTCTCGCTATTTGCGTCCGGCTTCTGCGCGGGAACGTCCACGGATTGTTCGCGAAGGATGGCTGTGGTGCTGCAACTCAAGATTTCCGCTGGCGATTGGCGGGCTGGGCAATTCTCCCGGTATTTTCTGATATGTGCGGCACGTCCTGCGAAGGTGAATTCTCAAGCGAGCGAGACCATTCTCTGCGTGGAGCAGATGCTTCCTCGGGAAAATGTGCCGACGAAACTTGCGCGGTGTAGCGGAGCGGCGATTCGCCGGTGGCGCTGGGTTCCCGAACGCCTCCTTCTGACGGAAATCCAGTTTGCGATTTCTACGCGGGTTTCGTCAGAAAGTTCGAGGAACTGCAGGCCTGCCTCTTTTTTCGATTCACTGAGCCAAGTGATCTCGGCGTTCAGGTCGAGTCTCTTCCTGGGTTTGGGCGGCTGGATGCGCAGAGTGACGGGCGTGAGGCCTGCGAATGGAGCGACCGCCTGCAGTGCGAGTCCCGTTTCGCTCAAGTTGAGCAGGATGCCACCATTGTCGGAATCAACGTCCACGTAGGCGAGCGAAGAGAGACGCAGCCTTGGGAGACGACGCCGCTCGTGCTCGCGCCGAAATTCCTCAGAATCGAAGGATGCTGATGACATGGTGTTCAAGACGCCGCGGCGGGACAACCGCAGCACAACAATTTTCCGCGGAGAATATCTCGAATAGCTCCGCGGATTCAATCGCAGCGTGTCGAGTTTTCGAGCCGCGCAGAAAACCTAAGCCCTGGTGCATAGGCTCCGCGGCCAAACTCGGTAAACCGCCATGCGCGCATGCCGCGCAAGACACAGCGCAGATTTTCGGCAGTATCCCCCGAGCTTTCATAGCAAGAACGGCCCAGTGGATGCATGGCAGCATTTTTCGGTGAGTGCTTGTGAATAAATGAGATAGCGAATCGGATGAGGGCTCATGTTGGGCGGGTGGGAAGCCGCAGCGTCTCCGAATGTGGACGCATCGCGAGGTTGGCAATATCCACAAATGGACAAAATTCGGCTACAGGCCTCTCTCGGAGGCTCGGGAGGGGCTGGAGCACGGGTGCCGCACATCGAGATTCTAAGGCCGGTTGGCGAAGCGGTTGGAGGTGCCGAAGAGCGCGAGATGGCAGCAGAGTTGCACGAAAGTCGCGAAGCTGGGGCCCGCGCAAAATGCCGGGGCATCGATTCGGAATCGAAGTGGAGATCATTGAAAATGCAAGAGATGGAACTTGGGACGCCGCAAGAAATCGAACAAACCGGGATTGACCGAGCGCTGCTAGAAGACCTGGCGCTGAAGATTCTGTATCTGGATGGTGAGGTTTCTCTGTGCGGCCTGAGCGACCGGATGTGCTTGGGACTGGGTGTGATCGAGGAGATTTTTAGCTTCTTCCGGAAGGAACAGCTCTGTGAGGTGAAGGGCATGGTGGGAGGAAGCCACCGGATCGTGGCTACGGCGCAAGGAAAACTACGCGCTAGCGAGCTCCTCTCGCGGAACCAGTACGCCGGGCCCGCGCCGGTATCGCTGATGGATTATGGGACGCGCGTGCGCATGCAGAGCGTGCAGCAAACGCAGATTCAGAGAGCGGACCTGATTCGGGCATTTCACCCGCTGATCTTGGATGAGGATCTGATCTATCGTTTGGGCACGGCTGTAGTGTCTGGCACTTCGATTTTTTTGCACGGACCTGCGGGGACCGGGAAAACAAGCATCGCGAACAGTCTGCCGGCGATATACAAAGATCAAGTATGGATTCCGTATGCGGTGGAAGTGGACGGCCAGATCATTACAGTTTACGACCCGGGCGTACACCGGCAAAGCGAGGAGGCCGCGGCGGAAGATTCCGACAGGAGATGGGTATCGTGCCGCCGTCCGCGGGTGATTGCCGGAGGAGAACTCTCCGCGGAAATGCTGGACTTGCAGTACAACCACGTCGGGCGGTATTACACCGGTCCACTGCAGATGAAAGCGAACAATGGCGTGCTGATCATGGACGACTTTGGGCGGCAAAGAATGCGGCCCGTTGAACTTTTTAATCGCTGGATGACTCCGCTGGATCGTCGCGTGGATTTTCTGACTCTGCCGGGAGGGAAGAAGTTCGAGGTGCCGTTTGATTTATTCGTTATTTTTGCGACGAATCTTGATCCCAGCGAGCTCGCAGACGAAGCGTTCCTGCGGCGAATTCCTAACAAGATCAGGACGGACTATGCGACTCCTGAACAGTTCATTGAGATCTTCCGCGTGGAATGCGCGACGCGGCTATTGGACAGCGAAGAGGGCGTGGCGGAGCACCTGGTAAAGCTGATTACGCAGGGAATGAAGCAACCGCTCTCACACTGCTACGCGCGGGACCTAATCAACCAAATTTACTGGGCGGCGGCCTATCTGGGCGTGGAACCGCGCCTGACGCGAAACACGCTGGAGCAAGCCTGCCGCAATTATTTTCTACCCGCGGGAAAAAGCTAACGCCCCACTTTTTCGCTGGGAACTTCCAGATAGCCCACGATCTCGTCGCGGCCGATTCTGGTCGCCACAAGTTCCAGCGGCGCCGTGCCGCGCGCCAGAACGAAAACAACCACCTCATCCAGAACGCGATTCTTCAGCTCGATGCATTTGCTATCCACGTACACGCAGACGGTATAGCGCTGCGCTTTCGCATCGGTGTTTTTCAATTGCAGTTCGACGGGGCCGACGGCCTGGCGGTCTGGCCCGCGTGTTAGCTCAAACTGCAGAGCAGTGCGGCGGGTTTGCGCGAGGAGCTGATTTAATTGATCGCGCGTCTGGGCAATTTCTCCCTGTTGTGAACCGACGGCGCCAACGACGTCCGCCAGACGATCCGATGTAGCCTTCCAGGCTTCGCGGTTGGCATTATCATTGTCAGCCGAAGCAGCAGCGGGAGCGGGGCGAGTGGCTGGGGGCTGAACGGCTTGGCTGGGCACTCGCTGCGGATTCAATGCGCTCGCGGCAGAGATTTGATAAGCGGGCTTGGCGCGAGTGGTTGCCGAAGAGGCCGCGGGTTCCTGGCGAGACGGTGGGAGAGCAGATTCAGGCGCGCCGGTTTTGTGCCGCTTCTCCATTTGATCCATGCGTTCTTTCATATCGGCGAGCTGTTGTTGAATTTGTTGCAGGCTGTTGGATTCAGCGGACGCGCCGCTCTCCCCGGCATAGGAGAGAAGTTTGTAGCCGATGAACGCGATGCCGATGACGGCAATCGCGAGAATTACCAGGCCCAGTGCGCGGGGCTGCTGCGGCGCCGGTTGTTCCGCAGGGGCGACGAACACCTGCCGGTCAAAATCAATACCTGACATGCTCGACTCCTTCAATTCCGTGGGAATTGGAGTGATTTCTATTGAGCTGTGACGTGCGTGGGATATCGCGCCGTCAGCGGCAAAGCCACCTCACGCGTTTCGCGCGGAAGCAAATCCACCTGGCGTCGTGCGGAATCCAGGCGCTGCCCCCTCATTTCGATTTGATATTTTCCGGGAGCCACGACGAGCTCGAGCGGACTATTACCTACGAAAGCGCCATCCACAAACACTTGCGCTGTAGAGGGTTTGGAGCGCAGCAGCAGCTTGCAAGCGTTCTTGCCCGCATGTTGTTCCAGCGCTTGGCGATTTACCAAGTCTGAAGCAGGCCCTGGCGGAGCCGCGAGGTGCTGCGGCTTGGCCGGATCCTGCGCCGTGGTTGCTGGCGCGGCCGGCGCGTCTGACCGCGTTTGCACCGGAGCTGCCGCGGGGGCCGCGGAGGATTGCTGCGGGTTTTCCGCCGATGATTCGGCGCTCGCGGCGGCCGACAGGAGCAGAATCGCCAGGCACACCGCTAGCACGGACAGCAGAGACGCTGCGGGGCCGCGCCGAAATGCAAGAAAAGCTTTCATGGGCACTGTGACGAGAGACTGGTCCTGATTCCAAGAGCGGTCCATGCAGAAGTAATACCAAACCGGCTTCGAATTTGCTTCGTACCGATTGCAAGCCTCATGGGTTCAGATAGCGGCGAATGGTTGCAGTGCCCGCGGGCCATATGTACCGCAGGCACAAGGGTTTGGTTACCAAAAGCTGCCGCGAGGGACCGGGGAGCGTACACGAATGGTGACGGTCACTCGGGAATTCGCCCCGGAATCTCCGGGCAATGCGCATCCGGATGGACGTTAGGCCATTGGTTCCAGAGTTGCTTTAAGTTGCGGTGGCCTCGCAGGACTGTCGATCGTTCGACCGAGCCGAAGTCCGAGACCACGCGGCAGCGCGTCGATGCGAGAAAACGAACGGTGGACCAATCAACTTTCGCTTGGGCACAGAACTCTATCCTGAGGATTCCTCCCTCTTCGGCCGCGCCTCGTTCGGGCGCGTGCGCTGCAGGCCTGATCGTCCCCAACGCAGGCGGCAAGCCACTGCGATTGCTGTTGCCTCGGGTCAGCGCATTTTCGGGAATGTGGGAATCGCTTTCGCTGATTTTTTCGCGCGAGGACGCAGCGTCTTCGCGCCGAACGGTTTACCTGTTCCGGCACGGCAATGTAGGGCGCGCGCGAACGCCGCGAAAGACGGTGGGCGCTTCCTTTGTGCTGCATTGCGGCGCTCTGCTGCTGGTGATTTACGCTGGTCACGCGATTCCTTCCGCTGCCTCAAGTCTGGTAGACGAAGCGCCGGTCTATGAGAAAATCTACTATCCATTGCCGCCTGCGAATTCGGCGAAGCCGCTGCCGCGCATCACGCCCGTTGGTCCAGGAGCGCGTCCGGGCGATGGAGCAATCCAGGCATTGCCTCCGGCATTGGGAAGCACCGCGCACCAAAACGAGTTGAGAGCGGTCTCGAACCCCCCGCATCCCGACAATTTCAGGCAGACGATTTATCAGCGTTCGTCGCCGCCTGATCTGTCCATTGAAACCGAGATCAAATTGCCGAACGTCATACTGAGCGCTCCTGCGGAACTGCCAAAGCCGCCCCTGAATGCAAATTACGCAAGTCCCATCCGCGCGGCGCGCAAAGTGACCTCCGATGAAGCGCCAACGCCCCTGGCGCAAGGTTCCGATGCACCGTTGGCCACTTTTCTGAAGCCGTCCGTGACGCAACCGCGCTTCCCAATACCGAGCGCCGGTGCAGCGAAGCCCACTTTGCATGGCGCGGCAGGCGCGAGCAGAGATTCGGGTAACGGGGAAGGAACGAACATCCCCGACGGCACCGACTTGCTAGTGCTTGGCGTGGATCCTGCCGGGCCAGCAACGGCAGTGAGTATTCCTGCCGGAAACCGCTGGGGCAGTTTTTCAATTTCTCCGGCGGGAAAGGAACCGGGATCCGCGGGAGGAGTGAACTACGGAGCGGAAGGTGGCGGGAAGGGAGGAATCGGTGCGGGGGGAGACGGCAGCAGCGGAGTAGGGCCTGGTGGCGAAGGAGGCGGAGGCGGCAATTCGGGGCCGTCCGGAGTGGTTAGCGTCAGAGGGGCGGAAGACGGAAGCGGGACGGGCGGGCAGCTGGAAAATCAATTCGCCTTAAGCATGGTGTATCCAGTGCCGCCTACGTTCACGGTGCGAAAGAATTCTCTGGTAGTTGCCGTGGGACCGATGGGCGGAGGTGGGTTGGACGCCTACGGAGCGCTGCATTGTGGAAAGATTTACTCGATTTTTCTATCCATGCCGGGGCAGAGCTGGGCGATGCAGTACTGCGTGAAAAGCAGTACCACGACAAAATCCGCGCCGGACTCTCGCGGGACCGTCGTCCATTTGGAGCAAGGACTGGTACCGCCCGATGCGGAAGCCAGATTTGATTTTCGCCGGATTCCGGTACCGCCGGAGAAGGCTTACAAGAAAATTGTGCTGAAAGGCACGCTGAGAGATGACGGGGTGGTGGAGAATCTGGAAGTCTTCCAAGGTGTTGTGCCGGAAATGGATGCAGCAGCGCGCGCAGCGTTTGGGCAATGGAAGTTCAAGCCTGCGATGCGGGATGGTAAGCCAGTGCCTGTGGAAATCTTGATAGGCATTCCGATCGAGAATTCGAACAAAGCTTTAAGTCAGTAGCGCGGGCCGCAGCCGAGCAGACCCGGACGATGTGCACGTCTGATGACACAGCATTGTAGTGCCGGATCTAGTGGTTTTGATGGAGGTTTGGGTATCAGGAAGAGCCGTAAGCAAACGATTGCATCCGTACGTATACCGAGCAATCGGGAAGCAACATAGCAAAAGTATGCAGACAATTGCCCTCTGGACGGCGCTCCTAGGCCTTCGCCGCGCTTGCGCCCTTGACGTCACCTTCCTGATCTGATTGACTACGACCAGCTTAGCCGGGCAAATTGATTTTCGCCCAAAAAAAGCTCCATTGGCACATCGCTTGCCCTCCGTTAAGCCCTTGCAAAATTGTTCTCTCGAGGTTGGCAGGGGGAGAGAGCGATCTTGCAGCCAAACCAATTAATCTCTGACGGCTCTTCCCGGAAGCCGCGGTAGTGGCGCTGGAGTTTGCTCAGCCGATCTGTGGCGCGCAAACCGGCACCTGGGGGCACGAACTTTGATTGATGAAACTGTACACGTGTGTTTTGTGAGCCAGGATTCGGGCTTAACCGGCGTGATCGCACGGGCACTGGGAAGTGCGTTCGAATATAACGTATCTAGCGAATTCGAGTTCAGCAATCTGAACGAATTGCGTGAATGGTGCGACGTGGTGCTGCTGGATCTGCGGGACTCCAGCACGCAGGGAGATTGCGAACCCGCTTTGCGGCTGATTGACACCTGGTGCAGGATTCCCTCGCATCCTCCTGTGGTGGTGCTGTATGACGCCGAGAACCGGCAGCTGTCGTTGCGCGTGACGGAGCACGGCGCGTACGACAGCGTAACGAATCCTCCGAATATCGTTGAACTGCGACTGATTCTGCAACGCGCATATCGATTTCACACTGCTGAGAAGGAATTGACACGACTACGCGTCAGCGAGCGCAATGATGGAAGGCTGCACGAGCTGCTCGGCACCGCGAACGTGATGCAGGATCTTTTCGCGCTCGCGAAAAAGATAGCTCCGTGCGATGTGAACGTTCTGATTACCGGAGAAACGGGAACCGGTAAAGAGTTGCTGGCGCGAGCGATCCACAAGATGAGCTCGCGCAGTTCCCGCCCGCTTGTAGCGTTTTCATGCGCTAACCTGCCTGAATCCCTGATCGAGGACGAGCTCTTCGGCCACGAAAAAGGTTCGTTTACGGGGGCGTTCGCGACGCGTCGCGGCAGAGTGGAGACTGCGGACTCCGGAACGATGTTCCTGGATGAGATCGGCGACCTGAGTTTGGGGCTCCAACCCAAGCTATTGCGCGTGCTGCAGGAACGAAGTTTTGAACGTCTCGGAAGCAACGTGAAGATTGACGTGAATATCCGGCTGGTTTGCGCGACGAATCGGAATCTTGCGGCAATGGTGCAACAAGGGAAGTTCCGCGATGATTTGTATTACCGGCTCAACGTCGTGCAGATGCATCTGCCGCCGTTGCGCGAACGCCACGACGATATTCCTTTGCTGGCGCAACATTTTCTGCAGAGTTTTGCCGAACGATTCAAGAAGAAAGCGAAGCGTTTTTCGCAACCGGCCCTGCGCGCACTGGAAGAGTACAGCTGGCCCGGAAACGTGCGCGAGCTGGAAAATGCGGTGCAGCGCGCCGTGGTGCTCTGCGAAGGGCCGACGGTGGATATTTGGCAACTGCCGTCCACGATTCGCGGCGGCGGGTGCGAAGCTCCGCAATTCAACCAGTCCTACGAGGAAGAAGTGCGCCAATTCAAGCGCAGGCTGGTGCTGCGCACGCTCCGTGAGTGCGGGTGGCGGAAGGCGGAAAGCGCACGTACATTGCGCGTAGCGCGCGGATATTTGCACCGGCTGATCAGTCAATTGGGAATTCAGCAGGTGGCAGAAGATTTGCCGATTGAGAAGAGCGAAGAAGCCCCGTCGTCGCGTCAGATTATGTGACGGCCAGCGGACGAGGCCGGTCAGAATGAATCCCGCCGGGGAAAACCTCCACGCCGCGAATCCTTCGAGTGAGTCCGTGTTTGCGGCGACCATCTGTTTACCGTTCATTCTGAATGCGCAAAATGCGGATGGCGGCTGGGGATTCCAGCCGGGCTTAGAGAGCCGGGTGGAACCAACCTGTTGGGCAATTCTGGCGTTGCGGGCACTCGAGAGCGGTGCACCTTCAAACGAAATTTCTGCGCGCGGGTTGCAGTTTTTGCGGAAGGCGCAGCTGGCGAATGGTTCGTGGCCCGCGTCAACGGAAGTGAGCACCGGATGTTGGGTGACTGCGTTAGCCTGCTGGGTGCTCACCAGGGATGTGCAGGCGCGTGAGGCTGTGGCGGCCGGTGCGAGATGGATTTGTAACGACTGGCCGCGTGACGGCGCACGGTGGAGACGCTGGCGAGGTCGTTTGTTTTCTCACCGCAAAATCACCGAACAAAATGATTCGTACCGTGGCTGGGGATGGACTCCGCAGACCAGCAGCTGGGTGGAACCCACTTCGTTTGCGCTAATCTTACTTGCAATTAGCCCGATAAAATCTTTGGCGAAGGCTGCGGCGCGGCGGCGCGAGCTGGCACGACGCATGCTGTATGACCGCGTGTGTCCCGGCGGCGGCTGGAATTGCGGGAACCCGATGGTCTATGGAGTTGCGGGTGAGCCGCTGATTGTTCCTACCGTGTGGGCGCTGCTTGCGCTGCGCGATGCGCCCGACAGGCCTGAATTCGTCATGAGTCTGGATTGGTTGGAGAAGAACATCGGAAACGCGCGTGGCGCAGGTTCCTTGGCGCTGGCGCGGATTGGCATGGAAGTGGGTGGGCGAAAATGGCCCGAGGCGGGCCCGGCGCTTGCGGACCTCTACGGGCGCAACGAATTTCTGCAAAACATTCCGGCAGCTGCATGGGCCTGCCTGGCGTCATGCAAGCGACACGAGTGGCTCACTCGGAGCAATCAGGAATTCTGCTGAGCCATGCGAAGACCTGATATTGCACTGGTGCCGTCGTTCCAACGAGCGGTATCGCGCGTGGTAATCCGCCGCACCGCAAATTACGAGCAAGACCTCGCCGCGGTGATCTACGAAACACTCCGCGTGTTCGAACTTCCGGTTAAAGACAAAACGGTGCTCTTGAAGCCCAACCTTGTGGGATTCGATCCTCTGTGCGAAATGAACACCCATCCCCATGTGATCGCTGCGACGCGCGAGAGCTTTTTGCGTCTGGGCGCCGCTGAAGTTCTGATCGGTGACGGACCTGCGATGGATCGCGACACCGAGGCAATCATTGAATCCGTGCGGCTGCACGAATTTACCGGGCCGCTCGGGCGGACGTTTGTGGATTTGAACCTGGACGATGTGAAGCGAGTGGTGCTAAGCACGCGCGCATCGCGATTGAAAGAGCTCTTCCTTCCGAAAACCGTGCTGGGCGTGGATTTCCTGGTTTCCATGCCCAAACTAAAAACCCATCACTGGGCGGGTGTCACTTTGTCGCTGAAAAACATGTTCGGCATCGTGCCGGGCAGCTGCTACGGCTGGCCCAAGAACGTGCTGCACTGGGCGGGGATTGACGGCGCAATTCTGGACATAAATGCGGCGGCCCGGCCTGACTTTTCGATTGTGGACGGTGTCGTCGGAATGGAGGGCAACGGCCCAATACAGGGAACACCCAAACCCTGCGGGGTGTTAGTGCTTGGTGACGATCCTGTGGCGGTGGATGCGACTTGTTGTCGGGTAATGGGGCTGCGGCCCGAAAAGGTGAAATACCTGAACGCTGCGGGGACCTTGCTGGGACACCTGGATGCCGCCAAGATTCAGCAGCTCGGCGAGACGGTGGCGTCTGTGCGGACCCCTTTTGCGGTGCTGGATGCGTTTAAAGAGCTGCGAGAACCCGAGTCGGGAGTTTGGAATTAGAAGTGCCATAGCAGCATTGAGAAGCCGCGCTTTACGTCCCCGGCTGTATCCAAAAGATGACACCTGGGGTTGGCAGTAGTGTCCTCCGCGGGGGGAATGCAACTTGGCGAACTTTCACTTTCTCGGAATCGGTCAATTATGAGCGAAGCAGAGATCGCGATACGCACAGAGCTTCCGGGCAGGCCGACGCAGAGCAGCGCGGTCGTTGGCGGGGCGCGCGACACCGGTTTAGGCCTGGGTGCCGCGGCTGGTGCAGGCGTTGCGTACGCAGGCAAAATTGCCGAATTGTTGTGTTGGCTATGTTCCTTTCCGGCGATGCTCGGGGCGCTGCTGGTGGGCGCGACTTTTGCGGTGGTGCGATCGTTCAGCGTGGACCCGGACATGTGGTGGCACATTAGGACCGGCGAGCTGATACTTTCGACGCACCGTTGGGCGACGACCGATCCGTATTCCTATACCTCGGCGGGGGCGCCGTGGATGTCCTGCGAGTGGCTGGGAGACGTTTTTTTTGCGGTGGTCTACCGGCTGGGCGGATTGCGCGGACTCGAAGTGCTGCTGGTGGTGCTGGCCAGCGCTGTGATGCTGGCGCTTTACGGATTCGCGACGTCGCGTTCGGGAAACTGCAAGGCGGCATTTCTGGTTTCGGCAGTGCTGCTGGCGCTGGCTACTGCGTCGTTCAATTTGCGGCCGCAGATGCTCGGGTATCTGTTTTTGATTTTAACGCTGATCGCGCTGGAGCGTTTTCGCCAGGGAAAGCAGCGCGCGGTGTGGCTGCTGCCGATTTTGTTCTTGCTGTGGGTGAATGCCCACGGCTCTTGGATTATCGGTTTGGGGACGGTTGCGCTGTACGTCGCTGCGGGCCTGGTGAGTTTTCAAATGGGCAGCCTGGAAGCGCGGAAGTGGACGGATTCCGAGCGGCTGCGGCTGGAGATTGTTTTTCTGCTTTCGCTGCTGGCGATTCCGATCACGCCGTACGGAGCGCGACTTGCCGCGTATCCGTTCACGGTAGCTTCGTCATTGCCCATCAGCGTGGCGAACATATTGGAGTGGCAGGTGATGCCGTTCAATCTGGGCGGCGGCAAATTATTTCTGGCGCTGCTGCTGGGATTTTTTCTGGCGCAGGTAGCGTTTCGGTTTTCCTGGCACGTGGCGGAACTAATGCTGTTTCTGTTTGGCACGGCGATGGCCTGCATGCACCTGCGTTTCCTGCTGCTGTTTGTACCGTTCTTCGCGCCATTGGCCGCTACGATGCTCGGCCGCTGCATGCCTGCTTACAACAAGGCCAAGGACCAATACCTGGTTAATTTCGCGCTGATGGTGGCCGTCGTGATTGCGCTGGCGCATTACTTTCCTTCCAAGGTGGACATGGAAAAGAAAGTCACCGAGCAGTTTCCGGTGCAAGCGCTGGAATACATGCGCGCGCACGCAGTGCCGGGCCCGCTATTTAACAGCTACGGATTTGGCGGATACATGATCGAGGCCGGGTACAAAACTTTTATTGATGGGCGGAGCGAGCTGTTCGAACAGACCGGCGTGCTGGGCGATTACGTGCACATTACTTTTTTGAGGCCGGGGGCGCTGCGAGTACTGAGCGGGTACGGGATCGAGTCATGTCTGCTGCAACGGGATGAGCCATTTTCCACATTTCTGGCGGCGTCGCCGGACTGGAAGATAGTTTATGCGGATCAATTGAGCGCGCTGTACGTGAAGCGGGGTGCGAGCCAAGCTGCGACGCCGTGGGTTGCGGGAAGCGCGCCGCTGACGACGTCTGGGGACGCGAGGTAATTATGGCGGAGAGGATTTCCATCGTCGTGCCGTGTTTGAACGAGCAGCAAGTATTGCGCGAGACGAACCGGCGGTTGATTGCGGTGCTGGAGCAGTTGCCGCAGAAGTTCGAGATCTTGTACGTGGATGACGGAAGCAGCGACGCGACGCCGGAGATGCTGCGGGAATTTCAAGAGCGTGACGAACGGATTCGCGTGGTGCGTTTTTCACGGAACTTCGGGCACCAGATGGCGATCACGGCGGGACTGGAGCACGCCGCGGGCGACGCGGTGGCCATCATTGACGCCGATCTACAGGACCCGCCCGAGGTGCTGGCGGATTTCGTGGCGAAGTGGATGGACGGATTTGACGTGGTGTACGGAGTGCGGGCGGAGAGGGAAGGCGAGACGGCGTTCAAGCGGGGGACGGCGAAACTTTTCTATCGTGTGATGAGCAAATTGTCAGACACGGAGATTCCGCTGGACACGGGCGATTTCCGGTTGATGAGCAGGCGCGTGGTGGATGCTTTGCTGGCGATGCCGGAGCGCGACCGGTTCGTGCGCGGAATGGTGAGCTGGCTGGGATTTTCGCAGGCGGCGGTTTCGTATCGCAGGGAAGCGCGCGCGGCGGGAGTGACGAAATTTTCGCTGTTCAAGATGATGCGGTTTGCGACGGATGGAGTCGTCTCGTTTTCGACTCTGCCGCTGCGCTTGGCTACCTGGGTGGGATTCGCGGCTTCGGGGATTGCGATATTGGGCATCTTGATCGCGGTGATCGAGAGGCTGTTGGGCGTCCCAGGGTTGGTAAAAGGCTGGGCCAGCTTACTGGTGGCGATTTTATTCCTGGGTGGCGCGCAATTGATATGCATGGGAATTATTGGCGAGTACGTTGGGCGGATTTACGGAGAATCGAAACGGCGTCCGCTTTATGTGGTGAGAGAGCGGATGGGATTTGAGGCGCGCGGCGTGGCGACCGAGATGATGCTGCGGACGCGTGCCGCGGCTGCCGGCAAGCGCTAGCGCGAGCCCCGCGGGCCTGGAAATAGTTGGTGGAAAATAATGGCGTCGGACACAATCACACATCAGCGCGAGGCGGCGTTTCACGATGCATGGGCCGGCAGCACGCCCATTGACGACGTGCTGGTGCGTGAATGTTTCGAGGCGCCCACAGCGCTGGAAAACCGCTTCATATTGAGCCGCATGGGGAATCTGCGGGGCAAGCGACTGCTGGATATCGGCGCGGGGCTCGGCGAATCGTCGGTGTATTTCGCGTTGCAGGGCGCGCACGTGACGATGACGGACATATCGCCCGGAATGGTGCAGACCGGGCGGGAACTGGCGCGAAGATATGGCGTCGAGGTCGAAGGCATCGTATCGGAGGCTGAGCATCTGGGCGTTGCCGCTGAGACGTTTGATTTTGTTTACGTCGCGAACACGATTCACCACGTGCGCGACCGCGATGCGCTGTTTCAGAAAATCCATCGGGCGTTGAAACCGGGAGGACGCTTTTTTTCGTGTGATCCGCTGGCGTATAACCCCGCAATTAATGTTTACCGCAGGATCGCTACGGAAGTGCGTACTGAGGACGAGTCGCCGCTGACGCGAGCGGACTTGCGGCTGGCGCGAAAATATTTCGCGGGCGTGCAGCATCGCGAATTCTGGATTTCCACGCTGTTCCTCTTTGTGAAGTATTACGCCGTGGATCGTGTGCATCCGAACCAGGATCGCTACTGGAAGCGGATCCTGCGAGAGACGCCCGAGCGGTTGCGCTGGTGGATGCCTTTGCGCGCGATGGACATGGCGCTCGCGCGGATGCCGCTGCTGCGCTGGATGGCTTGGAATATGGTGATGTGGGGCGAGAAGGAAGCCTCGCACGCCGCGGCGTCCACACGGTAGCTGCGATGCGCCAGCGAGTTCAGCTTGACCGCCGAGTTCTCTACAGTTTCATGTTCCTGATGCTGGCCATGAATGCCGCGATATTTTTCACTTCCTGGAAGGACATCAAGGCCGGGAAGAACGATTTTCCGGTTTTTTATTCGAATGCGCAGATGGTGCGGGAAGGGCAAGCGGCGCACCTGCACGACTTCGCCGCGGAGAACGGATTTGTGCATCGCGTCAGTGACTTGGCGCGCGCTCCCAACAACCACCTGCCATACGAGCTTCTAATTTTCATCCCTTTCACCTATTTGCAATTTGGCGCCGCGCACGTGCTGTGGACGCTGGTCAGTCTGGGAATGCTGGTGGGCGTGACGCAGCTGATGCGGAGCGTGCCTCCAACGGGGTTAAGTTTTCGCGTCACTTTGCTGACGACTCTGGCATTTTTCCCCGTGTGGTACTGCCTGCTGCAAGGGCAGGATTCGATCCTGCAGGTGTTCTTGTTCGCGATTTCGTTCTGGCTGTGGAAACGCGGGCGCGAAGATGCGGCAGGTTTTGCGCTGGCGATGGGATTATTCCGGCCGCAGCTGGCGCTTCCTTTCGCGCTGGTGGCGTTGCTCGCCGGAAAGTGGAAATTTATTCGCGGGTTTATTGCTGGGGCTGCACTGGTCCTGCTGTTGTCGCTGGGGGTGGTGGGAGTGCACGGGATGGCGGATTACGCGCGCGTCCTGATGTCGCAGGGAACGCAAGGATCCGCAAGCGCGCTGGCCCAACAGTGGCAGGTTCACCTGGGCCTGATGCCAACGCTGCGAGGCCTGCTGTGGATCGTGCTGCCCGGCGGAGTACCGGGCAACGTTCGGAATTTCCTGCTGGTTTTCGGAACGTTGGCTGGCCTGCTGTGGGCGGCCAAAGGATTGCGCGGAGTCAAGAATGGAGAAGCGTTCGACATGGCGTTCGCCACGACGGTCGGAGCAGTTGCGCTAGTAAGCTTCCACTCTCTACCGCACGACTTCAGCCTGATGCTTCTGCCGCTGCTGGTCGCCGGGGGCGCTTATGCGTCGGGGGACGATCGAGCGAAACGTGGCAACCCGTACACGGCCGTGACGGTAGGATTTTTGCTGTTTTTCACGCCGCTGTATTTCGTGCTGATTTTTGCAGAAAAGGTTGGCCTGCTGGTTCTTCCTGCCGTCGTGTTCCTTTGGATGATTGGCAACCGGGAGCACAGCGGCCTGCCCGCGCCCGTGGCCCAGCGACGCGGAGTCGAACCGATTTCAATCCCGACATCTTAAGGAGGCACGCTCGTAGGTGGAGTGTGGCGCCTAAGCGTGGGCTGGTGTGTCTCCTGCCGGACGCGTAGTTGCAGAAAAGCGAGCAGCAAGAACGTCAACAAACAGCGCGCGGGCCAGAAAGCATGTGTTCACAAGCGGTGACGCTTTTGAGGGCGAATGGGCGAATGGCTGAAAAGAATGGGAGTCGGCCGCAGGAAATGTTGCTTTATGAGGAAGTTAGGTGGAGCTGGTAACGCCGTTGGATTGGTGTTGTAGATGCAATAAGAGAGAGCGCGGCAAGCACGTCCCGGTGCCGTTTACCTTACTTCAAGCGAGGCAAATAGAAATGAAGACTCTGCTGTCACGACTCTGGAAGGAAGAAGAAGGGCAGGACCTGACAGAGTACGCGCTGTTGTTGGTCCTGATTGCGTTAGCGTCTATGGCCGCACTTACGCCTCTGGCAACCGCTATCAACACGGTATTCGCGCACGCGGCATCGAATCTGACCGCTTCCGGCACTTAATCGGAGCTGCGGATTTAGTGGGGTAGCGGATACAGAAGGCAGAAGGCCGTCGGGAACACCTCGAATCCCCGGCGGCCGGTTCGGGCTCGGATGACTCGAGGAATTTTCTGAAAGGGACGAACATGAAGACAATGCTGGCAAGGCTTTGGAAGGAAGAAGAAGGGCAGGACTTGACGGAGTACGCGCTGCTGTTGGTTCTGATTGCGTTGGCCTCAATGGCGGCTCTTACGCCGCTGGCGACCGCGATCAACACCGTGTTCGCAAACGCGGCGTCGAACCTAACGGCCTCTGGCACGTAGTCGGCGCAGCTGGTTTGGCGCTGGCCTAGGGCACGGAAGGCTCGAGGCCGTTCACAGATGGAGATTTGCACGGGCCTCGCGGTTTGCTCTGAGCAGTTCGACCGACGCCGATGGAAGCCGACGGCAGCGGGGTGTGAGTGGACGTGGCACGAGCCACGTCGCACAGGACGTTGAATCAGTGATGAACGGAACACAGGTCATCTGGATGCTTGCCCTCGCGCTGGCGCTTTCCGCTGCGTGGACGGACTGGCGCACGCGCAAGATTCCCAACTGGCTCACCGTTCCGGCGCTGCTTCTCGGTATTGCGGTCCATACCTTGATTGCGGGTTGGCCCGGGGCCAAGGCTTCGCTCGAGGGAGCAGGCCTGGCTCTGGGTGTGCTGCTGCCTTTGGTGCTGCTGCGCGGGTTGGGAGCAGGTGATTGGAAATTGATGGGCGCGCTAGGAGCTTTCTTGGGGCCCCTTTTGCTTTTGTACGTGCTGCTGGGAAGCGTGCTGGTGTCGGGGTTGATGGCGATGGTGGAAGTGATGAGAACGCGGCGAGTGAGAGAGACGATGCGGAATCTTTCTGTGCTGGTTCGGGGATTTCTAGCCTTCGGGCTGCGCAAGAATCCTGAAATTTCTTTGGATAATCCGGGACTGCTGAAACTGCCGTTTGGAGTGGCAGTGGCGGCGGCCACGGTGATTTGCTACTGCGCGGCCCGCTGGGCGATTTGAATTTGGGGCAAGGGAGAATTCTTTATGAATCGTAACCGGATGCTCATTGGCCTCGGGATCGCGATCGTGGTCGCAATGTTCCTGAGCACCTTTGTGTACCGCGCTTTCAAGAGTGCGAGCGCCATCAAGCCCATCACTACGGAGCATATTGTGGTGGCGGCGCAGCCGTTGCAGGTGGGCACGCGAGTGGACGCCAGCAACCTGCGGCTGATTCCGTGGCCCTCGGGCGAGCCCGTGGCCGGAATGTTTACGCGCATCGCAGATTGCACGAACCGCGCGGTAATTACGCCGTTGGCGGAAAATGAGCCGATCCTGGAGAGCAAACTGGCTTCCACGCAATCCGGCGCGGGTTTGCCGGCGACGATCCCGGAAGGAATGCGCGCGCTTTCCGTCGCGGTGAACGATGTTGTCGGCGTTGCAGGGTTCGTGATTCCCGGAACGATGGTGGATGTGCTGGTAACGGGAAAAGTGGCCGACAACGGGCACGGAGGCGAACAAAACATCACACGAACGATTCTGGAAAACGTGAAGGTCCTTGCCGCCGGACAAAAGATCGAGCAGGACCGCGAAGGAAAGCCGCAGAACGTCCCGGTGGTTACGCTGCTGGTTACACCGGATGACGCGGCAAGGCTGACCATGGCCAGCACCGAAGGGAAAATTCAGCTGGCGCTGCGTAACACGGTTGATACCAGACTGCTCATGCCAGCGTCGGTGCTGCAGGATTCATTGTTTTCCGGAGGAGCGCCGGCGCCGAAGCGCCCGACGGCCGCGAAGTATGTTCCGCCTCCGCCGTCACCGTACGTAGTTGAGGTGATTACCGGGAACAAGCGCGAAAACAAGAGCTTTCCGAATCCGTAACAAGTTCCTGCACGAGCGTGGCTGAAAGTTTACAGGGGAAAACAGTGTCTGAGTTCAACCGCACCACAAATCGTAACCGCCGCGTCCGAATCGCACTCGTCAGTGTGCTGGCCAGTGCTGTCGTGCTTGCTGCTGCGCACGGCGCGATGGCGCAACAGGTTCAGCAAAACGCTGCGGGAATCACAGCTATGGCAAACGCCGTTCCAACTGCAACACTGCCAACGGCTGCCGCTATATCGCAGCCACAAGTGGCTGCTACCGAGTCCGAGGGCCCTCAGACGCTGCACCTCCTCGTGGGACGTTCGCTGGTCATTTCATCACCCTCGAAGATCAAGAGAGTCTCGTTGGCCGACCCGTCGATTGCGGAAGCGATCGTAGTGAGCCCATTTCAGGTATTGCTCAACGGGAAAGCGCCCGGAGGTGTTTCGCTGCTCCTGTGGGACGAAGCCGATCAGAGCCAGGCGTTTGAGGTCTCGGTGGACATTGACATCCTGGGATTGAGCCAGAAGATCCACGAGGTCTTTCCGTCGGAGCCAGTGCAAGTGGAGACCTCGAGAGACATCGTCATTCTATCCGGCCGCGTATCTTCCGCTGCGGTGGCCGACAAAATTCTGGAAGTCGTCAAGTCCGCTGCGCCGAAGGTGACAAGCCTGATGGAAGTTCCGGCCACCCCAACTGGTGAAATTCTGCTGGAAGTGAAATTCGCCGATGTGGACCGGGTGATGGAAAAGCAACTGGGCATCAATATCTTGAGCCTGCCGGGCGCAAAGAATATCGGCATAATCTCGACGCAGCAGTTTTCGCCTCCGCAACTGGTTAGTCCCTCGACTGGAACCGGTTCCAGCGGCGCCACTTCAGACTTAGGCTTAAGCAACCTGCTGAATATATTCATTTTCCGACCGGACATTAATTTTGCAGCGACGATCCAGGCGCTGGAGCAGAACAATGTGCTGCAAATCCTGGCGGAGCCGAATTTGATGACGGAGTCAGGGAAGGAAGCGAGCTTCCTGGCGGGCGGAGAGTTTCCCTTTCCTGTCTTACAGGGAACAACGGGATCAGGATTCGCGGGGATCACGATTCAGTTCAAGGAATTCGGCGTGCGATTGAACTTCACCCCAACGTTGACTCCCGACGGGATGATTCATCTGAAGGTGAAGCCCGAGGTCAGTTCGCTGGATTTCACGAATGCGCTGACGATCCAGGGCTTCCTGATTCCTGCATTGACCACCAATCGCGTGGAGTCCGAGATGCAATTGCGGGATGGGCAAAGCTTTGCGATCGCAGGCTTGCTGGATAACCGCGTGACGGAGCAATTCTCCAAAATTCCATGGATTGGAGACGTGCCGATTTTGGGCAACCTTTTCAAAAGCCGGTCGGTGACGAAGAGCAAGAACGAACTGCTCATCGTGGTGACGCCGCGCATTGTGCGCCCTTCGGATGCCGCGCTGCCGACGCCCGCGATGCCGAAGCCCTTCCTAGGGCCGACGACGCCGGCGCCGGGCACGTCGCAGTCGCCGAAGTGAGCGAGCCCCAGGCGGTGCGAGAGGCGTTGCAGGAAAAGACTCAGGGGACCAGGGAAATCGTTCCATGTTAACGGTTGCGATTGCCAGCGGAGAGACGACCAGTTCAGCGCAGCTTGTGGCTGCTCTGCAACAGACCGGCATTGTGAAATCAATCAAACAATGGACGATTCCTTCGGACCGTTTTCCGGATTCGGCCGACGCACTACCAGACATTGTTTTTCTGGACTTGTCGCGCGACCCCGAGGCGTACTTCACGTTCGGAGCGCAATTGCGACGCATCCGTCCCTCGATAAAGTTGGTGGCTGTATCCGCCATTGTGCCGCCGGGGCACCAGCTCATGCTGGAAGCGATGCGCAGCGGGGTTCAGGATTTCCTGCCTAAGCCGGCGAGCCCGGAGGTGTTGAATGAAATGCTGGCGCGGTTCGCGCTGGATTCCTCCGAAGCAAAGGAGCGCCCCTCTCTCGACAAATTGATCGTGGTAATGGGATCGAAAGGCGGCGTGGGTGCGACGACGGTGGGCGTCAACCTCGGCGTCCAGCTGGCGACGTTCGCACGAAAGCACGTAGCCTTGCTCGATTTTGCCCGGCCACTTGGGAATGTTCACTTGCTACTGGATCTCCATCCCCGATTCACGGTTCGTGATGCCGTGGATAATTTGGATCGTCTTGACAGCCACTTTTTTGCAGGGTTGATGACGCAACACAAGACGAAACTCGAGATTTTGGGGGGCGCCCTTCAGCCTGAGGAATGGCAGACCATTCCGGTGCCACCGCTGGAGCGCGTGGTCAATGTGGCGCAGAACCTTTTCGACATGGTGCTGTTGGACATGGGTTCACAATTCTCGTCTGAGTGGAGCCCGATTCTGCGCATGGCTCGCATGATTCTGATTGTGGCCGAGGCGAATGTTCCCGCATTGTGGACGCTGGAGCGCCGTCTGGTGGCGTTGAAGGGCTTCGGAATCGAGCCCGATCGCGCGCGCATCATCATCAACCGCTGGCATAAAGGCGATGACGAGGTTTTGCGGAGCATTCAGAAAGATATAAATCGCCCTATTTTTGCGTGTCTCCCCAACGATTTTCGGAAGGCTTCGGAATCCATCAATCTGGGAACTCCGTTGATGGAGAACCATAACAACGTATTGAGCGGCCGGTACCGGCAGATCGCTTCGCAATTGACCGGAATGGAATCGTCTCCGGCCTCGAAAAAGAGCGCGCTTGGCGGTTTCTTTTCATTTCCGACGAAAAGGTAGAACACGATGTCACCTCTTGCACCGCCTATCACACGAACGGATTTCGGCGCGGTAAAAATCGCGATTCACCGAAAACTGATTCAAAAATTGAATCTCGATCGCCTCACGGAGATTAATCGCGAAGAGGTGCGGCGCGAAGTCGGTCACATCCTCGAGGCGCTGGTCGTCGGTGAATCCACGCCGATGAATCTGCAAGAACGGGAACGCCTGGCGCAGGAAGTTCTAGACGAAGTTTTTGGACTCGGCCCGTTGGAACCGCTGCTGGCCGATCCCACGGTTTCCGACATCCTCGTCAATACCTACAAGCGCGTGTATGTCGAAAGAAAAGGAATGCTGGAACAAACTGCGATTCAGTTTCGAGACGATGCGCATCTGATGAGCATCATTGATCGTATCGTCTCCTCGATCGGCCGGCGCATTGACGAATCTTCTCCGATGGTGGACGCCCGGCTGGCGGATGGATCGCGCGTTAACGCGATCATCCCGCCGCTGGCGGTGGACGGTCCCTGCCTGTCCATCCGGCGATTTGGCCACGAACGAGTGAACGCGAACGACATGGTCAACAATCATACGCTGACGCCGAGCATGCTGGATTTGCTGCGTGGATGCGTAAAGGCCCGGCTGAATATCCTGGTATCGGGCGGTACCGGCGCCGGGAAGACGACATTGCTGAACGTGTTGTCTTCGAACATTTCCAGTCGCGAAAGAATTGTCACGATCGAGGACGCCGCCGAGTTGCAACTCAATCAAGAACATATAGTCCGCCTGGAAACCCGTCCGCCCAATATCGAAGGGAAGGGAGCCGTCCACCAGCGTCAACTGCTGATCAATTCTCTGCGCATGCGCCCTGATCGAATTATCGTAGGTGAGGTCCGGGGTGAGGAGGCGCTGGACATGTTGCAGGCGATGAACACCGGGCACGACGGCTCACTTACTACAATTCACGCAAATTCACCCCGTGACGCGCTGAGCCGGTTGGAAACGATGGTGGCCATGGCGAATTTGAGCATTCCTGACTCCGCGATTCGACGGCAGATCTCCTCCGCCGTGGACCTGGTGGTACAGGTGAGCCGCCTCAGCGATGGAACCCGAAAAGTTATCTGTATCTCTGAAATCACGGGCATGGAAGGGGACGTCGTCACCATGCAGGACATTTTTGTATTTCGGAAACGTGGCATTCGCGAGAACGGCGAGGTGATCGGCGAATTCCTGCCCACGGGGATTCGACCGCGGTTCGCGGAACGCCTGGTGGTAACCGGGATCCAGTTGCCGATGGGTATGTTCGAAATGCCGCGGAGTCATTAGGGAGCCGAAAATGGCGCTACTACTAGCCGTTTTGACGTTCTTGACCGCCCTAGCGATCATCGTGCTGGTGTGGATGTTCGTGGGCACTGACGCCGGCCAGGAAGTTGTGAAGCGCCGGATGGAGTCGGTGCGCAAGGCCGAGCGGCGCGGCGACGTCTCCATCAATCTGAAGTTGGTTAGGGACGAAATGCTCAGCAGCGTGCCGGCACTGCATCGGTTGCTGCTGCCGTGGAGCTGGTCATTGCGCCTGCGGGATTTTGTAGCACAGGCGGGGATGAAGACGAAGCCGGCAAAGATTCTGCTGGTGAGCGGGGTGATCGCGTTGGCATCGTATCTGATTGCAGGGCTGTACTACCCGCGATTCCCGATCCCCTGGCTGGTGGGGATCGTAGCGGGAATTGTGCCGTTTTCCATTGTTGCGCTCAAGAGGCGGCGGCGATTGCGCGCATTCGAAGAGCATTTTCCGGAGGCTTTGGATTTGCTGGGTCGCGCGGTGCGCGCCGGGCATGCGTTCACCACCGGACTGGAAATGATTGCGATGGAATCGGCCGAACCTGTGGCCGGGGAATTCCGCACGGCTTTCGAGGAACAGAATTTTGGCCTCCCCTTGCGCGATGCCTTGTTGAACATGACGGAGCGCATGCCGCTGGTGGACGTACGTTTCTTTGTTACGGCGCTGCTGATTCAAAAAGAGACCGGCGGAAATCTGGCGGAAATTCTGGATGGGCTCTCGCGGGTAATCCGTGACCGTTTCCGAATTTATCGCGAGGTGAAAACGCGAACCGCACAGGGGCGACTGACGGCGGCGATTCTGATCTCGCTGCCGCTCGCGGTGATGTTGGCGCTGGAGTTGATCAATCCGAGCTATCTGCGCGTGCTGTTCGAGGACCCTGCCGGCCCCACGGTTCTGGCGATCGCGGCGACGATGCAGGTGATCGGGTCGCTGCTGCTGTGGAAAATTATTCACTTTGAGGTCTGATCAGAATTAAGGAGAGAAGTCGATGCTGTGGATGGTTACGACGATTACTTTCATAGCGACCGTCGCCGTTCTGACGGCGCTGTTCTACGCGCTGGTCCCCGGCGAAATCGGGATCGCGGAGCGTCTTTCGCACTTGATTCAGCCGCCGCGGCGGCAGCAGGTCCGTGATTCGAGCTTTTCCGACAAACAGAAGGAGCGGGTGCGCGACACGCTTGCCGCCGTCGGAGGTTTGGTCTCTTCTGGCACGGCTGCGGTGGGTTCGAAGGCGCAACTGCCGATGGTCCGAGCAGGGTACCGGAATGCGAGCGCCATGTCCGCGATGCGTGGCCTAAGAATTCTGATGCCCGTACTTTTTGTGGTGCTGTCAATTGCTTCCGGCATTTACCGCGTACAAGTGTTCTTCGTTCCGTTGTTGGCCGCGATGGCGGGCTATCTAGTTCCGGATTTGTGGCTGATGTGGCGGGTGCAAGCCCGTCAGCATCGTTTGCGGCTGGCCTTGCCAGACGCTTTGGATATGCTGGTGATATGCGTCGAGGCCGGGCTGGGACTGGATCAGGCTCTGCTCCGCGTCGCTCAGGAACTGCGCATCACTCACCCGGAACTGAGCGAGGAATTGCAGCTGGTGAATATGGAGATGCGCGTCGGCAAGACCAGGCTGGAAGCGATGCGGGAACTTGGCCGACGCACCGGCGTGGAAGACATCAAGGCATTGGTGGCGATGTTGATCCAGACCGAAAGGTTTGGAACGAGCATTGCTCAATCACTGCGAGTTCATTCCGACGACTTGCGGATCAAACGGCGTCAACGCGCCGAAGAAATGAGCGCAAAGACCACGGTAAAGATGGTGCCGGCACTGGTGCTATTTATTTTTCCGGCTTTGATGGTAGTGATTCTGGGGCCCGCCGTGATCACTTTGATGCGGCAGTTCTTGCCCACGCTCACGAGGTGATTGCGGTCGAATGATCTTACGGAGTTCGTGTGATCGAATATCTCAACTAAAAGGAGCAAGATGATGGACAACGTTACACTGATTCGATTGGTGGCAGGAGCTTTGGCGGTGGTGGTTTTGTTCGTGATCATTTGGCGCCGTAAACGGAAGATCGTGGAGTAGGTGGCAACACATCGAAGCGACCCGGAGATTCATCAATGAACAATGCGCGTGAGGGCGGCAACGGTAGAGCTACGACCGACAACGGCCAAAATGGCCACGTGTACATTTACAACAAGACCAGAGAGACGTTTGTGGCCACCGAGGCTACCGTCGCCGACAGCTATCTTCGTCGCCTTGTCGGACTTCTCGGCAAGACGAAGCGATGGGCACAGCTCGGTCGTGGACTTTGGATCGTTCCCTCGCGCGGGGTTCACACCATTGGGATGATGTTCCCGATCGACCTGATTTTCCTGAGTAAGGAAAAGGAAGTCGTGCATGTGGAGGAGCACTTGCGGCCGTTTCGAATCTCGGCTGTATCGCTGAAGGCGACAAGCGTGCTGGAACTCCCGGCGCACACCGTATTCCGTACGGGGACGCAAGTCGGCGATCGAATGGAAATCGCGCGACTAAACAAGCAGTGAGGCAGGGAAAAATCATGAAACTTTCTCGTTTGGTGGGAACGGCGTTCTTGCTTCTGGCGCTATGCCAGCCGGCAGTGGGGCAGCCGTCTGCAGCAAACAGCCCGCACCACTGGTTCCATAGCCGGCACCCGGAAAAATCGAACCCCCATTACAAGGACGCGTCGCACAGGAATGGGCACAGCAATCACCGCGCACGCCAGCACAGCAAGCCTTAGATTCGGGCGCGATTAATTTCCGGTATTGCTCTTACACTCGCGCTATTACGAGGTAGCGCGATTTTCGGGAGCTTACAATTCCCCGCGGGAGGGTGGCGCGCAACGTAGCTATTTTTGGCGGGGTCCGGTTGCGCTTTCAACCAAAACGCGGTATATACCCTAGCAAGGTCTTTTAAGTGTGAAAGACTTAACCTCAGTTCGCAATTGAAGGTCCTGCCATGATGACGATACTTAAGGGTCTTTGGCGCAAGCAGTCCGGGGACGACGTTGCGGAGTATGCGCTGCTAGTCGCGATGATCGCCCTCGTAGTGCTCGTGGCTGTCTTCTCCTTCGGAACATCGAACGGAAAGCTGATCAGCGATGCCGCGAGTAGCATTTCGTCCAGCGCCGCCCGCGCGGGTGGGAGTTCGAGCGGTGGTGGCAGTCAACCAGGCGGTTCGGGCCAAGGCGGCGGTGGCCAGTCGGGGGGCAGCGGTCAAGGCAGTGGCGGTCAAGGCGGCGGAAGCGGCGGCGGAAGTGGTGGCGGGAGTGGTGGCTCGGGGGGAACTGTCCCGACCAGTCCTACGCCGATCAAGTAAGATCGACAGTCTCTGTCGTACGAATCAGCGCGCATAGCGTTTCCCTCAGCCCGCATCGACACTCGCCTCAAATTGCCAGGCTCGTTGCGGGATTGGCGATTCCGCCCCGTCTCTTGCGGTCGCAGAGTTGGTCATTCCGAGCCTGCCTTTACTACGATATTCAGGGTGGACACATCCATATACTAGGTGAGCGTGTCACCGTCCCCATTTGTGAACTGTTTTGCGGCGTTCACCGTGCGTGATCTACCTAAGGTTTGGCATGTCAGTGGTTTACGCTCGCCGTCCAGAAGGACATCCAGATGCAATGCAATCTGCGACTGTGCCGGGGGACTGCGCCCGCACGGGAAACGTGCGTCTTAGCGGGATCCCAATTCAACCTGATCACGACGCCGTGATGGGGAGGGGGTAGCCTACAGCCAATGCCGTCCAAGCTCGTTGTGCCGTGGAAAATCATTGACCGATTGTTGCTGCCCAGCATTTTCTTTTTAACCTCGCTCGTGGCGGTCCTCACATTTTGGCAACTCCTGCTCGGCCATCGGCGCGCGGAGATACACGCTGTCACAAACGAGCAGGCTTCGTTTGTGAAGTCCAAAGTGGAATCAGAACTGCGCGAGCGAATCATGCCGTTACAGGGCCTCGCGGCACAGTGGAGCACGCTGGGCAGCGACCGGGAGAAGAAATCCGCGGCCGAACTGATGATGAGCGGCTACCCTGATTATCAGGCGGTCGAGTGGGTAGATCCGACGTTCCATATACGCTGGGCGGCGCCCAGCAGCGCAAATGAAGGTGATCAAGGCGTCAACCAGAGCGCCGATGCCGTACAGCAGGTGGCGTTTCAAGCCGCGGGACAGTACGGCGATGTGATGATTACGCGGCCGGTAAATTTACTTCAGGGGGGCAGAGGCCTGCTGGCGTGCGTGCCGGTGTACACGGCGGGAAGACTTAGCGGCTTTATGGTCGGGGTATTCCGATATCGAGAGCTGATTTCCTCGATCCTGCGGGATGTGGCACAAGGTTACTGGGTGGCTTTGTACGATGGAAGCGAGCAGATCTATGGAGAAGGGGCCGATCTCGCGCCGCGCGACGCGGTGTGGGCCAGCACCGTCGACATACAATTTCGAGATCTTTCCTGGCGCGCGCAAGTTTGGCCGAAACCAGGGACGATCACCTATGCACTATCAACGCTTCCCAAGGTAGCCTTTGTGGGTGGGATACTGTTGTCCGCCCTGCTGGGATTCACCGTGTACGCGGCTGAAACTGCGACGCTACGGGCCAGGGAGGCGCTCGCCGCGAATAAAGAACTCAAATCAGAAATTGCCGGGCGCGAACACGCGGAGGCAGCGTTGCTCCAGGCGCAAAAGATGGAGGCGGTGGGCCGCCTGGCTGGCGGCATATCTCACGACTTCAATAATCTGCTGACGGTGATCCGCGGCCATGCTGCACTTTCGCTCACGCGAGTCGGTTCCGACGGAGCATTGCGCCGCGAACTGAACGGCATTCTGAAGTCCGCGGACAAAGCTGCCGCGCTGACCAGACGGCTGCTCGCCTTCAGCCGTAAGCAAGTGCTGCAACTGCGCGTACTGGACCTCAACGCGCTCGTGGCCCAGGTGAACGAGTTGTTACCGCCCGTGATGGGTGATGACATCGAATTGATCTTGGACCTGGCGCCCGACTTGGGGCACGTCAAGGCTGATGCGGCGCAGATGGAACAAGCCATCATGAATCTCGCATTTAACGCGCGAGACGCCATGCCCCGCGGCGGTAAGTTGAAGATTCAAACCATGAACGCTGATTCGGACGAAGAGTTGATACTCCGCCACGAGGGTGCTCAAGCGGGTCCACACGTGATGTTGGTAGTGTCTGACACAGGGCACGGTATGACCCAAGAGACTCTCTCACATGTCTTCGAACCTTTTTTTACCACCAAGGAGACGGACAAAGGAACCGGGCTCGGCCTCGCCACTGTCTACGGAACGTTGCGGCAGAGCGGAGGATTCGTCCGCGTTTCGAGCACGGTCGGTGAGGGCACAACGTTCCGGATTTATCTGCCGCAGGTGGATGAAGCGGTGGAAGTCGTCGAGGCGCCTCCCATCCCGCCGCATCAATTGCACGGCGCCGAAACAATTCTCGTCGTGGAAGACAACGATGCAGTGCGTCGCATTGCTCGGGAGTTTTTGAAAGTGAAGGGATACACGATCATTGAGGCCCGCGAAGCTTCAGAAGCCATTCAGATTATGGAAAATCGCGAAGAGCGAATCGATTTGGTGATTACGGATGTGCTGATGCCCGGCATGAAGGGGCGCGAACTCATCGAGCGGCTGGCCGAGCTGCGCTCCGACTTCAAGGTCCTGTACATGTCGGCGTACACCGAGGATGCCGCGATCAATATCGGGGTACTGAGTCCGGGAACGGAGTTCATCGAAAAACCATTCAGCCCGGAGGAACTGACGGCCAAAGTGCATCAAGTGCTGGGGCGCGCGCCGCTGAGCCGGCATGCCAGCGCAGCACAACTGTAGAGCTGGGGCAAATCAAGCGCAGCAAGAGCGCGGCCCCATAAACTTGGATGGCGCTGTTGGAGCGTGCCTGTAGGACGATCCATTTCACGCCAATGCGGGGCACGTGTGGCACGCCGCAAGCAGAGGTGATCCATGAATAAACGAACCCTGTGGTTGAGCGTTGGCTTCGTGCTTCTCTCGTGTTGGGCAATCGTGCATCTTCACGACGGATACCAGCTGGTGCTATTTTGCTGCGCGATGGGACTGCTGGTGTATCTGCTGGAAAAGTTTGTCAAGGCGTGACACCTTGTGAGCCCAACCGAGCCTGCTGCAGGGAACGCTAGCGTCTGCCTCGCGAGGGCGAGGACCGTTCTGGCCTAAATGATTGCCACTCGCGGATCTGTTCGGACACCTCACTCTTCTCGCGCTCATCTGTCGCATTTTCCCACCGGCGTCGCAGCTCTTCGAGTCGGGCATCCACAAATCCAGCTCGTCCTGGTTTGCGTTCTGGTGTGTTCTGGCTGCCATTTCCGATGTTCAAATTCCTCCTCGCGTGGTTTCAGAATGTTGCGACCGCGCTACGGACGTCGCCACTTTGCGCGCCTACGGTCGCGCACGCGCCTGGGACAAGTTGCGTCTCATTAGCGCCGGCAACAGCATCTTCAATTATGACTCGGGCGGCGAAGACGCCGAAGGGCATAAGGACTCCGCAATTTCCGTTTTCACGCGCGACGCCGAGGGCAAAGTGCGCCGCTTCTACTCGGCGCATCCTCGGATGGCCACCGAAATCCCCGAGCGCGGCATCGACCTGCTGGCTCCCGTCTGACACTTCATGGGCCTCACTCCGCAAGGCCGCGGCAGCCGGCACGCCAGCCTTTCCTACGGCACAAAAGTCCAGGCCGCCTCCACGTAGCTAATGGTAAACGCATAATTCTCCACCATTCAGCGGCTCTTAGTTGTTGAATGAGGCTGTCGCTGCCAGCGGCCTGAATCATAGCGCGAACAGCAAGCGACCTGGCGATGGACCCGACGGGGCTTTGATCTTTGAGAGCTGATGCCGCGAAAATCCTCGCCCCCGAAGGGGCGGAATCTGCGTTAATCGAGAACGCTCGTCACTTCAGGCTGAACCAACACACGCAAGCGAGCCATCCGTCAGGCAATTATAGAGGAACTTCGATCAACGTCGGACCATCGGTTTCAAAACCTTCTCTCACCGATTTTGCGAATGCATCTAAGGTGGCGACCCGGCAGGCAGCTACGCCCATGCCTTTTGCGAGATGGACCCAATCCAGAGTGGGATGACCAACGTCGAATAATTTCGCGGCGCGGGGTCCGGGCGAGCCGACGCCCATGCCCGCATATTCCCGTTGCAGCACAGCGTAAGTACGGTTTGCGAAGACGACTGTCGTAACCTGCAATGCTTCGCGCGCCATACTCCACAAGGCTTGCAGGGTGTACATGCTGCTGCCATCCGCGGTAAGGCAAAGCACGCGTCGCGTGGGGCAAGCAACGGCGGCGCCGACAGCGAGCGGCAAGGCGATGCCGATCGAGCCGCCGGTATTTCCAAGCCAATCGTGCGGAGGCGATCCTACCGTTGCGGCCATCATGCCTCGGCCTGAGGTCATGGCTTCGTCCACCACAATTGCATTTTCAGGCAGCAGAGCGCCGACTGCGGTGGCAAGACCTGCCAACGTGATTTCACCGCTGGGCCGTGGCGGGCGTTCTGCTTTTTCTGTCAGGATCAGCTTGCGATTTTGCAGCGACAACTCTGCGACGAGCGCCTGCAGTGCGCCGACATAATCTTCTCCGGGATTTGCGAGCGCGTGGATTTCACATTCCGGCGAGGTCAACACGCTGCTTTTGCCGGGATAAGCGAAATACGAGACCGGAGCGGTGGCTCCCACCAGGATCAGTTGGCGAATATCTTTCAGCAGCTCGGTCGCTTGCTCCGGCATGTAGGGAATCCGCTGCACGTTGGGCGTGCCGACTCCACGCTCGACGCGGGTAATGGGATAAGGTGCGAGAAGCCTGGCGCCAGTGGCCGTGGCGATACGTCCTGCGGCCGTGAGTCCTTCGCCATAGAGTGCATTCCCGGTAAGCAACAGCGCCGTCGGCAGGTCTAAGCGGAGTATGGCCGCCGCGCGATTGACAGATTCGGTGGAAGGCAGCGGCGCTTTCGGCAACCGGGGCATTGCGGCAACGTCGGCACCGTCGGTCCAAGCCACGTCAGCCGGGACGATCAAGGTAGCAATTTGCCCTGGTGCGGTGCGCGCGGCGACGATGGCTTCCGCGGCATCACGGCCGATTGCAGAAGCGGCGGACGATGTGCGCAACCATTTGGAATAGGGTCGCGCGATCGCCTCGATATCAGAAGTAAGCGGCGCGTCGTAGAGCAGGTGGTACCTAGCGTGCTGGCCGATGATGTTTACGATGGGAACTTGCGCCCGACTCGCGTTGTGCAGGTTCGCGACGCCATTCGCCAGGCCGGGGCCGAGATGCAGCAACGTGCACGCCGGTTTTTCAGTCATGCGCGCGTAGCCATCCGCCGCTCCGGTGACGACGCCTTCGAAAAGACCGAGCACGCAACGCATGTCCGTCACGCGGTCGAGCGCTGCGACCATGTGCATTTCGGAGGTGCCTGGATTCGTGAAACAGGTGTCAACTCCTCCAGCAATCAGCGTGCGGATTAGACTTTCTGCGCCGTTCATATTGGTCAGGATCGATCCCTCAAAGTTTATTTTTCGAAAATCCGGCAGACGATGTTATCACCTTCCGCCAACGCGCCAGCAAATACGCGTGGTTCTCCGAGGCCCAGAACATCGGGTAAGGTGCCGGCCCGGTGATGCGAAGGTGATCGCGATGTTGGATCACTTGGGCGTGCGGCGTCACGGCGGGCGGATTACGGAGGGCGACGACAATCGGCTATCAACTGTGCGAGGATTCGCGCAAATACTTTGAGATGACCGAGCCGAGGGTATCGAAGTGCTTGCCGACGATTCCGAGATGGTCACCTGGGACAGTCTCGCATTCGATTTTTTCCACCAATTTTGCCCAAACTGCGACGGGATCCTTTGGAAAGTCGGTAAGAAGCTCGGCTCTCACGAACTTGATTTTGCCGCCGTAGAAGCGGGGCTGATATCGGCTCAACGCGAGGTAAGCGGTGTCACGCGCGCGCTGCATGGTGGGCGAAACCGCCCCGGCATTCGGTAGTTCAATCCGTGAGGCTCCATTGCCGTTCTGTTTGATGATGCGAGCAAAGTAGAACCTGCGTCTGGAGGGAAGCATGATGTAGGTAAGCGCGTCACGGAGCGGCAATTGGCTCACAGTGTAGGCTCGATGTTTCGCGACGCGCGCGAGGAGGCGCAGACGCTGTCCGAACGAGAGGAATTTCGAATAAGGGTAAGACTCGAGCATTACCAACATCGCGATCTGCTCGCCGACTTGCGTAAGACATTGCGCCATTTCCAGGGTGACGAGACCGCCGAGCGAATATCCCACGAGGTAGTAGGGACCGTGCGGCTGAATTTCCTTAATTGCGTTCAGATAAAACCGCGCCAGATCCTCGATGCGGTCGAACGGTTCATCCACTCCGTCAATTCCCCGAGCCTGCATGCCGTAGATCGGCTGCGGTGAATCGATATACTTCACGAGCTGATAAAAATCGATCACGCTGCCGCCCAATCCGTGGGCGATGAAGATCGGCGGTGCGTTGTTTCCGGCTTTGAGCAATACAAGTGCAGGGAGCCGCGATGCGGATGGAAGTTCCAGCTCGATCGCGAGCGCTGCGATCGTAGGCGCTTGATAAATCATTACGGGCGGCATTTCCCGGCCAAACGCTTGTTCGATTTCGAAGAAAAGGTTGACCGCAAGCAGTGAATCGCCGCCAAGGTCGAAGAAATTGTCATGCACGCCGATTGGCGAGCGCTGCAGGACGCGCTCCCAAATCGGAATTAGCTGGTCTATAGCTACGGAGCTGGAACTAGTTTTCACGTCACATCTCATCGAGCCTAATCAGACTCGTTTGGTCACACAGGCCCGATAGAATCAGGAGTCTCAAGTTTATTGCCGATCATGAATGCGCGAACGCCCAATAGAGTTCTCGTGCTTTCGTGTACAACATACCAAACGGGAGTGGGCGGTCATCAATTCGAGTCACCGGGACAACTTTCGAGTAATTTCCCGTGGAGAATATTTCATCCGCTGCTTGAAAGTTTTGGTAGGTCAGAGTTTTCTCAATCACCGTCACGCCGTTATCGCGCAGCAGACCGATGATTCGTTGGCGAGTGATGCCGGCCAGAAACGTGCCATTCGCGATTGGTGTGTAAACCACGCCATCCTTCGCCATGAAAATATTAGAGGTGGCCAGCTCGGCGACGTTGCCGAG
Organism: uncultured Acidobacteriota bacterium; assembly: GCA_963747605.1. Taxonomy (GTDB): domain Bacteria; phylum Acidobacteriota; class Terriglobia; order Acidiferrales; family UBA7541; genus Palsa-295. The sequence goes on along the minus strand of CAVVGA010000004.1, from coordinate 177,396 downwards.
CATGTCGCAGACAATCGCGTTATCGAATCCTCGAGCATGCACTTCGAAGAGGGCGCGAGCGTTCGTGGGATAGAGGCATCCGGCTTTGGCATCCACCGGCATTGTCTCCACAGTTGGCCGCCGGTAGGGAGACAAGGTGACAGAAAATCCTTTTGGCGGACGCATGGGCGCTTCGTAGACTGAGAGGCACGATCGCGTTGATTCCGGATCGTGCGCCTGTACCCACGGTCCCTCTTTCTCTGCCCAGTACATGGGCCGGATGTAAAGCGCGGCGTCTTTATCGAATCGTGTGAAACTTTCTCGCGCGAGCTTGACCCAGGATTCTGTCGAGACCGTGGGTTTCAAAAAGAGTTTCTTTGCTGATTCGTTGACGCGCGCGCAGTGAAGTTCGAGATCGGGCGCAACCCCTTCAAAATAGCGGGCGCCGTCGAATACGACGGAGCAAAGCCACGCGGCATGCGTGCGCGGACCCATGATGGGCACGTTCCCTCCGTGCCACGCGTCTTCGAAATATGTCCAAGTCTTGGACCAGCCATCTCCGGACGCCAATCGATTCCTCCTCCGAAGTTCTTGGTGTGGGGGGCAGCTTGCGAAAGAATTAATTCGTTCCGCAATCGCGAACTGAATCCTCAATGGATTTCTGTAAGGCTGTGGCCAAGTCCCCAACGAATGGCTCGAGAAGCATTCCGGCGGGATATGCGGGCAGCACGATGACACGCTGTCCGCCTTGCGCCAAACGGTCCCACTTTGCGTCCGGTCTGTTTAACAGCCGATACTGTTTGATGGGACGAAAATCCGTGACCGAGCCTGGATAAGGTCGCGGAACGTAAGTTAAAGCCGCCTGATCATTGGCCTGCCAGATCTTCGCCATCACCAGCGATTCTGAAATGTTTGCGCCAGGGTTCTTGGCGAATTTCGCGAGGAACATGCCTCGCCACACCGGAATTCGGGTTCGCAGTACCTTCACCTTCTCTCTAAGAAATTGATTTCTACCCGCGGAATCGAGGCGGAAAAAATTAGCGGCGTGGTAAATCAGGCGTTGGATAGCGTAATAGCTTTTGTCCCACATCGAAGGGAGAGGAATTTGGGCCCAATTTGTAGTGTCGAATAGCGCAAGTAGCGCCACCCGCTCTCCTTGAACATGCATTTGTTGAGCGATCTCAAAAGCGATGATGCCGCCCAAGCAATAGCCCCCCAAGAAATAGGGCCCGTGCGGCTGTGTCTTCCGTATCTCTTTCACGTACCTGGCGGCCATGTCTTCGATTCGTGTCAGGGGCGCACAACTACCGTCCAGGCCAGGGCACTGCAAACCGTAAAATGGCTGGTCAGCGCCAAGACGCCGTGCAAGATCGCGATAAATTAGCACGTTTCCACCGGCGCCGTGCACACAGAAAAATGGAGGTCGTGAACCCGCGGCTCGGATTGCTACAAGCGGCGACCAGCCAGAAGGTGCGGCCTCACTACGCAGAACCTGGGCAAGCTCGTTAATGGTGGGAGCGTCGAAAAGCGTGGCCAAAGGCAACTTGACTTTGAAAACGCGCTCGATTTGAAGGAATAGGTGAACCGCCAGAGACGAATCGCCTCCCAAGTCAAAGTAATTCTGGTCCACACCGATCGAATCGATACCCAAGAGCTCCTGCCAGATGCGGGTGAGCTGCCGTGTGATTTCATCCGTCGGGATGGCGGGACGAGCAATAGCTGAATCCGACACAGGCTCAGTCTTCATTGGTAATGAACTCCAGGTTCCATCTCACCGATGCGATCTCTCATGATAATCCAATCGTGCTGTTCGTGTTCGCTCTCGTCGTGAGTCATTGAACAGGCATGTACTTAAGCTCTATCATGCAATTCATATACCAATTCGGCCATTGGGTAAATTATTGTAAATAATGGCCTTGTTCTAACCTTTCTCGATCGGTAGCCTAGCTTCCCGTCTGCGATTGTGGAAATGTTTTTCCTGTACCTACCGCTTGCCAATTGGTTAGGTCTGCGTACGGGACCGCGGCAATACATATGCCGTCCACAGTGGTCTCACTAGACTCTCGATTGTTGCAGGGGCGCTTCACCGCGCGTTGCGACCGAAAGGCCGTCACCCCCGCTGCTGGTGGCAACTTTGCTCGGACCAATTTACCTCGCAATTCCGAGATGCCCTGCATAGGGGGAAATTGATCTACTCAGCCGTGCCCGCGATGCAATTTGAGTTCGGGAAGCGCGCGCAGGCCGGCTTCCAGGCCGGTGTGGTTTAAAAGTGCGCCGACCCGATTGGATGTCAATTCTGGCGGCCGACCGAATGATATTCGAATCCGAGCGCCTTCATCTCGCGAGGATCGAGTAAATTTCGCGCGTCCAGGATCAGCGGCCTTGCCATTGCTTCGCGAATGCGCGCCCAATCAAGCTCTCGAAACTGTTTCCATTCCGTCGCGATGACCAACGCCTCGGCTTCCTCGGCGGCTTCGTAGGCAGACGCCGGCATCTCCACTTGCGGCAGCAAAGTCCGCGCCTTTTGCATTGCTTCCGGGTCATAGGCGCGGACTTGCGCGCCCTCGGCAACCAGTTGATTGATCAGATCGATCGCCGGCGCGAAGCGAATGTCATCGGTGTTGGCCTTGAAGGCGAGCCCGAGAACGGCAATTTGCTTTCCCTTGATTACCCAAAGCGCACGTCGAATCTTGTCGACGAAGTATGCGATGCGCTTATAGTTGATTTTCTCAACTTCCTTGAGGAGCGAAAAATCCACGCCCGCGCGCTCGGCCAGATGCACGAATGCTTGCAAGTCCTTTGGCAAGCAGAATCCCCCGAAGCCGAGCCCCGCGTTCAGGAAACTTCGCCCAATCCTCGGATCCATTCCCACAGCGTGGGCGACTTCTCCGATGTCGGCTCCCAACCGCTCGGCCAGATCAGCCACCATGTTGGCGTAAGAAATCTTCAGTGCCAGAAAAGAGTTGGAGGCATGTTTGATCAATTCGGCGCTGTTGATGGTGGTTACCAGCCACGCAGGGGGTGGCACATCCGGACACGCCGCGGGCGCGTGCATTGGACAGTTGAACTTACGTTCAAGAACCGGCCGGTAGATTTCGTGAAGCTGGCGCTCCGCGATTTCATCCTCGACGCCAACGACGATTCGGTCAGGATGTAGAAAATCTTCGATAGCGGTTCCTTCACGCAAAAATTCGGGATTCGACGCCACGCGAAGTGTCACGCCGCTCTTCCTTCCATAAACGGAAAGAGCGCGCTTCAACTCCTGTCCGGTTTGCGCCGGGACGGTGCTTTTTTCGACGACCAGTTTTGGCGAGCGCGCCTCGCTGCCGATCAGGCGCGCTACATGGTCAATCGCGCTCAGGTCCGCATCGCCGTTGGGCAGCGGCGGAGTGCCGACGCAAATAAAGATGGCGTCACCGCTTGAGACCGCATCCACCGGATTCGCAGAGAAACGCAACTTTCCTTCCTCGATCGGCTTCGCGATGACTTGCTCGAGGCCCGGTTCGTAAATGGGCAGGCGACCGGACTTAAGCGTCTCGATCTTCGCTGCGTCATTATCCGTGCAAACCACTTCGTGCCCGATCAACGCCAGGCAACCACCTGTCACCAAGCCCACATAGCCGGCCCCAATCACTGAAATCTTCAACGTTCCCCCTTAGGTCTGTCAATCTGGCATACATTCATACATAAAGCTCACGGTCGAACATCATTCTTGCTAGCCTTGCGCTGCCCAACGACGTTCCCAGAGGCCTATACCCCTCCCGAAAGTACGCAGAATCCGAGTGCATCTGGTCTACGCATGATCTTTCTCGGCGCCGTCAACGGCGAGGCAGCCGATTAGCCCCTGGGAAGATTCGATGCACCATAGTTCTCCCGCGCACAACTTCGGTCTTGCCATCCTTCCGTGTGAGCGAGCGTAGATCGTTATGCTACTACGTCAAGGCGACGCCAGGCCGAGGACCTGATTACGATGTACCTATCGTGAACGGCTCTGCCGGCGTTGAAATTACGGGCAATTCTATGAGAACCCCGCGGAAGGAAATCCCGCAGACCCGTCAGAGTGAGTCAAGCCGGGTTGATTGCATTGGCACCCACCCAATCGGGAGACAATGCATATGGCAACCGGAATCATCGAGGTGAGCCATGCTTGGTCACTTACTCGAAAGCGGAACTTTAGCGGACCGATTGGGCACATGGGGGTAAGTTTTGCGTGTGCATGAGTGACATCGTTGTACGATCATTCGGTATGAAGCTGATCGTGAAAAACTCGAACTTAATCGACAGTCGTCGCAAATGCCGACGCGACGGGCTTGTGTCCGTAAAGTTTATGAAAGGGTTTCTTCGTCTTCTGTTTCTTGCCTGCCTTGTTGTGGGCACAACAAGCGCAGATGCAGAGAACTCGCCCGTCACTTCTGTTAGGACTCGGCTCACGTTTGCGGTTGCCGACTTCGACGGCGATCTTCGTCCCGACCTGGCGGACGTTCAGATCGGTCAGAGTTCTGTTTCACTGACCGACTATTGGGTACAATTTCGGCTAACTGCAGCGGAACGACAAATGATATTGGTTGTCGCTCCTTCTGGCGGCCTGGAAATTGCTGCGCGCGATGTGAACGGTGATCATGCCGTTGACCTGGTCCTAACAACAGTTTGGCTTGGGCGACCTGTCGCGATTCTGCTCAATGACGGCCACGGACGTTTTTCAGAAGTAGATCCATCTGGCTTCCCAGAAGCATTCAACGAATGCCAGCAGCGATGGCAGTCATCGACCCAGCTGCCGCCATCCGGCGCTCTCGGCAGTCCTCCGCAATCGCGGTATGGAATTTCTTCGGCAGTGGCATGCATCCAACGTCTTTGGCCAAGTGTGGGTGCCATTTCACATGCAAGCTGTGGTTTTCTTAGTAGCCCCTTCCTGAACGCTTGTCGCGGTCGTGCCCCTCCGTTCGAAGTCATTCACCTCTAAGTTTTTCCTTAATTGACGATTAAGCCCGCGCGGAATTGCCGCGCTCAATCGACCCTTATAGGGCGAGAACCTGGGCCGCGTCCAACTCTCTCTCGTGAAAACAGGGGGCTGTTCCAAAACACGGTCTGGTAGTTGCCAGCGACCGACTAAACCAGCAAACGGAATAGTAGCAATCGGGGACATTGTGCGACTTACATTCACCAGCCACTTCATTGCATTAGACGCCGCGATTTTCTTGTGGATCGACAGCGCACCGAAATTACGAAAGACCTACACAGAAACGGCACTCGGTGTACTTCGATGAACGACGCTGCTGGCACGCACATTTGCATCATCGTCGAGAATCAGCCCGTGCCTTTCGATCGACGGGTATGGCAGGAGGCTCGGGCGCTCCATCGAGCCGGGTATGGAGTGTCAATCATCTGTCCAGAGGGCTCGGACGGTGAATCGAATCGAGACACGGTCGAAGGAGTCGAAATCTATCGGCATCGGAGCTGGAAGGCCAACGGACGCATTGGATATTTCTTGGAGTATGGTTACGCTCTGGCTTCCGAGCTTTGTTTGGCATTAAAGGTTTACAGGCGCACACGATTTCGCATCCTACAAGCGTGCAACCCTCCGGATACGATTTTTGTGATTGGCCTGCTGTTCAAAGTATTCGGTGTGCGTTTTGTTTTCGATCATCACGACCTAAGTCCTGAGCTATACGACGTGAAGTTCAATCGGCGCGGATTGATTTATAGAATCGTTCGCCTGTGTGAACGTTTAACCTTCAAAACGGCCGATTTGGCGATCGCCACCAACGAATCATATCGAGAGATTGCAATCGCGCGCGGCAAGATGAATCCCGAGCAAGTTGTAATCGTCCAAACTTGTGCGGACCTGGCCGAAATCAGTCAAGTTCAATCAAACCCAGAACTGAAACGTGGCAAGCGGCACTTGGTGGTGTACGTCGGAGTGATGGAGCTTCAGGATGGGGTGCACTTGCTGATTGAATCGATCGAATACCTGGTCAATCAACGTGGAAGAGACGATACGCACTTCATTCTTATTGGCTACGGAAGCCAAGTTTCCCGGTTGGAAGCGATGGTACGCCAGTCGCGGCTTGAAGATGTCGTCGAATTTACGGGAATGCTCACGCACGAACGAGTGGGCTCCTACCTCTCGACCGCTGATGTGTGCGTCGCACCTGATCCGCATAACAGCTTGAACGACAAATGCACGATGATTAAGAACCTCGAGTATATGGCCTTTGGAAAGGCGGTGGTGTCGTACGATCTGAAAGAAGGCCGGGTTGCGCTCGGAAGCGGCGCCTTATACGCTCGTCCGAATGATCCTGTCGATTTCGCCAACAAAATTGAAGCGTTGCTCGAGTCGGAATCTCTTCGCAATGCGCTCGGGGCGTTTGGTCGCAAGCGAGTTGACGAAGAGCTGAATTGGACAGTTCAAAGTGGAAGGCTCGTAAGTGCGTTCACCAGACTTCTTAAGCGTAAAGCTGACTATGTGCTGGGTCAGCCAGAAATGGAGCAGTGATGTTTGCCGCTCGCCACGCGATCCGCTTCGCAGCGTGCCGCTCGGGATGGAGGCCTTCTCAGTCGCCGTTGCGCAAGAGTTAGCAGTGATCCTGACCAGCCCGAGTTTTTGTACCACAGTGCCGTCCGCGGGTCTTTATGCGCGCGATAGCGAAACGTTCCTCGATTTAACCGGGCGACCCTGCACGCACGCCTCTCGCTCACCCGCTAGCTGCCATGCAGGTACTCGACCACCTGCCGGCGCCGCGAGGGCTCTAGAATTTTTTTGATAGAACATCCTGCAACATCGCCTTGTCCAGAGTCAGATCGGCTACCAGCTGCTTCAGCCGAGCGTTCTCTTCCTGGAGCTGTTTGAGCTGGCGAACCTGGTCGACCTCGAGCCCGACATATTGCTTCTTCCATCGGTAGAAAGTCTGTTCGGAAATTCCCACCCGCCGAATCAATTCGGCCAAGGGAACCCCTGCTTCTGCCTGCTTCAAAACGCCACGATCTGCTCAACATTGAAACGTTTCTGCTTCACGGCAAATCCTCCTTCTCAGGCTTAGATCTTGGCGGAATCTAACCTTCAGAGTGGATCAAAAATACCGGGGGCCGCTCATGACTGCGAAATCGGATTGGGTGGCACCAGCGCCGAATGCGGTCGCAACGTGTTATAGACCACCCGCCATTTCTCGATTGCCACCTGTGCCTCCCTCAACGAAAAGAAAATCTCTCCGTTCAAACTCTCGTCCTGCAACTTTCCGTTGATGCTTTCGCAGTAGCCGTTTTCCCAGGAACTCCCCGGTTCGATATACAGCGTGCCGGTGCCCACCTTCGCCAGCCACTTCCGCAGTTCTTCGGCCACGAACTCCGGACCGTTGTCCGAGCGAATGTTATCCGGGATTCCTCGGTGCAAAATCACGTCGGCCAGCGCTTCGATTACTTCGTACCTTCCTAGTCTTCTCGCCACCCGAATCGCCAAACACTCCCGCGTGTATTCGTCGATCAGACTCAGCATCCGCAGCGTTCGCCCGTCATGCGTCATCGCGCTGACGAAATCATAGCTCCACACAGGGTTCGCCCGCTCCGGCCGCAGCCGAAGGCACGTTCCGTCGTTCAACCGCAACCTGCCTCGCGGCCTTTGTTTCTGGGGCACTTTCAACCCTTGGCGCCGCCAGATCCGTTGCAATGGATCCTTGCCTCCATGCCAGCCGCGATCCCCCCAACAGCGCCACGATCCGCCGGTAGGCGCCGATGCTCCATCGATAGTGAAGTTGAGTCGTGTGACCAGAAATCCTTCTACCAACCCGTAATCGCGACTTTGAACCGCAAAATCAATTGGCAGTTCCGAAGCGGCGTTAGCGCCGGTCTTCATTCTGCGTATGAATAATCACTAGCAAAATGGAGTACTAACGAGACCAGAGTACCCCGACCGTGGCCAATGGGCCTGGTACTGGTGTGCAGAAAACTTGTCTTGGCCCGGCAGATCTGGCCACACGCGTGCACCATTCTTGTATCTATCTGGTTCGTTCGAGCCCCCTGGGTCGAGGAAAGCTGTCGGGATCCGACTGAGAAATATAGGTATAGGCCGAGAAAGATGCTGACGTAACTTCCACTGGCGCTTGACATCGTCACTCAGCAGAATTTTGCACATAAGTGAAGCTAGATTCTTGTTTTCGGAAGTGTGTGGGCTTCCCGAGGCTCTCGGCGTTGAATAACGCGCGCTGTTAGGAGAGTAAATGTATCGGAAGCTCGAATCTCTGAGTGCGTTGCGCGTGGGAAGAGCATGCGAGCTCTGCATGGCGAGTCTCAGTTTCTAAATGAGTACTAGGAGTTCCAGTATGTTCGCGGAGACCAGATCTGCTGAGCGAGCCGGGCGTCGTGCCATGCGGACTTCAGAATCCCGTCGGTTCCCGCCGGAGGTAGTTGTGGAGGAGCGAATGAGATTTTGTAAGAGAGCTGGTATTGTGTTGGCGGTATTGGCCGTCAGCATTCTCGCGTTGCCGTCTCAGGCCCATGGCCAGAGCGCAGCAGCTTGGCTGGACCCGGCGTGGAACTATCGCAGCGCTGTTACGGTTACCAACAACAACGGCGCGGTCCTTACTAACTTCCAGATTCAGCTCACTCTCGGCGGAACCTTCGATTTTACTAAGCTTAACAGTGGCGGCAGCGACCTGCGCGTGACCGCGAGCGACGGCATAACCCTGCTGCCCTTGTGGGTTCAATCGTGGACGCCGTCTAGCAATCAGGCGTCGGTCTGGACCCAAGTTCCTTCGATTCCGATCGCCGGTACCACGATCTACATCTATTACGGGAACCCAGCGGCCACCTCGGTGTCGAGTGGCATAAGTACCTTCAATTTCTTTGACGATTTTGAAGGCCAAGGATCCAACAAGTCAGGATATTGGCCGCTCGGACCTTCCACCACCATTCTAGTTCAGGACCAATCGTGGGAATCTGCGGCCCCGCATACCTTGAGCGTAGTTGAGGCGAACACCGGCGGGCATACCTATTGGGGTTATTACGGCCTACAGGATTGTGGCGGCGTCGGTCTTGCCTGGAGCGAGGACCTGGTTACTTGGACGAAGGATACGGCCAATCCGCTCTTCACTAACGGCCGATGGCCGAATGTGATGTTGATCGATGGCACGTACTACATGATCTACACCAAGGATTACTGCGCGACCAGCTATCTGATGTTGGCGACAAGCACCGATGGAATAAACTTCACGGATCTCAAAACGCTTGTCCAACCGCAGGACGGCCTGCGCAATCAGAATCCAGATTTTTATTTCAATCCCAACGACGGAAACTATTACCTTTATTGGTACCACGGCGATGACCAGACCTTTTATGAAATTCACGCGCGTAACGCACTGAGCCCGACCGCGCTGGACGACCCAACCACTGAGGTCACGATACTCACCTCGCCCACCACCCTTGCCGCTCCCAACATGTTCTATTACCAGGGCACATATTTTCTCTCGACAGAAATCTTAAATAATAGCGGCACGACGGCATGGAACGTCCTCGTTTATGGCAGCACAACTTCACCAACGTCTGGTTTCGAACTCTTGGCCGATAACCCAATCATGAGTGACAACTCGGCCTGTATGTTTCAGACCCCTTTCGGCACCACCCTTCACGAATATTATTGCAACCTGAACAACGGGACGTGGACTCTTCAGCATCGGGCTGCAGATCTGACCCAGCCGAGGGTCCCGGTCGGCGGAATCGATCCCACGAGATGGACCGCATCAGGAGGGAATTGGACGATCGTTCAAGATGTCCAACAAGACGGAACCACGGGAGGTGTACTGCAGGCGATGACCTCCGACGTCCAACTTTTGATGTCCTCGTTTAGTGGTGGTGATTACGTTCTCGACGTGTACGGTAAGCAGCTCAGCGGCAGGGTCTGGGGGATCGCCTCGCGCGTTGAAGATCAGAACGATTTCTACTCCGCGAACCTTTACGATGATCTGGGAAATACGAACAACCTCTATCTCTATAAATGGACAAGCTCCGCGAACCAAGCCGTTCTCGGCTCGGTTGCTCTTGGCCCGGTCAATCCAAATACCTGGTACAAGATGTCGCTCAAGTCCCATTCTTCCGAAATTGATGTCTATAAAGATGACGTGCTGCAGATCAAGGGATTCGACACCACACTTCGCACAGGAGGGGTAGCTCTTTACGGCGAGTCCGGCGGGGTGGCCGAATTCAACAACGTCATCGTACGGCAGTATGCCGCCTTGGATCCTACTTCGACGGTCGGTCCCGCGACGATTCATGCGGCCTTTCTTCTAGCTCTAAGTCCGAGCAGCGTGTTCGGTGGGAGCAACTCAACGGGAACGATCACCTTGGCGGGACCTGCGCCGAGTGGCGGAGCGGTGGTTACGCTCGCGAGCAACAACGGGGTGGCGACGGTGCCGGCCAATGTTACGGTGGCGGCAGGAGCGACGACGGGAACGTTTACGATCAGCACGAGCGGAGTAGCAACCACGACGGTTGTGACGATCACAGCGACGTACAGCGGTACGAACCAGACAGCGACGCTGACGGTTACACCGCTACTGTCATCTGTGGCGCTGAGTCCGAGCAGCGTGCTGGGTGGAAGCAGCTCAACGGGGACGGTCACCCTGGCAGGACCTGCACCGAGCGGCGGAGCAGTAGTTACGCTCGCGAGCAACAACGCGGTGGCGACGGTGCCGGCCAATGTTACGGTGGCGGCAGGAGCGACGACGGGAACGTTCACGATCAGCACGAGCGGAGTAGCAACCACGACGGTTGTGACGATCACAGCGACGTACAGCGGTACGAACCAGACGGCAACGCTGACGGTTACACCATTGCTGTCATCTGTGGCGCTGAGTCCGAGCAGCGTGTTTGGTGGGAGCAGCCCGCAGGGGACGATAACGCTGGCGGGGCCAGCGCCGGCGGGCGGAGCGGTAGTTACGCTCGCGAGCAACAATGCAGCGGCGACAGTGCCGGCCAATGTTACGGTGGCGGCAGGAGCGACGACGGGAACGTTTACGATCAGCACGAGCGGAGTAGCAATCACCACGGTTGTGACGATCACGGCGACGTACAGCGGTGTGAACCAGACGGCAACGCTGACGGTTACGCCATTGCTGTCATCTGTGGCGCTGAGTCCGAGCAGCGTGTTCGGTGGAAGCAGCTCAACGGGAACGATCACCCTGGCAGGACCAGCACCGAGCGGCGGAGCAGTAGTTACGCTCGCGAGCAACAACGCGGTGGCGACAGTGCCGGCCAATGTTACGGTGGCGGCAGGAGCGACGACGGGGACGTTTACGATCAGCACGAGCGGAGTAGCAACCACGACGGCTGTGACGATCACGGCCAGCTACAGCGGTGTGAACCAGACGGCAACGCTGACGGTTACACCATTGCTGTCATCTGTGGCGCTGAGTCCGAGCAGCGTGTTTGGTGGAAGCAACTCAACGGGGACGATCACCTTGGCGGCGCCAGCACCGAGCGGCGGAGCAGTAGTTACGCTCGCGAGCAACAACGCGGTGGCGACGGTGCCGGCCAGTGTTACGGTCGCGGCAGGAGCGACGACGGGAACGTTTACGATCAGCACGAGCGGAGTAGTAACCACCACGGTTGCGACGATCACGGCGACGTACAGCGGTGTGAACCAGACGGCAACGCTGACGGTTACACCATTGCTGTCATCTGTGGCGCTGAGTCCGAGCAGCGTGTTCGGTGGAAGCAGCTCAACGGGGACGATCACCTTGGCGGGACCAGCGCCGGCGGGCGGAGCGGTAGTTACGCTCGCGAGCAACAATGCAGCGGCGACAGTGCCGGCCAGTGTTACGGTCGCGGCAGGAGCAACCAGCGGCACGTTCGCGGTGAGCACGAGCGGAGTAGCAACCACCACGGTTGCGACGATCACGGCGACGTACAGCGGTGTGAACCAGACGGCGGCGCTGACGGTTACGCCGCTGCTGTCATCTGTGGCGCTAAGCCCGAGCAGCGTGTTTGGTGGGAGCAGCCCGCAGGGGACGATAACGCTGGCGGGGCCAGCGCCGGCGGGCGGAGCAGTAGTCACGCTCGCGAGCAACAATACGGCGGTGGCGACGGTGCCAGCCAGTATTACGGTCGCGGCGGGAGCGAGCAGCGGCACGTTCACGGTGAGCACGGTGAGCGTGACTGCGACGACGGCGGTAACGATATCGGCGATTTACGGAGCGGGGAATCAGTCGGCGATTCTGACGGTGCAAAGCGGAGGAGGAGGAACGGGAGCCGGGTGGATGGATCCGGCCTGGCAGTATCGGAATGCGATAACGATCGCGAATCCTGGTGGGACGGCGCTGAGCAACTATCAAGTGAACGTGGTATTGGGGAGTACGTTTGGGTTCGCGAGCGCACAGGCGAGTGGAGCGGACGTGCGCATGACGGCGAGCGATGGAGTGACGCAGATACCGTTCTGGATCGAGAGCTGGAGTGCGAGCACGACGACGGCGAGTGTGTGGGTGAATGTGCCAACGATCCCGAGTGGCGGAACGGTGGTGTATCTGTATTACGGGAATGCAGCGGCGACCAGTGTGTCAAGTGGGACGAACACGTTTAATTTCTTTGATGATTTCAGTGGAGGATCGATCAGCGCCAGTAACTGGACGGCGTCGGGTGGGACCTGGACGGTGGTGAACGATACGCAGCAGGACGGAACGACGGGTGCAGTAGCACGGGGGAGCACGACGGCGAGACAGGTGCTAAGTTCCACGTACACGGGAACCAACTACACCGTGGATATGTACGGGAAGCAGATATCCGGCAGGCTATGGGGACTCGGAGTGCGGGCCACGGGGCAGACGAATCTGGATTCAGTGAACCTGTACGATGATCTGGGGACGACCAACAACCTGTATGTGTACAGCTGGGTGAATAACTCGACGGCGGCGGCGACCGGGACGCTGGGAACGGCGGCGGTGGGGACGGTGAGCGCCAATACCTGGTACAAGCTTTCGGTGAAGGTGCACGGGACGGAGCTGGATGTGTTCAAGGATGGGGTGCAGAAGATCACAGCGACGAACAGTTCGTTGCCGAGCGGAGGGATAGCGCTGTACGGCGAGAACGGGACGGTAGCGGAATTCAACAACGTTCGAGTACGGCAGTATGCGGCGACGGAGCCGGTGGCGACGGTGAATGGCGCGACGACGCAGGCGCAGTTGTCGGTGACGCTAAATCCGACGAGCGTGACGGGTGGGAGCAGCTCGACGGGAACGATCACCTTGGCGGGACCAGCGCCGGCGGGCGGAGCGGTAGTTACGCTCGCGAGCAACAATGCGGCGGCGACGGTGCCGGCCAATGTTACGGTGGCGGCGGGAGCGACGACGGGAACGTTCACGGTGAGCACGACGGGAGTAGGAGCATCGACCGCAGTGACGATCACGGCCAGCTACAACGCTTCGAATCAGACGGCGACCCTGACGGTTACACCACTGTTGCCTTCTTCTCTGGCATTAAGTCCGAGCAGCGTGGTGGGTGGAAGCAGTTCATCGGGGACGATCACACTGGCGGGACCTGCGCCGAGTGGCGGAGCAGTAGTTACGCTCGCGAGCAACAACGCGGTGGCGACGGTGCCGGCCAATGTTACGGTGGCGGCGGGAGCGACGACGGGAACGTTCACGATCAGCACGAGCGGAGTAGCAACCACGACGGCTGTGACGATCACGGCCAGCTACAGCGGTACGAACCAGACGGCAACGCTGACGGTTACGCCATTGCTGTCATCTGTGGCGCTGAGTCCGAGCAGCGTGTTCGGTGGAAGCAGCTCAACGGGGACGATCACCCTGGCAGGACCTGCACCGAGCGGCGGAGCAGTAGTTACGCTCGCGAGCAACAACGCGGTGGCGACAGTGCCAGCCAATGTTACGGTGGCGGCAGGAGCGACGACGGGGACGTTTACGATCAGCACGAGCGGAGTAACAACCACGACGGTTGTGACGATCACGGCCAGCTACAGCGGTACGAACCAGACGGCAACGCTGACGGTTACACCATTGCTGTCATCTGTGGCGCTGAGTCCGAGCAGCGTGTTCGGTGGAAGCAGCTCAACGGGGACGATCACCCTGGCAGGACCTGCACCGAGCGGCGGAGCAGTAGTTACGCTCGCGAGCAACAACGCGGTGGCGACGGTGCCGGCCAATGTTACGGTGGCGGCAGGAGCGACGACGGGAACGTTTACGATCAGCACGAGCGGAGTAGCAACCACGACGGCTGTGACGATCACGGCCAGCTACAGCGGTACGAACCAGACGGCAACGCTGACGGTTACACCATTGCTGTCATCGGTAGCGCTGAGTCCGAGCAGCGTGTTCGGTGGAAGCAGCTCAACGGGAACGATCACCTTGGCGGGACCAGCGCCGGCGGGCGGAGCGGTAGTTACGCTCGCGAGCAACAATGCAGCGGCGACAGTGCCGGCCAATGTTACGGTGGCGGCAGGAGCGACGACGGGAACGTTTACGATCAGCACGAGCGGAGTAGCAACCACGACGGTTGTGACGATCACAGCGACGTACAGCGGTACGAACCAGACAGCGACGCTGACGGTTACACCATTGCTGTCATCTGTGGCGCTGAGTCCGAGCAGCGTGCTGGGTGGAAGCAGTTCAACGGGGACGATCACCCTGGCAGGACCAGCACCGAGCGGCGGAGCAGTAGTTACGCTCGCGAGCAACAACGCGGTGGCGACGGTGCCGGCCAATGTTACGGTGGCGGCGGGAGCGACGACGGGAACGTTTACGATCAGCACGAGCGGAGTAGCAATCACCACGGTTGTGACGATCACGGCGACGTACAGCGGTGTGAACCAGACGGCAACGCTGACGGTTACACCACTGTTGCCTTCTTCTCTAGCATTAAGTCCGAGCAGCGTGCTGGGTGGAAGCAGTTCAACGGGGACGATCACCCTGGCAGGACCTGCACCGAGTGGCGGAGCGGTGATCACGCTCGCGAGCAACAACGCGGTGGCGATGGTGCCGGCCAATGTTACGGTGGCGGCAGGAGCGACGACGGGAACGTTTACGATCAGCACGAGCGGAGTAGCAACCACGACGGCTGTGACGATCACGGCCAGCTACAGCGGTACGAACCAGACGGCAACGCTGACGGTTACACCATTGCTGTCATCTGTGGCGCTGAGTCCGAGCAGCGTGTTTGGTGGGAGCAACTCAACGGGAACGATCACCCTGGCAGGACCAGCACCGGCGGGCGGAGCGGTAGTTACGCTCGCGAGCAACAATGCAGCGGCGACGGTGCCGGCCAGTGTTACGGTCGCGGCAGGAGCGACGACGGGAACGTTCACAATCAGCACGAGCGGAGTAGCAACCACCACGGTTGCGACGATCACGGCGACGTACAGCGGTACGAACCAGACAGCGACGCTGACGGTTACACCATTGCTGTCATCTGTGGCGCTGAGTCCGAGCAGCGTGTTTGGTGGGAGCAGCCCGCAGGGGACGATAACGCTGGCGGGGCCAGCGCCGGCGGGCGGAGCGGTAGTTACGCTCGCGAGCAACAATGCAGCGGCGACAGTGCCGGCCAGTGTTACGGTCGCGGCAGGAGCAACCAGCGGCACGTTCGCGGTGAGCACGAGCGGAGTAGCAACCACCACGGTTGCGACGATCACGGCGACGTACAGCGGTGTGAACCAGACGGCGGCGCTGACGGTTACGCCGCTGCTGTCATCTGTGGCGCTAAGCCCGAGCAGCGTGTTTGGTGGGAGCAGCCCGCAGGGGACGATAACGCTGGCGGGGCCAGCGCCGGCGGGCGGAGCAGTAGTCACGCTCGCGAGCAACAATACGGCGGTGGCGACGGTGCCAGCCAGTATTACGGTCGCGGCGGGAGCGAGCAGCGGCACGTTCACGGTGAGCACGGTGAGCGTGACTGCGACGACGGCGGTAACGATATCGGCGATTTACGGAGCGGGGAATCAGTCGGCGATTCTGACGGTGCAAAGCGGAGGAGGAGGAACGGGAGCCGGGTGGATGGTTCCGGCCTGGCAGTATCGGAATGCGATAACGATCGCGAATCCTGGTGGGACGGCGCTGAGCAACTATCAAGTGAACGTGGTATTGGGGAGTACGTTTGGGTTCGCGAGCGCACAGGCGAGTGGAGCGGACGTGCGCATGACGGCGAGCGATGGAGTGACGCAGATACCGTTCTGGATCGAGAGCTGGAGTGCGAGCACGACGACGGCGAGTGTGTGGGTGAATGTGCCAACGATCCCGAGTGGCGGAACGGTGGTGTATCTGTATTACGGGAATGCAGCGGCGACCAGTGTGTCAAGTGGGACGAACACGTTTAATTTCTTTGATGATTTCAGTGGAGGATCGATCAGCGCCAGTAACTGGACGGCGTCGGGTGGGACCTGGACGGTGGTGAACGATACGCAGCAGGACGGAACGACGGGTGCAGTAGCACGGGGGAGCACGACGGCGAGACAGGTGCTAAGTTCCACGTACACGGGAACCAACTACACCGTGGATATGTACGGGAAGCAGATATCCGGCAGGCTATGGGGACTCGGAGTGCGGGCCACGGGGCAGACGAATCTGGATTCAGTGAACCTGTACGATGATCTGGGGACGACCAACAACCTGTATGTGTACAGCTGGGTGAATAACTCGACGGCGGCGGCGACCGGGACGCTGGGAACGGCGGCGGTGGGGACGGTGAGCGCCAATACCTGGTACAAGCTTTCGGTGAAGGTGCACGGGACGGAGCTGGATGTGTTCAAGGATGGGGTGCAGAAGATCACAGCGACGAACAGTTCGTTGCCGAGCGGAGGGATAGCGCTGTACGGCGAGAACGGGACGGTAGCGGAATTCAACAACGTTCGAGTACGGCAGTATGCGGCGACGGAGCCGGTGGCGACGGTGAATGGCGCGACGACGCAGGCGCAGTTGTCGGTGACGCTAAATCCGACGAGCGTGACGGGTGGGAGCAGCTCGACGGGAACGATCACCTTGGCGGGACCAGCGCCGGCGGGCGGAGCGGTAGTTACGCTCGCGAGCAACAATGCGGCGGCGACGGTGCCGGCCAATGTTACGGTGGCGGCGGGAGCGACGACGGGAACGTTCACGGTGAGCACGACGGGAGTAGGAGCATTGACCGCAGTGACGATCACGGCCAGCTACAACGCTTCGAATCAGACGGCGACCCTGACGGTTACACCATGACGCGGAACGGAATTTCCATGCATCGCTGACACGCGTGTGGACGGCCGTGAGAATTCAGCGTTGCTCGAAACTTCTAGTTAGGACTGTTGTCACCGACGCGTGATGAGAGCGCCGGGTTCTTCGGTCAAAGAAATCGATCAACTGACCTGGAGTGGGTTCGTTT
This sequence comes from uncultured Acidobacteriota bacterium, assembly GCA_963747605.1. Lineage (GTDB taxonomy): Bacteria > Acidobacteriota > Terriglobia > Acidiferrales > UBA7541 > Palsa-295. The sequence continues at coordinate 160,080 of CAVVGA010000004.1, read as the reverse complement.
GCCTGAAATCGCCGAAACTATTCCCTCACGTCAAGCAACGCGCGCCGACAATATTCGCAGATCGCAACCGGATATTCACAGGACCCTTGTCGCGCTCCGGCAAATAAACTTCGAGCTAGTGTTGTATCCACACATTGAGACCGGCTGCAACAGCCTCCCAACGAGAAGGTGATTGCACATAAAGGGCGTGCAATTTGCTCTTGAGCTAGCATGCCCGAAACGTAACACGCGGCTTTTCAATGAGTTCGCGAACGCTGAGAGTGGCAAGCGGGATGCTCGCGCTACCAATTAGGCTGAGGGCCAACTTTATGAAACTAGGAATCGCAATACTGGCAGCATTGCTTCTGACGGGTACGTTACGCGCAGACAGCGGCACACTCGAGGTCGCGGGCACCGCCATGATTACCTTCAGCTCTCCCAAGGGCGGGCAGCCTGCGGAAAACATCACACTCAGTTACGAGCTGACAAATGGTGTGTTGGTCCCCGGGTCCGCTCAGCTGATTGCTTCGGGGCCGGTTAGTTTCGTGGGTGCTTCGTTGCTGGTGGGAGGGGATCAGTGCGGAGTTGGTTTCATGGATTCGACCGGTAGCATCGTCGAAACAGACTTCTACGAGGACAGGAACTGCTTAATGAATGGACAGGTGTCAGCTGGCGATCTTGGATTGTTCTACATGAACTGCATTCCGTGTGGGGCAGATAACTTCGGAAATGGATTCGCGTATGTCACAGATGCTACATCCGGCGATCCTGTTAACGCCCCAGAGCCATCGTCGCTACTGCAATCGGGCGTGGCACTCGTTGCCTTGATCGGGTTCGCACGCGCCAGGAGAACGTTGCGTCATCGCAGGTGACACTTGAGTGCGGGTCTTAGGTGCAGCAACACTTCAGAGTCCGCGGTTTTCAATTCCAGTTCGTTTTCAATCGCTCCGCCAACCTTGAGGAGGCGCTTCGGGTCTGTCCGGCCTTCCATTAGGACGATTGCGAGTGGGACCGCGCGCCCATTGCGCGGTAGACAAAGTGCAGGACCAGGCGCAGCACTTGTCTCGTGACCAAGACAAACCACGCTGATCTTCCGATGGATTTTCGGCCGGATGTTTTCCACATAGCCCGGAGCATTTCCAGACGCTCGCGGTGAGTTACACGATATTTCACGCCCTTGGTGTCGATAATCTTGTAGGTGTCCATCTCCAAATACGCCGACCGAATTTCCTTGCGAAGGGATTCGAGCAGCGAGAAGGGAGTTTCATGTTGGACGATCGCATTTACGACCAGGAATGGAAGTTGTCCGCGCTCGATCAGACCGGCCAACAGCAGCGTATCTTCGCCGCGGACTGCGCCGGTATAGAACACACCCGCCTCGACATTGACCTGCGTGCGCCGAATTGCGAAGCCGGCCGTGTTCAGATATCGCAGGCAACCATCCGGTTGCAGCAAGTGATCTTGGAGTGTGATGAGACGAAGCTGTTCCACGCGGCCAACCAATGTTGCGCAATCGCCTGTGAGACGGAGTTGAAAGCTATTGTGCTGCGGGGAACTGGAGATCGTCGAGGCCAAAGTTTGCAGGCAATTCACATCGAATCTTGAATCGGCGTCCGCGAATACCAGGATTGGGCCTTTGGAAATCTGCGCACCGCGATTCCGGGCAGCGGATACGCCGGTGTGCGGTTGCCTAATGACGGTTAACGGATACTGATTGCTCCAAACGCGAATGAAGTCAGGCGCGGGTTCCGCACTGCCGTCGTCCACAAGAACAACTTCAAAACTTGGCGGATTCGTTTGGTGCGCGAACGATCGCAGGCACGAGGTAAGCGCTGGCCAATCATTGTAAGCGCCGATGATGATACTGAACAGCGGAACGGAGGTTGAAGTAGGAGGCTCGTTAGCCATGCGTGTTTACGGGAAATTGGGCTGAACCGAGTCGAAAGTGCCGGCGGTCGCAGGAGGGCACGTTACGCCACGCAGATGCGTGGCGTCAACGAATTTGCGGGATTTTCGGCGGCTGATTGACTGATGATGCAACGAAGCGAGCGCAATTAGTCGAGGCGGCGATCCGTATTGATCCACACGATGCCCGCAGCCACGAGCAAGATAGATAGAAACAGGTTCAGGCGAGACAGCGCGCGACCGCTCACGGACACCAGACTCCATTCAAGAATCGCCGGTGGCATACCGACGCCAATGGCGAGAAAGGCCGCGGTCGCGATAGGACTTGACCGCCAGTTTCTGGCCGCGAAACCGGTGAGAATTCCGGCGGGAAGGAAGACGAGCGCGTAATAGATGTAACGATAGCCATCGAGCTCCCCCCCGATGACTCGAACGAGTAGTTGCGCCAACGCCGTTCCGGGACCGAGCTGATACGCGCGAGGATCCTGCTTTCCGTCAATGAAGAGCGAAAGATTCGAGCCGTCGTAAGAAAATAAAATGTCGTGGGGCGCGGTTACGTCGAAGACTTTCGGCGTGTACCACGCGAGTAAGGAGCGTTTTACGGAAAGGGGATTGCGGAACCAAAAAACCAGATTGGCGTCTTCCTGCCGCAAAGTTAAATTTGTGATCCCCGACGAATTTGATATGGATACGATCCGTTTGTCGCCATTGCCCGGTTCTCCGAGTATGCATACAACGCGCACAGCAAACTGATTCGATTTTTCCACGTCATGCACGAAGTCTGATACCGGCGCCCTGGAGACGAGCCAATGGTTTCCATCCAGGACGAGAGAATTCACATCGGTGTAATCTGGCGCGCGCGGCGTCCATCTGAGATCGGGGAGAAGCTTCTGTCGATCGAGCAATGGAGATGGGCCCGAAAAGTCAAAATCCCCAACTAGACCATCCCGTGTGGCTTCGTTCGACGAGCCGCTGGTCAGCTCCCGACCCAATTGTTCGGATAGCGCGCGATTCCAAAACTGCACCCGGAACAATTGTCCGCGCCAGGGGTATTCGGCCTGCGCGTTGTTGCCAACCACGAGGAGATTGCTGGGATCCCAATTGCTAGGGAGGCTTTTTTTCTGCAGCGGGACAGAGATTGTGAACCACGTCGCAAAATATAGCAGGACAATAGCCGTCGTCCTGGGAATCGTAAGCCAATTGTTAAGCAGCTGCTCGCATTGCGCTAGAGCGCGAACCGCCTGACGGCCGCAGCGTTGGAAAAAAAGAAAACCAGCTACGGCGCCCGTCGAATTGGTGAATACGTCTTCCCACTCGGAATCGCGCGAGGGAATGTAAATTTGCAAAAATTCAATCGAGTAAGAAAACAGCGCGCCCGCGAGCAAAGTAAGCGCAAACGTGAGCCTCCAGGACCTGCCTTTCTCGCGCAACTTCTCGGAGAGCCCAAATCCGAAGGGCACAAACAGTAATATGTTTAGGAAAATATGGAGCGGCGAATCGACTTTTGGACTTCGGCCTAGCAGGAACGGCGAAGCGTTGGGCGGCAGCTCGGTGGTAAGCGAAAATCGAAAAGGAAAAAGCGTGAGGAAGAGAATCCCGGCGACCGCGGCGAGAAGAATCCGATTTGACCAGTCGTCGGTGCTTGCCTGGGATGTGGAGTTTTGTGCGTGAGTCGGCATGGCGCTGTTGAAATGAATACTCGATCCGGGCAATGCGGCCCTAGCGAAGATCCCGGCGAATCGTAGCTTTCCTTGCTACTCGGCTGGAGGTTATTGGCGCCAGCAGCTCCAGAAGACGGCCGGGATTTTCACGCGATAATATTCTTCGACGACTGGGTCAGTGAGTCCACCAAATCGAGATAAATCGATTTTTGCGCATCCCACTGATAGCGGCGAATGAACGCGGTGGCTTCTTGAACCATGCGGGCAGTCGCCTCCTGGTCCTTGTGCAAATCCAATATGGATTGCGCAAGGTCTTGCGCATCCCCGCCGCGGCAGAATCGCAAGACGGACTCGGTGAAGTAATGTCTATTGGTTCGGGTGCTTGAAGCCACCACGGGAACACCAAGCGCCATAAATTCGAAGATCTTGCCGCCGAACGCTTCATTTGCGAAACCGTCGGTTCTCTTGGGATCGATTCCCAGGTCTGCGTTCTCCATAATGCGCAGGATTTCTTCGTGTGAGACGTAGGGCTGCAGAAATACGTCCTTTTCCAATCCTAATTCTCGAATGAGCCGGGCGATATTCTCGAATTCCGCGCCCTCACCATAAATATGAAATTCCGCTTCCGGAATTGAATTCTTCACCACTGCAAAGGCTTGCACCGCGACGTCCACTCCCTGGTGATGATTCAGACTGCCTGGATAGATGATAGTGAACTTCGAATTTGTTCTTTGTCGGTTGCGCACCTGCGGAGCCACATGAAGGGGATAGTTGAGAATGGTAGTGCATTTTGATCCTCGCAAGGCTCGGGACATCAACTTATCCCGCCAGACATCATTTGCGATGATGACGTGATTTGCGAACGCGGCACAGAGTTTTTCCAGCAGTAGCAGCGATTGGAACGCCAGCGAGCCCGGTGGGGCGTTGAATTTGGTGGCGTAAAATTCCGGGACAACATCATGAATGTCCAGCACGACCCTTGCTCCTGTGAATCGTGGCAACCAGGCAGCAAAGACGAGAAAATCGGGCACCGAGTGGATATGGACCAGATCGTATCGGGTGTGGAAGTGCTTCCTCGACAACAAGAGCGATGAGCTGGCCAGAAAGCGCAGCAACTTGAACAAATAGGAAATTTTGCCCTTCTCGTTGTACTCGCGTCCCTGGATACGAAATATGCGGACTCCTTCCACAACGTCCTCGGCCGCTTGATTTTCTTTTCGCAAACCGATGAAATCTACTTCGTCACCCCGTTCGACCAAGGCTCTGGCATACTGCCGCACGCGGCTGTCCAGCTCATAGAATGTATAGCCCAGCATGCAAACGCGCATCAGCGATCATCCCGGTAATATTACAGTGGCGCGACGGCTTATGTCGCAACGATGGTTTCCCGGCCAGGGTAGCATAGCGATCTGACTCAGCTGGGATATCCGCGCGAGGGTGGGCGCCATCAGTCAATAGCGCGGTCGCGAATCGTCCGAACGTGATTTTCTAGTTTCTAGTCGGTCATGAGTGGTGAATAAGGATTCCAATTCGGTTGAATGGTTCCCGGCTCCGGTCGGGCTCAAGTTGGGCGCGGATGACCTACATTTGTGGCGAGCTTCGCTCGATTGCGATGCGCCAGTGCTTTCGCGGCTCGAAACCACACTTTCATCCGATGAGATGGCACGGGCGAACCGCTTTGTTTTCTCAACGGATCGGAACCACTTCGTCGCGGCGCGGGGGATTCTTCGAGAGTTGCTGGGGACCTATTTGATGCTTCCACCTGCGGGGCTTAAATTCCGCTATGGGAAGCACGGAAAGCCTGCGCTCGACGCGAACGGATCCGATTCGGACTTACAGTTCAACCTTTCCCATTCTGGCGGTGTCGCGATCTATGCGTTTTCTCGTGGACGAAGGCTGGGAGTTGATGTGGAGCAAATCCGCCCGCAGCTCGCGGGCGAGGACATCGCCAAAAGATATTTTGCTGCTCGCGAAGTTGCTGAGCTCCAAGCGCTGCCAGCAAACCTGCGGACGGAAGGGTTCTTTCTTTGCTGGACCCGCAAGGAAGCCTACGTCAAAGCGCACGGTGCTGGTCTGAGTCTGCCATTGGATAGCTTTACGGTGTCCCTTACGCCTGGCGGTCCAACGGAGCTCCAAGCGGAGGATGGCGATCGATGGTCCATGCATTCGGTTGAACCGGCTCCGGGATTTGTCGCGGCGATGGTAGCGGAAGGGAGGAAGTGGCAGAGTTCGTGTTGGAGCTGGAACCCCTGATTGGGGACATTATATCCCCCAGTGAACCCATTTTGAGAAGGATCCCGTCCGTTTCATTAAAATGCGTGCCCATTTTTGTTACCGGTGCAAGGCGGAAAACATTTGCAATTCTGGGATAACAAAGTTCATCGAACTAGGCCCCGGGAGAGGCGCATCGAACAGGTGCAAATATAAACTAATTCATTTTGAATCATATGGTTACAGAAATGTAGCTGGCCGGTACGGGGTGGCATCCGTCGTGCATTCGTAAGGCTGTTCCGACGCGAGTCGATGTGACTCTAAGGGCGGTAGCCTATGTTCTCTGCGGATGACACTGATTCCCGGCGAAACTGCAGCGAAGTGAGTGCTCAGCTGACTCCCGTGTCGTGGTTCGCGCTGCAAGTCCGAGGGCGCCAGGAATTCAATATCTCTGAAAACCTCGGTTCGAACGGCTACGAATGGTTTCTGCCGCTTTACAAGAGCAGCAAACGCTGGTCGGATCGGATTAAGCAGGTGGATTCGCCCCTCTTTCCGGGCTATGTGTTCTGCCGATTCAACCCATTGGATCGACTGCCGATACTCAAGATTCCAGGCGTCATACAGATTGTGGGTTTTAACCGCCAGCTGGTCGCGGTCGATGAAGACGAGATTCGCGCAATTCAAGCTTTAGTGTCTTCGGGAATTCCGAATCATCCATGCCCGTACCTGGAAGTTGGCGACAAGGTCCGGATTGAGTCGGGACCTTTGCGTGGGTTGGAGGGATTGCTCGTCGAGTTCCAGGGGAATCACCAGTTGGTATTGTCAGTTACCCTGCTGCAACGTTCTGTAGCGGTGAAGATCGATTCCGCGTCAGTGACTTCGGTGCGCACGACGGTGGCGCCGCGCGCGGAAAGAGTATTCTCCGAACCACGTGGAATGCGGCTCGTGTTTCAGCCATAACGCTCAAAAATTATTGAGAGACGCTTTTCTCTAATCTCCGATGGCTTTGCAGGATCGAGGATCTTTCGTGACCCAGAGCGCACAAAAAGAACGAGCGTCATCATCGAACGGCAAGAACCAGCCCTCGCAGCAAGTCGCATTCGACCAAGAGTCCAGCCGTTTGTTTCCCGAGAAGCAATTCCGCCAGATGCTGTGCCGGGAACGCAAACGCTCGGAACGGTCGCGCAAACACCTCGTCCTGATGTTGATTGACAGCGAGGTCCTGCCGAAATCCAAGAGCGACAAACTGGTTCTGGGACAAATTGCGGAATCCGTTTCTCAGATTGTCCGCGAAACCGACCTGACGGGTTGGTTCGACGAAGGCAGCGTCATTGGCGTAATTTTCACGGAGCTGGGAACCGCTGAAGTGAGTTCTGCCTTCAGCACAATCGAATTGAAGATCAAGACCGGGCTGCAAAGCGTTTTCAAGCCAAGCCAACTTGCTCACCTGCGCATTTCCTTCCACGCGTTCCCTGAGACTTCCTCGGACCAAACGCGCGGAGGCGTAGTCACTACCAGACTTTATCCTGACATGGTCGAGACGGAAAAAAAGAAGAAGGTGCCTTTGATGGTCAAGCGCGCAATGGATGTTGTCGGCAGCACGTCCGCGCTGCTGGTGTTCTCGCCGCTCTTCCTGATTCTTGCGCTGATTATCAGACTGACGTCGAAGGGGCCGGTCCTTTTCCGCCAAGAGCGTATCGGACAATACGGCGTACCTTTTGTGTTCCTGAAATTCCGCTCGATGCACATCGCGAACGATGCGGAAATTCACCGCGAATTCGTGCAGAACTTTATCGCGGGGAAATCGGATCCAGCGGGCGCAGGGAAAAATCCGAAGACTGTCTACAAAATCACCAACGATCCTCGCGTTACCTGGATCGGCAAGTTAATGCGCCGCACCAGCTTGGATGAACTGCCCCAATTTCTTAATGTGTTGAAAGGCGAGATGTCGTTGGTTGGGCCCAGGCCGCCCGTCCAGTACGAGTTTGACGTGTACGACATTTGGCATCGCCGGCGGTCGTTGGAAGCCAAGCCGGGAATTACCGGGCTGTGGCAAGTGCACGGCCGGAGCAGGACGACTTTCGACGAAATGGTCCGGCTGGATCTGCAGTATTCCCGTTCATGGTCACCGTTGCTGGACCTGAAAATTCTGCTCCTGACTCCGCGCGCGATTCTTACCGGCGACGGCGCCTACTGAGATTTTGCAAAGCTCGGAACGTTTACCAGAATTAGGCGATTCGGTTTTGTCCTAGGCGAAGTACTTAACACGAAGCATTTTTCTGCTACCAGCATGTCAGACCAGGCAGTGAGTGCTTCCCCAATTCAGATACCCATAAGGCGGAGAAAATGGCGACGAGCCTAAGTGTCGGATCTTCAGCAAAGCTGCCCATCAAAGTGAGTCTGGCGCAGGACGTGAAGGTGGACGTAGCAAAAGACGTGCTGAAGGTTGGCGTGATCGGATACGGTTACTGGGGTCCGAACATCGTCCGGAATTTCCACGGCCAGGAACATTCCAAGGTTGTTGCGGTTTGCGACAAGAGCCCGAATTCTCTTCGCCGCGTGCGCCAATCGCATTCAGACATTCAACTGACGAGTGATTGCGAAGAATTGCTGACGTCTCCGGACATTGATGTGGTTGCTGTGGTCACTCCGGTTTGGACTCACTTCGAACTGGCCAAGTCGGCATTGCTGAATGGCAAGCACGTTTTCGTCGAGAAGCCGTTTACCTGCACCACGGCGCAGGCCGAGGAACTGATCGAATTGGCCGATCGCAAGAATCTGAAGATCATGGTGGACCACACGTTCCTGTTTACGGGCGCGGTGAAGCGCATTCGCCAGCTCATCGACGACGGAACGCTGGGCGACCTGTACTACTACGATTCGACGCGCGTGAACTTGGGCCTGTTCCAGCACGACGTCAACGTTATCTGGGATCTCGCGCCGCACGATCTTTCGATCATGGACTATCTCATCAAGGAGAAGCCCGAGGCCGTCGTGGCCACCGGCGAACGCCACCTGAATGGCGTCGCGGATGTCGCTTTCCTGACGCTCTACTATCCCAACAACATCATCGGTCACATCAACGTGAATTGGCTCTCGCCCGTCAAGGTGCGCACCACGCTGATCGGCGGCGAAAAGAAGATGCTCGTCTGGAACGATCTGGAAGCGGACGAGAAAATCAAGATCTACGACAAGGGCGTACAGATGCAGACCGGCGAAGCCGTGTATCAGCAGCTGGTCAGCTACCGCACCGGCGACATGTGGGCGCCGAAAGTTGAACAGATCGAGGCGCTCAAGGTGGAAGCCGCGTATTTCGTGGACTGCATTCTGAACGACAAAAAGCCGTTCAACGACGGCGTTGCCGGCTTGCACGTTGTGAGGATGCTGGAAGCCGCGGACATTTCGCTCCAGGCAGAAAGGCAAAGTCGTCCAGCTATGACCGATTACGTCTGCATCGCCCCCGATGTAAAGCTCGGCAAGGACGTGAAGTTATCCAAGTTCATCAACCTGTATGGCTGCGAAGTTGGCGACAACACGAAAATCGGGGCATTCGTGGAAATTCAAAAGAATGCCAAGATCGGCAAGAACTGCAAAATTTCCAGCCATACCTTTGTCTGTGAAGGCGTCACGATCGAAGACGACGTTTTCATCGGCCACAGCGTGACTTTTATCAACGATTCCTATCCGCGCGCGACGATCGGAAACGGCCAATTGCAAACCGAGGCGGACTGGAAAGTGGAACGCACAATCGTGAAGAAGGGCGCTTCGATCGGTTCGGGTTCAACGATCCTGGCGAACGTGGTAATCGGCGAAAACGCCATCGTAGGCGCCGGCAGCGTAGTGACGAAAGACGTGCCCGCGAACGCCATTGTCGCGGGAAATCCAGCCAAAGTGCTGCGTTACATCACCGAGGAGCCTCGAATCGCATGATTTCTAACAACGGAAAGATTCCATTTTTGGATCTGGTCACCCCCCACGAAGAGCTAGAAGCGGAACTGCCCCCTGTATTTCAGAAGGTGCTGCGCACGGCGGGCTTCGTCGGCGGCCCCATGGTTGAGGATTTTGAGCGCGAATTCGCGGCATTCACAGGATGCGTCTCATTGCGTTGGGCTCGCGAGCGGCACGGACGCGGTGCGCTTTGCGCTGATGGCGGCGGGCGTGCAACCGGGCGATATCGTTCTGACCGTTCCGCACACGTTTATCGCCACGACTGAAGGAATCAGCCAGGCGGGCGCGCGGCCGGATTTCGTGGACATCGACGAAACCACTTACTGCATGGATCCCGTGAAGTTGCAGGAATATCTCGAGAAGAAATGCTATCTGGATCGCGAAACCGGCAGGCCTTACAACTGGGAATCACGCGCGCCGGTCACCGCGATCGTTCCAGTGCATATTTACGGACAGACCGCGGACATGGATCCGCTTCTGGAGATTGCGCGCCGCTACAACTTGATCGTGGTGGAAGACGCCTGCCAGGCTCATGGCGCGGAGTATTTTTCCAAGAAGGAAAATCGCTGGAGGAAAGCCGGCACGATGGGCCACGCGGCAGCCTTCAGCTTTTACCCGGGCAAGAATTTGGGTGCTTGCGGTGAAGCAGGCGCGGCAACCACCAACAGCGAATCGATCGCCAAGAAAATGCGCATGCTGCGCGAACACGGTCAGGCGAAGAAGTATTACCACGATATCGAGGGCTACAACGGACGCCTCGATTCTCTGCAGGCAGGCATCTTGAGCGTGAAGCTTCGCCATCTGGCGGAATGGAATCGCAAACGCCAGGCCGCAGCGCGGCGATACGATGAGCTGCTCTCTTCCGTGGAAGGCGTCACGGCGCCCCAGCAACCTGAATGGTCACGCTCGGTTTACCACTTGTACGTGGTACGTGTGCAGGATCGCGCGGGTCTGCAGAAGCATTTGGCCGATGCTAATATTGACACCGGCATTCACTATCCCTTGCCGCTCCATCTTCAGCAGGCGTACAAGCATTTTGGTTATAAGCAGGGCGATTTCCCGGTGACCGAGAAGGTCGCTGCGGAGATTCTCTCGCTTCCGATGTACCCTCAGCTCGAGGCTGAACAGCAACAGCGCGTGGTGCAAAAAGCCGCGGAGTTTGTCGCTGTCGGCTCTCTCCAGTAGAGATGGTTTCCACCCTCTAAACTGGCTGCGTGATAGGACTTCGCATTCGCGGAGTTCCGGGCGAGAGCCTTAACTCGCTGATTACAGTACCATTACCAGACCGGTGAATATGCTGGTCGGGTCACAGATTACGGCGCGACATTTGCGATCGCGCCGCTGGCCGAGTCTAGCGTGTGCTGTTTGTCTGGCGGTCCAAGCCAATTTCTCCGTCGCGAGCCTGCGTTGTATAATCCAGCCTGCGGATTCAGAGCAGGTGAGGTACAGGTATCCGAACCTGTCCTTCGCTTAGCCATGCGTCCAGTTGTGAGCCCCTGCGGCGTTTTGTTACTCTGCCCACAGATCAAGGGATAGCTCCTTGATCAAATGAGCTTTACGTTCGGTGGGGAGTTCAATAGTGAGACTGCAGAGTGCTCGCGTTCGCACGGTGAAAGATTTAAGGCGCCGATATTTCTTCCCCGCCCTCATAGCATTCTTGGCCTCGGCGATGATGACCCTGCTTTTTCCGTCGACTGCAGCAGCTTCGGCAGCCAATATCTACCTGGCGCAAAATGCGACTGGCGCAGCAACCGGTGCGGATTGCGCCGATGCGCTCTCTTACACTTTCTTCAATAGCGCGAGCAACTGGGGCAGCGGCTCGAGCCAGATCGGACCGGGCACCACTGTACATCTGTGCGGCACAATCACCGCCGCGGCGGGCGCGACTGGATTAACGTTCAAAGGCTCTGGCTCCAGCGGCAGTCCTGTCACTTTGCTATTTGAAAATGGTGCGATCCTGCAGGCCCCTTACTGGAGTGGTGGAGGAAGCAACTTGGGCGGCGGCGTTGTCATGAGTGGTGTCTCATTCGTGACAGTTGACGGAGGCACGAACGGCTTGCTCCGCGCTACCCTCAACGGCACGCCTGGAGGTGCTTGCCCAGGTGGCACATGCTCAAGTCCAGCCAATGACGGAAACGGCGCGATGTTCCAGAACTGCACAAACTGCACGATCCAGAACTTGGAAATCGCCAATATCTACCTGCGGACTTCGCTCAGCGACGAGGCATCAGCCGGTTCAGTCGGCTGTCGCGCCATCTCCAAGGAAGGCAGCTGCGTAAACTGCACTATTAAAAACAACAAGATTCATGGAGCCAGTTCGCTGATCGAATACGACCTGCCGAGCGGCGCAAATGACTCCAACCTCGTCGTCAGCAATAACGAAATGTACGATACGAGCGCTGGGATCGACGTAGCGCAGGGCAACGGGAATAGCGGAACGCTCTCTAGTTTTTCATTTTTCGGTAATCATGTTCATGATTTCGCGACGTGGAATGATTCTGGCTCGAGTTATAACTTCCATCACGATGGGGTGCATATATACACGTACACAAGCCCGTTGAGCAACGTTAGCATTTACAGTAATCTGTGGGACGGCAATCTTGGTAACGGAACTTCTTGGATCTATTACGAGCAGTATGCCTCGGGTACGGGTTCCATGAACGTCTTCAATAACGTAGTAAATTCCTATGCAACGGCAATAAACGGGGCCGGGGGCGCGCGTGCGATCGAGGTTGAAGGCAACGCCCTGAACGTCAAAATTTACAACAATACAATCATCGGCGTGAATCAGTCGGGCACAATTATGTCGGGTATCTATCGGAACGGTTCGACAGCGGCAATCGATCTTCGCAACAACACCATAGGTGGAAATCTAGAGGCACTGCTTGAGGGTGGAGCGATTAGCACCTCGTCGAACAATAACGACTACGATTTCTCCGGCGGGAGTTCGATAACTGTCGGTGCGGGTTACGCTGCCAATAACTTCTCGGCGTGGCAGTCGTCCTGCGGTTGCGATTCGGCATCGATACCCTTGGCTGCGAGTCTGAGTTCTAATTTCAATCCAAATTCGGGCAGCCCGCTGATCGGAGCCGCGCAAAATCTGACCAGTCAGGGGATTGCAGCGTTGGAGCGCGATTATAAGGGTGCGGCACGACCACAGTCGGGAGCCTGGGACATCGGCGCAGTTCAAGTCTCTCAAAGTGGCAGCGCTCCGCCAGCGCCGACAGCGCTTGCTGCCACCGTTCAATAGCGCTACTTTACCTTCGTGCACACTTGATGCAGTTGGCCTTCTCTGATTCAGGATTAGCCACTCTACATTTCACAGCAGCCATCTGATTTTTGGGCACGGATGGCTCGCGCCGGCGGGTCTACTCATGAAAATTTCCGTCATTCTTGGCACTCGTCCTGAGGCCATCAAACTCGCTCCGGTGATTCTTGCCCTGAGAGGGCAGGCAGAGTTTGAATGCCACGTGTGTCTCACCGCGCAACATCGCGAAATGCTCGATCAGGTTCTTACGGTGTTCGACATAATTCCAGATGTCGATTTGAACCTGATGCGTCCGGGACAGACCCTTGCCGAATTAACCTCTCGAGCCGTAACGGCTCTAGACCATTATTTCGCGGCCGAAAAGCCTGACTTGGTTCTCTTTCAAGGTGACACCACGACCGTCCTGGCAGGATCGCTTTCAGCGTTTTATCGAAATATACCCATCGGGCACGTAGAAGCTGGTTTGCGCACCTGGAACATGCAATCGCCCTGGCCAGAGGAAGCGAATCGAGTTCTAACGAGTCGTCTTGCAACCCTTCATTTTGCGCCGACTGAAACCAATCGCGAGAACCTACTGGCGGAGAACGTTCCTTCGGATCGGATCGTTGTAACCGGGAATACGGTCATTGATTCCTTATTACTCGCCGTTGACAAAGTACGACTGAAGCCGCCTGTGATTGCCGGTTTAGATCCCACGGTCATGGCGGGCGACCGCAGTTCACCGGTCGTGTTAATCACCGGCCATAGACGCGAAAACTTCGGCCAAAAGCTGGAGTCGATTTGTAAGGCAATTGCCGATCTCGCGCGGCGATTTCCGGAGACACAATTTATCTATCCCGTTCATATGAACCCGGCGGTGCGAAAAGGCGTGGATAAGGTTCTGCGGGATCGCCTCGGGAATCAGGAACTCCTAGGTAACATTCATTTGATTGAACCCCTTTCATATTTCCAATTTGTAGCCCTCATGGAGCGTTCTACCCTCATTTTGACCGACTCAGGTGGAATCCAGGAAGAAGCCCCCAGCTTAGGGAAGCCCGTTCTAGTTACCAGGGACACGACAGAACGTCCCGAGGCTTTGGCACTCGGATGCGCCAGGCTTGTTGGAGCTGATCAGGGGAGAATCACCGATGAGGTCTCACGCTTGCTGACCGACCGAACGTATTATCAAGCAGCCGTTAAGCCCCAGAATCCCTATGGAGACGGGAAGGCTGCCGGTCGAATCGTGCAAGCGATACGTGAGTTCGGTAGCTCGAGCGGCAGCCTAGCGATAAACGATGCGATTACTCCCGTCGTATCTGGCGGCCAAACAACTTGAACAACAACCAGATTCGAGCTGACGCAAAGCCCAGTGGTCCGCGAATTCTGTGCATCAGCCCTCTGTTTCCCCCAGTTGTAAGCTCTGAAGCTTTCTGTGGAGGGAAGCTGATAAGCGCTCTTCTCGGCGCGGGGCTCGACATTTCCGTACTCTATTGTTCAAACATCAATGGACCCAAGAATATTGCGGACCATTCCAGTCTCTGGAATTCCCTCGCGGATGTTTCAACAGATGTAGTCATACCGGAAGAGAAAAATCGGCTTCGGTCTGCTCTACAGGCCGTGCGATATCAGACCTATGTCTATGTCCGTTGGATCAATGAAGTCGTACGCGTCGCCACCAGGCTACACGACGAACAAAAATTTGATCTCGTCTACTCGAGATCTCTTCCAACCGTAGCGCACTGGGCCGGGTATTGGTGTGCGAAGAAACTCAAATTGCCGTGGATTGTCAATTTCAATGATCCATGGGATGTCTTCCTTTTCCCGGGACGGCGGGATACCGATGGGATGTCTCCTTATCCGGCGATGTCAAGCGCTTGGTTTAGAAGGACGTTAAGAACAGCCGATCTCGCAGTGTATCCTTCGGAAAGGCTTCACCAGTATCACAAGAGGATTTTTAAACTCGATGGGCCGACCGCGATCATTCCGCACATTGCGGCTCCTGCCCCTGGTGACATGGAGAGTCTAGAACTACTTGGAGCGGCAAGTTTTCGCCTGGTGCACGCGGGCAAACTCGGAACGAACGAAAAACCTTGCCGATCAGCCAATGCGCTCTTGATCGGCTTGCGGGACTTTCTCAAGGATAACCCTACGGCGAGGTCCATTACCAAGCTCACGTTGGTGGGCCCCGAAGATCCAACGACGCAGTCCCTGGTTGAGAGTTTGGATCTTAAATCAAACGTAGAGTCCATTGGGCAGGTAAGTTACGAAAAGAGCTTGCGCTACATCAATTCGGCTTCAATCTGTGTATTAGTGGAAGCGGGATTTGAAGAAGGGATCTTTCTTCCATCAAAACTAGTTGATTACATTGCAGCACGGAAGCCGGTGCTAGCCCTGAGTCCACGAATTGGCGTCGTGGCCGATCTTGCGGCTCGGGGAGGTATCGACCGTGTGGATCCAGGCGTAGCGGAGGGAGTCCGGGCCGCGCTCTCCAGTCTATACTCCGATTTCCAACGAGGAACGCTTCCTCTCCGTGGGCCCAGCGAAGATCTTACAAGGTCATTCAGCGCTCAGAATGTCGTCGATGGATTCTTCCAGGCTCTCGACCGAGTCCTCGATCATAAGAAAGCTCATTCGCATTCAGGATCTCTGGGAGAATTTGCCACTTAGAGTTCTGTACTTCCCGGAAAGAGCTTCTTTGTAGTGTCTGCGGTTCGATCCGAAGGAGAAGAGTATTGTCTCTCTCAAATGAATCTTAGGGAACGGATTATCTCCTTGGTGCCTCCAGCCGTCGCCAAGCGGATACACGAAACGCCTTTCGGTAAGCGCTTAGCAAAGGGAGCCTTTTGGACGCTGATCGGGAGCGTGGCGGCAAAAGTACTCAACCTACCCATTTCGGTATATCTGGTGCGACTGATGGGCGCCGGCCACTATGGTGAATTGGGAATGGTCAGTAATAGCATTGAGTTGTTTGGTGTGTTTGCCGGATTTGGGCTGGCAATGACGGCAACCAAACACATCGCTGAATTTCGCGTGAAAGACCCAGTGCGCGCTGGGCGGATTCTTGCCCTTTCAAACGTTACGGCCGTGATGACGGGTGGTTTTTTTTCGATCGTGCTGTTCGTTGCGGCGCCCTGGTTGGCTGCGAAGTATCTGGCTGCGCCGCAGCTTACGGGTCTACTGCGCATCGGAGCTTTCCTCCTTTTTTTTACCGCCGTTACGAGCGAGCAGAACGGCGCACTCTATGGCTTTGAGGCGTTTCGGGTCTCCGCACAATTGCAGACGATCTTCGGCCTGGTGAGCATACCGCTCGTTGTCGGGGGCTACTTCCTGGGAGGATTGAAGGGCATCGTGGGTGGCATGCTCGTGGCAAAAATAATTGACTGGCTACTACGGCTTCTTGCATTGCACAGGGAAGCGAAACGCGCCGCGGTTCCGATCGTTTACCACGATTGCATCCACGAACTGCCGATACTTTGGCGTTTCAGTGTTCCGGCTGTCGCAGCGGGCCTAATGGTGGCCCCTGTGAATTGGATTTGTTCGGCCATGTTGGTGAATCAGCCACACGGCTATGTTGAGATGGGCGCATACAATGCAGCCAGCCAATGGTACACGGCCCTGGTGTTTTTGCCCGCGATCTTAGGGACCGGTCTTCTGCCGCTGTTGTCTGCCTCCATGGGTGAGGGCGACGCTCAATCGACACGAAAAGTGCTCTCGTTCATGTTGCGCTTAAATGCCGTTATCGTGTTTCCTTGTGTGATAGTAATGGCTTTTCTTAGTCGCTATATCATGGGCGCGTACGGTCATGGCTTTACCAGCGCGTGGCCTACGCTGATTGCCGTGGTGATGACGGCGGGCGTTTACGCGGTCATTGCACCGATTGGAGACGTGATCGCAGCATCGGGCCGGATGTGGTTAGGTTTCCTGATGAATGTGGGGTGGGGTTTAGTCTTTGTTGTAGCGACATGGCTGCTTGTCGGGCGGGGGTCGCTCGGATTGGCTTCAGCAAGACTCCTGGCCTATTCCGTCCACGCCATCTGGACCTTTGCGTTTGCTTACACCATAATCCGCCAAAAGAGTTCGGCAAGCGCTGCAGTGGAAACGCTCATAGAACCTTAAACCAAAATGTTCCGTGAAATTGCGGAGACAATATTCCAGTGAAAAACCCTCTAGTCAGCGTGGTCATCCCAACCTACAACAGGGCTGAGCTTGTCTGTCGGGCGATCGACAACGTGTTTCAGCAAACGTACTCAGACATCGAAATCATTGTTGTCGATGACGGTTCGACTGACGATACCCAGTCGAGGCTCCGTCAATACGGGAGTCGAATTCGTGTTATCGCTCAGGCCAATACAGGGGCGCCCATCGCTCGAAATCGCGGAGCGGCGGCGGCTCATGGGGAGATTATCGCGTTCCAGGATTCTGACGATAGCTGGAAACCCTCAAAACTTGAGAGACAAGTTGCGCTATTGGCGAATTGCCCCAAGTCGGTGCCGTGCTGCTTGTGTAACGTTTCAATGGGGATTATCGACGGACGGGAACAGACCTCTTTTAGCTATTCTCTGATCCACCCTCAACACGAAGAGGGACTGTGGACGAATGTCCCGGAGGTATTGGCAACTCGGTTCGTTCTTTTTAACCAAGCAGCCGCCATACGCCGCGACGCTTTCGAGAAACTTGGAGGGTTCGCTGAGGATCTGAAGTATCTGGAGGATTACGATCTGCCTCTGCGACTAGCGCTAGAAGGTCCCTGGGCTTATATCGTTGAGCCGTTGGTAATCTACCAACAAGGGACTCCGGGAAGCTTTTCATCGCAGGCTTCGCGGGACCCGATCGTCTTGAAGGAATGCGCTGTCAGGATCTTTGAAAGAATCCTCGCACAAGTCGACGGAGATGGACAGCGGGTACAGCTGCGAACACAGCTCAAACGACGCTTAAGAATGATTCGCCGGGAGCTAGTTGCCGCGAAGCTTACCAGCGAGAGCTCTTTCGGAGGGAGGGCCATCGGGAGATGCCTTCTGACTGCTGATCGCTATGGACGCGCAGCTTTTCGGAGATCCCCATGGTTTCCCAAGCCTACAACCGTTCCGATTAAAATTGTCAACACGCGTTTACTGCACTCGAGCTAACGAGGCCTCTTCTGTGGAACCCGAGAATTACAAGTTTGGCGGCGGCGCGGCCGAGACCGTCTTGCATCCGATTGTTTTGGTCGCGATGATCATCGCGATCCTCTTGATTCTTTTGCTCCCTCGAAAGTACGTACTCGTTGTATTTCTCATCTCCACCTTCCTGATTCCGGGAGGCCAACAATTTCTCGTGGCTGGTGTCCACGTCTTCGTTTTTCGAGTTATCGTATTGACCGGATTAATTCGAATGCTGTGGATTAAGTTTTCATCACCGCAGCCGGTTCTTGGAACGCCCTGGAACTCGGTGGACACCGCATTTTCATTGTCAGTGGTTCTCCACGCGTCAGCCTTTATGCTCCTTTACCTTGCAGCAGCGGCAGTAGTCAATCAGTTTGGGTATATTTGGGACTTTCTCGGAGGCTACTTTCTGCTGCGGTATGCGATCCACGACGAGGCCGACATTCGCCGGGCAATCAAGTGCTTCGCGGTGCTTGCTGGAGTGATGGCGATCTGCATGATTCGCGAACAAATCACGGGTCAAAATATTTTTGGGCTCTTGGGTGGTGTGCGACTAGAGTCGGAGGTGCGCGAGGGGCGGATTCGTTCCGAGGCCGTATTTCAGCATTCCATCCTGGCCGGCACTTTCGGAGCAGTGTTGTTTCCTTTGTTCGGTTGGCTGTGGAAAAACGGCAAGGACGGAATTCTCGCCGTGATTGGCGCTGTCTCTTGCATGATAGTGACCGCAACTTGTTTTTCCAGCACACCGGTTCTTGCCTTTGTGGCAGGGGTCTTTGCAATATTTCTCTGGCCTTTCCGTCGATACATGCGCCAGATGCGCTGGGTGATCGTTTTTGCCTTGCTTGGGTTGAGCCTGATCATGAAGGCCCCCGTTTGGTTCTTGATCGCTCATGTCGGCGTGCTTGGGGGATCTTCCACCTATCACCGCGCTGACTTAGTGGACACGTTTATTAGACACCTGGGCGACTGGTGGCTCTTAGGGACTGCGAACAACAATAGTTGGGGTTATTTCATGTTCGATACTTCAAACTCATATGTCGCAGAAGGAGTTACAGGGGGGTTGTTCGCGCTCATTTTTTTCATTGCCACCATTTCCCGATCGTTTGGGCGTATCGGGAACGCAAGAAAATCTGTTGAAGGCGGCGACCGGCAGGCAGAATGGCTGTTGTGGCTACTTGGTAGCGCGCTCTTCGCTAACACAGTGGCATTCTTCGGCATATCTTACTTCGACCAAATGAAGGTTTCCTGGTTCGCTCTCCTGGCGATGGTCTCCGCTGCAACCGCTCCGTACCTGAAACAGGCGGTTCGGTCGCAAGAGGCGGTCGTGGACGCTGGCATGGCTTTGGCCAAGTCGAAAACGGTGCGGCGCCAGCCGTCGTTGCACGGCCCAGCTTCGGGGGCCGTGCGCTACAGATAGCACGGGTAGTTCAATTCGCTAAATTTTGTGATTTCGATCGTGTCGGCGACTCCGAGTTTGGGCGCCGAAAAGAATCGTACCCGGAGGCGGAATTCCACGGAACTATGGAAATTAAAATCGAATCGAGACATTTGCAAGATGTTGTCGTCCTGGTGCCGGATATATTTCAGGACAGCCGCGG
The DNA here is from genome assembly GCA_963747605.1 of uncultured Acidobacteriota bacterium. Classification (GTDB taxonomy): domain Bacteria; phylum Acidobacteriota; class Terriglobia; order Acidiferrales; family UBA7541; genus Palsa-295. The sequence continues at coordinate 140,390 of CAVVGA010000004.1, read as the reverse complement.
ATTTTTCATGGAAACGTTTCGCGAAGATCAGTTCAAGGCGCACGGCCTTCCGTATCATTTTGTGCAAGACAATCACTCGCGCTCGGCAAAAGGCGTGGTTCGCGGTTTACACTTCCAGTGGGAGCCTCCCATGGGCAAGCTGATGCGCGTGACGCAGGGCAGCGCATTTCTGGTGGCTGTGGACATTCGTAAAGGCTCGCCGACGCTGGGAAAATGGGTGGGGATCGAAGCGTCCGCTGAAAACAGGCGGGAAGTCTGGGCGCCGGCTGGGTTTGCGCGAGGCTTCTGCGTTCTGTCTGATTTCGCCGAGATCCAGTACAAATGCACTGGCGCGTACAGCAACAAGGGAGAATCCGGCATTCTCTGGAATGACCCGGCAGATCGGCATCCAATGGCCGGTGACGAATGCGGAACTCTCCGAGAAAGACAAGAAAGCGCAAACGCTGGCTCAGTGGCTCGCTTCGCCAGCATCCGAAAATTTTAAGTACTGATCGAGATTCATAATCCGGCAGAAGGAGAGTTGCATGAAAGTTCTTATCGCAGGTGGCGCGGGATACGTGGGAAACGTTCTGATTCCGAAGCTGCTCGACCGCGGGTACAAAGTGGACGTGGTGGACCTGTTCTGGTTCGGAAACCATCTGCCGCGGCAGGTCGGTATCCTGAACAAGGACATCTTCCAGCTCTCGGTGGAAGACCTGGAGCCCTACGAGCAAGTTATATTTCTTGCGGGACTCTCGAATGACCCGATGGCAGAATTCTCGCCGAGCAAGAACTTCATTTTTAATGCCGCGGCGCCGGCATACCTGGCCTACACGGCGAAGAACGCCAAGGTGAAGCGGTACATCTACGCGTCGTCCTGCTCCGTGTACGGTTACACGGAGAACGAGCTGTACGACGAGACTCGCCCGGTCTCCTCCAACTATCCCTACGGGATTTCGAAGCTGCAAGGGGAGCAGGCGGCGATGCAGATGGCCGACGAGAATTTTTCGGTCATCTCGCTCCGCAAGGGCACGATATCGGGATATAGCCCGCGCATGCGCTTCGATCTCATCATCAACACCATGTTTAAGAACGCCGTGCGCGAGCAAACGATCACGATCAACAATCCGTCCATTTGGCGGCCGCTGCTTAGCATCGAGGATGCCGCCACAGCCTACATCCGCGCGATTGAGGCGAATTACAGGCTCTCCGGGATTTTCAACGTCGCATCCGGAAATTATACCGTGGGTGAGGTCGGCGACCTTGTGAAGGCTACGGTGGAAGAACGACTGGGCAAGCGCGTCAGCCTCAACATTAAACATGTTCAAGACTTCCGCAACTATAAAGTCAGCACCGAAAAGGCGAGCAACGTCTTGAGCTTCCATTCGTCGGGCGATGTGAAGTCGATCGTCGGATCCTTGATCGACAACATGGACAAATTCCAGGACTGGGACAACCCGATGTACTCGAATATCCAGTCCTTCAAGAAGCTGGAGAGCACGATCGAGGTCCATTCCATGTCGGGTGCGCACGATCGATGAGAGTCGCCGTAATTGGAGCGGATGGCCAGCTCGGCACGGACGTCGTAGCGCGCGTTCGCGGATAATGGCGACAGCTGTGAGCCCGCTTACACATGCGGATGTCGAGCTTTCGAGCATGGACTCGGTTTCGAGCCGATTGCAGGAATTGCGTCCTGAACTGGTGGTGAACACCGCGGCCATGCATCACGTGGAAAAGTGCGAGCTCGAACCCGACAAGGCATTTGCAGTGAATGGGATCGGAGCGCGGAATCTAGCGTTGGTGTCCCGTGATCTTGGAGCGGTTCTCATGCACGTCAGCACCGACTATGTGTTCGACGGCGCAAAACACACGCCCTACGAGGAGCAGGATGCTCCGCGGCCGCTGAATGTTTACGGCAATACGAAATTGGCGGGCGAGTATTTCGTTCGTTCCAGCGCGGAAAAGCATTTCGTACTGCGCACGTCGGCGATTTACGGGAAGACTCCCTGCCGCGCGAAGGGTGGGCTCAACTTCATCGAGCTGATGCTCAAACTGGCGAAAGAGCGAGGGGAAGTTCGGTGGTCGACAGTGAATTCGTCACTCCAACACCGACTCCAGAAATAGCCCGGCAAATGGTCGTGCTCAGCCGATGCGATGCGTACGGGCTGTATCACGCCACGGCCGAGGGAAGCTGCTCCTGGCACGAATTCGCGAAAGAGATTTTCACGTTGACCGGGACCAAGGTTAACTTAAACGTCGCCGGACCAAACGAGTTCCCCGCGAAGGTGCCGCGCCCAAAGTATTCTGTATTGCACAATCAAGCACTGAATCGTCAAGGCCTAAACGTGTTCAGACCCTGGCAGGAAGGGTTGCGCAAATATTTAGGACAGCGCGTTTCGCATTCCTGACCGGAAACTTTGGGGCCGCGACCCGGTTTATATGTCACCTTCTAGAGACAAAACGACATGAAATCAGTCTCGATAGTTATTGTCACCTGGAACTGCAAGAAATTCCTGCAAGAGTGTCTGGATTCGCTTGCCGAACAGAGGCGATCGCCGCAGACAGAGATCATCGTTGTGGATAACGCCTCTGTCGATGGCTCGCCCGAGCTCGTGCGCGATTCTTACCCAGAGGTTACGCTGATCCGGAGCAGCGAAAATCTGGGCTTTACCAAGGGGAACAACGTCGGCATTCGTAAGAGTTCGGGCGAGTACGTGCTCTTGATCAACCCTGATGTGCACGTTCTCGACGGCTGCATCCATAAGATGCTCGATTACATGGAGAAAAATCCCCGTGTCGGCCTTCTAGGACCGCGCATGCTCGGAGCGGATGGGAAATCCGACCGTTCCTATATGGGGGCGCCCACGTTGTGGAATTTGCTCTGCAGGGCGTTGGCTCTGGACGCGTTGTTTCCAAAATCGAAACTGTTCGGCGGCTTCTTAATGTTTTATTTTGACCGGAGCCAGACCGCCGAAGTGGACATTCTGAATGGCTGGTTTTGGGCGACGCGGCGGGAAGCGCTTGATGAAGTGGGGCTTTTGGATGAAAACCTATTCATGTACGGTGATGACCTCGACTGGTCTAAGCGTTTCCGCGATGCTGGGTGGAAAGTGGTTTATTTTCCGGAAGCGGAGGCCATCCACTACGGCGGAGGTACTACTGCTCGAGCTCCGGTGCGATTTTCCGTGGAAATGCAAAAAGCAAACTTCCAGTACTGGAAAAAAAACTACGGCAAGATTTCCCAGCTCGCATATCGCTCGATCATCGGGTTACACCAGCTGACTCGTATGCTTGCTTATTCCTTGCTGTTTCTCAATCCGATGACGAATCGCGAGGATGCTCGGGCCAAGCTTCGAAGAAGTCTTGCCTGTTTTCAATGGGCAATTGGATATCGCGGCAGCATGCAAACGCAATCCGCGATTCGGCCGGAGACCCGATCTCTTTGACAATGAGCTTTCGAAGATCGTGCGCATTGACCGTGCCTGGTACCCAGCAACAATCAGCTGTCCGACCCCGCAGGAACTTCCACTGGGGACCTCTGTGAAACAGATTGAATATGCTCTGGTGACTCCAGCTCGAAACGAAGAGTCGTTCATCGCGAAAACAATTGAGTCGGTGCTGTCTCAGACGATTCTGCCTCGCCGATGGGTCATCGTTAGCGACGGCTCGACCGATCGTACTGACGAAATAGTCGCAACGTATTCCCAGAGGCACAGCTTCATTCAGCTGCTTCGTGCCGGTGTGCCGGCTGGAAACAAGAAGAAGGACTTCGGCTCGAAGGTGATGGCGTTTCGCGCGGGCTACGATCTGCTGCGCGGAGTGGCTTATGACTTTGTCGGTAATTTGGACGCTGACATAACGTTCGCCCCTCAATATCATGAACAGATTCTCGAAAAATTTCACGCCAGCCCCGCACTTGGAGTCGCTGGTGGAATCGTTCTGGAACCGTACCGAAATCGCTTTGTTCCCCAGAACACGAGTTTGAATAGCGTGTGCGGTTCCGTGCAATTGTTTCGGCGAGCGTGTTACGAGTCCTTCGGCGGTTACGTCCCGTTGCGCCGAGGCGGAGTTGACGCCGCTGCTGAAATCATGGCACGCATGCATGGATGGACGGTTCAGACGTTCCCTGAGATCCAAGTGCACTCTCAGCGGCCTGTATCAACTGGCGGCGCAACGATTTATCACACGCGGTTCCGCCAAGGCATGTCCAATCGGCTTCTCGGCTATCATCCGCTATTCCAGATCGTGAGCAGTTTGTCCAGACTTGCTGACAGACCGTTCGTGGTCGGAAGTGCATGCACGTTGCTGGGCTTTGCCTGGGGATATTGTTTGGTCCGCACGCCAGCCTTGCCTGACGAAGTCGTGAAGTTTCTCCACTCAGAGCAAATGGCCAGAATCGCGTCCCATTTGCGACACGACGACCGCTCGAACTCCGTGCGGCGAACGCACTGAAGAATTTAACAAATGCTAAACTGAACGAAGCATTCGGAAAATCGTTTTGGCTGATTTTCTGAATATGTATTCCGCGTCGAACGGATCCACGAAGCCAATGGGCATCGCCCCAGTCGGGAGACCTTGTGTGCGGCATCTGCGGACAATTTAATTTCGGCAAGAACGAGCCCATTCCGCCTGAAAACATTCAGGCCATGACGAACTGTATGGTCCACCGCGGACCAGACGATCAAGGGACCTATTTCTCCGGTTCGCTGGGTTTGGGATTCCGGCGTCTTTCCATCATTGATCTTGGTGGCGGCCATCAACCGATGTCGGATGAAACCCAGTCCGTATGGGTTGTGTTCAATGGCGAAATCTACAACTTCCCCGAGCTGAAGAAACAGCTGGAAGACTGCGGGCACGCGTTTCAGACAAGGTCTGATACGGAAGTAATCATCCACGGTTACAAGCAATGGGGCGCAGATGTCTTGAATCACTTGAATGGAATGTTTGGCTTGGCGATTTGGGACGAAAAAGCGCGCCAGTTAATTGTGGCGCGCGATCCGATGGGAATAAAGCTGATTTATTACCGCCTGAGACCTGGTTCTGTTGCGTTCGCTTCCGAGATACGTCCATTGTTGGCTGGCAGCCAAGAAAAGCCCGCAATTGATCCTACGGCCGTCAGCCTTTTCTTACGATACCGGTACACGCCCTCTCCACTCACCGTACTCAAAGGAATCAGAAAGCTCGCTCCTGGCACACGATTGATCCTCAAACAGAATCAAGAGCCGATTCTTGAGCGCTGGTGGCAATTCGCGCCCCAGCCTTTCGATCCGATGCCGACGATGGAGCAAGCGGAAGAACAGATCCTCGAACTCTATAAAGCAGCGGTTAAGCGCCAGCTCATGAGCGATGTTCCGCTCGGGCTGTTGCTCAGCGGCGGCTTGGACTCTGGACTCTTGCTCGCTCTGATGAAGGAGACGGGTGCGTCACGAAACACCTACACCGTCGGTTACGGCAAGAGTTTTGCCGGTGATGAGCTCTCGACCGCAGCTCGCACCGCGGAAATCTTGGGCGCTCCAAACTTTGGCGTCGAAATCTCACAAGAGTCTTTTGAAACCTCGTTGCCGGATATCCTGGCGACGCTTGAGGAGCCGATTGCGGCGTCCTCCATTGTGCCGATGTACCATGTCTGCAAGCGGGCGCGCGAAGACGTGAAAGTTGCGTTCATGGGTCAAGGTCCGGACGAACTCTTCGGCGGTTACACGCGTCATCTGGGCGTCCACTATGGAAGTCACTGGCGCGCTCTGCCCGGTTGGATTCGATCCCCGCTGGCTACGATTCTAAGCGCGGTTCCGCGTCGTGGATGGATCAAGCGGGGGCTTTACTCCCTAGATGCAGCCCACAGATTAGAGCGCTACCAGAAAGTGTTTTCTATCATTCCCGAAGACCTTACGGATAGCCTGTTTCAGAAGGACGTCCTACCGGCTGGCGCAAGCAATCAGACCTTGGAATTTTGGAAGGATCTTGAGCTCCTGATGTCCGGAACCGACGAACTAGGCGGCCTTCAATTCTTGGAGATCAGATCGTCCCTGCCAGATGAGCTTTTGATGTACGCCGACAAACTGTCTATGGCTCATAGTCTGGAAGTCCGTGTTCCCTATCTGGACAAGGAAATCGTCGAGTTTGTCGAACGGCTCGACGCCTCCTTCAAGGTGCACCACGGTCGTGGGAAATGGATCCATCGCAAGATCTGCAAGCGATTCCTGCCGTATGAGGTTGTTCGTCGCAAGAAGGGTGGATTCGCCGTCAACGTCGTGGATGATTGGTTTCGCAGCTCCCTATTGAATAGTCTGGACTCAATTCTTCTGGACGGGCAGTCTCGCATCTACCAGTATCTCCGCATCGATGAGGTTTCCCGCCTCCTGCGGGATCACAAAGCCGGCAAGTCGGACAATCACAAGATATTGTTTAGCTTAGTTGTCTTGGAGCACTCATTGCGGAATTACGGAATCTAACTGTGGTGATACGCCCTTCTCAGAAAGCGTCATCTAGATATGCCGCGCCTTCAGAAAGGCTTTCATGATTGGCGTGATCGCAAAGGACAGCGAGAACTGCGGCAGTACGGGAGTTCTTTCAGCTATTCAAGACTCCGTGGGAGTTTTACGTCCCAGAACGCGATATATGACGTTGTCATTGTTGCATCAGAGACGTTCCGGCGAATCTAAACGTCAGTCTGTTGCTGATCTATAACTCGAAAAGTACGAGCTTGGATGACGAGATAGGACTCGCCATTCGATCGGTGGAACAATCAAGCTGGATCGAGTGGAGACGAGTCCGAGTTTCCGATTTACGGAGACGCCGCGGTTTTGCAGTGCGCCGGGCGTCCCTTCGTCCTGCGCTCGCGGCAACGGTGAGCCCGTGGGTATGGAAATCAATGGCCGTGCGCCACAAACAGCGCGCATCGGATACGATCTTTTCGAAGAAGTTGCGTATCTGCTTTCGCAGGGGCAGCCTGCCGCGAATGCACATATCCCTACGCTGGACATCCATATTTCGCTTGCTCAGATCTTTGATGGTGAGTTCCGGGGTTCCCTTTGTCGAGATCCCTCCGGCCCCAGGCGGTTACGATTTTATGGCCTGCTTATCGCATGATGTCGATTTCACCGGAATTCGCGAACACAAGTTTGACATGACGATCTGGGGATTTCTGTATCGCGCGACCGTGGGAAGCCTTTTTGACGTGTTACGGCAAAAGAGCACGGTTTCAAAATTGCTGCAAAATTGGAAGGCGGCCTTTTCTCTCCCCTTTGTCTATCTCGGGTTGGCGCAAGATTTTTGGCTGGAATTCGATCGATATCTGGAAATCGAAAAAGGACTTCACGCTACGTATTTCTTCATACCGTTCAAGAATTCTCCGGGCATGTTGAAATCGGGCCCGGCGCCTTCGCAGCGGGGAGCGAAATATGACGCCCGGGATTGCAAGGACGATTTCCGCAAGCTCCTGGATCAGGGGTGCGAAGTAAGTCTGCACGGGATCGATGCTTGGCGGGATTCGCAGCAGGCCCAAATCGAAGCCAATCAAATTCGGGGATTGACGGGGAAAGCGACGATCGGCGTTCGCATGCACTGGCTCTATTTCGATGAGGAGTCACCCGTTACCCTGGATCGCGCCGGCTTCCCGTACGACTCCACGTTTGGCTATAACGATGCGTTGGGATTTCGCGCCGGCACCACGCAGCCGTTCTTGCCTCCGGGCGCAGAACACTTGCTAGAGCTCCCGATGAACATCCAAGACACCGCCATGTTCTATCCGAGCCGAATGAATCTTTCTGAATCCAAAGCGCTCGATTCCTGCAAGAAATTGCTAGGAATCACAAAAGCTGTTGGTGGGGTCGTGACGGTGAACTGGCATACCAGAAGCCTCTCCCCGGAGCGATTGTGGGGCGATTTCTACAAGTCGCTCTTGCGCGAGATGCAGAGCTACCGCGTCTGGTTTGGAACAGCCCAGGAAATCGTCACGTGGTTCCGAAACAGACGTACGCTATCCTTTGAGCAGGTGCAGTTTGCCCAGGAGGGCTTGCGTCTTAAGATAACCGGCCCATCTCCGGACGAACAGCATCCCTTTCTCGTGCGAGTATATACGGGAGGAGCCAGATCGCCTCTGGACTCACCGAGCGGGGCCAGGAAACCCGTCTATTGGGACATGCTGTGGCGGGGTGAAGCCGGTCTCAATTAGCTTAAATCATCGCCAGAACCATACTTTCATGAGTTCTTTAACCATTCCCCCAATGACGGGGCCAAAATCGAAGCGAGTCTGCATGATCGCTTTTACGCACTACCCTTTTGATGGCCGGGTAAGGCTCGAAGCGGAATCGCTTGTCGAGTGGGGGTACGAAGTTTGCTTTTTGGTTCCAAAAGAAAAAGCGACGGCGACAACATATATGCTCGCCGGTGTCATCGTTAAAGAATTGAACGTGGTCGAATACGGCGGCAAGAACAAGCTTCAGTACCTGCTGTCTTACATGAGTTTCATGGTGCTTGCATTTTTCGCGTGCACGCGGCTGTTTGTGCAATCGCACGTTCGCATTTTTCACACCCACAACATGCCCAACGTTCTTGGTGTTTGCCGCTCTGATACCTCGATTGTTTGGCTGCACGCTCATTTTGGATGTGCATGATACGGTGATCGAAACGTATCAGGCTAAATTTGGCCGTACCTCTGGATTTCTGCTCAGCCTTCTACGATTGGAAGAGCGAATATGTTGTGCTTTCGCGCAAAAAATTATCTGCGTGAACCATGTCCAGCGCGAATCGCTGATTGAGCGGGGAATTCCAGCGAAAAAGATCGCCACAGTTATCACCATGCCGAAATTTGATCCCTTGGAGCACGGTGCCCAGCACGACAGCCGTAACGGGAAATTCCGCATGGTGAATCACGGGACAATCTCGAAGAGGCTCGGCAATGACTTAATCGTTCAGGCAGCCGCACGACTCGTCCACGAAATCCCCAATTTTGAACTGCACATAATTGGTGGCGGCGATGACTTGGATGAGTGCAAGGCCTTGAGTGAATCCTTGGGCCTGGCCGAGCATGTGCATTTCCACAAGGGTGTCCCTTGGAACGAGCTGGCTAAGAAATTAGAATTCATGGACGTGGGAATAGTCGCCAACCGGGTAAACGAAGCCACGGCATTGATGTTGCCATCCAAACTGATCGACTACGTCGTTCTCGGCATTCCTGCTATCGTTCCACGATTGAAGGCCATTGAATATTATTTTACGCCGGGCATGGTTTCTTACTTCGAACCCGAAAATGTCGATTCGATGGTGGCGACGACCGTGCGTGTCTACAAGGACAAGGAAGGCCGCGAACAACAATCACGGAGCGCGAAGAGCTTCCTCGAGAAGTATGGATGGCACAATCGTCAGAGCGGCCTGAGAGGCCTGTATAGCGATTTATCGTAAGCGAACCACGAGAGCCCGTCCCTCTTACTCGTGTTGCAGCGGGTTCATCCAATCCGACGATTTAGACTTGCGAAAAGTATCAGTTACGAGTTAACTGGCGACGTTGCCCCTGAAAACCCGTTTGGCGCTTTAGAGACAAACGGAGCGCAGGCATGCAAGAGCCAAATTCATGAAAGGACGGTAAACAAGGCTTTGTCTAATGAAATCGTAATCGTGGCTGGCTTGGGGGAAGTAGGGAACCCCCTGCTCGAGATTTTGAGCCGTTCCTACGAATGTGCTGGTGTGGACATTGCACCCGTGCAGATCGCGCGCCCCTGTTCCGTTTTGCATGTCTGCTATCCGTTCCAACTTCCGGATTTCGTTGGCACCACGGCTTCGTACATCGAAAAGTACAAGCCCGCTCTCACCGTCATTAACAGCACGCTAGCGGTGGGCACCACTCGGAAGGTGCAGGAACGTGTCAGCACGCCGGTCGTGTACAGCCCTGTCCGTGGCAAACACGCGAAAATGGTGCAGGACATGCTCCACTACCAGAAATTCGTCGGTGGTTTTGATGAGCAATCCACTCAACGAGCCGCCGAGCACTTTGCTGGCGCGGGTTTTGCAGTGGCTAAATTCCGAACTCCCGAAGTCGGCGAGCTCAGCAAATTGATCGAAACCACCTGGCTTGGAGTATTGATTGGCTGGGCTCAGGACGTAGAGCGGATGGCCGTTGGCTGTGGTGCTTCTTATGAAGAGGTGAACGCCTTCATCAAGGAGATCAGTTTCCTTCCATCGCATGTCTTTCCTGGCCGTATTGGTGGTCACTGCGTGATGTCCAACATCGCGATCTTGCGCTCGAAGACTTCTTCCAAACTTCTCGATGCCATTGTCGAATCGAACGAAGTCAAAGAAAAGGAATTGCAACCACTGGCCAAGCAAAAGCAGGACTCGAAATAGGATTCGGCGGTCATATCCGAATTGGATCTCGGGTCGGGATTCGTCAAAGAGGACGCAATTGGATATCGTTTTAGCCGAATGCAACAACCAAGCAGTCCGTGCGGTTGAAATACTCCAATCCAGAGCGCTGATGGACCTTTATCAGATCGATCCCGTTGGGGATCGACGATGGTCGGAATTCCTCAAGAAGCATCCCGGTGCGTCTGTTTTCCATACTCCCGGTTGGCTGGAGGCGTTACGCCGGACCTATGATTATGAGCCAATCGCCTACACCAGCTCACCTCCGGGCGGAGAAATCCGCAGCGGTCTGGTATTTTGCCTTATCAACAGTTGGCTGACGGGTAGACGCTTGGTGTCTTTGCCGTTTTCCGATCATTGTGAACCGTTGTTCGGCTCTCCCGAGGAACTGGATCTTTTCGTTGGATGCCTGCAAGCTGAAGTGAAAACACAAGCGTTGAAGTACCTTGAGGTTCGCCCGATCAATGGAAGTTTTTATCGAAGCGCAGGAATGCCCGGTTTCCGGCCGGCGAGGCAATATCAGCTGCACGTGATTGATCTGCGCCCAGATTTACACCAAATCCGCGAGGGCTTTCACAAGGATTCGATCCTGCGGCGAATTCGGCGCGCTGAACGCGCCGGTCTGACCGAAAAATCCGGACGATCCGATGCTCTGCTGAACGATTTTTACGGCCTGCTCGTGCTTACCCGGGCCCGTCACCACCTCCCTCCGCAGCCGTATGAATGGTTTCGCAACCTAATTGATTGCTTGGGCGACGCTTTGGAGATCCGGTTGGCGTACCAGGATAAGGCCCCTGTCGCAGCCATCCTGACGTTGCGCTTCAAGGATGTCGCCCTGTACAAATACGGATGCTCCGACCTGAACTTTAAGAACTTCGGCGCGATGCCGCTGCTCCTCTGGAGGGCGATTGAACACGCCAAGTCCACTGGCGCGCGAGAATTCAGTCTGGGCCGGTCTGAGGAGAATAACGCTGGACTAATTACTTTCAAGAATCATTGGACTCAGCATTCTACGCCGATTATTTATTGGAGATATCCGGGACCAGCTTCCATGAAATTAACAGAAAGTTGGAGAGTCACCGTGGTAAAACGGGTTTTCGCGGGCATGCCAAAGCGTGTGTTGGCCGCGACCGGGCGGTTTATTTACCGTCACATCGGGTAGGGGAGTCCAGAATTGTTGTGAGGCGCATGCGATCGGGAACGGAGACATTTTACAGTCTTCATAGTCAGTAGTTTTCGGCCACAAACTCGGGACTCTTTCGTTCGAGTCGTATGAGCGTCTCATTCCCGACACAGGCTCGACGCATCGCAGAAACATTTCGTGTCGCGGGAGAAAGATCGAGCGGCAAAATGGAACAAAACCTAAACGACTACTATCGGCTTCCCAAGGAGTTCCACAGCCGGTTCGTACACAAAGAAACAACCAATGCGCCGGGTTTTTTTAAATTCGGCTCGGGGACATTTTGCTTTGGTCGCTGCGAGACGGGCTCGACTGCGCGGTCTCCTTCGTCACGTCTCTATGATGCGATCGGCGGCGCCTATGGAGAGGATCACTGCGTTCGCGTCCCGTTCGATGCCGCGGAAGTGGTCGACAATCTCCGAATGGAGCGCTATTTGGGACCGATTCGTCCTCACAGAACGGGTCTGGTTGGCAGCCCGGTGATCCGCAAGGCGTACTATGCCGTCCGGGAATTTTTACCAGTGTCCATCAGGCGACAATTTCAAAGAATGTATCTTCGAGGGTGGAAAAAATTGGTGTTTCCAAGCTGGCCGGTGGATTTCACCGTTGATACCCTTCACGAACAATTTTTGAGCTTGTCGATGAAAGCGATGGAAGTCCCGCAGGTACCCTTCATCTGGTTCTGGCCCGATGGCGCACGTAGTTGTTTGATTATGACTCACGACGTTGAAACTACCGTTGGCGTCGACTTCACCTCCAGCTTGATGGACATGGATGATTCCTACGGGATCAAGGCATCCTTCCAAGTCATCCCGGGAGGACGGTATGGCGTTCGCGCGGACTACCTTGAGGAAATTCGTAGTCGTGGGTTTGAAGTGAATGTTCACGATCTGAAACACGACGGATCGCTCTTCCAGGACCACACCGAGTTCCTCCACCAGGCCGCGAAAATCAACGAATCTCTGCGCAATTTCCGAGCGCAGGGTTTTCGATCGGGCGCCATGTATCGTAACCAGGAATGGCTCGAAGCGTTGGACATGTCCTATGATATGTCGGTCCCCAACGCAGCTCACCTGGAGCCGCAGCGCGGCGGCTGTTGCACAGTAATGCCCTATCGCATCGGGAAAATCTTGGAACTCCCCCTTACAATGACACAAGATTATTCCTTGTTTCACATGCTCCGCGATTACTCGATTGACCTTTGGAAAGCGCAATGCGACCAGATCCTTCGACGTAGCGGCCTGATCAGTTTCATCGTGCATCCGGACTACGTGGTAGAGGAGCGTGCCCGGAACGTCTACTTGAATTTGCTCGGTTATTTGTCACATCTGATTGCTGATAAGGGGCTGTGGATGGCTCTTCCGCGAGATGTGAATCGCTGGTGGAGGAACCGCAGCCAGATGGAGCTGGTTCGAGATGGCGACGGGTGGCACATTGAAGGCCCAGATAACGATCGCGCCAGAATTGCCTACGCGACTCTACAGGGCGATCGCGTGATTTACAGCTTGGACGAAGCTTCCTGAGCTAGGCGGGACGTCCGATGGTGGAAAATATGCTAGGTATTTCAGGTTCCGCTGCTCGCCGACATTGTTACTTTGCCGGATTTGTGGCGGCGTCTGTCGTCGTTTCGTGGAAGGCACTAACTACTCTGGCGCTTTATTCGCTGCACGAAGAGTCCTCGTCCCACATCCTCCTGATTCCGTTGATTAGCGTGTATCTTCTTTGGACTGAAAGAAAGCGAATCTCTAAATCCCTACGAACCGGCGTCGTTCACCGCGCTTCCCTCAGCCTGGGCAGCGCCTTCGTTGTTCTTCTTTTTGTCCTTGAGCGCTTCCTTGCGGGACAAGCGTCCCATCTACCGGTCGCAATTTTCTTGCTCGTTGTGGCCTGGCTAGGCACGTTCGCATTGTTTTACGGCATCAGTGCGCTCCGGGCTGCCGCATTCCCGATGTTGTTTCTCCTGTTGATGGTCCCGCTGCCGGAACCTGCCTTGGCCCGTACGATTTACATTCTGCAAAGCGGGTCAACCGATATCGCATATTTTCTTTTCCGCACTGTGGGCGTCCCCGTCTTTCGTCAGGGATTTTTCCTCACCGTGCCCGGCGTTACGATCGAAGTAGCCACGGAGTGTAGCGGAATCCGCTCGAGCGTTGCTCTGTTCATTACTTGCCTGCTCGCAGCGCATTTGTTTCTGCGGACACCCTGGAAACAGCTCCTATTTGTCCTGCTGGCGTTCCCATTGGCGCTCATTAAGAATGGGATTCGCATCGTCACTTTGACTCTCCTCAGTATCTACGTCGATCCGAGCTTTTTGACGGGCAATCTTCATCGTAAAGGAGGATTCGTTTTCTTCCTGCTGGCCTTGGCGATTCTTGCGCCGGTGTTATTGCTGTTAGAAAAATCAGAACGCCTCCATATTCCTGTCGTGCCGGTCGCTCCATCAAAAACACGAGGGGGCTCTCGCGTAGCCGAATCCGGTCGCCTGTAACCCAATGTTCCAACTCCGTTCGCCAATTTGCGCAACTAGTTTCGACGAAGATCTGGATTGCCACACAGGAGAGCGAATCTTCAGTTACAACGACTATGGAAAATTGTGACGTCGTGGTTCTGGGTGCCGGCCCGTACGGGCTCGCTGCTGCCACCCACTTGAAGAACGTGAAAGGTCTAGAGGTCCGCATTTTCGGCGAACCTATGTCGTTTTGGGAGCGCAGCATGCCGGTCGGGATGTTTCTGCGTTCCAATTGGACCGCTACCCAAATCGCGGATCCCCATCTTTTACTGACTTTGGAGGCGTACGGATTGGAGAGCGGTAGTAACGTTTCGCAGCCGGTGCCGCTGGATCGATTCGTACAGTATGGACATTGGTATCAACAAAAGGGAGTACCTGATCTCGATCGGCGAGAAGTCCGCAGAGTTGAGCATGGCTCCAATGGGTTTCGAATTACGCTCACCGACGGCGGGGTACTCCGATCGCGTCGTGTGGTGGTAGCGGCGGGCATCGGTTCCTTCGCCTGGCGACCACCGGAGTTTGATGGCTTACCCGTCGAGTTGGCATCACACACGTCCGAGCATCCGGACCTCGGAAAATTTAGGGGAAAGAAGGTGCTTGTAGTCGGCGGCGGGCAAAGTGCTCTGGAGTCGGCGGCGTTACTGCAGGAAGGCGGAGCAGAAGCCGAGGTGATTGCGCGGACTCATAAGATACATTGGCTCCAGGGTTCGCTATCACGAACCCTGCACCATGGTTTGGGCAAATTCGTAAGGTCAATTCTTTACGCTCCGACAGATGTTGGGCCTGCGGGCATGAGCCGCCTCATGGCACGTCCTGATTTGCTCCGGCGATTGCCCCGACCGGTGCAGGACAAGCTCAGAAAACGCGCCGTTCGCCCGGCAGGGGCGCGCTGGTTGGTTGACCGGCTCAATCGTGTCCCCGTTCGCTTGGGTTGCTCGGTCGCTGCCGTTGCCCCGGCCGGCTCGCGAGTTAGCTTGCGCCTGAGTGATGGGAGCGAGCGGACTGTAGATCATGTTCTGCTTGGCACCGGATATCGCGTGAACGTTGCCAAGTACGACTTTCTCTCTCCGGAACTCGTGCAGTCCATTCGACGGTCCAATGGCTATCCTTGCTTGGAGCAGGGACTGGAGACATCGGTGCCAGGTTTACACATCCTGGGAGCCCCGGCCGCATGGAGCTTTGGTCCGCTGATGCAATTCGTTTCTGGCGCCCGCTACGCCGCCCAAGCCTTAACGCGTCACGTTGTAGCAAATGAATAGATCGCGAACAGTGAAGGAAAATGAATGAGCGTTGGCCCTGCTGGAAATTTCGGGCAAATAAAGAAATTGAATCGCAGATCACAGGACATTCCAGGCGCCGTGGTAATCGGCGGAGATTACCAAGGCCTGGGAATTGTGCGCAGCCTGGGTCGGCGGGGTATTCCGATTTGCATCCTGGATGACGAGCGCTCCATATCCAAATATTCCCGTTATGCGACGTACGGAGTGAGGGTTCCGGATTTGCGGAATCAGAACACCGCCGTCGAAACGCTTCTGGATCTAGCGAAGCGACTGGATCTGAAGGGATGGGTTCTGTTTCCCACTCGCGACGAACTGGTCGCCGCGATTTCTCACTACAGGGTCGCTCTTTCCGAACTGTTCCGCGTGCCGACTCCGTGCTGGGAGACAATTCAGTGGGTTTGGAACAAGCGGAATACCTATCGCCTCGCTCGCGAGCTGAACATTCCAATTCCTGAAACCTGGTTTCCGGACACTCTGGCGGATCTGGACCAGATTACTACTGCTTTTCCGCTCGCTCTAAAACCAGGCATCAAAGAGCATTTTTTCTACGCTACGAAAGCCAAGGCTTGGCGTGCCGACACGCAAACGCAGCTTCGGGAGTTATTTTCACGGGCCAGTGAACTGCCGGGACCAAGAGAGATCCTGGTCCAGGATTTAATTCCCGGGGATGGCAAGAACCAGTTCGCATATTGTGCATTTTTCAAAGACGGCAAAGCTGTGGGCAGCATGGTGAGCCGGCGTCTGCGCCAACACCCGCATGAGTTCGGGCGTGCCAGTACCTATGTGGAAACAATCGATCTGCCGATTGTAGAGTCATTGGCCGAACGCTTCCTTCGTGCCATTAGTTACTACGGCCTCGTCGAAGTGGAATTCAAGTTCGATCCAAGGGACGGACAGTACAAGTTGCTTGATGTGAACGCCCGTACCTGGGGATACCATACGCTTGGCTTTGCGGCAGGTGTGGATTTTCCATTCATGTTATACGCCGATCAAATCGGAGAGACCGCAATCGCGTCTCGAGGAATCCCGGGTCATTTGTGGGTTCGCCTTTTGACAGACGTTCCTACAGGCATTGCAGAGGTGACTGGCAGACGGATGAGACTGAGGGACTACGTTGAATCTCTGCGCCACGTTCACACCGAGGCGGTATTCAGCAAGGAAGACCCGCTCCCCGGTATTGTCGAATGCCTTCTGCTTCCTTACCTGTTTTTGAAGAGAGGGTTTTAAGCCAGGACGCACGTGCTTGTTATACGGATGCTCGCGGACTAGTCGCTGCGCTTCGGCGCAGCGCGACGTTGAGCTAATGCACTGGGTAAGTCAGACGAGCAGGTAGTGGTTCCTCACTTAGCTGAATCTGGCGCTTCGCCATGGCCATAGCCGTACCCGTAATTGTAGCCAGAGTAGTCATAAGCTCCGGAGGCGTGATCCGGTCCCACCGCGTTCAGCACCACCCCCACCACGTTACGTCCTTGCAGTTCTTGGCAGGCTCTCTGTGCGGTTTCTGCAGGGGTTTGTCCCGCTCTTACTACCAGCAGCACACCATCAACCAGATCGGCCAGGAAGCTCGAGTCCGCTACGGGCAGCAGCGGTGCGGAGTCCAGAATGATCCAGTCGAAAACAGGCGCCACGCGGTCGAGCAAAACTCTTAAGCGTCCATTCGTGAGTAGTTCGCTCGGATTGGTTACCTGATTCCCGCCCGGAATGAAACACAGGTTTCCTTCCAGCCCGTGCTGGATGATTGCCATCTCGTCAACCTCGCCCCTCAGATAATCGGTCAAACCGGGCGAAGCTGGAGCTCCCAAAGGGACATGCAAACGCGAGCAGCGCAAGTCCGCATCAATAATGAGGGCGCGGCGGTCCGGCTGGCGAACGATTGCCTGAGCCAGATTGTTGGTCACAAACGTCTTTCCTTCGGCCGGCACGGAACTGGTGACGAGCAGCGTGCGAAGCTGTCTGCGAAGAACGCATCTGGTACAGGCGCGAACGCAGCGTACGAAATTGTTCTGAGCCGTGCGCCGTCAACGCGGGATTGATGAAGACGTTCACGTTGGGGTCCAGATGCCACTGCGGGTGCGCGCAATGTTTGCGCAGGTCATCGAATCTCAGATAGCCGGCTGAATGCGTTATGGCCGATTCAGTTGCGAGATATCGTTCGCCGTCTCTCTCCGGTTGGGCGGCAGCCGGGGCCGGCGGGTTCGGCATCACCGACGCGGTCAACACGCTGGCGCCGCTGGCCTGCACCGCGGCCCTTTCCTGTTCTGCTTTTTTTAGAGCTTCGTGAATGCGACTCATGGTTTCCTTTCGCGCGCGGAAGAAGAGGGCACGATATTGGCCTCACGCAGACGGCCAAGCAATTCATCCAGATTCTGGAGCAGGGCCTGTGTGTCCACCGCTTGGCCTGACCCATTGGCGCCGTGAGCCGCCAAAATCGGTTCGATTTCATCGAGTTGGAATTCGCGGGCCACTTCCTCAACCAGATGAGCCGGAACGGGGCGGAGGTGATCCACGTACGCGTTGATCAGCGCGTGCTCGCACAGCAAGTTCACCACGCGGGGAATCCCGCGTGAATATAGGTTCACGGTCTCAATCGCTTCTTTGGAGAAAATAGGCTCGCCATTCGCGCCCGCGATTCGCAATCTTTCGGCAATGTATCCAAACGTTTCCTCGAGCGTGAGCGCGGAGGTGCGGCACCGCAGCGTTATCCTCTGGCGCAGTTGGCGCAGTTGCGGAAGTTTCAGTTTTTCTTCCAGTTCAGGCTGACCCGTCAGCACGATCTGCAACAGCTTCTCTGTAGACGTCTCCAGGTTTGTGAGAAGACGTATCTCCTCGAGCACTTGTAGCGATAGATTTTGCGCCTCGTCCACGATCAGGACGGCCGTCTCCCCCGCGCGATAACGCTCCAGCAGCCAGTGGTTCAGCTTCAAAAGCACTTGGCTCTTGTGCCGCGATTCGACAGGAATTTCAAAATCGGCCATCATGAAGTCGAACAGCTGGCTGACGTTGACCTGCGAATTGAAGACAAAGGCAGTCTTGACGCGCTGGCCGTGCAGCCAGTCCAGCAGCCGGTTCAAAAGCGTCGTCTTCCCGGTGCCGACTTCGCCAGTCAGCAGAATGAAGCCCTTGCGATTTTGTATGCCGTACGTCAGACCCGCCAGCGCTTCCTGAATTTGCTTCGTCAGAAACAGATAGCGCGGGTCCGGATTGACGTTGAACGGGCTTTCCCGCAGTCCAAAAAATTTCTGGTACATGTTTTCTTAGGCCCTCGCCCCGACTTCTACGTCGGCGGCCGCCAATTTCTGATTCGCGTTCTTCTTGTTGCTCTTCGCCAACAGCGGTTCGATCGCGGGGACCATGGCAAGCACTGGCAGGTGCAGCGCGAACTCCACGTCTCGCTCCGTCTTGAACGAGGAATCCTTCATCTCCAGAAAAAACGCGACACCGAGACCCAGCGCCAGCCCTCCGGCAAGTCCGCCTAAAGCAAATAGCGGGCGATTCGGAAACGACGGCTTGTCTGGCAAGTTCGCCGGATCCAGCACGCTGAACTGCTCGCCTTCCTGTTTGCGCTCCAGATTCACCGCCATTTCCGAGTTGTCGCGCTTTTTCTGCAATTCGTTGTAGGAATCCAGAGCCGTCTGGTAGCCGCGAGTCAATTCCTTGTACTGTTGCTCGACCGCCGGACTGGATTGGATTCGTTCCTGGTACAGGCCAATCTGCTTCCTGATTTGTTCTTGTTCCTTCGTTTTTACGCCAATGATCACTTCGTCGTTGTGGACTTGGGCGCGCAGCTGCTGGATCTGGGCCGGCTCGATCGACGATTTCGGTCCCTTGCCCGTTCCCGCGGACTTGCTCTGTCCATCACTTTCAGCAATTTTCTTCTGCAGATTCGCAATGTCACTCTTCGCCTTGATCACATCCGGATAATCGTCCGTGTAACTGGCCTGCAACGCAGACAGGTGCGCCTGCGCGGCTATTAGCTGTTGTTCGAGTGTCTCGGGATCGTGTCCGGTTTGCGACGACTGCCATGCGGACAGCTGCTGTGAAAGCAGAGATTCGCTAAACGTCTTGTCCTGTTGCGCGCGCGACAGCGCCTGCGTCGAGGCATCCAGCTGCGATGTCAGACCTGTAAGCAGATTCAGGTTGGTCGGTTCATCTTCTGGCAGCTCGCCCGCGTAACGGCTCTTGAACACAGCAAGCTTCGCATCCTGCTCGTCTAGACCTGCTTTCGCACTAGCCAGCTCTTGCGCCAGGAATTTGGTAGTTGTTTCGGAATGTTCTTGTCGTAGGCGAATGCTCTGCTCGATGAACATTGATGTAATCGCCGTGCATACCTCTTGCGCATTGTGAGCATTGTCCAGTGTGACGGCAACGTAGAATCCGGGTAACTGTTGTGCGCGTGTTTCTGCCATCGGCAGAACTGGTGTCACTTCGATCGCCTTCTGCAGGCGCAACACCAGCTCGTCCATGCTCTTTCGATTGACATCTTGCGGATACAGATTGAATTGCCGGATGATCGGTTCCAGCCGCGACCGGCTTAGGATTTGTTGCTGCATGCTCGAAAGTCTTTGGTTGATGTCCGACGAATCCAGCGAATCCACAATTTTGGCCGAGACGGTCGGCTGTTCAATCAGCACCAAGGTCTGCGATTTGAATTTATTGGGCAGCAGGCGCGACACACCATACGCCAGGGGCGGTCCGATGAGTGACAGGGTCAGAATCAATACCCAACGGCGCCGAAGCATTGAGATGTAATCTGCAGGGGTCAGTTCACGCTGAGCCATTCTGTCCTCTTTCGCCGATTCTCGACGTTTTCGCGATCTCTCAAAATGGGATGGGCTGTTTGTGCAAATTCACGCCAAACGCGATTTGATTACGGATCACGCTGGTGGAGCAGCCGGTGCCAACGCATGTGTTGTCGTTAGTATTTTGGTACTGCAATTGGTAATTCATAAATGCATCCAGGGAGCGTCCGAACGGATGCGTCACATTTGCTCCCGTAAACCAGTAGCCATAGGTCTGCGATGTAGTGGTGGTTCCCAACGCGAATCCCTTGTTCCGGGCATACCCCGAGCTCCAGGAAAGATTGAACGTCCGTGAGACTTGTTTGGTCACCGAGCCCGACACAATGTCGGTTTCAGCTCCTGCCAACAAGCCCGACCCACCGGTGACGCCGTGATTGTAACTAGCGCCGAGCGAGGCGCGACGAAGCTGATAGGTCACCGAAGAATTCAGCGACCAGTACAGCGCTGATGCCGAGCTGGTGGCGGAGCCGGAAGAAGCTGTCGTACCGGTAATGGGGCTGGTAGACGATACGAATTGGGGACCGGCAGCGATTTGAAACGCCAGCCGCCCCGTGACACGCCGTCCATAAGAACCCTGAATCGTATTCGCGTTGATGGATTGCGTCAGATTGCTGTATCGGATCCCATTGTAGAGATAAGACACCGCAATTGTATCTTGCCGTGTAAGTTGGTAGTTATAGCCCGCCTGCAAATTGATTCCGCCGTAATTCGCCAAATCGTTCTGGAAATAGTGCAGCAGCGAGTAACCACCGACGAATGTCAACGACGATCGCGGCGTCAATTTGGTGTCGAACTCCAGCGCCGTTGAGCTGGTGAGAGTTTGACCTCGAGGTGTCAAGATCGATTGACCCGGAGTGAAGCCGCCTCCCAAACCCAAACCGACCCCACCAGGTAACCCAGAGCCCGCTGTACCGGCGAACCCGAACGAAGATTCAGGCAGATAACCGAGCTGCTCAAACACGGAAAATGTGGAGCGCCTGAACTTGAGCCTGTCTTGAAACCCGAGTTGCTGAATTATTCCGTTTTCTGCTTGGCCACCATTCGAAAACATCCCACCGCCCGTGTAGCTAACGAGCATGTCGGACACTCCCGAGATGTGATGTATATCTACTCCGCCAAGCAAAGAAGTCCACGTAGTCCAATCGCTGCTTACGGTCGAATAGGAGGGGTTCGAATCCACAGTCGCGGACACGGAAAGATGGGGCTGCCAGTAGCTGTGGGTCGGCGCCATGGTGCCGAGCGATAGATCTTCGGCGCCGGTGAGTGATCGCGTGTCAGGTGTCAGTTCTTGGGAATCGTTCGTATCGCCACTGTCGGCGGCGCCGGCCAGCGGCGAACGAATTGCCGGAATCGGCGCCGCAGGTTGTTGACCCTGTTGCTGCCCTGGTTGCGTATCGGGAGGCTCCTGCTGCTGCGCGCGCACAGCTGTCCCGCCCAGCGCAACCGCGCCAATCGCAGCCAGCAAAATGTATTTTAGTTGGTGCATCATTTTCACTACGGCACCACTATTGTGTCGCCAGGCTTCAGCACGATGTCTTGTTCGGCGTTTTTGCCATTAAGCGCATCTTTGTAGTTGAACGGGTATTTCACCTTCTTGCCGTTTTCCGTGCGCAGCACGTAAATGCTTTTCATTTTTGCGAAGGGCGTAAATCCGCCCGCACTGGACAGCCCCTGCATGACCGTCATTCCCGGCAGCATGGGAAACGCTCCCGGTCGTGTCACTTCGCCCAGTATGTAGACTCGTTGGCTGTTGATCGTTGTGACGATTACTGTAACCTGCGGGCTGGTCACATATTTCTTCAGGCTTTCCGTGATCTGCACCGCCAATTGTGCCGGCGTCAGTCCGGCTGCCTGCACGTCATTCAACAGCGGCAGCGAAATTTTCCCGTCCGGCCTCACGGGCACGATGCGAGATACTTCAGGCTCTTTCCACACGCTGACGTCCAGCACGTCCTGCGCGCCGATCACATAGTTCGGGTCCGTGGTTGCGGGCTTCTTGGTGTCGTCGCCAGCGA
This sequence comes from uncultured Acidobacteriota bacterium, assembly GCA_963747605.1. GTDB lineage: Bacteria > Acidobacteriota > Terriglobia > Acidiferrales > UBA7541 > Palsa-295. The sequence goes on along the minus strand of CAVVGA010000004.1, from coordinate 118,269 downwards.
TTGCCGGAATAGCAGGCTGAGCAGGCTTCCCGACGCTGGATTGGTCCTGCGCTCGCACTGGCACTGCCAACGTCATCAGCCACAGTATCGTCACTACTTGCAATCGTCTGGACATCTCGTCTCCCACCGCGTTAGTCAGCTTCGGAATCCAAAACACCGATCTGCTTCAATTTGTAGAGCAGCGATTTGTAACTGATCTGCAATTCCTGTGCGGCGCGCTTGCGATTCCAACGCGTGCGGGCCAGCGCTTTCAGAATCAGCCCGCGCTCCGCTTCACGCGATGCCGCCCGCGATGCCGCCTTTAGCGAATAACCCCGAGCCTCGACTACTTCCACCTGAGGCTCGGGCGGCGCAGCCGCCAATTCGGAAACCGCCAGCTGCTCATCGCCGAGTGCAATAATTTTCTTCACTACGTTTTCAAGCTCACGAATATTACCCGGCCAGGAGTGCTCCAGCAGTATGCGCAACGTGCGCGGGCTCAATGACGGACGCGGGCGTCCGAACTGTGCCGCATGTTTGCTCAGAAAAGACTCCACGAGAATGGGAATATCTTCTCTGCGATCACGCAATGGCGGCAGGCGCAAGCAGACTCCATTGATCCGGTAGTACAGCTCCGTGCGAAATCTTCCCGCACGCATTTCATCATCCAGATTCCGGCGGGTTGTGGAGATCACGCGCGCTCCGAGCAGTCCGCGTCCTGTGTCGGCGTGCCCATCTGGCAGCGCGTACAGCAGATTGCGTTGGCACGCGGAATCCAGTTCGCTGATTTCATCGAAAATCACACTGCCGGCAGTACGCACGCCCGTATCCGTGTTGCGACTGGCGTTCAATTGCAGTTCGGCAGAAAACTGCGCCGGATTCATTGCGGCGCAAGAAACGGTAACCAGTGGCTCTTCTGAATGCGTGGAAAGCTGATGAATCCGTTGTGCGAACATCGCTTTTCCGGAGCCGCTCTCGCCCAGGAACAGAACGGGGATATTGGTCGGCGCAATCTCAGCTATGACGCTTTCAAGCGTTTGCATCGCCGGGCACATGCCCGTGACGAAGCCCCAATCCTCGTTAACCAATACGCTCTCAGACCCGTTTGTGGTCATCTATTCTTACGCCCCGGCCGATCCATATGTTTGCCGCGCGTCGGCGCCGGCCGATACCTTCGCTGACGCTTACTTGAGAATGCAAGGCGGTTGCCACCTGACGGGCCAAGGTCTACTGACGGAGAAATTACATTAAGTCCTATATTTACATACATATAGCTGGAATTCAAAGCCACATTTTTGACGCTCAAACAGTCCCAATCGTCGCCGGAATCCCAATGATACTCCACGAAAGAGCAAAATACTTTCCCTTTGTTCCCAAGCGCTGGCATTTCGCCGCCCACTAGGAAGCAGACCAACCAACCCGGCTACGACTGCTAACTAAGTCACCTTTTATCATCATTTTATAAGGACGACCTCGGCCCCACGCTCGCTGCGCCACACCACTGGTCGATCAGTCCTGCCACTGCGCCGCCACTGCAACGCCCGCGTATGCCGTATTTTCCTCTAAGATCCTTCCGCACAGCCATTTACAAGGGCTGTGTATAGGCCGGCTACGGGGCGCCTTAGGACGCTGGATTGCTCCCGTCCGAAGGTGTAGGATTTCATCGCGTATTACGGAGCCTTTCACTTAGCGAGGGCGCAATGATCGTCAGCAAACACTCCAATTTCCGGGCGGCCATGCTCTTCGCTGCCATATTTGTCACGGGGTGTACTCGAGACCCGAACGTCCTAAGGCAAAAGCACCTCGCTAAAGGTGAAAGCTATTTTCAACGGGGTCAGTACCGCGAAGCCGCCATCGAGTATCAGAATGCGATCCAGATTGATTCCAGGTACTCCGATGCGCATTACGGTCTCGCGCAAACTTATCTGAAAGACGGCGACTGGCTTCACGCCTATCAGGAACTGGCGAAGACTGTCGAAATCAGCCCCAATAACCTGAAAGCCCAGCTGGACCTGGCCGACTTGTTCCTCGCAGCGGGCAAGATTCCTGAAGCTCGAGCTCATGCCGAAATCGTACTGCAAAGTGAACCGCAAAACGCTCAAGCGCAAACCATCGTTTCCCGCTCAGATGCCGCGCAGGGAGATCTGGTCAGCGCTTTGAGTGAAGCTCAAAAGGCCGTCCAGATGGATCCGAATCGTCCCGAGACTTTTCTGAATCTTGCAGTCATCCAGGAAAAGTCCAAGGACATAAATGGCGCCGAACAAAGCTATTTGAAGGCAGTTTCACTAAATCCGAAATCTTTGCCCGCACTGCTCTCCCTGGGAACTTTCTATCAACGCCAGAAACGCTGGTCGGATGCGGAAAAGCAGTTTCAAACCGCGATGACTGTAGATCCTAAAAGTCCATCGCCCAGCGCGTCCTTGGCGGGCCTCTACATGAGCGAAGGAAAGATGGACGCCGCGGAGAAAGTCTTGCAGGACGCCAAGGCTGCTCTGCCGGACAATCCTGCCGGTTACCGGATGCTCGCCGAATTCTATCTGGGTCAGAAACAGTGGGACAAAGCGATTGCGGAGCTCAGCTCGCTTTACTCCGAGCACCCCAAAGACTCGATCCTCGGCAAAATGTACGCTGAGCTCCTGTTCCAGCAAAATCGCCTCGACGAAGCGACCAAGGTCACCGACGCGCTCCTGAAAAACTCTCCCTCCGATCCGGGAGCGATGACGTTGCGCGGCCAGATTTTAATTCGACAGGGAAAAGCCACCGAGGCCGTTCATGTTCTGGAGCAGGTCGTGAAAAATTCTCCGGATAATGCCACGGCTCATTTTCAACTCGGTCTCGCATACGCCGCCACGCAAAACGTCGGCCAAGCCGAATCCGAATGGCGGCAGGCGTCCAAACTCCAACCGGGAATGATGGAACCTCTTCGCGCGTTGGCTTCCCTTGCTATGCATCGTGGCGACGAGTCATTGCTCGAAGAAACCGGCGGGAGACTCATGATGCTTGATCCGCGCTCCCCGGAAGGCTACGTCCTGCACGGTGAAGCGCTCTTGATGAAGAAAGATCAAGCGGGCGCCGAAGCAGATTTGAAACGAGCGATCAGTGTGGCTCCGGACAATGCCGCCGGCTACGCGCGAATGGGCGATCTACGCGCGGCTCAAAAAAAGTTTGATGAAGCCCAGAAATACTATTCCGAAGCGCTAAAGCGAAACCCATCCGCGCTGGACGCGCTCACCGGTCTGGTAAATGTCGCCATCGAACAGAAACAGCTTCCCACCGCCTTGCGCGTCGTGCAGGAGCAGATTGCCAAAGTCCCCGATAACAGCGGTTTCTACGTTCTGCTCGGTCAAATCGAGCTGCGTAACCAGGATTCCGCCAAAGCCGAGCAGGCTTTTCAGAAAGCTACAGATCTGGACAAGAATAACGTCAACGCGTTCCTGCTGCTTTCAGGCGTGCAGGTTTCCCGTGGCTCCGTGGACCAGGCCATCGCTGGATATCGCAGCGCTATACAATCCAATCCTCGCGATATCCGTATCTACGTTGCGCTGGGCAGCCTGCTCGAAACGCGCAATCAGTGGGAGGAAGCCGAAGATCTGTATAAGAAGGCGCTCGAGATTCAGCCCGCTTACGCCCTGGCCGCGAACAATCTGGCCTACTTAATGCTCGAACATGGCGGCAACGTCAACGTCGCACTCTCTCTGGCGCAAATCGGCCGCAAAGGAATGCCCGATTCACCAAATTCTGCCGACACGCTCGGATGGGCTTACTACCAGCAGGGTGTTTATAATGCCGCGATTGATCTGTTCCAGGAAGCCATTAAGTCCCAGGGAGAGATCAAGGGAAGTCCGGACAATGCCACCTACCACTATCACCTCGGCATGGCCTATCTGAAGTCCAACAATCTCGATATGGCCAAAAGACAACTGCAGTACACGCTGCAAATCAGCCCCAATTACAGCCAGGCGGGAGAAATCAAAAAAATTCTCGCGCAATAATTAGCTCGAACAGAACATTGCAGCCGGACGAACTCGACCGCAGTAGATTTGGCGACTGTAGTTAGGCTTCCCGCACTTCCGCCCTAACTCCGGAATCGAAATTGAGGCCGCCCATATTCAGCGAAGCACATTTCTACCACAAATAGTGCGTTCCCTCATTCGTACGCTGAAGTAAAATGCACCCGCATCCATGGATCCCAAGACCAAGCAGAAAGTCCTGCGCCTTCTGACCAACGGCATGTATATCCTCACTTCCCGCAGCGCGGATCGCTTTGGCGCCGGTACTATCACCTGGGTTTCGCAGGCCTCCTTCAAACCACCGCTCTTAATGGTCGCTTTGCGGAAGGATGGCAGCGCGTTTCAATGTGTTGTCGAAAGCCGCGCCGCGGCTCTTCATATTCTGAGCAGCGACCAACAAGCCATTGCGCAGAAATTTTTTGCAGCGACCGTGGAATCGCAGGGACTATTGAACGGCGAACCCTACTTTGAAGGACCCACCGGCATTCCGATTTTGGAAAACCTGGGCGCCTATGTGGTATGCAAGGCGCTGGATATTGTGGCCACGCACGGGGATCACGCGATCGTGGTCTTCGAAGTCCTGGATGCAATAATCCGCAAAGACGTCGAGCCGCTCACCGTCACCGGTTCTCCGTGGCAATATGGGGGTTAGAGCCCAAATCGCCGTCCACCGCGCATTTCCGCCGTTGCAGTGGAATCTCGTTGAGCCGCGCACGTCAACTCCATTATAATTGCATGATTTGCCAAGGTAGAGGGAGCCACAGACAGTCATGTTGAAAAGCATTCAGCAACGGGACTTGGAGCGAAACCGCTGGGTCAAGATCGGAATGAGCGTGCTGCTAGGCGTCATCTGCTTGAGCATGCTGACGTACCTGATCCCCGGCATGGGCACCGCCGCCCTGACCAATAGTCCCGATGCCGTCGCTACCGTCGGTGGACAAGGGATCACCGCTACGGACGTGCAACGCCAGCTAAACACCGCTCTCCACGGTCAATCGGTCCCGGATGTTCTGAGGGGCCTCTACGCCAAGCAAGTTTTGGATCAGATGATTCTGAAGCAAGCGCTCACTCTGGAAGCGCAGCGCCTTGGTATCCGCGTCACCGACCAGGAACTCTCGGATCGAATTAAGCAGATTCTGCCGGCTGCCTGGAACGGTGATACGTGGCTCAAGGACCGCTACACTACCGAGGTCCAGACTCGCACAGGCATGTCCGTTCCGGAATTTGAGGATTTTTTGCGAGACCAAATGCTGCAGGATAAGTTCAGGCATATGGTCACGGATGCGATCACTGTCAGCCCCGCCGAAATACAGGCGGAATATCGCCGTCGCAATGAGAAAGTTCAGCTCGAATACGTCCTGGTGAAGCCCTCGGAACTCGCAGCCACGATTCAACCGACGGATGCCGATTTGTCGGCTTATTACGCCAAGCACGCGGGACAATATCAGGTTCCGGAAAAGCGCTCGGCGCGTTTCGCCCTGTTGGACGTAGCGAAGCTGCGCGCTACCACTACCGTTGGTGACGATGCGCTGCGCGCCTACTACAACTCCCATATTGACGAATATAAAGTCGAGAATCGCGTACACGTCGAGCACATCTTGTTCAAGACCGTAGGCAAGACGGACGCCGAAATCGCGGAAATCCGCCAGAAGGCCGAAGACGTTCTGAAGAAAGCAAAGAGCGGCGCAAATTTTGAAGATCTCGCCAAGAAGTTCTCTGAGGATGATGGCACCAAACCCAAAGGTGGCGATCTGGGCTGGATCGTTGAAGGCCAGACCGTGCCCGAATTTCAACAAGCCGCTTTTACCTTGCCCAAGGGATCCATCTCTGATCTGGTGAAGACCCAGTACGGTTTTCACATCATCAAAGTTCTGGATCACGAACAGGCTCATACCAAGAGTTTCGCCGAAGTCCGTAGCAGCATTCAGCCGACGGTTCTCGATGAGAAAGTCAACGTCGAGGCCAACAGCATCTCCGAGAAGATGGCTTCTGCCATCCGCCAGTCGAACCATCAGCCGCTCGATGACCTGGCGAATAAGTTCAACCTGGTGGTAGGGGAATTGCCTTTGGCTTCCGCTGCTGATCCGGTCGCGGCGTTCGCCAATTCTGCAGATGTGCGCACAGCGGTATTTCAACTTCGCCCCGGTGAACTAAGTCAGCCGCTCCAGACTCCGCAGGGCATCGCGATTGTCACTCCCAAAGACATCCAGACGGCGCACCAAGGCACCTTCACCGAAGTCCGCGGCCGCGTCCTCGCCGACTATCAACAGGAAAAATCGCTTGCGCTGGCCAAATCCAAGGCCGACGATCTCTCCAAACTTGCGAAAGGTGGCGAAGCTTTCGATAAGGTGGCGAAATCCCTCAATTTGGATGTTAAGACCTCTGAATCTCTTTCGCGCACCGGCTCAATTCCGGATGTTGGCTCGGGCCAGTTGCTTGACGCCGCATTCACGATGCCCGTAGGTCAAGTGAGCGATCCCAAGGCCGTAACAGGCAACTGGCTCGTCTACCGCGTCACCGCTCACGAGCCCGTGAATGACGCCGCAGTGGTGCTACAGGCCGACCAAATTCGCCAGCAATTGCTCCAATCCAAGCAGAACGCGGCATTCGATGCGTTCCGCGTCGCTCTTGAGGACCGGCTAAAAAAGGAAGGGAAGCTGACGATCAATGCTGACGCGATGAAGCGGTTGACCGGTTCAACTCCCTCCTAAATATAAGAAAATAAGCATTTTAAATAAATTCCACTCTCCTCTTGCTGTCCATTATCCTCTTCGCTAGACTATTCCTATCCGCAGAGCCTGCCCCGTAGCCAGCGGGGTCCTCTTCCCTGGTAGCTCAGGGATCTAGGGTAGATGCCTTCCAGCCCTATGTCGCTTGGTGCTCAACAAACAGACGTTACTAAGGAGCATTCCGATGGCGTTGAATCATTCCAAGGCAGGCAGGCTTGCAGCGGGGGCCTCTGGGCTAAAGAGCGGACGTAAACGGACAAGACCGACCGAGTCCGGCGATAACGGCAAGGTGAGGAGCATGATGTCTACCAAGAATGGCGCGTCTGAGAATCTCTATCACTGCGCCATGGAGAAGAATCAGAACGGCAAGTACAATATCCGCATCCGCGTGCAATTCGAACGCGGCAGCTGGGACCTGTCGCTCTACTTTCTCGCTTCATCCTTTACCGCGGGGATGAAAAAGCTCGAAGAATCGCTGCAACTCCTCCAGAAAAGCGAAGAGCGCTTGCGTTTCTGGGGCGTGGAGCGCACGGACGATCCGAATCTCGCGGGCGACCTGCTCCAGGAATCCGGCCTATGGCTGGACCGCCGCCGCGAATTCCCCCGCAAAGTTGCGGAAATGAGCGTGGCGAGCGAACGTCCCGTCCCCGCTTCACTCCTCGCGCCTGTCCGGCGCGTTCTCGCGGACTCGGTGTCACAGGAGCGCGAGCGGTCTTATTCAGCTGCTGCTGGCGACTAAGTGCGGAAGAAAGCGTCGCCGGCATTGCCGCTGGCGGATCTACTTTTCGCGGACCAGAACCTCGCCTTGCGCCAAAACCACGTCATTCAGCGACAGCCGATACTTATAAGAGCCCGGATTCAGCCCTGGGCGTGTTGGCCCGCTAATCAGCCGCACTCCAGGTGGTGCCTGGAACACGTTGGAAGAGAACGGGCAGCGCTGCGAATCGAACTCGATCTTGATGTTCCCCGCATTCGAAATCCACTCCGCCTGATCGCCTGGATCGAGCACCACCACTTCCGGCAAAACCCCGACTAGAACACGCTTCTCCGTCAATTTATCCTCGATTCAGTTTCCCGTGGAACACCGCTCCCTTCAGATGCTGTAAAGGAGTGACCAAAACTGTCATTCCAGAAGCTTGAATGACCCGCGCTGACTGGTTTTTCCCCTCGCGCTGGCTCAAAAGGCAGCTTCGCACTGAGTTCGGGTCGCGAGCCAAGGTCAAACCACAGCACGCGGTGGTGATTACAGGATGCTCTTCACAGCCTCAACAATGTGACGCGCTGAAATTCCAAACGCATCCACCAGTTCATCCGGTTTGCCCGAGTGAGGCATATTATTCACAGCTACCAACTTGGACTTGGCAGGCGGTGCACCCGCCGCTGCCAGAGCGTGCAACACACCTTCACCCAAACCACCTTCCGGCCAGTGGTCTTCTGCAGTCACAAGCCGCCCGCCGGTCGCACTTACCTCAGCTGCCAGCGCCTTGCCATCCAGCGGCTTCACGCAGTAGAGGTCAATCACACGAATTGCAATTCCCGCTGACTTCAACTGATCCGCCGCCTTCAGCGCTTCATGCAGCGTCACGCCCGCTCCGATCACCGTCGCCTTATCGTCCGCACTCTTTCGCAGCACTTTAAAGCCCGGAACTGGGAATTTCTCGTCCTTCGAATAGAGAATCGGCATCTTCGGCCGCGAAGTTCGCAGATAGTTGATTCCCGGGCGCCGCGCCATGGTCTCGGTAATCCGCTCGGTCGACACCGCATCGCTCGGATAAAAAACAGCCGAACCGTGAATCGCGCGAAACATCGCGATGTCTTCCAGCGCCATCTGCGAAGGTCCATCTTCGCCGATCGAGACTCCGCAGTGCGAGCCGCACAAATTGATGTTCGCGCGGCTGATAGCAGCCATGCGCACGTTGTCATACGCGCGCGAAAGGAAACAGGCAAACGTGTCGGCGAAGGGCACCTTGCCGCGCGCCTGCAGTCCCACTGCAACGCTCACCAAATTCTGTTCCGCGATGTAGCCCTGCCAGAAATGGTCCGGATACGCGTCGCCAAACGTTTCCGAAAACGTCGAGTTCTTCACGTCGCCCGAAATAGCCACCACGTGTGGGTTCGCCGCGCCCAACCGTTTCAACGCGAAGCCGTAAGCCTCACGTGTGGCCACCTTCGCGTCCGCTGCATAATCCGGGGCTGGCGGCTCGGGGAAATCCGGCGGCACCGGCAAAGGTGTGCGCTCGTACGATTTTCCCGGGTCTGGCGGGACCGTCGGTCCGCCGCCCAACTCCTGAATTGCCGCCGCGAGTTGTTCTTTCGAGAACGGCTTTCCGTGCCAGTTCAGCTTGTCGGCCACCTGGCTAAAGCCGTGGCCCTTGATCGTACGCGCCACAATCGCCTGCGGCTTTCCCTTCACCGCCTTCGCGCGGTCCAGCGCCGCCAGCACGGCCGACACGTCGTGCCCATCAATCACTTGCGTATCGAAACCTTCCGATTCGAACTTCAGCCGGTAGCGTTCCATGTCGTGCTGATACATCGTCGGTTCGCTCTGCCCAAGCCGGTTGATATCCGCAATCACCGTCAGATTATCGAGGTTGTAGTGGGCCGCGAACGCCGCAGCCTCCCACACCTGCCCTTCGGCCAATTCGCCGTCACCAGTCAGTACGTATACCCGCGTCGGACTCTTGTCCATCCGCGCGCCGATTGCCAGGCCGGCGCCCACTGAGAGTCCTTGACCCAGCGATCCGGTCGCGGCATCCACGCCATGAATCCGCGGCGTCGGGTGGCCTTCGAGTTCGCTGGAGAACTCTCGCAGCGTCATCACGCGCGACACTGGGAACACTCCTGCCTCGGCCAATGCCGCATAGAGCAGCGGCGCGGCATGGCCCTTCGACAGCACGAAGCGATCATTGTCGTTCGAGTTCGCGTTCTTCGGGTCGAACTTCATCGCATGGAAAAATACACCAGCGACCAGTTCGGCTGCGGACATGCACGAAGTCGGGTGTCCCGACCCCGCAGCCGTCGTGGCCATCATCGAATAAATGCTCAGCAGCTTGGCTTTTTCTTTAACTGCGCTCACCGTGGCGGCGGAAGGTCCTGCGGAAGAAGGCGCGCTCATGACAGCTCCTTTAACATTGCACCATTCCATTTGATTTTACCCTTATCGGCTGTATCTGGTGAAACTGTAATTTTTGCGCCACTGGTGCGCCCGGTCGCCAAAGACGAATTGCATTTCCCTCGCGCTAAACGTAGAGTTTCGTTTCACGCCACCCACACCCGAGAGAACCGCATGGACGAATTTTCGATCACGATTCGACTAGGCGAGCTGCGGGCTGCGCTGAAGCTAGCTAAAGCGAGCACATCGTTGCGGGGCATAAGGGCGAACGCAGCGCCCCAGCGTACCTTTGGTTAGCTCGTGTCCGAAAGGTCGGCGCCTTTCGCCTCGCGCCCGCTCATCGTCACCATCACAACCATCGCCGACACCAGCAGCGCAGTCCATGCCAGCACGGGCACGAAGTTCCCGCCAAAATAATGTTCCGCGAGCCTGGACTGAAACACGGAATTTCGGGAAGCGAGCAAATTGCCGAGTGAATACGCAAGCCCAGGAAACGTGCCGCGCACAGCCGGTGGTGAAAGTTCATTCAAGTGCGCTGGAATCACTCCCCATGCGCCCTGCACCATGAACTGCATCAGGAAGCTGCCGAGCGCGAGCATAGGCGCAGTGTGAGGGTAAACCCACAGCGGGATCATCGGAATCGTTAAAACAGCGGCGATCACGATAGCCTTTCGCCGCCCCAGGCGCTCCGACCACGAGCCGAAACAGATTCCGCCCAGCAACGCGCCGACGCTGTACACAATCGCGACCAATCCCACGACCTTCGGCGAAAAACCACGATTCCTCTGCAGAAACGTGGGATAAACATCCTGTGTGCCGTGACTGTATAGGTTGAACGCAAACATCAGCACCGTCAAAAAAGCGAACGTGCCCAGGTACTTCACAATATCCTTCCCTAGGCCTTGCCGCACTCCCACAGTCGTTCCGCTGCCCTGCTGCCACGCGGGCGATTCCGCAACCTTCGTCCGAATATAAATCGTCAGAAAAGCCGGCAGCGCGCCGATCACAAACATTCCACGCCAGCCGACGAAGTGAAATAGCGTGCCGTACACCAGCGCCGCGAGCAGGTATCCCACCACATATCCTTCTTGCAGCAGCCCGGAGAAAAATCCGCGATTTTCTGCCGGCAGGGTCTCGAACGCCAGCGCCGCGCCGACGCCCCATTCCCCACCCATCGCAATACCAAAAAGCGCCCGCAGGATCAGAAAAACATGCAACGACGGCGCGAACGCGGAAGCCAGCTCGAACACTGAAAACGCGATGATATCGATCATCAACGCGGGCCGCCGGCCGTAACGATCGGCGATCATTCCGAAGAGCAATGCTCCGACGGGCCGCATAGCGAGCGTCAGGAAAACTGCCTCAAACACGGCCGACACCTGCGCATGGAATTCCGTCGCAATCGCGCTTACGCAAAACGTCAGAATGAAGAAATCGAAGGCGTCCAGCGACCACCCGAGGAAACAGGCGATGAACGTGTTGCGTTGCGAAGCAGTGAGCCGCCGAAAATGTCCTAGAAACTCGATGGTCTGCTCCCTGGCACTAACTCAGTCGTGTTTTAGCCGCGCTGGCAATTTGTCGCGCGTGAAGTCTTACGAACTCAGCGACGGCGCATCAAACCAGGAGACACCAGCGCGTCGGAAACCCGCGCCACCTGCGTCATCTCCGCCACGTCGTGTACCCGAACAATGTGTGCCCCCTGCAGAATGCTCGTCGCGACGGTAGCCGCCGTGCCCCAGATTCTTTCCGCGCCAGAGCCGGAGCGCAACTTGCTTTTTTCCAAAACCTTGCCGATGAAGCTCTTTCGCGAGGTACCAACCAGCAGCGGATAACCCAAGCGCGCGAGTTCCGGCAGACGAGCCAGCAATTCGCAATTCTGCTCGTAGCTTTTGCCGAATCCAATACCCGGGTCTAGCACAATCTGTGATTTCTCGACTCCCGCTCGCCGCGCCAGCGCCACCGCGTGCCGCAAACCCTTCTCGACATCGCTCAGCACATCGCGCGCAAATGGCGTTTTCTGCATGGTCCGCGGCTTCCCGCGCATATGCATCAACACCAGCGCCAACTTCCGCCGCCGCGCCACTTCCGCAATCCGCGGATCGTTTCCTAGTGCGGTCACATCATTCACAATCTCCGCACCCGCCTCCGCCGCCGCTTCCGCCACCTCCGATTTACCGGTATCCACCGAAAGCGGAATCCGAATCTTGCCGCGCAGCTTTTCGATCACCGGCAGTACTCGTGCTAGTTCGGTTTCCAAAGAAACGCCCAGCGACCCGGGCCGCGTGGATTCCCCTCCCACATCAATAATGTCGGCGCCGGCGCGTTCCATGGCCACAGCATGCGCCACGGCTGCGTCAGCATTCAAAAATAATCCACCGTCGGAAAAACTGTCCGGCGTCACATTCAGCACGCCCATTACCAGCGTGCGTTCGCCCAATGGCAGCGCACGCGCAGGCAACTGCCAGTCGAATTGTCGTCGGCGCAACATTGCCCGCTATTGAATCACGGTTTGCACAAAAGCCTAAGCCCAAGCAGCAGCGAACACCCACGCGCCGAGGCGGGTCGGAGATATGAGCGCACAACGAAGGATGAAATTACAGCGTAGGAACTACGTAGTACGACGAACGATGCACCACGGTAGGGTCTCCGTGACCAATCACTTCCACGCGCAACTGGTGCCAGCCAGGATGCGGCGCCGCATCCGCATTATTCGCAGGCGAAAATCCCAGCGTATACTCCGCGCGGATTTTCAACGCGATCTGCCTGAACGTATCCGCCAGCGTTTCCGCCTCGCGCAGGAAATACAACTGTCCCCCTGATCGTCGCGTCAATTCCGCCAAGTACAGTGTGTACGCCGGTATGCCCCACCCTTGCGCCGCATAAGTCAGCAGCGTTTGGCTTGCATGCACTTGCACCCAGGTCGGCGTCATGATCTTCGGCCGGCTTTCGGTGGAGACCGCGAATAACTGAATGTCTTCCACTGCCAGCGCGCGCGCCACATCGTCAAATGTCAACTGGTCAGGTGGCCATCCAGCCCGAGGTCCCGCTGTCTTCGGATCGATAGTGAGCCCCAGCCCGCTGTCCTGCCCATCCGTCAGCAGGACGATGGCCTTGCGCCCGGTACGCCCTGCAAATAACTCGCGCGCCGTCAGGAAGACGGCCCGATAAATATTCGAACCGCCGGTATCCTCCAGCAACGAGCGCGCATCCACGCGTGCTACGGCCTTACGGATCAATCCCCAATCACTGGAAAAGGGAAGCTGCAGATACGTGTGCGCCGAAAAATCCACGATCGCCGTGTGATCCGAAGCCGAAAGCGCATCCACCAGCGCGCGCGCCGCATTTTTCATTTCGTCGGACTCGCGCAGCACGCTGGGGCTGGCATCGATCACCACGGCCACACTCGCCGATTCCGTAGAAGCGTCGAAATAAGTAAGCGGCTGCTGCACGCCTTCGTCGAAGACCCGGAAATCCGCCATTCGCAGACCCCGAACCGCCACGCCATCCGCGCCTATCACGCTGCACGTCACCGGAACAATCTGCGTGACCACCGAAATCGCGTGAGAGTTAGCAGCCGCCCCGGCATCGTCGGTTCCTATCGTGCCGTTACCCTTCGCGCCGCCTGCGGGAATCGCCGTCAGTTCTCCCGTTGCCGGATCGCGCTTCCAGGTAACGTCCTCATCGAGGCGGCGCGGTCGCGGCAGTTTTGTTTTTTGCTGGGCTTGCAGCGGAACTGCCGGTTGCACGAGAGGCAAACTGGCGAGCGCTACGATCAAAAAAACGGCCGGTGTCACAACACGAGGTGTCGCACAATGCGTACGGCGCTTCCCGGAAATCCGCCGCAGTCGCATCGCGCGTTTAGTCGAGGTCGAAATCGCGCAGGGGTTTCTCGACGGGTCCGTCTTTCGCCTTCTTCAATCCCTCGGCGAATTTTCGCGCCAGCACGTCTTCCTTTGATTTCTCCGCTTCTACCGACGCGCGGAATTTCGCCTCCACTGCGTCCACCTGTTGCCGCAGCAGCCCCGCGGTGTCGTCCAGGTCTACCGAAGGTGGCGGCTTCGGCGGAGGAACGTGCGACAGCACCACACCAATCTCGCGATCCACTGTGAGCTTCGCCTGGCAGCACGGGCAGCCAATCGTAAACGTGTCTAGCGGCTTCTGAGTCATACCCGCATTTTACGCCAATTTTGCTGGATCAGATATCGCTCCGGAGAAAACCCATGCGCCGCGATGGTCGCTGCCGTGCTGAAGATTACCTAGGACAGGCCGATATCTAAATTACGTAACGGTAGGGCACTCCGCAAAGTGTTGTGGATTCAACGGCGAGCAATTTCACGCGTGATAGTTCGCAATTGGTACGGCAGCAATTGCTCGGCACTTTCTTAGTCCGTCGCTTAGAAGATATCCAGCCATCAGGCGGGTGAACCCACATTGAGCGCTCAAATCAAGATCGTTCCATCGCTTCAGACGTCCCTGCCGGAACCCAAGAAATTGGGCGCCGAGCGCCGTAAGCGCAAACGGGGCATGTTTACCGTCCCGGTACAGATTCGCGGTGGAGTTGGAACACTCGAGGTTTTTGAGGACCTCGTCACCAGCCTTGACGTTTCCCGTGATGGTCTGTTGCTAGCCACTTCGCGCGGCGGATATTCTGCCCGTCAACGGCTGCACGTCTCCTGCGCTTACTGGTGTACTCCCATTGCGATCAACATGCCGCGCAACGCTCAAGTAATCCGCAACGTACTTCTGCCGAACTTCACCTACGCCCTCGCCCCCAATTTCTACCTGGAGCTTGCGAAGAAGGTCCCCGGGGCGATGCCGTCGTCACCTTTCCCAAATCAAGTACGCGTTCTCTGCGTCGAATCGGATTCCGTTGCTGCGCGCGCGCTACGGGAAATCCTGGAAAAAGATGGTTCCCATGTCGTAGTCGTCTCCAATGCGCAAGAGGCGCTCGACATTCTACACGGCGAGACGCCGGACGTCATCCTTGCCGAGGCCGAGGGCCAGGAGATCTCTGGCAAGGATTTGAGCGCCATGGTGAAGACCTGTCCGAGCTTGCAGCAGATTCCCGTGATTCTCCTTACGAGCTCGGCACTGCCATCCGACTACGCCACCAGCCATCAAATCGGCGCCGTGGTTTGCATGAGCATTCCCTGCAAGTCCGAACGGACCCGGAGCGCCATTCACCTTGTTGCGGCGCCGCCTGCGCTCTGCTCGGTGTACAGCGCGCGCTTCAACGTATCTTCCTTCGTGCGCGCGTCCTAGAAGGGCTCCCTCAAAATATCTTAGCGATCTCGCCAAGTCAGTCGTTCGCCGCAAAAAAAAGGAACCTCGCCTCTTTCGAGACGAGGTTCCGAAAAACTCCATCGCTGTTTCTGTGATTCTAAGCCGGAGCCGGCTTTTCGCCCTTGGCCAGACCGGGAATCGGCCGCGGTTCAGGCCGCAGTGAAAGCTGCGGTTCCTTGGTCGGCACCGGAGGCGCAGCAGGCGGCGGAGGCGGTATCTTTTCTGGCAGCGGTTTGCCTTCCATCAAGAGTTTCAATTCCACAGCGTCCAGAACTTCCCGGTCCAGCAGCGCCTGCGCAATACGCTCGAGCTTATCGGGTTGAGTTTCCAGAATATTGCGCGCCCTGCTGTACCCGTTCGTGACGATGCTGCGAACTTCGCCATCGATTTTGATCGCAGTATCTTCCGAGTAATCCCGGTGTTGCGCGATTTCACGGCCCAGGAAAATCGCCTCTTCCTTCTTGCCGAAAGTAAGTGGTCCCAGAACACTCATGCCCCATTCGCACACCATCTGCCGCGCGATTTCGGTGGCGCGTTCGATGTCGTTCCCCGCGCCTGTGGTGATGTGATGCAGGAAAATTTCCTCGGCGGCGCGTCCTCCCATCAGTACGGCAAGTTGCGCTTCCAAAAATTCCTTGGTGTAGGTGTGTTTGTCGTCGATCGGCAACTGCATCGTTACGCCCAGCGCCATGCCGCGCGGAATAATCGTCACCTTGTGCAGCGGATCGGCGCCCGGCGTCATCGCTGCAACGAGCGCGTGCCCGGCCTCGTGATACGCTGTGTTGCGCTTTTCTTCGTCGGACAGAATCATGGACCTGCGCTCGACGCCCATCAGGACTTTGTCCTTGGACATCTCGAAGTCCACCATCGCCACAAACTTGCGGTTTTGTCGCGCGGCCCACAGCGCTGATTCGTTCACCAGATTCGCCAGATCGGCGCCCGAAAATCCCGGCGTGCCGCGCGCGATCACCGAAAGATCAACGTCCTCAGAAAGAGGTACCTTCCGCGTGTGTACGCGAAGAATTTCCTCGCGGCCCTTCACGTCAGGACGAGGCACCACCACTCGACGGTCGAAACGGCCGGGCCGCAGCAGCGCCGGATCCAACACGTCAGGACGGTTCGTCGCAGCGATCAAGATCACGCCCTCGTTGGATTCAAAGCCGTCCATTTCCACCAGCAGCGCATTCAAAGTCTGCTCGCGCTCGTCGTGACCGCCGCCCAATCCTGCTCCGCGGTGGCGTCCGACTGCATCAATTTCGTCAATGAAAATAATGCATGGTGCGTTCTTCTTACCCTGTTCGAACAGATCGCGCACGCGGCTCGCGCCCACGCCCACGAACATCTCCACAAAGTCCGATCCGGAAATCGAAAAGAACGGCACGTTCGCTTCGCCCGCAATCGCGCGCGCCAGCAAGGTTTTGCCCGTTCCCGGAGGCCCCACCAGCAGCACGCCCTTCGGAATGCGGCCGCCGAGCTTCTGGAACTTCTGCGGGTCCTTCAGGAAGTCGATAATCTCGTACAGCTCTTCCTTCGGTTCATCAATCCCGGCCACGTCCTTGAACGTTGCCTTCTTCTGCTGCGCCGTCAGCAAGCGCGCGCGTGACTTCCCGAAACTCAGCGCCTTGTTTCCGCCGGCCTGCATCTGCTTCATCATGAAAACCCAGAACAGGACCAGCAGCAGCAGCGGACCAAAGTTCACCAGAAACGTCAGCCAGTCGGCGTTCTTCACTTCCTTGTAGTTATAAATGACGTTGTGATCCTGCAACACCTTGGTGACATCCGGGATGGCGGTATTGGCGATCGTCACGCCGCGGAATTTTCCACCTTCGCGGTACTCGCCCTGCAATTCGGCGCTGTTCGGCGAAAGGTAAATCTGCACGTCCTTGACGCCGTTGTTCTGCACCTTCGCCAGAAAATTTGTGTAGTTAGGCTCGTCATCGTGCGCGGACTGTCCCCCGGTCGAGGCCATCCTCCACAGCACCACCGCCAGCAAGATCATTAAGAGCCAAAATAAAATCGTTCGGACTGTTGAGTTCACCTGATTACCTCACCTGTTCCAACCCACTCAAAAATCTGCAAAAAAACCTTCGCGCTGCCCCTTCAGTGGTTAGATGCAAAATGCCCCAAGACATATTCAACTCGCCCGGTCGCTCTCAAGACCGTCTTCCTCGATCACGACTCCCGTGCGCGTGCTCTCT
This sequence comes from uncultured Acidobacteriota bacterium, assembly GCA_963747605.1. Lineage (GTDB taxonomy): Bacteria > Acidobacteriota > Terriglobia > Acidiferrales > UBA7541 > Palsa-295. The sequence continues at coordinate 100,958 of CAVVGA010000004.1, read as the reverse complement.
CTCGCGAGGAAATCTTCGGCCGCAGGCATTCCCTGCGCCCAAATCACTCGGCCGCCGCTTTCCAGCACCGGCCACGCCGTGCGATCGCCACTCGGAACACGCCCCGCAAGGAACATGCTCTTCAGCTTCCGTTCGTGGCGTCGACCCCGTGGTCTATAGGCGTCGCCAGGCCTCCAATTCCGCAGAATCAAGGGAGAGCGCAGGAGGTCTGCATCGAGGGCGTTGGCGTCCCTCTTAGTGTCGCTCTCTGTCTCAGGCCAGTCAATCACTTTCAGCCGGAAGCATTTTCCAAGTTCCGGAACGGAAACAGTTGCCGTCCCACACAACGGCAGGCTTACCACGTACTGATACACGTTCGCTTCTTTCGCGGTTCCATTGTTTCTGGGCGCTTGGATAGCATCCCGCCGCGAAAAAATCAGTTCGCCAAAAATTCGCCGCACGATAATTTCGCCAGGAAGTTCCACGTGGTGGCCGCTGCTGGATCCGCTCGCGAGCTGAACCACTTGCTCCACGTGGTTCGCGCCTAGCTCTCGCCGGTTCCCCCGCACTCCTTCATAAAGACGGCGGATTAGGCGTTCCGTAAGCACGCGTAAAGGCCCGAATTCATTGTATTTCAACGACGGGAGGCCTTCGGTATTGACCGACCGCAGCTTCAATGGCGCCAGCAGGGCATCTAGCGCGACGCGGATGCCATCTTCGTCGGCCTTCGCAAGAACCTGGAATCGATCCTCCACCAGTGCATCCCAGAAATTCCCTTCTTCCCGCGCAAGCCGCGCCAGCTCGCCCAGATGGTCCACAATCGCGCCGGAGAAATCGCGCTCCAGCACAGGCAGCAGCTGCTCGCGAATGCGCGCGCGTGTTCGCCGCACATCCCGATTGCTCGAATCTTCTCGCCAACTCTGGCCGTTCGCGCGCAAATATTCGCGCAGAGTTTCCCGGCGCGTGCCGAGCAGTGGACGCACAATCGCGCCAGCAACGGGATGAATTCCTCCCAGACCCGTTGGCCCCGTTCCGCGAATCATGTGTGCCAGTAGAGTCTCGGCTTGATCGTCTGCCGTGTGCGCCACCGCAATGTGCGTGACGCGACCCTCGCCGACGACGCGGTCGAAAAACCCATAGCGCAATCGTCGCGCCGCGTCTTCCAAATTCCACCCTCGGCGCGCAGCTTCTGCCCTCACATCCTCACGCGCGTTCACAAACTCCAATTTCAGAGCCTCCGCCAACTCCGCGACGAAGGCTGCGTCGCCGTCGGATTCAGCGCCGCGCAGATCGTGATTGAAATGCACAACCGCCAGCGTGATACCCAGCACGTCGCGCAGCCGATCGAGCAACCGCAAAAGTGCCACAGAATCGGCGCCCCCCGATACCGCTACGCCCACACGATTTCCTCCCGCTAACATTCGGGACGATCGAATGTTCGTCAATACGGATTGTTCCAACGGGACTCGCACAGGCCGATTCCCTGACGATTTCGGGATCAGGATACCCCCATGGTAACAGTGCGATTGTAAAGGGTCGAGCGCGGTGCGGCCGCAAGCACACCAATTTACCGCTCAGATGCTGGAGAGTTAGAGCCGGTCGGTAATTTGTTGAGTGAACAGATCGCGACTGTACGAAATGCGCCGATCGAGCGCCACCGCAGCGAAATACGAACAACTCTTGCGTTCCTGCTCCACCCAGCCGGCAAATCTCGGTGCCACCGGCCGCGAAACGCGGTTCAGAACTGCGAGCAAGCCGTAGTAAGTTCCTACGGCGCGAATCTCGGACTGGTCGTCGCCCCGCTCCGGGCACAATCGCACCAACTGCAACAGGCGGTTGAAATCATCGGCGCCAACTTCCTGGTCGGCAATGCCAGTCACTTCGCGCACGCGGTCCGACAGCGCGACATTCCTGCTGGATGCCAGGATGGAACGGCAGTAGGAGACAAAAAACTGCAGGAAAATTGCCGCCGAAATCACGCAGATGGCTGCTGCAATCATCGCGCCCTCACCATCAAGCGGGCTGGCTCCAGACGCGCGTCTTCCTGAACATGCGTAAACGTGTAGGCCCAGGCCAGTGGCAGCCACACTCCCACCAAAGGCGGAAACCAGCGCAGAAAGTTCGGTTCCAGCCCCGGGAAAAGATTGCGCAACGCGTACGTGCAAGCGTCGGCGCTGAAGTATATCCCCAGCGCTAGAACTAGTTGGATCAGCCGCGTCCGCGTCTCGCGCAATTTCAAAATCGCGCCCCACAACAGGTACGTGAGTACGACTCCCACAAAGTAGAAGTTTTGGCCGATCTCGACAACGAAACGGCTCGTCAAGTGCGTCCGATTTTGATGTACCACCGCGTACGAGAAAACGGCCGTCAGAAGTATCAACATCACTGCTGCTCCGCGGATGTATTTGCTGACACCCATCTCCGCGAATGTTTCCTGGTAGAACTTAATGATCACCCAGAACATCAAGACGTTCAGCAAGCTGTCGGTGTAGTAGTAAAAATAGATGTAGGTCGTGGAATCAAATCCAAAATGATGCACGCAATAATACAGCCCCCAAGTAACCAGGGCATCGCATAACATATAGAAAGCAATGGGGAAATGGCGGAAAGCCTGTTTACGAGAGATTAGATACACCACTACGCCGATTTCCGCGAGGAAACCTACAAGCCATATCAGATAATCGAGTGGTCCAAGCATCGCAGTTTCGTTTCCGGTGCTTGACCACTCAACTCCCTTCTACCGGGAGTTCCCTGAAACTAGTTCCAGGGTGTGGGTGGCACCGGGGCCGATGTACTCATCCAAGGAGTCGGCGGCACGGGAGCCGACGTACTCGCCCAGGGAGTTGGCGGCACAGGAGCCGATGTACTCGCCCAGGGAGTCGGTGGCACAGGAGCCGACGTACTCGCGATCGAAATGGCCTTCAAACTGACGGCGCTGGCCAATACCATCATGGCCAAAACCGCTACAACTAACCACTTACTCATTGACCCCTCCGAGTAGGGATACTACGCGGCGGAGTCTATAAGTATTTAGTTGCCGTCAAGAGGTAAATTTCAATGGTGTGTGTCTAAACGGTACACACCCCCACCTCTTGGCCGTTTTCAAGCCTTTCCTGATCGTCCCCGTCAAACTAGCCGTTTGGATTGCGTACGGTCAATGGGCCGAAAGTACCAGGCCGCCGGAACTTTCCGTAGCCAGAAACACCGCAGAAATCAGCCGTTTACGTAAGCCGTGGACTCGGTTTCAGAAGTTAGTTCACTTCGATGCGGGGACCAAAACCCTTCCCGCTATGGGCAGATTCTGCTAACATACGTTCGCAAGTAAATCGGCAATTTACGATCTGTGGAGTGACGCAACAATGGCACTAGCTTGTGAAATGTGCGGCAAGAAGCCGCTGTACGGCAACGCAATCAGCCACGCCCATAACGTTACGCGGCGCCGCTGGAATCCCAATCTTCGGCGCGTCAAGGCTGTCGTCAAAGGCGCTCGCAAGCATATCCGCGTCTGCACCTCCTGCATCCGTTCCGGCCGCGTGCAAAAGGCCGCGTGAAGCCGGCCCTCCCCTGGAAGGAGTCCAGTTTGTCACGACGAATCTTGGCGCTCGCTCTCGTCTTCGGGAGTGTGTGCGTGGCCAGCTGCAAGAAGGAGCCCGCACCTGGCCCGGACGTCTGGGCCGTCGTCAATGGCAAGGAGATCCAGCGCTCCGAGGTGGAGAAGTACTTTCGCACACGCGTGAACGCCGAAGGTCCCGCGCCTTCTCAGGAAGAGGCGCTTTCGCTCAAGCTGAATATCCTCGATGAACTTGTGAACAATGAAATTCTGCTCGAGCGCGCCAACAAACTGAACCTGGTCGCCAGCGATGCGGAAGTAGAAGACAAATTCACCGAGTCTAAGAGCCCATATACCGAAGAAGAATTTCAGAAGAAGTTGAAGGATTCGGAGCTGACGGTGGACGACTTAAAAGCGGACATCCGTCGCCAACTGTCGGTGCAAAAGCTCCTGAATCGCGAAGTGGTTGCAAAGATTTCGATCACGGACCAGGACGTGCTCGATTTCTACAACAAGAATCGCGCGCAATTCAACGTGGCTGAACTGCAGTTTCACATCGCCCAGATCGTCGTTACGCCGCATCCTGATCCTGCTGTCCACAACCGCAAGAACGATAAAGCCACTTCGGAGCCCGAAGCCAAGCGAAAAATCAGTCTGATTGAACAAAAGCTGGCCAGCGGCGCGGATTTTTCCCAGCTCGCAATGGATTACTCAGAGGATTCCACGGCCGCCACTGGCGGCGATCTCGGCTTCGTTCCGGAATCCGCGTTAAATCAATCCGACCCGTTGCTGAAAAAGACGGTTCTGGGGATGAGACCCGGAGACGTAACGCCACCGATTGGTGTGAAAAACGGCGGGTACCGCATTCTCAAGCTAGTCGCCAAAGAGCCTGCAGGGCAGCGCGAACTTTCCGATCCGCAAGTGCAACAATCCATCCGCGACATGTTGCGTAATCGCAAGGAACAGCTTTTGCGTTCTGCCTACATGATCGAAGCCCGCGACGATTCGCGCGTGACCAACTATCTGGCCCGCCAAATCCTGGAATCGGCGGGAAAGCTTCCCGCCTCAAAATAATCCGGGAATCGCAACGAAAATTCACAAGTGCGGAATTGAATCTGCAGGGGAATTGATGAAATCTAACCGCGGCTGACGGTGTGCGCCAGTCGCCGGCCCGGACGGAGAATCCGGGCGATGAATATCATGATCAATCCCGTCAGCGGGCTGAGAAACAGGCCAACGAGGAATCCCTTCCAGAACGCGATCCCTTCCTTTTCCATCTTCGTCGCTGTGATCGCGCATGCCATCACCCAGGCGAGGCCCACTATTGCCAGCAAAAGCCACGCAGCGATCGCGGCAAAATGCACATGTAAATACATTCCGAATCCCCCAAATTTCCGCGCCTGCCAGGTTCCCGAGTTCTGCCCGGTTTGAAACCATTGTGACCAAAGCATGCTGGCGGGGAAAGGAGCGAGAAGAAAAAGGGAACTTAAGGGTAACTAGTTACGATGCCGAAACATTCGCTCAGCTGACGATTACCACCACCTCTCCTGCATTCACGGTTTGACCTTCGACCACCCGCACCCGATCAATCGTTCCCGATTTCGGCGCGCGGATCTCGTTCTGCATCTTCATCGCCTCCACCACCAGCAGGCCCTGGCCCGCCCGCACTGAATCACCCACGCTTACCAGGACCCGCACGATTTTCCCAGGCATGGGAGCCAATACCTGCTGGCGGCCTTCCGCTTCGACGCTGCCACCGCGATTTCGTCGCCATTCGCGTTCATCCTGAATTTCGCTCGCGAATTCCCAGCCACGGGTAACCGCTCGGAATTCCGCGCCCAAGCGCTCAACGCGCACCGCGAACGATTTTCCGTTGATCAGGATCGAATAGCTCCCGGGACGACACCGCGACCGCGTCAGCTTCCACACGCTGCCCATCGATCGTCCATACCGGCCGCTCGCAGGTTTGCGTCAGCTCGACCTGGCGCTTTTTTCCTCGCAATCTCAATCTGCAATTTCACGATGCCCTTGTTTGTCCTTCGGCGATCTGGTCACGGCTGTGGTTCGCGATTCACTTGTTCCCGCCGGCCCTCTGTTTTCCACCGTGATTCTGCAATCGTGTCCGTCTCGGAAGCGTTCGTGCCGCCAGTGTGCGCCGTGTGCCACAGAAATGCCGCGATCGCTGCAGCTTGCTCGGCCTGGGATTCTTCCTCACCGTTGCGGTTGTCCGCAACAGGCGCAGCGCTCAGGAAATCATCCAGCCAGCGCGTGTAAATCGCGCCTTTCTGGAAATCGCTGCTCGCCAGGATTCGGCGAAAAAGCGAGACGTTAGTTTTAATCCCGCTCGCATAATACTCCGCCAGAGCTCGCCTCATCCGCGCCAGAGCTTCCGCGCGATCGCTGCCCCACGCAATCAGCTTCCCCAGCATCGGGTCATACTCGTTCGGCACAGTCCAGCCCGCGTAAATCCCCTCGTCCAGCCGAATCCCAGGACCGGTCGGAACCCCGCAGCTCGCGATTTTCCCTGGCGATGGAAAGAAATTATTGTCCGGATCTTCGGCGTAGATGCGGCACTCGATGGCATGCCCGCGCAGTTCAACGTCTTCCTGGCGAAACGGCAACGGCTCGCCCGCCGCGATGCGCATCTGCAACTTCACCAGATCAAGCGAGGTGACCATTTCGGTGACGGGATGCTCCACTTGCAGCCGCGTATTCATTTCCAGAAAATAAAAATTCCGCTGCGCGTCCACCAGAAATTCCACGGTGCCCGCGTTCGTGTAATTTCCCGCGCGCGCCAGTTTCACCGCCGCTTCGCCCATCGCTTTCCGCAGCTCGGCCGTCATGATCGGTGACGGCGCTTCCTCAATCACCTTCTGGTGCCGTCGCTGCACGGAACATTCGCGCTCCCCCAGATAAACAAAATGTCCGTGATGATCCGCCAGCACCTGAATTTCGATGTGCCGGGGGCGCTCCAGATATTTCTCCAGGTACACTCGCGCGTCGCCAAACGCGTTTTGCGCTTCCGATGTCGCATCCCGCCACGCCGAGGCGAGTTCGCTCTCGCTAGCGACGCTGCGCATCCCTTTGCCCCCGCCGCCTGCCACCGCTTTTAAAATCACCGGGAAACCGATCTCCCGCGCAATCTCCGCCGCCTCGTCCGCAGTCTTAATCGGATTCAACGTGCCAGGCACGGTTGGCACGCCCACGTCATCGCGCAATCTGCCGCGCTGCTGTCTTCGATCCCAGCTGCTCCATCGCGGCGGCAGACGGTCCAATGAACGTGACGCCGGCGTCCACGCAAGCGCGAGCGAGCGCGGGATTTTCCGCCAGAAAACCGTAGCCAGGATGAATCGCATCGCAGCCCGCATAACGCGCGACGCCGAGAATCTTTTCAATCACCAGATAACTTTCGCGTGAGGGCGCGGGGCCGATCGGGTAGGCCTCGTCCGCAAGACGAACGTGCAGCGATGCGCGATCCACGTCGCTATACACGGCGACGGCGCGCACACCCAACTCCCGGCACGCTCGCGCGATGCGCACGGCAATCTCGCCGCGATTGGCAATCAGAACCTTCTTGAACATTGCGGCTCCCCGCGCAAATCCGAAATTCTACCATCTTCGCCGCCAGACCGCCTGCAACGACGCCGCGTCGGGCTGAGCCCGCTTCGTTGACACTCGTGTGGGCCGCTGTTAGATTGCATACTTTGTGCTCATCGGCCGGTCCAAATTCAGCATTCGGCGCATCGTCTGGGTGGCGTCATCGGCAGCGGTGCTCGCCTCTGCCTTCGGTTGCGCCGTCAGTCACAAGACCGTCGTGAATCCGTCGCAAACACCGGCTCCGCTGCAGACCGCGACCAAAGAACAGCTCGTTGATAGCTACAATCGTCCAGGCGCAAGCGATCCAGTCTCTCAACGCCGGCGTGAGTATGAAGCTGACCGCGGGGTCTGCGTACTCCGGCGTCATCGAGCAATACCATGAAGTGAACGGTTTTATCCTGGCAGCCAGGCCCGCCAGCATCCGCGTAATCGGCCAGGCCCCGGTGGTTGGCAAGAATATATTCGACATGGTGAGTGACGGCTCAACGTTTAGCATCTACATCCCGTCGAAGAATAAATTCATTGTTGGCCCCGCCGATCTGGAACGCCGTGCCGAGAAGCCGATCGAAAATCTCAGGCCGCAACACCTGGTGGACGCGCTTTTCTGGCCGGCTATCACGGATCAAACGCCAGTGTTATTCGAGCAAGCCAGTGAAGGCGCGACGCGATACTACATCTTGACAGTTGTCAGGCCGGAGACGTCGAAACCAGCAGCGGGCTCCGGCGATGCCGGCAGCGCCGCTCCGAGTCAGCAAGGAAGTCCCCAGCATCCAATATCCAACTGGGAGATCGCGCAGAAAATATGGTTCGACCGCACGGACCTGCGCATTTCAAGAATTGAGAATTTTGGTTCTGGTGGTAATGTGGCCTCGGACGTCGTGTTCGGAAACTGGCAAGCCACGGGTACCACCAGCTATCCGTGGCAGATCAACGTCACGCGGCCAGGCGACGACTATCAATTGCAGATCACGATTAAGAAGCTTACTGTGAACGAGCCGATTGCCCCAGATCGCTTCTCCTTGCCGCAGCCGTCCGGCACGGATTTGGTGCATGTCGGCGAAAACACCGTGCGACGACCAGCACGAAGACTCTGGCCCGAACAACAAGGAGCCGCATCCTTAGCGCTTTTGAAGTTCTCTAAGCGCTACGCAAATTTATGATTCGTTACATGATCGTGCAAAATGTGCTGCACCGGCCACTCCGCACGTTCATCACCGTGCTAGCCGTAGCCGTCGAAGTCACGCTCGTCATCATCGTTGTCGGCCTCACCAGCGGATTGCTTGCGGAGTCGGCCAAGCGCATTGAAGGCGTCGGCGCGGACATCATGGTTCAGCCACCTTCGGCATCCGTATTTATGGCCTTCAGCGGCGCGCCCATGCCCATCGCGATCGCAGATAAACTGGCGCAGCTTGAATACGTGCAGGCCGTCGCGCCAGTGCTGACTGCAGTTCAACTCCAACGGCTTCGAAATCGTCTATGGCATTGACCAGGACAGCTTTCGCGCTGTTACCGGCGGCTTCGTTTTCCACGAAGGGCATGATTTGCAGGGGCCGAACGATATCCTGGTAGACGACGTCTATGCCAAATCAAAAAAGATAAAGCTCGGTCAGACCCTGCATCTGTTCGATCACGATTTTCATGTGGTGGGCATCGTCGAGCATGGCAAAGGCGCGCGCCTTTTCGTCTTCCTTTCCACGCTTCAGGAAATGGCCGGCGCGCACGACAAAGCTTCCGTCTTCTTCATCAAATGTGATCGCACCGATCACACTCCGGCAGTGACAGACGAAATCAAAGACCTCCTCCCGCGCTACGAAGTTCGTCCGCTGAAGGATTTCATGTCACTGATGACTTCCTCTAACCTTCCCGGTCTCGGCGCCTTCATCAACGTCATGATCGGCATCGCCGTGGTCATCGGCTTTCTGGTGATTTTTCTCTCGATGTACACCACGATCATCGAACGTACGCGCGAAATCGGCGTCTTGAATCGCTGGGCGCGTCCAAGGGCTACATCGTTCGCATCGTTCTGAGCGAGACGACGCTGCTGTGCATCGGCGGGGTTGTCGGCGGAGTCGGTCTGAGTTTCCTGATGCGAGCGATCTTCATTAAACTGTTCCCGTCGCTCACAATCCTTATTTCCGTCGATGGGTTCTCCGCGCCGGCCTCATCGCCATTGTGGGCGGCCTGCTCGGCGCCACCTATCCCGCTTGGATGGCCAGCCGCAAAGATCCCGTCGAGGCTCTGGCTTACGAGTAGCTCAATCCCACTCTTCCGCTGCGATTCGGGCGTCCACGGCAATGTGCGCCCGCCTATCCGCGCTAGGCAGAAATGCTAAAGCCGACTAGAATATTTCCATCCTCGAATTCGCTGACGCTTGCAGGGGAGCGGCTGTTGGAGCCCATACTTCAAGACTGAAAACCTGTGGAAGGTATACCGTCAGGGCAAAGTGGAAGTCCCCGCCTTGCGCGGTGTCAGCATCGAAATCTTTGCCGGTGAGTTCGTCTCCATCATGGGTCCTTCCGGATGCGGCAAATCCACCATGCTGCACGTGATTGGCGGCCTGGCTCAGGCTACGTCCGGCCGCGTGCTGCTTGATGGCAACGACCTCACCACCATGAGCGATTCCGCGCGCACTCTGCTGCGCCGTCACAAAGTTGGCTTTGTCTTTCAGCGTTTTAATCTGCTTCCCACTCTCGACGCGTATCACAACATCACTCTGGCCCAGCACATCCACGGAAACGGATTCGATCCGCATCGTTTCCAGGTCGTCGCCGATCTGCTCGGCTTAAGCGGACGGCTAAAGCACAAGCCCTCGGAACTTTCCGGCGGCGAACAACAGCGCGTGGCTCTCGCTCGCGCCATCGTCAGCGAACCGAAAATCGTCTTGGCCGATGAACCTACCGGCAACCTCGATACCAAAAGTTCCGAAGCCGTCCTGAACCTCCTTCGTCAGCTAAATCAAGATCTCGGCCAGACCATCGTCATGATCACACACAATCCCGAAGCGGCTGCCTACGGACATCGTGTGCTGCACATGCGCGATGGCGAGGTTGTGGACGGCTCGTCGGTTCACTGACATGCGCACCCTATGGCGGGGAATCGTCCGCACTATTTTCTGGTCCTATGAACGCGGCAGTTGGCCCTACGATCTCGCCGTGATTCTGATTGTCCTGTTTGTGCTGGTTACGCCGACGCACTGGTTCCACGACCAGCCCCAAGCTTCCGCCGCCTTTGGTTCCAAAGTGCAGCTTGAGTCCGAAGATCCTGCGAGGCAGACGCACACCTATCGCGTGGATGCCACCGCGCTTGCGCCTGAAAAGCGAACGACCCGTGCGTCTCCCGAACTCGAGCGCGAAACTCACGACATCCTCGCGCGCACTGTCGCGGAACTCAAAGACCAGACGTTTCAAGTGGTCCACATCGAGTCCGTCTCCGCTCAGGACGGCTCGATTCTGTACTACGATGTCACCGTACATCCATTCCCGCTGATGTAACTTTTTCTCCCGGCTCCATTTCCAGCGCGGAACCCGGCAAGCGTCCCGCTGCGTCTAACTAAATGTAGTATTATGAACGCCTCGTAAACGGGCCGACCACTCACTGAGGGGCATGATTTGATCGTAAAACGCGTCGTATTGGGAATTGCGCTCATCGCCATCGTTTCCACCGCAGTTCTCAGAGCATTTTCTGCGGTCGGCCAGAACCACAGTCCGGCGACCTTGGACGGTACGCTCAGAGAACTCGATCGCTCCGCAAAAGGTTTTCACAGCCTCTCGGCCGACGTGGAGCGCACTAAGGTCACCGTCGTGGTTAACGATCGCTCCACCGAAGCCGGCTCCATCCTGGTGCACGACGACAAAATGCTTCTGGAGATGAAGCCACCCGATGCGCGCACTATTCTCCGCACCGGCGACACCCTCTACATCTACACCCCAGGCCTGAAGCGCGTCGAGGAATACAACCTCGCGCAGCATCGCGCCCAGGTAGATCAATACCTTCTGCTCGGTTTCGGAACGCAGGGGAAGGAACTTCAAAAATCGTATCTGGTGACGCTGCTCGGTGAGCCCACAGTGGATGAAAAAAGGACGGTCGAGCTGGAATTGACTCCCAAATCTCAAGAAGCCCGCAGCCAGATCTCCAAGATTCAGATCTGGTTCGATGAGTCTTCATGGCTTCCCGTGCAGCAGCAATTCAATGAAACTGGTTCCGGCGATTACTTCGTTATTCGCTACTCAAAAATCGTGCGCAATCCCGACCTCGGCGATGCCCATTTCAAACCGCACTGGCCCAAGGGCACCGAAAAAGTCAAACCCCAGGGCTAACCCTTATTTGGCTGATTTTCGCTGCGCCGTTTCGCCGCGCTCGGCGGATTCGTGTTCCAGCAGCGCCTGTTTGCGTTCCAGGCCCCAGCGATAGCCGGCCAGATTCCCGTCTTCGCGCACCACGCGATGGCACGGCACCACCACAGAGACGGGATTCGTCGCGCATGCCCGGGCCACGGCTCGAATCGCCTTCGGCTTGCCAATCGCACGTGCCACCTGGCTGTACGTCCGCGTGGTGCCGTAGGGAATCTTGCGCAGTTCTTCCCACACCCGCCGTTGAAACGCAGTCGCCTGCACATCGGTCGGCAGATCCAGATTCGGTTCTCGCCCTCGCAAGTGCGCCAATATTTTCCCCACCCAGCCTTCCAGGCCATTCCTGTCGCGCCGGATCTCCGCGCGCGGATATTCTTTTCGCAACGAGTTTTGCAGCGGCCCGTCGCCTTTCCCCAGATACAACGCGCTGATCCCGCGGTCCGTCGCCCCGACCAGCAATCGCCCCAGCGGTGAACGTACGATCGTGTAATGAATTTTCATCCCCGCGCCGCCCTGCCGGTAAGTGGCGGGCGTCATCCCCAGTTGTGCCGGCGCGCGTTCGTATAATCGGCTGCTGGATCCAAATCCTGCGTCGTATAACGCGGTAGTCACGTCGTCTCCTTTTCGCAATCTTGATTTCAACCGGCGCATCCGCCGCGCATCGGCATACTGTCGTGGCGAAATTCCCATTACGCCACGAAACGCGCGTTCCAGTTGATGCGCGCTCATTCCGGCTGTCGAACTCAGCGTGCCCAGCGTCAAACGCGTCTCGCTTGCATCTCCGTTCGCGGCCTTCGCGCCGTCCGCGTCAATCTGCGCCTCGATTTCCCGGCACACCTTCGCCACCGCCGCGGTGCGGGGGTCGTGCAATCGTGCCAGGCGTGGCCGGCACCGCAGACAAGCGCGGAATCCCTTCTGTTCCGCCGCTTCTGGTAACGAAAAGAATTCCACCTGCTCGCGCCGTGGTTTTCGTGAAGGACACGAAGGCCTGCAATAGATTCCCGTGGATCGCACCGCATACACAAACGCACCATCCGCGCCGCGATCACGTGTTTGCACCGACTGCCATCGTTTCTCATTCGGCGGTTGCGTGCGCGTGCCGCCAAAATTTGCATTCGAAGTTCTCATCGTCAGTTCAATCATTGTATGAGCCTCGCTCTGTCCTCAAAACTAGCGAAACTCAATCAAACTCGCTATCCGTTTCTATCGCGCGAATTCAAAGCGAATATTCTCAGCTCCAGGTCAAAAATCACCGATGCTCCGAAGGCGAACACCCCTTCGCTTTCGGTTGTCTTTCGCGCCCAGCGAACAAACCACAAACCCCAAATTCTACCCCTCAACCACCTCAAAGGCCGCAACTCCCGCCTAATCATAGCTATGTGCCCCACCCCTTACTGTTGTATAATACGGCACCCGCCCATCACTTCTCTTGACGCGGTTCCGGACTCCGCGCATATTCGCTCTACTGGCTTGGGGGAAGTCTAGGCTGTTCTTGGGGGAGAGTACATGGGGGCTGCTCCGGATTGGAAGGGGCCGCGGTCGGTCGTGTCGCCGCTGCGTGAAGTTGAAAGCCACACAGTAAGCGTTGCATCTCCAAATGGGAAGCCTGGGCCACAGCGTTTTGCGCGTGTTCCCACGCATGCCATCGGCGTCGCACGCGAACGCCGCAACAATCCGCGCGCATCGCTCTCGCTGCCGCTTCGTCTCACGCGCGTCGGCGATCATCTGGAACCCATTCCGGTCACACTCGTTACCCGCAATATCAGTTCAAGCGGCGTTTATTTCCTCGCTCCTCGCGACTTTGAACCCGGTACGGCCATTGAACTGGAAGTTGCGCTCATTGAGCGGCCGCTTGGTCAGGGCAGTGTTCAGATGTGCACGGCAGCTCACATCGTGCGCGCCGAAGAAGTGGATATGCCCGGCTGGCGCGGTTATGCCGCCACTTTTGACGATTTTGCGCTGCGCCGCGACGACATCGTTCCGCTACGCTATCGCAGTCACTAAAGCGAGCCAATCAATTCAATTCATTCCAGCGACTTTCGCGCGGCATCCGCCACCCGGAATGCGATCTTGGTCCGCCTGGCCGGCCTTGGACTTCTAGCGCATCGTCCGCGCGTCACATTCACTTTCCATCATTTTTCAAGTCGCCGCCGTCTGGTACGATTCCTTCGTCGTGAAAACCGCACAGTTCGCCACGCGCGCAGTCCTATTCGATTGGGACGGCACGCTTTTGAATTCCTACGAGGCCGATCTGCGCGCCTATCTTTCGATGTTTCACGCTCTGGGTATCAACTGGACGGAGCGCGAACTCGCGCTGCACTATTCTCCCAATTGGCTGCGCGTTTACCGTGCCGCGAAGCTCCCGCGCTCCAAATGGATCGAAGCCGACCACCTCTGGACCCGCGCCTACAAACTTGAAAACCCTCCGCTCCTCGCAGGCGCACGTCGCATCGTCCGTCTCCTCGCCCAAAAATTTGATCTCGGCATCGTCACTAGTGGAAACCGCCCACGCGTCCGCCGCCAGCTCCGCCAGCTCGAGCTTGCCAGTTATTTCTCGGCGTGTGTTTGCAGCGAGGACGCCACAAAAAGGAAGCCGCACCCCGCTCCGCTGCTGCTGGCGCTCAAACGCCTTCGCCGCGCTCCCGAACATTGCGTGTATGTTGGGGACACCGCTGAAGACATCGAAATGGCTCGCCGCGCCGGCGTCCGCGCCATCGGCGTCCTTGGCCCGTTTCCTACGGCCGCTCGGTTGCACGCGGCCAAGCCCGATCTCCTGCTGACCTCGGTGCAAGAACTACCGCGGTATCTGCGCACCATCTCGTAGCGCAGCCTGTGTTCCTCCCCCCAATTGGGTCTGCTTGCTCGCGCGGAAATTCTCAGTGAGGAGAGGACAGCGGAACGCTCGATGATGAGCCTGAATCTGCCGCAGGCAACGCAGTTGCAGTCCCGCTGGGTCCGGCCGCCGTTGCGCGCAGCTTGAAATCAGTCGAATGAACCACCAGCCGCAATGGCAGCTCGTCGTTCCCTTCGCTCTTGTAATAATCATCCGACCGGGTGTAAGTCGGCAACCAGTATTTGCTCTGAAAATTCTCACGGTAGGTTTCGAACATGGTGAACGGCAGCGCCGTGCCGTTCCCCTCTAGCTCGCTCACGTATTTCCCGTAGCTCTTCACGATCGCAAAATCGTGATCGTCAATCCAGATCACGCCTTCGAAATATCGTTTCTTGCGGCTCAGCGTCTTTGGCTTCACTTGAAAAATATAAGTGATCAGCTGGTCCAGCTTTTCCTGCCCCGCGTATTTGAAAGTGTAATTCTCGATCTCCTCCGTCGTGAGCGGAAATTCCGGCATGCTGGCGATCACCCGCACGTCCTCCAGCGAAAAATGCATCAGTTTCAGGCTGGACTCCGCCGGCTTCGTTACCCGCAGATACCGCAGCCCGTCGGCCTTCGTATAAACCTCGCCGGTCACGCTGAATTTTCCGCCGGGATCGGTCAGCTCGTCCATGCGAATGGACTGCGTGAAGTCGTATGTGTCGTACACCTTCTTCATCACGTCTTCCTTCGCCGCGAATCTGTGAATAATCTCATCCACCGGCAAAGGCGGCGGCCCCGGATGGGGCTCCGCAGGAATCCGCTCCACCTTGAACGTTGGTGGCGGAGCCTGCGGCCCGGGATCTTGCGCGCGAAGCGTGCTCGCGCTGAACACCAGCGCGGCAATGCCAATTAGCACCGGGCGCATGGCTCGGCATCGCGCCACCATGCGAACATTCCGCCACGTTTTGAAATTTTCCAGCATCAATGTTTGGATGCGAAGTTCGCTCTTCGCGTCTAACCTCGTTAATTCTTTGCGAGGACCAATAAGTCATACTCCTCGCCACTTTCGAGCATTTTATCCCGATCCAGCGAAATGCCGCAGCCCCATCGAAGCCTAAGCAACCCGGCGCAAAAATCGGGGCCTCTGCTCGCCGCGCCTCTGTTAAAATCACGCGTTTGCGGATTTCGCTTCCGCGCGACCATGACCTATGGCAGATACGCCGCAAACCCGCGAGTCTAGACGTTATTTCGTCAGCGGTATGGTGCAGGGAGTCGGCTTTCGGTATTTCGCCATGCGCGCGGCGCAGCGCCTCGGTCTAGGCGGTTATGCCAAGAATTTGTCGGACGGCCGCGTCGAGGCTTACGCCCTAGGCAGCGCCTCGAAGCTAAACGAATTCCGCGACGAGCTGGAGCGCGGCCCTCAAGGCGCCTCGGTTACAAGCGTCGCCGAAGAAGAAGCGCCGCTGCTCCAGGATTTCGCGAAGGGTTTCTCGATCGAGTATTGATGCGCGATCGGCAGCGCATGGATTTCGTCTGCATGCTTTGGTTTTTCAACGCGCAGTCGCATTACTGAGCGAAGGAGAAGAATGACCGACCTGAAATCGCTAATCCGCGAAATTCCCGATTACCCGAAACCGGGCATCCTTTTCTACGACCTCACCACCTTGCTCAAGGATCCGGCCGGTTTCCATTCGCTGGTGGATCAGCTCTGCGAACAATACAACGGGACAAAAGTGGACATCGTCGCCGGCATCGAAGCCCGTGGATTTATTTTCGCCCCTGCGCTCGCCTATCGCCTCGGCGCCGGTTTCGTTCCGGTGCGCAAACCGAAAAAGCTCCCCGGGAAAACGGCCTCGGTCACCTACCAACTCGAATACGGCACCGACCAGCTCGAGCTACACGAAGACGCCATCAAGCCCGGCCAAACCGTCCTGCTGTGTGACGATCTGCTCGCAACGGGCGGCACCGCCGCAGCCACCGTCAAGCTAATCCAGCAACTCGGCGGCAAAGTTGCCGGTGCTGCGTTCGCCGTAGAACTCACTTTCCTCAACGGCCGCGCCAAGCTCCCGGGCGTCCACGTGTTTTCCCTTCTGAAGTACGACAAATAGAGTGTCTGCGCGGATGAATAGCGGATCGTGAATCGAACACCGAGGAAGTCAAACGGTTTAAGCAGCTATCTCTGTCAGGTTTTAGCAGGGTTCATCTGCGTTCATCACTGGTGCCTTTGACTTGCTCTCCCGCGGCGATCCGCGATCTCCGGCGCGCTGGCGTACCACCTCAAACAGCATCACTCCAGCCGCCACCGAAACATTCAAAGACCGCACCGGCCCAGATGTAGGCAGCGATACCAGAAAATCGCAACGCTTCCGCGTCAATTCGTGCAACCCCTCGCCTTCGCTCCCCAACACAATTCCGATTGATCCCTTCAGATCCACTTCCGTGTATTTCTTCTCCGCGCGCTCGTCGAGCCCCACCAGCCAATATCCCGCCTCTTTCATCTCTTCCATCGCACGCACCAGATTCTTTACTCGCGCAATCGGCAAATGCGCCAGCGCGCCCGCCGACGCGCGCTCCACCGTATCAGTCAATCCCGCCGCTCGCCGCTCGGGAATCACCACGCCGTTCGCCCCAGCCGCCAGCGCCGTACGCACCACCGCGCCCAAGTTGTGCGGGTCCTCCACACCATCCAGCAGCACCAACAATCCCTGCGGAGTCTTAGCAGCAAGCAAATCCTCCAGTCCCATTGCCGGTTTCGCCGCGCCCAGCGCCGCCACTCCTTGGTGCTCGCGCGTCCCCACTAGCCGGTCAATCTGCACGCGATCCTCAAACCGCACTGGCACGCCTTTGGCCTTCGCCAGTTGCACCACGGCCTGCACGCGCTCGCCGTGCCGCCCGCGCGCAATCACGATTCGATCCAGCGCTCGCCCCGCCGCCAGCGCCTCTTCCACGGCATGGAATCCCGTAAGCCAGTTCATCGCCATCCCATTTGCCGAGGCGCCACGCACGCGCCCCGGTTATAGAATCTCATTTCTCGTTTTATGTTTCCTCTGCGCACTCTGCGTCTCTGCGGTGAATTCATCCTTCCAAAGTAGCAATCGTATGCGCCGCGATCGCCTCGCCGCGTCCAATCTCGCCCGTCCCCTCATTCGTCTTAGCTTTCAGATTGATCTGCTCTTCCGCAATCCCCAATGATTTCGCCAGCGCCGCGCGCATGGCAGGGAAGTGCGGCCCCAATTTCGGCCGTTCGCAGATCACCACTGCATCTAAGTGTCCGATGTGCAGCTTCCGCTCATCAAGCAGCTTCCGCGTATGCTCCAGAAACAAGAGGCTCGACGCGCCCTTCCACTTCGGATCCGTATCCGGAAAATGCGTCCCAATATCCCCGAGGCTCGCCGCCCCCAGCAGCGCGTCGCACAAAGCATGCGCCAGCACATCGCCGTCCGAGTGCCCCACCGAGCCTTTGTCGAACGGCACCTCGATCCCGCCGATCATCAGCTTTCGCCCCGCAGCCAGCCGGTGCAAATCGTATCCAATTCCCGATCGCGTCATTAAACCTCCTTGCTTGTAAATGTAGAAATTCTTAGCGAAGAATCTATCACCGCGGCGCCTTACGTTCCTGCTCCAGATAAAACCGCGCCAAATCCATGTCCGCCGGCCGCGTAATCTTGAAATTCCGCTCTGAACCCAGCACCACAAATACCTCGTGCCCGAATCGCTCCACCAACGCCGATTCGTCCGACGCCAGCACTCCATCCGCCTGCGCCTTGCGAAACGCATCCCGTAGCAGCGCATAGGAAAATGCTTGCGGCGTCTGCGCCAGCACGATCCGTTCGCGCGGAATCGTCGTCGTGATCAGCGCCATATCTTCCGGCAACGTCGCGCGCTTCACTTCCTTCACCGTATCAATCGCCGGAATGCCCAGAATCGCCGCGCCACGTTTCCGTGCCTCCGCGATCACTCGATCCAGCTGTTCCGCCGTCACAAACGGCCGCACCGCATCGTGCACCAACACCACTTCCGTCGCGGGATCCACCTGCGCCAGCGCGTTCGCCACGGACTGTTGCCGTGTATCGCCGCCATGCACCACCCGCGCCGGCCTGCCCAATGCCGCCTTCGCGACCTTGTCCTGCAGAGACACCACGTCGTCCGCTCGTGTAGAAATAAAAAAATCGGTAATGGCGCTGCAGGCAGCCAACCGGCGCAGCGTAAAAATCACCAGCGGCATTCCGTCCAATTCAAGGAACTGCTTCGGCATTTCGGCGCCCATGCGGGTGCCCAGACCTGCGGCCGGAATGATGGCGGCGACTCGGCTCATAAAAGGGAGGACAGTCTATCGCAATCCAGCGGCGCAGCATACGCACTCTTGTCTAGAAGGGGATCTGCAGCAGGAAAAAGTTGCCCAGCGAAGCGCGAGCATCAAGCAGTCGCATCGGTCCACTTCACTGCGCCGTCAGCGACGAGCCCCCGGGCGCCGCCGATAAGAAAACCGCTAACTCCTGCCGGTCTCAGGATAAAGCGGCCGCGCAGGCCGTTCGCCCCCAGGAGTAGAGCCTTCATTCGCGCGAGGAGCCGATGGAGGTTCTGAGTGTGGCGCGCCCTGCGCCCCCACTCGAGGAACCTGCTGCTCGCCGCGCTCATCATATCGTCCGAAAATCATTTTCCCCGCGGTCGTCTGATGCACCGAAGTCACGGTGATATCGATGGTCTTGTTGATCATCTTGCGCGCGCCGTCCACCACCACCATCGTTCCATCATCCAGATACGCCACGCCCTGGTTGTATTCTTTCCCTTCTCGCAAAATAAATACGCGCATCGTCTCGCCGGGCAGCACCACGGGCTTCAGCGCATTCGCCAGTTGATTCACATTCAGAATCTCAATCCCCTGCAGCGCCGCAACCTTGTTCAAATTGAAATCGTTGGTCACGATTTTCGCGTCGTAGCGCTTGGCCAGCTCGATCAGCTTCAAATCCACTTCCGGTATCTGCAGAAAATCATCGTCGGCGATCTGCACTTCCAAGTGCGCCATCTTCTGGATTCGTTGCAGCACTTCCAGCCCCCGGCGCCCGCGTTGCCGCTTCAACGGATCGGCCGAATCCGCCACCAGCTGCAGTTCGTGCAGCACAAATTGCGGAATAATCACCGTGCCGTCCAAAAACTGCGCGTCGGCGATGTCCGCCACGCGCCCGTCAATAATCACGCTGGTGTCCAGCACCTTGAACGAATGCTTCAAGCTGCGCTCGCTCCCAAACAGTCCCCCCAGCGCCTGCAGATTTAGCATATCGCCCTTATTCGCCCCCAGAATCAGCCCGATGTACGCCATCACCAAAAACGCCGCCAGGCTGAAAAACGACCGGGTGCTCTCCGGCATGATCGTGTGCGTCAAAATCAGCGACGTTAGATATGCCCCCAGCAGCCCCAAGATCGATCCGACCGCCGCGCCAATCAGTCGGCGCAAACTAGCGTGCCGCAGCCGCAGTTCGAATAGGATCACAGCAAGACCAAAAAGAAGTCCCACCGCCGCGCCCGATACCGGAGACACGCTGAACGGACGGAAATGAAATCCCGCCGCGACGCACACAGCCATGAACACCAGCCGTATTCCCAGCATGTCCCAAAACGTACCGACGCGCTCGTGCACTGCGCGGGAGGGCGAAGACGCCTTGTTCGGGGAGTTTTCAGGGACCGCGACGCTAGGAGGACGATTCTGAGACCCAGAGTTCCTCTGCATGGTTCCACCTTATAGATATAAATGAGACGAACCGCCCCCGCTTGCTTCGTCTCCAGCCCTTTCCCGGCCTATGATATTTTAGAGCGCCCCGCCGGGGTGATGAATCCTGCTTTATGAAATCCTTATGAATTGCACAGTATAGCACCGCGTACGAAGCACCAGTCAACGAGCCGTGTTCGTACCGTGTAACTCTCAGCGAAATTGGATTGCTCTAGGACCGCCTCATTGCAGAGCCGTCGAGCTCTCCGCCTGGCGGGTTCGAAAACATAGTTTAGAATGCTGCGGAGCTCACTGCTTGGTGACCCGGGGAGGACAGATCGAGACCGAAAGATCGCAACCTGGAAACGCGGCGTCCGGACAAACCGCTGCCCGCCGCGCTCCATCAGCCATAACACTGCGCCCAACACCACTTACTTTATTTTGGCCACGCGCCCTTCGGTAGGGAATTTCTGGAATTGCAGAGCGTCATGCCCGGGCACCACCCGGTCCGTCGATCCGGCTAGCTCAATCATCCGTGATTGCGCGGCAATGTTGGCCTCATGATCCGCATCGCTGAACGTAGCGCTGGCCAGGTGAGATGACAGGTTGAGATAGAAATAGCAATTGTCCGAAGCCAGTACAAACGTCGGATTGCCTTCGACCTTCAAATATTGTGAAGCGTAAGTATGCCGCGCGCCCGTGTACGCGCGAATCCCCGGAAAAATTTCAACGTTTTCGCCATCCACCAGATGCATCCGACCCTCTGTATTTACCTGTAAAAGTACCTTGGCGTCTTCCGGATCAATCCCGCCGTGGTCGCCGCCCGGCTGCCACGCGTCCATCGTGTAGTAGCGATACTCTTCCTTTTGAATCCAGACGTTTGCCTTCGGAAACAGGTCGATCCCGCCCATGTGATCCCAGTGCGCGTGGCTGATGACGATGTCCGTCACCTCTTCCGGTTCGACTCCAGCGGTCTTGATCGCCTTGTCGGGCCGCAGATAATCCTTCATCGGAAAATCCTTCAGAAAAGTCTCGCGATGAAAGCCGCTGTCGAACAGAATCGTATGGCCGCCGCCCCGTATCAGCCAAACCACCATCGCAATTTCGACTTTCTGATCCTTCGGTCCGCCGATCACCAGCTCAGACACCGGCACGTCCGGCACACTCGCGTAACGGATCGCCTGAATCGAATACTCAGGCGTCGCCGGCGCTCCCAGCAGCGAAGCGAAAATTGCCACGATCAGAAATGGTTTCATGTCGGCATGATGATACGGCGAACCGTGCGGACTTCAAGAGGGAATTAAGAAGCTAAACGTAGAATTTCGGCACGCGCCGTCCCAGCGCGCACAATAAATCAGAAGTCACGGTTCCAATCTCGTGCGCCACTTCGGAAACTTCGATCGCGGCGTCGCCGTCCTTTCCGTAAATCGTCACCACGTCGCCCAGCACCGCTTCCGGCACGTCGGTCAAATCCAACGTCGTCAAATCCATGGAGATCGTTCCCACCAGCGGCACGCGCTTCCCGCGCACCAACGCCCATCCGCGGTTGGTCCGCGCGCGCACTACGCCGTCGGCATAACCTGCGTTGATCACTGCAATGCGTGCTGGCCGCTTGGTCACAAACCGCGCCGCGTAGCCGACGCCTTCTCCCACCGGCACATTACGCAATGAAATGATACGCGCGCGCAGCGAAAGGCACGGCTGCAGCTCCACCTGCCCCATCACCTCCTGCTTTTTCTGCGGCGGATCAAACGATTGGTAATAGCCGTAAAGAATCGCTCCCGGACGCACCATATCCGCCCAGGTACTCGGCCGCGCGCAAATCGCACCGCTGTTCGCCATGTGCACGATTCCGGGCGAGACCCCCAGCGCACGCATGCGATCCAAACACCCCAGGAAAACTTTCTCCTGGTCGTTGGTCTGCCGCGCCGTGAAATCCTCCGCCGACGCGAAATGCGTGTACGTACCTTCCAGCTCGATGTGCTTGCACGCGGCCAGCCTACGCGCGAAGCATTCCACTTCATCCGCGGAAATCCCCAGCCGGTTCATGCCCGTATTAATCTTCAGATGAAATCGCAGGCGCGACTTTCCGCCGGCTGCTTTGGCGCTGTGTTCCAGATGACCAAGATCATCCACACGGGTCACTGTGGGCGTCAGATTATTTTGAATCAGCCGCTTTTCTTCTCCTGGCCAGAACCCGGTCAATACCAGAATCCGTTGGCGGATGCCTGCCTCGCGTAGCTCCACGCCCTCATTCGCGCAGGTGACGCCGAACCATTCCGTCCCGGCTTGCTGCAGCGCCTTCGCCACCGGCACGGCTCCAAGGCCGTAGGCATTCGACTTCACCACCGCCAGAATTTTCCGCTGCGCGCCCACCTGTTTCCGAATCACGCGTAGGTTATGCAGGATCGCCTTCAGCGAGATTTCCGCCCACACCGGGCGTCCCGGAAATTGAATTGTTTTTGCCATCGTCATTTAGAATGCCAGACTCCTCGCCGCGCGCGCGAACGAATTTGCCATTCGCATTTCGCTTCGCGCCGTTTAGGTAAACATCCACTATGGATTGTTGCAGGACGTCGGCCACACCCTCGCACCAGCCCACGATAACCTTGAATCGATCTAAATGTCAGACACAGATAGGGTTACGCGAGTCGCAAGTTTAGGAGGCCTTCGTTAATAGAAGGTCAAATCCTGGAATTCGGGTTTATCTCGACACGCTGCTGGGTTCGCCTGCACACGCTAGGCTCGTCACTCTTCCGGCTGGCCACCGGCGCTCCACGCATCCGGCGCCGCCTCTTCAAATCGCGTATGCCGCGCCAGGAAAACAAAATTCAAATTCCCCGTCGGACCATTGCGCTGCTTGGCGATAATCAACTCCGCCTTCGCGCGATCTTCATCCGGCAGATCCGTCTTGTAAAAATTCGGCCGGTTGATGAACAGCACCACGTCCGCGTCCTGCTCAATCGCGCCCGATTCGCGCAGGTCCGCCAATTGCGGCTTGCGCTCCTCGCGTTCCGGGGCGCGCGTCAACTGGCTCAGCACCACAATCGGCACCTTCAATTCCTTCGCCAGCCCTTTCAGCGCTCGCGACATTCCTGAAACTTCTTCTTGCCGGTTGCTCTGCCGCCCCATATTCGTCGGCACCACCAGCTGCAAATAATCCACGATGATCAGCGAAAGTCCGCGATCGCGCTTCAGCCGCCGCGCCTTCGCGCCCATCTCCATCACGGTCGAAGATGCGGAATCGTCAATCCACAACGGGGCCTCGGCCAGATTGGTCAGCGCTCCGGTCACTTTCCCCCAGTCGTCGCGATTCATGTGCCCCGTACGGAATTTATGCGCATCCACGCGCGCTTCCGAAGCCAGCAAGCGCAGCAGCAACGACTCCTTCGACATCTCCAAGCTGAAAATCGCCACCGGCTCGCGATGGCGCACTGCCACATTTTCCGCAATGTTCAGCGCCAGCGCCGTTTTTCCCATCGAAGGCCGCGCCGCCAGAATGATCAGCTCCGAAGGCTGTAGGCCAGCCGTCTCGTTGTCCAGGTTTGCGTAACCGGTAGCGAGGCCGGTAATCCGTCGCCCTTCGCTGAATATTTTTTCCAGGCGCTCGAAATTGTCGCGAACCAGTTCCTTGACGCCAATCAGGCCGGCCTTCACCCGGTCTTCGGCCAACTGGAAAATCACCGACTCTGCGCGGTCCAGAATCACGTCCGCGTCATCGCCCGCCGCCAGCGCTTGCTCCTGGATCGCTGAAGCCGAAAAAATCAGATTGCGCAGCACCGATTTTTCTTTGACGATTCGCGCGTAGTGCTCCACGTTCGTGATGCGCGGCAGCCCATCCGCCAACTGCGAAAGATAGGCAATCCCGCCCGCCGCTTCCAGCTCGCCGCGCCGCGACAAATCTTCCATCAGCGTGACGATATCAATCGCCTGCTGCTTTTCTCCCAGCTGCACCATGCGTTCGAAAATCTGCCGGTGCTGCGGCAGGAAAAAATCATCCGAACGCACCTTCTCGATCGCCGCATTCAAGGCGTGGTTATCGAGCAGAATCGCGCCCAGAATGCTGCGCTCTGCCTCCAGATTGTGCGGTAACGGTCGTTCCAGTGTGGCGTCGCCTGGCATGGTCTGTGTTTGTGCTCGGATGTTACGTTTGCAATCTTACGCCCGCTTGTAATTCGCGACAACTCGCACGCGCAATTACTACGGGGAGCCGGAATTGTCGTTCAAGTGGAAGGCAGGATTGTGGACATTTAGAACGGGCGCGTCAACCGTACCACCCTGTGCAATTAATCGGAAAAGTGGAAAAGTCTCGGTACAAAAAAAAGAAGGCGTCCCGAATTTCGGGACGCCCTGTCACCTTGTGGTTCCCAAAATACTTCGGCTGGCGAAAGCGCGCGGCGCGAACTAAAGGTCGCCTTACTCTTC
This sequence comes from uncultured Acidobacteriota bacterium, assembly GCA_963747605.1. Taxonomy (GTDB): domain Bacteria; phylum Acidobacteriota; class Terriglobia; order Acidiferrales; family UBA7541; genus Palsa-295. The sequence goes on along the minus strand of CAVVGA010000004.1, from coordinate 76,536 downwards.
CTTCTTTACCGCGACCTTCACATTCACGATCACTTCGCGGTGCAACTTCACCGGAACCTCGTACTCGCCCATCACCTTGATCGGCTCGGCCAGCACAATCTTCTTCCGATCAATCTCGAAGCCCTTGCCCACCAACGCTTCGGCCACATCCAGCGAAGTCACGGACCCGAATAGCTGATCGTTCTCTCCAGCCTTGCGTGTAAACTCCAAGGACACCGCCGCGAGCTGCTCGCCCTGCTTCTGCGCCGCATCCTTCTCGGTAGCTTCCTTCTTCGCGAAGTGCGCCCGCATCCTCTCCAGCCGCTTCAAATTTCCGGCCGTAGCTTCCAGCCCCAGCTTCCGCGGCAGCAGAAAATTGCGCGCATAACCCTCGGCAACTTCCACCAGTTCGCCGCGGTTTCCCAACTTTTCCACGTCTTCCTGCAAAATGATTTGCATAGTATGCGGACCTCGAATCCTTTTCGTCGTTTCGCTTCTACTGCTCGTGCAATCTGTCGCCTTCAATTTCAATCGTAGTTCGTGCGCCGTGGGCTACAGCTCCGCCGCGAACGGCAGCAACGCGATATTCTGCGCCCGCTTGATCGCCACCGTCAGCCAACGCTGGTGCCGCGAACAAGTCCCCGTCATGCGCCGCGGCAGAATCTTCCCGCGCTCCTGAATGAACGGCGCCAAAATCTCGGCCTTCTTGTAGTCAATGAAATCGGCCTTGTCCACGCAGAACCGGCAAACCTTCTTCTTGCGCACGAAATTTCGCTTCCCACGCTTCGCTGGTCCCCCAGGCCGTCCTCCAGCGGGACCGCCGGGGCCGCCCGGTCCCGAAGACCGCATCCCTCCCGACGAGGGGCCGTGCGATTGCTGCTGTGGTGCGTTTTCTTCTGCCATTCGAGTCTCCTGACTAATTTCCCGTCTCTCATTCAAATCTCGAATCGTAAATCTGATTTCGGAAGGGCACGGCTTCAGCCGTGCCGAAAATCACCGAAAAGCGAGGGGCTTTAGCCCCTGAAGCCGGTTTCGCTCCAGTCGGCCCAAACCGCTCTTACGCCGTGGGCGCAGACGGCTCGCTCGGTGGCGCCATCGGCGCGATAGGAGCAGCCGGTGCTGCCAGCGCTTTGCGCGGGCGCCGCGCCGCACGCCGCTCGCGGTGCCGCTTCAACTTTTCCTGCCGCTTCAATTCCTCATCCAGCCGCACGGTCAGATACTTGATCACCGGGTCCGCCACCTTCAACCGGCGCTCCAGTTCTTTCACCACTTCGCCGTGCGTGGTCTTGATCACCAAGTACACGAAGTAGCCCTCGTGCAATTTCTGCACGCGGTACGCCATGCGCTTCCGGCCCCACTTCGCCACCGACTCGATCTTCGCGCCCTTCTCGGTCGCTGTGCCCTCCAAGGTCGCAATCACCTTGTCAATGTCCGCTTCCGGCGTATCCGGCCGGCAAATAAAAATCAGGTCGTACTGACGCTCTTCCATATGTCCTCGATTCCTCGTCTGCTCTTTCTCAACTTTCGAGCCCTGAAACTAAAAACTGTTCACTCCGAATCTTCTTCGCCAACCTCAACTCGCCGGTTGAACTTCGCCATCGCCTTCCCGGCGCCCTCAGCCACGATCAATTCCACGGCCTCAGCCGCATCCATCACCATCTGCGCCGCGATCTCGCGCTCCGGCTTCCGCATCGTGCCCAGGACGTATTCCGCCATGTCCTCCAGCGGATATTCCGGCTTCACTCCCAGCCGCACGCGAATAAATTCGTTCGTCCCGACCGAAGCGATGATTGACTTCAATCCGTTGTGCCCGCCGGCGCTGCCTCGCTCTCGAATTCGCAGCATACCCCACGGTATCGCCGCCTCATCGCTCAGCACGATCATTGCAGCGGCCTTGCACTCATACCGATCGAGCAGCATCCCTACCGCCGCGCCGCTCAGATTCATCATCGTCTGCGGCTTGGCCAGCACCACATCATTTCCCGAGATCGTCCCGAGCCCAACGTAGGATTTCGCCTCAGGCCGCGTCACCCGAATCCCCGCGCGTCCGCCCAGCGCATCCACCGCCAAAAAGCCCATGTTGTGCGGCGTAAACTCGTATTCCGGGCCAGGGTTTCCGAGGCCAACAATAAGTCTCATTTTTACCCTGAGCGTTCGCCGCTAGCGCCGCAATCCAAAAGCTACTTCTTCTTCTCGGACTTCTCGGCCTTCGCCGCAGGAGCTTCCGCCGCTTCCCCTTCTTCCCCTTCCAATTCCTTCTTGCCCTTCTTCATCACTTCGGGCTCGGCCGGTGCCGCATCCGCTGTCACTGCCGCATCCGCAGCTGGTTCCTCTTCCTTCTTCAATACGACCACGTGTGCGATCACGCGAACCGGATCAGTCAGCAATTTAATCTTCGCCGGATCAAACGGCAGGTCAGCCGCGCGCAACTGCTTGCCGATCAGCATCTCCGTCACATCCACTCTGAATTCCTCCGGGATGTCCGCAGGCAAGCATTCGATTTCCACTTCGCGCGTAACCGTCTCGAACACGCCGCCCTGCATCTTCACGCCTTGCGGCTCGCCAAACGTGTGCACCGGCACCATCACGCGCATACGCACGTCCATCGCGATGCGGTACAGATCCACGTGCAGCAACTTGCCGCTCACCGGATCCACCTGCCAATCCTTCACCATCGCCTTTTCGGCCGCGCCGGAGGCCACTTGCACCGTAAAAATCGTGTTGTGCCCCGTTTCCGACCGCAGAATCCGCGCCACTTGTTTCGCATTCACGGAAATGGAAAGCGAATCCTTCTTCCCGCCGTACAGAATCGCCGGAACCATCCCGGTCAACCGCGTGCGCCGCGCCGGACCCTTCCCGCGCCCTTCGCGTACGTGCCCTTCGATTGTAAATGTCTCCATAACTCCCTCGTGGCGCCGACTGCTCTTCGCTGCCTCAAGCCGGCTATCTTGAACTCATCGAAATCCGCCGGCGCGAAGCCGGCCCTGCCGCCAGATAAATAATTAGATAAATAATTCGCTGATCGAAGTCTCTTCGTGAATCGATTGAATCCCGCGCGCCAGCAATGGCGCCACGCTCAACGCCGTGATCTTACCCAGCTTCTGCGCCGCTTCGCTCAGCGGCACCGAGTCCGACACGACCACAGCCTCGATCTTCGACTTTGCAATCCGCTCCACCGCCGGCCCGGAAAGCACCGCATGGGTGCACGCCGCGAATACTCGTGTCGCGCCATGCTCCAGCAGCGCCTCCGCTGTTTTCACCAGCGTTCCTGCCGTGTCAATAATGTCGTCAATCACCAGCGCCGGCCGCCCTGCCACGTCGCCGATCAGGTGCATCACTTCGCTCACGTTCACATCGATGCGCCGCTTGTCCACGATCGCCAGCGGTGCGCCAATTCTCTTCGCGAAAAATCGCGCGCGCTCCACTCCGCCCGCATCCGGCGAAACCACCGTGATCGGCCCCAGCTGCATCTTCTGAAAATATTCCACCAGCACCGGCGAAGCGAAAAGGTGATCCACGGGAATATTGAAATATCCCTGAATCTGCGGCGCATGCAAATCCAGCGTCAATACTCGGCTCGCCCCCGCCGTCTCCAGCAGGTCCGCCACCAGCTTCGCCGAAATCGCCACCCGCGGCCGGTCCTTGCGATCCTGACGCGCGTACGGGTAATACGGAACTACCGCCGTAATGCGCCACGCCGAAGCCCGCTTGAACGCATCAATCATCAGCAGCAACTGCATCAGATTGAAATTCACCGGCGTGCTGCACGGCTGCACCACAAACACATCCGCGCCGCGCACATTTTCCAATATCTGATAGCGCGTCTCGCCGTCGCTGAACTGCCCGTGCTCGGCTTCGCCCAGCGGCACGCCCACGTACTTGCAAATCGCTTTTGCCAGCGCCGGATTCGCAGTGCCGCAGAAAATTTTGAATTTATCGTCGGTCAAAAATCTTCCCTCAACCGGCCACACTCAGGCGCGCAAGCGCATCCGCACGCCAGCCCAAAGCACGGCCATATTCTTCCCTGGATAGGGTTTCAACGACAAAAACCGAATCTTCCGGGAACGCACGAGCGGCTCGGCGCGCACGCGCTGGGTTTCGGAATATTCCGAACACCGCCGACCCGCTACCCGCCAGCGCGGCATCTGCGGCTCCTCGCTTGAGCAATCCGTCCCGGATTTCTCCAAGGCGCGGATAGCGACTGAAGACCGGCCCCTCGAAATCATTCGAAAGGCCTGCCCCCTGCCGGCTCCAGCACAGAGCGCAGAACCCCCAGATTTTAGGGGGTTCCGGCCGTTTTGTCAATTCCGCAGAAATCCATTGGAAGGCGTCCTTGGTGCTCACTCCAACGTCGCGCGGAGAAACCACCACAATCGTTTGCTTCGGCGCATTTGGCAGCGGATAGATCTCGTCCCCGCGGTTGACCGCCAGCGCGCGTCCGCCAAACAAAAAGAACGGCACATCCGCGCCCAAGCTCGCCGCGATTTCCATCAATCGCGCCAGCGGCACCTTCCTTCCCGTCAATCGCAGCATGCCGATCATCGCCGCGGCCGCATCGCTCGACCCTCCGCCCATTCCGCGCGCCACCGGAATTTTCTTTTCTAGCCGCGCATGCACTTCGCCGCGAAATCCAATCTCGTCGCGCATGGCTTCCACGGCTCGCCACACCAAATTTTCCGGGCCGAGCGGCAATGCAGGATCGTTCGACTCCAAAGTGAAAGAATTGCTCGACGCACCGGATGTGATGGAAAGGTCGAGCGTATCGCGCAGCGAAATCGCCTGAAAAATAGTGCGCAGTTCGTGATAACCGTCCGGCCGCTTGCCCACCACGTGCAAACACAAATTAATCTTTGCAAATGCCGGCAGGCGCACCGATTTTTTCTTGAATGTCGCGCGAGTCATGCGGGGGAGCTTACTGCGGTTTCGCGGAATCCGGCGTGGTTTTTTGCGCCGTTCGCCGTTTCAGATTCTTCAGCTGCGCGTCCAGTTCGTTCACTTTGTCCGATTCGTAGTCCGCCGGCACGGCCTTCTGCCATTCCGCCAGCGCGCGTTCCCAATAAATCGCAGCCTGGTCGCTCTGGCCCAACTTCGCGTACACATCTCCCAGATGCCCCAGAATTGTCGGATCGTGCTTCTGCCGCTCGTTCGCCTTGCGCAGATTTTCTTCAGCTTCGGTCAACTTGTTCTGCTTGTAATACGCCCAGCCCAAGCTGTCCAGATAAGCTCCGTTGCTAGGCTCCTGCGTCACTGCTTGCTTGATCATCGCCGTCGCTTCTTCCAGACGCACGCCGCGGTCGGCCAGCATGTAGCCGTAATAATTCAGCACCGACGCATTCCCGGGGCTCACTTCCAGCGCTTTGCGGAATTCCTGCTCCGCCTGATCGAATTTCTTCTGCCGCTCGTAAATCGCGCCCAGCATGAACCACGCGGTCTCTTTATCGTCGTTGCCCCGCGCCATCTGCTCAGCCTTCTGCGCCGATTGCTCCGCTTCCGCGTATTTCTTGCCGCGCTCCTGCACCTGCGCCAAATTCAAATAAATTTCCTGGTCGCTGTCGTTTCCTCGCAGCAGGCCGTCCAGCAGCTTCGTAGCCGCATCCGCATCCGATTTCTCGCCATACAGCATCGCCAGCGTCACCGTCAGACTCGGATCATTGGGTGCAGCTTCCAGAGCCTTCTTGGTCTCCGCGATCGCACGGTCCAGATCGCGGCTTTCCCGGTAGGTGTCGATCAGCAGCATCTGCGCGCGTTTTTCTGCATCCGTACCCAGCTTGCCCATATCCTGATAGGTCTGAATCGCCGCCGAATAATTTTCCTCTTCGCGGTATGCGTGTCCTAGCTGCTCGTAAAGAATCGCCAGCGCGTTCGGGCTCGTCTCGCCGCTCGACGCTCCCTCTGCGCCGTTCCCCGCGGCGGCCCCTCCCGAATTTCGCGCGCTGCTTGATTGGCTCTTCATCCCGGCGATCGCGTCGCTCAGTACCTTCACTGCGTCGTCGTAACGCCCCTGGTCCTCATACAGCAGCGCCTCGTTGTAGAGAACTTCCAGGCTTCCCGGCGCCAGTTGCTTCGCCCGCAGCAGACTCGCTTCTGCCTGATCGAATTTCCCCAGCCGGCGATAGAGCTGCGCCATCCGCAAATAATTTTCCGACGTGCTCGGCTCGATCTCCGTCAGCCGCTTGAATTGCTCCAGCGCCTCCGCGTACTTGTCTTCCGCCATCAGCGCCTGCGCCAGCCCGTGCAGGTGGCCGGGATCGTCCGGATCTTCCTCCACCGCCTTACGGTACGCATCTTCCGCCTTCGGATAATCCTTTGCCTGCGAATAGGCATCGCCCAGCAAATCGTAAACTTCCGGCGAAGAAGATTCCCCGGCCGCGTCGGAAAGCAGCTTCACCGCTTCTTGCGACCGCCCTTCATCCATCAGCAGCTGGCTCAATTGCTCCAGCGCCGGACCATTTGCCGCGTCGCGCGCCAGCAATCCGCGCAGCACGGTTTCCGCTTCGCTGTGCTTGTTTTCAAAACGATAGAGCCGCGCCAGCCACAGCCCGGAATAAACGTCATCCGGCTGTATTTTCAGAATTTCCTGAAACTGCGCGATCGCCTTTTCCAGCGTCTCTTTTTGCACTTCGCCGGCGCTCAAATCACCCAGCTCGCGCACATAAATCCGCGCCAGCAACCGGTGCGCATCCACGTTGTTCGGATCGGTCTTCAGGGTTTCTTGCGCCTGTTCCACCGCTTCACGCAGGCGCTGCGATTTGGCATATACCTCCGCCAGCCGCTCCCTGATTACCGGCGATGCCGGCGCCAGCTCCAGCGCCCTTTTGTAAGACTCGATGGCCTGCGCCGCCAGTTCCGCGCGCCCGGTCAATTCGAATTGCTGCTCGTCCACATGCCCCATCGTGTAGTAGTAATAGACATCGCCCCGCGTCCCCTGCTCACCCAGGTTCGCTGACGTGGCCGTGGAATTCTTGGAAGAATCCGCCGTTTGAGGAACGGCTGTCGTGGGAGATGCGGGCGAGGCATTCTGCGCGCGCGCGGCTGGTGCCGCCGCGACGAGCCATATCAATGACGAAAGTGCGATCCCTATGATTGTTTTCATCTGTCCGTCGCAAAACTCCATTATCGTACAGCGGCCCCAAGCGGTCAAAGCAATACCGCGCGCCAGTTCTTCCCGGTATCGCACATCCTTTGGACGCAAAATAGGCGCGTTAGGATACCTCCGTGATAGAGTTTTCACCGAAATGGCTCGAAACTTCGCAACCCTATTTAACTCCAGCGTGAATCCTGTGGGAAAATCTCATCGCTGCATTTCTTGGAGGCCAAGGGTGTTCCGGTTCAGAATCGGTGTCTTCTGCGTGTTCGCGTTCGGCGCCCGGCTCGCCGTATTCACCTCGTCCCCCGCGGGCTCCGCGCAGCAACCCGCCGGAGCAGGCTCGCAATCGAAGGCCGGTCCGGCCGTAGCATCTGGATCAGCAGCTTCCGCAACTCCGCCCGAACCAGTTCCGGGCCCGAAGCTCGCGGACCTCTCGTGGCTGGAAGGCCGCTGGCGTGGCGATTGGGGACCGCGTGTCGCTGAGCAGATCTGGATGGCGCCCAAAGCAGCCATGATGCTCGGCGATTTTCGCCTGATTGAAAACGACAAAGCGCTGGTAGTCGAATTTTTCGCGCTGGTGGAAAGAAACGGCGGCATCAATTTCTACTTCCGCCATTTCACTCCGGAGCTGGTGCCCTGGGAAAAATCAGACGCGACGCTTCTGAACCTTTCCACCGCCGAACCGAAGAAGTTTGACTTTGAAAATCCCGCGAACGGAAAGCCCCAGCGTGTCGTCATCACCAAAATTGACGCTGACACTTATACTTGGCGCTCCGAAATAGTTCCCGAAGCTGGCGATCCGCAAATCGTCGAAATCACCTACCATCGCCAGCCGCTTGCTGCCATCGCGCCCAACTCCGGAGCTGGCGCGCGCCCCAAGAAAAAATAGCACCCGGTTGTGCCTGAATTTTTCCCAGGCCCGCTCTAATGCCGGAAATGTCGCACGCCCGAAAAAACCATCGCCATCCGCATCTTGTTCGCCGCCGCAATCACATCCGCATCGCGCATGGATCCGCCTGGCTGAATCACGGAGATCGCTCCTGCTCTCCCCGCTTCCTCAACGCCGTCAGGAAAGGGAAAGAACGCATCCGACGCCACCACGCTGCCCTTCAAGTCCAGCCCGTTCGTAGCCGCCTTGATCACCGCAATCTTCACCGAATCCACCCGGCTCATCTGCCCTGCGCCCACACCCACCGTCTGCCCCTCGCGCGCAAACACGATCGCATTCGATTTCACGTGTTTACAGACTTTCCAACCAAAAAGCAGCGCGCGCATTTCCGCCGGCGTCGGCGCGCGCTCCGTCACAACCTTCAGCGCTGATTCCGCCAATTCGTGCCGGTCCGCTTCCTGCGCCAGCATACCGCCCGAAATTCGTTTCAGATCAAGTTCTTCCACCACTTCGCCGCTCTGCATTTCCAGCAGCCGCAAATTCTTCTTCGCGGCCAGTTTTTCCAGTGCCGCCGCCGCATATCCCGGCGCCACGATGCACTCCACGAACAATTTCGCCACTTCCTCTGCCGTCGCTGCATCCAACGCGCGATTGAACGCCAGCACGCCGCCAAACGCTGACACCGGATCGCACGCCAGCGCCCTCACATAAGCATCGCGCAACGAATCTTGCTCCGCCGCTCCGCACGGATTGTTATGTTTGATTATCGCCACCGCCGGCCGTTGAAATTCCTTCGCCAGCGCCCACGCTGAATCCAGATCCACCAGGTTGTTGTAGGAAAGCTCTTTGCCCTGCAGCTGCTTCGCGCCCGCCAGTCCCGCCGCCGGATATCCCGCCGGAATGTACAGCGCCGCGGCCTGGTGTGGATTTTCCCCGTAACGCATGGACTGTCGCCGCTCCAGCGCGATGTGCATCTGCTGCGGCAGTTTTTCCAGCGCACCAATCACAATTCCAATTCCGCTCGCCCTCCCGTCGCTGACGCTAAGCCGCTCCAGCTCCGTCGCAATTTCTCCGTCATACCGCGCCGTCCGCGCATAAGCCTTGCGCGCCAGGTTCAGCCGCGTCGCCAGGCTGAGCTCGCGTTTCTCGCGCAGTTCAGCCGCAACGGCCGCGTAGTCGCCCGGATCGGTCACCACTCCCACACTCTGGAAATTTTTCGCAGCCGAACGCACCATCGCCGGCCCGCCGATATCAATATTCTCGATCAATTCCTCCGGCGTCACGCCGGGTTTCGCTGCCGTCGTCGAAAACGGATACAAATTCACCACCACCAGATCAATCGGCACGATTCCATGCTCGCCCGCCTGCTTGCGATCCTCTGCCTTGCCGCGCTGAAATAAAATCCCGCCGTGCACTTTCGGATGCAGCGTCTTCACTCGACCCCCCAGCATTTCCGGCCAGCCAGTCAACTCCGCCACGTCGCGTACCGTCACGCCGCCCTCGCGCAGCAATCGCGCCGTGCCGCCAGTTGAAACGATCTCAACTCCCAGCGACGCCAGCTCCCGCGCAAATTCCACCACCCCAGTCTTGTCAAACACACTGATCAGCGCCCGAGCTATCCCACGTTCCGGCCCACGTTCTCCCGCCACGATAATTCCTCCAGTCCACAAAGCCCCGCCAGTGTATGCGTTTGCAGAACAATTCGAAAGGGCATGGCGCCGCTGCGCAAAGTAGGATTCATTCGAAGCGAGCTCCGCAAAAGGAAAAGTGATGGGGAAAACGTTTCTACACAATCCGCTGCTGTGGGGTTTGAATCAGTCTGAACCGCGGATCTTCTATCAATCGCTGTATTTCGGCAAAATGCTCAGCTCGAAACTCTCGCCTTCAATTTGACATGCCCGCCTTCAATACTGACGGTGTACTCAATCTCCCGCCCCCCTTTTCCTTCAAGTCCTTCGTCTTCTGCCGCACGAACCGCTCGAAATCCTTCAGACTCGGCACTCCAGCCTTCTCGCCCGTCTCCGTCCGCGCTTCCACCAGCCTTTGATAAAGTTTCTCCACCTTTTCCGTCTCGTGTTCCGGATCAGAAAGCGCCAAAGCAAAATCCGCAGCGTGCCGCACTTCCGCAGCTCGCGTCGCCGCATCCGCAGCCGCGTGCGCAATCGCCGTCGCCGAAGACACTCCCATGTCCTGCGCTGCCACCTTCACCGCAGACTCCGCCGCAATGCGCGTCCGCATGGCATCTTCCGCTGCTTTGCGTTGTCGCTCGCCTTCGATGGCCTTCGCCGCCGCCCCGTAATGATGTTGCGTCGTTCCAGATTCCTTCTGGATCAGCTTCTTCCGCCACATGTCCTGATACTTCGCGTACGTCGAAGCCAGATTGCTATAGCGAAATCGTTGCCCCGACGAAAGCTCCCCCGTCCGGTCCGAGTAGCGCTTCAAATTCGTCTCCAGCCGCCACTGCGTATCCGTCGGAGGTCGCGAACGCCCCCCGCCGAAATATTGCTCGAACTCAATCTTCAGCGTGCGGATGTCCCGCTCGATTTGTCCCAGCTCTTCGTCAATCGTTGCCATAATTTTTGAGCAGCGAAGCGCCGCACTTCCTGCAGCATAAGCCTTCCGACAGCCCGTGCTGGCGGCCAGCTCCCAGCCGCCCGTATCTCCAGCCTAGAGTGCACACTCGACGGCGTCAATGTGACCCTCGGCGCATATGTCGCAAAGGGAAATGCCTCGACGCAAGCCTGCGATTGCCAGCCGTTATCACATTGTGTTCAAATGCCTTAGCGATGAACTCGGTCCCAGAATCCGCCGCCAAATTGCAGAAGGATTCAGGCGCCCGCCTCCGCGCCATTCCTTCCGTGGACGAATTGCTCCTCCAACCGCGCCTGGTCGCCCTGGCCGAAAAATCCGGTCGCAGTCTCGTAACCCGAGCCGTTCGCCACGCCCTCGCAGATTTCCGCGCGCGCCTGAAAAGCGTGCCATCGCAGCCCGCTGTCGGAAGTCCGGAGATATTTAATGCGGGTGAGTTCGAAGCCAGCGTCGTTGCCGAGGTTGTTGCCGAAGTCCTTGTGAAAGTCGAGGCTACTCTCGCGCCATCTCTGCGCCGCCTCATCAACGCCACCGGCGTAGTCCTCCACACGAATTTGGGTCGCGCGCCGCTTTCAGAAGTCGCCGTCGCGCAGATCAATGCCACCGCTGCCACCTACTCGAATCTCGAATACGATGTGGCGCGCGGCGAACGCGGCAAGCGCGACGTCCACACGGGACGCCTGCTCGCCGAATTGGTCGGCGCCGAATCCGCCGTCGTCGTCAACAACAACGCCGCCGCTGTATTTCTCGTCCTCAAAGCGCTCGCCAAAGGCGCCGAAGTCATCGTCTCCCGCGGCGAGCTGATCGAAATCGGCGACGGCTTCCGCATCCCCGATATCATGAACGAAAGCGGCGCGCTGCTCCGCGAAGTCGGCACCACCAATCGCACCCGCCTGCGCGATTACGAGCGCGCCATCACCGATCGCACTCGTCTGCTCCTCCGCGTGCATCCTTCGAACTTCCGCATCACTGGATTCACCGAGCGCGCGTCACTCGCGGAATTGGTTGCGCTCGGCGAACGCTTCCATCTCCCAGTTTATGAGGATCTCGGTTCGGGCTGCATCGCCGACCTCGCAGCGAACGGAATCGCCGAGCCTGTCGCGCGTGCCAGTTGCCATGCGGGCGCATCGGTCATCAGCTTCAGTGGAGATAAATTGCTTGGCGGTCCTCAGGCGGGAATCATCGCGGGAAAAAAAGAAATCGTGGAACGCATTCGCGCCAATCCGCTATTTCGCGCGCTGCGCGTGGATAAGCTCACCATCGCGGCTCTGGAAGCCACGCTGCAATCCTACCTGCGCGGCGCGCTCGACGAAATTCCCACGCTGCGCATGATCCGGCTATCCCAGGAAGAAATCGCCAGACGCGCGCAAAGCTTCTGCGAAAAATTCCGCCCCGCGCTGCCAGCCGACGTGAAACTCGAAATCCATCCAGGTTTTTCCGTAATCGGTGGCGGCTCGACGCCCGATCAACAGCTGCCCACCATGCTGATCGCCATCTCCACTCCGCGCCACTCCGCCACGCAAATCGAAGATCGTCTCCGCAAGCCACAAGCCGCGAGCGCAGAAGGTGGAGCATCAACCACCGCAGCGCCGGTCATAGCTCGCATCGAAGACGACCGTCTAATCCTCGACCTCCGCACAGTCCATCCCACCGAAGAACCCGAAATCGCCGCCGCGCTAACAGCCGTCCTCGCCTAAATAAGCCCCGGTTTTCTCTGCGCCCTCTGCGCTCCGACCTCTGCGTCCTCAGCGTTAAATCTTTTCGCCCACCGTGGACAATTAAAGCCTGTTGATCACGCTGGCCACGCAGCCGGCCCCAAATCCATTATCAATATTCACCACGCTCACATTCGAAGCGCAGCTATTCAGCATCGCCAGCAGCGCTGTCAACCCGCCAAAACTCGATCCGTATCCCGTGCTGGTCGGCACCGCAATCACCGGAGCCGCCACGAGGCCCGCCACCACGCTCGGCAGCGCCCCTTCCATTCCCGCCACGCAAATAATCACCCGGGCCGCCGCCAGTTTCTTCCGGTGCTCCAGCAGCCGGTGCAGACCCGCGACGCCCACGTCATAAATCGCCTCGGCGCGATTTCCCATGATTTGCGCCGTCACCAGCGCCTCTTCCGCCACTGGAATATCGCTGGTTCCGGCGGTCACCACCAGAATCGAACCCTTCCCGTGATCCGCCGTGCTGCGCGAAATCGTGATCGCGCCCGAAAGCTCGTGAAAGCGTGCCACCCGCGCCAGCTTCTTCACCGCGGCAAAAACCTTTTTGTCCGCGCGCGTGATCAATATATTGTGCGACGCCCTCGCGCGCAGCATTCCTCGCGCGATCTCCGCCACTTGCTTCGCTGTTTTCTTCCGCGCGAAAATTACTTCCGGAAATCCCTGCCGCAGCGCGCGATGGTGGTCAATCTTCGCGAACCCCAAATCCTCATAGGGCCATTGGCGCAGCTGTTCGACGGCGCGTTCCACCGGCAAACTCCCGTGCTTTACCGCCTCCAGAAATTTGCGTACATCCCCTTCATCCATGGCGTGTCCTCGGCCGGCGCCGCACTAGTTCTCGGCCTTCCCGGTGACGTCCACCACATTCACCGCGCCGTATTTTTTCAACACGCTTTCAATTTTCTTGCGATCCCCCACGCAAACCCATTGCAGGTGATCCAGGTCCACGAATTTCTTCGCCGGCAACCTGCACTCCCGCCGCGTCAATTCCGCCGATGTGATCCGGATACTTGTCCCAATAATCGGCCGCCAACCCGTAATGCTGCACAGTCAGCCAATCATTCAAAATCTGGCTCGGCTGCTCCAGCGAAAGCGCGAAATTCGCTATGATCGCCCGGTGCGCGTCGTCCATTTCGGTTTGTGGCACCGGTTCGTTGTTGATCTTTTTGAATTCGTACAGGAACCGGTCGAATGCGTCGCCCGTCACATCCGTGCGCACCGGCGCGAACGCCTGCCAATCACCCGGATAAATCTCGCTGTTGAACCGGCTGTAGGACCCGTAAGTCAGGCTATGCTCTTCACGTAAATCCAAGAACAGCCGCGCTTGCGGGCCGCCTCCCAGCACCTGATTCATTACCGCCAGTCCATAGTATTCAGGATCCGTACGCCGAATTCCCCGGTCGCCGACGATAATGTAGGTCTGCACCGACGCTGGACGATCCACCAGCGTAATTTTCGTGGCCTGTGGCGCAACGGCTGCCGCAAATCCGTCCGGCGCCTCCGCCGCTCCAGTCCAACCTGCGAAATATTTGTCGATCGTCGCGCGCATTTCACTGGCCGTGAAGTCGCCCGTCACGCCCAAAATCGTGTTTCCCGGCACATAATGTTTCTCGTGGAATCGTTTCAAGTCCTCCACGCTGATTTTCTCGATCGATTCTTTCGTCGCGGATGCCATCGCCATCGGGGTATCGCCGTAAATCACCCGCCGAAATCCCTGTTGTCCCAGAAACGCCGGATTTGCTAGCCGCTGTTCCAGGCTTGCCCCTTCGCTCTGCTTGAATTTGGCAAGCTCGCTTGCCGGAAAGCTTGGATGCAGCACCACATCGCTCATCAGGTCGAGAATTTTCGCGGTGTCTGTGATCAATCCCGACGCATTCACCGACGTGTAGCTGACGCCAAACCGCGAACTCGCGTCCAGCGAAGCACCCAGCGAATCCACTTTGCTTGCGATCTGCTCGCTGGTCCGCTTCTCCGTCCCTTCGCGCAACATTCCCGCCGTGAACGACGCCAACCCCGGCAAATCGCTCGGGTCCGCCAGTTGTCCCGGCCGGAATCCACATCGTGAACGCAATCGTCGGCAGCTTGTGGTCTTCTTCCAGCACGATCGTCAATCCGTTCTTCAGCTTCACCACCGTCGGACGAGGCAGCTGCACGCGCAGAACGTCCTTATTTACAGGCGCGCGGTTCAACCGCTGCACTTGGCTCAGCGGCGCGCTCTTGTCCTGGCCTTGGCCTTGAGCGAACGCCACGCCCGGCAGCAGTAGTCCAGCGAAAGCGACCATGGCCGCTGATGCCACGATCGCTGTTCGTGAAGCCTGCGAAATCACGGCGAACCTCCTCATCGCGCTCCCTCTCATTGCGCCCCCTTCGACGACGCTTTCTCATCCGCCGCGGGATAAGTGATCACCACCGCGCGCTGGTCCCGCACCAGATATTTCTTTGCCACCGCATTCACTTCGTCCACCGTCACCGCTTGTTCTTTGTCTACAATCGTGTTGATCAGATTCGGATCGTTGAAATACACCGTGTAAGTCCCGATCAAAATCGCCGTGAACAACGCCGACCGCCGCCGCTCGATGAACTGCCGCAGCAATTGCGATTTCGCTTTCGCCAGCTCCTCCGGCGTAATACCGGTTTTCACCACCGCCGCAATTTCCTCGTCAATCGCTTTTTCCAGGTCTTCCACTTTCACGCCCGGCCGCGGATTCGCCGAAATGTAAAGCTGGCTGACGCCGATGCGTGCATCCGCCTGTACGTTGACCTCCGAAGCGAGTTGTTTCTCCTTCACCAGGCGCTGGTAGAAACGCGAGCTCTCTCCCTGCCCAAGTACGTATGTGAGCTGTTGCGCCGCATAATTTTCCGGCGTGTTGCCCGGTGGAATGTGGTACGCCATGTCAATCTCCGGCAAACGCGCCAGTGGATCGTAAATGATTTCTCGCCGCTCGCCGTAATGCGGCTCTTCCGACAAATCCACTTTCGGAGGCGCAGGCTGCGCGGGAATCGCCCCGAAATATTTTTTTATCTTAGCCAGCGCTTCATCCGGATCGAAATCGCCCACCAGCGTCAGCACCGCGTTATTCGGCGCGTAGTAAATTCGGAAAAAGTCCTTCACATCGTCGATGCTCGCCGCGTTCAAATCCGTCATCGAGCCGATCGTCGAGTGTTTGTATGCGAAATTGTCGTAGGAAAGATTGTCCACATCCAGCTGCGCCCGCCCGTACGGCTGATTATCAATTCCTTGCCGCCGCTCTTCCTGCACCGCATTCCGCTGGTTATCTAGGTTCGCTTGCGTCACGTTCAACGCGCGCATGCGGTCCGCTTCCAGAAACAATCCCAAATCCAGCTGATTTTTCGGCAGCTCTTCGTAATACGTGGTGCGGTCTTCATTGGTCGTCCCGTTCATATTGCCGCCGTTGTTGAATACCAGGACAAAATGCTCGCCTTTGGCCACGTTTTCCGAACCTTCAAACATCATGTGCTCGAACAAATGTGCGAATCCGGTGCGCCCCGGATGTTCGTTGCGCGCGCCCACGTTGTAGCAAACGTCAATCCCGAAGACCGGCGCCGAATGGTCCGGCACCAGGATTACGCGTAAACCGTTGTCCAGCTTCACGTCGCGAAATTCCAGCTTGGGCACCTTCACGCCCGCGCTCGCGGCTTGATTTTCGCCGGGCGCTGCGCTCAACGCTCCACCCAGCCCCAGCGCAAATCCCAGGCCTACGCTCGCGGCTGCGCGCATTTTCCGCATAACATTCATTTACAAGCCTCCCAACGGCGGCAGGTATTCTCCACCTTTGCGGCTTTTGACGCAACGAGTGCGGGTTTGGGGCCGGCTGCAGGGGTAAAAATGCGACAAAAACTAGCGATTGATTTGGGTCGCGGGTGGTTGTTTTTAATGACTTGCGATGGTTTTCGATTATGTTTCGCTAGCGATTGATTTTGGGGCTGGTAGCTGAGTCGGAGGGGCGGGGTTCCCGGTTTGGGCCGCGGGGCGCACAGTGCGCCGTTTTGGGGACTTCAACAGCGCCCCGACTCACGTTCACCCAGTGGGTGGTTGTTGGATATTCGTCGAAATACGTACGCGATAGGCGGCGGAGAAGTTGAGGTAGATCCGCCGAGCACCAGGCCGGCGCTGCGAAAAACGAGGTTGCCGCGCAAGATGCCAACAGAGTCCGATAGGTTTCAAGAGCCGCCGCAACTTATGCAGTTGCCCCGGCGCTCCGCTTTTCCGCATAGAGCCGATTGACCCCAGGTTGGATAAACCACACGCCGATTGGGCAGAAAAAAAGGAGCAGAAATGGACCATCCCAGCTATAGAATGTGGCGCGTTCTCCCGTCTGTGCGATCGCAAGGTTTTTGGCTACGAAATACAGAACGTAGAACGCGCAGAACAGGCCCAAGATAAGGAACGGGATTATGACGAAGAGCCATCTTGGATCGATAAGCTGAAGCGCCGCGATGGACACTACGGCGTCGATCGCTGCGAAGACGATGCTGAATACAAAGAATCTCCTGCTAGGCCTTAATGCCGGAGGCACAGCGGAATTAACGAAACAGCCCAGAGCCCATAGCCACAGAAGACCACACCACGCGAACACTGCCGTGGCAGCTTGGGTCAAAAAAGAGAATTACCGCAGAACCTTCCTGCGAATTCACAGCCATCGTCAAATTGACGATGACGGGAATCTCCTCAACAGCGAACACCACGACGAAAAGAAGAAAAATCTGCCAATGCTTGGCTCGGACAAAGAATCCTTCGATCCAATTCATGTTTCACCGCTTCCGCCAGGACCGCCGCCGGCTGGTGCGACGGTGACTCTCGGAAATCCGCGCGCCCCTGTCAACATTTAATCCCGCTACACCGCAGCCGTTCCGCCAGCCCTCGCCTTGACTCCGGCGCGACCCGCCACCTAAACTTGTTGATTCAGCAATCACACATGGCAAAATCCAGCGGCAAGACCATTACTGTCGGAATCACCGGTGCGAGCGGCGCCGCCTACGCTCAATTCGTTCTGCGCCTCCTTGATGCGGACCCGCGCGTCCAGCGAGTGTTTCTTGTCTCGAGCGAGGCCGGAATGCGCCTGATCGCAACGGAACTCGGCATTGTCCCGACTGATGCGAAAAAACTGCCGTCGCTTTTGACCGCCAGGCCAGCAAAAAAAATCGAATTTCTTCCCAATAAAGATATCGGTGCCAGCATCGCCTCCGGCAGCGCCATCGTGGACGGAATGGTGATCGTCCCGTGCTCCGCTGGCGCGTTAGGTTCCATCGCCGCTGGAACCGCCGGCGAATTACTCACGCGCGCCGCAGATGTTTGTCTGAAAGAGCGCCGCCCGCTGGTGCTGTGCCTGCGCGAAACCCCGCTGAACCGTATCCATCTCGAAAATATGCTGCGCGTCCACGACGCAGGCGCCACCGTTATGCCCGCGATGCCCGCTTTCTACTACGCCCCAAAAAAGATTGAGGATCTGATCGAGCAATTTGCATTTCGCGTCCTGGCGCAGCTGGGGCTGCCGCAGGAAAAGCAGTATCGCTGGAGGGGTGGGAAGGAATAATCTTTGCCACAGAGGCACAGACTCAGAGAGAGAAGCGAGAAAGAAAAAAACAGGACTTATCAATCGTGACCAAGAATCGCATCCGCATCGTGCTCGAAATGATAAAGTTCGAGCACTCCATTTTCGCTCTGCCGTTCGCGCTCGTCGGAGCATTGCTAGCCGCCCGCGCCGGTGGCGCTTACCCCACATGGCGACAACTCCTGTGGATCATTGTCGCGATGGTCGGCGCCCGCTCCGCCGCGATGACCATGAACCGCATTGCCGACCTCGAGTTCGATCGCCGCAATGCCCGTACCGCCAACCGCGCGCTGCCCAAAGGCGAACTTTCCGTTGGCTTTGCGGTTGCATTCACCGTGATCGCCTCGGCCGTGCTGGTGTTCGCCGCGTGGCAATTGAATCCGCTGGCGCTCAAACTTTCTCCCGTCGCGCTCGCCGTTCTCTTCTTTTATTCATTCACAAAACGTTTCACCGCCTGGTCCCACTTTGTCCTGGGCTTCGCGCTGGGCATTTCGCCTGCGGCCGCGTGGATCGCTATTCGCGGCTCGCTTGACACGCGCATGCTGATCCTGTGCGCCGCTGTGACTCTGTGGGTCGGCGGATTCGATGTGCTCTACTCTTGCCAGGACGTCGAGTTTGACCAGGCCGCCGGGCTCCACTCCATCCCGAAAAAATTCGGAGTCGCTCGCGCGTTGCTCATTGCTCGCGTGATGCACATCATAATGGTCGCGCTGCTTATTTGGCTGGCGCTCAGTTTCCAGCTTGCGTGGCCTGCGTGGGTGGGAATTGCGGTGGTGGCTGCGCTGCTCGCCTACGAACACTCGCTCGTCCACCCCCACGACCTGAGCAAAATGAATGCTGCGTTTTTCACCGTGAATGGCTATATTAGTTTGTTGTTCCTGCTCTTCTGGGGCGCGGCGACGTTTGTGAATCGCCCCTGAAAATGCGGCGACGGAATCGGGAAACGTAAATGAATCTGCAACTACACACTCTGCAAGTAAACGACGCTCGTCTGGAGCCGGTGGCCGCAAAAGTACTGGCTGGCGAACGTCTCAATGCCGAAGACGGCCTTGCGCTGTATGAATCGCATGATCTGCTGGCGACAGGCTGGCTCGCGAATTTCGTCCGCGAAAAAAAGCACGGTAACGTCACCTACTTCAACGTCAATCGCCACATCAATCCCACGAACGTTTGCGTTGCGCACTGCAAGCTATGCGCCTTCGGCCGCTCGCCTGATTCGCCCGGCGCGTACAACTTCGCGCTGGACGAAATTTACAAGCGGGCTGGAGAAGGCGTCGCGGAAGGCGCCACGGAATTTCATATCGTCGGCGGACTGCATCCCGATTTGCCGTTTGAGTATTACCTGACGCTGATTCGCGGCCTGAAGGAACGCTTCCCACAAGTGCACTTGAAAGCTTTCACGATGGTGGAAGTCGGCTACTACGCGCGCATTTCCAAGCTTTCCATACGCGATACGCTGCTCGCCATGAAAAATGCGGGAGTGGATTCGCTGCCCGGCGGCGGCGCCGAAATTTTTCATCCGCGGGTGCGCAAAATTATTTGCGATCATAAAGTCAGCGGCCAACGCTGGCTGGAAATCGCGCGCACCGCTCATGAGCTTGGCTTGCGCTCGAACGCCACCATGCTCTACGGCCACATCGAAACCGCCGAAGAGCGCGTCGATCATCTGTTGCAGCTGCGCGCGACGCAAGACATCACGCACGGATTCGTCACCTTCATTCCGCTGGCATTTCATCCGGCAAATACCGGACTCGCTCATCTTCCGGGGCCTACCGGCATGGACGATTTAAAAGCGATCGCGGTCTCGCGGCTGCTGCTCGACAATTTCGATCACATCAAGGCTTATTGGATCATGCTGACGCCGCGCATCGCGCAAGTGGCCCTGCGCTTCGGCGCCAATGATCTGGACGGCACGGTCGTCGAGGAGAAGATTTATCACGATGCCGGCGCGACCACCCCGGAGTTCATGACGCGCGCCGAACTCGAGCGCTTAATTCGCGCCGCCGGCCGCGTGCCGGTCGAGCGCGACACACTTTACAATCCGGTGGACCGCGTTAAATTTCCGATGCCGCCTCCGCGCGTTTCGCAGGGCCGCACCGATGGTTTCGTGCCAGAGACTTCGCTGACTCTCAACGTTTAGATTTCTTCGTCATGGTGCATAACCCTCGGATACCTGGGGAAACCGTCCCGAAACCAGCGGGCCTTGGCGTCCGCACAATAAATCCCGCAGCGGCGCCTGACGAGCAGTCCATACACCACAGCCCTGTCGAAAACGAATCGCGACTCGAAGCCCTCATCGGTTCGATCGATGAAATTGTGTTCGAACTCGATCGCGACGGCACTTTCCTAAATATTTGGACCACCAACGAGGAACTTCTTTATCGCCCGCGCCACGAACTGAAAGGCAAACGTGTTTCCAGCGTGATCGGTGAAGAGTTTTTTCAACCGTTCGCGCAGATTTTTGACAGAGTTCTCGCCACCGGTCGCAGCGAAGAGCTGGAATATTCGCTCGACGTTCCCGCCGGTAAGCGCTGGTTTCTTGCCCGCATGAACCGCATTCCTGCGGCCGACACCGAGCAGTACACACTCTGCCTCGCTGTGCGCGACGTCACCGACCGCAAGCACGCCGAAGAAAAATTACGCGCCTCCGAAGAAAAATTCTCCAAAGCCTTCCACCTCGGACCGGACGCGATCACCATCACCTCCCTGGAAGATGGCCGGTTCATCGAAGTGAACGATAATTACCTGCGCCTCACCGGGTTCACGCGCGAGGAAATCATTGGCCGGACCTCGGTCGA
The DNA here is from genome assembly GCA_963747605.1 of uncultured Acidobacteriota bacterium. GTDB lineage: Bacteria > Acidobacteriota > Terriglobia > Acidiferrales > UBA7541 > Palsa-295. The sequence continues at coordinate 55,897 of CAVVGA010000004.1, read as the reverse complement.
AACTGGATTCTGGGTGAATCCGAAGGACCGCCAGCACGTCGTCTCTCTCCTGAAACGATCGGGAGAAGTTCGCGATCTGGAAATCCGCCTTCTCATAAAGTCGGGCGAACTGCGGATCGTGCAGATGTCCGCCCATTCCATTGAGTTGGCCGGGCAGTCTTGCATGACTGCTATCATTCGCGATGTCACCGATCGCCGCGCCCTGGAGGTCCAGCTCCGTCAGGCGCAGAAGATGGAAGCAGTCGGACGTCTTGCGGGAGGCGTGGCGCACGATTTCAATAATTTACTCGTCGGAATTCTCGGCTACAGCGAGCTGCTCAAGAAAAAACTCACGCAGCAAAGCTCGCAGCTGCGCATGGCCAACGAAATTAATTTTGCCGCCATGCGCGCGCGCGATTTGACGTCGCGTCTGCTCGCCTTGAGCCATCGCCAATTATTGCAGCCCGCTGTGCTGGATCTGAACGCGCTGGTGCAGCAATGCGAAAGGCTTTTGCGGCCTGTTATCGGCGAGGATGTGCGCATGGTACAGCGGCTCGATCCCAAAATCGGCAGCGTGAAGGCTGATCCTGCGCAACTAGAACAGGTGATCCTGAATCTCGCGCTGAACGCGCGCGATGCCATGCCGCGCGGCGGCACGCTCTCGCTGGAGACCAGCAATATTCAAGTCGACGCTGCATTGGCCCGCCAGCATCCCGAACTGATTCCCGGCGCCTACGTCCGCTTACAGGTCGCGGACACTGGCCACGGAATCGCTCCGGACGTGATGCCTCGAATCTTCGAGCCGTTCTTCACCACGAAAGAACTGGGCAAGGGAAGCGGGCTGGGTCTCTCCACCGTTTACGGAGTCGTGAAGCAGAGCGGAGGCTGCGTGACTGTTTCCAGTGACCAGGGCAACGGAGCCGCGTTTGGAATTTATCTTCCTCGCGCAACGGAGCTCCCTGATCGCAGAGCCCCGGCGCCGATTACTGTCACTGGCGGTGTGGGGACGGAAACCATACTGCTCGTAGAAGACGAAGCGGTCGTGCGGGACTTGGTGTGCGAAATTTTGCGGGAAAGCGGCTACGATGTCTTGTCAGCGCCTTCCGGAGCTGACGCCATGAAGATGACTTCCAACCACAAGAAGCCGATTGACCTGCTGATCACCGATGTGGTCATGCCCGAAATGAGTGGTCCTGAGCTGGCCAACACCTTGCGTCGCGCGCGCGGCGAAATGCGCGTCCTATATATGTCCGGATACACGGACGACGCCGTGCTGGTGCGGCAGGGACTGCCGGAAAACTGCGCCTTCATCCGCAAGCCCTACACTCCGCTGCAATTTCTGCATAAAGTTCGTGAAACGCTGGATGCCACGGCGCGACGCGCGCACTAAGTCCTAGCTTCACGCGCCCGCATCGCCATCACGCGTTAGCCTTTGGAATCGTCCGCCACGCCGAGCACCTGCACGTGAATAGAGCGCTCGCGAGGGCCATCCAGTTCGGCCAAAATGATCGATTGCCAATAACCCAGCGCCAGCTCACCGTTGCGCAGCGGTACGGAAAGCGTGTGACCCAGCACCATCGCGCGCAAATGCGAATCCGCATTCTGTCGGCTGCACTCGGAAAGATCCGGATCGTTATGTCGCCAGTAATCAATGCGGCCCACCAAGCGTTCCAGAAACGATTTAATATCGTCCAGCAACGCCTGCTGGAATTCGTTGATGAATACCGCCGTCGTGGTGTGCAGTGACTGCACGAGCACGAATCCGGCCTTCAGCCCGTTCTTGCGCACTACTTCGTTCAGGTCCTTCGTGATATTTATCAGCTCCAGCCGCTCCCGCGTCTTGTAGCAAAGTGTTTCCAGATACATCTGCAAGCCAGTGGTCGGGCGAGTTTCCGGCACGAGATGGGTTACTTTCGCTTGCGCGGTTTTCATTCGGAATAGTCCTTGTGATCCAGTATTTAGATGTATGCAAAGCCTGCTGATTGGATGCCGGAAGAGCAGGCGAGTTGCTTCCATCCTCATTACAGTTGTGCAATGGGAAATCACAGCTCCATTCCGGCTCACCGGATTCCACGCAAGAAGTTACGGGGCAAGGTACGCTAGCGTACGCTAACGCAACGCTCCTGAAAGTTTCCCAAGTGCGAAAAAATCTCAGGCGTGCGGGTGGGATTTATCGTACACCGCCATCAACTGGCGTATGCTCGTCTGCGTATAGCGCTGCGTAGTGGAAAGCGAAGCGTGGCCCAGAAGCTCCTGAATGGCGCGCAGATCCGCTCCGTCGTTCAGCAGGTGCGTGGCAAAGGCATGCCGCAAAGAGTGCGGATGCAGATCCAGATTACTTCCCGCCAGCAGGCAATATTTTTTCAGGATGTAACGGACCGCGCGATCCGTCAGCCGCCCGCCTGACGGATTCAAAAACACGGCTTCGACATTCGGAATTCCGCGCGCCTGTTGCAGAATCCGGTCGCGCACTGGCCAGTAAGCTTCCAGCGCTTCCTGCGCTTTCCCGCCGTAGGGCACCACGCGCTCTTTGCGACCTTTTCCCAGCACGCGCAGCATTTGTCCGGTCTTGTCGAAACCTTCCAGATTCAAGCCCACTAACTCACTCACGCGTAGTCCGCAGGCATATAGCAATTCGATCATCGCGCGGTCACGCCGGGGCATCAGCTGCGCTGTGGCATTGACTTTAGGCGAAGCGTTTTTTCCGCTTTTCGTGCGCGCAGGCGCGGGCTTGGCAGCCACGCCGCCCGGCAGGCCATCCAGAAAATTATTGATTTCCTCCGCAGTCTGCACTCGCGGCACCAGTTTGGGCAGCTTCGGCGTGCTCACCAGCGCCGCCGGATTCGTCCGTGTGTACTTTTCACGGACGCAAAATTTGAAGAAAGTCCGCAGCGCCGAAAGCTTGCGTGCCACGGTCACTTTCTGCAGTTTTTTGTCGTACAGCCAACTCACGAATTCGCGAATCACGCGGTGATCTACGTCCGCCAGCGGTAAGGTGGGCGCGCCCGGGGGAGTGAGGAATTGCCGGAACAGCCACACGTCGTTTCCGCATAGTCGTCTACGGTTTCCGGCGAGGCGTTGCGCTCATAGCGCAGATAGCCGATAAATTTTTCGATGATTTCCTTCATCGCAGTGGCGAGTGTCCGCCGCAATTATAGTCCGCACGCGCCGCAATCCCAGCGCAGGATTGGCAACCGGCGGCGTGTGCGACAACGGCTAAGACGTCCTCGGCGAACCGCGTTTGGCCGCGCTCTGAACGATTGCCATCGCGCGTGCCCAACGCTCTCTCGCAAGAGTTATCAAAATCGTTAATTAAAAATCACAATAAACAAAGGCTCGTGGAGTCAATCGGAGCCGACTATGTTAGCAGCCGCCGCGCTTACTCGGGAATACTGAAATCGTAGACTCTGCCACCGGCGTTGCCTCCCGATGAGGAAGACACGCGGCCAGCGGACATATTCGCCTGGTCGCCGGTGCCCATGAAGAACGCGTACTCGCCCGGCTTCAGATCGCTCCCAAGTGTAACTTTGTACATTCTGATTCCTACATGTTCGGAAGTGATTGGTATTTCCTTGTCTTTCTTCACGCCCGATTTGCCGCCGCCCACCCCGCCGAACGAGCCCACCTGAAATTCCCGACGGTCGCTCTTCTTCTCAAGCCTGATCAGCACGTAATCCGCACCACTCGCCCCGTCCGGAACGTAAAAGTAAAACATCGGCCGCCGGTCCTTCACCCGGTTATTGGAGGTCGGGCCTTCCAGAGTCGCGTCCCAGTGTTGTCCCCGCATTCCGTAGGTGAAATAACTGGCAGCGCGCCCACCGGCCTTTTCTTGGCTGATTGCCCGGCCTTGGATCAGCACAAAAGTCGCGCCGTCTCTCCAGTACACGCCAACTTCGGGCGGCGGTAAATTGGGATCCAGCGAAACTGCGGTAGCAGCGGCGACCACCGGCGGCGGGGGAGGCGCGGGGTTGATCATCACCTTTATTACTGCGTCGGGAACTTTCGCGGCTTTCAGCTCTTTCAGGCCGTCAATGCTGGTGTCGAATCGCATAGCGTCGGCGCCGTTGACGCTGCGAATCTTCGCAATAATTACCTCTTCGGATAGCCCCAGGTTCACCATCTCGATGATGTCCTGATTCGTGAGCCGCTTGTTCGGCTCCTGCGTCTTGGCGGAAGAGGCTAGAAAGATGCAGAGAAAAATCGCGATGTAGTGACGAGTTCTCATGCGGCCTCCCAACCCTCACTTTCAATTCGGGCACGGCGAGTGGCGTGGATTATACAACGAGACGCATAGCGCAGGAGCAATCTAGGCCGGCCGATTCCGTAACGGGAGTTAGACGTTCTTGCAAGGGGTTATCGCCACCGCACAGGTGTTCGCGGCAGCGTGGAAGCCGCCGTTGGCCGCAGCTAGACTCTTACAGGAGGGATTCGCCACGATGAGAGAGAATCTAGTTCTGGCCTTCGTTGGCCTCTTTTTGGTTTTGCAAGCTGGCTCCGGGCCAACCGCGCTGAAGTCGGCGACCTATCGTTTCGACGACCTTGTTACCCAGAAAGAAGCAAACGCCACATTTCGCCCGATTCTGGACGGCCTCACGCACAGCGGCTACCGCATTGATGTCCACGAAGTGTTTCTGCTGCCTCGTAGCGCGCCTCACCACCATCATCGCCATCAGCAGGAAGTGTTGTTCCTGGTCAGCGAAGGCGAGTTGCAGGTGAACATCGCAGGCAAGACCGCAAAACTCGGCCCAGGCTCGGCTGCCTTCGTCGCTTCTGGCGACGAGCACGACATTCAAAACGCGGGCAACCGACCCGCGCAGTACTTCGAAGTCATCCTCGACGCCAATGCAAAATCAGCGCACTAACGCAACGCGACTGGCTGCTACTCGGCATCCGTCGGAGCACGGCATGCCCGACTTTGATTCGTCGAGCGGACGCCACTTAATCTGCGCTCGTCGCGCTATTTGGTTTCAAATTTATTTGTGTGCGAAGCGATGGCGTTGCGTGGGGTGTACCTGGAACTCGCTCGGTTCCGTCACCGGGGTTGCCGCAGTGACATAGGTTTGTGAGATGCGGTCCTGCCACGTGAAGCGATCTTCATCCCATAGCGACCAGAGGAATCCCAGCATCATCGTCGCTGCGGAAAGAAGGTAACCAAAGCTGCGCCACAGCAGCTGCCGCGTGTCCGGCAGACTTCCGTCCAGCCGCACGATGGTCAGTCCGCAAATCTGCATTCCCGGCGTGGCTCCCGCAAAAGTGGTGAACAGAAAAAAATATTGCGCGTAGAACAGATAGAACGTAGCCACGTATACGATGGCATCGACTTTTTCCAGCACCAGTTGACCGCCGAGCGACCGGAATAACCCCAGAAATCCCGCGTATGTCAGCGCCAGGAACAGGAAATCCAGCCCACCCGCGTGGCGGCGTTCGGCCAGGCCCGCTACGGGAACCAGCGCCGTTTGCGGATGCGCCCGGTCGTCCGGGAAACTTGTGAAGTCGAGCTCGGGCTGAATATTGATCTCAACGCGTTCATTTTGTAGTTTCTTTTGCACCGGGCGCTGCTGCACCCTGGCACGCTGCCGTTCGTAAATCTCGAGCTCTTCGATTTCGTGATCGTCTACCGCCAGCGCAGTGGATGCCCGCGAAAATGGCAGCCCCGATTGCGAATCATCCGGCCGAGAGCGTCCGCGTCGCACGCGATATGCTTCCAGCCGGCGCGAAACTTCTCGCCGCCATTCGGGTTCAGCGGAACTGGCTGTGTCGGGATCGTCGTCCGTGTCGGACGCACCATGAGAAATTTCGGGCGCGGACACACCTAATAACTACTGGCTCGGAATTGTCGCCGGTCTCGGCGAGCGGTGCGTCACAGAAACTGCAATTTTCGACGTCCTCGAGCAAGAGGGCGCCGCAATGCCTGCATATTTGTATCACTGGTCCGTTTTGCGCTGCGGTATTCCAGTGACGGAACACCGCTATGGTAGCACGCAGCCTAAATGCGCGGGCGCGTTGCCGACCGCCTAACCTGGCCAGTGTTGCGTATCAGGCAACCCGCAACCACTTGGCCCGTTCTGAATGAATTGGAAAAGGACGCTCGCGCACCCTGTCGGTCCACTCCAACGCGGCGAACAACGCAACGCTTCTGCCGAATTTCAGACGGCGCAGAGCGTGATCGCACAAGCGGCGCTGCCGCGCATAGCTGATTGCGAGCCTGCGGCACGCGTGTTAGGCTCGAATTTCTTTTTTCATGGCAGCAATGCAATTTTCACGAGGCATGCCGAAAGCAACGGTCTTGCAACCTCTGCGCAGATACGTTCTTCTCCCATTGTTGCTGCCGATCTTGCTTGCGAACCCATGCCTGGCGCGCGCGCAAAACACCGGCGCCGCGCGCCAGCAATCTCCACAAAAAAAACAGTCCAAGCCCGTATCTAAAAACGCGGCCGCAGCGCCCGGCGAGGAAGCCACTCTCGAAGCCAAACAACAGCGCCAGGTCGGCCAAATTTACTACGCTGATGGCGACGTGGATGTCCGTTACCAGAACACGCGCCTGCGCGCGGATCACGTCGAGTACAACGAAGACACTCGGTCGTGATCGCCCGCGGACACGTGCAGCTCGATTACCTCACGCAGCACCTGGAAGCCACAGACGCTCGCTATGAACTTTCGACCGGACGCGGCACCTTCCACAACGTGCGCGCCACCTTTGCCGTTCAGCGCCGCCCGCCCGCACCCCACGCGTGAAGTCAACGCCATGCAACGCCAACCTACGCAGACGCTTCTTATCAGTCCCAATCCAATTTATTTCGAAGCGCAAGAGGCCGAGCGCGTTGATGAAAATACTTATATCGTCCACCACTCGTGGATGACCGTCTGCGATCCAGACAAGCCAACATGGAAATTCTATGCACCCAAAGCCACCGTTTACATCAAGACCTCAATTCATCTGGAAAACGGCAGCTTCCGCGTGTTTTCCATCCCGGTCATGTATGTGCCCTATGCCACATTCCCCGCGGAAAAACAGCGGTCCTCGGGCTTCTTGCTTCCTGATTCCGGCGAGAGTTCCAGCAAAGGTTACATTTTTGGCGACGGCGTGTATTGGGCTCCTACGGATTGGGCGGACCTGACTCTGGGCGCCTACTACTACAGCCGCCGAGGTTGGAGCCAGCGAGGCGTTATGCGGATGCGTCCCTGGGAGAATGCGACGCTGGAGGTAACCTATAACAGGTGGAAGACCGCGGTCTCCCGCAAGCCCCAGGTCCTCCCATCAATCAGGGCGGATACGAAGCGCGCTTGCTGTTTACCGCGCTGCTGCCCGATGGCTGGCGCGCCGTCGCCGACCTCGATAAGTTGTCCTCGCTCACCTACCGTCTGGCGTGGAGCGAGACCTATGTGCAAGCGGTCAACTCCGAAGTGCGCAACAGCGCATTCCTTACCAAGAATTTCCGGGGATTCAGCCTGAACTTCGCCGCCCTCAGTTATCAGAACTATGTGAACGCCACGCCCTCGCAATACGTATATCTGCGCACCGCGCCCGAAGTTCGTTTCGGCTCGGTGGATCAGGCGCCGTGGCAGCACTTGCCCTTTTATTTTTCCTTCGAGGCATTTTCAGATGCGGCGAATCGGTCGGATACCGTGACCGGCTTTAATACTGCGAGTTTTGTCGAGCGCAGTGAGATTGCGCCCAGCGTGACGATGCCTTTTCACTTGGGCTCGTGGCTGAGCGTTACCCCGACGTTTACCCTGCGCTCCACTTACTATGGCGGACAAATTCAGAATGGCTCGTTCGTCAACCAGGGCTTTTTCCGCAACACCGAAGAACTCTCCGTGGATATTCGCCCGCCCACACTCGACCGCGTCTGGGGTTCAGCGGATTCCGGCACGAAATGGAAGCACGTCATCGAGCCGGAAATTGCCTACAACTACGTCAACGGGGTCACCGATTTCAGCCGGATCGTGCGCTTCGACGAAGACGAAACCCTCACCAACACGAACGAGTTTGAATACGGAGTCACCCAGCGCCTGTATCGCCGCAAGAAAGACGGCACTGCCGAGGAAATCGTCAGCTGGAAACTGTCGCAGAAATATTTCTTCGATCCCACGTTCGGCGGCGCGCTGGTGATCGGGGAACGCAACGTCTTTCAAACCACCGACGCGCTCACGCCTTTTGCCTTTGCCAGCCAGCCCTACCAGTTTTCACCGATCGTCAGCGACCTGCGCGTGGAGCCGGGAAAACATTTCGATACGCAGTTCATTGTGAATTTCGATCCCCGCCACGGCCAATTGAACGCTATCGGCACCTTGCTGAAGCTAAAGCCCTATAAGGAAACGTTTCTCACGCTCGCGCATTTTTCGGTGCTGAATCTGCCGACGCCTCCGCAGGACAATCCTCCTGATTTTATCTTCGAGCCGCGTTCCAATCAGATCCGCGCCCTCATCGGCTACGGAGACCTCACCCGACGCGGTTGGAACGCGACGTTCGGCGCCAGCTACGACCTCACCCAGCATCAATTTCAAAACCAGGTCGCAGAACTCATCTACAACGGCTCCTGCTGCGGAGTCGGCGTCGGATATCGCAAATTTTCTTTCGGCAATATCCGCAGTGAAAATCAATATTTGTGGGTGTTCCGCATCTCCAATCTTGGTTCCGTCGGCACTCTGCTCCGCCCGGAAAAAATATTCTGAGCCTCGAAGAGATGTGTCAACCGTAATCCTGCGAAGGCAAATTGCCAGCGAAAGCTTGGACGTACCAAGAAGCAGGCAGGCGACATCATGGCACGTAGCGGCGGGCTAGCCCTAATAAAAGAAATTCCAAATTCTCTGAAATACGATTCAGCCGCCGTCCAAAAATCACCAGTTCCCCTGGGTCAGGATTTCCCGAGAACTTCGCCTTGCCGCAATTATTTTCTCCCACTGACCTTTGGCTGAGACTTGGTCGATCGAAACTTCCCAGTCAGAGCAGAAATCGATAAAAGGAGAACTGATCCAGGGACGGCCGCCAGGGAGCGGATCGGGAAGTTGGAAAGCCGCGCTGCCACCCTCATTCGTTTCTACCATTGGCAACTGCGGGCCCTTCAACCACCCGAGCCACAGCCGTATGTGCCTCAATGGTTTACCGTTCCTCGCGTCCCGGACCCTGACCGTGAGAATGTGTCCCGTTTGACAAAAGCTCGCGGACGGAGCGGCGACGATGAGCAAGCAGACCACGCTACAGGTCTTCAAGATTCTCGACGTAATCAGAATCTCGCTTCTTGCGGGATACGACAAGACGAACCAATAGGGTCGAGGTGAATCGTCGCTACCTCGTTTCTGGTACGACGCCCTGCGTTCCATCAGCCACTGTCCTGCCACCCAACCAATCGCGCCCACCACAATACCTGCCAGCACGTCGGCGACGTAGTGGTACCGCCCATACACAGTCGCCACGCACATACTCAAAAAAAATGGCAAGCAGATCCAAAATAGCCACGGTCGTGTAGCGCCGCGCCGCTAGCATAGCGACCATCGAACCAGCTACATGCGCCGAAGGAAACGCCGCGCCATGCACCCGTCCGAAGCGCTCGATAAACTCAGTCGTGGTTGTGAACGCTCCGCCTGTAAGCGGCGGTAGGTTTAATGACGCTAGCGCGAAGTACGGGCTCTCCACCGGAAACAGGACGGCGATCGCATACACCGAATAATGCGCGATGGCTGTTGAGGCCATCACGGTCCAATACGCCGCGCGCTTTCCCTGCATATAGAGGATCGTTGGAAGAATCACCAGGTACAGAAAATACGTCATGTAAGAAAACTGCATGAAATCGTTCAACGCCGGGCTCGCGAGCCGCGCCATCCACTCGGAGGGATGCACGCCGGCGAAATTGTAGTCGAATAAAATGAGCGAGCGGTCGAACCAGCCGGGGAAAATCGCGTGCACGAACCCTCGCAGCTCCTCGAAAAAGAAAATGTAAACCGCCAAGGGATACCAGTGCCGCGCAAATTCCAGCGCGCGATACTGTGAACGCTCGGCCATCCGCGCAAGCCAAATGATTCCCACTGCGATAGCACTATGAATCGCAAAATAACGTCCAGCGTGCGGAATGTTGCGATGGAATAAGCACAACAGCGCAAGAGTCCAGATCAAATAACCAATCGTCACCCACTCAAACGCCCCGCACGCGGGCCGCACTTCCGTTAGCCGCTGCGATGCCGCCGCCGATTTCGCATCTTCCGAAGCCAGGACCAGTGTTTCTGCGAAGCTGGTCATGGACTCGTAGGGCGGCGCCCGCAGGCGCGGGACCCGCCCCTGTCATCCAACGCGCCGCGCGCCATTTTCATCTCGCCACCTTCGATGCCAGGTGCCGCGCCGCCAAGTCGGAAATCCCGCCAAACGTTTGCTCCCACACGCACATCTGCCAGCCGCGTTTCCGTGCCACACGCGCGAGTCGGGGCGTAGGATTCACCGCAACGCTGCATCCAACGCTTTCGAGGATCTGCAGATCACCGGTGCTATCGCCGTAGGCATAACTGCGGGCAAGATCGAGGCCATAACGTGACGCGTGCATCCGAACCGCGCGCATTTTCGCGCCGCCGCTCATATGCTCGCCCGCGATGCGTCCATTCCAGATTCTCGAACTGCCCGCTTCGACCTCCAGTTCCGTCGCGCACGCTTCAATTTGCGCAGAAACCAACTCGGCTAGATTTCGTGCCACGACGTGGGCCAATGGTGCCAACGTTCCGGAAACGAGAAACACGCGATGGCTTTGCGCACGGTGCCAGGCAATTCGTCGCAGACCTTCGGCGAAGAACGGCAGCGAATCCCCGCGAGAAAACATCGGCGCGAGCGATTTTCCCCAATCATTCACCAGCGCTTCGCTGAGTCCGCGGAGATAAAGCTTGTTTCCGAGCGTAGAGCCGTGCAGGTCATGCCAGAAACCGCCAGCAAACCGCGAAAGCCAGCGGCCCACGTGGATGCCGGAAATTTCGTCGCGTTTCAGCAAGTAACCGATGAACCGCCATTCCAAGGAAGGCGCGGGAAGCAAAGTGCCATCCAGATCGAAGAACGCCCCCACCGTTTCCGCGCGCATCTCCGGCAAAGTCATCGCACCCCCTCGATCGCGGCAGCACGTCGCGCAGGAAGTTTTCCTTGGGCCGCGGCCGCGCCAAAATATCGCCGCCCCTCCCACACCACCGGCACAGCCCGCACCACGCAGAAAGCTGCCGTAGCTGCAGCCAAGGTTTGCCCGCCAAGCAAAAGCGAATGACGAATGCCAGCGTCCAACCAATCCGCTTGCCAGCGCGCGATCGGCAGCAACAATCCGAGGTAACAGAAGCAGACGCATTTCAGAATCGCGTAAGCCGCGCGGCTGGCGCGTGTTGCTACCAGCGTGCGCCCCCACCACGTTTCCAGCATCGAACGGTCCCCAAATCCGCTGCGTCCCGCGCGACTCGCGAGCCCGCGCAGGAAATCGATCAGCGTCCCGCGCACAAAAAATAAAATCGGCAGCCACAGCGAAACCAATCCCGTCACCGCAAAAAATGTGAAGAACAGATTTTCCACCACGCGATCGCCCAAAATATCCAGCTGCGCTCCGAGCGGTGTCGCCATCCCGCGTGTCCGCGCGATGTACCCGTCCACGCCATCCAAAGCAATCGCCGCGATTGTCAGCAGCACGGCCGCGATGTCCGCCGCGAGCGCGTCGCCGAAAAACGTGAAAAGAGCCACCGCCGCAAACGCCGCAAGCACTCGCGTGGCCGTCACTTGATTGGGTGTCATCGCGCCTCTCACTCCGCTAACTCGCGCAGTAATCTATGGGCCCGCCACCGCGAGTGGCAAAGTTTCCGCCGCTCCCGGCTCCAGCGGACGGGCCCTTGCGGCAAGTGATTGCATCCGCCGTGCCACCAGCACAATGGCGTTTAGTTGTTTTTTGTCAGATACTTAGCGCGAGCAGCCGGCGGCGGGACCCTCGCTACGAGCTGGTTTTGGACGACACATGGCGGGTTTTTCCCGTTCACCGGCGAAAGCGCGAAAAACCGCAGCCGCGCGTCCAAAGGATGTGGGAAAATTGCAATATGCACGCGCATCGTTGCCGCGTCTGACACATCCAACGATTTGGCGTCACAAGGAAGCGAACTAAGCGAATGGACGTCTCCATATTTGCGGCATTTCTCGCCGGCCTGGTGTCGTTTCTTTCGCCGTGCGTGCTTCCGCTCGTGCCCGGATACATCTCCATGCTTTCGGGTATTGGCGTCGAACAGCTGAAAGAAGGCAAGACACCCCGCGCAGGTTTGCTCGCTTCCGCACTGGCATTCGTCACTGGATTTTCCGTCGTCTTCATTTCCTTCGGAGCTTCCGCCAGCGCCGTAGGTTCGTTCCTGCTGCGCAACCGCGCATCGCTTGCGCCCATCGCCGGCGCGTTGATTGTTCTGTTCGGCTTGCACCTCACCGGGCTGCTCGCGAAAATTTCCGTGCGCGCCGGTTTGCTGATCGGTTGCGCGCTGGTTGTCGCTGGAATCGCGCTCAGCCTCCGCGCAGGCCTGCTCCCCGCGTGGCTGAAGCCCATCCATTTCATCGCCATCGCGCTGATTTTTCTGCTGGGTCCGTCGCTCACGCGCTGGCTCAATCGCGATGTTCGGTTTCGAAATCTCGGCGGCCAGCCGGGAGCCGCCAGCGGTTTCCTGATGGGTTTCGCTTTCGCTTTCGGCTGGACGCCGTGCATCGGACCGATCCTCGCGAGCGTTCTGGCTGTTGCCGCGACGCGCGACACCGTGTGGCAGGGAATTTTTCTGCTCGCTGTGTACTCTGCCGGTCTCGCGATTCCGTTTCTGATCACCGCGCTCGGTATCGGGGGCTTCTTGCGCTTTTATCAAAAGTTTCGCCGCCATTTGCACACGGTCGAAGTGTTCAGCGGCGTGTTGCTGCTCGCCGTCGGCGGTTTGGTATTCCTGAACCGGCTCACGTGGCTTTCCGGCAAGCTCGCGTTTCTAAATAAGTTTTCTCTCTAACGGGAGTACTGCGCATGCGCGTATCGCTGAAATTCTCGATGATCGTGATCCTGCTGGCCGCAGCTGCGGCGGGCTTTGCAGGCTGCAAATCCAGCGGCAGCCAAGCGGCCGGCCTTGGCACCGAAAAGCCTCTGCCGAACGAACCGGAGGTCACCTTTAAGGATTTGCAGGGCAAAGACGTCTCGCTCGCAAGCCTCAAAGGAAAAGTCGTCATCGTTAATTTCTGGGCCACCTGGTGCGAGCCTTGCCAGGCTGAAATTCCTTGGATGATCGGTTTTCAGAAAAAATACGCTGACAAAGGTTTTACTCTGCTGGGCGTCGCGATGGACGAGGACGGGAAGAGCGTGGTCGAACCGTACGTGCAGAAGACCCAGTTCGATGTGGAAGGCCGCTCGTTGACCATGAATTACCCCATCGTGCTGGGAAATGATGATCTGGCAGACAAATTCGGCGGCCTGCTCGGCCTGCCAACCACTTTCGTGATTACTCGCGAAGGAAAAATCGCGAAGCGCTACATCGGCCTGGCCGCCGAGAGCGATCTCGACAAATTAATTCAGTCGCTGCTCTAACATCTCGCCGCGCGCCTTCCTTGCTCCCACTCGCGCAACTGCGGTAACCTGCCACTGCCATGATGAATGAACAGGAATTCACGAAAAAATGCGACGCCACCTTTGAAGCCCTGCGCAATCGCTTGCTCGAATTAGGCGACGCGAACGATTTCGAAGTGGAAGGCGGCAGCGGCAAACTGGAAATCGAATTTGAAGATGAAGAAGATACGCGTTTCGTGATCAGCCCCAACGCGGCAGTGCGCCAAATTTGGATTTCGGCACTGACCACCAGTTTCAAGCTGGGCTGGTCGGACTCCGCGCAAGCTTTCGTGCAGGAAAAAACCGGCGAGACGATGAATCAGGTCATGAGCCGTATCCTGACCGAAAAACTCGGCACGCCGATTGAGGTTTAGACGGACGATGGAAATCAGACGGGCAATCGTTTCTTGCATACTCTTACTGGTGTTCGCTGCCGGCGATAGTGCTGTGCGCGGAAGCGCCGCCACAGCCCTGCAGGCGTCGTCAGATGTGCCGACTCCCGCGGCGATCGTAAAACCCCGGGCCTTCGTTTCGCTCGCGCCAGTCCCGCGCGGAAAAGAATTCCAAGTGGCCGTGGCTGTGGACATTGCGCACGGCTACCACATGAATTCGCACCATCCCACTGATCAATATCTAATCGCCACCACGCTGACGCCGAAACTTCCCACCGGATTCGAGGTTCTGGACACGCTCTACCCAGCGGGACGCGTGGAAAAATTTTCATTCGCGCCCAAAGGTCTCGATGTGTATTCCGGCAGCGTAACTCTGAAGCTGCGCATCGTCGCGCACAACGACGCGCCTATCGGCGAGGTAACTTTCCCGGTGACGCTACGCTACCAGGCGTGCAACGACACCACCTGCCTGCCCCCTGTGAAAGTCCCGGTTGATGTCCGCGTGGACGTAGCAGCAGCCGGCACAGCGACGCACGCTGCCCATCCTGAAATTTTCTCCACATTCCCGCCACGAAATAAATTGCAGAAATTCGACGCGAACTTCGACAATGGGGTTCTACTGAAACGATTTGCTTTAGGTGTCTTGCCAGAATCTAATGTGAAGCGAGGAACGTTAAAGCACGCCGCAATCGCTCGACCACGCGATCTCTGCCGAGCACAACCATCGTATCGAAAAGCGGCGGCGCCACCGCGCGACCCACAATTGCCACGCGCGTCGCGTTGATCAGCAATCCAGCCTTCACGCCTTCAGCCGCCGCAACTCCGCGCAGCGCCGCATCGCAAGCGTCATGATTCCAATCCCGCAGCGCCGCGAGCGCCTCGGTCAGCTTCTTCAACAGCGCAGGAACCTTTTCGTCCTTCCAGAATTTATCGCGCGCTTCCTGCTCGTAATCAAATTCATCCGTGAAGAACCCCCGTGCCCAGCCCGTAAAATCAGTCAGCAACCGCGTGCGCGGCCGAATCAGATCCACGGCGTGCGCGAACCACGCGCGCTCTGTCGTCGTCCATTCGCGTTTCCACAATCCCGCGCGCCGCAATTCCGCTTCCACGTACGGCAAAAGCTCCTCCACCGGCGGCTTCTGCAAATATTGCGTGTTGTACCACTCCAATTTGGCGCGATCGAATATCGCATTCGTGCGGCTGACGCCCGAAAGCTGAAAGCGCTCGATCAGTTCCGTAGTCCGCATAAATTCGCTGTCATCGCCCGTGGACCATCCCAGCAACGCCAAAAAATTCCGGAATGCCTCGGGCAAAAATCCCTCGTCCGCGTAAGAACCTACGCTGGTCGCACCATGACGTTTTGAAAGCCGCGTACGGTCGGGCCCCAGAATCAGCGGCACGTGCGCGAAAATCGGCGGTGCCGCGCCCAGCGCGTGATAAATCAGCACCTGCTTCGGCGTGTTCGACAAATGATCCGCGCCGCGAATGATGTGCGTGATGCGCATGTCAATGTCATCCACCACCACGCTGAGCTGATAGGTAGGCACGCCGCTTGAGCGCAGCAGCACAAAATCTTCGATGTCCGCGTTCTGAATCTCGCGCGCCCCGAATACCGCATCCTCGAATTTCGTCGCGCCGGTGCGCGGAGTCTTGAAGCGAATCGCGCGCTGCGCACCTTCCTTTTCTCTCGCCGCGCGCTCCGCATCCGAAAAATCGCGGCAAGGGCACGCCACCGTCTTCAAAGTCTTCGGCCCTTCGTCGTCTCCCTCGCCTTCGTGATCGTCATTCTCCGCCGCGGAATAATCCCCGCCCGCGTAAGCCGTCGCCTTGCAATAGCACGCGTACCCGGCGCCGCTCGCCAGAATGCGCTCCGCCGCCGCGAGATAAATTTCCCCGCGCTGCGATTGGAAGAAAGGCCCTTCGTCCCACTCGATCCCCAGCCACTTCAGCGCCACCAGTATTCCGTCCACTAGTTCGGGCTTGTTGCGCTCGACGTCGGTATCTTCCACGCGCAGCAACAGCGTGCCGCCTTCGTGTTTCGCGAAAAGCCAGTTGAACAAAGCAGTGCGCGCTCCGCCCACATGCAAATAACCCGTCGGAGAAGGCGCGAAACGCACGCGCGGTTTTTGTGCGGCAGACATTCTGTCGAATTCCTTCCTACTAAGAGAGTCACCCATCTTATCGGAAGCACGGGCCAAAATCGAGCCAGCCTCAGAAGACGTCTTGTTCTCGCATGCGCGGTGAGCAGTAATCGTTCGGGATATCTCAGACTGGAAGTGTTCTAGCCACTAACCGCTCAACACTGGCCACAGCCTTTATAATCAAATGTGACCAATTCTGCCGCTCCGCAATCCGAAAGATATCGGGAACCTTTTTCCCGCGCCTGCGTATCTACACTCGAACCCATGCGCACGCGCCTGCATAGACTGTTCTTGCTAGTCGGCATACTCCTCATTTGTGTCGCCCAACCTCTGCGCGCGCAGGACGCCACTAAAATCCTGAATCAATACGTGAAAGCCTCGGGCGGCACGCACGCTCTCGCGAACATCCAAACCATCACGCTGGAAGGAACCGTCGCAGCTCAGAATGGCGGCAAGCCCGGGGCCTACACCTTCGATGTGAAACTGCCCAACCGCTACTACTCCGAACTGGTGATCGGTGAACAGACGTTGATCGAATCGTTCAACGGCAAATCCGCCTGGCATCAAAACGCCGGCGGCGAAATCTCCACGCTCGTCGGCCCCGAAGGGTTGCAATTGGAGGCCGCCGCGCGCTATTACAATTCGCGTCTCCTGAATCCGAAGAAGAACAAGCTGGTCATTACCTATGTCGGCGCTGTCCAGGTGCGGGGAAAAGATGCGGTTCAACTCGAAGTCTCGACGCCCTCAGGCGAGAAGTGGCATGTGTTCTTTGACGCGCAATCGCACCGAATCGTGAAGGAATCCGCGCAAGTCGGCGGCGTAAACCAGGAAATTCTTTACGACGACTACCGCGCGGAGAAAGGTGTCCAGCTGCCGCACGAGATCGAACTGCACCGCGGCGCCGAGCTTTTCTCGATTGAAATAACCCGAGCCGCAGTGAATGAGCCGGTGGGTGAGCGCGTCTTCGATTTTCCCAGGAAATCGCAAGTGCAACTCCCGGACCTGAAAGCTCTCTTCAAGCAAATTGATGCCAACCAGCAAGCCCTCGACAAAATCAGAGAGAATTACGCTGGCACCAAGGTCGAAGAAGAAACGGAATACGAAGGGAACGGCAAACCGAAAAAGCCGGAAGTCCGCGAATCCACTTTCTTTTATCTCGACGGGACCGAAGTTTCTACGCTTGTGAAAATTGACGGCCAGCCCCTCAGCGCCGACGCCCAGAAAAAAGAAAACGCCCGCGTACTGAAGCAAATCGACGAACTGCAAAAGAACGCGAACAAAAAAGAAAGCGCGGACGAAAAAAGTAAGCAAGCCCAGAAGGAGGACGAGGAAGAAGAAGTCTCCATAGACGCTTTCCTCCGCGCCTGCCAGTTCGTCAATCCGCGCCGCGAACGATTCCGCGGCCAAGATGTCCTGGTCTTCGACTTCGAGCCTAATCCCGAGTTCAAAGCGCGCACGCTCGTCGAGAAAGTCATCCAGAAGCTCGGCGGCGTAATCTGGATTGACGAGAAAGCCCTCGACGTCGTCCGCCTGGACGCCTTCTTCGTCACTAACGTGAAGTTTGCCGGCGGCCTGCTGGCCGATTTGCAGAAGGGAACTCGCGTGGTGCTCGAGCAAACTTACGTCAATAATGAAGTCTGGCTCCCGACCTACCAGGAGGTCCACATTGACGTCCGCGTGCTCCTGGTAAAAGGCATCAAAGTGGACGGCACCACGCGCTATTCCGATTACAAAAAATTTAGTGTCGAAACTCTCACCGCCATAGGCAAACCCAAAGCCGCCCCCGATCAACCTGCTGCAACCTGGCCTGAAAAACCGAAGTAGCACGATCCCGCCCACTGCCGTACCCGGCAGAAATTGCGCACCTGCAGGTATTCCAAAATGCTACGCAAATTACTGATCCGAAGAGAGTTGGTACGCCAGTACTGTTGACGCAGGCATCCGCGAACCGGATAGTGTTTTCAGGCCGCTGCATCACCGGCCTAGCTCATGCAATGCACGCATCTAGCCGGTATTCGAACAATATTCGGTACCGTCCAGCCGTTTCTCGGGCACGTGTAAGTACAGGTGACCTCCACGAAACTCGGCTGGACACTCGGCCGAACACCCGTCAATTTTCTGCTATTCTCAGGAGAAATCTGCGGTGTCCTGGTTGCGGAGTTTTGAGTTGTTAAGTCATCTCAATACGAGCGCGGTCGTGCTGCTTGCCGGCGCGTTTCTGCTGGGCATATTTTTTGCCTACGTTTATCAGCAGAAGCGTCAGGCGTACCTCCTTGTTTGGGCGTCGGCCTGGCTGCTCGTTTCGCTCTACTTCGTACGCTCTGCATCCGCCGGCCCCGCGCCCCTTTCTCCGTGGGTTGACGTCGTCAGCGAATGGGTGATAGCGCTCGCAGCGCTGGCATTTTATTGTTCGGCGCGCCTGTATGCGCGGCTGACGCTCTCCCCGCGCCGCATCGCTCTCGTGGCCGCCGTCGCCGCGGTGTGGGCTTTCGCCTATCCGCGTGATTGGATCGCGATCCCTTTGGCTTTCGGAGTTGCTGTCCTTTTCTTTCTCACTGCGCAAGTCTTCTGGCAGGAAGGCCGCAAACAGGAATCGCGTGCCGATAAATTGCTGGCCGGTACCTTCCTCGCCACCGGCGGATTGCGCCTGCTCTTCATCTTCCAGGCGCACTTGGGTCCGATGGCAGGTGCCAATCTTCAGCCCTTCGCATTGCTCGCCGAAATTATCGGCGGCGTGCTCATGTTGATGGCGGTGTACGACGAAGAGCGCCGCCGGGTCGAGCGCAACATGCTCGCGCTTTCCAATCTGAATCTCGCCACCTCCAGCTTTGCGGGCGGTGAAATTCAGAAAATGCTGGCGCAGGCGCTGGATCGCGTTCTCAATGTCGTCCGCATCCCCGCAGGCGCCCTCATCCTGCACTATGGCGATGAAAATGGTCCCGCATCCGTCGTGGTAACTGGCCTGGACGATTCCTTCTGCACCTCCGTCCAGGAAAGCAATCTCGACGATTACCTCGTCAAGCTCGTCGCCCGCCTTGGCGGTCTCGTCGTTCTGCGCGATCTCGCGCGCGATTCCAACTGGGTCGCGCTGGAAAAAGAAGAGCCCTTCCGCGACGTTCGCAAAATGCTTCTCGCTCAAGGCCTGCGCACCATGGTCGGCATCAGCTTGCAGGCTAAAGATCGCGTCTTCGGTATGTTGCTGCTCGGCACGCCGGACAACCGCAATTTCGCTCCGCCGGAATTGCGCCTGCTCTTGGCTCTGGGCCACCAGATCGGCATGGCCGTCGAAAACAGCTATCTGATTCAGCAAACCGCGCGCCGCAGCGAAGAACTACACATTCTGAACGAAATCGGCCGCGCGCTGAGCTCCACCCTCGAACCAGACGCGCTCTTCGAACGCATCTATTCCGAAATGCAGCGCCTGCTCGACGTCAACAGTCTGTTCATCGCCTATTACGATCGCAAGTCGGAACAGATTCGCTTTGAAATCGAAGTAATCGACGGCGTACGTCAGTCCAAACGAACACGGCCTATGGGCAATCACCTCGCCGAATACGTCATCCGGACCGTTCAGCCGCTCTTGATCCGCGAACAGTTCGCCGAGGAAGCCGCACGCATGGGTTTCGCGCCGAAGCAAACAGACCGGCTCGATGTGCGCCGTCCCGCTCATCTTGTACGACCAGGCAGTCGGTGTGATGGCCGTGCACAGCGCCCAGGAACGAGCTTTCGACGAAGGCCACGTCGAGCTGCTGCGCGTGCTCGCCAGCGAAGCTGCGATCGCCATCGAAAACGCGCGCCTCTTCTCCGAAGAGCAGAAAAAATCCAAGCAGTTGATGCTCATCAACAATGTTTCCAGCCACGCCATCACCACGCTGAATCCCGAGGAAATGCTCGCCAAGATCGCAGCCGAAATCGAAAACGCGCTCACCTACGATCACATCGGCATCGCCATTCTCGATTACTCCTCGAAGGAACTCGAAATTCAAGCAGAAGCTGGCGCGCGCCGCGATGCACTGGGCCGCCGCATTCTCCTGGGAGAAGGCCTCGTAGGCCAGGTTGCGCGCTCCGGCCAGATCGCTGCCGTGCACCACCGTCAATGCGGAATCGCCAAGCCCAGTCCTTCCCGGCACCGTATCGGCGATCGCTCTGCCCGTCACCTACGCGGAAAGCTTACTCGGCGTGCTCTACGTTGAATCCTCCAAGCCCTGTGAATTTGCGGACGAAGAAATTCGGCTCCTCCGCACACTCGCCGATTTGTTCGCCGGCGCTCTACACAATGCCGTCATTTTCCAGAAAGCCCAAGAACAGGCCATCACCGACGGGCTCACGGGCGTCAAGACCCACCGTTTCCTGATGGAAGCGCTCTCCTCGGAATGGAAGCGCTCTACCCGCGCCAATCGCCCCTTCGCGCTGGTCCTGATGGACCTCGACCGCTTCAAGTTCGTGAATGATTTTTATGGCCATCTGGAAGGCGACGTCGTGCTCCAGCGCGTCGGCCACATCCTCGAGCAGAATTGCCGCCGCTCCGATGTTGTCGCGCGTTACGGTGGTGATGAATTCGTCATCCTTATGCCCGAAACCAGTGTCGAGCAGGCCATTCAACTCGCCAGCAAGCTGCGCGGCTGGGTCGCCGCCGATCCACTCCTGCGCGACAAAAATATTACCGCCAGCTTCGGCATTGCTGGCTTCCCGCTCCACGGTTCCACGCCGCAGGAACTGATCCAGGTGGCGGACTCCTCGATGTATCTGTCGAAGCACCAGGGCGGAAATTCCGTTTCCAGCGCCGAACAAGGCGATCCGAACGATACCAAGCGCTGGAAAAAAGATGTTCTGGAAGCCTATCTCGGCGTTACGCTCAAGCGCCAATTCTCCACCGGCCCGGACGCGTTCGACGAAATCTACCGCCGTCTGGAGCAATTCACCCGTTCGCTCATCGAACACGGCGATGGCGACGTCGTTGATCCCGTTCCGACAGCCGTGGTGGACACCGTCACTTCGCTCGCGCTGGCCATTGACGCCAAAGATCGCTACACCCAGGGCCACTCGCAAAAAGTTTCCGCGTATTCGGTGATGATTGCGCAGGCATTGCGCATGAATCAGGTCGAAGTAGAGGAAATACGCCTCGCGGGCTTGCTGCACGACATCGGCAAAGTCGGCATCCCCGAATCCATTCTGAATAAATCCGGGCCGCTCGACGCCGCCGAATGGACCACCATGAAAACCCATACGGAGCTAGGCGCGAAGATTCTCGAACCCCTCGCCGCAATGAACCGCATCCGCGAAATGGTGCGGCATCATCACGAGTTTTACGATGGCACGGGCTATCCGGACCGCCTCAGCGCCGATCAGATTCCGCTCGGCGCGCGAGTCATCGCCATCGCCGACGCTTACGACACCATTACGTCCGAGCGCACTTACAAAAAAGCCCGCAACCCGGAAGAGGCTTTCTCTGAGCTCGAGCGCTGCGCCGCCAACCAATTCGACCCGGAGATCGTTCGCGGCTTCGTTGAAACCATGCGCCGCGCCCCCCAACAACATATAGCGGCCTCCGTCGGCGCCTCCGAAAGCGAAAACCTCAGCTCCTAGTAATAATCTGCCGCGCCACGCAGTATCCCCAGCTTCACGGTACGTTTTAAGATACGCTCTCTACAACAGCACAGTAGAGGACCCCTTCCTCTGGAATTTCGCTCCCTAAGGCATCTCGGGATGCTTTTCAAGACATTCAGCGCAGCCGTGTTCGGGATAGTCGCCTATCTGGTCGAAGTCGAAGTGGATGTTGTCCCCGCCTTCGAGGGCCGCTTCACCGTAGTCGGCCTGCCGGGTGCGCCGTGAAAAGGCGGTGGTCCACAGCGGGGGTAAACCCGCCCGGGAACTGGTTCGCTCCACCCGGTAGCAATCGAAGCAGCGGCGGAGGCAACGAAGCCGCTGAAGCCTTCGGTGTAGAGGGTCGCATAGGCGACTTGGCGAGCATGCAGGCCGTAACCTGAGTAAACGCCGAGCAGGCCCCGAAACCGACAATGCAGGAGCCGACACGCCCCGGTTTCGGGGAAGGCCGAAGCGAATGGAATGGTACGAGCGAACAAATTCCATCCGACCTGCCGGGGTATTAGCGACGGCATGCAGGCAAAGTGGACCATGCGCAACACGGGAAGTCCCAGCGGTGATCGCAGTATGGATCAACTGGCAGCTCGCGAGAGAAAGGCCGGGCCGTCTGGGATGGCGGAGAGGCTCGTAGTACCGACGAAGTCGGGTAACTCCGATAGAGGGAAGGGGCCTCAGTTGAAGGCGGACGCAAGAAGCGACGACGGAAGGGGAGAATGGCGAAGAGCCTAGCAACTCCCGCATTGTTTTCAGAAGTTGCGGACAGCGTCACATGCAATGGCTACGGCGATTGTGTGAGTCTTCTCCGAGAGCCGGGTGCGGCAAATCCGCACGTCCGGTTCGATGAGCGGGGTGTGGAAACGGAAGCAGGGCGGAGCTAGTGAGGCACCGACAAACGAAAGAGTCGGCAACCGATAGGTCCCACCTAAACCACCGCGCCACACCTCGACTCCACACAGCGCCGTGAAAGAAAGCCGCGAACGCATCCGCGCCGCTCTGCGCAATTGCGGCTTCGATTTTCCCTAAGGCCACGTGGTGACCATCAATCTTGCCCCGGCCGATAGCCGCAAGGAAGGCTCCGCATTCGATCTGCCCATGGCGCTGGGCCTGGCCGGTTGCCGGGGAAGTTTCTTCGGCAAAATCTTCGATACGCGTGTATTCCTCGGCGAACTCTCGCTCGATGGGGGCGTGCGTTCCGTGCGCGGCGCGCGAACGCGGTATTAAAAATGTCGTCGTTCCCGAAGCCAACGCGCGCGAAGCCGCAGTCGTCGAAGGTATCCGCGTCTTCGGCGTAAAATCCCTGCCGCAAGCAGTGGACCTAATCAACGCGCCGGCATCCTTTCAGCCCGTCACCGTGGACACTTCGCAAATGCTTGCCGAAGCCAGCCAGTATTCCGTGGACTTGCGCGACGTGCGCGGGCAACTGTCCGCCAAGCGCGCCTTCGAAGTCGCCTGCGCCGGCAGCCACAATATTTTACTGATCGGCCTGCCGGGCGCCGGAAAGACCATGCTCGCCAAACGCATTCCCACAATTTTGCCGCCGATGTCGCTCGAGGGCGCCATCGAGACCACGCGCATTCACAGCGTCGCGGGCGTGCTCGAAGATTCGCGCGGACTCGTCGGTACACGTCCCAACCGCTCGCCGCATCACACCATCAGCGACGCAGGCCTGATCGGCGGCGACGCTATCCCTCGCCCCGGAGAAGTGTCTTTGGGCCACAACGGCGTGGTATTCCTCGACGAACTCCCGGAATTTCAGCGCAACGTCCTGGAAGTGATGCGCCAGCCCCTCGAAGACGTCTGACCTCGTTACGATCCCGCAACTTATTCATTTGGAAGTAGATTTCTGAGTTGGGACCTTGGTGGCTGAGATAAAAGCGCTAGTTCTATCGCAGTTCTTAGATTCACAAACTTCCCAGAACCCCGTTTATGGAGAGTTTCACAATTACTTCCGACTTGCCAACAATCCACTCGTGACTACTTCGATCTAAGATGCCGCCGCGTCGCCGGCGAAGGCTCGAACCGCCTTGGGCTGAGGACGCAGCAGCAAATAGAATGCGACGACGTGCGTGATCATCAGCACGGGCACGTAGATGATCGGGATCGCATAGGTGGCACCCAACTGCCCCGCCAACGCAGGAAGGCCAACCTGGATGGCGTGGTAATAGTCGAAGATGAGGTCAATCGTCCCAACCAGATTGAAGGCGACGACGAAAAGCCAGAAGAGCGGACGTATCCTTACTGTGAGAAGCGCCAGGATGGCGAGCACCCCTGTTGCCAGGTCCCAGTAGGCGGCGAACGTGGCGAAGCCAGCGGCGGGCAGATTCGGGCCGACGACGCCTGGAAGGATAAAGACGAGCCCGAAGAAGCGGAAGCTGTGCAGCGTAGCGATGGCGCGTTGTGCTGCGACCAGGTCCATCGACTTGAGTCGGGGCAGGATGTACACGCCGAAGCAAAGCAGCCACGCGACATAACCTAGAATGAGATGCAGTTTGAAAATGGTTTCCGGCGCCATTTCGCCTCCTATCGGACTGACGGGTTCACTTGTTGGTTGGGTTATCTCTCAATAGCATCCCGACCGGCAAGAGTGGCCCGACCGGGATGAACTGCTCGTCCATGAGGTTTTCCTGCGAGAGAGGTAGGCTTTCGATGAGGGCCCGAGCCTCCGCCACGTCCTTGCAGTTCAATATGAAGATGACGCCCCGGGCATCGCCGCGCATGAACCACTGCTGAATCTTGCCGTCAAGATATAGGGGAACGGTCGCACGAATTTCGGCGGGCATGATTTTCATGACTTGCTCGGGAGTAACCCCCGGTTTTGGCGAATAGATCGTCAGCACGCCGGTGATCTTGGGCTGCGGCGGTGTGGACTGACCTCGCGCCATGGGCGTCAGGACCGTCGCGAACGCCAGCAGCAGGTAGGGCATGTGAATCTTCATTGTTCAGTTCCTTTGATTCCTCACGGAAATTTGGATCTTGCATTGGTACCAATGGGTACCACAGCTGATAAGACGCAAAAACTTGGAGAAAGTTTCATGACTCGCAACTTTTTTCCCTGCCGGCAGGCCAAACGCAAGCCGCTCCCCTGTGGTACTATACGGTACCAGCGTCGTCAAGGAGAGGGTGATGGCTACGGCATCGATGTCAAAACGCCGCCAGAAAGGCAGCGACGAAACCGCGGTGCGCGCGCGCATCCTTCAGGCAGCCTTTGCGGCGTTCATGAAGAGCGGCTACGCAACAACCAGCACGCTTGAGATCGCGACGCGCGCGCGCGTTTCGAAGCGAGAGCTTTACGCGCTAGTTGGCAACAAACAGGAAATGCTGATCGCCTGCATCAGCGAGCGCTCCAAGCGACTGGACGTGCCCGCCTACCTGCCCGTGCTGCGCGATCGCGAGACCCTAGCGCAGGTGCTGGCGTCTTTCGGGACGAAGTTCGTCCGCGAGGTAAGCGATCCCACGGTCATTGCGGTGTTCCGACTGGCGATCGCCGAGGCGGTCCAGGCCCCCGAAGTGGCGCGTGCGCTTAACTCTACAGGACGCGAGACAAGCCGCGCCGCCCTGCGCAAAATCATGGCCCAGGCCCAGGCGTCTGGACTGCTCACGGGCCGTCCTGTCGAACTTGCCGAGCAGTTCGCCGGCCTGCTGTGGCGCGATTTGATGGTCAGTCTGCTGCTCGGCGTCGCCGAGCGACCGAACTCCCGCGAAATCGCAGAACGTGCCCGCGCCGCCGCCGCCGCCTTCCTGCAACTTCATCCGCTACCGAATCGCGCACGAGGGTAGTAGCTCAGGGTAGCTTGTCGAAAAAGAGGTAGACGGCGGCAATCCAGCCCGTCCCGGCCAATGATGAAATCAGGTCCGGCGTAAGCTGGCGCCTGACCGGAAACGGGTCCAGTGCTCGAGAAGTCCGCCTCGGGGACGCTGAGAGCCGCGCGCGGTTCGGTTTCCACCACTGGCATTTCTGGATAGTTAGTGGGCAGGATCGACCACTCCTCCAGAATCGTCCGATGGGCTGCAGTCTGAAGAAAGGCGAATCATGGCCTCCGCATAGGCAAACCCGCGCCGCAATCTTCAATGCGGGCGGCCTTGCGCGTCTCCTGCCGAGACTTTTCCTTCGATGTTCAGGCGGTGTTGCTTGCGGTATCTTGCCCATGATTTTTCCAAAGCGCGCGTTTCATCCTTCGCCGCGATTTCGAATCTGGCCAGCGTCAGGATCAAGGCTCGCACACTAACATGGGGCTCCGCTGCGGGCCCCGTCATGCCGCATCGGTGGCAAGTAATAATCGGTGTTTTGATATTTCGACCGACCCGAATGCGGTGAAGCATTTCGTCGAGCTCGTCCCGGAGACTGATGAGAGCCGGCATTGACATTCCCGCTCGCCACTCCGCCCGCAAGCGCACGACCATTTCCGGAAACCAAGTTCTACGCGCATCGCCCGAGGGCATTTGCTGAAGATCTCCGCATCAGCCGTCCGTTTTCGATTTCGGCCGTATTCATTATAATCGCGGATGTAGTACCTTGCGCGTTGAACTGTAACGGTTGGCTCCCCCGAAATCCTAATCTTGGCAGTGAGCGCCCTGTCTCACATCTTCCAGTCCCAAGTTGTCATTCACCGCATGCCGCAGTTTCTGTTTGCATCCCAGATAATGCTCAGTCGTCTAAACCGATGCGTGACCAAGCAAAAACTGAATCTGTTCAAGGTCTCCGCCAGCCAAGTGACATAATCGCGCGCAGGTGCGGCGCAAGTCATGCGGAGCGAGATTCTTGATGTTGGCACGTTTCGCAGCCGCTTTGACGACGTGCCAGATGGATTTCGGTGTAAGGCCCTCGTCCCGGATCTTTCCTTGTCACATGACAAACGTACACTGCTCGCCCTGATTTGCCCGCAGATCAATGTTTCTCGATATACGGTTAAATCCATCAGACTGAATCTTGAATGGACATCACCAAGTGGCGACAACGACGGCCACTCGAAGACGGCAACGTCACCATCGCCCGCGCTGCACTCTCCGTGAATTTTCCTTCGCGCTTCATGCTGGCCGCCGCTATGAACCCCTGCCCGTGCGGGTTTTTCGGAGACACCAAGCGCGAATGCCACTGCTCCCGGGTCCAAATCCAGCGCTACGTCTCGAAAAATTCCGGCCCTCTGCTGGACCGCATTGACATTCACATCGAAGTTCCCTTCGTGTATTACAAAGAACTGTGCGGCAACGCGGAAATCGAAAGCTTTGTCTGCGTCCGCAGCCGCGTTATCCGCGCCCGCGAAATCAAGCTCGAAGGCTACCACGGCGACAAAAACATTTATGCCAATTCGCAAATGCCGCCCAAGCTGATCCGAAAACACTGCGCCATTTCCCCCGAAGGCGAAAAAATCCTGGAGGCAGCAATCCAGCGCCTCGGCCTCTCCGCCCGCGCTCACGATCGCGTCCTGAAACTCTCACGCACCATCGCCGACCTGGAGGGCGCCGCCTCCCCCCCAAACACCTCAGCGAAGCTAGCCAGTACCGCACCCTCGACCGCACCTACTGGGCCTGACCGGCATGTCTGTTGCGGGGTGACGCGACGCCCGAATCCACTCGCACGCGCTAGCGCATCTGTTTTGAGCCGCAACGGAATCTGTACTAAACTCCACCCGCGCGCCGCGACAACATGGCTACGACACCCAAAATTATCCCCGAACCTCGCTGGCCAGCTTTTGTTGCGATGCTGGCGGCGGGCGGCGTGTACTTGGCGCTTCCAGAGAGGCTGTCGGTGGGCCCCGGCTGGGGATTGCTCGCGGTAATTGTGGTCCTGATGGTGCCGATCGCAGTGTCGAACCGTCGTGGCGAATACCACATCACCAGGCCGCTGGTGGTCATCGCCAACGGCGCCATCACTGCGGGCATGATTACTTCGCTGATTTGGCTGATTCAGGGAATCCCGCAACATCGCGACTCGCCGATGGCTCTGCTGCGCGGCGCTCTGGCCCTCTGGTTTACCAACATCGTGGTCTTCGCATTGTGGTACTGGAAATTCGATGCAGGCGGCCCTTCGCGACGCGAAGCGCGCACCGGGCGACTGAAAAGCTCCTTCTTATTCCCGCAAATGTTGGACGAGGAAGGCCGGGATCCCAACTGGTCACCACAATTCATGGACTACCTGTTTCTCGCATTCAACACCAGCACGGCTTTTTCACCCACGGATACGGCCGTGCTGTCTCGCTGGGCGAAAGCCGGTGTAATGTTGCAGTCGTTGATATCGCTCGCGATTGTGCTGTTGCTCGCTGCGCGCGCCGTAAATATTTTCTAAATTCCATCGAATTCACAGCGCGTCAGCTCTTTTCCGACTCGCTGCATCAAGGAAAATTTCACAGCGCAAGGTAACGCCGTGGTGTTTGTCCCAATTGCCGCCGGAACATTGCGATAAACGCGCTGGGGCTGCTATAGCCTGCGTCCATGGCCGCTCCGGTCACTTTTTCTCCGGATGCCAGCAGTTGCGTTGCGTGCAGCAATCTCAGTTGCTGGCGCCATTGGCTGAATGTCATTTTCGTCTCCGCCAGGAACAGGCGCTCGATGGTCCGCTTGCTTGCGCCGCAATCTTCGCAAAGCGCTGCCAGCGTCCTTTGCCGGCCGGGCTCGGAAAGCAGCGCATGGGCAACGCGCAACGCCCGGCGATCGGTCGGATGCGGCAACTGCAGCGGGATGGAGTGCACGGCTTCCAATTGGTCGGCAATCATCTCGATGATGCGCCGTTGCGCGGGTTCCTCCCGCTTCAATTTCGGAAACCTGGAAGCGTGCAGAATCAGCTCCCGCAGCAGCGACGATACGTTCATCACAAAACATTTCTCCGCCTCGGCACGCGCCAGCTTGGGAGCGAAGTAGAGCGTTCTCATCGAAACCGGCCCCGGGATCGCAACTGAGTGCGGCGTCTTCGCCGGAATCCAGACGGCGCGCAGCGGTGGCACCACCCAAATACCCTGTTTCGTGCGCACGGTCATCACGCCCTGGGAAGCAAATATTAATTGATCCTCAGGATGAAAATGTTCGGGGATCAAATGCGCGCGGTGAAAATCGTACGCCAACGCGGCGAGCTGCGCCGTTTGGCGGCCTCGCCGATCCAGCAAAAGACTGTGGCACTGCTGCGACATTTGTTGTCAACATAGCGGGAGACAACACGGATCGCAAGTGCTACCTTCCACTCGCGCAGGAGCTTGAGGGAGGACTGAAATGTTGGCATCGAGCAAAATCGTCGGCGTTATTCCTACACGGGATTCCAAGCTCGCCAGAGAATTTTATGAAGGCAAACTGGGATTTCGATTTGTGAGCGATGACCAATTCGCCTTGGTGATGATGGCGGGCGAGACCATGCTCCGAATCTCCAAAGTTCCGCAAGATTTCGTTCCAGCCGCGTTCACAATTCTTGGTTGGGAAGCCAAAGACATCGAATCAATGGTCCGTTGGCTCCAAGGACGGGGCGTGACATTTCAAAAATACCCGTTTCTTCAGGATCAAGAACTTGGCATTTGGACTGCGCCGACGGGCGATAAGGTCGCCTGGTTCAAAGATCCCGACGGAAACGTGCTTTCCGTCAGCCAACATGTCTGAAGCGCGTCGCTTAGAAAGTGGTCCGTAAGGTGCAAGGAGGAGCCATGACGAAATCGTTGATCCTCGGAACCATCTTGGGCGGCCTCGCAGCTTTCCTGTGGAGCTCCATTTCGTGGGAGCTCATCGGCTGGCACGAAAAAACCATGGTCGCGTTTCACAATGAGGAAGAAGTGTCCGCGGTGATCGCCGCGCACGCCGGCGAGGACGGCACTTACATTCTGCCGAGCATGCCGCCCACCGCTGGCATGACGCCGGAACAAAAGAAAGACGTTATGGCCGCAGTGGTGCAAAAGATGCACGCTGGTCCCATCATGGTCGCAGCCGTACGGCGCGGCGGATTTGGCTCGTACACTCGAGGCCTGATCGTTCAGCTGCTCAGCCTGATGGCAGCTGCACTCCTGCTCGCATGGCTGTTGCTGCAAACCTCAGGATTAAGCTACGCGCGCAGGGTAGCGTTTCTCGCGATTGTAGGCCTCGCCGCCAGCGTCATCGTGGACCTTCCCAATTGGAATTGGTGGGGCTTCTCCGGCGCGTACACTGCCGTGAACCTCGCCGATTCCACGGTCACCTGGCTGGTGGCAGGCCTGGTCATCGCAAAGGTCACCAAGCCCGCAATCCATTAGATCGCGCTGCGTGGCTATCCGCCGGGCGGTACCCGGAGTTCATTGACTTGCACTCCGGCGCTGTGATAACCATACTCGCGTCCTTTTATTAACGGACCTTGCCTCGACCACGGATGGCGGCCAAAACTCAACGGATTGAAGTCATGCTCGAGACGCTTCTGGAAAGCGTCGACCTCGCGGAAAGCATTTCCATGCGCGTGGCCGAAGCCGCCGGCTTTCCCGAGGAAGAAATGCACAAAATCGGCATGGCCGTGCGCGAAGGCGTGATCAACGCCTACAATTACGGCAACCAGCAGGATCGCCAGAAGAAGATCATGATGACCGTCGAGCTGCAGCCGGACAACATGATCGTCCGCGTCCTCGATCAAGGCAAAGGGTTCGAACTGACCGAAATACCCGACCCGCTGGCCGAAGAAAACCTGCTGCGCACCTCCGGCCGCGGCCTGTTCCTGATGCGCGCGTTCATGGACGAATTCCGAGTCGAGCGCGGCCCCGAAGGCGGCGCCCACCTGATAATGATCAAGAAACTACCCCAGCCAGTTTCTGACAACGGCAAGCACAAACCAGAGTAGAATCACTACACGAGGTCACCGTGGCTCTCCAAGGAACACGCCGCCAATTGGGCGACGTAACGATTGTTGATTTCAGCGGCAAGATTACGCTGGGCGAAGGCAGCGCCATGCTGCGCAATACCGTGCGCGAGCTGATCAATTCCGGCAACAAGAAAATCCTGCTCAGCCTTTACGACGTGGACTATATCGACAGCTCCGGCATCGGCGAACTGGTCAGCGCCTACACCACCGTAAAGAACGCCAGCGGCGAGCTGAAGCTCTTGCACCTGACCAAACGCGTTCACGACATCCTGCAGATCACCCGCCTCTTCACCGTCTTCGACGTGCAGTCCGAAGAAGGCGCCGCCATCCGCAGCTTCAAGGCGTAGCGGCCGAGCTACCGCGCGGCCTGTTCCCTCCGATTGCCGCGTGGCATCCCCGCCTTTATGCTAATATCCACGTTTACGAATTCGCTTGGGGTGCACACTTGGCGCAACATCTTTCCCGCAAGGAACTAAAGACGGACGAAGTTCGCGAAACGCTGGCGCACGGCGCGGACGCCGTCCTTTCCCACAAGCAGTTGACGCTCTATATTTTGCTCGCAGCGGTGCTGGTAGCCGTCGGCATTTTCGGCTGGCAGACCTACACCGAACGCCAGACCGTGAAGGCCACCGCCGCCTACGACGACGCCATGAAATCCTTCGAAGCGCGCATTCGCACTGCCGGCGAGCCTGCTCAACCCGGCGAAACCACCTACATCGACGACAAAAATAAATATTCCGACGCCGCGCAAAAATTTGCCGGCCGTCAACGCGAAATTCGGCCACACCCGTCCCGGCCAGCTCGCCGCCTACTACGCCGCCTTGAGCGATGAAAAGCTCGGCAAGAATGACGAAGCGAAGAAATGGCTGCAGGGCCTGTCCGAAAGCGGCGTGGAGGATTTCGCCGCCATGGCGCGCTTCGAACTCGCGCAATTGAACGACCGCATGGGCCAGAGCGATGAAGCCGTGAAGCTCTATCAGCAGTTGATCGCCAAGCCTGTCGTGCTGGTTCCCAAGGCGGTAGTGATGCTGGCGCTCGCCGAACACTACGGCGCGAAAAATCCTGCGGAAGCCACCAAGCTATACTCGCAGATCAAGACCGACTATCCCGACACGCCCATCGCCGAGCAAGCCAACCAGGAATTGAATCTCCTGCCCGGCAAGTCCTGATCCAGTATCGCTTCAGTCCTTGGTTCTTTTCACGCGCGCCAAGGTCTTGCCGTCGACTTTGACTATTCGCCCTTCAGGGCGATTTACCGACTAGAATAAACGCAAAGAATGCTCGCCCCCTACGCCATGGACGTGCGCCGCACCCGCGGCCGGCGCTTCCCGGAGCCGCAGCATCCTTATCGCAACGACTACGCGCGCGACCGCGACCGCGTCATCCATTCCCGCGCCTTCCGCCGCCTCGAAGCCAAAACGCAAGTCTTCACCACGCGCTACTCCGATCATTTCCGCAACCGCCTTACCCACACCCTGGAAGTTGCGCAAATCGCGCGCACCGTTGCCGGCGCTCTGCGATCTGAATACCGATCTCGCCGAAGCGCTCGCGCTGGTGCACGATATCGGCCATCCGCCCTTCGGCCACGCCGGAGAAAAACACCTCGATCTGCGCATGCGCGAATTCGGCGAGCGCTTCAATCACAATCTTCACGCGCTCTACATCGTCGAACAATTCGAGCAGCGCTATCTCGATTTCCCGGCCTGAATCTCACCTTCGAAGTCCGCGAAGGCATCATCAAACATTCGCGCGATTATTCCGCCGCTGAATTTCCCGAGCTCGCCGAATATCTTGCTCGACCAGCGCCCCCCGCTCGAATCCCAGCTCATCGATTTCGTGGACGAAATCGCCTACAACACCGCCGACCTCGATGACGGCTTCGAAGCCCACCTGATCGATCTCGATCAGCTGCGCGCCGAAGTTCCCATTTTCAATTCGGCGTACGCAGAACGTGGATCGCCGCTATCCCGAGGCCAAGCCGAAACTGAAATTCAACGAAGCCCTTAAACGCGTTCTCGATCTACTTGCCACCGACCTGATCGAAACCACGCATACCCGCGCCGACAGAATCCGGAGTCCAGACCGTCGAAGACATCCGCCGCCAGCCGCAGCGCCTCGCCGGATTCTCACCCGCCGTCGCCAAACTGAACGGCGACCTGAAACGCTTCCTCTTCGCCCGGCTCTATTCCCAACCCACCATCGTCGAAGACCGCGACCGCTCCATAGCCGCCCTCGACGCCCTTTTCTCTTTTTATCTCGAACATCCCGAGCGCATGCCTCCCCAGTATGCCGAACTAGCCCTGCAGCAGCCGCCCCACCGCATCATCTGCGACTACATCGCCGGCATGACCGACCATTTCCTCCTGCGCCAGTGCCACGATCTCCTCGGCATCTCCGCGACTCCGACGACTGAATCGCGCCGCGGCTCTCGGCAGTCAATGCCTTCGATTTTTCGCCGCTACTTCCAGCATAAATTGGTCATTGTCCGTTTAGTGTCAACCGAAACGATCTCCACAGGAGGCTTCCTTGACATCGCAGTCACTGGACTTATAATTGAAATTGCTCTATAAAGACGGGGAAATCTAATGTTTCTCGATGTCAACGAACTCGCGCTGCGCAAGATCCGCATCCGGAAGAGCTACACCCCGGGTACGCTTGATTTCCATTCCGGTGAATTCCACCAGGTCGAGCCGCTGGAAATTCGCGCCACCGCCGAGCTGGTCGAAGGCCAGATCCGCATCTACGGGAATCTGCACACCCGTGTCGAGCTGATCTGCGCCCGCTGCCTGGATACCGTCGTCGAGGAAATCAGCCGCGATTTCGATCTCTTCTACCGCCCCATGACTTCCATGGCCGTGGACGAGGAATTTCACCTGAATCTGGACGACACCGAAGTCGCCTTCTTCGAAGGTGACGGCCTGTTCCTTGCCGATATTCTGGCCGAGCAAGTGAATCTGGCGCTTCCCATGAAGGTCATCTGCCGCAGCGATTGCCGTGGCCTCTGCCCGCATTGCGGCGCCAATCTGAATAACGAAGAATGCCGCTGTGAAAAGCATGCCTCTGACCCCCGGCTTGCCCCGCTGGCCCGTCTGAAGCAGGACTGGTTCAAAAAGCAATAAGACGCTACAATACCGTTTCCATTTCGGCCGCTCTGGTAGCGGCCTGTCAATTGAGGAGCTGCAATGCCGAATCCAAAACGCCGTCACTCGCATGCCCGCAAGAACAAGCGGCGTGCCCATGACTTTCTTACGCCGTTGTCCTTGGCCGAATGCCCCAACTGCCACGAGAAAAAGCTGCCTCACAATGCGTGTCCCCATTGCGGCTTCTACAAGGGTCGGGAAGTGATTGACACCGCTGCCAAGACAGCCTAAGTTTTCATCGCCTACCTTTCGTTTGGTGCTCTCTGGGTGCCCATTGGTGTATAGATGACCACCATCGCCGTTGACGCTATGGGAGGCGACCATGCGCCGCGCGCCGAAGTCGAAGGCGCGATTCTCGCCGCCCGTGAGCTAGGCGTCCGCATAGTTCTCGTGGGCATCGAAGCCACCGTGCGGCAGGAACTTAGCCGCCACGGCCATCGCGGCTTGCCCATCGAAATCGTCAACGCCACCGACGTGATCACCATGAGCGATTCGCCTTCGCAGGCATTTCGCCGCAAGAAAGAAAGCTCGGTGCATGTGGCCGCGCGCCTGGTCCGCGATGGCAAGGCTGAAGCTCTGGTGAGCGCCGGCAATACTGGCGCAATCATGACGGTCGCCCGTTTCGTCCTGGGCACGCTCGCCGCTGTTGACCGCCCCGCGCTCGCCGCGGCCTTCCCCAACATGAAGGAAAAAGTCACCGTCATTCTGGATGTCGGCGCGAACGTTGATTCCAAGGCCGAGCAGATCGAGCAATTCGCGGTGATGGGCGAAATTTATTACCGCACGATTTGGGGCACGAAGCGCCCGCGCGTCGCTCTGCTTTCCATCGGCGAAGAAGAAATGAAAGGCAACGAACTGACTCGCGAAGCCGCCGCCCGCTTGAAGCAGCTTTCGCTCAACTTCGTCGGCAATGTCGAAGGCCGCGACGTTTTCCGCGGCGACGTGGACGTGATCGTCTGCGACGGCTTCATCGGCAACATCGCTCTGAAAATCAGCGAAGGACTCGTCGAGCATATCGGCGCCATGTTGAAAAAAGCCATCAAGAGCAGCCTCAAATCGCAAGTCGGCTACGTTCTTTCCAAGGACGCGTTCGACAGCTTCCGCAAGCGCACCGATTCCTCGGAATACGGCGGCGCCCCGCTTCTCGGCGTCCGCGGCATCACCATCATCGGCCACGGCCGCTCCAATGCCATGGCCATCAAGAACGCCATTCGCGTCGCCAGCGAACTCTGCCGCTCGCGCTTCAACGAAAAAATCGAACAGGAGCTATCCGCTGCCGCCGTTGCTGCGCGCGGCTGATCTGCGCGGAGCCGCCAATCCCTCATGGGCAAACTAGCGTTCCTTTTTCCCGGCCAGGCCTCGCAGTATTGCGGCATGGGCCGCGACCTCGCGGCAAATTTTCCGGAATCGAAAGCGGTTTTCGACGCAGCCGATTCTGCGCTGGGTTTTTCCATCACGCAGACCTGCTTCGAAGGTACCGAAGAAGCGCTGAAGCTCACCGAAAACACGCAGCCCGCGATTCTTACCGTTTCCACAGCCGCCTATCGCGCGCTGGAAAAGAAGGGAATCGTTCCGGATTTCGTTGCCGGCCACAGCCTTGGCGAATATTCCGCGCTGGTAGCAGCCGGTGGTATGGATTTTTCTGCCGCAGTGAAACTGGTCCGCGCGCGCGGAAAGTATATGCAGGAAGCCGTGCCCGCAGGCCAAGGCGCAATGGCCGCGATCCTGGGCCTTTCGCCCACGGAGGTTGCGGACATCTGCAAGAAAGCCGCCGAAAATGAAGTCGTCTCGCCCGCGAATTTAAATTCGCCGGAACAAACCGTCATCTCCGGCTCCGCCGCAGCCGTGAAGCGCGCCGTCGAAATCGCGTCGCAGAGCGGCGCCAAGCGTGCGGTAATCCTGCCGGTCTCAGCTCCATTCCACTGCGCGCTGATGATGCCGGCACAACAGCGCCTCGAACCAGACCTGCGCGCCACAAAATTCAGCGCGCTGAAAATCCCGCTGATCACCAACGTGGACGCCCAAGCCATCACCACCGGCGAGGAAGCCCGCGAAGCGCTCATCCGCCAGGTGACCGCTCCCGTCCGCTGGCTGGAATCCGTCCGCGAAATGATCGAATCCGGCGTCACCGTCTTCGTTGAAGTCGGCCCCGGTAAAGTCCTGACCGGCCTGTTGCGCCAAATCGATCGCTCCGTCCGCGTCTTCAACGTAGAAGACTCCGCCACCCTAAACTCCACAATGGAAAAACTAGCCCAAGCCCGCGCCGAAGTCCGCGAACCATAGCTCGACCAAGGATGCTTCGCTGTTCGTAGCGCCAGCGTCTCGCCGCCTCTTCGCAGTTGACTTTGTAGCGGCCAGCTTTAGCTGGGCGCCTTTGACTTCCGTGTCACAACTACGCTCTCACCGCTGCACCAGTTGCCTTACCCATTCGTCATAAGGTAGTTTCAATCTCTATGTTCTCACTCCAAGATAAAGTCGCGTTGATCACGGGCGCATCGCAAGGCATCGGCCGCTCCACCGCACTCGCGCTCGTAGTCGCGGGCGCAAAAGTAGCCGTCGCCGCGCGCAACGCCGAAAAACTAGCAAAGCTCGTAACCGAAATAGAATCCGCCGGCGGTACCGCACTAGCCGTCCCCATGGACGTATCCGATCCCGCGCACGTGAAAACCGGCTTCCAGCAAATTCTCGCGAAATTCGCCAAGCTCGACATCCTGGTGAACAATGCCGCCATCACCCGGGACACGCTCGCCCTGCGCATGAAGCTCGAAGACTGGGACGCCGTCCTGCGCACCAACCTCACCGGCGCGCATCTCTGCATCCAGCAAGCTCTTGGCGCGATGCTCAAGCAGCGCTCCGGACGCATCATCAATATCACTTCGGTCGTCGCGCAAACCGGTAACGCGGGACAGTCCAACTACGTCGCCTCGAAAGCCGGCCTCATCGGCCTCACCCGCGCCATCGCCGTAGAAGTCGCTTCGCGCAGCATCACGGTAAACGCTGTCGCTCCGGGGTTCATTGACACGCCCATGACCGCCCCGCTCCCGCAGGAACTCAAAGACAAAATGAAATCCATGATCCCGCTGGGCCGCTTCGGAACAGAAGCCGACGTCGCCGCCGCCATCGTCTTCCTCGCCAGCGACGAAGCCGCCTACATCACCGGGCAAGTCCTCGATGTAAACGGCGGCCTCTACATGGGCTAGCTGGAAAGCATCATTGCGCCGCGCACCCATAAGTCAGAACGCTAATCCGCCAGGCGCGGTGGCCGGTCGTCGCCTGATATCGCTGTTTCCATTCGGCCCCGGCGTCACGCACCAGGCCCCGCACCCCGACTACGTTGCAACGAACGCTCAACGTCCTGTGAATTTCCACCATCGAAGGCCCCGGCACGCCGAAACTGAGCCCATCGAATACCGCAACGGTCGAACTGGTAGGAGAACCCGCATCAATCCACTGCTGCGGCGTGTAAATGTTCGACGCCCGCGCGGACACAGGCAAGAAACCCGCGAAGTATCCGTTCGTCATCGGATTGGTGGACGGCGTGAAATACGTACGAAAAAAAAAGAACGAAGCATTGTTGCCAATCACGATCCCGCCGTTGCCCGCAATTTGCGCAGCCTCTCGCGCCACCTGATCCCAAGGCTCGATCCAATGCGGCGCGGCATAAAGTGTGCGCGAGAAAATTCCATACCAGCCAGTCGCGCCCACCAAAATCAGCGATCCTGCCAGCAGGCGTCGCGCGACTGGCAGCGTCATCGTCCCCAGCGTGACCCCGATGGAAAGAATCAGTCACGGACCTATCATCAGCATCCGCCGGGTAGTTACAATTTGCAGAAACGTCAGCAGCGCCGCGAAATACAGAAAGAATCGCCGAGCATCCGGCTTCGCCTAGACGAATACCAGCAGCAACACGCATGCAATCGCCAAACCCGCCGCGATCCCCGGTACCCAGAACCACGGCGCAACCGACTCGCTCACAAATAAGCAGTAGAGATTGAAGATTCCAGTCGCGACTGGCGAACTCGCACGGCTGGTCACAGCACTCGTGCGCAGCTCCGTGACGAACGCCCGCATGATCGGAATCGACGCCAACAGCAGGAATATCCCCGTCGCCAGCAGCAGCAGCCACGTTCGCTTCTCCCGCCCGAATCGCAGCAAGAGATCCAAGCCCGATCATCCCATCAAGGCCCACCCAAAATAAATCCTATAAACCAGTGCCAACGCGCACAGCACCACGGGCATCCAACTCTTGGGCGACGGATGTTCGACATATTTGAAATAAACGAAGGTGAGCAATGAGATCAGCAGGAACGTGAATGAATACCAGCCGGCCAATCGCCCCAGGTGGAAGCCAAACGGCCACAGCAGCAACAGAACCAACGTGTGGTTTCTAGCGCGGTCCCCGGCCATCCGCCGCGCCGCTTGCACCAGGAACCATGCGCCCAGCAGATAGAAAACAACCGAGCGAAGCCAAACCAAATGGATATTCCCGTTGGTAAACCAAAGCCATCCGCGCAGCACCAGATCGCAGAGCGGAGGATGTTCGTGCTGGCCGCCGCCGCTAAGAAACAGTTTCATCGTCGCCCACGCGGGCAGGGCCGCCATCTCAAGGATGGCGATTTCGTCATCTACCGGCGTCAACCATGGATTGCTGGCCATTAGAATCGCGCCAAGCGCCACCCGTGCCGCCGCAATCCAGGCTTCGCTTCCGAACCGCCGCGGTCAAGACCCACTCGGCAGAGTTATTTCTCTGTGATGTGGCTCAGGCATCAAATGAATGCGGATGCTACCGAGGAAAAAGAATTGGGTCAAGTGCACGAGTTACTGCTCGATACTGACCCTCCCGCGTGTCAACGAATTCGGGCGCGCTGCTGGTATCATGTTTGTGGAACTATCTTGAACCGTTAGTTGAAGAAAAAGGGAAGACCGTAGAAAGATTATCGTGAATTCCAAGCCGATAAATTCGCGCAGGAAATCCCGGCGACGCAACTTCCGGAGCTCAGTTCTGTGCGCGTCGCCAGTATTTTATCTGGGACTAAGCCTCCTGCTCTGCGCCTTGCCGGCTATGGCTCAATCTCAGCAAATTCCTCCCCCCCGGCAGCGTCCAGTGCTCTTCCGGACGCGCCCACGCCCAGCCAGCAGCAACTCGCTCAACAATTGCCCGGAAGTGTCAGCGGCGCCGTAGTTGACCCATCGGGAGCCGCCGT
This sequence comes from uncultured Acidobacteriota bacterium, assembly GCA_963747605.1. Classification (GTDB taxonomy): domain Bacteria; phylum Acidobacteriota; class Terriglobia; order Acidiferrales; family UBA7541; genus Palsa-295. Next base: position 17,081 of record CAVVGA010000004.1, on the reverse strand, counting down.
CGCCGGAGCCCACGTGGTTCTCACGCGCGACGACAAATCCCCAAAACAAGAGCTTCTGTCCGGAGACGACGGCCAATTTTCCTTTGCCAATGTTGCGCCTGGCCCTTTCCAGATCACCGTCACCTCGGAACTGTTCACCACCCAGAAAGTTTCGGCCACTCTGCATCCGGGCGAGAAACTTACTGTTCCGCAAATCGTTTTCGGTCTCGCGAGCGAATCCACCCAGGTTCAAGTCAACGTACCGCTCGTCGAAGTCGCCGAAGAAGAGATCAGAGTCGAGGAAAAGCAGCGTATCTTCGGCGTAATTCCGAATTTCTACGTCACCTACGTTCCCAACGCCGCTCCGCTGGCCTCCAAACAAAAATTTCAGCTTGCCTGGCGCACCACCATTGATCCGGTCAACTTTGCAATCACCGGAGCTATCGCAGGGGTGCAGCAAGCCACGAACACTCCTAGCGGCTACGGCCAGGGCGCGCAAGGTTACGGCAAGCGTTATGGCGCATCGTATGCCGACCTGGTTACCGGCACCTTCTTGGGCAGCGCCGTACTTCCATCGCTACTGAAACAAGATCCGCGTTATTTCTACAAAGGCATCGGCAGCGTTCGCTCGCGCGTGCTCTACGCGATCGCCAACTCGGTGATCTGCAAGGGCGACAACGGACACTGGCAGGCAAATTATTCCGGCATCCTGGGCAGCCTGGCCTCCGGCGGCATCTCCAATCTCTACTATCCCGCGCAGAATCGCGATGGCGCCACCCTGACCGTCGAAAACACTCTGATCGGCATCGGCGAAACCGCCGCCACTAACCTCCTCCAGGAATTCGTAATCCGCAAACTGACCCCCAACCTCCCGCACCAACAACAAACAAACACGCCATAACTGTGGCGTCGTGAAGTCGGCAGGCCTCCGGTTTCTTCCATTTGCTTTTGGATTTTCCATGCTTCAGAAATTCGATAATTGGTCGGACCAACTGTAGAATAAGCGCAATCGAAAGCTAGGGGTGCAGCGATGCGTGTTTTCAGCGCGGTGGCTCTCATTCTTTGCGGAGTTGTCGTAGCGTCGCCATTGCTCAACGCGCAAGTATCCCAAGCGCAAGCTCCAAACAATTCTGCCGCCGCCTGTGGAGACCAAAGCGGTGGCCTTCCGGATTTCTACTACGATGGGGCCCTTTCCCTAATCAAGCCGCCTGAACCCCAACACCATCTGGTCCAGATTATGGCAGGGGGAGAAATAATACTTGTGCTATGGACGGACGGTCAGAAGTTCAAATTGTAGACGAACAAGCTGGTCACTCCTCCAAAAAATATAGGTCAATTGTTGCTCGATCTCGACCAGGACTGCCACTTACCTCCCGATCCTCAAGATGCCTTTCCGCTTCCCAAGATAACTTGGGAAAGCAAGGAATTGTCTGCCGCGAAGTTTGCGCAGCTGCATCTTGGTTTCACGTCAGCATTGTCAAAATACGCCTCGAACATTCAGGGAAGGTACGCCGAAATGATCGCAACACGAATATCGGTCGTGTTCTTCGAGGCAGAAGCATATTCGATCATTTACGACAACAACTACGAGCATGTCGAGATACGTGCAAGGAACAGGGATGAGGATCTGGATCCCGTGGTAGCTTGGGCGCGCAAACTCCAAAAGCTCGGTGAAGACAACTTTCAAACGCCGATTTGGCCGCGAGCGTCCGAATAGAGCATTTGCCGGCGGTTAGAGTCCGCTGCAGCGATAACGGACTGTATCGCCTGAACAAGAAATGGCGTGCAACCCAAAAACGCCTGCGCCCGTCATCCTCCATTCCAGAAGGAGAAGATAATTGGAACCTGACCCAGCGCTTACCCCCTGTCAAAGGTTGACCCAGCATTAAGCCCCGCATAGAATGACAAGGTTGTGTTGAGGGCGCTACCCCAGCCTGTCGTACGACCGGGGATTTCCAGACAGCCGATACCGGAGGAACAATTAGAATGGCCAGCGTCGAAGAACGCGTGAAAACAATTATCGTCGAGCAGCTCGGTGTGGACGAAGGCGAAGTCACCCCCACCGCCTCCTTTGTGGACGACTTGGGCGCCGATTCGCTCGACACCGTCGAGCTGGTAATGGCATTTGAAGAAAATTTCGGCATTGAAATTCCTGATGAAGACGCCGAAAAAATCGCCACGGTTAAAGACGCCGTGGATTACATCGAGAAACACGCCAAGGGCAAGTAACGCGCTCGCCCGTCGTCCCATTCCGTACAGGAGAAGTTCCCTTTGAATCGTCGTGTTGTCGTTACGGGCGTTGGACTGGTTTGCGGCTGCGGCATTGGCACCGAAGAAGTCTGGCGCAATCTGCTAGCCGGCAAGAGCGGCATTCGCGCCATCACTCATTTTGACGCCACGGCCTTCGATTGCCGCATCGCCGGAGAGGTCCGTGATTTCGATCCTTTAAATTGGCTCGAGAAAAAAGAGCTGAAGAAAACCGGCCGCTTTATTCAACTCGCTCTCGCCGCCGCCGATTTCGCCATGCAAATGTCCGGACTGCAAGTCACTTCGGAAATCGCGGACTCGACGGGTGTGTACATCGGCTCCGGCATCGGCGGATTCGACGTCATCGAACGCGAGCATTCCAAATTTCTCGCAGGCGGTCCCGGCAAGATTTCGCCGTTTTTTATTCCCGCCACCATCGTCAATCTCGCCGCCGGCCACGTTTCCATTCGCCACGGCGCGAAAGGCCCGAACTCCGCCACCGCCACGGCCTGCTCCGCCTCCGCACACGCCATCGGCGACGCCTTCAAAATTATTCAGCGTGGCGCTGCCGACGTGATGATCACGGGCGGCACCGAAGCCGCCATCACGCCCATGAGCGTCGGCGGATTCGCGGCCATGCGTGCGCTCTCCACGCGCAATGACGATCCCGAACACGCAAGCCGCCCGTTCGACGCTGAGCGCGATGGCTTCATCGTCGGCGAAGGCTCGGGCATGGTGATTTTGGAATCGTTGGAATACGCGCAGCGCCGCGGCGCTAAAATCCTCGCGGAGATCGTTGGCTATGGAATGTCCGGCGACGCCTATCACATCACGCAACCGGCGGAGCATGGCGACGGTGGCTATCGCGTCTCGCTCGCCGCGCTGAAAGACGGCAACATTTCTCCTGACGACGTCAGTTACGTCAACGCGCACGGAACTTCCACGCCCATCGGCGATGCCATCGAAACCGAAGCGCTGAAACGCGTTTTCGGCGCCCGCGCGAAGAAAGTTCCCATCAGCTCGACGAAATCAATGACAGGCCATTTGCTAGGCGGCGCTGGTGGCCTGGAAGCCGGCATCAGCGTGCTCGCTCTGCGCGACCAGATTATGCCGCCCACAGTGAATTACGAAAAGCCCGACCCGGAGTGCGACCTCGACTACATCCCCAATCACGCACGCAAAGCCGAAGTCACCTACGCGCTATCGAACTCTTTCGGTTTCGGCGGCACCAACGCCTCCCTCCTCTTCAAGCGCTGGGTAGAGTAGCGCCTACCGTAGCAGCGGAGTTCCCTGGTCCTTGTTCCCATCGATCAGATAGGAAGTGCAACGCGCCTCGTGCGTATACCCCATCAGCGCGTCTGAGCCGTCCAGATGGAAGTAAAACTGGACCCAACAACTGTGGACCATGTTGCCCACGGGCGGCGTCCGTGTGAACACGATCGCTGTGGCGCCGTCGACGATCGGCATCGGCCCGCCGTAGTTGAAGTATCCCGGCTGTGGCATGCCGCGCGCGTTCAGGAACTTCTCGACGTCCGCGCGTGGCGTTCCCAACGGCAGCTGCGCAGCAATATCGCGAACCAGTTCATCATCGCACTGCTGCACCGCCTCGTTCGTCCTCGCGGTGTCCCATTTCCAGGCGCCGAACAACAGCGCCAGAAACCCCACTGCGATCAGCGCAAAATAGCTGACGCCTTGTACGATTCCTGTACGGAGCGTATTGTCCTGTGTGTAGTTCATGTCCCGCCCTTTTCCTGCCGGATGTTATTGGTTTCATCGAATCGTCCTGCCACGTAAGATAACGTGTTCGTACAGAGCACGATTCGTATCCCTCCCTGAATAGCACAAATTGACCTGCTCCCGCGTATCCGTCGCTCCGGTTTGTGCCGTTGCTGTAAATATGGAATACTGATGGTTGGACGCTTGTGACTTTGCTTTTGAGTTTGTACCAGCCGGTCCCGCTTTGCGGGATTGGGCGCACCTGCTCGTGCGATAGCAATTCGCACCACTCCGCGCGATTTGTCCCGTTGCCCCCAATATGAAATTCTGATAGAAACTATCAGATTGTTCGCAGCACCCATTTTTCGGAGGTATTCTTGAAAATCGCAGTGTGCGTCAAACAAGTTCCCGCGAAAGACGCTCCGCTCGCCATCCTTGAAGGTGGCGCCTGGATTCGCGAATCCGATATCGGCTTCGAAACCAACGAGCCAGACACATTCGCGCTCGAAGAGGCCCTGCGCCTGAAAGAAAAGCACGCCGGCGAAGTCGTCGCCATCTCTATGGGCCCGGAGCGCGCCAAGCAAACCATCAAGGAAGCGCTCGCCAAAGGCGCCGACCGCGGCATCCACGTTTCCGACGCCAATTTCTTCAAACTCGATCCGCTCGCGTCCGCGCGTTCTCTGGCCGCCGCGATCCAATCCGAAAATTTCGACCTGATCCTCACCGGTCTGCAAAGTGATGACCAAGGCTTCGGCCAGACGGGCGTGCTACTCGCCGAACTACTCGGCCGCCCGCACGCCACCATCATCATGGCCATCGAAGTCGTCGAAAATCACATGAAGCTCAAGCGTGAGCTCGAAGCCGGCTGGTTCCAGCACGTCGAATTGCCGCTCCCCGCCGTGCTGTCGATCCAGTCCGGCATCAACAAGCCGCGCTACGCCACGCTGAAAGGGATCATGGCCGCCAAGAAAAAAGAAATCGTCACAGTAGATCGCGCCACGCTGAACGTGCCGGACGCGCCCACGCAAAAAGTGGAGCGCATCTACATGCCGCAAAAAACCAAGAAAACCGAATTCATAACCGGTCAGCCTAAAGAAATCGCAGCCAAGCTGGTAGAAAAACTGCGCCACGAAGCGCGTGTCCTTTGATTTTCGAGGCGCGGTTTTGCCGTTACGGTGTCATCCCGATCACCCGACTGCGGGAGAGGGATCTGCTTTTTCTTTGCAATTCTTAAAAACGGACGAAAAATGAAAATCCTGCTCATCACCGAACAACGCGACGCGCAATGGAACAAAGTCAGCTTCGAAACTCTAGCCGCCGCCCAGCAAATCGTCCAACAAACCAAGGGCACGCTTACCGGCGTAGTAATCGGCAAAGGCATCTCCGCGTTGGCCAACGATCTCGCCGCCTATCAGCTAAATGAAGTTCTCGCCGTCGAACACGATCTCCTGGAAAAATACACGCCCGACGGTTTCTCGCTAGCTCTCCGCCAAATAATCGAATCCACCAAGCCCGACCTGGTCCTGTTCCCCCATACCTACCAAGTTCGCGATTTCGCTCCGAAACTCGCTGCCTCGCTGCACAAAGGCATGATCGGCGACTGCATCGCCTACCGCTACGAAAACAACAAACTTATTTTCGTCCGCCAAATGTTCCAAGGCCGCACCTCTGCGGACGTAGTCTTCACCGGCGACGCTCCCTGGATCGCTTCCTTCCAAGCCAGCGCCTTCCGGGCCGACCTCGCCGCCAAACATTCCAGCGGCATTGCGCCAGTAAAATCCGTTAGCGTGGACCTAAAGCCAGAACAAATCCGCACCAAGCCGCTCGACCTGTTCCGCGAAGCCAAGCAAGCCGTGGACCTCACCCAAGCCCCGATCCTCGTCTCCGTCGGCCGCGGCATCAAAGCCCCGGAAAATATTCCGCTAGCCGAAAAACTCGCAAAACTCATGGGTGGCGAAATCTGCGCCTCGCGCCCCATCTGCGACGAAGGCTGGCTCCCCATGGAGCGCCAAATCGGCAGCTCCGGCCAAACCGTAGCGCCCAAACTCTATCTCGCGCTCGGCATCAGCGGCGCCATCCAGCACGTAGTTGGCATGAAAGGCGCCCGCACCATCGCCGCCATCAACAAAGATCAGAACGCCCCCATCTTCGAAGTAGCCGACTACGGCGTAGTTGGCGACCTATTTGAAATCGTCCCAGCCCTGATCGAAGAACTAGAAAAACAAAAATAAGCCGGTGATATAGGCAATCTTGCTCGTGCTCCGTCTTTTGGGTTTGTAGCGGCCATCGCGTCCCGCGACTGCGCCATGGGACGGGCGTCCTGGTTCTAGCCTGTCTCCCGCAATTCAATCGCGCGGTCTGATTCCGCACGCCAATCCCGCTGTCCAATTTCGCTACATCACTTCCCGCAACCGCGCATTCCGCCCCGCCAACCAGTCAGCTGTATCCCGTAAATCACTGAATCCGATTCCTTTATCTCGCACTCAAATTGGCATCCCACCTGCCACTCTTTGAGGGGCTCCCTGTGCCCACGCCCCGCAGGGAGGCGCTAATGAACGCGATCATTCAAGACCTTAAATTCGCCTTCCGCATGCTAGCGAAATCCCCAGCCTTCACCTCTGTCGCTATGCTAACCCTAGCTCTAGCCATAGGCGCAAACACAGCGCTGTTCTCTATCGTCAACGGCGTTCTGCTGAATCCTCTGCCGTACCCGCAGCCTGATCAGCTCGTCACCCTCCACGAGAGCAAACCAAACTTCAACACAGGCTCAATCTCCTATCCAAATTTTCTCGATTGGCAAAAACAAAATCACACGCTTTCCGCCATGGCCGTCTCACGCAGCTATTCTTTCAGCCTCACCCGCCTGGGCCCAGCCGAGCAGGCGCAAGCGCAATTCGTCACTTCCGATTTTTTTCCCATCCTCGGCGTGCAGCCCGCGGCAGGCCGCACCTTTTTCTCTGCCGACGACCAACGAGGCGCAGCCCCCGTCGCGCTCATTAGCGCGGGTTTCTGGAAACGCAAGTTCGGCGCGGCGCCCGATGCCATCGGCCAGACGCTCACGCTCGACGGCAAGCAATTCAGCATCATCGGCGTAATTTCGCAGGATTTCGATCTCATGCTCGACTCCTTCAGCGCCAGCGAGATCTACGTCCCGGTCGTGCAGTGGAACAACGATTTGCTCTACAGCCGCGGCGCTGGCCTGGGCTTCCACGGCATCGGCCGCCTCAAGCCCGGCACCACAATCGGCCAAGCCCGCGCGGATTTCGCCGCAATCACGCAAAATCTTGCCGCCATCTACCCCGACGTAGATAAAGGCATCGGCGCAGCCCTGACTCCCTTCAAGCAGCGAATGTTGGGCGGCGTGCAATCAATTCTGCTCGTGCTGTTCTGCGCCGTGGGTTTCGTGCTTCTGACCGCCTGCGCCAATATCGCCAATCTCCTGCTCGCGCGTTCCACGGCACGCATGCGCGAATTTGCAATTCGCGCAGCGCTGGGCGCCGGGAAATCGCGCCTGATTCGCCAGCTGCTCACGGAAAGTATTTTGCTTGGCGCAATGGGCGGCGCGCTCGGCCTACTTCTCGCCCGTTGGGGCATGCGCGCAGCGTTGGCCGCGCTGCCGGATACTCTCCCACGCGCCGCAGAAATCCAAATTGATATGCGCGTGCTGCTCTTCACGGCTGTGGCGACGTTGCTTGCCGGCATTTTTTTCGGTCTTGTTCCCGCGCTAAAGATTTCGCGCACCAACCTGCAAGACAGCCTGAAGGAAGGCGGCCGCGGTTCGAGCGGTGCGCACCAGCGCGCTCACGGCATTCTAGTAGTTGTGGAAATGGCGCTCGCTCTGGTTCTTCTGATCGGCGCAGGCCTCGCCCTCCGCACGCTAGTGCAACTCTGGAACGTGGATCCCGGGTTCAGTCCGCGCAACGTCCTTACCTTCGGCTTCTCGCTCTCGCCTTCCGCGTTGCAGACTAGCCCCGCTACAATTCGCGAATCGTTCCGCGCCGCCGACTCTGCAATCGCTTCCACGCCCGGCGTGGAGTCCGTCTCATTGAGCTGGGGCGCATTCCCACTCAGCGGCGACGATGAATGGCTCTTTTGGCGCGACGGCCGACCCAAACCCACCACGCGCAACGAAATGAACTGGGTCATTGATTACGTCGTGGACCCCGACTATCTCAAAATAATGCAAACTCCCCTGCGCAGCGGCCGCTTCTTCACCGCGCGCGACGACGAACACTCACCGCCCGTAATCGTGATTGACGACGTCCTGGCGCGCCAATATTTCTCGAATGAAAATCCCGTGGGCCGACGTCTGTTCCTCGAAATTGGCCAGGGAAATATCGAAGCGCAAATCGTCGGCGTGGTAGCCCACGTAAACCAATGGGGGCTCGATACCGACGACAGCGAACGCCTCCGCGCCCAGCTGTATTTTCCCTTCGTGCAGCTTCCTGATCCCACGATGGCCCTTGCACCCACCGGCATGCGCATGGTCGTGCGCACGCGCAGCGCGGCACCCGGCATCTTCGATTCCATTCGCCAGTCCGTGCAGCAAGTAAATAGCGAACAAGTTGTTTACGGTGCTCAAACCATGCCCGAAGTAATCAGCGATTCCACTGCCACCCGGCGCTTCTCCGCGATTCTCCTCGGATCCTTCGCCCTCGTCGCGCTCCTGCTTTCCGGCGTCGGCCTCTACGCCGTAATCTCTTATCTCATCGGCCAACGCACCCACGAAATCGGCATCCGCATGGCTCTCGGCGCGCAACAAAGCAAAGTCCTGCGCCAGGTACTCGGCGAAGGCCTGAAGCTCGCAATCATCGGCGCCGCAATCGGCCTGGCAGCCGCGTTCGCACTCACGCGCCTGATGACCAGCCTGCTCTACGGCGTCAGCCCCACCGACCCGCTCACCTTCGCAGCCGTAGCGGCTCTCCTAATCATCGTGGCTCTAGTCGCCTGCTACATCCCGGCCCGCCGCGCCGCCGCCGTAGATCCCATCGTCGCCCTGCGCCATGAGTAAGCATGGTCGCGCCGTCATCCTGAAACCGCGACAGCGGGTGAAGGAGCTCTCTTCGTTTACTCTCCACCAACGTCGCGGTGGAGCTTTTGATTCGCGTCCCTATAGGCGATTTCCGCACCGGCCCGCTGTAACATGCACAGGAACCGTCCGGCTCGATGGGGATGCCGCAAATGAATTCAATCCTGCAAGACCTCAAATTCGCTAATCGCACGCTCGCGAAATCTCCTGGCTTCACCATCGTCGCCATTCTCACCCTCGCCCTCGGCATCGGTGCCGACACCGCAATCTTCAAACACGCTTCCTAGTCTTCTCCGTGCCTCTGTGCCTCTGTGCCAAATCCTGTCACCCCACATTTTCCATTTTCTCTTTTCCATTTTCCTCTCTGATATCATGGCTAAATGCCCGACGCTCCCGACATCCAGCGCGAACAACTGGAAGCTGATGTTCTGATCATCGGCGCCGGGCCCGGCGGCCTGGCCTGCGCCCTGCACCTCGCAAATCTGATCGAAAAGCACAACGAAGCGAAAAAATCCCCGTTGCTCTCCGCCGAAAATATCTACATCCTGGAAAAAGGCCGCGAAATCGGCGCCCACCAACTTTCCGGCGCCATCATGGACCCGCGCGGATTGCGCGAACTCGTCCCGGACTTCGAAAAAACCGCTCCGCTCGACACGCCCGTAACCGGCGACGCCGCCTACTACTTCACCGAATCCAGCAGCTACAAACTTCCCATCACTCCGCCGCCGCTGCAAAATCACGGCAACTACGTCGTCTCCCTCAACAAGCTCGTGAAATGGCTCGGCGGGCTCGTCGAAAAAAAAGGCGTAAACCTTTTCACTCAATTTGCCGGCAGGGAACTGCTCTACGATAAAAACGGCATCGCGGGCGTCCTAACCGAAGATAAAGGCGTGGACAAGAACGGCAAGCCGAAAGACAACTTCACCCCCGGCTACGAGCTGCGCGCGAAAGTCACCGTCCTCGCCGAAGGCCCGCGCGGCTCGCTCACCAAGAAGCTCGTCAGCAAGCGGAAGCTCGACGGCCTGAACCCGCAAGTTTATGGCTTGGGAATTAAGGAACTTTGGGATGTGCATCCAGGAAAAATCGCCACGGGCTACGTCGCCCACACGCTCGGTTGGCCGCTCAGCCCAGACCTCTACGGCGGCGGCTGGGTGTACGGCCTGCAGAATAATCGCGTCTCGCTGGGCATGGTCGTCGCGCTGGAATATCACGACCCACTTTTCGATCCGCACGAAGCGTTTCAGAAATATAAAACGCATCCGTTCGTCAAAAATATTCTCGAGGGCGGCAAGCTCATCCGCTACGGCGCCAAGACCGTTCCCTACGGCGGCTGGTATTCCATGCCGCGCAGCTACGTGGATGGCGGCCTGATCATCGGCGATTCCGCCAGCCTGCTGAATTCGCAGCGCCTGAAGGGAATTCACACCGCGATCAAAAGCGGCATGCTCGCCGCCGAAACAATCTACGAAGCTCTCTGCGCCGGAGACACTTCCGCAAAAACTCTCTCTGCCTATCCGCAAAAAATCGAAGCAAGCTGGATCAAGAAGGAACTCTGGGAAGTCCGCAATTTCCACCAGGCTTTCCACGGCGGCTTGTATTCGGGTCTCGTGCAGGCAGGATTGCAATTCGTAACCGGCGGCCGCGGCCTCAGCGATCCCATGCGCAGCGAGCCGGGTTACCAGGAATATTCCAAACTTCATCGCGACCGGGTGCTGGTGGACCAATCCACGCGCTTCAAAGGCGACGGCAAGCTGACCTTCGATCGCCTTACAGACGTCTATCACTCCGGCACGCGCCATGAAGAAGATCAGCCGTGCCATCTCGTCGTCCTCGAACCGAATATCTGCGGCGATCGCTGCGTCCGCGAATACGGAAATCCCTGCCAGTATTTTTGTCCCGCGGCGGTCTACGAGATGGTCACGGAAAAAGGCGAGCCTAAACTAAAAATCAACGCGTCCAACTGCGTCCACTGCAAAACCTGCGACATCGCCGATCCTTACCAGATCATCAACTGGGTCCCGCCAGAAGGTGGCGGCGGCCCGAACTACGAAGGAATGTGAATCGCGCTATAGCGCGATTCACCCTGAGATCCCGCAATGCGGGATCGAACGGTTGGCGCCGCACGTCGCGATTTGCTCCTATGCCTTTGCCTTAAAAAAATTCTAACTACTCCCGCCAAACGCCCGCTTCAACCTCGCCCAAAATCCTTCCTTCTTTCCACCGGATGAATTCGCCTCACCCGCCCCCTGCTTTCCCGGCGACGAACTACTCTTCTGAGCCACCGGTTCCAAATGTGGCGCTTCCACATGCCCCGTGAACTGATAATCCGGCTCCACGTGCACGGTCCGAACCAGCAAAACCGCCTCAATCGCCGGATCTTCCGGCGGCGTAGGCGATGATGAAGCCGAATACACCAGCGGCGGCAAAATAATCTTGTACTCGGGAACCGAAAGGACCGGCGGAGGCGGAGCCGCATCTTTCGGCGCCGGCAAAATCGGATGCGTCTCGTTCGCGCCTGCCAAAATCCTCAACTGCACGTTCGGTTGCGGCGCAGGCTCCTTCTCCGCAACAGCAGTCGGCGGCGTGGGCGTGGGCGCGGGCGCCGCTTCCGATGGATACTGTTGCACATTCAGCTGGTCCCGCGACGTCACGCCCATCACCGGGATCTGCGGCGGCGGCGAAGATTGCGCATGCATCGGTGTGCACTCGCAACTTCCCGGCGCGCCCGCCACCGGCACCAGATTTCCCGCGGACAGAAAGAATTCGCCGCTCTGCGGAACGATCAGCCCCGCGCCGGTGAATTGTTGCTCCAGCCGAATCGCGCCACTGCTCGCCACCACGCACAACGAATCGTTCATATCCAGCCCTGCGGTGATCTCGCGGCTCGCTCCGCCAATGTCCAACGGTGTGGCAATCATCGTCGGCGTAAAAATCCGCAGCGGCGTGCTCACTGGCAGCTGCAAATGAATGCGCCCGAAATTCAGTGCCAAAGTAATCGAAGGCGCCGGACTGCAGCAACGTGAACTTCGCCGGCCCGCAAATATCCACTTGCCCGCCCGCAACCAATGTCAATCGCGCTTTCCCGTCGTGCACCGTCAGCACGCTGCCGTTGAATACAAAACTCGGCGATCCATGAGCCGCAGGTGCCGGCGCGCTCTCCGCCGCCGTGCCGTTGTCCACCGACACATCATTCCCCTCGACGCGCCCGATCGCGCCAGCCGGCGCCTGCTGCCCCCGCGACAGCCGCGGACATGCCAGAAAAGCCGTGCCCACCAGAATCAGCAAAGCGACAATTCTGGGCCGCGACCGAAAAGCGTTGTACAGCGCGGATTGTGGTCGGGAGCACATCGAGAATAGCGCGAGATTCCCCTATACTATACCGCAGTGGATACTGACGCGAAATCAGCCGCTCCCCCGAGCGCTCCAACCGGCAAATCGTTGTTCGATTTGGGCGCGCCGCAACTCTCGCGCTGGCGTCGCATGCAAATTCCCGTGATCGCTTGGTTCGTCTACGGAGCAATTCGTTTGATTGGACCCACACTACGCCTCGACGTCGTCGGCGCGCGCAACGCAGTCCTCATCGAACACGGCGGCGAAGTCGCTATCGGCGCCTTCTGGCACCGCTGCATTTTTTCCGCCGCGTGGATCTGGCGCAATCGCGGCATGGTCATGATGAACACGGTGAACTTCGACGGCCAGTGGACGCGCCGCGTAATCGAACGCCTCGGTTTCGGCACCGCGCAAGGCAGCTCCAGCCGCGGCGCAATCGAAGGCCTCAGCGTGATGGCCCAGCGCATCAAGGAAGGGAAGCATGTCGCATTTACGATTGACGGCCCGCGCGGCCCGCGCTACATCGCGAAACCCGGACCAATAATTCTCGCGCGCCGCACCGGAAGCCCCATCACCGTCTTTCACATCGGCGTGCAGCACGCCTACACGTTCAAGAAATCCTGGGACCTGTTCCAGATTCCAATCCCGTTTACGCGCGCGGTAATGTTCCTCGCGCCTGCCGTTCGCGTTCCCACCGATGCAGGCAGCGAAGTCATGCACCAAAAACAGGCCGAAATGCAGGCCGCGCTCGAAAAAGTGCGCGACGCCGCGGAATCATGGTTTCAACTGAGTGATCAGCAACGGAAGGAAGTGCGCGCCACGTGGAAACGCCGCGGCCAATAAGCCGCCAGCAAGAAAGGCTGCCTGGAGCCTCTATCCCTCGCCCAACTTAACCGGAATATTCATCTGCTTACCGTCGCGCACGATCGTCAACGTCACTGAATTCCCAGGCTGCGAGCGGTTCAGCATCAAATTCAAATCCATCTGGTTGGTGATCGCCTTGCCGTCCACCGCAATCAGCACATCGCCGCCGATGCGCAGTTCCTGCAAGCCCGCCACCATGGATTTGTTGCCGCCGCGAATCCCGGCTTGCGCCGCCGCCCCGCCCGGCTCCACGCGCTCGATCAATATTCCCTGCTGCACGCTGAGCTTCAACGCTTCGGCCAGGCCTGGCCACAACGCGCGCCCCTCCGCGCCCAGCGTTGCGCGCCGTACCCGGCCATACTTGATCAAATCTTCCGCCACTCGCCGCGCCGTGTTAATCGGAATCGCAAATCCGATTCCCGCAGTCGTTCCGGTCGGCGCATAAATCGCGCTGTTGATCCCAATCACTTGCCCGTGCGAATCCAGCAGCGGTCCGCCGGAATTTCCGCGATTGATCGAAGCATCCGTCTGAATCGCTTCATCAATAAAAGTGCTTTCGCTGGTTTGCACCGTGCGGCCCAGCGCGCTCACAATCCCGGTAGTTAGCGTGCTCGAAAATCCAAACGGATTGCCGATCGCCAGCGCTCGTTGCCCCACCAGCAGATTCCGCGAATCGCCCAGCGTTAATGGCGTGAGCTTGTGCCCCTGCGTATCAATTTGAATCAACGCGATATCATTGCGCGTGTCTTCACCGATCAATTTCGCTTTGTAACGCGTCAAATCGCCGAGCGTCACTTCAATCGTCTGCGCGCCCTGCACCACGTGATAGTTTGTCAGAATGTGCCCGTCCGCATCAATCAGAAATCCCGAGCCCGCGCCTTCCACCGGCACGGGATTGTAAAAGAAATCGTATTCCACCGTACGCGTCACAATGTTCGCCACCGCCGGCGACGCCAGCCGGTAAATCCGCACATTTTCCGCTTCCGTGGGATCCAGCGCAGCTGCCGCGCCGGTCAATCCGGCCCGCCGCAGCGCGTCCACCGCTGCCGGGATTCCGCTCCCCGTAGCGCGAGCCGGCCCAATAAGCGCCGAGCCCAATGATCAGCCCGATGGCCAGCAGCCGCACCGCGCGTCCTTCGCTTCCCGCTCTGTTCCATCGATGCTCATGAAGAAGGCTTTCGCACCCCGCTGCACCGGCATTCTCGCACGAATTCGCTCTGCCAGTTAATACGCTCGCAAGCTCAGGAAATGTTTCCGCCGGCGGGAGCCGCCAGCCGCGACAACCGCTTCACCGCTTCCATTCACCTGCCGCTCAGTTTCCTCCAGCGACCCCGAGCAATCAATCGTCTCATCGCCCAGGCGACGTTTTTCTTCCATCGGCATTTGCGCGGCGATGCGCAGTTGCGCCTGTTCGGCCGTCAGCCCGCGCTCCACCAGCCGCTGCAATTGCTGCTCGCGCCGGGCACCAGCACACGATTACCTTGTCGAGCTCTTTGTTGTAGCCCGCCTCGATGATCAGCGCTGCTTCCACTACCGCCAGTTCCGGGCCGCCCGGCTGCGCCAGCGCCGCAAACCATTTGCGCGCTACGTCCAGAATCCGCGGATGCAGAATCTGATTCAGTCGCGCGCGCTTCTGCGCATCCGCAAAAATAATTTGCGCCAGTTTGCTGCGGTCCACGTTGCCGTACGTGTCCAGCACTTCCCTGCCGTACTCGCGGACCACTTCGTTGTAAGCGTCCTGCCCTTGCTCGAGCAGTTCGTGGCCTAGCGTGTCCGCGTCCAGCACCGGACAATCCAGTTCGCGCAGCATCGCCGCCACAGTGGATTTGCCCGATGCGATTCCGCCGGTGAGCCCGACGCGTAACATCAGCCTTGCACGGCCGCGGCCGCCGGAACGCTCGCCGCAACCCGGGATCCGCGCCGCATTCGCGCCGCCTTGATGGTGTTGCTCATCAGCATGGCGATCGTCAGGGGGCCAACTCCGCCCGGCACAGGAGTGATCGCTCCGGCAACGCTCGCAACGTCCGGATGCACGTCGCCGACGAGCGCCGTGCCTTTTTCGCGGAACGCCGCGAGCCGCTCCGGAAAATGCGCGAAGAAATTCTCCGCCTGCGCCGGATCACTGATGCGATTGATGCCCACGTCGATCACGGTCGCGCCCGGACGCACAAAATCCGGCGTCACCATCCCCGCGCGGCCCAGCGCCGCGACCACGATGTCCGCGCGCCGAATCACTTCCGGCAAATTGCGCGTCTTGGAATGGCAGATCGTCACGGTGGCGTTCGCGTGCATCAGCAGCAGCGCCATCGGCTTGCCCACAATATCGCTGCGCCCCAGCACCACCGCGTTCGCACCTTCCAGCGGAATCGCGCTGCGCCGGAAAATCTCCATCACGCCAGACGGCGTGCAGGCCACCAAAGTGGGTCGTCCGGCCGCCAAGTGCCCCACGTTGATGGGATGAAATCCGTCCACATCTTTCGCGGGGTCCACCGCATCGAGAATTCTCTTCGCATCCACCTGTGGCGGCAAGGGCAGCTGCACCAGGATGCCGTCCACGTCATCGCGCCGATTCAAATCCTCAACAATCGCGAGCAACTCCCTCGTAGAAATGGTGGCCGGCGGAGTGACCTGAATACTCGCCAACCCCAGCTTCTCGCAAGCCGCGATTTTGCTCTTTACGTAAACCTTCGACGCTGGATTGTCACCCACCAGCACCGCCGCAAGACCCGGCCGGATTCCCGCGGCCGCCAGCGCAGCGATTTCGCCCGCCAGTTCGCCATAAATCTGGTCACGAATTGCATTGCCATCCAAAATGCGAGCAGCCAAGAAAACTCCTCATACAGCCTGGAATTGTTGTCGAATCGCCATAATAGCACAGCGAAATCCGCCGCGAACGAACCGTGGACCTAGCAGCCTACATCGCGGCTCGCCAATCTTTGTAGGTCGCTTCAGCCACGACGCTGGCTTCGCACAGCCGGTGCGGCTTTAGCCGCTGCAGTGCGGATGTTGCGACTGGAACCCTCACTCGCGGTCGCAACGCCTCCGCGGGCTGGCTGGTGCATTATGGTGCAGATTGGTGTATTATAAGGAATATGTCCAAAACCGAAAAGTCCGTTCGCCAAAGCGTCTCGATTCCAGCCCGCGTCGCCAAACACGTACGCGCCATCGCTAGGACCCGCAATACCAGCGTCAATCGCGTGCTCGTTGATTTAATCGAAACCGGTATTGAATTCAAGGAAGCGGAGAAAGACCGGTTCTTTGCCCTCGCCAACCGCCTCTCGGAAGCCTCTGATCCCGCCGAGCGCCAAAAACTCAAGAAAGAACTCGCCCGAATGAGTTTCGGCGAGTAATGCCGACAATTCAGTCGACCGATCTTCGGTTGGCTATACGACAACACCTGTTTGATCGTCTTGAGCAACGGCAGATAACCGCAGAGGATCTTTATCAGCTCAAACTCTGGCGCGAGTCAAATCTTGAAGCTCCAGAAGGCGAATGGTACAAGGACTTCGGAACCTTCAAGATTTGCGGTACCGGCAAATTCCCCAAAACATTTCTGCTCAAAGGTCAAGCCGCCAGGGGCCAAGCACGGTGACCTGCCAGTGACGAGCCCGAAAAACAAAAGCACCCCGGAATATCATTCCGGGGCGCAATGTTCATCTAATCTCGCGCGTCAAACATTTAGTAGATGTCGTACTGCTCCCAATGCAAAGTGGGATCCGCCTGGATGATGATGCTCTTCTTCGTCCAGCGCTCCAATTCCTCAATCAGCGACGACTCCCGCGTCTTCAGCGCCTTTGAAATTTCCGGATGAACGCGCAAAGTGATGCTGCCCGTCCCCATCTCCGGCGCCATCTTCCGCGCTTCGGTCTGAATTTCGTAGCAGAGAGTCGGAATGGACTTCACCATGCCAGACCCG
>CAVVGA010000003.1:0-212883 GCA_963747605.1 uncultured Acidobacteriota bacterium | reverse complement strand
GGAGGCGTAGCGGATGAATGGGTTGTCCAATTGCTTCGACAAGGGGAACTCGGACGTATTCAAGAAATGTTCCCAGATGAAGCTAGCGATGAAACGCGAGGCACTCGAGCAGATCAACCGCCGAGCCAATGAGATGGCAATCGACGAGGCGCCAACGGGCCCTGTTTACGGGGGTTTTGGTACAGTTCTGGTACAGTGATGACCGAAAAGCGAAGGAATGGATTTCGGAGCGCGCGGAAATACTTTAGAATGAAGGTTACTCCGACTGTGGGCGTGTAGCTCAGCTGGGAGAGCACCTGCTTTGCAAGCAGGGGGTCACCGGTTCGATCCCTGTCACGTCCACCAAATTTTTCCTGATTGCAAAAGACTTAGAAAAATCACCTCGGCCCGAACGCTCCATTATTCGTGCACTGGAGTGAACCCCTAAAGTGAGACAGTTTTAAGATGCACACTTTGCGAAATCGCAAAGCAGGCCGGAGAAGTGCGCGGCGGCGTTTCACAGCACCACGGCGTACATCCCAGACCGCAGTTTATCCGGATATCGAAGGCGCGATCCGGAACTCGAATGCACATTCCCAGGCCTTTGTGGGCTTCAAAACCAGAGTGTGATGCACACATTTGTCTCAACTTGGGGTTCGCGTCCCAGAATTTTCGGTTCATCCAAGTTTCCCCACATGTGTGCTACTTCTGGTCGTCGCCCTTCCGAATGGACGAAGGGAACACCCTGCCTGGTGAGCAGGGGCTCGCGCCTTTTGCTACTGGATATCGGTCGTTTTCGTTAGCCGCAAAACCCTTCAGAACTCGATGCGCGCCTGGAACGCGATCATACGTGGAGTGCTGTCACCGCCCAGCCCGACGCCTAGAAGTCCGGTCGGGGAGAGGTGGTGTAAGTCAGAGCGCCAAAACCAGTTTGAGTCGACGGCTTCCCCGGAACGCCCGCCAAAACGATACTGGGCAGTCCAAAATTCGCATGGTTGAAGACGTTGAAGAACTGCACGTCAAACCGCAGCCTTACATGCTCGGCGAGGGAAAACGATTTCGTAATGTAGAAGTCGCTCCACGCAAAATTCGGGCCGCGCAGGGCATTGCGACCGAGATTCCCAAACTGGCAATTCTTAGGACTATCACCTTCAAAGCATGCTCCCGTGCTCGGGTCCACGGTTGAGACAAATGCTTCGGGATTGAGCCATTGAACGGTACCGGGCTGTGTAACCCCTGGAATCGGATTGTGTTCATACAGAGGGACGCCGGGAACAGCACTTGCGAATTGTGGCCCGCTGCCGTTCACGATGCCATTTCCATTGGCGGAATATGGCGTGCTGAGGACGGAGAACGGAATCCCGCTGTGCCAAAACACGGTGCCCGATACTTGCCAGCCGTTCAACGCCTGACCCAGAAGTCGGTTTCGCACTTTAATCGGCAATTGATAAACATATTGAGCATTGAGATTGTTACGGATGTCGTAGTCACAGGGACCGTAGTCTCGCGCCAAATCTCCCGGAAGCGGGGAGAGAATTCCTCCTGCAGAAAACTGCAGGAAGCCGCCGTTGGAGACGGTGTCCATGCAACGGCTCCAGGTGTAGTTGATCTGTCCGGATAGTCCGTGGCCCATGCGTTTTGTCGCTGACATTTGCAAGCCGTTGTAATGGCTGCTCGCGCCGGTGGCAAACTGCGTGACCGCGCCAAAGCGCGGATCGGTTGCTTGCTCGTAAGGAAACGGTGCAAAGCAGCCCTGGCAAACGGTTTGATAGCCGTTCACCTGCGTGAGGTATGGTTGGTTTATAGCGCGCGTGCCGACGTACTGCGCATGGACGCTTCCGGTAGTCCCCAATTGATGCTCCAAGCCGAAACTCCACTCCATGAAATAGGGCGCATGAAGTTTTCCATCGGGCACTGCGGTGATTGCAACGGGAGGAAGGCACGTTGTCGGATTTGCCAGCGCGGACGCGCAGGAAAGCTGGCCCTGCCCAAATCCTGAAGTGAACGATTCATTGGCGGCAACGGTTGCGTCAATCGCGCTATTGGGAACTCCCGGCGCGTGGCTGTGCCGCCGACGGTACCGAGCAGTCCGCCCTGAAAGGTTTTCACGTTTGGCGGATTAACGCCAACGACATCGGCGATGCTCCCCGGCAAAATGTCGCTGAAGATTCCGAAGCCGGCGCGCAGCACGGACTTGGGTTCAAATTGCCATGCGATCGACGTCCTCGGTTGAAGGATCGCTAGAGGCGTCGAGGAAAACACGTGGCCGAGACCTGTTTGAATGGCGGCGTCGAGCGGCTGATTCACATTGTGCGAGATGGTGTTGAAGGAGCCGCGGAGGCGATCGATTTGCCCGTGCGGATTGAATGGGTTGGAATTGAACGTGTCTCGAACGCCGAAGGTCCACGTCAGCTTCTTCGTGACTTTACATGTGTCCTGTACGTACAGGTCAAGATTCAGGAAGTTGAAAGGCTCGTTCGGCGACGTGGGGAACGTCTTTGTAGCCGTCGACGCAACTCCATAAATGTATTGCGGCAGCGTAGTGTATGTGACGGTGGGAACAGTTCCCTCTCCGAAGTCATAGTCGTTCAGCCGAAGGATTCGGATGTTCGTGCCAAAGCGCAGTTCATGCGCCCCGCGGCTCCATGCGAGATTGTCGTTAATAAAAAATCGCGAGGCGCGCCTCCCTTGAACCCAGGTGTTGTCCAATCCACCGAGCGTCGTGAAGGGGGCGTTGGCACCGCTACCGTGCAGCACAATCGGGAACGCGGAAAGCGTCTTCTGAAGATCATTCGGACCGAAGAGGCTGCCATACCACGAGAATGCCGGGTTGAAATAATTCACAAGGTTGTGGGAAAGGACGCGCGTATATCCCGCCGCGAAGGAATATAAAGGTTGTGGTGAAATGGCGTCAAACAAGGGATTGATCGGATCTGTATACGCGGCCTGGAGTCCGTTGTCAGTCTGAAAGCGAAACCAAGTCGTATTATTTTGATCGATGTTGTAATCGATTCGAACCGTCTGCACCTGCTCGTGGTCGTCGCTTGAATGCGATACGCTTTGGCGATTTGCGCAACCGTTTCCGTCGTTTGCGGCCGCGGGCTCAACGCCTCCCACATCAAATGGACAACCGAGCACTGCAAGCGGCGTGCCGCTCGTGTTCCCGTAAAGCGAAAACATCTTCTGATAGAACGGTACGGATTGCGGTGCTGGTTGGTATATGGAGCCAGTCACGGAATCGGTCCCGCCTAGAGGGAGCCGTTGCAGGACATAGCTTTGAAAGGCCGCAGTTGGGACGGTGGTTGCCGTGACGATCGGCAGTGCTATCCGAACCCACTCGCTGTCGAAGAAAAAGAACAGCTCATTGTGAATGATCGGGCCCCCGATGCTTCCTCCAAAATGGTTCACGGTCGATCGTGGCTTGTGACCTCCGGGAGTCGAGTTCGTGAAGTAGTTTGCCGCGTTGAAGCGCGAGCCGTTCCACAACTCGTAGGCATTGCCGTGAAATTGGTTCGAACCCGATTTCGTGACGTAGTTGACCTGAGAGGCCCCATACCGCCCTTGATCGACAGCGTAGGAGAGCGTATTGACCGTTACCTCCGAGATCGAATTCAGTCCGAGCACGAGGTTCGTGGAGAGCCCGCTGTTCAGGTTCGTCAGTGGATCGTTGGTTTCCAACCCATCAACAATGTACCCGTTCGAGAGAGCGGGCAGGCCGTTGAACTCCACGTTGCCGTATCCGTTTGTGCCTCCAACGAAGTCGTTCCCGCTGCCGGCCGTGTTTACGAGGGCGCCCGCCGCGAATTGAAGAGGATAGGTTTCATCACCACCTGGATTGGGAAGGTCTTCCAGAGCATGGGCGTTGAGACTCGTTGATGTATTCGCATTTTCGGGATTGAGGATCGGAGCATCACCGTTTACTTCGATTGTGGCGTTTGACTGAGCGAGCTTAAGCGAGAAATTGATTGTTTGCTTCTGGCCAAGGGCGGCCTGGACGGCATCATTCTGTTGGGATTCAAAACCTGGCGCCTCGACCTTCACGGAATAAGTGCCAGGCTTCAACTGAGGGAAATTGAACCGACCGGAATCGTCGGTCGTAGTCTCGCGTTTCAGACCGGTCTCTTGACTTGTAATTGTGACTCGGGCATCGGGCACTGCCGCGTTCACCGGATCCTGCACGTCACCGCCGATCGCGCTCGTGGTTTCGCCTTGCGGTAGCACACCTAAGGGAATCAGCAATGAAAGCGAGCATAGAGCAGCCAATCTGGTAACGGCGACTCGTACGGTCATGTTTCAGTCCTCGTCGTATATTAACCATAGTTAATAAAGAAAGTAAAGCATGGTAAATACTGAAATCGCAGCCATGGAAAAAGGTGAAGTTGACACATGCGCGCCACGCTCCCGGAGACTTGGGGCATGGGCGAATTAGGTTAGATTTGCACCGCAGTTGTTAAGAAAGAATGCGCGTGGGTAAACGACTGAAGTGAGGGAGTGCGATTGCGACTCGCAAGGGAGCTAGGCCTTTTGCCGACGAGTACGGCCGGTTGAAAGTCACTCGTTAGCAGCAATGACACCCAAGTTGGGACTCTCGCACTGCTCGGTAGCCCTCTCTCAGAATCAGTGGGATGAGGAATAACGCGGCAACCGGGTCTGCCCAGGATTTCCCTGAAACTGCGTTGACCACCAGGCCGATCAATGCGATCCAAGCCATATAGCCGCAGAGTGCGGATTCAGATGCATCGGCATTTAGTGCAGTGCTCGAAGTAATCGCGGCCAAGCGACGTTTCTGGTTGGCGAGCCAAGGCATCACGAGTGCAGCCGCAAAGAGGATTCCGATTCCGACTAGATTGGGTCGGGCTTCACGATATCCCAGAAAGTTCGAGACGCAGGTCAGGATCACAAATCCCCCTAATGCAAACAGGAGAATTCCCGCAATGCGAGCCGCTTGTGCTTCCGCCAGTCCGAATCGGAAACGGCCAAGCACCACGGCTGCCGAAAGCAGTTCGATTAGACTGTCTCACCGAAACCAAACAATGCGGGGCTGTGCGAACGCCAACCAGAGCCGAGCGACACACCGGCTTCGACGATCATCCAGGCGATTGTGAGCTTCTGGAGTTGGACGACGCGCCGCGGGGCGACTTGTAGTTCGGATGAGATAGATGCGGTCACAAAGCATTCCGATGGATTGATTCGCCTCGATCATACACAGGATCTCCTGATTTCAGTGTGGGCCTCTTACCATAGGAAAGTCTATCCTCGAGCAAGTCGGACATAGGGGCGCGGTGACAACGGCAATCAGCAGCACCTCCAACAGAAGCGAGGCGACAAACTTCTCCAGCCGGGGCCAAACGCTACGGACGGCCCCGCATTCTAACAATCCGCTCGGAATCGCAACCCCTCGTTTGCAGTAAGGGCGCTATCGATTATTTCTTACGGCTGGGATCATCGTCAGGATTGACGTAGTTGAACTGTAAAGGAGATGCGCCGTGGACCTGCACCACGACCTCTCCGCTCGCCATCGCGTAGTGATGCATGTCGAGGATCGAGATAGGCGAAGCTACCAGCCGGGAAGGGTGCCATCGTGCTCTCCTCAAAGTGATCTCCCATCCCAACCTTGAAAGTCCCAGAGATGACGGTGACGTTTTCCCGTTTGGGATGCCAATGGGACGCGATGCGGTATCCATCGGGCATCTTCAGGCGCACAGTGTAATCTCCGCTAGATGCGCCTGGGTTCCCCTCAAGTATCGCGAGCTGCGCGCCTGGGGCCACGAACGCCGGTGCCGGACCGTACGGAATCTCATCGGGCGTGAATGCATGTTTTGCCGAACTAGCGGTCCGAGCGCCAAGTGTCAAGACCAGAGCCGCCCCGCAGAACAATGCGGCCCCTATGAATCTAAGATATAAGTTCCGTTTCATTTTCATGGTGTCGCCTCCGTCGTGGGATATTGATCGGCCAGAATATTCCCCTAACTATTGAGCCGTTTCAATTGAAACTGGATACTGATTCCCTATCTTTCGTATATCGTCGTAAATCACTCATTCTTAGAAGATAATGCCTCCAGCAGAGCCACTATGGGTGATCCAAAACAGACGGTCGATGAGATAGAGCTCGACCTCGGGTGCTACGAACTTCGCCGCCGTGGACGACGAGTGAAGCTCGAGAAGAAGCCCATGGAACTACTGATCTTCCTCGTGGGCCGCAGGGAGCAACTCGTTTCGCGCCAGGAAATCGTTGCGAAGCTATGGCGTTCGAATCTTTTCATCGACACCGAGCCAAATATCAACAACATCGTGCGAAAAATCCGGACCGTCCTGGGTGACAATCCAGCCAAGCCCCGGTTCCTGGAAACGATCGTGGGTAAGGGGTATCGATTCATTGGCCCCGTGCGCATTATTGACGCTCGTTTCCCGCAGTCCCCACTCGAACGAAATCCATTAGGAGAGTTGGACGGGCAGCCTTCCTCAGGACGGATCGAACGCCCGTCCCTTGCCGTCCTGCCACTGTTTCTGCTGAATAACATTCCTGATGACCAGGGCGTGTGCCTCGGGTTTGCAGACGCACTGGCATCGCGCCTCGGAAATCTGCCGGGCGTGGATGTTTTGCCAGTCTCCACGGTGCTGAACATTCCTGCGGAAATGGCAGCGTCGGATATTGGCTCGCGGCTCGGCGTCCGCTTTGTAGTTCATGGGGCCATCCGGGAATCGAAGGGACAATGGCGTCTTTCATTGGAGATGTTCGATACACATTTGCAAGCCGCCTGCTTCACACGGAAGTGTGACGTAGACGTGAACCGTCTGTACGAACTGGAAAACGAACTCGCCAGGCAAATCGCCAGCGCGTTGAACAGGCCATTGCACTCACCGATGGCGCAAAGCCGGCCACGGTACAGTCGAGACCCGGTCGCATATGCGGAATTCATGCGCGGCTACAGGCTTAGCTCGTCTGGCGATCCTGCGTCCTTGGAAGAAGCCGTCAAGCGCCTGAGCACGGCGGTCGCCCGAGACCCCGGTTTCTCCCTTGCGCATGCGACGCTTTCGTTTGTGTGCGCCACGCGCCACTTCGAGTTCGACCCAGCCAGTACGTGGCTGGAGAAAGCGGAGTTTCACTGCCGTCGCGCGCTTGAATTAGATCCGGATTTGCCCGAAGGGCACGTAGCAAAAGCCTTCCTGCTGTGGGGACCGTCGAAGAATTTTCAGCATCTTGAAGCTATCGCCGAACTGCGCCGGGCGCTCGCTCTGCAGCACAATCTGCCTCACGCCTACAACCGTCTGGGAACAATTTTGGCGCACATGGGTCTACTCGATCACGCTCGTGAAATGTATGAGCGAGGGCGACTGTTCCACCCGAAAAAGGCAGTTAGTCACAGTATCGTCCAAGTCTACATTTGGAGTCGGGAGTACGAGCTGGCTTGGGAAGAAATTCAAGCTTGGCGAGCCGAGAATCCGGCGAACAAGTATCCCGTTTATTTTGCGCCGCAACCGGCCATGATGACGGGAAATTGGAAAGAGGCACAGTCTCTGCTCGATGAAGCCCTTCAGCTATTGCCCGAAGAACCGATGGTCGTCAGTCTCCAAGGCCTTTTTTACGTTTTGACTGGCAAAGTTGAACAGGCGCTGGAGTGCGTCACAAGGGCGTGTGCGAGCCCAAAATCCTTTGGGCATGCCCACCATACTTACTATCAGGTTGCTTGTATCCTCTCCGTGTTGGGGAGGCAGACTGTGGCCTTCGAGTGGCTTGAGCGGAGCGTAAGCACCGGATTTGCGTGCTGGCCGTTCTTCATGAAGGACCCATGTCTCCAGAACCTGCGCGGACTTTCGGAATTTGAAGAGTTGGTGAGTTCTTTGCAGGCCAAGTATCCGGACCATCTGGGACTGCTTTAGGCTGAGGCACGTTCTCGATCGTGTTTGAATGGCGGGCTAACCGGAACCAAACCGGGAGCGGTGGCGAACCAATGAAACAGAGCATACCCAAGACTTAAGCCTTATCAAAGGAGGGTGTGATGCACACACTTGTCTCACCGAGGAGTTCACTGTGCACGTTTTCTTTGAAAACGTACTGTGTACGAAGTGTGCACGAATGGAATCGTGTTCAACAGATTCGAGTTAGCTTTGAGCGAAAAGCAGAGTCCCCGATTTGTTGTGAACGTTAGTAGTTAGAGAAAACGGAAAGAACTGTTGGAGGCGATTGTCCGGCTTTGCAAGCAGGGGGTCACCGGTTCGATCCCGGTCACGTCCACCAATCTTTTCAATAGCTTACATGTTTTCTGTTCAATTGACTAACTTCGGTGTAGTGACTTTTGTAGTGACCCCCTGGCTCTGTTGGACAGTGGCGGCCGCAATTGTCTGTTCAGCGCGAAATTTTTCGAACTTCTCCATCACTAAGCGTTTCTGTTCTGCTGCCGGGTGAACATAACGCATCGTCATCAGAATACTCGCGTGTCCCAGCAATGAACTCAGCGTCGGCAGATCTGCTCCCGACAGCACCGCACGCGTAGCAAAAGTATGCCTGAGATCGTAAAGTCGGAAATGACCCTGGATCTTTGCTCGCTTTACGGCAGAACCGTGCGCTTTCTTCACGCTGCCTATCGACTTCTGCAAATCGCGGGGTGACGGAAATGCATATGGTGTTCCCAATTTCGCCGCTCGTTTCGCCCTCGACCTCAATAGAGACAGAGCATCTTCCGTCATTGGGATGGTCCGACGTGCGGCTTTTGTCTTTCCGTAGGGATTCACAATCGTCTTCTGTTTGAAATCGAGGTTCTCGCTCCGCATACGGAAGACCTCTTCGGGTCGCATTCCAGTATCAAGGATGATTTTCGCGATGTCTTGCAGCGGTTGACTAGCTTCCTTCAGGTATGCAGCTTGCTCTTCGAAACTGATCACGCGCATGGAATCGAGTGGTTCCCGAAACATCGCAACTCCTGCTACGGGATTTCGAACGGTATACCCGGCGCGCTGGGCCTGGTGATAGAGAAGCTTGAGCGTAGTGAGCGCACGATTGACGGTGGCGCCTCCGACGCTCCGGTTTTTCGCCCATCGAATCCGCTCTTGCTTACGTGCTAATTTGAAATCCTCAACCATCTCGGTCGTGATCTCGTCAAGGTATCTGCCGCGGAAAAACCGCTTAAGCGTTTCGCAATTCAATTGATGGAGCTCATACGTTTTGGGTCTGTGTTGCTGTTTTGACCATTCGAGAAACTGCGTAGCGTATTCATCGAACCGGGGAATCTGCTTAGACTTCGTGAAGCCTGCTCGTCGTTCCAGCAAGTCCGTTTTTCGCTTTGCTTCGGCGCGAAGAGCCGCTGTCTTGTTTCGGAAGCCAGACGATTCCTGAATCTTGCGGCCCCCAAGTTCGAAGACGTACCACCAAATACTGCCGCGTTGATAAACTCCCATCAGATCGCCTCACGGTGCGTCGACATCGACGCGCACTATACGTCCCGCAATCCAATTATCAAAATCGCTCTGCCGATAGCGGACGACGTTGCGAGCAATTTTCACGTACGGAATCCCTCGGTTCTGGCTGCGCCACTGGGCAAGGGTTTGGACCGAAAGGCCGGTAAGCGCCGCGACATCGGCTGGCATGAGCAACCGATCAGCAGGCAGGCGTTCAGACTTGTCGTCCCGTTTTCGGTTTTCGCGTTGGTTTGAAGAGCCCATTCATTGCCCAATAATCTCGTCCTGTTGAACCTGTTTTTCCGCCTTCGAGCCGCTAGAAACGCTGGTCAGTTCGGCTCCAGTTGAGTTTCTAGCGGTTCGCCGGATTCAGATTTGTACAGCGTTCCTTGTTAGGTTTTCTTTGGGGACTTTTGCTTCTTATTCTTCTTTGTTGATGAGCGGCGCGTCTCCCTTTTGATGATCGCGTTCGCTGCAAAATGCACTGGTTTGCCTTTGATTCTCACGCCGGACTTCTTGAATCCACGAGTACTGCCAACCACGTAACTCTTGCCTGATGCCGACAGCTTCGGCCTCTTCAGCTTTAACTTAATCACCAGCTTCCCGTTTACTAGTTTCATGTTCGTCTCCTTTTGTTTTTGCAGTTCTTCGCAGTGTTCGTCAGAAATCATTTCCGCTAGAACAAATGCTTCTAGCGCGTTGAAAATCTCGTTAGAAGCCGCTGTTTACTCGCCGTCTAGCTCTTCTAGCGGCTCACTGGCGGGCACATAGCGATCGAAAACCGTCTCGAAATCCTTAACGTCATATCCACGTACGCTTGTTTCGCCGGTCCAAAGTTGCCCTGGCGAAATGCCATAAGGTCTCAAGAGTCGGGCCAACTTTATGGGAGTGAGTTCTTCCCAGCGACTTTCAGGCAGGGCTCTCAGCTCGAAAATTAGTTGCTCAGTTGGAAAACCCAGTTTTCTAGTGTTTGCGAAAATGTCACGCAAATCTGCCAAAAGCTTTACGCCAGCAGATTCGTCGACGTCGGACTTTGCGCTTTCACCGCGGCCGGCTGGGAGCGCGCGTTCTATCCGGCGGGCATGAAACCCGCCGATTACTTGACCTACTACGCGACGAAATTTAGCACCGTGGAAGTTGACTCCACGTTCTATCGCACGCCGTCCGTCGCCACAGTGAACGGCTGGGAGCGCAAGACGCCCGCGGGTTTCATTCTCGCCGCCAAAATTCCGCAGACAATCACACACGAAAAAGTCTTACAGGATTGTCACGGCGACTTGATGCACTTTCTCGAAACAAAGGATTTGATGGGCGACAAGCTCGGGCCGCTTCTCTTCCAATTCGGATATTTCAATCAGACCGTTTTCAAGACCGGCAACGAATTCCTGGCGCGGCTGGAACCATTCCTGAAGAAATTGCCGAAGGGATACAAATTCGCTCTCGAAATTCGCAACAAGAGTTGGCTCTCAGCGGAATTCTTCGATCTATTGCGCGCTCACAACGTCGCCTACGCGCTCATAGATCAAGCATGGATGCCGCGCGTAACCGAGATATTCGAGAAGTTTGATCCCACCACAGCCGACTTCACATACATCCGCTTGCTCGGCGACCGAAAGGGAATTGAGCAACAGACGAAGATCTGGGACAAGGTGATCGTCGATCGCTCAAGGGAATTAATGAGTTGGGTGAATGTCTGTCAGCGGACCGTCCGGCGAGGGCTCAGCACATATGTTTACGTGAACAATCATTACGCGGGATTTGCCCCGGCAACGGTCGAACAATTTCAGAAGCTGTGGAAAGCTGCCGGCTGAACGCGAAAAATGACTAGGCGAAGATAAAGCGAATTTGATATCTTGTCTTCGCGATGGACGAAGGCCGAAAGAAATTCATCTATCTCGTTGCCGGAATGTTTCTGGTTCGGCGATTGGCTGGCCTGGATCGCCGGCCGTCGCCCGCTAGAGAAAACGCGTTCCGCGATGCAATCGATAACCCCGTCGAGTTGATGCGGCGCCTGGACGCGCGGTTTCCGACTTCCGGCAAGGCTCGATAGTTGCGAACTTGGAGGTTTGGGGGAGGGCGGCAACTTCTTTACGTATTATTCGCTCGGACTGTGCGGTTTACTCTGCACGTGTGAAAATCACATTCACTAATCATTAGCTCTCAGCGAGGGTGGAAAAATAGCCATCGCGTTTGCGCACCCGCTGAATTGCGAGAGACAGGTTAGATTTAGGTCATAAGCAAGTGCTCGTTCCTGCGCTGTGGCAAGCGGACCCAGATGAATTTCGATGACATGGGGAATTCCGGCTGGGTCTATTTTCAGCTTTTGCGCAACACAGCACGGCGTTTGACTCTCATCAACGCTGTCGCGGATGACATAAATGAAGTCATAATATGATCGAGAGTCACGTTCATATTCGACCTCGCGTGCGACAATACGACCTCCCTTAATGCCGATGCTGGCTGTAAATACAACGCGGCGCACAAAGGGCAAATAATGGAGGGGCCTATTGTCGAATACAAACTTTAGATTGCAATCCTGAGACGAGCATTCCGCGTTCGCCGATGACGGACTCCAGGGCTTACCTTGGTAAGCTTGCGCAAGCTGTCGTCCGTCATTGAAGGTCGATTGGCCGAGTTGCAACGAAACAAACTGGGGTAGGAATTCTTCTGCGCGCTCTCGATTTCGAAGTGCAATCCAATAACCAACGACTATCAGCGCTAATGCGATTGCACCGGCCGACATCATAATTTTCCCAACTGTTCGCACGGTCATCTCCTTCACGGGCACCGAACCTGGGACGCTTTGCCGTTCACCAACGCAACTCCGGCTTTAATGTAAATTCCGAGCGTTCCATAATCATTGCCATTCGCGTCTCTCACGAACAGAGGAATACTTGGCACTCCCGGACCTGGTTGACTCGGCGACGCGCTAAATGTTTGCAACGAATCGTGGGTTCCGATACCTCCTATCAAGTCCGTAAATCCGCTCAACCCAAATTCGTTTGGGCCTTGAGAGGTGGTCCCTGAATTGCCCGGGGTGAGGGATTTGTCACTCTGATTCTCAGATACCCAAAAGCCTTTTGCGTCTCCACCGTTCTTGTTTTGGATAGAATACGTTATCTGCCGAACTCCGTTCCCAAGCAGGCAATCGCTTTGGACTTTTAAATAGGCGGGGGCGAGAGGGTTTGTCGATGAGGCCCACACGATGTCACCGCCCATTTCACCAATCTCATTGACAAACTCAAATTGACCGGACGAAAGGGCATCTAACGTGGGTAGTTGATTTAAGCCATTCGCGGTGTTTATGCCGCCGTAAGAACCGCACGCTGGTGAAGCGGCCGCACCAAGGTCACAAGAGCCCACGAAGCCGCCGCCGCCGACGAGCCCACCGCCAACAATCCCTGAAATGCTATTACCGTCCCAATAGTCCGTAAACGGGTTGAAGCTTAAGCCTTCGCTGAACCAGGCATCGTATAGACCCCAATCACACATATCGCCCCGACCGGGACACGGATACTTTAACATGCCACTGGGATCCGAGGAGTTCGGCGCGCCGTTTTCAACATATGTATAGCGGTTTAGAGATTGCGGATCGCCCGATGAACCGCCTAAGCGATCGGCGGACAGGAACCTGCCAAGGTGCCAATTGTAGTAACGAGCGACGGCGTAATCGAGCTGAGTCTCGGAATCGCGCTCGTAGCCAGTGAATTTGTAATTGTAGGTCGACGGGCAAGTGTTCGTGTGCTGGATCTCGTGCCCGTAAGGCGTGAAGTCCGCGTCGTAGCAGACTGTGCCATTCGATTCCGTGATCGTGCGCGTAGTGCCCAGGCCGTCGGAATTAATGTAATAGGAATTCTCCCGGGAATCCCACCACGCCACCCGCAGTCCCGCGAAGTAAATGTACTCATTCATTGTCTTTCCAGTAGCGTCCGTTTCCGCCAGCACTTCTCCAGTGATCGCTCGCCAATACAGAGTACCGCTGGATTTCTGGACGCGCATGCCGTTGCCGTCGTAAGTGGTCGCAAGCTGGGTTGTGGAAAAGCCGGCAGCCGGGCTGCCTTGGAAATCGCTCCGCGATTCCCACTTTCCCTCAACTTCAACAACAACATCACCTTATATGTAGGTCGGTAGAACGAAAGACCACGACCGTGTACGCTTCAGAATCGAACAAACGGCGTTAACGAATGGGCTCGTTCGCGGCTGAACACTATGGCCGGTTTTTTGGTGACCCCATATGGCCGGATTGAGGGTGACCCTTGAGGCTTCACGACCCACCAGAAATCGAAGAATCATGGCTTTCGGCGGCTGCCCACAAACCCCAGTTCCTCCCGATTCCTAAGTGCTTGATTTGGCGTGGCTGTAGATCATCTATCCTCACGCCCAAAGACATGTGTTTTTGGACCGCTGAGATCCCGACGGATCACGGGCTACGGCCCTAAACGCGCAAGCGACAGGAGCGCAACGTGCGCTGTCTTTATAGCCAGCTCTTTGGAACGTCGGGTCGGTTCCACCATCCGCCGCCGAGGGCTTGAAACAGCGCGGCGGTATCGGCATAACGATTTGCCTGCGCCTGAACGAGATTGATCAAGGCTTGTTGATATGCTTGTTCAGCGCTCAAAAGCGCCAGGTAATTCGCATAGCCGGATTGATACTGTTTCTTTGACAGTTCAAGCGTCACAGCCGCGGCATCTTTTGCTGCTGCCGCGGCCTTCAACTCGTCAGCGTCCTGTTGCAGGGCATTCAGCGTGTCCGCCACGTTCTGAAACGCGGTCAAGACCGTGCTGCGATATTGTTCGGAGGCTTCAGCGTAAGCAGCTTTCGCAGCGCGCTCGCGGTGGAGCAGGGTGCCGCCGTCAAAAATAGGTTGCGCGACGCTTGCGCCTACGTCCCAGAAACCCGTGCCAGGTTCGAATAGATGCCCGAGCACCACTGCCATGCTGCCGGCGTCTGCCGTCAGCGCGAAATTCGGCAGTCGATTCGCGATCGCGATTCCAATCTGCGCGCTCGCCGAATGCAGGTTTTCCTCAGCTTGACGAACATCCGGACGCTGCTCCACCAGCTGCGAAGGCAGGCTCAGCGGCAATTCCTGCGGCAATTGCAAACTGGAAAGCTCAAACTTTTCCGGCAGATCTTGATTCGGGAAGCTTCCCGATAACGCAGCAAGCAGATCACGCTGTTGCGCCAACTGCCTCAGCAGCGGCGGCAGCGTAGCCACAACTTGTGCGAGCTGTGATTCCTGCGCCGCCACGTCCAGCCGGCTCACATATCCGTTCGCAAACTGGTGGCGCAAAATCTCCAGCGCATCGGTATTGATGGTGATCAGCTCGTGTGTTGCAGCAATCTGCGCCCGCAGCGAAGCTTCTTGAATGGCCCCGCCGGCCACGTTTGCGCTCAAAGTGATGTGCGTTGCAGCCAGCGCAAAACGCGCTTGTTGATCCTGCGCCTGCAGTGACTCCACGGTTCGCCGGTTCAGGCCAAAAACGTCGGGTACAAACGAGACGCTGACCTCCGGTGTGTAAAAACTGTAATTGAGAGCGCTGGTGTTAGTTACTGGCGACAGGTTACTGGACGATTTCGCCCGCGTCGCCGAAAAGCCGCCCGTCACACTGGGGTAGTAGGCTCCACGCTGTGCCAGCACGTTCTCTCTCGCGACGATCAACGCTGCTTGCGCCGCCTTAAGACTTGGATTGGTTTTGAGCGAGCGCTCGATCAAATTGTTAAGCGGCTTCGAGTGAAACAGCGTCCACCACTCTCCCGGAATGTCGCGCCCATCAACAAGCCGCTGCGCCTCTCCTCCGGTGACGTTTGCCGTGGCACTCGTCGCCGGAATTAGCGCAGGCGTATACCCCGCGCCGGCAGGAGCAACCGGCTTTTTGAAGTTCGGGCCAACTGCACAACCACCTGCGAGCAGCACAGCCAAGGCCCCAGCGCACGGAAGACAGCGCGATTTGTCAGTGAGCGCCATGCGAATTAATTCCCCGTGTGATTACGGTTCATCTGTTTACCATCGAGCGCCATGGTATTTCTGGAATTTGAATTTCCCGCCCCGCCAATGATCGCGGGATTAGCTCCGTGATGGCGCACATTGCTGATTGCTGGCGCCGCGGGTCTGACGGCAGTTGGCGAGCGATTCGACGCCGCGTGGTTATTGGTTTCGTTTCGGGCTAATCCGTTCTGTGCGGCACCTGCAGACTTAACTGAGCCAACGCGACGAGAATTCCTAGAATCTTGGGATCCAGAGCGTTCACGGCTGTTCGCCGCCTCATTGCCTTGATTTGCCTTGCTTGGGCTCGCAGTGCCGACCGATGCCTTGTGGCCAGAAATCTTGCGCTGGTTTTGCAGATCATCAGAAGGCCTGCCAACGTGCCTCGCGCCTCCAGCCTCAGCGGCGTGATCGGCTTCACGCGAATGATTGCCATGTGTTTCCGCGGCGTTCGGAGTATGTTCCTGTCGAGATGCCGCAACAGATTGGCCCGCATAAGCTGCAGGGACCGGCCACGCAGCGCATCCCAGCATCAGCAGGATGAGACTGATAGCCTTCATTTCGCTTCCCGCAGAAGCTTGTGGCTCTCATGCCCCAGAAAAACCATTCTCAGTGGGGGCACTACCAGCAGCAGCATCACCGGCCCCACCAGCATTCCACCGACGATCACGGTCGCGAGCGGCCGCTGCACCTGGCTCCCGATGGCTGTGGAGATGGCGGCGGGAAAAAGGCCAATGCAAGCCGAAAGCGCCGTCATCAGCAAGGGACGCATGCGCGACGATGCCGCCTGGAACATCGCGTCCGTTGGCGTCCCTTTGTGAATCTGCCTCTCATGGTTGTAATAGGTAATCATCAGGATGCCGTCCATCACCGACACACCAAACAGCGACACGAACCCGATCGCAGCCGAGATGCTGAAGTTCAGACCAGAGACGTAAAGTGCCAGCACGCCGCCCGCGACTGCGAAAGGGATTCCCGCCAACGCCAGAAAACAATCCTGCAGCGAATTGAACATGCTGTAGAGCAAGCCAAGAATCAGCAACAGACTGATCGGCACCACAATTTCCAGACGCTTCTTAGCTTCTTGCAAGTCTCCAAACTCGCCGGCCCAAACCAGGTGGTATCCAGTCGGAAGCTTGATGTTCTTCGCGATTTGCTGCTGCGCTTCTTCCACCGTGCTGCCCAGGTCACGCGCCCGCACGCTGAATTTGACGGGGATGAAACGCTGCATGCTATCGTGATATATCCAGGCCGCGCCCGTATCGAGCGTGATGGTTGCCAGTTCGATCAGGGGGATGTAGGCATTCACGCCGCTGGCGGTTGGATAGGCCACCTTGATGTTTCGGATTTTCTCGATGGAATCACGGTACTCAGGCGTGTAACGAACCACCAGATCGAACTGCCGGTCGCCTTCCAGCACCGAGGTAGCCGTCGCTCCTCCCATGGCCGCTTGAATCACCGAGTTGATATCACCTGAATTGAGGCCGTAACGCGACGCCTTGGCGCGGTCCACCTTGATATTTAGATTAGGCTGTCCCAGTACGGGGAAGACTCCAAGATCGACAAGTCCGCGCACGCGGCTCATGCGATCGCGGATCTGATCGGCAAGATTGGTCAGCGTTTCCAGATTAGGGCCGACGATCTTCACCGAGTTGACGCCTTTCACTCCCGAGATGCCCTCCTCGATGTTGTCCTCGATGTATTGGGAAAAATTGAAGACGACGCCCGGCAGCTCGTTGTTGAACTCGGTTTGAATCTGGTCCGTCAATTTGTCTTTGGTCATGCCGCGGGGCCATTCGTCAAAGTGTTTCAGCGGCGCGAATAACTCGACGTTGGAAAATGGCGAGGCGTCGCTGCCGTCGTCGGGCCGGCCGTGTTGCGAGACGACCGTAAGCACTTCGGGGTGTCGCATCAGAATTTCGCGCATTTTTTTCGTGGCTGTCTCGCCATCTTGCAGCGACAGCGTGATCGGCATCGAAGCGCGAATCCAGAAGTTTCCTTCTTCCAGATGCGGCAGGAATTCGCTCCCCAGCCGCATGCCCAGCAAAGCGCTCCCCGCTAGGAACAAAAAGCCAATCGCAACGGTAATCGCCCGGTGTGTGAGCGCCAGACGCAGCGTGGGATTGTAGATCTTGTGCAGCACGCGAACTACGAACGTCACTGATTCCGTCACATCTTTCGGAAGCAGCACCGATGCGATCACCGGCGTCACCGTGAACGTTGCAATCAAGGCTCCGGCGAGCGCGTAACCGTACGTACGCGCCATGGGCCCGAAAATCTGCCCCTCCACTCCCTGCATTGTGAACAGCGGCACGAATCCCGCCACGGTGATCAGCGCCGAGAACAGGACGGCCTTATCCACCTGCATCGCGCTGATCAGAATCAGCCGCAGCCGATCCGTCCAGCCCTGCGCTTGCGTTGCCTGCTCTGCATCCTTAGTCGGATCCGCTCCCCAATATCCGCCGGCCAGGTGCGCCAGCAGCCCTTGCCTGTCTTGCAAGGGCGCTTGGAAATTCCGAAATACATTTTCGACAAGGATTACCGCTGAATCTACGATGATCCCGAAGTCCACCGCGCCCACGGAAAGCAGGTTCGCGCTCTCACCCTGCAGCACCAGCAGGATAATCGCGAAGAGCAGCGCGAAAGGGATACTAAACCCAACGATCAACGCGCTACGAAGATCTCCCAGGAAAATCCACTGGATCAAGAAGACCAGCACGCACCCGAAAATCAAATTGTGCAAGACCGTGTGCGTGGTGACGGCGATGAGCGAGGAGCGATCGTAGAATGGCACCACCTTCACTCCTGACGGAAGGCTCCCATTACTATTCAGTTTCTCGATCGCGGCCTTCACCTGCGGAATCATGTCCGCGGTTTTTTCGGTGCGCCGCATCACCACGATTGCTCCCACGACGTCGTCCTGCCGGTCGCGGCCCAGAATCCCCAATCTGGGCCGGTAGCCGACCGACACGGTGCCAACATCTTTTACCAGCACCGCAACGCCATTAATCTGATTCAGCACCACGTTCTCGATGTCGCGAACATGGTAGCCTTGCGTTAAATCATCGTTGCCGCCGTCGTCAATCAATCCCACGCCGCGGATGTTGATGGACTGCTGGCCAATCCGGATTTCGCGCCCGCCCACGTTCACGTTCGCGTTGCCCAGCGCGGTAAGAATCTGCGGCACGGTGATGCTGTACGCTTCCAGCTTGTGCGCGTCCACCTCCACCTGAAATTCCTTCGTAGGCCCGCCCCAACTATTCACCGCCGCAATTCCCGGAATCGTCAGCAGGCGGCGGGCGACAATCCAGTCCTGCACCGTGCGCAGATTTGCGATTCCGAAATGCGGCGGACCGACAACCTGATAGCGATAGATCTCTCCCGTCGAGCTGTTCGCTTGGATTGCGGGAATCTGGCCGCCCGGCAAGCTCACGTTCTGTTGCATCGCGATGGACGCCTGGCTGTAGGCGAAGTAGTAGTCCACTCCATATTTGAAAGTTACGCGAACGAATGACAATCCATAAAACGAGGTAGAGTGGATCACATCAATGCCCGGCGTGGAGTACAGCGCGATCTCCATCGGCAGCGTGTAGTAGCGTTCCATTTCCTCGGCGGAGAGGCCCGGCGCCTGCGCCGTGATTTCCAGGATCACCGGCGTTGGGTTTGGATACGCCTCGATGTTGAGCCTCTCGAATGCCACGATGCCCGCGCCAATGAACAGCAGCAAACCCATGAACACAATCGGGCGGCGGCTGAGGCAGAACGCAACTAGAGACTTGAACATGGTTCGTCGTTTTTCGTGGAATGGTGGCTGGGCATCCGGACTAATCCGTGGGCGGCGCTTCCAGCATGTTGCTCAAAAATACGGCCCCGTCGCTCACGGCGAGTTCTCCGGGTTGCAGGCCGGCGAGAATCTGCACGCGGCCTTCGGTTCGCAGGCCAGTCTTGACGACTCGTTGCACAAAATGGCGGCGATCGCTGGTCACCCAAGCGGTCATGGTCCCATCGGGTTCACGCACCACGCCGTTCGCCGCTATGGCCGTGCCTTCCACCGGCTCGTGGACGTGAATCACAAAGTTCGCGAGCATTCCCGGCCGCAACTCATCTCTGGGATCTGCAATATCCGAACGCGTCGTCACCCGATGAGTGTTTGGATCCACCGCCGCGTAAATCTTTGAAACCTTCCCCTTGAACACGCGGCCGGGGTAGGCCATCACCGCCACTTGCACCAGCTGTCCCAAATGCAACAGCGGAACGTCGCTTTCCACCACATCTGCGAGCATCCATTTCAGCGAGATGTCCGACACCGTGTACGGCGCGGGATCGTTTCCCGGTTGCACCAGGAATCCTGGCTGCGCATTTTTCGATGTGACTCTGCCAGAAATTGGGCTGCGCACCACCAGAGCAGGGTCAATCTTGCGCGACGCAATCATTTGATCGATTTCCGCATCCGTCTTGCCAAAGACGCGCACTGCGTCTCGCGCAGCCTTCAGGGCGCCCTCCGCGGTTTGCTGATCGGAGGTGGCTTGCTCCAGCTCGCGCTGTGATACTCCGTTTGCTCCATTCAGGTTCGTGACGCGCGCCAGCTCTTTGCTGGTTAGCTCAAAAGTTGCTGCCGCGCCGATCAAGTTCGATTCAGCTTGAATCAGATCAGGGCTTTTGATCGTGCAGAGAGGTTGCTCTTTCTGAACTTGGGCACCGAGCGCCACAAGAGTCTGGATGATGGTTCCTTGGTATAGAGGGAACACCTGCACCGACACGTCGCCATCAAAATCAATGTTGCCGACCGCATTTTCCTCCACGGGAAACATATACGTACCCACCGGCTCAATCTTGATCGCGTTGAGTTGGCTTGACGTTAGGTCCAAGGCCGGCTCGGACGAGGCTGGACCAGAATTCGAGGGAGTCTGCCGTGCCGTAGTCGCAGGTGCAGATTGGCCGCGGCTGCGCGCCGCTATCAGCAGTCCGGCCGCGATTATGATCGCCGCAACCGTTATGAATACCGCGGCAACTCTCTTGCTGGTGTGAACCAGATATTTCATCGTGTTCGTTCGGCGTCACGCGTTTCCGGCCCTGCGTTGAATGCGAAAGCGGAGCCCCTGAATGCTTGCGCGCCGATCCTCAGTAGACGGGCTTCGTCATCCATACTGCTCGGGCGACGCACAAATCAGCAATCCTGTCTTCCGGGTTACGAACGTGTCTTTCGACGCAGGCCAGTCTATCTTCGGGCTTATTGGCCTATCTTTTGGCCATGCGCATCACATCAGGATGGTCTGCGCGACCAACTTGCGGCAATATTCGAGCTGAAGGTATGGAACTTTCTTTGATCTATCGGCGCGAGAATCGAGCGCGATTCCTGATCGCAGCGGCGATTCTGATTGTGGCGATCGCCACGATTGACTGGCTCACCAAACCATACATCTCCATCGGGTTTCTCTATCTCTTTCCCATCATGCTGATCGCAGGATTTCTTCCGCGTTGGCAGACGGTTGCGGTCGCGCTTGTTTGCGCAGTCCTGCAAGAACTTTTCAGTGAACTGCCGTCAGGCGAAGCCATCACCAGGTTGCTGATGGCCTCCGCCGGGTTCGTCGGGACTGGACTTTTTGTTTCTGAGATTATTCGCGGCCGGCAAACGGCGTTGGAACACGCCGAGGAAGTAGAAACCCACAGCAAGTTGCGCCAGGAAGCGGAGGAACAACTGCGCATCCTGGTGGACAGTAGCCCCGCGGCGATCGTCACAATTGACGCCTTTAGCAAAATCCTGCTTGCCAACCAAGCGGCGCAAACTCTGTTCGCGCCGGGAGATTCTTCCATCGCGGGTCAGTCGATCGCCGAATTCTTGCCGGCGCTGCAAAGCGCGGTGCGGACGCAGGGGTCGCGACAGTTTCACACGGAGCTTCGCTGCCGCGGCAAACGGAAAGACGGCGAAGCGTTCCTCGCGGCCGTGTGGTTTTCGAACTATCCGACGAGCCAAGGACCGAGGTTGGCGGCCATCGTGGTTGATCTTTCCGAGGACTTGCGCGACCGCGAGGATTTGAGCCTCGATTATCTGCTGAAGAACACATCAATATTGATGGGGGCCGTCGCACACGAAATTCGCAATATCTGCGGCGCGGTTTTAGCCGTGTACAAGAACCTGTCCCGCCTTTCGTCATTGAAGGACAACGAAGACTTTCGCGCTCTCGGCACCTTGATCAAGGGCTTGGAAAAACTTTCCGAGATGGAGCTGCTTCCGTCGCGCGACCATAACTCGGCTGCGGTTGAACTGACCAGTTTGCTCGACGAGCTGCGCGTTCTGATCGAGCCAACCTATCGCGAAGCGGGCGCGGGAATTGTGTGGCGCTTGCAAGACGATCTTCCGCTCGTTACCGGCGACCGCTACGGTTTGCAGCAAGTGTTTCTCAATCTTGCCCGCAATAGCCAACGCGCCATGGAATCTACGGAAAAGAAACAGCTCACCATCAGCAGTGACCTGGAATCCAGCACGGTGGTAATCCGTTTTGCGGACACGGGCACAGGTATTTCGTCACCGTACGAATTATTCAAGCCATTCCAGCGAGGAGCCAATGCGGCCGGCTTGGGGCTATATGTCTCCCGCGCGATTCTACGAAGCTCGGGAGGGGATTTGCGCTTCGAGCAGCGCAAAGAGGGCTGTTGTTTTGCGGTCAGGTTGGCTAGAGTGCATTTCGAGGAAGATGGCGTCGATGAGTAAGACTTCCGAAAAGAATATCCGCTTGCTGCTCATTGATGACCACGCCTTGTTCCGCGAGAGCGTCTCCCGGCTTCTTCAGGCCGAACCGGGATTCGAGGTAGTCGCGGATTGCAGTTCTGGAGCCGAAGGAATGCGGATCATGGAATCGCGGGACATTGACATGGTGTTGCTCGATATTGACCTCGGTCAGGAAAGAGGAACCGATCTCCTGGAAAATCTCCATGCCAAAGGCTTTAAGGGAAAGGTACTTTTGGTAACGGCGGGCGTAAACGAAAATGATATTCCCATTCTCATTCGGAAAGGGATTTCCGGAATCTTTTTGAAACACGGTGCCCCATCACGATTGGTTCAAGGAATCCGCGAGGTGATGGACGGAAAAGCGCTGTTCGACCAGGATTTGCTGCGGAGGGCGTTCGCAAGCGCGGAAGGGCCCAGCGCACAGCGCGGCGCAGTTCGCTTCACGGAAAGGGAGCGGCAGGTGCTTTCGTTTGTTTTCGAAGGTCTGGCAAACAAGCAAATTGGAGATCGTTTGCAGATTTCCGAAAGCGCTGTCAAAGCATGCCTACAACAACTTTTCACCAAGACCGGCGTCAGAACAAGAAGCCAATTGGTTCGTATCGCATTGGAGAAGCATAAGGACGATCTCTAGCGCGGGTTGTGAAGCATCGCGAGCGGCTATCCAATCAACCCACCAGGCCATCGCGACGAAATATGTATGAACCGGCCAACTAGAATTCAGATCGCCAGAATCTTGACGATCACGGTGTGCCGAACTCCCCAGCAACGGCGTCGTCACAGAAATTGAATTGTTTGATTTGCATCGAAAGTCAATTCGCGTCATCAAGGTAGATCCTGACCACTGCCCAGAAACAGTTCTTTTTGAGGCAGCCTTCAGGGCACTTTTGGGCAAGCGAATTTTCAACGATTTCGAGAATGCGAGAGAATGGGGATTTTGGGCAAGGAAGGGTTTTTGGGCACACGTCCGGTAACTTACCGGGACTTCGCCGCGTGGTCCGACGAGAAGCTCCGAGTGGGCGACAAGTCGGGAGAAGAACATTCCCATTTTAACGTTCGGGCGTTGACGGCGCAGGTCGGGTTTCGAAGACCCGACGTCGCCTGCACGAGAATACGCGTTCCGGGATGCGATTGATAATGCCGTCGAATTGATGCGGCGCCTGGATGCGCGATTTCCGAATACGGCCAAACCTCGCTAGTTATGAATTTGGAGCAATGAGGGCCGGTGGTGCGCCTGCAAATTCTCTACGTGTGATTCTGTCGGACTGTGCGGTCTATACGCGTCGTGTGCAACGGATTTCAGATCTAAGAAGCAGACTTCAAGAGTGCCTCACTCCTCCGCTCCCGCTTGACGCCCGAACCTTGTGGTTCTAATCTCTGCCGGGGAGTTTCCGAGCCCCAAGGAGAATTCAATGCCAAAGTCCGAGCCCGAGAAGCCAGCTGTAACCCTGCCCGGAACGGTAGAAAAGATCATTCCTGCGAATATTGTGGGGCCCGAGAAGGCCCAGATTTCGGTCGAAGGAGCCGAGCACCTTTACCGTGAAATCCGCATCGAAAATACTCTGCAAGACGAAAAAGGCAAAGAGGTAGCGCTTAAACCCGGTGCTCACGTCGAGGTCACCGTCGAAGCGGACAAGAATGCAACGGTCCCAAAGAAGTAGTCTTTGCCACTACCCCACGCGTTGATACAGGCTTCACCGTGTTGTCCCCACACGGTTCGGAGAGATTATCGGGTGCGAGGCGGGAGCGCACGACGACTATGCAGGGACTGGAAGCCGCGTGCGTTCTCGCCTCCTCCTCCGTCACCAAGCGACCCGCGCGCACAACGAACGAAGTCCGTGTCATGCACATACTAACGAAGACACTGATCGCCGCTATGAACGTTCGGGAAGCCTAGGCAGTCCGTGAAATATGCGAGTGTGCAATATGGA
Organism: uncultured Acidobacteriota bacterium; assembly: GCA_963747605.1. Lineage (GTDB taxonomy): Bacteria > Acidobacteriota > Terriglobia > Acidiferrales > UBA7541 > Palsa-295. Next base: position 188,867 of record CAVVGA010000003.1, on the reverse strand, counting down.
ACAGATTTGCGGGCGCCCGCTGGCGCATTCTGTGTAAATGAAAAGGAAAGAACTCACCCCTAAACAACTGTCCTCGATCCCTTGTCCAACGTGCGGTTCTGCTGTCGGCGAACGATGCGTGTTGCATTCTGACGCTCTGCGCTCAGAGCCACATATAGACCGGAAGTTCGCTGCTATTGAGGCCGCCGCTAGGAAGTGAAATCGACACTTCCCCCAACGCTGCGTATGCCGTGCCGATCGACTGAATCGGCGATATAATCTACGACGTGTCCCGCAGGGGTGGACGAAGTGGCAGAACAATTCAGCTTCGATTCACGTTGCCCGAAGTGCAACCTACTTGCCCATCAACAAGCTGAAGCCGACACGTTGAAAACCGATTTGGAAAGCGACGAATTCAGATTGTACTGCATCCGCTGCGACTACTATTGGAAGCCCAGCCCCACTGGAAAGCTCAACATCTTGAAGAACCTTCCCTGAATCACCTATTTGATAGCTATCTGCCCTAGAAACGAGTACGGTCGAAGTGTCTCACTAGCATCCTGCCGCAACTCCCCAGACGGGCTTAGCTCTCGGTTTGGGGATCATTCCAGATTGCGATGAGCGTCAAGACGGTGACAAAAACCACCAGCAAACCAATTGACCTCCGATGAGTATTTGGGTTTTCCATATCCTTCTCCAGGGAGGGGCTGGGACGGCTGGGTGGGAACCGTAGAACCATTGACGCGCGGGAAAATACTTTCTATTCACGTTTCGCGTCCCGATGGCCGTGTTGTTATTTGGAAACGCGCTCGACTATCAGTCCTTTTTCTTGGGAGTAAATCAGATAATCGCCGGGCCCAATAACAGCCAAACGAGCGATTCGATTCCTGGCTTGTTCCAGGCCTTCAACGGCCACTATCCAAAGCGACGTTCCGTTTCTAAGTTGTTTGAAAATATCAAATTTAGATGGCATTTTGAGCCTCCAGCCTGACTAAGTTGATCGTCTGTACGACACTCTCAAGGCTAAGCTGTGCATCTCGACTTCCGCACGGGCCAAGAATTATCGCAATGTAATCAGCCATTTGGCGATTGTTGGCGAATCTTGCGCTGGCTATTATGAGCATTTTTTTCGGTTGACTCGACTCTTTGCCGTACTATTACCAAGCCCGAACAGAACGCCGGGAGCCATTCGTGACCCCAAGAGTAAGTCCTCCCGGCGAAATGGTCGCGGGTGAAATCGCCGTCCAGCGCTACACAGTTTGCTGTATTGTTTCTTTTGCTTGCTAGAGAGAGCATTTGGGTGACTCATCGGCCCGTTAGTGCCAAGCGCCGCGGGCCTCCCTCCGAGGGCCGCCGATAACGGACGGTGGCCCTTCCTCTTCCCGCCTGATCGTCTCGGCAACGGCCCCGCGCTACAGTCAATAGTGCAAATCCCGATGCCTGTAGGTGGCTTTGGTCTTGCAAGATGGACATACCATCTCTTGCCCTGTCGGCGGAAGCTCGGGGCCCGTAGGGATCAGCTAATCGATGAGTTTTCTGTGCTTTCCGATCTCAGAGGGAATCCGGACTCGATGATCCGAACCCGGTGATCAAGCCCAGTTGACGAACCTGCTCGACCGGGCTGGCGGCAAAGACGTTGAATGCGCTGTCGCCTCGGACGGCTTCGGATTCTGCGTTGGCACTAAATTGCCCTCAAAGTCTCGCTTGGACGAAGCCCAATGCCCAGCAAGTACCGAGTTCTAGGCCGCCAAAAGATTCTCAACGCGCTCGATCAACTTGGTTACGCCCTCCGATTTCGAGAACACAGCATCGACTCCAAAGAGGGATGTCAGCTTCTTGTTGAGTTCTTCGGCATACATGGTCACCATCATTATCCGAATCCTCGGCTGTGTGTGACGTAGTATTCCTGCCACTTCCAGGCCACTGAGGCGCGACATTTTCACATCCAGTCGAATCAAATCAGGCGTCAGTTCTTTAGCCTTCGCCACCGCTTCAACTCCATCGGTCGCTTCGCCACAAATCTCGAAGTCTGTTTCGCGCTCCAGTGCCTGACGGATTTTCGCGCGCACCATTTCGCTGTCATCGGCGATAAGGATCGTCCGGGGCTTGTTTAGTCCCGAACGGCCAGATGCATCGGTTGGGGGCACGTTGCTCCCTGCTATAGCTCAAGCTACATTCTAGTCCCTCCGACAATACGGTGAATCCTGTAGAGGCAAGCGCCGCGATACGTCTTGAGGGCGAGTGTGCCGGAGTTCTTGGACGATTTTGTTGGGGCCTCGATCAAGCTTCGCCGAGCCGTCCGTCGTCTTCGCCCGTTTTGGCGAATAGCAATGTCCGCACAGAGTCCATCAAATGCCTGAAATCTCCCTTGGCAACGACCGAATCCACGCACAAATCCTTAGCGAACGATTCGTTAACGGAACTGGCGTGGAGAGTGAGGAGGATAATGGGAACGGTGGGCATAATTTTCTTCAATTCACGCGCGGCTTCGAGGCCATTCATTTTTGGCATTGATAGGTCGAGGATTACCAAGTCGGGTTTGCATTGCTTGGCGAGAGAAATCGCTTCATTACCGTCAGTCGCCTGTGCGCACAGGTCGCAATTCTCTTCAATTGCAAGCAGCCTGTAGAGCGATTGGCCAACTATCGGGCTGTCGTCTGCTAGCAGTATTGTCTTTTTCATCTGGCCCTCCGCTGTTCTTCTAAGCTAGCGGCGCGGATTAAAAAGAGCGATACATCGAAGTCTGCATGGGCAGGCTGAGGCCGGTGCAGACTGCTGGCTGTGGGCCGGTCAATCACCGCCAGTGCCAGGGTGCGCTACTCTGTGCTGCACCGTTAGATGGCCGTCCAGGTTGCTTGCGGTCGCGATGCCAAGCTGACGGTCAGCCAGGAGGCTCGTAACGTGCGCCGTCAATTCGGTTAAACCGTTCGCCTTAGCAAGCACGGCATCGATACGAAAAAGAGATGTCAGATTCCTTTCGATATCCTGAGCGTACATGGTTACTAATACGATCCGGATTTTGGGCAGTGCATATCTCAGGATTCCAGCTACCTCGATGCCATTTAGGCCGGGCATTCGCACGTCCAAGATAATCAAATCAGGCGATAGCTTTCTGGCCTTTGAAACCGCATCGGTGCCATCCGCCGCTTCGCCGCAGATTGCGAAGTCGGTGTCCCGCTCCAGCGCCTGACGGATCATATTGCGCACGAGTTCACTGTCGTCGGCGATAAGAATTGTCTTGGGTTTGCTCAAAACCGAAGCGCGCGACATCGCGTGTGTGGTCACGTTAGTCTGCTCCCGATTAGTCACAAACATTATAGTGCATGCGACAATACGGTAATCCTTGTAGGGTCGGGTTCGAGGGTGCGTGGCCCACGCTCTTGTGCGGCGCGATTTCTGAACTTTGTTCGACGCTAAGGGGCTACGTAAGGCGGCGTTTAGGCGGGAAGATGTACGATCTCGCGAAAACCTGGATGGTGTCTTTACGTGCGCCGTCCGTTGCTTTTCCTCTCCTTGTCAGCTAACGCGGCTGCCTTAATCCTCGCGACGTGCAGGGGTGAGACTCTGCCCGAAGTCGTGATGCAGTCGCGGCCGGGCATCGACATGCAAGTGGGACACAACAGGCTCATTGGACTCGTGGGCAGGAACTCCGGTGTCTCGCCTTTCGATTTAGGCATTTTCTCGCTCAGGCCGCATAACCATCCAACCCGCAATCAAACTGTAATTCAGTCCCTACCAGCCGAACGCTGGCCGCATCAATTGTGACAGTCGGGGTTTTCTCGAATGCTTGATAATTGTTGAGTTAATCTTTCACATCCGCGATGGGTCCTAGGCGGATTGAGATTTTCCGGTTCTCGATTAAGCGTGCAAGCACGGGCAACAGATTCCTAAGTTCAACTACTTCCTGCGCAATCGCCTTTGTTTTGGTTCTCGTTTGCGTTGGCATAGAGCTGGATTTTACATCAGTGCCAGAATCGCCGACATAGTTCGCTGTCTAATCTTGAACAGCTAAACTTTAACCGTCGGTTCATCATCATTGCCCCGGTCTAGTTACCTACAGGAGCCATTGAATGGAGCGCGACTACGATCTTTTTGAGGTTCTTCCGGACGGTTCTGCAATTTGGAAAGAGGCAGTTCACGGTCACGAAAATGCGATACGAAAGCCTCGGGAATTGTCCGTTCGAACGACAAACGAGGTGCGCATCATGCACATCCTCACAAACACACTGATCGCCGCACTGAACGTCCCGGAGTCCTGATAGTGGGGTGGGGCGCGAACTTCATAGAAGCCTACGCCCTTTGTTGGAGCAACTCTAGAACGCGGTCCAAAACATTCTCGTCCTTGCCTACCACTTCTGTAACACCAGCTGGCAGTTTTGATTCCCGCCGAATCAAACCAGCATATAGAGTGTGCAATATTATCGGTGCATCGGGGCAAATCTGACGAAGCTTTGGCGCTGCGTCTATGCCGTTCATGCGAGGCATCGAAAGGTCCAGAACAATCAGGCGGGGGCACGTTACCGAAGCTTTTTCGATCGCGTCAATTCCATCAACGGCGTCAATAACCGCAAGACCGTGATTTTCCAGGTGCAGCCGAAGCGCGTCTCGTACCGCGACATTGTCATCGACAACGAGAACGCGGTTTGGCACGTCGCACCTTCCCAGGTGTGACAGCCAATTCGCCGTGGGGCACCCAGTTACGTACGCCACCGTACCAAACATAACTACCACACACCATACTCTATTCACTGTACGGGCGTGACCGCGGACGAAAATATCCGGCCGATCTAGTTACCAGTGTCGGCGCTATAATCCGGCCAATGTCCGACGTGGTCCACATCTACGGAAACTCCTACGAGACGTGTCCTGTGTGCGGTCAGAAGTGCTCGTACGGGGGCGAGACGAATGCAATCGCCAATGAACCAGTCATTCGGCCTGCTGATTGGGAAATCGAACTCTTCTGCCCCGAGCACGGACACTTCCGGGTTTTTGCACGGAATCTGATTCAGCCTGAGTAAACCGTTCTGGAATGGAATTTGCTTCCAACGATAGCAGCCCTATTCTTCCCCGACTCCGCGCGGTAAAATTCGTGCATGCCGCGAAAGCGCCTCGCTTCTTACGTACTGCCCTTATCCCAACTTGGCGTAGCAGTTTCCTTCTACGACGCAGCCTGCGATTATCCGAAAGAAACTTTCGAGCAGATCGCGAAGAGGTTGGTACCGCGTGGATTTGGTAAGTCGAAGACGCGCGCAGTGTTTGAGAAGGAAACGCGGAAGATGTTTAATCTCGCTCGTTGATCCTGCGTCGTATTAGTTCGCAATGGCGTTGTGGGGCTGGGTCGAACGGGGTTTCAGCGTGATAAAATGCACTAGAGGTGCCTCATGGAATCCGCCCAACCAGCGCGCTACGTTCCGCTACCGGTTTTTTGTTCCCACTGCGGCCGGAAACAGGTCGTTCACACTCGCGCGCTTAATGGCGCTGCAAGTTTCGCGTAAAGCGGATACCAAGAAGTTGAATACTTGAAGTGCAACAAACTTTTTGCGGTATCCATCCCGGACCAAATAATCGCTGGCCCATTTCCAACGACAAATGAAATGGGATTCAGCCAAAGCGCGCCGGACAAACCACAAACATGGGAGAAGGAGGTGGGCGGCATTACCTTTGTGTTCACCAAGACCCGCGAGGGCGCTGCTTTCGTGTACAGCTGCAAATGCGAGAGCGAACATGCACGCGCTACCTCAGAATCCAGCCCTGGGTTTCGCACGGATTGGGATTTGGGAAAAGTTGAAATTGAAGGACGGCCGCAATTCCTCGAATTCATTGCAGCACATTTGCCGTAGATCTCCGCAAGTTGTCGGACCACCGATTGCAATCGTGGGCATTGATAAGAGCGGTGCCTCTTGGCGTTCGAATGGTTCCGCTTGAATCGTCGTCGTAACACCAACGCGGTTGTGAATGCGCTTATGCCGACGCGAAGCCATCGCAAATGCCAAAACCACGCCACCGTTTTGAATTGATCCCTGTGCAATAATCCAGCAACTACACCTCGTCACCTTCGGTTTGGACTACCCGTTTCCGGGGCCGCAAGAATTGAACTGACAGTCAGTACCTGATAAACGCAGCATTGACCGGACAAGTCAATTTCTGTGCTGAGTCTTTCCGAGGTTCGCATCGCAGTCCGGAAAAAAGCGTGACTTGCTGTGCTGTATCGATTTTTCTTGTGGCTTGCAAAAGCTATCGCCCAAAAACATCCATTTCTGGGCAATCAGACTAGCGAGGTTCCGAGACGTAGAATCAACGGCTTACGAACGCGTTGCCTGCTAGGTTTTTGGGCAAGATCGTCCTGCGGGACACGAATCACTGCCATATCGGCTAGCCGAACCGCCTCAGTAGTGCTGCCACGCGTTTCTTGCAGAATCGCTAGCGTTCTTGCGGCGTCGAGTGCCCGCGGCGTGAATCATTTCCGTTCCCGAAGGGTTACCGCTGTGCCTTTTCTTCCAGCGGTGAAATCCTAGAGCTTGGATAAGTCCGGAACATCGAGGATTTCGCTTCTCTTGCGCACCTCTTCCCAATTCGGCCGATTTGCTCGATCGATTAGGATTGTTGTGATCGGCGGTCGGCCTTCCCCCTCGTGATCTCGCTGGGACGTCCTTCCCTCAATCGCTTCTCGAGGTTCACGCGCTGCTTCCGGCTTTCCTTTGATAGCCTGACGCGCTTGACTAAGGGCAATGGCGTCTCCGTACGTCGCTCCTTTAGGAAGACCTACCGCATTTCTAAGATCATCTGGCAGTACGGTCTCAACTATCTCCGCGTAGCGATCAGAGATCGGCCGCTTACGCGGGCGTCCGCTCGGATTACCTGACTGCCCCGGTGCCCACTTTCTGAGATTTGCGAGACTCTTCGGATTTGTCTGTGTTTTTGTCATTGTTAGCAGAGACGACCTTTGGCTCTAGGCCCATTTCTGAAAGCCGCTCAAGGGCAACGGCAGCGAATGCCGGCTCGATTTCCATTGCGAAGCAGCGACGCCCGGTTCTTTCCGCGGCACAGAGATGGGTGCCCGATCCGGAAAACGGCTCAAAACAAGTGTCCCCTACCCGGGTATGCAAGAGGATCGGAATCGTAAAGAGCCTTAACGGCTTCTCCGTCGGGTGGCGAGACTCAACTCCCGGAAGAACCGGTACGTCGATCTGCCACACCGTCGTTGGGAACTCGCCTGGATTGCGCTTCGGCTTGTTGCCTTGCTTCCAGCCGAAGAAGCACGGCTCGTGCTGCCACATATAGAAAGAGTGGGTCAGAACGGGCTTGTTCTTGACCCAGATAATCTGCTGGTGAACCAGGATGCCGCAATTACGCATAGCCTTCTCGACTTCCATTTGGCGCTGCGAGGCGTGCCAAACGTAGATCGCGGCATCGTCCTCGCAGACCGCGAGTGCCTGCCGAAGGAATGCCTCATAGAACGGACCGAGTGGCTCGCTCTTCTGTTTGTCGGCGTATCGCCCTTTCCAATCCTTGTTCTTGCCGTCGGAGAAATTCTTCGAGGGGTGGTTCTTCGCATCGTAGGAGACCAGATACGGCGGGTCGGTAGCGCATAACTTTGCGGTTTTCCCGGCCATGAGCGCAGCGACGTCTGTGCCATTTGCGCTGTCGCCACACATCAGGCGGTGCGAACCGATTTTCCAAATCTGGCCGCGTCTCGTCCGCCACTTCTTCTGTAGTTCGGCAGCCTGGTCGATTTTCGGCTCAGGTGCTAAGAGTTGGGTGCCGCGAAAGTCTTTAAGCAGAGCGTCTAGTTCGTCTTCATTCCAGAATTGCTTGAGATCTACATCGAGCGACGCAAGCACTTCAGGATTCCACTCGAGGTCCATTTCCCCAACGCGGTTATCAGCAATCGCAAGCTCTCTAGCCTTCTTGTCTCTCTTCAGATCCAAGTCAGCACGCTGAACCGCCACGAGAGACGATCCATCCGTTTCGATGACGGAGATAGATTTCATTCCAGCGGCGCGTGCCGCCTCGACGGTCTTATTGCCGGCGATGACACGATTATTTCGATCCACAACGATCGAACGAGCGGCACCGTACTTCTCAAGAGACTTTCCAAGGAGCTGGCGACCGCGCTTCGTTCCTCTGTTCGCGTTCTTTTCGTCAAGTACCAGCTCGGCGATTGGAACGACACGGACATTCGGCTTCAAGTCGTCGCTCCCGTCTGAAGCGTCGAGGACTGTAGTGACTTTTGTAGTGACCCTACGTGCAAACTGCCACATTCGCGCACATCCAGCCACACTCCCGATGAGGAATTAAGTTTTGAGTTTTCTTTCGATTGATTGAAATGGCGCGGTTTACAGGAGCTAGTGGGACTGTTTTGCAAGCAGGGGGCCGCCGGTTCGATCCCGGCCACGTCCACCAACCTTTTCCTTTCAACAAAATAGCGCGGGAATTTCTCTAGAAGATCACCTGCTACTCTAGCAGGCGGTACGCACTGTAGCGGTCGGCCGAAAAGTGTCCCGAACCGTTGTCCTAACGGAGAGCACCTGCCTGGTGAGCAGGTGCTCTCCTCCAGATACTCGGTTTTAGGTGGCAGTGGCCTGGGTGATTTGGAAGCTAGAGCTTTCGCCCTTGCTCGGTGAGTGTTTTGGCCTCACGGCGAACGTCTCCCCACTTGATCGGGAGATCTACTATCGTACCCGGTTGTTCGCTGGACTCAAGCAAACTCAGTGCGGCAAGCACAACGCGGCGCTGCAGATCGCGATGAAAGGGCGCGCCAAAGTGATGACCCATCGGCCAGGGAAGAAACAATGCACGCGGAACTTTGACTGCCTCCGTAACGTCGCGCGCTACAGTGACGGAAACCGTGGGCACACCGCGCGCTTCGATGGCTCTCTGGATCAGTCCGACGGACTGATGACAGATCGGTCAAGCGGGCGCCAATAACGCACAATCGGCACGCTCCTCTTCGACGACCGCTTCGGCAATTCCCTTAGCAACGGTTCGCTCAAACTTCTCGGGGTCCATGTTGTAACCGATAAAACTGAAGAAATTCGGAGTCAACCCGCCCAGGCGCCCTTCTTCCGAGAGTTCCTGTAGACGTTCGATCGGAGTGCGCCGTGAAAAGGCGCTGATCCTCAGCGGGAGAGAAATCCCGCCCGGGAACTGGTTCGTTCCACCCGGTAGCAACCGAAGCAGCGGCGGAGGCAACGAAGCTGCTGAAGCCTTCGGTGTAGAAGGTCGCATAGGCGACTCGGTGAGCATGCAGGCCGTAACGTGAGTGAACGCTGAGCAGGCCTCGAAACCGACAATGCAGGAGCCGACCCGCCTCCGATTCGGGGAAGGCCGAAGACGATGGGAAAGCACGAGCGAACAAGTTTCCATCGAACCTGCCGGGGTAGTGGCGACGGCATGTAGGCCAAGTGGATCAGACGCAACACGGGAAGTCCCAGCGGTGATCGCAGTAGGGATCAACTGGCAGCTCGTGAGAGAAAGGCTGGGCTGACTGGGATGGCGGAGAGGCTCGTAGTACTGATGAAGCCGGGTAACTCCGGTGGAGGGAAGGAGCCTCAGTTGAAGGCGGACGCAAGAAGCGACGACGGAAAGGGAGAATGGCGAAGAGCCTAGCAACTCCCGCATTGTTTTCAGAAGATGCAGACGGCGTCACATGCAATGGCTACGGCGATTGTGTGAGTCTTCTCCGAGAGCCGGATGCGGCAAATCCGCACGTCCGGTTCGATGAGCGGGGTGTGGAAACGGAAGCAAGGCGGAGCTAGTGAGGCACCGACTAACGAAAGGGTCGGTAACAGATAGGCTCCGCCTAAACCACCGCGCCACACCTCGACTCCACAAGATTACGTTAATGTCGAGGTCTGCATCGTCGTGAGGGTATTTCAACTGATGAATGATCAGGTCATCGTGCTTCGCCCTTGAAGGCACGCGCAGAAAACGGAAGTCGCCGAAGGGATGGCAGACATCCAGAGGCTGGTCGGTCTTCAGGTGCACGCCGCAGGAACTGACCAGGGTCAAGCGGGAAGCGCCCAGAGGCTTTGCCAAGCGCGCCTGAGGCACGAAGCTGTCTTTGCGAATCATCGAACCGGGGTAGCACTCGTTGATGGTGTGCCAGAGGCCCGGCCGGAGCTGCGTCCCAACCTCACGGGGATCGGCTGCGGATGAAGTGCGCTTATCGGCTGCCGTTATGGATCCACCTCCCGGACCTGCGGATGAAATAAAAATGCAGATGAAAGAAAAGGAGAGCCAGCGTTGATTCGTTCGTCTCCAAAACCCGGGCGATGAATTCGCGGTCCACTTGTTCGTCGCGAAGAAGGGTTTTTATGGCTTCAGCCCACGACCGGTCGATCTCTTCCTTGCCGACGGCTTCGTTGCCGTCGCCGAGGTGCAAACGAACGAATCGAACGAGCTTTCCGAGATCGTCTTGGGCGGCGGCCTCTCGCAGATACGGAACGGGCATGGATTTCTCCCTCTAATTCACGCAGAACATTGAGCAGTGGAAACGAGTGCAGACACGCACGCGAGGAAAGCTTCATTCACAGTTCTGTCTCTATTCCCCCCGGTCGCGGGAGCAGAAAACAGCAAGAATCGGTTAAGAAGCTTTCGCGAATCTCATGGCCACAGAATTCATGCAGTAACGCAAACCCGTCGGGGGAGGGCCATCATCGAACACGTGCCCTAGATGGGCGTCACAGCGCCGGCAGGAAACTGCCGTTCGCACCATACCGAAACTGTTGTCGGTGGTTTCCAAAATATTCTCTTTCGCAATCGGCGCCCAAAAACTTGGCCAGCCTGTCCCAGACTCGAACTTGGTGCTGGAATCGAACAAAGCCGTGTCACAGCAAATACAGCGAAACACTCCTTTCGCGTGTTCGTTTGGATTTTCATTGGTGTAGGGGCTCTCGGTAGCCGCACGTCGCGTGACTTCGAACGAATCGGGAGAGAGCTGCTTGCGCCATTCGTCGTCCGTTTTTATGACGGTAGGAAGGGACACCACTGTTTTGCGCTGGCCTGAATCTGAAAACTCGACGATCGAGACCTGCTTCGGAAGATCTGAGGTCGCTTCCGCCGCACGTGCTGGCTCACTTTTTTGAACGTATCCGTAAGCAAGCGCGGCGGCCGCAGCGCCGGCACCGATCAAGAATGAGCGACGGCCGATCGTTCTTGGAACCTGATCGTCTTTTCGATTCAATGAAAACATATTCACCTCTAGCGATTCGACTTTATCCGGTCGCGACGGCAATCGCAGCAGGGTGCGCACAAAGTCGGGAAGATTCAGCAACACGCTACGATCACTCGCCATCTTAGAGTCGCGATCTGGGAATTCGTTGCACAGTTTGCGAATTCAACCCGAAGGCTCTCATTTCTAGTACGCTCTAAACCCTCTGTTTGGATGAGGGCGATCTGTCTCGCTGCATTAAACGGGACGGGTTGTATCGGAAGTCAGCCCTCGAGTTGCCGCAGAATGAAAAAACTTTGGTCGTCATCTCGCAGAGCGCTCGTTCGAAAATCCTGAAGTGCCGAGAGCAAACCGTCTGCCATGGAAGCCGGAGAATCAAGAGGCACATTTCGGACAATGTTCATCAGCCCATCTGTTCCAAGGAAGTTACCTTGGGTATTACTCGCTTCCGTGATCCCGTCCGTGTAGACGACCAAGACATCATTCCGATCGAGTTGCACGGCTACCTGAACGTAATCGGTGCCCGGAATCAGTCCGAGTGGGACCCCCTCGACGGACCGCGCGAATGGGGTCGCGGATTCGAGCCAATCCCAGGTCTCGGTCTTTGCGTGGTACCAGAGTGCTGCCGGGTGCCCGGCGTTAGTGAAAACTAACTCGCGGGTGGGCCGGTAATACGCAAAGAGGGTCGCCGTCGCGTACTGTTCTCCTTTCTTTTTTGTATTTCGCAACGACTCGTTCAACTCGCGCATGAGTTCGGACTGGTCCCACGTATTGATGTGCTTGCGGATCAGTTTGCGGAGCAATTGAGCCATAACGCTGCTCGATCGGCCGTGGCCTGAAACATCGGCAAGAGCGAACCGCGAGATAATTCCCTTCGAACAGACAGAAATGTAATGAACGTCGCCGCCGAACTCAGCAGTTGCGACGGGATCGGAGTAAATCCAGCCGGCCAATCCGGGAAGTTCGACGGCGTGATTCACGCGCCGATTTCCACCCCACACCTCCAGGCACGCCAATTGGACGATGTCTTTGAACTCCTGGGGAGCGCCATTGGGCAAGTCGTTGGTCATGACCATCTTTGTGTTGTGCGCGAAGTCTGATTCGCCGAACTGAAAAAAGTTTCGGCGGATGAGGCCGGGAAATATTTTGCGTCCCGTGAAACTTCGGGGGGAATATCGAATCACCCTGCAGGGCAAGAGTCTCTTCCATACGATTACGAATGAGAAGAAAGTTACACAGTTGGTCCGGCTGAGCAGTCCCGCGCGAAAAGGTTTTGTGGAATTGTATCTTTTTGATTGTTGGGGAATCTCATGGGCCGAGTGCTTGCTTGGCCGCTATACGGGAATGCGGACTTTGAGGCCTCGCTGCGGAGCGATCTGGCGAGAAAATAAAATGCTATGGTTGCGAATCTCACCGAGAAAAGGAGCACGGAATGGCAGAAGTGAAACTTGTGGTGATGTATCCACGTCCCAAAGACATTGATGCTTTCGAGAAGGTGTATCAGAACGAACACGTACCTCTGGCTGTCGCAGTATTGGGCGGCAAGACCAAAATAGTTGGGACGAAGGTACTGGCTTCACCGCAAGGTACCCCTCCTTTCTATCGCATCGCAGAGATCCATTTCCGGTCAATGGCGGATCTGGAGGCATGCGCCGCGTCAGATGGTGGGAAGCAGGCGCTTGCCCATGCCGTGACGATTTCTTCTGGTGGGCCGCCCATTTTCTTAGTAGCTGAAGAAGAAACCTTCACGTTCGCCGAAGCGCAAGGCGCGTAGGCCTTGCGATGCAAGGGGTCCGATCATTGGCAGATGGTTCCTCTTAGCGAAGGCCGACGCGCAACAGGTCAAGCTTCCAGGAGTCGGGCTTCCGGTCGGCCCTAAGATCAGTTGCACGCTAACCTTCGCACGCCTCCGTCTGGCAAAGGGACCCTCCCCAGCGGTCCCGGTGCACGAGAGAGGATTCTCTATACACATGAAGATTTATTTCGGTTTCACCGTAGCGGGAGATCGGTCCTCATTGACGACAGCCGCGAGGATTGTTGAGTTGCTGCAGGAATTGGGTCACGAAGTGCTCACTCATCATTTGATCCGCGAGGACGCTTGGCAGGCGGACCGGTCGGTTTCACCACAAGAAGTATACCGGCGGGATCTGAATTGGCTTCAGCAGTGCGATCTGTTTGTTGCGGAAGTTTCCGGATCCTCCTTTGGTTTGGGCTTTGAGACCGGCTACGTTCTGGGCGCGACAACCAAGAAAGTGTCCTTATTCTATCGGCGGGACGTGGAAAAGAAGATCTCCCTTCTGATCACGGGTATCACACACCCGAATTGCACGTTGGTACCGTATTCGGATCTTGACGAGGTAGAGAACTGGATTCGGTCGAACCTGGCTTAGAAGCATTTTACGGTTAGGCGCCGCATTTCACCTGCGGGATGAAATCTTCGTCAAGCGGTGTATCGATTGTGCCCAGCCCTAACGCCGCCGTCGACGTCCCAAATGGTGCCGGTCACCCAGGGCGATTTGGCCGACAGGAGAAATGTGCGCGTTTCGGCTACATCTGCGGGACGCCCACCCGGGAGATGAGGTGGCGACAGCGGTTCAGGGCTTCCCTAGTTTCCATCGGCAGATTCGCCATCGTGAAAGCCCTTTCCCTCTTCCCGGTTGCACTCTACGGGACTCAGATCTGATTCCCGAGAGTGAAAAAAGCTTCGGCGCAAAGCAAGTTACCAGGCGCGTAGCGAAAATGCAAAGTCACACCGAGGGTTGGGCTGGTCCATCATAGCCGGCGCCATCCCGAGCAAACGAGATGACCAGAAGAGATTCGGGTTTCGATCGAAAATAAGTAATGCCAAGCCTGATCTCCGAAGGAAATAGGCTGAGAGGGCTGGGGCCCCGAGAATTCGAAGGCAAAAAGTCGCTGTAACTTTAGTTCGAACACCGAATCATACGAATGGTTCACTGGGCTTCAACCTCGTTAAGGAGGGAATTGACATGGCTCGCGTCAGGCTTGCGTTGATTGGCATGGTCTCGATTGCTCTTCTCGGGGTATTGCTGCCTCTGCGCTGGGGGGCCGCCCATGGGGCCGCGCATGCTGGCAATGGCGATGGGCAACGTGTTCCTGTGCTTGTGGAACTGTTTACCTCGGAGGGATGTTCGGACTGCCCACCCGCTGACACCCTGCTCGAAAGATTAGACCGATCCCAGCCCGTAAGCGACGCCGAGCTGATTGTACTGAGCGAACATGTGGACTACTGGGACGGCATCGGCTGGCGGGACCCATACTCCTCGCGCGAATACACCGAGCGCCAGGGGGCGTATGCAGTGCAGTTTGGTCTTGGGAGCGTTTATACGCCGCAGATGGTTGTTGATGGCCGGTTTCAACTCGTGGGCAGCGATGAGAGAGGGGCAATCACGGCCATCGAAAACGCAACGAAGGCCGAAAAGATTCCGGTCACCGTCACTTTGATTCGTTGGGAATCGGACGGCATGGCTACGCTGCACGTTAGCACCGGCCAGCTGCCTCACTTCTTAGCGACGTCTTCGGAAGTTTTGATAGCGGCGGCGGATGAAAGCGATGAGTCACACGTGGAGCACGGAGAGAATGAAGGAAGGACGCTCAAGCACGTTGCCGTCTTGCGAAGCCTCACGCGAGTTGGGACCATCGATGGCTCCGGCGAATTTTCGCAAGAGGTGAAGGTCAAACTCCATCGCGGAGGCAAGGGCGGCAATTTACGGATCGTGGCCATCGTGCAAGAGGCACCAGCCGGGAGGGTGTTGGGTGTGGGATCAGCGCGGCTTTCGAATTAGCCGCATCTGCGCGTCGTACCGAGCGTCTGGTCCGTCATGTTGCCGGCTGGGATTGGACCCGAGGGGAGCATGATGAAACACGGAATTGGAATATCGGTCATCCTTTTTGCGCTGGCATATATGCAAGCAAACTCGGCTAGCAATCAAACAGGCTCACCCGTGATCGGATTGCAGGTGGGACAGAAAGCGCCGGCCTTTGCTGCGCGGGACCAATTTGGCCATGACCAATCCATCGAGACATTGAAGGGGGCGAAAGGGACGGTTCTGCTTTTCTTCCGTTCGGCCGATTGGTGACCGTTCTGCAAAGCGCAGCTGGTCGAGCTGCAAAACGCGAAACAAAGGTTCGAAACAAGTGGCATCAAGGTCGCAGCCATCAGCTATGACAGTCAGGCGATCCTCAAGGACTTCGCCGAGCGGCACCATATCGAGTTCCCGCTACTCGCCGATCCCGGTTCCAAGATCATTGCCAGCTTCGGCGTCCTGAATACGGAAGCGACGGGGAAGAACAAGGGGATGGCGCAGCCGGGATTTTTCTTTATCGACACGGGCGGCGTTGTTCGTGAAAAGTATTTCGAAGCGAAGTACACCGATCGGTTTACGCCGAACAATGTGATTGGGAAGCTTTTCCCGGAATTGACGGAGGAAGTGAGCCAGAGGGTCGAGGCGCCTCATCTCGGGCTTACGCTGGAACAATCGGATCGTGAAGCGGCGCCCGGCAGCCGGGTGAGCCTGATTGCCGATATTCAGCTTCCCCCAGACACCCATGTGTATTCTCCCGGAGTAAAAGGCTATAGGCCGATTCAGCTCGCCGTGCGCGAGACTCCGGGAATTGAGCTCGCACCTGTAACTTACCCTGCCTCCGAGGATCTCTATTTGGAGGCGATCCAGGAACATGTCCCGGTCTATGCGGGAAAGTTCCGCATCGTTCAGGATGTCACGATAAACTTTTCACCCACCTCCGACATTGTCCGCTCGCTCGTGTCCGCGGGGAAAACGGTGTCGATCAGTGGAGAGCTGACCTATCAGGCATGCGATAAGACGGTTTGCTATCCGCCCACTTCCGTGCCTGTGATGTGGACCTTGAAGGTATTTCCCCTGGATCTTGAGCGGTCTCCAGACAGCATTCGGCACAAATAGGTTGGGTCAAGAGATCGCTTCGGACTGGGAGCTCTATACGAGAGATCGAAACACGATAGCCCTGGCGGCGCTACGAATTTCCGTGGGGGCGCTCTTTCTGATTTTTGGCGAGTACAAGGTCTTTGGCGCGGGATTCACGCGAGGCGGCGGGTTCCAATTTTGGATCAACCGGTTTCTTGCGCGAAGGCGCGTATCCGTTTATGGTTCCCGTGCTGGAAAAATTCGTGTTGCCTCACGCCACGGTCCATTGCTTTTTTCGTGGCCTATGGAGAACTGGCGATTGGTCTCGCGCTGGTCCTCGGTGTTGTTGTGCGTCCCGCGAGCATCTGTGGAGCGGTTTACATGCTCACTTTGCTATTTTCTTCCAACTACCCTGGAGCCCGGGCTCCGGTCTGGGAGTATTTTGGAGCCTCTCTCGACCACTCGGTTCTCGCTCTTTGCTTTGGCGCATTTGTTTTCGGGGAAGCAGATCGCGCGCTATCGGTTCGCTACTATTGGCGGTCGATCGCCAGGGAACGGAAAGTTTCAGCCGCTCGCTCCTCACCGGGGAGCGGTTTTTCGGAACGAGAGGATGTAGCTGATGCAAGATTTCAAGGAGGAGATCATGAGTGATGTCGTTTACACGTCAAAATCGCGCATTGAGCGGAAGCGGGGACCTTTGCGTATCGCGCATCTGCCGGGCGAGTCCGAGCCGGTGATTTATAGTGTCCACGGAGCCATCGCTGAACACTACAAGATCAATCCTGCGATGCTGACGGAGTCGCACTCATCGACGATCGACTATGTCATTTCCGCAACCGCTGGCTGAATGATGGGTACATTCGGAGGTGCGCTGGAAGCGCGCCACATCGACGCAAGTGATGGAAAACTGACGGCAGACGTGAAGGGAGAGGTGGAAACGGAAGAAGGCGTACTGGTGATACGCCGGATTCATGTGGCGATGCGACTGGTAGCGCCCGAAGATGTAAAAGAAACGGTGGAGCGCGTGCATGCCATTTACGCGATGCGCTGCCCTCTCTATCGCACGTTGCACAACGCGATCCAACTGACTTCCTCTTTCGAACTTGTCGCGCCGGCGTCAACTTCCTGAGGGATGCTGACTGCATGCGATGGAGCAAGTGATTCGCGCCCCCGGGGACATCGGCGCGATTTGTTGTAGAACATCGCCGTCTAGCCCTGATCTCGCAAGCGCTGCCCTGAAGTATGAGTGCCCACCTCCGCTTCGTTGGCCCCAAACCATCCTTAGTAAGGCCTAGATAGCCGAATAAATATTTCGAGTCCGACGAAACTTTGCGATGGGTACGGAATCATACGACACGAGGCCGCAAGTCGGTCCGTGATCTCAAGTACCTTCTGGATTACCTGAGCGACGAATTAGCTCCGGGCTCGGAACGAGAAGGGCCATTTGAATCTTGCAAAACCTTCACGCTTGCACTTTCGTGCGAAGGGCATGTTGCGGATCACATTCTTTCAAATAGGAGGAAATTTAGCAAAATGACAAAGTCAAAGAAGGCCCTCATTGCTGGCGCAGCTCTTGCAGGTTTGCTGGCCGGCACCACCTCAACAATTCAGGCGTCCAATCTCCTCTCGGGCATGCATTCCGTGTCCCAATCGGACCAGTCAGACAATAAGGTGAAGGAAAAGCACGCTTGCAAGGGTCAGAACTCCTGCAAGGGCAAAGGTGGCTGTAAGGCGAGCGACAACGGCTGCAAAGGCAAGAACTCTTGCAAGGGCAAGGGCGGCTGCGCAACCGACGGCTCGAAACCTCCAGCCGACGATCCCAAGTAGTAGTCGCTTCAAAAACAGCGGTGTCTGGTGGAGAGGGCTGGACTGCACTACCGGCCCTCGACACTTTTTCGCATCATCTTTTCGCTTCATCCAACGGAGTTAGGAATGCCCGCCAATCGGTTTAACGGCCACACGGATTACGGAATCGGGATCGGTCTGCGCTCCCCGCACTACCACCACATACTTACGCGCAAGCCTGTCGTGGATTGGTTCGAAATCATATCTGAAAATTTCATGATTGACGGCGGCCGCCCGCTGCGCATCCTCGATCAGATTCTGGAACAATATAAAGTCGTGCAGCACGGCGTCTCGATGTACTTCGGCTCGGCCGAACGCCCCAATCGTGAGCACTTAAAGCGCCTGAAAACTTTAGTCCAGCGCACCAAGACTCCCTGGCTTTCCGACCACCTCTGCTGGGGCAGCGTCGATGGTCGCTACACGCACGACCTACTTCCCATGCCCTACACTTTCGAAGCCGCGCGCATCACCGCGCAGAAAATCCGCGAAGTGCGCGACTTCATCGAAATTCCCGTGGCCGTCGAAAACGTCAGCAGCTACGCTGAATTCCACGTCTCGGAAATGACCGAATGGGAATTCCTCAACGAAGTTGCCGAACGCGCCGACTGCGGCATCCTGCTCGATGTAAACAATATTTACGTTTCGTCGCAGAATCACAGTTTCGACCCGTTCACCTACGTCAATAGCGTCCCTGCAGAACGCGTCGCGCAAATCCACATCGCCGGGCACTCGAAATATCGCAAGTACATTCTCGATACCCATGATCATCCGGTGATCGATCCCGTGTGGAAACTCTACGCGCGCGCCATTGAACGTGTGGGCCACACTGCCACGCTGCTCGAATGGGACGACAGCATCCCCTCCTTCGACGAAGTGCACGACGAAGCTCTGAAGGCCAATCGCTTCCTCGCGAGCGCCTCGCTCGCTACCGCCGTATGAAACTCCTCCGCCTGCAACGCCGCATGGCTCGCGCCGTCATGACCCCGCTGGCGCGCTCTGAACGCATGCGCGCAGTCGCGCCCGATGGCCGCTCGATGCGCGCCGTGGCTAATCAAATCATCAAGCCCAATGACCGCCTCACTTCCTTCGAGCGCCTGGAGATTTACAATCGCCAATACTGGTTCCGCGTCCTTTCTGCGTTCGCCGAGGATTTTCCCGGCGTGCGCGCGGTGCTCGGTGGCCGCCGCTTTGACGCCATGGCCAAAGCGTATCTGATCGATTGCCCGTCGCAATCTTTCACGCTGCGCAATCTCGGTTCGTGCCTGGTGAACTGGCTGGAAAAACATCCTACGTGGGGCGGTGAACGACAGAATCTGGCATTGGATATGGCTCGACTGGAGTGGGCCGACATTGAAGCGTTCGACGGCAAACGAGAACCATCACTGAAGCCTGAGGATCTCGCGGGCGCGAATCCCGCCAAGCTGCGCCTGCGTTTGCAGCCCTACGTCACGCTTCTCGCTCTGCGCTATCCGGTAGATGATTTGCTGCTCGAGGTCCGCAAAGATTCCGACGATCTCGATGTCGCGAGCAATACTTTCAGCGAACGCCACAAGCGCAAACGCGTCACCGCGGTGGCGAAGCTCGAGCCCAACCCTATTTTCCTGGCCGTACATCGCCTGGATGAAGACGTTTATTTCCGTCGCCTGGACCGTGAAGAATTCGCAATCCTGTCCGCCCTGCACGCTGGCAAATCCTTGAACGCTGCTATGGGCTCCGCTCTGCGCGAGTCGTTGACCGCGTTGGCAGACCGCGCAGCTCACGTTGAAAAATGGTTCCACACTTGGTCCGCGCTCGGCTGGTTCTGCCGGCCACAGCAGTATGTTGTTAAATTCCACACCCAAACTGAATCATTCAGGAAAGCGAAAATTTATGAATAGCATATCGGCTCCGACGCAAAAGGTGTACGGTCTGCTCGTTCGGATTGCTTCCGGACTGCAGTCCCCTTTTCTTGCGATCGTCCGCCTCTACTGGGGCTGGCAAATCGCTCAAAACGGCTGGGGGAAACTTCACAATCTCGCGCACGTGACCGAGTTCTTCGCCAGCCTCGGGTTGCCTGCGCCCGGGCCGACGGCCACATTCGTCGCTACCTTCGAATTCGTGGGCGGTGTCCTGCTTGCTGTGGGATTGCTCTCACGCGTCGCTGCGCTGGGTCTGGTGATCGACATGACGATGGCCTACATCACGGCTGACCGGGAAGCGTTCTTTTCGTTCTTCACAGACCCGGGCAAGTTCTATAACGCCGATCCCTTTATCTTTCTTTTCGTGGGAATGGTGATTCTGATTTTCGGACCGGGAAAGTTGTCTCTCGACGCAATGGTGCAGGGATTCGTCGGTCATCCGAAAGTGAGAGCGGCGACGATGTCCGGGACCTGAACGGCTCGTACTTTTTCACGCGGCCTGTCGCAACGATGAAGGGTAATGGCGCGGGCGGGACGGAACTTTGTTGGTGGGCGATCGAATCTCGCGGTCTGTTGTGGTTCCTCTATTTGGAGTGCCACCGATCGAAATCGTTTCGAATATTATCGGAGAAGCACCGCGCAGCCGTATGGGCTTTCCGCGATCAAGTGGAGAGTCGCTTGCAAGGGAATAGCACAGAGGAATCACCGAACGCTGGCGGAAAACCGCGGCATCAGAGGCGCGCGTATATAAATATAGATGCACCCAATATTTAGAAGAAGCTTAATTGGGATGCTGGCGGGCGCAACGGCCAGCTCGGCGTTGGCGCCTGTCCTCGGCCGTCCGCTATTGAGTGTTGCCTTGGGCATCGCTGTGGGCGCGGTCTATTCCGCGAGCTTGCGCCCTACGCGTCATGCCTATGTAGATTATCTCTTGACCGGCGCCGCGCTGGGAATACCGCTGTGGGGATTGCTCAGTGTAATCACAGTTCCGCTACTATCCGGACAGATGCCGGAATGGAGCGCCGAACAGATGCGCTCGCATTTTCCCGCGCTGGTTGCGTGGGTGCTGTATGGCGCTGTGCTGGGCCTGATGACCCAGGGATTGAGCGATATTGCCGAGAGAGTGCTCGGTTCCGAGATTGCGAACATATCGCCCGCGCCTCGAGAAAAGAAACAGATCGTGATACTGGGCGGCGGCTTCGCCGGCATGCGGACGGCAGAATGCCTGGAGCAGCAGCTCCGGCGTAACCCAGCGGTTTCGATTGCTTTGGTGAGCGACACGAACGCGCTTCTATTTACACCCATGCTCGCCGAAGTCGCTGGTGGCAGCCTGGAACCGAGTCATATCAGCACACCGTTGCGCAGCAGCCTACACCGGACAGAGTTCATCCGTGGACGCGTCGCCACGGTTGATCTGGAAGCCCGCCGCGTGATTTTGGACACCGATCACACTCCTAGCGGGAGCACCTCGCGGCGTGAAATCCCTTACGACCAGTTGGTACTGGCCCTGGGTTCGGTTTCCAATTACTTGGGCATGGCGAACATTGAGAAGCTAGCGTTTAACTTCAAGAGTCTCCTGGACGCCATCCGAATCCGCAATCACGTCATCGAGATGTTCGAACGGGCCGATCGCGAGCCCGATCCCACTCTCCGACACAATCTTCTTACCTTCGTAATCGCGGGCGGAGGTTTCGCTGGTGTTGAACTTGCGGGGGCCTTGAACGACTTTGCGCACGGAATTCTGGCCGATTATCCGAACTTGCATCGAGAGGACTTGAGCGTGGTGCTGGTTCATGCGGGCGGCCGCATCCTGCCGGAACTTAGCGAGTCGTTGGCCCGTTATGCACAGGGCAGGATGGAGGCGCGCGGAGTTACTTTTCGCCTGAATACGCGTCTGACCGATGCGAATCCCGGTGTCGTGTCCCTAAGCGAGGGTGAAATCCGTGCTCACACTCTGGTGTGGACGGCGGGAACGGCTCCGAATTCCTTGTTGAAATCGCTTCCCGTCGAAAAGGACAAGCGCGGCGCCCTTGTTGTTGGGAACACGCTCGCGCTGCGCAGTCGTCCAGGGGTATGGGCCTTGGGTGATTGCGCCGCGGTGACTGATGCGAGATCAGGAAAGCCCTGTCCGCCTACCGCTCAATTCGCCGTGCGGGAGGCAGAGGTGCTCGCGAAGAACATTTGCGCGGAACTGCGGGGTGGACCCCGAGAAAGCTTTCATTTCGACTCACTCGGAGCGCTTTGCGTTGTGGGGCACCAGACGGCTTGTGCGGAATTGGCAATTCCGTTTGTGAAGAACAAGTCCGTGCGCTTTTCCGGACTGTTCGCATGGCTGCTATGGAGAGGAATATACCTTTCGAAATTGCCAGGTCTGGAAAGAAAGATTCGGGTGCTAGTTGATTGGACGATCGAACTTTTCTTCCCGCGCGATATCGTTCAAACAATCGATTTGCAGTGAGGAGAAACCGATGTCTTCGGTTTCAAAAGCAGGTACGCAGCGGGACCAGGGCGCCGCGTCCTTCGATTGGGTTGGCCCCCTTTTGGGTCTCGTAGTCGGCAGCGCGGGTGGCGCACTCGGAAGCACGCTGCTTGCTACATCACCCGCTCGTGGGATTGCGTTTGGGGCACTATGCGGGTTGGCGTTCGGCCTTTTCTTTGCGTACCGGGCTACAAGCTCCGGTGCGGGCTTGATCTGGGGACTTGGGGTTGCCTTTCTCCTGTGGTTGGTTCTTCCGGCGGGGATCTTGCCCTTATTGGATGGCTCTGGCCGCTCCATGGCCAAGCTCGCGGATGCCCGCGAACAATTTCCCGAGCTGGTTGCATATTTGATCTGCCTAGGAATGCCAGTGGGTGTGACGCTAGGAGTTCGTGGTGGACTGCGCGGGAGGTTGAAGAACCCGCCGTTCCACTTATGGCGCGCGATCGCCGTCGGTGGATTTGCAGGAGTGCTCAGCGCGATGATTTTTGGACGCTGGTCGTCTGCAGGTGACTTCTTCCCGTTGGTCGCCGGGCTCGGCGAGCTTCACTCTCGAATCGCAACCGTGGGCCTCCAGTTTGGTGTGGCCACGATCATTGGTTCCAGCTTTGGCCTGCTCTTCCAGCGTGACGTGCGGGGCTACGGATCGTCCATGGGCTGGGGGCTGGGCTTTGGAATTTTCTGGTGGTTCTTGGGGCCGCTCACTGTTTTCCCGCTCGTCTCCCGAACGCCTTTGGACTGGTCGGCAGATCATGGAGGGGAGTTATTCGGTTCACTGGTGGGACATATCCTCTACGGATTGATTCTGGGCATTGCGTACGCCGCGATCGACCGCTCCTGGGTAAAGCTGTTCATCGAATCCGATCCGCTGAATCGGGAAGCCGAAGGTCCTGGCCTTCTCGTATTGCGTTCACTCAGTTGGGGAGCGCTCGCTGGTCTGGTGGGCGGACTCGTTTCGAGCCCGGTAATGATCGCGACAGGTGTATTGCCCAAGATCGCCGGCCTAGACACACCACTGTCTATTTTTCGCGGGCTGGTTCTTCATCTTTTGGTGAGCGCACTGATCGGCATGACATTCGGTTTATTGTTTCGACGCGAATCCTCGAGCATCGGGCTTGGCGTGATGTGGGGATGGTTGTTCGGAGTGATCTGGTGGTATCTCGGGCCGATGACGTTCCTGCCGCTGCTGCTGAGCGGAGAGATTGACTGGCGGGTGAGCGCCGCTTCTGCGTTGCTTCCCTCTTTGATGGCGCACTTGATTTATGGCGCCACGACGGCGCTTGTATTTCTTCTCCTGGAGCGCCGCTACACTGAAGAACTGCTCCTCGATCCGCGCACCGCCGCGTTCGAACTTCGCCACGTCCGCCCTGTGGGAACTCCAGCGCCTGCGCTGTGGTTTTTCGCGCTGGGGATGAGTGTGTTGCTGCCCATTCTCCTCGGATAGTGGGACAGACCCAGTGCGCGCCACTGCCGCGCGTACCGAGCCCGCATGGTTGAGAGGCTTCTGACGCACTTGAGAAAGAAAAAGCACGATCTGTATTCTTGCAAGCCGGTTCAAAACGATTCCAGAAATTCCTGACCTTCATGGAACCTTGCTCTTCTTTCGTCATCACACCTGCAGCTAGATGGCGGTTTTCGAGTACGCGGAGTGCCGAGCACGCCGTTCAAAAGCGAGCCTTGACTGCCGTACGCAGTGATACGGGGCGGGATGGCCACATTCGAGGAGATGGAACTCGGGAATCTAGCCCAGAGGAGGGCACCTATGAGCACGCGGGCAAAAAGCAAGGCAAATAATCAACCTGCTCCGGAGGGAATCGAAAAACAGTCTGGATCTGTCAATTCATCCGCAGGCGACGCGCCGGCGCAAGACGAGATTCAGCTACGCGCCTACTGCATTCATGTGGAACGCGGGGGGCGGCACGGCTGCGACCTTGACGATTGGCTCCAGGCAGAACGGGAGCTAACGGAAGAGCACCCTGCAGGTCCGAGCGGCAATGATGGAGCTCGATGAGGTTGGATTACCCGTTTGGATGGCGATGATTGGCTCGGAAGAACCACGGTGCTGCCCAGGACGAGCGGCTTCGGCGACAACAAGGATTGCCTTCTAACTCGGTAGGCGACCTGGTTACGGCGAGGTTCAAGAGCTGTATGAATTGTTTTCCGAGGAACTTATGAGAGCACCACAGTACAGAGTACCGGCCTCCACCAAATCGCTGGCCGGCCTTCCAAGCACATTCGTGACCAGGATTCGATCCGTTTCTTGCGCGGAAGTGATGCAGGCTGGACTCATTATCCTTAATCAAACGGTCATTCTCGCGACGAGTATCTTCGGTCGCTAGAGTTTCTTCCTGCGTGCCGCCTCCCGGCATGTACTCGAGTCGAAATGTCTTATGACGGAGGATGCGATGGGTCCGCTGGATCCGGTCAAGGTCCTTGTGGTGGATGAAAAACTTCAGGAGCCTTGCGCCTATCGTCGAATTCTGGAGCGAAACGACTGCCAATGCTTTTTCGCGAGTTCTCAAAAGGACGTCGCAGTAATGCCGGAGCTTCGCACCGTCGACATCGTCCTCAGTTCGATCAAGATCCCGGGCAAGAGCATCCATTGGTTAATCGCTCTGTTATCCGGTTCACGCGCCAGCGCGTTTTACTCATTGCGCCTCGAAGAGAGTTACTGGTGGGTGCCTGTTCTCAAACTCGGAAAGGAGTGCCTTGGAACGCCAGCCTTCCCGCCAAGCGGCTTCGCAGGTGTCTTTGACCAACTGGTGAAGGAGATCCGAAGCAAAACGATGGCGCTGTCGCAAGTCAACTGTGAAACCTTTGACTTCCGTCCGAATCCGACAACCAACGCGATGCGACGCAACCGAAAATGTTACATGGGTCAGCAAGTGTCTGGCGCGGGATGGCTGCTTGACGCACTGGGTGAGAACTCGGCCGGGCGACCGCCGCACACTTTGTAACCTTCTCCGGGTCTCGGCATCACACAGCCGGGAACATCATTTTCTTCTTGTTGTCGGGATGAACATGGCGCAGCCGCAATTGGAATCCACCGAGGCAGAGCTAATCAGGCGTGTTTGCGGAGGAGAACCGCAGGCGTTTGAAGAATTGCTTCGCCCCTATGAGCGCTTGGTCTATGCGACTGCGATTTCGATATTGCGAAACCCAGCCGACGCTGAGGAAGTCGCCCAGGAGGCGGTGCTGAAGGCATTCTCGAAACTCTCAAGCTTCCGCGGAGAATCTAAGTTCAGTACTTGGCTGGTGCAAATCACCTATAACGAGGCCAGAATGAAGTTGCGCAAGGAGCGTCAGCATCTTTACGAGTCGATTGACCGCGAGCAGCAAGACCAAGAAGGCGAATATTGGCCGAGGGACTTTGCGGATTGGCGCCCTATTCCTTCCGATCTGCTCGAAAGAGAAGAGCTTCGCGAGGCCTTGCAGAATGGAATCAATTCTCTCAGCCCGATGTATCGGGAGATCGTAATCTTGAGAGATGTCCACAGTTTGAGTCTCAAGGACACGGCGGCAGTTCTTGGAATTCCTGAAGGAAGCGTGAAAACGCGGCTTCATCGCGCGAGGTTGCAATTGAGAGACTTTCTGGCGCCTGGCATCGATGGTAGCTGGAGCTCGGGGCGGAATTACCGGAAAGTCAGGGCCTGGTAAAAAGGGAAGGTTGCTATGAGCACCATTGAAATCAGTTGCGTCGAAGTCTGGCGGGAAATTTCCAATTATCTTGACGGGGAAATTTCGGTCGAACTACGCGAAAGGATGCGCACTCACTTCGAGGTCTGCGATCACTGTACCGCGGTGCTTGATGGGACGCGGAACATCGTACAACTGGTCGGAGATGGGAGGATCTTTCGAATGCCGGATGGCTTCAGTGAACGCTTGTACAAGAAGATTCACGAGCGCCTATCGCCGTAAGCTGATTCGACGAAACCCGGTCGGGCTGGAACGGATCACGGACATCCTGGTTATCCATGTACATCCATAATTTCCAGTTCCCCTCTGGATTCTTCCGCCAGATATCCACGTAGCGGTCCCGGCGATGAATGGGCGCGCCCCCGTTCTTGGGCGTCAGCGTCAAGTCATGCCATCCGTAGTCATGGGCGACATCTCCGTGAATGCGGATCTCGACCACAATCACCGCCAGCTTCACAGCAAATTGTTCGAAAAGATTCTGCAAGCGAACTGCGAGATCATCCAATCCGCTTTTGCCAAATCCGCTCGGCTGCTCGCTCGAGAAGTTAACCAGGTTCGGGTCCACAGTCGCCAGGATCCGGGCCGCGTCGCCAAGATTGAAACCCTCCCGAAATTCGGTCTTGGCGACATTGATCGCATATAAATTGTCCATGTCAACTCCACTCTGAATTGGAAGCCGTATTCCATCTCTCGAGGGCCTAGGAGTCGTCAGATCAAACCGGCGGCAGCTAGCCTCGGAACAGACTCGATTCCGAGACTAGTCGCCACCCGTGCGGCATTTCGGCCTCGCACTTTTTATCGAATGATTGCGCGCAGGATGTGAAAGTCAACATCCGTACGTGTGATGTGATTGAAATAGTTAGTCCCTTTCAGATTTCAGATGAGCTGACCACCACTCCTACCGGCTGAACTCTTCAGATGCCGGCCGCTTTCGATCCGGACTTCGCGAGATGAGACGGTGCGGAAACGAAAAAGATGCGAAAAATCTACTTGGCCGGCGGGGAGGCGGCCTAAGGTTGCGCGCAGGCAAACCAGAGACGTAAACTTGGTGATCGTGGATCAGCGCCATCTGACGGTAGGCGAATGAGCTTTCTCAGCGAAGTTCGACTCAAAGACAAATTCGCGCCCTTTGTTGCGTTTCAAGCGGAGCTGGGGTTCGTCCCGAATCTCGTTCAAGCACAAACGTTGTTGCCTCGGCTTATCGAGGCCCAGGCGATCCTCGAAAGTGCCGTGCGCTTGCGGGAAGGAGCGATTCCCCGAGTCCAGAAGGAACGAATCCTCCTAATTGTTGCAGCGGAGCAACAAGACACGTATTGCGTAGCCTTGGATAGCAAGATCTTGTCTTCGCTTGGCCTTCTGGAAGTTCAAATCGATGGTCTCTTGGCCGACTACCGGAACGTGGATCTCTCGGGATCTGAGTTAGCCTGCCTGCAATTTTGTCTCAAACTAAGCCGCCATGCCCCCTCCGTGTGTTCGGAAGACATTGATGCGTTGCGGGCGTGCGGATTCGGAGACGAATCAATATTCGAAGCCGTCGTCGTGACGGCCTTAGCCGTTTACCGCTGCACGCTGTCGCTGGGGTTGGGCCCGGAGCCGGATTTCGGAGCGCGAAAGCTGCCGTCGACGAGAATCGTTCAGCAACATGGCCCTGCGTCCCACGGATTGTTGTCCGGCTCTCATGAGGCGGGACAACGAAACGGACCCTATGTGCGCGCTCCCTACCTGAGCCCCAAGACATTTTCACCTTTTGCCATCGTTCAGAAGAGTCATGGATTCATACCGAACTTTTTCCGCGCTCAGAGTTTACGACCCGACTTGCTCGAAGCGGAGCTAGAAGCAGTGGGCAGGATCCTGCTTCCCGAGGAAGCTTTGACCCGGATGCAAAAGGAATCCATTTTGCTCGCGGTGTCGGCAGCGAATCTCAACTCCTATTGTGTTGCCATGCATTGCAACCTGTTACGCGGCTTGGGTATGCCCTCGGAGGAGGGCGACCAGATCGCGGTGGACTATCATGAAGCGAACCTGTCGGTTGCCGACAAGGCGCTGCTGGACTTCGCTGTCAAATTGGGAACGCGCGGTCCGGAGTTTTCTGGTCGGGACGTTGTCAAGCTCCAAGCGCTTGGTTTCACTGAAGAACAGATTTTGGAATGCGTGGTGGTAACCGCTCTCAATAATTTCGCTAACACACTGCAAATGGGGCTCGGAATCGAACCGGATTTTGCGCCCCCTCCCGTCTTTGAAGAAAATAAAGTGCATCTTGCGGACGCAGTCGCCACTCCTATTGGTCGCGAGTGCGGAGTGTATCGCAGCGACGTAATCCAGGACCTAGACGCTGAACTAGTCGCCCAGGCGCAGGATGGGAAGCTGGAGGCCTTTGAAGAGTTGGTTCGCCGTCATACCCAGTTGATTTATCGCACTCTGATGGCGATTTTGGGAAAGCCTCCCGATGCGCAGGACGCCCTGCAAGATACCCTTTTGAACGCGTTCAAGCACATCGGCGGATTTCAGGGGCGGTCGAAGTTTTCCACTTGGCTGGTCAGTATTGCCAGGAATGCAGCGCTGCAGCGGTTACGGGCCAGAAAAGACGTTGAGAGCCTGGATGAGCCTGAGCGCGGGGAAGAGGGCGACTTTCGCCCTCGTCAAGTGCGGTCTTGGGCGGACAACCCCGAACAGTTGCATTCTAAATCAGAAATCCAGCAACTCGTTGAGGCGGGGATCTTGGGGCTCCCCGCCAAGTACCGCGTGGTAGTCGTCCTCCGCGATATCGAGCAGCTTTCAACGGACGAAGTTGCCCGGGAGCTGGGCCTAGGCGTGCCTGCTGTGAAGACGCGTCTGCTCAGGGGACGGCTCATGCTGCGAGAGTGGCTTTCACCTCACTTCACAGCCAGTACCAAGGGAGCAGTAAAATGATCACGTGTGAGGAATTCTTCGCGGAGTTCGCCGACTACATGGAGAACCAGGTGTCACCGGAGATCCGCAAGGAACTCAATCTGCACTTGTCCCAGTGCCGCGCTTGCCGAGTACTCTACGATACCAGCCTCAAGACCGTCAAAATCGTAACTGAAAGTGGTTCGTTCGAATTACCTCATAGTGTCTCCGACCCAATCATCGACTGTGTCATGGCGAAGCTGCGAAAAGACCGCAGTTAACACGAGAGCTGGAACTGCTCCAGCAGGCTGGGCTTTGCACTACCTTTCGCAGGCTGAATCGATCGTTGACGAGTGCGAATCCTTCAGCGTCGCAGGGTTCACTTTGTAGTGTTCGGCGATGGCTCCGTGGACACTGAAAATCACTGGCTGAGACTCACCCGGCAAATGCGCAATGCGGATGGGCCCCTCCTTCCGTTCAATACGCGACTTGGAGATGTACACGACATCGCTCATGCTCTTCTCCTTTATGGCTTGGTTCAGCTACTTCATCTCTCCATTCCGGGGTCTCTCCGGCCAAGAGACGGGAGTGACGGAACGCGCTTGCAAAGCAGGAGCTCTCGCCAAGTAAGCGCGGAACGCCTGCCGTTTGCAATTTGAGTCTAAAGAGTAAGAGCAGCGCGAAGCTTAGGTGAACTGCTCGTTATGGTTCGGAGCAACGTTGGAGCAATCTAACTATGCCCGAAGGTGATAAGCGCAACCAAAGCGACGACTTAGATTGAAATTACCCTAGCTTTGCAAGCAGGGGGTCACCGGTTCGATCCCGGTCACGTCCACCAACATCTTCCTGCTTTTCAGTCACTTACTAATTTGGCCGTTGGCCGACTTCGCCAGATTTGGGAACATTTGGGAACAATAAGGATTCCAACTGGTCCACGGCCTGCCTCTGAGCACTTCCGCTCGCATGGGTGTAAATCTGGAGCGTGGTCGTCATATGCGAATGGCCGAGCTGCGCTTGCGCCACTCGCAAAGGAGTTCCTTGCTCGTGAAGCAACGTCCCATGTGTGTGCCGCAGAGAGTGCCAATCAAGCAATCCGAGCCCCGCTTGTTGAGAGGCTGGATGGAGTTGGCGTCTTCGCAGATTCTTAGCGTCAAGTGGCGTACCTTGCCGCGTTGAAAAAACCAATGCACCGTCTGCGATATCTTTGCAGCTCGCGCGGAGTTCCTGTAATGCCTGAACGACCGCCGGTGTCAGCGGAACTTCCCTGCGGCTGGCGCGAGTCTTCGGAGTACCGAAAGTTCCTTTGTAACAGGTCTCCTCAACTCGCAATGTTCCCGCTCCAAGGTTGATTCGTCCCCACCGCAGCGCCAGAATCTCTCCAATACGCAATCCGGTCATAACCGCGACCAGCACGATCGTGCGTACAGGTTCTTCTGAAGCAGCGAGCAGTCGCCGCACTTCATCCAGTGAAAGGAATCGGTGCGGACGCTTGAGCGAGCGTTCCGGCATTTTCGTACCACGCACTCGGTTATCGGACAGAAAGTTCCAGTCGACCGCAGTCCCTATGACCTTGCTTAAGAGACTGCGGAGATGGTGTGTCGTCTCCCATGCGTAGCCGTTTTTCAGTTTTCCGATCAGGAACGGTTGAACCTCCCCGCGGGTGATATCGCACAGGCGACAATCACGAAAGCGCGGGAGTAAATGCTTGCGCAGAAGAAACGAATAGATCTCCTGCGTAGCGGGTTTGAGTGTTGGCAAAGCAACGGGCTCGAAGTGCTCAGTCACAAAGGCTCCAAAAGACATTGTGGCCTGAGCCCGGCGTTGTCCTGAATTGAGCGTAGCGAGGCGGCTTTGTAAAAGGATGCGGGCATCGCGCCGGCTTGGAATACCGCTGACCAACCCGAGGACTTCGGATCGCAAAATCCTCTCAACCGTACCATCGGGTTGAATCACGTCTTCCCTCCAGCGTGCCACCCACATCTTCCGTTTCTTGCCTCGTGTAAACAGATATCCATCTTGGTACCGACAGCGAACCATTTTTGTCCTCTCTTTCGAGTGGTTGGTTCGTCTGCCTTTCCAGATGTCGCTTACGAGTGTACTCCGGGCGTCAAGTTGCATTCGAGCGTTCACGCTGCGACTCGACCCACGCCAAGACTTCGCCTTGGCGGAATCGCCAGTATTTTCCCAAGCGAATTCCCGGGAGCCGATCAAGCGATCGTTTGCGCGTTCGGTCATAGACCCACGAAACGGGCACGCGAAGAAGTTCGGCGACTTCTTTGACTGTAAGCAGCTCGTTTCGTTCCTGGGATGAGGCAAGCTGTGCTCTCCCTGGCTGTTTGTCGAAAGACGGTGTGACGATCTGGTTTGAAGCGAGCATCAGACCTCCCTGGAGGACATTGAATTCGAGCGGACGTCGTCATCCGGCAGACGTTCTGATTTTTGCTGGGCGGGAGACGGCGCGGGATTCCGGACGGTACTTTGGGACTGTGCCTTACGGACGGTCAGACGGGCGTAGTAGTTCGGATCCGCTTTGTCGTCGGCGCGGTAATCCGCTATGCGGCGAACGATCTCCTCAGGTGAGTCACCGCGTGCCAAGGAGCGTTTGGCATAAGCCCAATCTGCTTCGGATTGGCTGCGGTGTCCGACTGGCATTCTTCGTGTCGCTGCGTGGCCGTCCGCGAGATGCCGCGGGGCGTCAGGCGAGTCTTCGTGCACTCCGAAGTCGCGAAGGTGGTAAATCAGGTCCGACTCCTGAACCGCCCGCACCAGAAATTGCTCGTTATATTTGCGGTTTGCGAATCCGGGAATGCGCAACACACGCGATATATCCGTTGCCGCAGTGTCAGCTCGGAACTCGGTGGCCAAGGATCGCAGAAGTGATTCGGCCTGATCCTGGTCGAGGTCGCGGACTCGCCAGATCACCTGATGTTTTTCTGGCGAAGTATCCAGTACGAAACTGGGTGTAGGAATGTCTCCGGATGTTCGTATCGCTCGCAGCGATTCGGTCGCGTCTTCATCCAGATCGAGATACACGTGATGGACTTCTCGGGTGTTCTCCTTCGTTCTAGAATGACAGTGATTTTTGATCGGCTTCATCCCCAGGAAAACGTCGGCGCCGGCCTCGTTTTGTTCGTTAAGCCAGTACATAAACAACGGCTCTGCGATCGTTTCGGCCGTGAGAATGCGCTGCATCGTTTGTGCACGGACACGATTTCTTACAACCACAGCGACGCGATGCTCCGGCGCGTGGAGCGCCAGGACGTATTCCGACGCGGAAAGAGTCCGCGGAAAGAATGGCTGCGAGATCGTCATAGGTTGTCTCTCGGCGCGACGTAGACCGTGGCGAAGTCGAAGAGATCGGCGTCAGGGTCGTAGCTCTTAATTTCGAGAACTTCGGAAATGAACCGGCGTCCGGGACGCCGTTCAATTTGAACCACTACGTTCAGAGAATCTCCGACATTCTTCTTTACGGCGCGGTACGGCAATTCAATGCCGCTCTGCAGAACGCAACTGGTGAAGCGCGTAAGGCCCTGCTTCGCTGAACTCGCATGGATGGTGGAAAGGGTTCCGGAATGTCCGGTGTTCAGCAGCTGCAGAAGGTCAAATGCCTCACTGCCCCGAATTTCGCCCAACAAAATGCGATCCGGACGGTGGCGCAATGCAGCCTTGAGCAGGTCTCGGATCGAAACCGCAGGACTGCCGTTCTGCTCGCGCCGTGCCTCGAAACGAACCAGGTTTTCGTGATGCAACTGGATCTCCGCAGTGTCTTCGATCAGCAGAATTCGCTCGTCTGGAGGAATGAATTTGCCGAGCGCTGTTAATAATGTCGTCTTACCGGTTCCTGTACCGCCGCTCAGTAAGATGTTGCGGCGCCCGAGCACATAGTCTTCGAGCACATTCGCAAGATGGCGGTCGAGCGTCTGGGCACCGATTAGATCTTCCAGCTCGAAGCGACGAGCATTGAACTTGCGAATGGTGAGTGTGACGCCGCCGAGGCTGCACGGGGGAATCACGACGGCGACGCGACTGCCGTCCGGCAGTCGCGAATCGAGAATTGGCTTTGCTTCTGAAATATCATCTCCCAAACGGCGTGCGATATTTTTCACCGCGACGGTTAACGACCGTTCGCCGAGACTGATGCCCGAGGCGCGTTCTATGAATCCTTTGCGCTCAAAAAAAACGCGGTCGGGACCGTTAACCATGACCTCGCTTATAGTGTCATCGAGGATGAGATGTTCGATCGGTTTGAGAAATGGAAGAATCGTTTCAAATCCGTTCATCAGAGCGCTCCTTCCTCCAGCTGCTGGAAATACGACTTATTCGGGTCGTTGTAATAGGGCTTGAGATAGCAAAATGACGGCGGGATTGGATTCAAACCGTCGTAGGCGATGACCACGGACTGCGCGTTGCGCAGCTCGGTGAAGGTCTTCATGTCAAACCGGAAGTCCGACTGTGTGTTGTAGCTCTTCGAGGCTGTGATGTTTGCCCGGTGGGACAGCGTATTTCCGGTGAGCAGACTGACGCGGGCATCATGGCCGCTTTCTGACAGGTTGTAGCTGACTTTGAGCCGGTCTTCGCGCCCACACAACTCGCTCGCAGTCTTGGCCGAAAAATCGTCGGAAAGAGTGAGAAAGATTTTCGTCCGAAAGGATTGGAGCAGCGTGCGCCAGCTGTCTCCCGGAAGGGCGGACCTGAGTGAGCTGCTGCTTTGTGTCGCAACGATCGGAATACACTTCGGCTGCCGGGACAGGCTGAAGAACTTTTCATCGCCTGTCGGGTCGCTCTCGCCTACGGTCGCGAAGTGCTGGTATTCGTCGCACAGAAACAGGACCTGACGGAAGTGCTTCCCGGGATTTGCTTCAATCTCAGGCACGCGATTGAGGACGGCGCGTTCGAAGTCGAGCTTCATCATTACGCCGATGGCTTTCGCGAGGCCCGGATTCATTCCGATGGGGAAATTGAGCGCACAGACCTTTCCGGTTTCCATCAGCCACGAAAACGAAGGGAGCGGCTTTCCGTA
This sequence comes from uncultured Acidobacteriota bacterium, assembly GCA_963747605.1. Classification (GTDB taxonomy): domain Bacteria; phylum Acidobacteriota; class Terriglobia; order Acidiferrales; family UBA7541; genus Palsa-295. The sequence goes on along the minus strand of CAVVGA010000003.1, from coordinate 155,011 downwards.
CCTGTTTCCGACATTCTTTTCGGGATCGTAGCAATCCTTTTTCGGGCAGAAGACGCGTTTTACTTTGGGACTGTCGTCGAACAGGGAGAGAAAAACAGAGATACCTTCGACGATTGACGTGCGCAACTTCGGCTCGATGCGTCGCCAGTCATACGATGTACCCGCTCATCCGGCCTGGTTCGATCGTGCAGATTGACGGAAATCAGAGAAAGGTTCTTCCCGTCCACTGGGAAAACGAACACGATAGACCAATTTTTTTCATCGAGCTGCGCGACGAATATATCTGCAGCTGGTGTGAAATCCGAGAGGGCCATCTGCTTGCGGTTCCGTGCCCCAACTCGAGATGTGAAATTCGCAGGTTCCCATACCCGCGAGAGGCGGAAATCGTCGGAAGAGTTACGGGAGTAACGATGCGACTCGCTGAGCCGCCGGCGTAAGCACCAAGAAACTCCTGCTTACTCTCGGAACGATTACTGCGATAACCTCTTCAGCCGGAGCGCCCTGGTGTCCAAACGCAGAGTCACAAATTACAGGAAGGATCGCCGCCGCAAACATCATCACTGGCTGGTGACGCTGACCTATTCCGACGGCGAGAAGTTTGCGCGTGTTTATCTTGACCGGAAGAGGGCGGAAAAGTTCGCGGAACGTCAAAAGAAGTCACCCTTGGTGAAGAAGACTCGCATCAGACGGTTAAGTTAGAAGTTCAGAGATAGACGTCATCCAGGGTCCGGACGATCTACAGTCTCCCCGGAGGGAAACGGTCGGTGGTCCGCGTTGGCGCAGGGGTAGTTTGCTGCGCACAAAACGAATGCCCTTCCTAGCGGCGGTTGGCGCCTAACCGTCAGCGCTGTCAAGGCCGCGGTGTTTACGTTGATCGGAGCGAAGCGGAGAGCCTTGACAGAAGAAGCGGACGGTTAGGCGCAGCGTTACCGCAGGAAGGGCAGGTGTCGAAACAAATCAGTCGAACCAGAGCTAGCAACGGTGTTTGCGCCCTTTCATTCTTGCGGTGGAAGACCAGTCGTTCGTTTGTACTCCTCGAGTCGAAACTGCGTTTCTTGTATCTGTGTTTGAGTGCACCGCTCGGGCCATTGATGAACTTTCGCTCTGGTTGGCTCGTCGTTTAACGCTCGGGTTGCATCCGCTTCTGATCAAGCGTTTTTTAATTTGGTCAGGTGGTGGGCGACGTTGTCCGCTTTCCACATGAGCGCCGGATGCTCGCGAATCCTCTCCACGATTTCGGGCTGGTCAGGGAATAACAGTTCTGGCTGATATTTGCCCTCAGCGATCGCAGCGAGATAAGCGGCTTCGCGGCTGTGGTCAAGCACACTCTCGAGAAGTGGTTTCGTCGCGGCCAGCATTTCGGCTGCCGTTGGCCGGTCGTTCGCTTTGAGCAGTGGGTAGAGCAGACTCTCGACCTGTTTGGCATCGACCTCCGATACGCGATCGATCTTGTAGGTACGAAAATCCCGATCCATGGTGCTGCTGAATAGGACTGCGAGCTTTCGCAGAATGTCAGAGTCATGGGGAAGACCAGATTTCGCAAAGCGAAAAAGGTCGTACAAGTCGCGTGGATGTCGGCGGTCGATCATGGCTTTCAGTTTTCCCGCGAACAATTCCTCAGTGGCCAAAACAAGAAACTCGGAGGGCTGGGGATCACCTACGCCCACAGCGGGCAGCGTTCGAGGGGGCAGGGCACAGGTGCGCATCAGAAAATTGATTTCAACCTGTATGCGATCCTGGGCACCGGTATGGTTGGCGTAACCGAGATACCATTCCCGCAAAGCATGATCATCGATACCGTTTTGGATTCGGTATCCAAGACCGGTAGCGATCTGGTCCACGGCGCGAACGACATCGGGACGTTCGGCAAGCATCTTTTCGCGCTCGACTTGCGCGATGTAGTTGAGATCGATGTCGACGGAGAGTCGAACCAGATCAAGGTAGAACAGATTTATCGCGGTGCCGCCCTTGAGGACGAGTCGGTCGCGAAGGAAGGAATGCTTGTGAAACTCAGTGAGGAGTTCACGAAGACGAAGAATCTTTTCGAGGTTGTCGGTTTGGAAGCCAGTTGTATCGGCCATAGCTCGTAGATGTGCGGCGACGAATTTCATGTTTGTATGCGACTTTCGGCGAATGGTGCGAGTGTTTCCGGCACCATAACCTTCCAAGTTGGCACCCAGCGATTTCCGGGACGCTTGTTTCCGAGGTAGGCGACGCCGGATGGCAGGTGACGGAGAAACTGGTCTCGCACGGCATCACGAAAGAACATCTTGTCCGCGTGTCGATCCAAGAGAAATCCCAGTCGAGAGTATAGCCACGGTTTGCGGAGCAACTTCAGGTATTCCAGTGCCGCGTCAAAATCAAAAGACGGAAACATGGCGAGTGATTTATCGAGTTCTTCGAGCCCTCCGCTGTAATCGAGGAACAGCAAACAATCTACGAAGGATCGTTCGCGGCTGGTGACGAGAAAGCCCTCGGAAGTTTCCCCTGTTTGGAAGCGCTCCTTGCGCGCGCGTGCGAGAGCGACGGGCGGTGCGGCCCGGCGGTAGGTCACGTTCTCGAAAACGACGTCCTTGCGCGCGCGCGCGGAGAAGTAGTAGACAGTCTGAAAGACTTGGTTGGCAACGCCGTGCCATTCAAGGGCGGAGTGAAGTGCCACTGTCGCGTCGTTACGAAGGGCGGCGGGAACGCGATAGCGGTTGAGTGGAACCGCTGCCAGGGCTCCTCTGTAGACGCCCTTGGTAAGTTGGCGAACGCGACCCTGATGCTTGAGGCGATGCAACATATTAAGGATAGAACGGCTGTGGGTCTTCTTCCCATAGCGCTCGCGGAGGTCACTCAGCGTGAACAGCGGTGCCGATTGCGCGAATTGAGTGAAGGGCATGTCGTATTGCATGGCATTCTCACATATACGCTAAAAGACACACTAATAGGGTGTCTTTGTGATTCTAAATGAGAATCGAGTGGGAGTCAACTTCTCATGTAAAGCGTCATAGTACCATTGAAAGTGAGTTTTTGATTATTTCTATGAGAAAAACGACCAAGGCAGCAACCGCCACACAATCAAGGACGATTTCTCATTGTTCTCCGACGCAGATATGGATTGAACATCCCGAAACTCGTAAACCATTTGTCATCCCAAGAATTGGCGCGGCGTCCGCGTCTGGTTCACGACTAACCGACGCGGCCCAGCGGGTCGAACCGCGACAGGAATCAGACAGTCGTTCGCTCTTCTCAAAAGTAGTGGAGTGAACCCCTGTCAGCGTCGCTAGGCGAAGCTGGTTGGAGCGGTCTGAATGCGTGTCGCGTTTCGGGTAGTAAGAGATACCAAACAATGTAAATCCCGAATCCGAGTTCTATCATGTGCTTTACATACGGCCACAGTTTGTGTGGAACTAACGTCCACATCCGAAAAATCAAGACTGCCGAGTAAAACCAAATCGCGTAGCCGACGCTAGCGCCCGCTAACAGGATGGCGAGCCATCGCCCCCAGCGCCGCATTCGCTGAAGCCCAACGACAGCGAGAACACACAGCACGCCGATGGCTAGTTCCGAAATCTTCGCCGGACCTGCGAAGTAGTGAAAAAAGTGCAGGTTCAGCCTCGACGCTGTCCGAGTATAGAAATCTAAATCGGCAAGCAATCTGAACGCGCTGATGGCGAAGAAGGTTACAAAGTACGATTCAGCAACGACAATTCCGACAGGGCGCTTCGTCGAAGAACTATTGTTTGGACTTGAAATGGGCGTTGTCATCTACCGGAGCGGCAAGGCTAAGTTGACTGCGCCTCCGTGTCAATCTGTGGTTCCACGCAAGTCGCGAGTCCATCGCCAAATGTCCGGTGACGTGACCAACCGGGAGTTGGACGTGTATCCCTCTCGCGCAGTCAGCGCTAAGATATTCCTTGACCAAGATGAGGCTCACGGCACAATACCGCGTCGAAGTGAAGGTGGCCTGAAATGAAGACAGTGCTATCAAAGATTGTTGCGATTTGCCTCGCCGCAATCGCTGCTTACGGTTCACAGTCGCCGACTCAGGCGGGACAACAGGCCGATGCTCAGCGGCCCGCGACTCAGCAAAGCGGTCCAGAAACGACGCGCAAGTGGAGATGAAATTCAGACTCCTCACGATGTCCAATGGAATTACTAAGAATGGATTCACGTTTGGCGGCCTGACATACGAAACTGCGAATCAAATAAAGGTCTACGTCTACATGGTGCATCTAGGTTCTCGCGAAGGCGCGAAGAAGGAATACGACGACCGGCTAAAGGAAGCGGTGAAAATAATCGACGAGGGAAAAGTTCAGGATAAACCTGCCTCGAAACCCGCAACCACGGAAGACCGCGCCGCCGTCGTTCTTCCGAGCACTGCAAAGGACTGCAAGGAAATGTTCACTGTTTTAGCCACCGCCGGAACCGTGATTCGCATTCAACAATCTTGTTCGCTTGAGGCCGTTGTCGCTTGGGAAAAAGGGGCTCGGCGCAATGAGACGGTTGATGACCGATTTGTAGTTCGATAATCAACAAATCGCTGCTCAAGTCCTGATTAACGCTGCCGGCAACTGACCTCAGTTTCCGATTACGCGACGTGCTATTGCCTCGATGGCGCGCGTTGCGTGGCTTCGTACCGCGTTTTGTCCTGTGAAGAGCCCGCCGAATCGACAGAGTGTGCAAAAAGTGTACAGTGGAATTCGACACGGGTGACATTGGTGACGCTCTTGATGGAAGCGGAAAGCCCTGAATACAGCAACTTCTTACAGGTCTGCACGCTGACAGGCGAATCCGGCTTACAGTCTCACCCTCACCGAGTTCCTGGTGCGAAATGATTGTCCCGGTCGCTCACCAAACGGCTCGCGGCAATGGTCACAAAGGCTCTCGGAGCCTTTGGACCAGAGGGAAAGGGTCGTGGGAGCAGGCGGTCGAGTCCCGCAGCTTGGAAGCCTTACGTGAGTTTCGCCGAATGCTTATCCGCTGGCGATTCCACAGGCGAACGTTTGCTTCCCATGAAAAACAGTTGTTATGAAGCGCCCTTCGCCCAAGAACTGCATACGCCGGTACACAGACCTGCTCGATCTTACAGGTTCCGACCTAGCCGATTGGCGGATGTAGACGCCAACGCCTCTGTGAGATCTTGTCCCTGGAGGATTGAAGATGCCTAAAGAACTTATCGAGTTTTCAAACGCTTTGGCGCTAGCGACGGAACGCGCTGCCGCTAGCGTCGTGGCAGTCCATACAGAAACACGCGGCTCTTCTAGCGGAATCGTGTGGCGTCCCGGAGTGATCGTCACTTCCGAGCACACCCTACGCCGCGATGAAGAAATCCAGCTGACGCTGCCGAATGGCCGTGTTGCTCCAGCGACCCTGGTGGGCCGCGACCCCTCAACAGATATCGCAGTCCTGAAATGCGCTGAGGCCGATACTGCGGTGCCACTTTTCGGCGATGTGGCCGCGTTGAAGCCAGGCAGCCTTACGCTCGTAGTGGGCCGTACTCGTGCGAGCGGACCTGTTGCTGCGCTCGGAGTTGTCAGTCTCGTAGCATCGGACCGGCGCACTTGGACGGGAGCGTCGCTCACTCCGTATATCCGACTCGAGATTGGCCTGCAACCCATATCAATCGGCGGCGCGGTAATCGAGGCGAGTGGTAACGTAGTTGGTCTGGCGACTCCGCGCTTCGCGCGTTTCGGCGCGATCGCAGTTCCAGCTTCGGCCATAAACAAAATCGCCGACGCGCTTCTGAAACAAGGCCGAATTCCTCGCGGATATCTCGGAGTCGGTTTGCAGCCGGTGCGCTTGCCGAATATCCTCCGTGAGATGTTGCAGCGGAATGAGAAGACCGCGGCGATTGTTCTGGAGGTGCATCCTGACGGCCCCGCAGACAAGGCTGGAATTGTCATCGGAGACATTCTGGTGTCGCTCGGCGGCCAACCTATAACTCGACTCGAGGACGTACAGTCTCTTCTGATCGGGGACGCAATCGGCAAAACGCTCCCTCTGAAATTCGTTCGAGGGGGAACCGTTCAGGAAGGGACCATCGTGGTAGTGGAACGCCCACATGGGGGAGAATAAAACGTGGTGACCGGATTAGGCGAAATCGCAGAGAAACTCCGCCGCTCTACCGTGGTCATTCAGTCAGGGGGCCGCGGCAGCGGCTCTGGTGTGATCTGGTCGAGCGACGGCAGCATCATCACCAATGCTCACGTAGCCCGAGGCATGCGGGTTAAAGTTCAACTCTGGGACGGGCGGGAGTTTGACGCTACGATCGCGTCGCGCGATTCTCGACGGGACCTTGCTCTGCTTCGCATCGGCGCGATGAACCTTCCATCGGTTTCGGTCGCCGACTCGTCGCAGGTTCGCCCCGGCGAACTCGCGATCGCTATTGGCAATCCGTTAGGTTTCGTCGGTGCCCTCACGACTGGTGTCATTCATAGAGTTAGTCCGCTCCGTGGGCTCGGCTCACAACCATGGGTGCAGGCCGATGTCCGCCTGGCACCTGGCAATTCCGGGGGCCCACTTGCCGACGCTCGTGGCCGCTTGATCGGCATCAACACCATGATCGCGGGACGTCTCGCGCTCGCTATTCCGAGTAACGTGGTTCGAGATTTTCTTTCCACCGGTCCATCCGACGCCTGGCTTGGTGTGACGGTTCATCCAGTCCCAATTCCTCGACCAAATGCCGCTGGGAGGAGCGTGCAAGCGTTTGGCTTACTGCTCTGCGAAGTAGAGCCGGATAGTCCGGCTTCCTCTGCCTCCCTCTTACCAGGCGATGTTTTGCTGGGTACCGAAGACGAAACATTCGCATCGCTCGCTGACCTCGCAAAAATTCTCCAAGGAAGCAACCGCCGCCTCTTGCGGCTCGAATTTCTGCGCGGAGATTACTCGCTCGTCCGTCGCGTGACTGTTCAACTGGGTGTCCAGCGATCGTCGAGGGATTCCGTGGCAGCGTGATCCGCGTGTTCATCGTCGCTCCTTCACCGCTCACTCGAACGGGACTGCAAAGTGTCATTAAAACAAGAAATGTGGAAGTAGTCGGCAGCGTTGCCAATTTCGAGGCCCTCGCGGATGGATGGTTAGACGTGGAAGCCGATATCGTGCTCGTTGAGGCATCGGGCGAGAAGTCCGAATCGGTGATAGATTCTCTCGCTGCGTCCCGACTTGCTTCTGAAGCTACCTTCGTTGTTCTTTCAGACCATTCTGAGGCCAGATGGATCTCTGAAGCGCTGAGAGCGGGCGTCCGCGCTGTACTGCCCAGTGATATATCACCAGAACAAATCATCGCCGCACTCGAAGCCGCGGCCGCGGGACTCATAGTTATGCATCCTACGGAAGTTGACGCCATGTTTCCGGCGGCGGATCCATCATCACGTTCACTTGCAGATCTCGCCGAGGAGCTTACGCCTCGCGAGAGTGAAGTGCTTCAAATGCTGGCTAATGGCTTGGCCAATAAAGAAATCGCCGCGCGGCTTTCGATTTCGGAGCACACCGTCAAATTTCACGTGGCATCAATTCTTGGCAAGCTCGGTGCGGGAAGCCGCACTGAAGCTGTCTCTCTCGGCATTCGACGTGGCATCGTTCTTCTCTGACTTTCCTTGAATTCATTGAGCGGAGAGGTCACGAAGCCCTCGGGGACTTTGGACCAGAAGGAAGTGGTCGCCGCTGCCGGCAATCGTAGCGAGCCGTCTTGAGTACCTGTGATCGCGATGCAGTTTGGAACCACTCTGGAACATTTGAAGGGAGAAGATTGGCGCCCTAATCACCCTAAGCGACGACCGGCCAGCAACTTATGGATTTTTGCTTTAAGGCTGTTAACCGAAGGGATGCTGGTTCGAATCTAGCCGTGGACCCAATCTTCTGCTGCATTTTCAAACGCTTCCACGGGCCCGCGTTTATTGAGTGCTTGGAACACGCGGAACGACACCTGGCTCCCCCAATTCCAAACTAAGTCCAATCCACTCGCGACATCCTCGACGGTTCGAAATATCGGAGCATCTTTGGAGCAACAAGAAGGGTATCGCTCTGGTGGATTCGTCGTGTTAAGCGCAGCCTGAACAACGACTTGGATTTAATTCCCCCACTCGCTTTGCAAGCAGGGGGTCACCGGTTCGATCCCGGTCACGTCCACCAACTTTTTCTCTGATTGCAAAACACTTACTGAATTCATCTCTTCTCCAACCCCTCGTTTTTCGTGGAGGAGTGAACCCCTAAAGTGAGACAGTTTTATGATGCACACTTTGCGAAATCGCAAAACGGTGTGGGTTCCGGGAATTCTGAGCCACCAATTCCGGAAATTCTGAGCCGTTTTGTATTTTCTGGCAAGGTCTCTTCTGGGTTGAGATGACGGGTTCTCCCGGAGGGGCCATCGAGGTGGATAAAGCGTCCGCGCTCGAGAACCCGATCCAGGATGGCTGCCGCCATATCTTCGTCGTGTAAGACCTTTCCCCAGTCATTCATTGGCTTGTTGGTTGTGAAGATCATCGGCCGCTTCCTCAGGTGCCGATCGTTCACGACATGGAAGAGCACGTTGGCAGCGTCCGGCCCATAGGTCAGATATCCGACCTCATCGATGACCAGGACGTGAGGGTGCGTGTAGGTGGTCAGCGATTCCTGGAGATTTCCACGCTTGCTGGCGTTCGAGAGGTCCTCGATGAGTTCCGCCGCGGTGGTGAACAGAGTCTCGAAACCGTTCTGGATGGCGCGGTACCCGATGGCCACCGCCAGATGAGTCTTTCCTCTACCGGTCTTACCGTGCAGAATCAACGACCGCCCTTCGGTGACGAAGTCCAGCCCGAGGCAGGAGCCGATCACGGGCTCCCGGAGCGTTGACTGCAACGCGAAGTCGAACTCGTCGATGGTCTTGAAGAACGGGAAGTGTGCGCTCCGCGTACAACGTTGCAGTCGCGTCTGTTTCCTTCGCGCCACTTCTTCGGCCAGCAGCAGAGCCAGGAAGTCCCGATAGGACCAACCTTCCTTCTCGGCCCGATCAGCGACGTCTTTGTAAATCCGGCGCGTGTGCGCCAAGTTAAGGCGTCGGAAGTGAGCCTCGAGCTGGCCTTCGGAGAGTTCCAGACTCTTCGACGTGTTGTCGTCCTGCTTGGGCGTCAGCGATGTCTCTGGCGGATTTTTCCTAACTTGTTCTTTCCTCATGGGATCTCCTCCTGAAAAACTAAGCAACGCTGAAGAAAATGCTCAATGTAGTTGGCACCAAAAACTTGCTCTTCGAGTCCCCGTTCCATGGCGCGGCAAAGAACCTCTGCTCCGTGGCTCTGCAAGATGTTGTGCAGCCGATCGATGTCGTGGAACCACTGCCCGGGTCGGCGGTGAACGATCTCGGTGAGGTAGAGAAAAGCAGGTTCTCCGAGTTCCAGCAACTGCTGGCGCTTCAGATAACGCTTGCCGCGCTTGCCCGATACCGCCGCCACCAGGGCCGCGCGATGCGCGGCGAGCGTGGAACCCTCGTGCGCAACGAATTTCCGTGGATGGTTGACTTCATATCTACCCGCCACGATGCGTACGCGATCGGCGTACAAGTACAGCGTCGCCGGCATGCTAATGGCCTCGGGAGGCATCGAGTAAGGATGGCCATCATGCAGAACCGTACCCGTCGGTCCTACATAGACAGGAATGCGAAGCGCTAGATCTTTCGGGTGCACCTTCAGGGAACGAAGTCTGGAGGCCTCTTCGGCAAGACGCACGGCGGGGATTATGCCCGTCGCGCGGCAGGCACGCTCCTGATTCACTTCACGATGCCATTCGATGAGCTGCTGTGCGAGATCTTCTTGATCGTGGAAGCGGCGCACTTTGAAGAAGGAGGACTTTACGAAACCCACCAGGTTCTCAACGGCACCCTTTTGCTGCGGACTATGAGGCCAACACAACTCCACCCCGACGCCCAGCTCGAGCATGACGTAAGCGAAGACCGGATTCCATTCCGTGACCTCGCCGTTTCTTTGCCACTTTAAGGCCACGGTCTTCGGCCGATCGAACACGCACAGCAGCGGAGCTCCACCCCAACGGTCCAGATGTTCGGCCAGGTTTCGCACCAAGCTCTCCACGGCCTGGTCCTGCACCACACTGACGCAGACAAATCGGGAGTACTTCAGGCGAGAAGCGAAGAAGTGGATACGATGAATCGACCCATCAAGAAAGGGAACGTCGACTTCGCCGAAGTCATGTTGGCTAAATTCTCCGGGCAGACCTTCGAAACGAATCAGCGGCTTGATCTGTTTCGGACGAACAGAGGCCACCAGAGCGTACAAGGCGGTCTTGCCGCCCTGGTAGCCGGCCTCCCGAACCCGGCGAAGGATCTCCAGAGAAGGTAGGTCGGGTTTTTCTTCCAGAATGTTTACGACCGGTTTCCGGAAATCCTCAACGATGCTGGGTCTGCCGATCCGCCGCTTCTCTCGCTCAGCGGCATCATCCACATGAACCACCGGAACTTCTTCTGCAATGCGCTTAACAGAGCACAGAGACGCTCCCGCCAGACGGGCCACTTCGGCCTTGGAGTGACCGGCCTTCAGTAGAATTTCGACTTCGTGACGCTTTAACATTCCTAACATCCTCCTCCCTCGGCCCTACCGGTTCACCGACCGGAGGCACAGAGAGAGTCTTAGCCCTTCCAGCTACTGCCGGATGGCTCAGAATTTCCGGAATGTAAAGGGTCAGAATTTTCGGAACCGACAAACGGGCCGGAAAAGTGCGCGGCGGCGTTTCACAGAAGCGCGACGTACGTCCGAGACCGCCGTTTATCCGCATCTCGCAGGCGCGATCCCGCACTCTAATTCAAATTTCCAGGCCTTTGTGGGCTTCAAAACCAGAGTGTGATGCACACATTTGTCTCCACCTGGGGTTCACGTCTCAGAATTTTCGGTTAAGCCAAGTTTTCCTACATGTGTGCTACTTCTGGTTGTCGTCCTTCCGAATGCACGAAGGGAACCCCTGCCTAATAAGCAGGCGTTCAGCCGTTGTAAGGATTCTGAATGGGAATCACAAGAGGCCGATGAAGGCAGAGCTCTCCGATCTCTAAACTGCGTGGCTAGTATAAATCGTTATACCGTTCCCATCGGGGTCCTTTATGCAAAAAAGATAATGTCCAAAAACTGCTTCATCAGGGATCTCTCCTGCTGCGATTCCCCGACTGATTAGCTCCAACCGATATTTTTTCAATTCATTCAGGCCTTTGCCTTTAATCATGAGGTCAAATTGCTCAGAAAATCTTTTATGGAATTGTCCTGTCAAACTTTCCGCTACGTCTTCTCCAGCCAGCTCATCAACTGATAACAGTAGAAGATGAGTGCCTCCACGTAGTTCAATAATTGCGACCTTTGCTTCAATCCAAAATGGAGGAAGGCCGAGACTCGAATAGAATTGGCAACTGCTCTTAAGGTCAGCCACCTTAAAAACAAGGTGAGCCACTGCTAATTCTGGGTCAACGACAATCTTCATCTCGTTCATAATTCGCCTCACAAGTTGGCCTTCTAAATTGCCCTACCAAATACGATCAGCACCACTCACCGTTTTGGAGAGCCTCCAAAAGATACCATGCGGTATCTTCCAAGGGAAGCGCTTTATTTGTGCCGCTGGCTCATGCAATGGAATACAATTTTGAGACGGTGAGGAGACTTTCGAAAATGAAGGCGAGAAAAGTAAAAAACGCGTACATGAAAAAGAAGGACCCTCTTTTCGTTAGAGAATCCCTCCTGAATGCCGCCTCCGAACTCGCTGCGACCAAGGGCATGGCCGATGTCACCGTCAACAAAGTGAGCGAATTGGCGGACGTTACCAAGGGGGCTTTTTTTAATCACTTCGATAGCAAAGAGACGTTGGTGACGGAGCTGATGCAGATGCTATTGACGCGATTGGACAAGCAGTTTGACCGGCTGATGGCCGAGGAAGTGAATTCCGACGGATGCTTTACTCGTGCGTACATTAGGGCCGCATTCTCCGAAGGTGCGGCTGAACGTAAAATTTGGGGCGCGCTCTTGAGTCTGATGGCCTCTAAAGATCAGGTTGGATGGGTCTGGAATAACTGGCTGAGCGAACGCCTAAAGCGACATTCAAAAACTGATTCGAGAATCGAGCTTCATGTCGTAAGACTTGCGGCAGATGGCGTATGGCTTGAGAGAATCATGAGCGCAAAATCGAAAAACCTAAAGGGTGTCGAAGAATATCTCATTGAGATGACGCGAATCCGTTAGCTTCGATCCTGAAATGGGCTTCTATTCTGCGGAGGCTGACATTGCTACCTTCATCTCTGACATGGACATGCTCAGCGCCCTCTTTGTGGACGAGGGGTAGGCGGATGCCTGACCTTGAAGGCGAGAAGCTGACGGGATAAGTTATTCGACGCTTGGTCGGAAAGAGCCTGAGGTTCGCACAATGGCGGATGAGCACGTGCAAAAGACGCTCGAAGAGTTGTCACGAAACCTTCAGGAAAGTAAGGCCAGGCTGGAAGAAGCTCAACGCGTGGCCCACGTTGGCCATTGGGAATGGGATCTCGAGACCGACGTTATCGTCTGGTCGGACGAAACCTATCGCATCTTTGGCCTAAGCCCGCAAGAACGTCCCATGGATCTAGCGACGGTACAGTCGTTGGTCCACCCTGCGGACCGCGAGGTCCTATATGGGGGAGTTGATGAGGACCTTGTTGCAGGAATTCGCCCCGATGCTGAATTTCGAATCGTTCGTCCCAACGGAGAAGTGCGCACGGTTCACGCTTTAACTTCAAGGCGGTGGAGTTTCGTGCCGGGTGATGCGAAGCGCGACGCGACGGGACGGCCCTACAAACTGTTTGGCACCGTGCAGGACATCACCGATCGCAAACGGGCAGAGGAAACCTTGCAGTTGACGCAAGCTCATTTTCGAGAAGGACAGCGTCTAGCTCGCATGGGGAGTTGGACATCCGATGGGACGAAGTGCCAGTGGTCCGATGAACTGTTCCAAATTTACGGTCTCGACCCGAGAAAAGGCGTACCTAGCACTGAGGAGTTTTTGACAATCATCCACGCGCAAGACCGACCGTCAATGGCGGAAGCGATCCGGTTGATGCTGGAAGAGGAACGCGGGTGCGACGTCACAACACGCGTAATGCGTCCCGACGGCCAGATGCGCTACGTTCGCTGCGTGGGCATGCGGGCTGTCGAACAGGGAGTCTTCAAAGGCTTTCTCGGTACCGGTATGGATGTAACCGAGCAAGAACTGCTTACTCAGGAGCTGCGCAGGGAGCGCGCCTACCTCAATGAGGCGCAAGGCCTCGCTCACATCGGCAGCTTTGCGTGCAACTTCGTTACCGGACAGAACTTTCACCTTTCGGACGAAACAATTCGTATGCATGGCTTCGATCTCAGCGGTCCGCAGGTTCCATTTGAAAACTTCTTCGCCACGATTCAACCGGAAGACCTGCAGGGCGTGAAAGATGCGCTTGAGAAGGCTATCCGAACGAGAACTGATTACGACATCGAGTATCGGATCTGCCGCGCGGACAATGGCAACATCCGATTTTTTCGTTCTCTGGGACATCACAATCCGGCCGGAGAAATCGGCGACTATGTCGGAACCACGATAGACATCACAGAACGAAAGCGAGCCGAGCAGGAGCACGAAAAACTGCGAAGGTTAGAAGGCGAGCTCGCTCATATCAATCGTCTCAATATGATGGGAGAGCTGGCCGCTGCCTTGGCCCACGAAATAAAACAACCCATCGCGGCTTCCATCACGAGTGCCAATGCGTGTGTGAGATGGCTCGAACGCAACCCACCGGATCTCGCGCGTGCTCGAGCGGCAGCGGCCAGAATTGAACAGGACGGAAACCGCGCGGCAGAGGTTATTAACCGCTTGCGGTCTTTCTACAAGAAAGGATCGCCGCCCAAGCGCGAGATGGTCGACATCAAAGAAATCATCCGCGAAATGAGCGATCTCTTCAGGACCGAAGCCATTCGCTATTCAGTAAAGATTCGTTCCGAATTGCAGGAAGACACGCCTAACGTCCTAGCCGACCGTGTGCAACTGCAACAGGTCTTCATGAACCTGATGCTAAACGCGATCGAGGCCATGAGAGACGGCGGAGGCGAGTTGCGGATTGCTTCTAGAACTGCTCCCGAGAATCAATTGACCATCTCTATCAGCGATACCGGCGTTGGATTCCCGACTGAGAGTGCGGAACAAATCTTCGACGCATTCCATACCACGAAACCACAAGGGACCGGTATGGGTTTGGCGATTACACGGTCAATCGTCGAGGCCCATGGCGGCCGAGTCTGGGCCACTCCCAATCTGGGACCAGGGGCAACTTTCTGTTTCAGCCTTCCCACCAAAGCCGAGGCACGGGCGTGACGACGGAAGCGCTTCCCACGGTATTCATCGTCGACGACGACCGTGGTCTGCGTCAGGCGATCCAAGACCTTGTCGAGTCCGTTGGCCTTCGCGCTGAATCTTTCGCAAGTGGTGAGGATTTCCTTCGTGCGAAACGCATGAACCGCCCGAGTTGCCTAGTGCTTGATGTGCGACTGCCGCGGATGAGCGGCCTCGACTTCCAACAGCGATTGACTGAGGCAGGTATCCAAATCCCCATCATCTTTATCACCGCGCATGGAGACATCCCCATGTCCGTCCGCGCGCTCAAGTCAGGTGCCTTGGAATTCCTCACAAAGCCTTTCCGAGATCAGGATCTCCTGGACGCAATTCACCAGGCGCTAGAACGTGACCGCGTAGCTCGGGAACAACAATCTGAAATCCACAACCTGCAAGAACGAGTTCGCACCCTCACTGCTCGTGAGCAGGAGGTCATGAATTTGGTGGTCTCCGGAATGCTCAACAAGCAGATTGCTTCGGAAATCGGAACGAGCGAAGCAACAGTAAAGATCCACCGAGGCAACGTGATGCGCAAGATGAAGGCTGGATCGGTAGTTGACTTGGTCCGCATGGCCGATAAGCTGAAACCCTCTCCTCGTAAGTAGGGTGGTTCTAATCTGTAGCCAGGGTTATTCCTCCGTCCTACCTTCTGGTCAACTACCACCAAAGTGGTAGTTCGTACGACTAAGAGCCAATTGTGCACGCGCTGCGATTACGGCTAGGCTCCGCGCATGAGCAACGAGCAAAGCTCAAGATTCATCGCCATAGTCGACGACGATAGGTCGGTTCAAACCGCCCTGCAAGATCTGATCGAATCGGAAGGGCTTTCGACGCTCTGCTTCGGCTCCGCGGAACAATTCTTGGATTCCGGCGCTCAACACAAGGCTGTGTGCCTTATCGCAGACATTCGCATGCCAGGCATGTCCGGCCTTGAACTGCAAACCAAGCTCAAGGCGGAGCGATGCCGCATACCGATCATCTTCGTTACGGCGCATGGCGACACCAAGATGCAGACTCAAGCGATGCGTGATGGAGCAGTGAAATTCTTGGCGAAGCCGTTCGACAACACAGTCTTGCTAGAGGCGGTTCATGCTGCTCTCGCAGATTAGGGCGCGAGGTTCGGGAGTCAAGTCGATGACAGTAACTGACCACAACCGTCGAGCCGGGAATTTCGAGCAGATCATAGCCAAGAGCTCAGGTCGAAAAGCCGCCGCTCTGGAACAACCCAGGCGCGCTCTGGCGGCTCATTCCACGATGCTCAACCTTCACATATAGGGAGAAGCGCGATGAAAGCAGTCACGGAAAAAGACACGATTAGAACGATCACGACGCACTACATCGATGGAGCATTCGTTGAATCCCATGGCCGCGAGGTCATGGACATCATCAAGCCTACCAACGGGCAACTGATCGGCCGCGCCACGCTAGGAGACGAGGAGGATACGCGGCGCGCTATTGCCGCGGCTAAGCGCGCCTTCGCCAGTTTCGGTCGGACAACTAAGGAAGATCGCTCGCGCTACTTGCGTCAGCTACATAAGGCTGTCTCAGCTCGTATCGACGATTTGACGGCTGTCATGATTGAGGAGTACGGCGGGGTCGCCCGGTTCGCCCGGCTTATTGTGGAGTCGGGCGTCAACGCCTTCGCAGCGGCCGAGAAGGGACTTCAAGAGCTGCCGTTGAGAGAAAGCTGGGGCAAGACGACAGTCACCCTGGAGCCGGTAGGCGTTGCCGGTCTGATCACAGCTTGGAACGCGAACGCGCTGTTCATTTGCCTCAAGCTGGCATCGGCCGTAGCGGCTGGTTGTACGGTCGTCATTAAGCCGAGCGAAATGAGCTCGCTGCAGACGCGGGTGATGGTTGAGGCTCTGAATGCGGCCGAGCTACCCAAGGGTGTCTTCAATGTGGTGACGGGCCTCGGCACTGTTGTCGGCGCTGAGCTCGTCCGCAATCCCGACGTCTCGAAAATTTCGTTCACGGGCTCAGTGGCTGTGGGCGAAGCCATCATGCGGGATGCCGCCGCCACGATGAAGCGTGTGACGCTCGAACTGGGCGGGAAATCGCCCACAATCCTGCTGGATGATGCTGCGCTCGACAGCGCTATTCCGGTAGCTCTCACCTTAGCCTTTTTGAACAGCGGTCAAGCTTGCGCGGCCGGAACGCGGCTTCTCGTGCCCAGGAGCCGCCTTGACCATGTGAAGCGGGCGATACGGGATGAGATGCGTGCCTTTACAGTCGGCGATCCGGCTGACCCCAACACCACGGTTGGACCAATGGTGTCGCAAAAACAGTATGAGCGCGTGGAATCCTACATTCGGAAAGGCATTGAAGAGGGCGCGGAGGTGCTGGTCGGCGGAGAAGGCCACCCGAAGGGTCTCGAAGCAGGTTACTTCGTGAAGCCCACGGTGTTCGTCAATGTGAAGAACGACATGATCATCGCCCAGGAAGAGATTTTTGGCCCCGTCCTCAGTGTGATCGCTTACGACTCCGAGGACGAAGCGATCCGCATTGCCAACGACTCCAAATACGGTCTCCACTCCGCCGTCTTGGGGACTGACATCCAGCGCGCACGCCGCGTTGCGTCTCAGCTGCAAGCCGGCCGCGTCGTGATCAATAACATGACCGACGATCCGCAAGCACCTTGGGGCGGGTTCAAATACTCCGGTGTCGGCCGCGAATATGGCAAATACGGCATTGAGGCGTTTCTTGAGCCAAAGGCCATCCTTGAGTGACCGCTGCTGCCCGAAAGAAACGAATGAAGAGGACTTGGGTACGTTTTCAATCCAATGCTGAGGTTACCAGCGGTAGATACAGTTTTTCGAAGCAAGCGGTTTATCACCTGTGGCCTGGCGGGAACACTCCCACGCAGCCGCCGATCGCATCGCGTTGGGCGAGTCTTGCGGGCTGAATGGAATGCAAAGATATGACCGAGCCTCACTTGCCGCGTGTGGTGATTGTGGGCGGCGGTTTCGGGGGACTGGCCGTGGCCCGGGCCCTTCGTAGGGTGCCTGTTTGCGTGACCCTGATCGACCGGTCTAATCACCACCTCTTTCAACCATTGCTGTATCAGGTTGCGACTGCCACGCTCGCACCTGGCGACATCGCCGTTCCGATCCGCCAGTTGCTTCGGAAACAGCGCAATGTGACTGTTGGGTTAGCGGAGGTCACTGGTGTCGACGTTGCAAACCGTCGCGTGCTAGTAAATTATTTGGGGCAACCCGATACTCCGTTCGAATATGACTATCTAGTTCTGGCGACTGGCGCTTCACACAGTTATTTCGGTCACAACGAATTTGCGCCATTTGCGCCAGGCATAAAAATGCTGGTTGACGCGGAGTCAGTTCGCGCAAAGGTTCTGAAGGCCTTTGAGACTGCGGAAATCCAACAAGACCCGTCCAAACATGAGGACTTGCTCACCTTCGTGCTGGTCGGCGCCGGACCGACTGGCGTGGAGATGGCTGGCGCGCTAGCCGAACTGCGCCGCTTCACGCTGAAGTCCAACTTCCGACGCATCGACCCGGAGCGAGCGCGCATTATCCTCGCAGAAGGACAGTCTCGAATTCTCGCTAATTTTCCCGAAAAGCTTTCGCGCAAGGCCCAGGCGCGCTTGGAGAGCATCGGCGTCGAAATACGACTTGGGCAACGCGTCAAGGCGATCGACGAGACACACGTACTTATCGGTGATGAAAGCATTCCTTGCCGCACGGTGATCTGGACAGCCGGGGTCGCCGCTTCGCCTGCCGGCAAATGGCTGGACACGCCCACGGACGCGGTTGGACGCGTCCGGGTTGAGCCCGATTGCAGCGTTCCGGGACATCCGGAGGTCTTCGTGATCGGCGACACTGCCTCGCTCAATCAGGACGGCAAGCCGCTGCCGGGCGTCGCTCAAGTGGCCATGCAGGAGGGACATTATGTTGGCAAAGTGATCGCGAACAGAGGAAGCGGGCGGCTCGCACCCGCGCCGTTTCGTTACGTCGACAAAGGCAATATGGCAGTGATCGGGCGTGGATTCGCCATTCTGGATTCACGATTCACCACGATGAGCGGCCTGCCGGCATGGCTGGCCTGGGCTTTTGTTCACCTTTTGTTTCTCCCTGCAGCCGGGAACCGGATTCGGGTCTGGACGCAGGCGATGTGGTGTTTTCTGACCCACCAGCGCAGCTCGCAGCTCATCGTGGAGCCGCGTTGCATACAGAAGCTGTTGGCCACAGAGGGAGACATGCCGCACGAATTGAAGGGGGAGATCGCGAATGAGCAAACACATAACCGTTTCACTAACTGAAGCCGCGGATTGTCTCGCCAGCCGGGGACTCGTTGAGGCCTATGCACAGTGTGCGGATCGTCGGGATACCGACAGTCAGATGTCTCTCGTTTCCGAAAACACCCACTTTGTGGTCTACATCGACGAAAAGGATCGTCGAGAATCATGACATTAGAGCGATGGTCGATTCATTTCACCTTGCCACGGGTTGAGTCGAAGACTTCGGGAAGTTGCACGGAGGAACCAGATGAACCGCATCGATAAATGTGAATATTTGGTTTTAGCGGACATGTCTACAGCCAACGGGAATTCGTCACGGAGAGGCAATGAGCGAAGTCGCTTGAGCACTCGAATTCGCTATGTGCTTGCGTCCACGGCTTGTCTGATGGCTATTCTCTCGTCACCGCGAGCAAGCTATGCACAGGTTCCGACCTACGAATTTACGCCCGGCGAAAGCAATATCAAATTTGGCATCGAGTCCTCCGTTTCAATCCAAGGTGTCTTTGAGAAGTGGGACGCAAGCATCAAGTTTTCGTCGACGGATATCAGAAGCGCCGTCTTAGATATCGAGATTGAAGCGGATAGCGTCAACACCGGAAGCCACATGAAGGACAACAAGTTGAAGGGTCAGGATTTCTTTAACGTAAGAGAATCTCCTTTGATCACTTTCAAATCGACCAAAATCGTTCAGACCGGTCCAAACACTTTTGACATCGAGGGTAACTTCACCATTCGCGGCGTTCGCAAGACGGAGAAACTCACTCTCACGAGCGATAGCAAAGGAACACCGACCGGCAGCCTCGACGGCACCATGGCTTTTGATCGCAAAGACTACGGAATGACGAGCGGCATCCCTTTTATCAAGATCGCCAATCGCGTAGAGGTAAATGTTCGACTTAAGTGGCGCCGTGTCAGCGGTCCGCCGCCAGTTTTCCAACAATGAGTCCAAATTCCGCATGGGAGACAAGGTTGCGCTGCCCTGAGACATTCCGCCGACTACGGTTGACGGCCTCGTCCGAGAGACGAAGGTGCTGCGGGATGGCGCTCGGATAAATCACGAATGGAGATCTACGAATGAGCAAACATGTAAGCATCTCGCCAGCTGAAGCCGCGGACCGGCTCGCCATTAGGGAGCTCGTCGAAGCTTACGCACATTGCGCTGATCGTCGCGATGCGAAGGGTCAGATGGCTCTCTTCACCCCCGACACCCACTTTGTCGTCTATATGAACGCGAAAGATCCCAAGCCTTCACAGGAGCTGCACTCGCGCGAGGCGCTGGCTCCCGTGTTCGCTGAACTAAACAAGTACGCCGCCACGATGCACTTCGTCGGACAAAGCACAATCTTAACGCTGACGGCAGATCGAGGCACGGGGGAGGCTTATTGCCTGGCGCATCACCTGACCGTCGAAGCTGAAAAACGGCAGCTGATGATCGCTGCGCTCCGCTACTACGACACATTCGTGAAGGTGGACGGCGCATGGTTGTTTGCGGAACGTCTGCTGTATGTAGATTGGATCGAGGAGCGCGCACTTTCATGATGCCAACGAACCGGGTGGCGTCGTGAGCCTCCTATGGAATGCTGAGAGATCGTCGATGAACGTTCCGATAGCAAGCCAGAAACGCTCTAGTAATTGTGGGCGCGACCGGAATGGTGGGTGGCTACACCCTTGGCTACGCCCTCGACCACCCCTCCGTCGCACGTGTGACGGCTATTGTGCGAAGGAAACTCGCCATCTCGCATCCCAAGCTAAACGAGGTTCTACACAAAGATTTCGCGGAGTGCTCCCCGCTTGCGGAGGTGCTCTCGGCTCAAGACGCAGCGGCCTTTTGCCTGGGCGCTTATACCGGGGCGGTGACGGATGCCGAGCTTCGCACGATAACCGTGGACTACACGGTCGAGTTCGCGCGAGTTCTCCACGCCAGCAGTCCCGAAGCGGCGTTCTCATTCTTGAGTGGGAATGGCGCGGACCCGACCGGCCGAAGCCGGATGTCTTTCGCGCGCTATAAGGGAGAGGCGGAGAACGCTCTACTCGCGGCTGGCTTCCCGCGCGTGTATCTCTTCCGGCCCGCCTACATCTACCCTGTGGAGCCCCGGAAGGAGCCGAATTTCACCTATCGCCTCTTGCGCGAGATCTACCCCGCGTTTCGGTTGCTCTTCCCTAACCAGGTGATTCGGGCCGACGACTTGGGGCGGGCCATGGTGGATGTTGCGCTCCAGAAAACAGCGGAGCGCGAAAGTCAGATTTTCGAGAATCGTGACATCCGGGCAATGGTCCGTTCGTTTCACGTGACCTCGGAGTGATGCAAGCATTTCAGCAACTGCAAGAGGAGAGTGCGGGTTCTGGACAGCAGCATGATACAAAGCCACCGCATCTCGGTCCTTGCGCCCCTTGGGCTCAGCCTGGTCGCTCTAGTCTGCACGATCATTATTTATCTGGTGCCACTCAGGGCTACGGTCAGCCTTATTCGTCGTGAAAGAAGGCGCGGTAATGTCGGCACGCCCTGGACCGATCTGGGGATTTTTGCTCGTGTCGTGTTTTACGCGTCTCTCACGCACCTCCTAGAGATTGCATTTTGGGCGGCTATTGTTCATGATCTGCGGAGAATTCTCAGACTTCGGAACCGCCTTTTATCACTCAGCGGTGAACTACACGTCACTTGGTTACGGTGATCTTCTTATGTCGCCTTCCTGGAGACTGTTGGGTCCGCTGGAAACGGCGAATGGAATGCTTCTGTTTGGAGTTTCGACCGCGATGGTCTTTGCAGTCATGCTGTGGCTGATTCAAGCCAGGTTTACGGATCTCAAGCCCTGAAATATCTCTGGTAAAACGAGAACTCCATTTGTCCCGTCAGACGCAATTCCTTTGGCACTTCAAGGCTGGACTGAACCCCGAGGCTGAGACAATTTGATCGCGAGCGCTTTGCGTCAGTGAGTCGATTACCTCCGTATAGCCGACGATCCGGCCGGAGCAGCTACGAGAGAAAAGATTCGTAAGCCTGCGAACCTAATCTGCCGCCCGTGAAATGCGGCCATCAAGTCGTGGGCATCGTGCCACCGTCGATAATGTAATCAGCCCCGCTGATAAACGCGCCTCGGTCTGAGGCCAGAAAGGCTACAAGCTCCGCCACTTCCTCGGGGCGGCCTGTCCGGCCAATGGGAATGCCTCCAAGCATGTCCATAATCCGTTGACGTGCAGCGTCTTCGCTGATGCCGCTGCCTCTTGAGATGTCGGCGATCATTCCCTTTGCGCCTGAAGTCTCGATGAAGCCGGGCGAAATCATCGTCACTCGCACACCTTTCGGAGCGACACCCTTGGCCAGCCCCTTGCTATAAGTAGCCAACGCTCCCTTGGCCGCCGCGTAGGCGAGCGTCGAATTGGAGAATGGGAGACGATGCGCGACAGAGGAGATATGAATGACGACTCCTGACTTGCGTTCGATCATGCCGGGAAGGAAAGCGCGGTCCAGGCGGACGGCGGCGAGCAGATTCACCTCCAGTATCCTCTGCCAGTCCTCGTCGGAGAGCACCTCGAATCCGCCTGCTTTTGTTTCTGTTCCGCCGACATTATTCACCAAGATGTCGAGTCCACCCCACTCTCGCTGAATGCAATCGACAACGTTTTGGACACCACGAGCCGTTCCGATATCCGCCTTTATAAAGAGAGCAGAATCCGGGCCGTTAGCTGCCTCAGATCGCGCGGTGGTGGCCACCGAGGCACCGCTCAATGCAAAGCGGCGTGCAATCGCTTCCCCTATACCCTTCGTGCCACCGGTCACGAGAACACGCTTGCCTTTGAACTCACCACCAAAAACGTTATATGGATAGCTGTCTGTCATGGTCCCTCCAAGAGAAATGATGATTCGAACCATGTCTTGGCCGCATCGAAGCTCGGGAATTCCGCGATCACGATACCCCTCGACGGGATCGCCCTCCAGACCCTCAAGACGACGGTAGTTGACGAGGACCTTGACCTGGTGACCTGCGAAGGTTGCCCGAATCTTTTCCCGGTAAATCTTCAGCTCCGCCTCACCCAGGGGTCTTCGTACGTGTAAACATCAAGTAGGCGCTCATTTCCGGTGTTCTCCTGGAGTCGTTTTACTTGTGGCCGCCATTCGCGAAGATGGTTTCTCCCGTGAGCCAGCCCGCATCATCCGAGGCAAGAAATACGGCCACGCGCGCGATGTCCTCGGGTTGGCCGACGCGGCCCAACGACGTACTCGCGATTATCTGCTTCTTGAACTCCGTTCCCATGACACCCGCCGCGTGCGTACCCTCCGTTTCGGTTCCACCGGGATTGAGAGCGTTAACGCGGATTTTTCTCGGGCCGAAC
The DNA here is from genome assembly GCA_963747605.1 of uncultured Acidobacteriota bacterium. Classification (GTDB taxonomy): domain Bacteria; phylum Acidobacteriota; class Terriglobia; order Acidiferrales; family UBA7541; genus Palsa-295. Next base: position 132,081 of record CAVVGA010000003.1, on the reverse strand, counting down.
TCTTTTGAGAGCACGCGCGTCAAGCCATTGACGGCGCTCTTTGACGCCACGTAGATCGAAAGGGTCGGGTAGGCAGTGACACTGGCCTCCGATCCGATGTTGATTATGCTGCCGCCTTCCGCCCCGAAGGCCGGCAAAGCGGCTTCGATCATGAGGAACATGCCCAGCACATTCGTGTTGAACTGACGGTGAAATTCCTGCTCGCTGAACTGCTCGAAGGGCGCAAACGAAAATACGCCCGCGTTGTTCACGAGCACATCCAGGCGGCCGAAGGCTTTTTTCGCCTCCGCGACGAGGCGTTGTGCGTCGGACCTCTGCGCCACGTCACCTTGCACGGCGATGGCTCGGCCGCCTTTGCCGGTGATTTCGCGCACCACCCGTTCCGCGCCTTCATGATCGCGCGCATAGTTCACAACCACCGCGGCGCCTTCCGCGCCGAAAGCTTTTGCGATGCCTGCTCCGATTCCTTTTGAAGCGCCTGTCACTATCGCAACCTTATTGTCGAGTCGTTTCATGATGTGCTCCTTTGTTCTAGCCGGCCGGTGTCGGCTGGCCTCAGATGGGTAGATGGCTCGTACCTTTTATTTGTAGAGCCAAGGCTTATAGGCAATCTCGATGTTGTATCCGTCCGGGTCGCCGATGTTTGCCGCGAAGTAGTCGGCACGCCATTCGGGCCGAAGGCTCGGTTCCTTGTTTGAAGTAGCTCCCGCGTCTATCGCCGCCTTGTAGCTGGCCCTGACAGCGTCCGCGCTCTTGGCGGTGAATGCGACGTAAAGGTCTTTGGCGACTTCGCCATTCTTCAGCCAGAAACCCGGATTGCTATTGATCGCGAAACCGTGCAGTTGATCGAACTTGTAGGGCATATCGATGCCAAGCGGCTCAAGCAGCTTCTTGTAAAATTCGCTCGACCGTTCCAGGTCAGAGACGGGGAGATAAATATGGTCAATCATGGCCTTCCTCCTATCGTTTCGCGGTGACAGCCCCGCGGATCCGCGCCTGGCGCGGCCACGCTCAGCGCACCTTGGCGAAACAGTCGCGGGCTGTTGCCGTTCAGTTTGTGATATGCGTCCTCGCAACCAGCCGGCGCAGCATTGGCGCGAGATCTGGCGCCTTATAGAACGGGTGTCCACGGAAGATTTCCGCGCATTTTTCATCCAGGGTGCTGAGGGTCTCATGCACCTTCGGTGCGGCTTCCCGCACCTCGCCTATTCGCTCGCGGACGAACAACAGATTCTCGGGATCGACGTAGCCTGCCTGTATGAAGCCACGCGTCTTCTTGGCACACCGGCAGGGGTTCGCCTGGTTCACCAGTCCGCACTTGTCGTTCATAAAGTTGCGCAAGTCTCGCCGCGCACGGGCCAGGCGTTGTCGAAAGTTGTCGGGAGTGATCTCCAACACCTCAGCAGCAATGGTGTCGCTTACCTCGAAGACCGCACCGAGGATAAAGGTCAAGCGTTGTTCACGATCAAGGCAAAGAAGCATTCCCAAGGTGCAGGAGAGCATCTCCTCGGTCACTAGCAGGTCAGTCTCCGCCGACGTGGCCTTGAGATCGGCCAACTCTAAATCTGGCGTGGCATCGAGCGCCGCGCCGTAGGCAGCGAAATCGATGGACTCATGCTGCACCTCCACGCGCCCGCGTCTCATGTTAAGCACGTGATTCACTACGATGCGGTAAAGCCAGGTGCGGAAGCTGCTCCGACCCTCAAACGACGAGAGCCTGGTGAGTACTTTGATCAGGATCTCTTGCGTGGCATCCTCAGCATCCTGCGGATGGTGGAGCATGCGAATGGCGATGTTGTAGATCCACGTTTGGTGCCGCTGGACGAGGTCTTCGAGCGCCTGGTGATCTCCCGAGCGGGCGCGTAGAACAAGGCTTTGGTCCTCGTGGTCAGGGGAGTTGTCTGCTAGCGGATTACGGATAGTCATGGTGCACCTCCAAGCGCACGTATGCCCTGGCTCGATTCTCAGAGAGCCTTGGGTATTGCAGAGAAGTGGGCGCTCACAATCCTCCACTGCCCGCTTTGTTTGATGAAGACCAACGTAGTTCGGCCATGGATCGAGAGGGTTTTGCCGTCTTTGGTGACTCCCGTAAACATGTCGTGAGCATTTACGATACCCACTTCATCGCTGAACATACGACACGATGGTTGCCGGAAGCCGAAGCTGGCTGAGGCAAGGCTCGCGATGACCTCGCTGAGATACTTGGCAAAGAGCGCCTTGCCATCGAACCGGTAGGGAACGTGGTCAAATACTTCCACGTCCTCGGAAAGCATGTCCAAGATGGGCTGGATGTCGCGCTGATCGAAAGCATCGGCGAACTTCTGTGTTAAGGCTTGGAGTTCCTTCACGCTCATGCTTGTGTCTCCTCTGATGAGTTAGACACACGCCGCGGCACACTGTGACAGAACTATACCGCCGAATCTGCTCACCCCGGGATATGTCGCAGGGTTACATCTTTGTCTCACCGAGGGCTTCGCTCCTGGGATTTCTGCTAGCACTCTGGAGTGAACCCCTAATGGAGTGACCCCCTGGAGTGAGACAGCTTCGTAGTGCACACTTTGCTCTAAAGGAGCGGCAAAGTGGAACGGAAAAAGGGAGAACGGTTCAGTGAGGAATTTCGGAACAAAGCGGTCGAACGAATGAAGTCGTGCGACAACATTCTCAGGGTTTCGAGGGAACTCGGCATACACCGCAGACTGCTCTATAACTGGCGCGATCGATTGGACAAAAGCAATCCCGCTCAGGTGCATTCCCGCGAATTCATCCTCCGCAAGCAAATCAGCAAACTCAAGGGAATGGTCGCGAACAAGACGATGGAAGTGGATTTTTTCAGACGTGCCTTGCAAAAAGTAGGGGCTCGACGTCGTCAGAGCAGCGTCTCTGGCGCGAAGGCATCCACGACGAAATAAGGGCAAGGATGCTGTTGCAAGGCGGGTTGAGCATCGAGCGAATGTGCCATCTGGCACAGGTAAGCAGAGCTGGATTCTATCGCTATTTACGGGGAAGCTCGCCTGCTGAGGAGGATCTGGCCGTGAAATCGGCCGTTCAGGAGATTGTTTTGGAGCATCGGTGGCGCTACGGCTATAGACGGGTCACGGCCGAATTGCGCCTGCGAGGAATTATGGTGAATCGCAAACGGATAGCACGAATCATGTTGGAGGATAACCTGCTTGCTCTTCGACAAGAGCGGTCCTTATCTGAACAGGGCCCCCTTCGCGCCGTAGGAATTTATCTCAATTTGGCGAGCCGGATGAAACTGTCGGGGCCGAATCAATTGTGGATCGGCGACATTACATATGTCCGGCTCGCCAGAGAATTTGTCTATTTGGCGGTAATACTGGACGCATTTTCTCGCAAGGTGATCGGATGGTCGTTGGGACGCACTTTGCAAACTAAGCTCCCGCTTCGCGCCTTGAAACAAGCAATCGCAAGTCGGCAGCCGCCTGCGGGGGTTGTGCACCACTCTGACCAAGGTGTGCAGTACGGTAGTCGCCATTACATGCAGGCACTTCGAGAGCACGGTATGCTGCCAAGCATGAGCAGACCGGGCAACCCGTACGACAACGCGACTTGCGAGAGTTTCTTGAAAACGCTGAAACGAGAAGAGATTCGCGCCAACACATACCGCGATTTTGAACATCTTTCGCAATGTCTGGAGCTGTTCATTGAGCAGTATTACAATCGAACTCGCTTGCATTCTGCGCTGAACTATCGTTCGCCCGAGGGGTTTGAGAAGGAGGCGCAAAGGCTAGGCGTTGAAGGGAGCGTACAGGGTCCGCTGATGAGATTTTTCGGCATGTAGAAACCATGATTTAGCATTTTCGCGGACGTCCAGGGCGAATGGCCAAGGGTTGGTGCGTCCCCAAGAAAGGTGTGATAGCACACTCTGTCGCAATCAGGGGTTCACCTTCAGCAATTCCAGGACCCGTATTCACGACCGCCACCTTTATTGGGTATCTCCTGGGAGGCATTCGCGGCGCCGTGGTCGCCACAGTCGGCATTTTCCTCCCCGCGTTTCTGCTGGTCGCGGCCAGCGGCCCACTGGTGCCGCGCATTCGAAAATCCACACTTGCAGGCGCTTTCCTTGACGGTGTAGATGTCGGATCGCTCGCGCTGATGGGCGTCGTCACGTGGCAACCTGGCCGAGCGTCGTTTATTGATGTGGTGACAATAGTCTTGGGCGGCACGTCGCTGGTGGCCCTAATGAGGCTGCGCTTGAATTCAGCGTGGCTCGTCCCATTGGGAGCGGTTATCGGACTCTTCACTTGTGCTCTTCGCCGCATGTCCTAATCTGTATAACAATGCACCTAGCTGCATATACTTTGCGCGATTTCGCCAACGCGGAGTCTGTCAAAAACAGGCGTCGGCTGTACACCGACTGTGCAAGAATGCATCGTTCTCAAGAGATTCGAGTTACCTTTGAGCGAAAAGCAGGTTCCCCGATTTATTGGAAACGTTAGTAGTTGTCAGTAATGGATGGAGCGGATGGAATCAAGTCGGATGCTTTGCAAGCAGGGGGTCACCGGTTCGATCCCGGTCACGTCCACCAATCAATCCACTTCAGACCGAACCCGCCCACAAGCTAGCAGGAATTGCGAACGTGCGCGTTGAAACCGAGCTCAAGATCGGTCGGGTTGCACGTCTACGGGCAAGACCGATAAGACTCCCAGGCCGAAATCTTAACCAGGTGTGATACACAAGAATGTAGTATCCTTACACATAAGAGGTGTAAAAGGGATGCGTACCAACATCGATATCGATGATCGCTTGATGCGACAGGCCATGCGGAGCAGTCGCTCACGGACAAAGCGGGCCGCAGTCGAGGAAGGATTGCGCCTTCTGATTCAAACTCGAGCACAGGCCACCATTCGGCGGCTTCGAGGCAAGATCCATTGGACTGGAGATCTCCACAAGTCTCGGCTCGCGCGACTTGCAGAGTAGAGTTCTATGGTCATCGTTGATACCACGGTTTGGATCGACTATCTGCGCGGTCTGCAGAACAAAGAGACCGATTACTTTGATCGCGAGCTCGGTCGGCAACGCTTTGGACTGACGGACTTGATTCTCTGCGAGACTCTTCAAGGTCTCGGAGGTGAGAATACATTTACACGAGTGCTGCGCGAACTTCGTAAGTTCGAGGTTTTCGAAACTGGTGGCCAGGAGTTGGCCATCGAAGCCGCCAGAAATTTTGGGAAGCTCCGCCGGCGGGGACGCACCGTCCGCAAGACGATCGACTGTTTGATTGCCACGTTTTGCCTCCGTCACGGGCATTCGCTGTTACACCGGGATCGCGACTACGATCATTTCGAAGAATTTCTGGGTCTAACGGTAATTCATCCCTGAAGTTGATCAGAGCAGCACCGGTTCGACAGCTATTCTCCGAAATCACCTGATGGAGCGTGCACGAACTGTGCACGAATCGAACGTCTTCATGCCATTGGGGATAGCGTTGAGCGAGAAGCAGGTTCCCCGATTTGTTGGAAATGTTAGTAGTTGGAAGTAACGGATAGAGCGGATGGAATCAAGTCCGATGCTTTGCAAGCAGGGGTCTGGCGGCCTAGCAGAGTGGTTAGATACGCGTGTTTCCGCAGCACGAGATCTTGTGTGTAGCACTGAGTGAAGCTAAGAAGAGTGAGAAGGGTTCGCTAGTCTAATGCAAGAGATGCCAGGTTCGGCACTTGGACGGCACAGGCCCAAAGAGGTGAGGACGATTTTCGGTCCATCGTCAGTCCAATTCAAGAGGTTGGTTGCACCGCACGATTGCGCGTAAGCGACACCAGATGCGGCACTTGTGTAATTTAGCCTGCTTAGTTGCAAAGCAGGTGCTCTCCCAGCTGAGCTACACGCCCATCGTTGGCTACTCCAATCATTTTCCATCACTTACGCCGTCACCGCAACCGCTGGTGCTTCGGAAAACTTGAAGCAGGTGGAGCAAATCCAATGCCAACCTTCTCCGCTTCTTCGAGTCGCAAGGACAAATTCTCTTTGAGCGACTTCGCATATTCCGACGTAATGTCGTTTCCAAGAGAATGTCCTGCCCATTTTTTGGTCAGATGTCCGTACGCTCGCACCGCTTCCAAATGCGTGATGCGAATTCTGCGGAAGCTGTGAAAGCCGTAATCATCGAGCCGCTTATCCAGCCATCGACGACGTAGATTTCCGGCACGAAGTGGAGTCCCTTTCTTCGTCTTGAACAGCAAACCGCTTTTGCCCTCGATGAAGGAAAGCAGGTAATCTCCGACTGCTTTACTCACATCGACGTTGCGCTTTGCTGGGAACGCGAGCTTCGGATGCCAGCCGGCAGTACTTCGCAAAAATGCGGTTAACCGTGTTGCGGTTGAACCCACCTTTTTGCGAAACGAAAAGAAAATCGGAACCCGAATCGGCTGAGCCGCTCTTTCAACCAGGTCCGTAAGACGGACACTTCGTCCATGCACGGACGTTCCCGCATTCGAAAGAGAGGCTGAGTAGTTTTCAACGATCCCTTGAGTCGCTGGACTGTGATTTCCATATTTCGCCAATCGATGTCGCCCACCTTGAGTGAGATCAATTCGCTTGCCCGAAGAGCGTGCTGAAAGCAAACGATCAAAAGGGCGTGGTCGCGAGTGCTACGTCGTCGAGCAGTCTCGAACACATCGAGCAATTCCCGCAGCGGCAGCCTAACTCCTTCCATGAGAAGGCCGGTCGGAGTCAAGAATTTTTGTGTTCCTATCTGCGGATCCTAACCTTGTCACCGAGCCGCCTCTGTCGCCATCCTTCCATGAGAAGGCCGGTCGGAGTCAAGAGGTTTTGTTTTCCTATCTGTGGATTCTTTGCCTTGTGACCGAGCCGCCTCTGTCGCCATCCTTCCATCCGCAGTCTTTTCTGAGCGATTGTCGCTCGCTGCAAGGTGGGCGTCCTCGATTCAGTAGGTGCTGCTACCTGATTATCGACCTCGGCTCCCGTCTCGCGACGGGAGTTGGGCCAGGAGTTAGTCGCAGTCACCTGATCTCGGCGGTTGAGCTCGGCTGTTAAAATCCACACTCTGCTACTCTCTATGCTACTGCGGCCATCGCTTTGCGGTTGTTCCGCAGTGGTTCGTAAACCTCTCCGCTGACCCACAACTTGTGAAGCAGTACGGCCAACTTCCGCGCTACCGCAACGACGGCTCGTTTCTTGGCATTCTTTCCTCCGCGCTCGGCGAGCCTCAGTCCCCAGCGCCGCAGATCACTGTCCTGTCCAAAGGGCCCGAGAATGTAGTGCGCGCCCTGCACCAGCAACGTTCTGAGGTAACGGTCTCCTTCTTTGCTGATGTGCAGCTGGGGCTCGCTCATACCAGAGTTCCTGCGCCCTGGACGCAACCCGAGAAAACATCCCACGTCCCGGCTGCGGCGAAATCGGTGCGGGTCGTCCAGAGTCAGAACGAAGGTCAACGCAATCAGTGGTCCTACCCCTTTCACCTGTCTGAGCACAGCCACCTGGGGATAGACTTCCTTGGCGATTTGCTCGATCCGCCTGTCGTATTCCGCGATCCGTTCGTTCAACGATTCGATTTCTGCCAGCAGCGGATCCAAAACATCCCGCAACTCCTGGCTCAGTCCTTTGGCGATCTCCCGATTCATTTGCTCGGTGCCACATTTCCGCAGTCGCTGGCCGTAGGATTTCGTCAACCCTCGTGCCGCATTCACCAGCGCCGTGCGCGAGCTGACCAGTGCCGCCCGGGCGCGGATCACCGTCAGATGGATTTGTGCTTTGGCACTGCGATGTCGCACCGGACCCAGCAACCCGGGATCGATTCTGGCTAGCCGTGCCAGCGTCCGGGCATCCAGCTGATCGTCTTTTCGGCTACTCTCGCCGATCAGTCGCACGTTGCGCGCATGGGCCACGATCACTTCGTGCCCAACTGGGTCAACTGCCGGCTGACCCAAGGGGAATGCGTTCCGGTTTCCAGCGCGATCCGACTGCGCGGAATCCTGCTGAAAACTTCCTCGATTCCTTTCGGCTGTCGTCGGTAGTTCTTGTTCCAAAATCACTTCGCCCGCTTCATTCAAAATGCAGTAATGGCTGGTGCGATCTCCCAGATCCAAACCAATCGTTAGCTGGTTCTCTTTGAAAATCTGAATCCTCTCTATCGCCACAGTGCTAATCTTCTTCATTGCCGGTCTCCTTTTGCGCCTTGAGCGCGTCGTTCATTGGGAGCGTATCGCATCCCGCTGGAGACCGGCCTTCTCATCCCATCTGAGTAACCCGCCTTATCGTATTCCCGCCTGAACGCTCTGTGCTGCACAGTGGTAGAAGGGCTGGTTCGTCGGAAGTGTTCGCGCTAGGAGTGCTTTCCGGACGCCCGTCGCTACCTTTCTGGAAACGTGTCGGAGAGTTCCCGGGTATCGGCGAGCGGCCTGGTTCCTGCGGCGAGTCCGTTCTGCTGTAGCAGGTAAGCGAGAATATCGAGCGATTGCTGCGTCGAGAAGGTTTTACCGGCGTAATCCGCCATGGGGCCCTTAATTTCTCCCCACACCGTCAAAAGTTTTGCGCCACCGAATTTTTGCTTCCAAGTCACGCCGCTAAGCGCCGGTCCAGCGCCGCCTTGCAGTTTTACGCCGTGGCAACCGGAGCACGAATCTTCAAAAATTTTCTTGCCGGCAGCGGCCTGTTCCACGGAGTACCAGCCGTCCACTTTAGAGGAGGGTTGCACGTAGACGTGGCCGATATTCGCGTGGCACTCCAGACAATTGTAGCTGTCCGCTTTCACCATGCCTTGATGAATCACCAGCTTCATATGGCTGTTTGGTCCTCCGAACGACAACAGCGAGTGGCAGCCGCGGCAAGTGACGTAGTTGTGTTGCGTCAGATAATTCTCAAAATACTCGCTCAGCGCAGGGCGGCGTTTTTCCCACTCCTCTTTCGTGGCAATGCTCTTGCGCGATTCGTACCAGAAATCCTTCAATCCACGATCGGCCTTGAAAAATAGCAGCTTTACATATTCCTCTGCGGTGGCATGGCCTGAATCGTAGGGGATGTGGCAGTTTCCGCAACTGGCGCGCACGCCGACGTTATTAATGTAATGCGCGCTCTGATGGTACGCGGCACTGGCCCATATCATGGAATGGCAAGTCGTTCCGCAGAATCTGTCTGAGCTGGACCACATGACTGCGTGATTGGTCAGCGCCGCCATCGCGACACCGAGGAATAGGAATACCACAGACCCTGAAGAAATCCAAAGAATGCGCCGCGAGCCGGCGCCTCTTCGCGTCTCGGATGTGCCCGGCTGGAACGAGTCGTCTGGGGGCATCGGACTCTCCCTGCGTATCGCAGCCCCTGCCGATCGGTGGGCTGCGGTCCGCGGATCACCCGGAACGTCTCGGCTCGGCGCACTCGGAAGCAATCCACTATTTCGCTGTAAGCGCCTTGGATAAATCCACTGTGTCGTTGAGCGGTGTGTTGCCGGCAGGTACGCCGTTTTTCTGCAAAAGAAACGCCATGATATCAACCGATCTCTTGGCTGAAACCGGCCCGGGTGCCGACATTGGCATCGTGGTGTGCACATCGGACCACAACGTCGAGGCCTTCTTCCCGGCATAATTGAGCCAGAATTGCCTGCCGATCAGCGCAGGACCGATACCACCTTGCAGCTTAGCGCCATGGCAAGTGGCGCAGTTCTTCTGGTAGCCCTTGGCGCCATTTGCTGCTTGAGTGGTGGTGTACCAACCAGCTGAACCGGGTGCGCTTTGCGACAACGCAAAGGCGCTTAGAAATAAAAATACGACGTCAAGTATCGACGCTTGCAGAACTCTTGAGGGTTCTTTCATGGCCAAGCCCTTGGGGACCGCGATGGGCACGACACCCCGGAAGATAAACGGCTTCCGTCAGTCGTTTCACAAGGTATGTACTCGATCCGGAGCACATCGCATACTGTGAAAAGTAATAGCCTATAAATTCCTCTGGAATTCAGCCGGAAGCAGGCGGGCAGGCGACGACAATATCCGCACGCGTCCCGTCAATGATTGCCTGCTGCCGCCTCAAGATTGCTGGGGTTCGGCCCGGGTAAACGTCCGCGCTCAGACCAGTGTTAGTGGGAATGGGGAAAAAGACTGCGCTCAATCGCGTCTTGCGTTCGACTGCCCGCAGCCTTTTAGCTCCCATTGAGGACGCTTACTTATGGCTCCGCTAGAACCGGATAACAACGCCGGCCTGTATGCGGAAATTGCTCTGATTATTGTTGCCGCCGGTGAACGAATTGCCGAAACGCGTTAGGACGTAATCGGCCTCTGCTGCACGGATGGCGAACATTTTATTGATCGGAATGTCCACGCCCCCGCCAATGATGAAATCAAACGCATTGTTCGAGGGAGAATTGATGCAACCGCCGCCCACATTGCAAATATTTACGTATGCGTTGGAATGGGCGCCGCCGAACATCGCCTCCGCGAATGGTTCGAAATGCGGGGTGCGGAATTTGATTTCGGGACCTACGTTGTAAGTGAACAGGTTACCGGAGACTGGAGCGCCACCGGGAAAAGTTCTCGTGGTGCTGCCGTAACCCTCGAATTCGGCTTTGATCCCAATCAAGTTGGTCAGGAAATAGGTAAACGCTCCGCCCCCGCCGTTAAGAGAAAAAGCGCCGAGGCCGGAAATGTTGTTGTTTTGCGGATTGAAGCGCATGTAGGAATAGTCTCCGGAAATTTCCACTTTGGCGCTGTCTTGCGCAAAGATAGCTCTTCCGAAAAGCAGAACGAACGCAACAAAGAGTAATTTCTTCATCTCACAATCTCCTCGAAGTTAGATTTCGTGCTAACAATTCCCAACCATCAAGGCCGCGTCTCACTTTCTTTACGGCGCTGCAATCTCGCTCATGCCGAAATGCGCTTCGCCATAACTTGACGCAGCAACTTCGTTCCCACCCTTCAACACGGAGTCGAAGGCCCGGAAGAGAACGATTGGCGAGGCGTTGGGCACCTCGCCCTAGTTCGCGTGTGGGGGGAGTTTCTCCCCCGGGCCTCACATCCTGCGAGGGAGGTTATGGCAGTTGTAAATTGACGGGAATAGTCAAAAGTAAGAGGTGTTTAATACGTCTGCATCCTAGACGATGGCAATGCGACGGTCACATGTCGGTGTGGCACGCGCAGAGCTTGAAGCGACATCTTTGTTACGAAGGAGTGAGTAAATAAATCAGTGGGCGCGGAATCATCAGTAGTACTCGCGCTTTTCACCAGCAGATAGGCTGGTCTTGCGGTGAGACGAGCACAAGACCGCGACGTCCGCGCTCAATCGGTACTAAGGAGTACCCGGAAAATGGTCATGCTCATTGCAACCACCACCCACAACTCCGCGCATCCAAAGCGCAAGAACGGGGCGTTAGAAACTAAATTTCAGCGCCAGCTGCACGACGCGCGCACTGACGGATGTGCTGCTTATAACTCCGAAGGTTGGTGACGAAAAGTTGTTGTCAGGATTTGCGAACTGCGGGTGGTTGAACGCGTTGAAAAACTCAGCACGAAAATCCAGGGCCGTTTTCTCATGGTGCCAAGGAAGAACTTGCAGCTTAGAAACTGCGAGATCCAAGTTCGCCTGCCCGGGGCCACTCACCAAACCGGTGGCACTGTCGCCGAATCCCGTCCCCACGCCATCCGCGCCGATTACGGGCGGAGTCGTGAAACAGGTTGTATTGAAATATCCATTGAGCTTTGATGCGATCGATCCTCCCGTCACTAACTGGTTCTTCGTGCAGGTGCCCGTCAGCTGTGCCCGATCTTCACTGATCCCAAACACATTGTTGGAGTTGGTATCGGCGATCGTGAGGGCGGTGCCAGACTGCACGGTTGCGACCGCATCCAGCGACCAGCCTCCCAGGATGGCTCGAAGGAATCCGTCGGCTGGACCGGGTAGATCCCACGTTGTGCTGAAAACGAATCGCTGCGCGCGGTCGAAACTCGCACGTCCCCAGCGTTGCGCGGGCGAGTTCTGGTTCCCTAATGGCAGCGTGTTTCCGGCGGAGATTCCGTTGATGTCTGAACCATCGGTATCAAGTGTTTTGGAGAAAGTGTAGGAGGCAAGGAATTGAAATCCGTGACTGATCCGCTTGGTCAGGCTGACCTCCAGTCCGTTGTACCAGGAACTTCCTTCCGTCTCGCCTTCCTCTAATGAGTCGGCCGCGATACCCGGAACAGGAACTCGCAACGGGATATTCGCCAAAGTATCCGATGTGACGCCCCTGATGGGATTATCCGGTGACGCCTGCAGGGCCTGATTCAGCGATCGAAATCGTTGCAAGTGTGTGCCCTGCGTCCCCACGTACCCGACCTCCAACAACCAACCCGGATGGAGTTCCGCTTGCACATTCAGTCCAAACTGCTGAATGAGCGCGGGACGAAAGCCCGGCGCAACCGTATTGATCGCAGAGTTGGTATTTAAGGAGTACGGGATGAATAAAGGAAAGGAATCGGGGGTTGGGAAAGGCTGCGGAAACGGATCTGCAAATGTTGCGTCTGCGTTGGCCGCTCCCACGCCCTGTCGGGGCAAAGCGAAGGGAGCGCCGAACACCGTTTGACTGAAAAGTTGGCCGGTGGGCCGAGAATAATACATGCCATAGCCGCCCCGAAGCACCAACTTGCTGGTACTGGGCAAAATCTGCCAGGCAAATCCGATCCGCGGCGCAATTGTGTTTGGATTCGCGCCATAATTCCCGAAAGTATTATCCGCACGTAGAACACCTTCCGGAGCAGTGCCGGGAAAATTAGAAGCCACGATATATCCCGCCAGACTTCCGCCTGGCGGAGGATTTGGGTCGCTCTTGGTGACGTCAAAGCTTGAGTTGCGGCCCAGCTTATCTCCGAATTGACCGAGGCGTTCGTAGCGCACTCCAAAATTGAGTGTCAGCACCGTGGTAACTTTGTAATCGTCTTGTGCGAACGCCGCGCCCTCCCATACCCGGTACTCGCGATTGAGCAGTCCGAACACGTCGACGGAAGCAAAGACGTTGCTGAACGTTCCAGTGCCGTTTTCAGTGGCATCCAGCCCAAGCAGAAAATCCGGCCAGCTGAGGAATTGCAAGAATGATCCAAGCCCAACAATGTTGAGGTTGTCCTGCAATCGGGTGAGGGAGCCCCCCAGCCGGACATTATGCGCCCCGTGGATGAAACTGAGGTTATCGTTGAATACGAAGCTGTTTTGGGTGTAGGTGCGCGGAAATCCGGACGCGATGCTGACAGAACCGAGAATGTTCAAACTGGGAAGCGCATTGGCATCACTCATTGTGCCTTCGGAAACACCGACGTCCGACCAATCGAATGCTGTTTGGGCCTGTGTACTGGCTCTCGTGCGCACGTATCCGAAGCGCGCTTCGTTGAGCCAAGCATTATTGAACTGGTAGGTGTGGGCGAGAGAGAAAACCCGGAAGCCAGCGGTCCCCGGACTTGGAAATCCATCGATATTCCCAACGGCATTTATGCCATTGCCTGGAAATGCGACGTTCTGATTGTCATCCGCGAAAAAAAAGCGGCCCGAGATTTTGCTCTTCTCGGACACTAGATAATCAACGTTGGTCAGGAACTGGTTCTCGTTGAACTGGCAAGGCTCGGAAAGCGCCGAGAAACCCTGGCTGGCAAATGGCAGCGTGGGATCCACCGTTTGCGGTGTCGGGATCAGGTGAGCTCCGTCCGGCAGTTTGAAATTCAGCAGAGCGAGAGCCACAGGGTTAATATTCGAGCCATCGGGCAGCACGGCGACGCCTCCCAGCGCACCCGTCATGCCGCCGAACAGTTTCCCGAGGGCAGCGGGTGATCTGTCATCGGTCAGCGGAGGAGTGCGAAGCGTCGCCGTACATGCGATCCGGGCCTGCCCGGCGGCGAGACCGTTCGTCTGGCGAGTTCCCTGATAAGATCCAAAGAAAAACAATTTGTCTTTCCGGAGCGGACCGCCGACGGCAAATCCAAACTGGTTCTGCCGGAGGGCGGGTCGCGACTGACCTGCCTCCTTCAAAAAGAAATCATTCGCATTCAGCGCTTCGTTGCGGAAGAATTCGAAAAGCGAGCCGTGGAAAGTGTTGCTGCCGGACTTGGTAATCAAGCTGGTGCTGGCGCCGCCAAATCGTCCATAAGCAGCATCGTAAAGGGCCGTCTGAACCTTAAATTCTTGAATCGTGTCAGGATTGGGAATGGGAATTCCCCCACTCGTCGCGCCGGTACTCTGTACGTCGCTGACATCAATGCCGTCCAATTGGGAGTCATTGTTGTAGGAGCGCGACCCGTGCACATAAATCCCGTCGTTGGCTTTGCTGATCTGCGATTGCGCAATTCCGCCGAGCCCAAGCTCAGCGGCATTGAAGACCCCGGAAATGACACCCGGCGAGAGGGCCGCGATTTGCGCGAAGTTTCGCGTGACGAGCGGAAGGCCCGTCACGGCCTTGCTATTGACAACCCGACCCAGGGCGGAGTCATCGGTCTGAACCATCGGCAGCTCCGACATCACTTCGACACGCCCGGCGACAGTTTCGAGATGAAGCCGAAGATCAATTCGAAGCGTTTCCGTGACCGAGATATTGATTTCGTCAAGTTGTAGCGGATCGAAAGCTGTCTTGACCGCCTGTAAGTGATAACTGCCGGGCGCCAGCAACATAAATGCAAACCTGCCCTGTTCATCTGAGGTACCGGACAGTGCCGCAGAGGACTCTCGGCGTGTGAGCTGAATCTTCACGCCGGGAACCGCGGCGCCGGAGGGGTCGAGTGTCACGCCAGTCAATGCGCCAGTCGCCGTGGATTGGGCCTGGAGCCGGACAGCAAACGCGATGGTCAGCGACATAATCAAAAGCACAGTCGAGGAGCCACGACGCAACAAGCCCCTTCTTCCCCGCGAACTTGCACACATACCTATTTCCTTAACAGCGAAACTGCGAGCGGTGAACTACCGTGGTCGCCTTCGCAAGCTAGAGCAGAAGGAAGACCATTTCTGAGCAGGGTTCGGGTCGAACGGTAGCGTGATTTGACGACTCAAGACGCTGAGGTTGTAGTGGATTCAGTGTCGAATTCTAATTGTCAATTGTGACACTAGGCGGCGAAACATCCCACAGCTAGGATTGAGCCGAAGCTGAGGGAATCCAGTCTTTTCAACGGGACAGGGATCCTCGTTTCATGGCTGATAAACCTTGGCGACACGTTTGCTGACGCATTCGCACAAAACGGAACTCGACGGTAAGCTGCATAACCAATTACCCCTGGGATCGCATCCCCGGGATGGCAAACCTATCCTTTGCCGACCGTAGAAAACAATGGAAGAAGTGCGAATTGCGACAGCACGAGCGCCTGCTCACGGTGGGCGCCGTCATCGGCTGACCAAGTACCCGTTGCCGAGAGTTCTTGTGGTTCTGTTCGTTTGTGCCTCGTTCTACCCGTTCTCATTTGCCGCTGACTCGCCCCATCGTAAGAATGTGTTGGTTCTATACAGCTTTTCGGATCCTCGCCTCGTCGATTCTCAGGATGACCTCAAGGTTCCGGTGCGAAGACAAGTCCACGCACCTGTCGACTTCGAAGTAGAGTACTTGGAAGCGCAGCGTTTTGAGGATCTCGGTTACGAGAAGAGCCTGAGCGATACGCTGCGTCATGCGTACGAAAATCAAAAGTTCGATGTCATCGTTGTGGACGCGTATCCCGCCTTGCGGTTCGCCATAACACATCGGAGCGAGATCTTCCCCGGAGTTCCCATTGTCTTTTCTGATATGTACATTGGTCGGCTCCGCGGTCAGAAGTTGCCCCCGGGTGTTACCGGTGTAACCCAGACGGTCGACGTTCGAGGTTCATTAGAGCTTGCTTTTCGGCTCCAGCCCGGCACCAAACATATCGCGTTAGTTTCAGGAAACTCTGAGTTTGAGCGGTACTGGCTGGGAGTTTTTCACAACGAGTTTCTTCCGTTCAAAGACAAGGTAGACCTGATTGATCTGGTCGGGCTTCCAGTAGATCAGTTGATGCGGCAAGCCGTATCGCTTCCTCCGCAGACGGTCGTCTTTTTCCAAATCTTGCCGCAATTCTCGACGCAGCCAGTTGTAGGAACTTATGACGCTCTTTTGGCGATCAGTCAACAAATTCCCACGTATTGTGTTTTCGGTAGCTATTGCATGGATCACGGAGGTATTGGTGGATCCTTTCCTGACACCCGGGAGCAAACCGCCAAGACAGCAGCCTTGGTTTCGCGAGTACTCTTGGGCGAGAAGCTAGAGAACATCCCCGTGGATCACGACTCAGGAGCCCGCGCCGTCGTAGACTGGCGTCAACTTCGCCGCTGGAACATTTCGGAGTCAACGCTCCCCGCGGGCAGTCTTGTCCTGTACCGCGAACCTAGCCCGTGGCAGCGCTACCGGAAGGTCATCATGGGCGGTATTGCGCTGTTTGTCGTGCAGACGCTGCTGATTTGCGGCCTGTTATGGCAGCGAGCGAGAAGGCGAAAAGCCCAGCGGTCGCTCGTTGAGCGGCTGGAGTTTGAAAGCCTGGTCTCTGATCTTTCGACAATTTTTATAAACCTTCCGCAGGAAGAAATCGACCCCAGCGTGAAAACGAGCCTCGGCCGGATCGCGGAATTTCTCGGAATGGACGGAATAACGCTCCACGAATTTTCTGGAGATAGGCTGCGTTTGATAGTTAGCATCTTCTGGCGTCGCGACGGAGGCAAGCCCGTTCCAGAAACTATAGAAATTGCACAGTTTTTATGGTGGAGCAACCTGCTTCTGCGGGGCGAAGTGGTACTGGTCTCGGACGTCAATGCTCTGCCCGAAGAAGCTTCTGCCGAAAAGGAATATCTGCGAAAACTAGATGCGATTTCAGTCGCGACGCTCCCGCTGCAGGCCGGTGGCGAGGTCTTCGGTTCCATCTCCTTTTCCAGCACAAAGCGTCGCGTGTTGTGGACTGAGGACCTAGCGCAGCAGCTCGGGATGTTGGCGGAGATTTTGTCAAACGCTCTGAAGCGAAAACGCACGACAGAAGCATTGGTCGCAAGTCACGAGGACCTCAAGAAGTCTGAAGCGGTTCTGCGGGAGAGTGAAGCACGCTTTCGCCTGGTCGCAAACTCTGCCCCCGTTTTAATCTGGATGTCGAACGCTGAGAAACAGCGCACTTTTTTTAGCCAAGCCTGGCTGGAATTCACTGGCCGATCAATGGAGCAAGAAGCGAAAGATGGCTGGGCAGCGGGAGTGCATCCAGAGGACCGCGACCTTTGCCGGCGCATCTACTCGGGCGCGATGGATGCTCGGGTGAACTTCGAAATGGAATATCGTCTGCGGCGCAGCGATGGCGAATATAGCCTGATTGTCGACATTGGTGTCCCTCGTTTCGACCCCGATGGCACATTTTTGGGACATATCGGCTCGTGCATGGATATCACGGAGCGCAAGTTGACAGAAGAGAAGCTCGAAGAATTGACCGGGCGCCTGATCACCGCACAAGAGGAAGAACGCACGCGCATTGCCAGAGAGCTTCACGATGATTTCAGCCAGCGCCTAGCCATGCAGAGTATCGGCCTTGAGCAACTCTGCGGCAAGTTTCCTCCATCGGAAGTCGAAGGACGGGCTTCAGTCCAGCAACTGTTGAAGGGAACTCAGGAGATTTCCTTTGATCTCCATTCGCTCTCCCACCAGCTCCATTCCAGCAGGCTGGAACACGTGGGCCTCGCTTCCGCCTTAAGGGGACTTTGCGAGGAGATCAGTGAAAAGTACAGGATAGCGGTCGAATTCGCCGAGAGTGTACATGCTCCTAAAATCCCCAAGGACGTCGCGCTTTGCCTGTTCCGAATCACCCAGGAGGCGCTGGGGAATATGGTCAAACACAGCGGCGCGAAACAAGCCCAGGTCGAGCTTTCTGCTACAAGGAATGAAGTTCTCCTTCGGATTGTGGATGCCGGTGTCGGTTTTGACGTTGGGCTACGGGATTCAACGGTGGGGATAGGCCTGGTCGGCATGCGCGAGCGGCTTCGACTCGTCGCCGGCAAGCTGTCCGTGCAGTCTGCACCTGCGCGCGGGACTGAAATACTCGCTGAAGTGCCACTTTACGTCTCCTCGAACGAAGCACGACCGCCAGAAACGACGACAAGGTATGGAAGGATAAAATCATGAGACGCACACGAATACTCTTGGCCGACGACCACCTGATGTTGATAGGTGCATTCAAAAGCGTTCTGGAACCCAAGTATGAAGTTGTGGGATTAGTCTCCGACGGGCGGTCTCTTCTGGAAGCTGCCGAGAAGTTGCGACCAGATATCATTGTGCTCGACATTGGCATGCCCCAGTTGAATGGGCTGGACGCCGGCCGAAAACTCAAAGAGAAATATTCCGAGGTGAAGCTAGTCTTCATGACGATGAATCAAGACCCCTATCTGGTTGGCGAGGCTTTTCGCGCAGGGGCTTCCGCCTTTCTTTTGAAGCAGGAAGCATGTTCCGGGCTTCCAGCTGCGATTGAGCAGGTGTTGAAGGGCGGTACATACGCATCGCCTCAGACTTCGGAAGGTCAGATGAATATTTCCTTACGACAACCAAGGGACCGTGAACATGCTCCGGAGCCCACCGCACGGCAAAGGGAAGTTATTCAACTACTTGCGGAAGGGCTCTCCATGAAACAAGTCGCCGACACGCTGAAAATCACGAAATACACCGTTGCGCTGCATAAATACACAGTGATGGACCGATTACAAATCAAATCCAGCGCCGAGCTCGTGCAGTACGCCATTAAGCACGGAATCATTTCGGTCTGACGAAAACACGTTTCCCTCACCACTACTACTTTTGCCTATACCCAGCCGCTTGAATCACGCACAAAGTGGACACGGAAGTGCCGTTCCACTTCGAGCGCGATGAAGCGGAGGTTGAGGATCTGTGCGCCTTTCCCCCTTGCACCGAAGCTCCAAATAAGGTCTGGGCCTGATGGACGACTCATGGATGACCCCTTTGAAACGAAAACGAGTGGTGGTGGCGGACGATCTCGCTACCGTCCTTGGTGAAGTCGCGATGTTGTTGCGAGGGTCATTCGAGGTCGTTGGCATGTTCTCCGATGGACGAGCGGCCCTGGAAGGAATCTTCGCGCTCGAACCTGATCTCGTCGTCTTGGACATCTCTATGCCGGACGTGAGTGGAATTGAGGTCGCAGAAGAACTCATGAGACGAGCCCACGAGATCAGGGTCGTTTTCCTGACGGTTCATGAGGATCTTGAGATTCTGAAAACTTGCCAAGCCGCAGGGGGATTGGGTTACGTGATCAAACTACACATGAACAGTGATTTAGTCCCGGCAATGAATGAGGCGTTGGCGGGACGCACTTTCACCTCTCGATTTCAGTCTCAGAAAAACAGGTCGCAACATGACTAACAGCTTGTTGAAAAACCCGTTTCTTCTGCAACTTTAATTGAAAAAACTCGTCTGAAGTACAGAAGCTCAGGGAGGCGAGTGAATGCGCGGAGACGATAACCAGCAGGAAGGAATGTTCAGCTACGTTTCGCCAGAGAAGCGAGTCCCAGCGGACCATCCGTTGCGGCCGATCCGCAAGATGGTGGATGAGATCCTGAAGGAAATGTCGCCGCAGTTTGCGAAGTTGTACTCGGACGTGGGGAGACCATCGATAGCACCGGAGCGGCTGTTTCGGTCCCTGCTGTTGCAGATCCTCTATTCGGTACGCAGCGAACGCATGCTGATCGAGCAACTGCAGTACAACCTGCTGTTCCGCTGGTTTGTAGGAATGGAGATGGACGAGGCGGTGTGGAATCACGCGGTGTACAGCAAGAATCGGGAGCGCTTGTTGCATGAAGAGGTCGCCGAGACGTTTTTCCAGCGGGTGCTGGAGCGAGCCAGGCCGTTTATGTCCGATGAACATTTCACGGTGGATGGAACGCTGATTGAGGCCTGGGCCAGTCAGAAGAGTTTCCGGCCCAAGGACGGGACCGGGAAGCCTGCTGGAGCGGGAGGAGAGGTCGACTTTAAAGGGGAAAAGAGAAAGAACCAGACCCATGAATCGAGCACCGATCCCGATGCCCGATTGTGGACGAAGTCGCGAGGGAGCCAGGCGAAGCTGAGTTATATGGGGCATGTAATGATGGAAAACCGCAACGGACTCTTACTGCAAACGTTTCTGACGGAGGCGAACGGCAGAGCGGAGCGGGATGCTGCGCTGTTGATGGCCGAAGCCCTGCCGCCGGGAAAGCGAGTGACCATGGGAGGGGACAAGGCCTACGACACGCAGGAATTCGTAAGGGAACTCCGCGGGCTGAACATCACCCCGCATGTGGCGCAGAACACGAGCAATCGGAGGAGCGCGGTGGATGAGCGGACCACGCGGCACGGGGGGTATGAGGTGAGTCAGCGGAAGAGAAAACGAGTGGAGCAATCGTTCGGGTGGATGAAGATGGTGGGGATGCTAAGAAAAGTGAAGCTGCGAGGAATCGAGAAGGTGGGATGGCTGTTTACCTTCACCGGAGCCGCCTACAACTTGTGCCGCTTGCGAAACCTGATGGCCAGAGCATGAAGGAAGTTTCGATTCGGATCCGCTGAGTAGATAGAACAACCCAAAGCACTCCTTCACAAATCAGCAAAACCTCAAAACTTCAGAACGAAAAGCTCGAAAAACCGAATTATTCAACAAGCTGCTAATCGCGGGTCTACAGAATCGATTTCGTGGATGCCGATATGTGGTCGAACTCAAGCTGGCTATTACTTTTGACTATAGAACCAAGTCGCGACGACGCGTAGAAATAGCCGCATGAGGAGGTGTTCAATGAAAATCAACGTACGAAATTTCGCGCAAATGTTGTGCTACGCAGTCTGTCTCATCCTGCTTGGAAGTCTCGGTTACGCTTCGCCAACGAATGCGGGTCAAATCACGGCTGACAAGAAAGCTACGGTCAAGGGGACGATTAAGTCGCGAAGCGGTGACTTGATCAACGTCAAAGACTCAAAGACCGGCTCTGTCGTAGTCGTTAGCCTCACAGAGAGCACCAAAATCATTCGCAAGAAAGGCGCGTTTAAGTTTCGCGGCTCGGAGATGGATGTCACCGCGATGGTTCCGGGTCTAGGCATCGAGGCCGAGGGAGTCGGAAATGCCAAAGGACAACTCGCCGCCAGCAAGGTTACGTTCAGCCCAGATGATTTCGCGATTGAAGTAGCGGAAGAACAGCAGATCGTGGCCAACCAGGCAGCCGCCGCGAAGGCCCAGTCTACCGCGAATCAGGGAGTGTCGGAGGCTCAAGGAGCCCAGGCCTCCGCCAATAACGCCCAGGCCTCTGCCAATCAGGCCCAGAACTCAGCTAATCAGGCGGGCGCTCTCGGAGTGATGGACGCCGCAGCGATCGGAACAGTGAATAAGCGTGTGTCGGATTTGGGTGACTACAACGTCGTGGCTGAGGCTGGAATTTATTATGCCTCGGACAAATCCGCCCTCGACGATGCGGCGAAAGCAGATCTGAGCAAGCTCGCCGATGTAGCGTTGTCCACCGATGGATACGTGATCGAGATCGCAGGGTATGCATCCAGCACTGGCACTAGAGAACAGAATCAGAAGCTTAGCGACGCCCGAGCGGCGGCGGTTACACATTATCTGCTTGAGGTGAAAAACATACCGATGCGTAGGATTGTTGTCCCCGCTGGGTACGGCGCTATGCACCCGGCCTCTACGAACACTGATGCGCAGGGACGCGCGGAGAATCGGCGCGTGGATGTGAAGGTTCTGGTGAACAAGGGATTAAACGAACAGATGTAGAAGGCCGCCTCGCGCTCCGCGGCTCCCTGGTGAGGCGGAGACAGCGGCGGCGACTGCTCTTGCATGTGCGTGCTCTCACTTGGAATTTGGAAGAAAGAAAAGGAGGAAGTCAATGAATTGGATCGGAGGAATTGCGGTCACCACGTTGCTCGCGGTCCCGGGACTAGTAGCGTCTCGGCCTGTGTCGGCTCAAGAGAAACCAAACATCGTAATGCTCATGACCGACGACACCGGATGGAACGATTTCGGCGCATATTCGGGCGGTGGAGCCGCACTGGGTCATCCCACACCCAACATCGATCGGATGGCTAAAGAAGGCGCCGTATTCACCAGCTGGTACGGACAGGCAAGCTGCACGGCGGGCCGAGCTTCCTTTATCACCGGACGTATTCCCATCCGCTCTGCGTTATCAATCGTAGTTGCGCCTGGTGACGAGAATTACCTGCGCCCTGAGACTCCGACGATTGCTGAATACTTCAAGAAGAACGGCTACTCGACCTACTTCTCGGGCAAGTGGCATCTTGGCGATAAACCCGTTTCCTATCCGATCAATCACGGCTTCGACGAGATGAAGGAGTTCGCCGCCTACTACGCCGGCGTCTATTCCTACCCCGATACCGACAAGTGGTTCCATCCCTGGTTTCCCTCATACAATTCAGACTTCGAGAAAATGTGGGATTCCGTTGTGAACTTGGACGAGTGGGAAGGGGAGGCCGGTCAGCCCGCTAAGAAGGTCGCCACAATCACTTACGACTATATGGCCACGATGGACGAACGGATGGCCGACTACGCAATTGCTTATATCAAGGAACATGCCAAGAGCGGTAAGCCGTTCTTCATGGACGTAAACTGGATCAAGATGCACAACCCCACCAATGCGGCACCCGACTTCAAAGGACGTTCGCACCTCGGTGACTACTCGGATTCCCTAATGGAAATGGACGCCGACATCGGGAAAGTGTTGGATGAGATCCGCGCGGATGCGCCCAACACCATCGTCATTCTGACCGCCGACAACGGCGCTTGGCTCGACGCTTATCCGGATGCAGGGACAACCCCGTTCCGCGGCGAGAAGGGCTCTGCCTTCGAAGGCGGCTGGCGTGTTCCGGGCATTATGACCTGGCCCGGGCACATTCCCGCCGGCGTGCAGTACGGAGAGATGATGTCCCACATTGATTGCTGGTCAACGCTGGCGGCAATGGCAGGTATCCCTGTTCCACCGACCGGCGAAATGAAGGACAACAACGGCAAGCCCATATACTTCGACAGCATCGACAACAGCGCCTACATCCTGGGCAAATCGCCGCACTCAGCGCGCAAATCATGGATCTTTATCAATGGTGAGTATCTCCATGCAGTTCGCGTTGATATGGGTGGCGATCCAAAAGAGCCTTGGCTGAACATCGCCTGGAAGTTCGTGTGGACTGCGAAAGACACCTGGCTGGGACCAAACCTCGACACAGGTTCTATCCCGGCGGTCTACAACCTGACCATGGATCCGTTCGAGAAGTACGACATGATCTTTAATGGAGCGGCACCAGATCGGGCGCTGACGAACTCACCCGGTAAGTACGCCGGACAGGATAATGGCTGGGCGGCGGGACTCTTTAGCGTGGTTCTCCTCGATTTTGATAAGACGATCATGAAGTACCCCAGCATCAAGCGCTTCCCCGGAGGTGCATCGAACGATTTGATTCCGAATCTTCAGAATCCCGGGAATCCAGTTCCAGCGCTCGATCCGAACAACATGCCGAAGACCGTGCCCGGCGGCGGCGACTAATCAGGACCGCAAACACAGGACGAACGGGGCGTGCGTAATAACACGCCCCGTTCTCCGTTCCAAGTGGTTTGCAGAATGTGCGTGTTACCAAATTCCCGGTCGAGGTCAAGAAATCAAGCAGTCAGCTAAACGGGCACGGCGAAGTCGATACGGAGCAAGCTCAATGACAGCCAAGAATCTGAATAAGACTCTAGCGGCGGTTTTGTGTTTTGTTTTCTGCAATTACTCATCACCGACTCTATCTGGGTTTCAAACCCAATCGCCGCCCCCTGCGACTGATGCCGGAAATCCCACCGAAGCTGCTCCCATGAGCGCGGCCGATCTCCAAGCACTGGTGGCTCCCATCGCGCTCTACCCGGATTCGTTGGTCGCGCAGGTTCTTACCGCAGCGACGTTTCCTGACCAAGTGGCTATCGCCGACTACTGGATAGGACAGAACAAGAGCCTGACGGGCACCGCCCTGATGCAAGCCGTGGACAAACAATCGTGGGACCCCAGCGTGAAAGCGCTCACGGAATTTCCGTTGGTGCTCGACAACATGGCAAAAAACCTCAGCTGGACCTCCTCCTTGGGAGAGGCCTATCACAACCAGCAGGCCGAGGTAATGACGGCCATTCAGACGTTGCGCGCGAAAGCGAAAGAGTCCGGCAATCTAAAGACTACTGCGCAGGTTACGGTGACACAGCAGTCGCCACAGGTGATTGTGATTCAGCCAACAAATCCCCAAGTCGTCTACGTCCCCGAATATAACCCAGCGGTGGTTTATGGCTACCCGTA
The DNA here is from genome assembly GCA_963747605.1 of uncultured Acidobacteriota bacterium. Taxonomy (GTDB): domain Bacteria; phylum Acidobacteriota; class Terriglobia; order Acidiferrales; family UBA7541; genus Palsa-295. Next base: position 107,829 of record CAVVGA010000003.1, on the reverse strand, counting down.
CGTAGTCCCTGCGTATGTCTATGTCCCGCCTCCCGCTGGCGCCGTGGTTGCCGCAGGCATTATTGGGTTCGGCGCCGGAATCGCTGTCGGTGCGATGATGAGCGGCGGATGCTGCGGCTGGGGATACAGCAGTTGGAACTGTGGGTGGCACGGTACCGCAGTCGTGTATCACGGCGGTGCGTACTACGGAAATTCCGCTTGGCACGGTGGCTACTACAACGGCGGCTATCACAACGGTTACGGCTACAACAACAACTACAACCACAACAGCTACAACAACTACAACCACTCGAACTCCAACAACAATTACAAAAACAGCGGTAACAGCTACAACAAAAACGTGAGCGGAAATACGGTGAACGTCAACAAACAAGGCTCTCAGAGCTTCGGCGCCAAACATTCCTCAACTTCAAACTCATGGGCACAGCACAACAGTGGGAGCGGTGGACACTCAGACGCCTTCAGCGGCATGAGCGGCCACTCTGGCGGTTCCGGTGGCTGGTCCTCGAAGGCCAATAGCAGTCGCGGTTGGGGAAGCATGCACTCCAGCGGGTACAGCGGAGGCCGATTCGGGGGTGGGGGATCCGGTGGTGGCGGATTCCATGGCGGCGGTCGGCGCTAGGCTCTGGCGAGATCGGCTCGCCAATGAAAACGAGATTCCTACCGGGAGGAAGGCACATGTCATACATGATTCGGAACCGAGTAAATCCGGTCGGGCGATGCTGTGCGGTTTTGGCGCTTTGCGCGCTAATGACCACACTCACCTCATGCAACAAATTGCAGAAATCCGCGAGTGAACCTACCCAAAAAACTTTTGCGTCTCCGGCAGACGCGGGAACCGCATTCCGAGAAGCTGCAACGTCTTTAGACCAAGCTGCTTTACTGACGATCTTCGGTCCGGACTCCAAGGGCGTACTCTTCTCAGGAGATGCCATAAAGGACAAGGATTATCTGCAATATTTTGTTACCGCGTATGACCAGATGCACCGCTGGCGCGCGATCAAAGCGGGCGGCGAGTTCCTTTACGTAGGCGCAGACAATTATTCTTTTCCGATTCCTCTAGGGCAGAATCCGTCAGGCCTGTGGTACTTCGACACCGCCGCGGGTAAAGACGAGATTCTCGCGCGCCGTATCGGCAAAGACGAACTCACCGCAATCGCTGCCTGCAGTGCTATTGACGACGCAGAGCAACAATACTTCAGCCAGACTCACGACGGCGACACCGTAAAGCAATACGCGCAGAAATTCATAAGCGATGAAGGCAAGCAAAACGGCTTGTACTGGCCGGTTTCAGAGGGCCAGCCCGCGAGCCCGTTTGCAGATGTTCGTGACTTTGCAAAAGCCGCCGGTTACGCCAACGCGGGCGAAAAACCACAACCATTCGACGGCTACTACTTTCGATTCATCACCAAGCAAGGCGATCAAGCCAAGGGCGGCGCGAAGGACTACATCGTGAACGGTAAGATGACCGGAGGGTTCGCCGTAGTAGCTTATCCGGTGGCGTACAGAGATTCTGGGATTATGACTTTCATCATCGGCACTGATGGCATCGTCTATCAAAAGGATTTGGGCGAGCAAACCACGGACGTCGCCACATCTACGGCGGAATATAACCCGGGCGACGATTGGAAACCGGCACTCTAGTCTGCGCTCCGCGCAGCGATCGTGTTCAGTCGCAGACGGGAGCAAGCGGACGCGCGCCCGTGATCCCTTTCCAATTGCATCTATTTGTCGAATGCGGCCCTATCTGCTCGAACCTGATGATCGGCTATGATTCGCGCCGCGCTGGACGGAGACTTATTCGATTGCTGGTTCTACTGTTTGTTTTATCCATCGCGCTCTTCGCTATCGCAGATATTGACAGCCCGCGCCGGGGAATCATCCGCGTGAACCCGCAAAACTTGATCAGTCTCGCTCAGGCGCTGCAGACGCACTAATCGAAAAAGCCAGCTGATCGGGTTATTGCCACGGGCTTACTGATAAGTGGGTGGATTCAATGGGTCGACGCAACACTAAGTTCGAACCCACCTAGCATTGAAAACAAAGCCCAACATCGCTCGCTAGGGTTAGACAAGCCGGAAAGCTGCCCTGGCTAGGTTTTGGTCGAGTACAGCCAAACAGATGGTTCTCCCGCGGAAGCGTCGCCGAACCAATGCACTGGATCGTGTTGCATCGACCGGTTGAGCTGGCACGCGTTACCGGAGAAATAAAGCCATACTTCAAGTATCCGGCAAATGCGGTTATCAGCACTTGAGCCCTATTAAACTGAGTAGCGTTCTAACCCAGCGGCGCAGAGCGTCTTCAGGCCCCTAATTACCTGTCATTTCTGACACTAGCCAGTCGTGGCCACAAGTGAAAGTATCGTGTTTGAATTCTTAAACAGAGCCACGCGGAGCAGATAGTGAAAAACACAACCTTGAGGGGCGCGGCGATATCTATATTCACAACTGTTGCGCTGCTGTGCGCGCTTGCTGTGCCGACGAACGCCTCAGAAGACAGAGCAAAACAGCAGCAGCAGATTCAGGCTGCAACCCAAGATACTCTTCAGAGACTTTATAGAGCCGAACCAAAAACGAAAGTTGCTATTAAACGCGCGTACGGCTACGCGGTCTTCAGCGACTTGGGCGTGAAGATATTATTTGGGGGCACTGGCAACGGAAAAGGGGTAGCCATCAACAACAGGACCAAGCACGAGACCTATATGAAGATGGTGGAACTGCAAGCCGGACTCGGGGTGGGCGTAGATAAATTCCGCGTCGTCTTTGTATTCGACAATCAAAGAGCATTCGACGGTTTCGTAAACTCGGGCTGGGAATTCGGCGCCCAATCCACACTCGCGGCCAAAACTGGCGACAACGGAGGAGCGATGGCTGGAGCGGTGGCGGTTGCAGATGGCGTTTGGATGTATCAATTGACAGATACGGGTTTGGCTGTCGACATTAGCGCCACAGGCACAAAATACTACAAAGACGACGACCTGAATTGAGGAACGAGCAAAGTTCCGCGGCACCCGGTCGTGCGCCAATCGATCTACAGCAACGGACTTTGCCAGTAATCGCTGCCAGCTCAACCGGTCGATGCAACACCTTCTAGTGCGTTGGTTCGACAATGCTTACGCGGGAGGATCATCTGTTTGGCGCTACGGGGCCAAAACCTAACCAGGACAGCGCCGGTGGTGGTCTAACCCTGGCTGGCGATTTTCGCTTTTGTTTTCAATGCTAGGTGGGTTGAAGCTTAGTGTTGCGTCGACCCATTGAGATCACCGCGGCTATCAGGACATTGCGATGAACCATTGATCGTCATCGGACTGGATTTGCGTTTAGGCCTCGGACAAGTGTTGTACTTGAGCGAAAAGCACGCAGGTGGATCGGAGGCAACCAGTGGCACTTTTATCTAAGCTCGAACGGCGCGCCAAGGGAAAAGCTCTTCGTGAGAAGTGTCCACGGACTGCGCTAGGCGACTGGAAGCCCCGATCGCACTCACAAGACCCGCTCAAACTCCTAGAGCAATCCAACGCCGATCGCATCCCGGGCCTCATACCGCTGCGATACGAGAGGATGTCCGAGTCGCCTTTCAAATTCTACCGCGGTACGGCGATTATCCAGGCGCGGGATCTTGCCAACTCACCCGTATCAGGCATCACAGTTCAGCTCTGCGGTGACTGTCACCTCATGAACTTCGGCGGCTACGCCACACCAGAACGTACTTTGGTTTTCGACATCAATGACCTCGACGAGACGTTCCCCGGTCCATGGGAGTGGGATGTGAAGCGGCTCGGCGCTAGTCTGGTGCTTGCGGCCAGGGATCGCAGCTTCTCCACGCATGTCGCCGCTGACGCGGTCCGCGCAGCTGCGACTGCCTATCGCGAGCAAATGTCTCATTTCGCCGAAGAAAGTGTATTGGGTACGTGGTACGCGCGAGTCACGTCCGACGATTTATTGGATTATTTCCGCAAGGATGAGGATTTCATAAAACGTTTGAAGACGAAAGGAGCCGAGGCCCGCTCCCGAACGTCGGAAGCGGCCTTTCCCAAACTTAGTGAGGTCGTAAACGGACGCCGTAGAATTAAGGACAACCCTCCAGTCATCTATCATTTCCACGAAAATGTAAACGATTTCGCAAAGCTCCAGCAGGCATTCTGGGAAGTTTACAAGAAATCGTTGCAAGAAGACCGCCGCGAACTATTCGAACGCTACAAGTGGCAGGATGGTGCCATAAAAGTTGTGGGCGTGGGCAGCGTCGGGACTCGCTGCTATGTCTCTCTCTTTCTCGCCGATGACGACGACCCGCTCTTTCTGCAAGTTAAGGAAGCGGGCAGATCGGTGCTCGAATCACCGCAAGGCAAGAGCCGCTTCGCGCATCAGGGCCTTCGTGTGGTAAAGGGCCTGCGGCTGATGCAAGCTTCCAGCGACATTTTTCTCGGGTGGGGCAGTAGCCCCCGCCATGATTACTATGTTCGTCAGTTCCGCGACATGAAGGTCGCCGCCGAACCTGAAACCTTCAAACCCTCCACGCTGGAATCCTATGCAACCATGTGTGGCTGGGTTCTGGCGCGCGCCCATGCAAAAGCCGGCGACGCGGCGATGATCGCGGGTTACCTGGGATCCAAGGAGACTTTCGATGAAGCTTTAGTGAAGTACTCCGCGGCGTACGCAGACCAAGCCGAACGCGACTTCGCGCTTTTCAAAGCGGCGATTCGCTCCGGCCGCCTCCGCACCAAACCAGACAAGGCCAGCGGCCTTGATTTCCTGGTATAGAAAGTAAGTAAAGGTTTCAGTGTGCCCATGGCCGAGGTGCCAGAGATGAGCGAAGTAAATTCCTTCGCCGCCGAGAGTTTCTCCCTGACGCACGGCGGTCCATTTCATCGGATTCTGGTTCGCCTGGGGCGTGCGGGTGATGAACGCCGGCGAGTGATCAACAGGGCCTTGGTCGCCACTCTAGTCACTTGGCTTCCACTACTCGTGCTTTCTCTCGCGCAAGGAGTGGCCCACGGCTCGCAGGTAAAGATTCCGTTCCTCCACGACTTTGCCGTGAACGCACGTTTTTTGATCGCTCTTCCCATCATGATCTTGGCCGAATCCGGAATTGATCAGAAATGGCGCACGATTGTCCTGGAATTTCTTAGGTCCGGATTGGTAAACGAAGGCGAGCGTCTTTCGTTCGGGTTGGTGATCGAAAAAACGATCCGCCTTCGAGATCGTGTGTTACCCGAGTTCGTAATGATCATCGCCGTGTACTTCTCTCCAGTATTTCTAGGCAAGACCGAGTTATTAATGAATGGAATCTCGAACTGGCATACGACAGCCGCAGGCGCGATGACCTTGGCTGGCTGGTGGTTCAGACTTGTTAGCACACCTGTATTCCGCTTTCTGTTGTTGCGATGGTTCTGGAGAATGTTTCTATGGACTACGTTCCTGTGGCGTGCTTCAAGAATCAACCTGTTTCTAGTGGCTACTCACACCGACCTGGCGGCCGGGCTGGGCTTTCTATCCGAAGGACAAAAAGCGTTCAGCTCTATCGTTTTCGCAGGAGGCGTTGTGATCGCAGCTTCGGTCGGCAACGCAATCGCCTACCAAAACGCAACACTCGCTTCCGAGAAATTTCCTATGATTATTTACGGTGTCCTCGCGGTGATTGTCCTGGTCGTACCTCTGCTCGTCATTGCACCCGTACTTCTTAATACTAAAAAGCGAGCACTAATTGAGTATGGAGCTTTGGTCACGAAACATAACCAGTTGTTTCAGGCAAAATGGGTTCGTCAGCAGCACGACCGAGGCGACAGTCTCTTGGGGAACCCAGATGCGTCGTCTCTGGCTGATCTGGGCACTAGCTTCAGTGTGGTTCGCCAAATGCGGTTAGTACCCGTTACCAGACCTACGCTCATCACGCTGGGAGTTGCTGCCGCGCTTCCCATGGTTCCTGTTGTGGTATTTGCCACACCTACCAGTGAGCTATTGCGCGTTGTATTGAGGATGCTTGCGTGAGCATTTACACAGACCAGGATACTCGGAGCAGCCATGGTGTAGAAGACGAACGTTACCGCCGATTAGGAAGCGGGAAATTGCGAGGTTGCCACGCCGGAGTGCGGATTTGGGCGTCAACGCTCATTTGGATCTTCGGTAGGGCTTTACGTGCGCGTCGGCCTAGGTGCTCTTGACTCGGCTACCGAAACCCTTGCGATAGACGGCGCGCACCCTGGGGGAAAGCGACCACTAATTCCCCACAAAGGCGTTGGAATTGCCAATGGCTCGGACGCATCCAAACTTCTTGTATCGATGGATTCCTTCACCAAGAATCCGCAATTGCTCGGGCGACGGGACAGGACAACGATTTCTGTGCGCGACACTGCTGCTAGTTACCATGGTTCTGCCACTGTCGGCCACCGCGGCTCAGATTCAACCGTCGACAAAGAAAATCCATAAAGTAGACGCCACAGCTCAGCAACGGGAACAACAGTCCCCCCCAGCACCTTCAATTACTACTCCTGACGATCACGGGATCCCTTTGCCGCAAATCGCCGATCGAGCAGAGGTATTGGATCGCCTGCTGCAGGACATTTCAAGGCAGCTGGCACCAACGTCGGAGCTTCTCCAGACTGATCGTGCAAACAAGGCTCAGGCTGAAGAGATTCGCCAACGGTTGGTCGACGTCAACATCCTGCTGGACAGTTTGCCGAACAGCGTGGAGCTGCGGGACGAGGATGCCTATTGGCGTTCATTGAGTAAGCAGTACGCGGCCCAACGCAAACTTCTAACCGACCGCGCGGCCAACCTGCAGACCCAGGTACTTGTGCTCGATGAGCAGCAGGCGAGTTGGGAGGCCACGTGGAATCAGATCCACGAAATTCACGGGATCGACGCGGTTGTCGAGCGAGTCCGGCAGGAGCTGGACCAAATTAGTGCCACTCGCTCGCAGGCCCAAGAACAGCTGAATCTTGTCCTGACCATTCAGAATCAAGTCTCCCAACAGGACCAGCAAATCTCGGATGTACTCGTCAGACTTCGCAATGCCCAGGAGCGGCTACGGAGTAGCCTGCTGGTGAGGGACGGTTATCCGCTCTGGGAGGTGGGCGAATTGCGCAAGCTCGAGCAGCCAAGATCCAGCCTGCTGCACAGCTCTGCGAATCTAGAGCTCCAGACTGCCGGCGACTACCTCCGGAGGAAGAAATTACTTCTCTGGGTCGTCCTCGCGCTTTATGTCCTGGTTGTGTTCGCGACTCTCAAACTCCGCGGTTACGTGAGTTCCGTCAACAGGCCTGAAGTTCCTTCAGGAGCTGTGGAAATCCTGGCGCGTCCCTTCTCGGTGGCTCTGCTGCTGGCCCTCCTCGGATTGCTTGGCCAGATATATTCTGCCCCGATCAGCGTTGCCTTCGTTGGCTTCTCGCTCTTCTTGATTCCGGTGCTGCGACTGCTTCCGCCGCTGATCGAGCCAGAAATACGACCTTTCCTGTATGCTCTCGCGGCCTTTTACGCAGTTGAGAGCGTTCGCGTATTGACACCGCTTCCATGGGTAGTTCTGCAGCGTGAACTCTTCGTGCTACTTGTTGTGGCCGCCCTGGTCATTTTTGCGATGCTGGCTCGTCCGTCGCGACTGCGTCAACCGCAACCGCCCAGCAAGAATTTGCACATACTGGTGATCGGGGTTCGAGTTGGGCTTACATTGCTGGCCGCATCTCTGGTGGCCAACGTTCTTGGTTTTCTCTCGCTCTCGCAGGTCCTTCTGATGTCTGCCGTGCTCGGCTCATTCTTGGCGGCCGTTCTCTACTGTGCAGTACGCGTCGTAAGCATGATTCTTTCTATATTCCTGCGCGGTCGCACGGCGCAGTCCATATTCGAGACGCGCGTTGATGCGATCGAGCGCTGGTGCGCGCGTCTCCTGATTGTTGGAGCGTCGTTGTTGTGGCTGAAGTTCATCTTGATATTGTTGACCGTCTATGGTGGCGTGATAGAAGGCGTGTCTCGCCTGCTCCAACATCCCATCGGAGTTGACAGGGTCCACTTTACACTTGGGGGAGCGCTAACCGTCTTGCTGATCATTCTCTTCGGGTTCGCCTTCGCAAGCGGGGTTAAGTACTTACTTCAAAACGTCCTTTCGAGGTTGCCGTTGCAGCGCGGCGTTCCGTACGCGATCTCAAAGGTCTCGTATTACGTTCTCTTAACGTTAATTCTGTTCGCGGCTGTAATCGAAGCAGGGGTGGACCTTAGTAAGTTCACAGTTATCACCGGGGCCCTGGGCGTGGGACTGGGTTTCGGCCTGCAAAATGTCGTCAGCAACTTTGTTTCTGGATTGATCCTGCTTTTCGAGCGGCCTATCCGTGTCGGCGATACTGTAGACGTCAACGGCTTGGTCGGTACGGTCAAAAGGATAGGAGCTCGCTCGAGTACGGTGCAGACTTACCAGGGATCGGAAGTAATTGTGCCTAACAGCAATCTGATCTCCAACCAGGTTATCAATTGGACCCTGTCAACACCCTGGCGGCGCGTAGAAGTGCCCGTTGGGGTCGCGTACGGCACGGATCCCGAACAGATTATCAATCTGCTGGTCGAGGTAGCGGGATCGAATCCCGGAGTTATGCGCGACCCCAAACCTTCCGCCTTCTTCGTGGGCTTTCGCGATAGCGCCCTGAACTTCGAGCTCCGGTTCTGGGCTGCGCGGCAAGAAAGTTGGTTTCAATTAAAGAGCGACGTCACAACGAGCGTGGCGAAGGCCTTGGGAGAAGCTGGTATCGAGATACCTTTCCCTCAACGCGACCTTCACGTGCGAAGTATCGACGCCTCGATCAAGTCGACAGATCTGCTAAAATCTCCGTCCGCTCAAGAACCATAAATGAGCGTATCCCACAGGCTTCGACAAGCTCCCCGATTGCGCTTCAAGAGGCAGCTGGAACGGAGAACGCAGCGCGTGCATTCATCTGAGAGCGAAACATCGCTATCAAAAAGTCGAATCGCACATCAGTAATCGATCTTCCGACTGAACGAAACTCAAGCTCGAGGCGATCCGATTAGTTCTCCCCGGCGAATCTGCCCGGTGGCTCGTCAGTCCTCGACATTCGTGAAAGCGTGACCGGCCAAACTGCGGCTCCCAAACCGCTTACCAAGCATTACCGTCTGAAGCGCAGGGAGCAGTTCGCTGCCGGCGTCCGATTTAACAACATAACCGCGTGCGCCAACACTGAGAGCAGCCCGCGCCAGATCGGGGTCGTTTTCTTGACTTAGAAAAATTACCTTGGAGTCGGGAGCAACCGTGCGAATTTGGCGAGCAGCTTCAATCCCATCCAGCTTTGGGAGTCCGATATCCAATAAAACTAGGTCCGGTTGCATCTGTTCGGCTCTTAGAACTGCTTCGAGTCCGTCCGCCGCAACGCCGACAACTTCAAAACTGCGATCCTCCCGGAGTTTCTCAAGGACATAGTGCCGCCACTCGGCAAAGTCGTCTACCACGAGAATGCGGACAAATGATGGAATGCCGATAGTCTCCTCCTGTTTACAGTCCACGCCAAATTGCCGGACGAACTACGCTGAACCAAAAGCTGCCGTAAGAGCGTGGCGCGCGAGATTGATTCCGTCGTTGTCCTTGGGCAACTTCGATTTTGTTCAAGCGCAATCCGGAATGTGACGGCAAGGAAAAGCACCGCGCAAACGGAACCATGTACACGTAGTGCGTCAAAAGAGCCTTTCTGGGGAAATAAGAAAGATGCTGCCGCGACGCTTTACCAGGGCGCGGCTGCGTTGCCACCTGCTAATCAGGCGGCTTGCGGTGAAAGGCGTGACGTTCGCCGCGTTGGCCAACTCCTCGTTGGTGATTTGAACTGCAATACCCGCCAGAGCTTTTTTTCCAACGGAGCGGGCAAGCGTGACTAGCACTATGGCAAGCCGCTGCCGGGCGGTGTAGCAAGCCAATCCGATGTAGGACGTGAGGTGCCAAGTCACATAGTCTGACGCGACTAACAACGCGTTCTCCAGCAACCTGGGATACCGGTAGACAAGTCCTCGGATTGTGTTGCGATCCCACGCCAACACTGAACCGTCCGTTACCATTTCCGTGCTCAGGAGATACGAAGAACGTCTCGACAAAACGGTTCGACCGCCGATCAGATCCCCTGGTCCCAGCCACTGGAGGAGAAGCTTCTTGCCTGCTTCTGTGACAAAGAAATGTCTGGCGCGACCTTTCGTCAGCAGGAAAAGATGGTCGGCAAGGCAACCCTGGTTTGTGATCACAGCGTCAGCGGCGAATCGGCGCTGTGTTGCAGCTGACAGTATTATCTTGCGCTCACTCGGGGCGAATCCATCCAGAATTTGTGCTTTCAGGTCCGCGGATAGACTGGCAATCGTTACGGCAGGCATAAGTAGCGCTCCGTGAACTCGCGAGAGGATGAGTGCTCAATGTGCTGACGGCCGCTCGATGATTCACACTTGCCTCGTCTCCGCCGCATCGGAGTGATCACGATGTCGGAAACGCTAAGTAATGCAAACAAGGACAGTACCGCCAGTATGGCAATGACGACCCTGTCGCACGACGCGATTCAAATGGATAGGAATCATAAATCTTTAGCAGGATCTGAGCTCATCTTCGTTCCAACGCTCCCACACAAGGTGGGAGACCCGGAGGAGGATCTGTGGAGGGTGTTGGGGTGCACCCTTATTCGGGGGTGGTTCCCTCCGGGTCGTCTTATCCTTGGCGCAGGAGATTACGGCGATTGCAAATCGGCGTGAATAGTGAAAAGTCACAGGTATGTTTGGTTCGCCTTTCGCTTTTCGCCGCCAGTTTCCGAGCGTGTCCCGGAGCTTACTGGTGCCGTCGATGCTGACCACCCGGGCAAGTTTGCAATAGCGCCTTGCTTGTCTAGTACGGATTAAGGGTCGCTTTACTTCGACTTCGGGGCTAGCCGAGCTGCTCGAGCTACGCCACGGAGCTTGAAAAAGGCCAAGAACGCAAACGTGCAGTGATGAATGCAAACAACTTAAGCCTATGCCCGTAGTCGGGGCGCTGGTCAGATCCCCTTGAAACACAAATCTTTGGCGAACGATTTTGCCTACGCGGGGTACGGTGAACCGAAGGAATTAAAAGGCTACACAACGGCCGATGGTGGGAGGCGCGAGTGTTCGGGATGTCTTAGCGGACGTTGCCGCGATTGCTCCGTCGATGCTCGGATAGCTTCCGCTGATCTTTATTGAGGGGGAGACTGTTAGTTCTAATAGTTCCCAATCGTTGCTGGTAGGAACAAAATCAGCAAGTCATCAACGGAATTGGCCTCGGCTCCAGATCACCGAGACAATAAACGACGTGCGAGGTGCTTATGAAGCTGTCAGGAAAAATCAGCATTGCTTTGGCGACATTTGTGACGCTGCTGGGAAGTGCCGCGAGACCCGCCTCTGGGCAGGCTCCAGTTTTTGTGACTACGCCGGAAAGCAGTTCGATTAAGTTCTCCGTCAAGGCCTCGGTGGCTTTAGAGGGCACTTTCGACAAGTGGAACGCCACGCTGACGTTTACGTCTCCTGACGTCACGACAGGCGTGTTGGATGTCAAAATTCAGGCAGGGAGCGTGAACACTGGAAGCGGCATGAAGGATGGAAAGTTGAAGAGCAAGGACTTCTTTGACGTCCAGCACGATCCAGTAATCACGTTTCTGTCGAACAAGATTGTCCAAACGGGTCCCAACACCTTTGAGATTGACGGCAACTTTACGATCCGCGGGGTGACCAAACCCGAGTCGCTGGTTCTAACGGTTTCGGGCGAGGGGACGGGCTCAGGCACGATTAAAGGGACGATGGCCTTCGACCGCAAGGATTACGGGATGGACAGCAGCATTCCTTTCATTAAGATTGCCGACCGCGTCGAGGTGGATCTCGATCTTACGGCAAAGCGAGTCAGCGGACCTCCGTTGGTATTCCAGAGATAAGCAGGCCTGCTCGTCACTGCGGCGATGACCGGCGCGAGGAATACCCTTTTAACGCAGCCCGCAGCCAAAGCCGGACACAAACCCGCCGGTGGATTGGTTCGACAATGAAGTGAAAATCGAATTCCGGGTGTTACGGAAAAGGAGCGGCAAATGCGGCAACCAAAGAGCACGATTCAGAAAATTCACCTCTTGGTTCTGAGCACACTTTTTGCGATTGGCCTGCTAACCTTCGGAAGCTCGACTGCGCTCTGCCAAAAGGCGGAGACGATCGAAGCTACGGCAATGGGTACAGGCACTCAACTGGGGCAGAACGTCGAGGTACGCCTGATCATTAACGATTACTCCACCATGGAGGAGAGGCAGGTTTTGGTGGACGCATTCACGAAAGGCCAGAACCAGGGGCTGGTCACCGCGCTGCAAAAGATGAGAGCCGTGGGTCGCATTTCGCTGACTGGCACGGTGGGCTATGACGTTAGCTTTATCCGCATGATTCCCACCCCGACAGGCAGGAAGCTTCGCTTTATCACCAATCGCCAAATTAGATTTGGCGAGGCTTGGACGGATTCCCAATCCATGTCCTTCGACTTGAGCGGGGGCGAGATTGATATCAACGACTCGGACAAGAGCAAGAGCACCGGCGTCCTGTTTCCGCGAGCTCAACTGATCATTGACAAGCAAGGGCAGCTGCAAATCGAGCTGGCTCAAAACTCATGGAAGTTGGTGGACGTTCTGGACTGGAAAGGAACGCCCGGCGTCAATTAGCTGGAGAACAGATCGCGCACTCGCGCTCCAGGGCCACGTTGGCAAGCTGTCACGTCACTTTTTGGGCGGCAAACGCCGAAAAGTGGGGTCTCCCTTAGTAAAACTCGTCACCAATTCGTCACCAAAACTCCTTCATTTAGCGACATTTTTGAGCTGGTCAGAACCGGAAAAGCAAAGCAGGCAAAGGGATTTAGGTTTCTGACCATTCAATTGACACGGTGGAGGTCTGCGGTTCGAGCCCGCACGGGCCTACCACTTCATTGGGCTGTTCCCACCTGCTGGTTTCGCCATTACATCGCTGTTGGATTCGAGGATCACACGCGGTGTTTGCCATCGTTAGCCCTTAACTTTCCGATGATCTTCTGGGCTAACGGAAAGGGCAATATGCATTCGCCGGCTTACTACGCCGATTGGATTTCAGGCTATTATCGCGCGATGAAAAACGATTTTCGTCTTGCCGCGTCCCTTACGCTGCTGGCGTTTAGCCTGACGATTCTGGCAGCATGCCACTCGTCGGCGACGGCTCCTGCTTCTGCCGCGCATACTCCGACGAAAAAATGGGAATTTTCCACCGGGCCGCTGCATCCATTGCCGCGTGGCGACTTCTTCGACGACCAATCTCCGGCGATCGGCAGCGATGGCACGCTCTACGTTCCAGGCAACTCTGGGCTTTACGCGGTGCGTCCGGACGGGACTCAAAAATGGTTTTATCGCGCGCAATATCAGTCGCCCGCCTTTCCGATTCACTTCGTGCTGGTAGATGACAACGGAAACATCTGGTGCGACGAGACGGCCGAAGTGGGCAGAATCGTCGGAGGCGCGATGGAAGTGGACCCTGACGGCCACGAGATGCCGGGCGCAGTTTCGCGCGAGCGGGTCAGCCAGCTCAGTGAAGCCTATGACGGCACGGTTTACGTAGCCATGGGCGGCTCTGCAGTTCCCGTACACATTGACGGAAAAGGAGCCGAGCTAAGTACGAGCGTCGGCGGGTACTTTTTCTCGTTCGCGCAAGACGGCACCCTGTATGCCGTGCTGAGCCATGAGTTGGAAGCCTACTCACACGATCGCAGCACCAAATGGACGCAAGTGAATGACGCGGGTGGTGAACCCGCGCTCGCGAGCGACGGAACCATTTATGTCGGAGGGAACGGAGTATTTACCGCGGTCAACCCCGACGGCACTGGAAAATGGTCATTTTCACTTAAGGGTCACATGATTGCGTCGCCTGCAATCGCAACTGACGGGACGGTGTATTTCGGCGGCGACGACAGCAACCTATACGCGCTCGACCCCAATGGAAGAGTCAAATGGGAATTCGCCACTAGGGGAGAAATTCATTCCACGCCGGCGCTCGCGAAAAATGGAACCGTATATCTGGGCGGTACCGACAACAATTTGTACGCGATTGGTAGCGACGGAATACTTAAATGGAAATTCGTGACAGGCGGACAAGTCTTTTCGCCGACGATAGGCGATGACGGCACGATTTATTTCCAGAACGGTGAAGGCAAGTTGTTTGCGATCCAAGATACGGAGAGCAACGGCGGGCTGGATGGGCAATGGCCCAAGCGCGGAGCGGGTTCGCGGAACACTGCGCGCGGAGTTCGGTAAGTGGCTCGCAACCGATTGGTTTTAATCAGCTCAAGTTGCATCTGGCTCGCGCTGGTCGCGAGCGCATGTGGACGCAAATCATCGGTTACCGCACAGGGTCCCCAGGTCAAATGGCAATTCAGCGCGGACGACGAAATCGTTTCTACTCCGGCGCTGGGTGAAGACGGGACAATTTATTTCACCAGCCGCCAGTCGCTGTATGCGCTGGCGCCGGATGGAAAAATGAAATGGCGCTATTTCCCCGGCGCGGAGTTAGGCAGTTCTCCCATGGTTGGGCCTGGCGGGAGCATATACATCGTTGATGCCGGCTGCGTGATGCATGCGGTCAACCCGGACGGCTCCAAACGTTGGGTTGCGCAAATCAGTCCCCCGCCGCCGTTTCCAGGTGCGCCCGTACCGCCTTGCGGGCGCCCTGCGACTCCTGCGCTGGGTCCGCCCGATCTGCTGTTCGTCGGCAATTCCAGCGGCCCCGTGCTGGCGGTGGACGCGAATTCCGGAGTAACTACAAATCAATTCAAAGACGTCTTCGGGCCGGATAGCACGGAAATTCCGGAGACAGGCGGTGGGATCGAAGGCGGTGGATCACTCCAATACTTCGATTCTGGTGGCCGAGTCTCCTGGACTGTTCGATTGTCCGACGGTCAGCACACTGTGAACTTCCGCACGGCGGCGATTACAAAAAATAGAGTAATTGCAGTGGCCGGTTGGGACGGCAAGTTTCACGTCTATGATTTCGACGGGCGCCCCAAGTGGGAACTTGCGGGCGACTGGACGGCAAACCCCGTCATTGCCGATAACGGGACGATCTACGTCGGAAATTTCGAGGGGGTGGTTGCCCTGACTGTCGATGGCGCTGAAATTTGGAAAGCCGCCGTCCCCATCGCGGGGGCGCCGGTATTGGCGGCCGACGGCACCATTTACGTGCCGTCGCAAGATGTTGGAAAGGGCAAGAACGGCGGCAATCTTTTCAGTCTGTATGCATTGAATCCACAGGGAGCGATCAAGTGGCGATTGCCTGTTGATGCACTGATCGAACATGGCCCAACCATTGCTCCCGATGGAACCGTGTACCTGGGTACAAGGTCGGAGGGAGCAATCGGAGTAAAGCCGCACTCCGGTACGCTCTATGCCATCGGCGAAAGCAACGGTGGTTTGATGCGCGGCGGCTGGCCGAAATCCTATGGTTCGGTCGCGAACGATGGCCGCGCGCCGTCTGCCCCATGACTACGGAGCCATTGATGCGAAGCGGACGCCAACCGGTGATAGCAATTTTCGTTTTACTGGTGGCCACAACAAGCCTTGCGGCGCTGATCGCCGGGTGCAAGCGGGACAAACAGCTAAAGACTCGCCCGGTAACGATCAATCTGCTCCCGTTTTTTGTGGATGTTCCCGAGAAAGGTTATTCGCACCAACTCAGCATTCCGAACGATGCTACCAATGCGCGCATCGAGGGTGAGTTCACCGTGGATCCGCGTCCCGAAGGACAATTACAGTTACTGATCGTTAGCGCGGAGGGGATGCAACATTGGCAGCGATTTCTTTCTTCAACTGCATCGCGCGACGATCCCGGAGACGCTGCACTCGTTTATCGCAGCGGTGATACCATTGCCGATCGCTTCAACATAGAAATGACACCCGGCATTTATTATGTGATTTTCGACTATGGCCCTGCCGCAGTCTCCACCGCAAACCACTTTGGGGGTGGTGTCACCGGTCCAGCGTACCGACGGGCTCGTTCACAAATTACGCTCAACTATGCGCTACCGTGTGAGAACTGCCCGTGACCGGGATAACGCGACCGCATGAGAATTAGAAGCTACGGTTCTTCACAGCGCCACATTCCTCTCCATCACGCGAAGTCTAGCTCCACCTCATCTATATAGCACCAGCCCCAGGTCTCGCCTGGCTCGATTGATTTCATGATGGGGTGCTTGGTGGAGTGGAAATGCTTAGTGGCATGTTTATTTTTGGATGAATCGCAGCAGCCGACGTGGCCGCACTCCAGGCAGAGGCGCAGGTGAACCCAGGTGTCGCCTATCTTCAAACATTCCTCGCAGCCCTTCGTATGCGGGCTCACCTTGCGAATCTGATTGAGGTGCGTACAAGCTGGCATTTGCGTGCCTCCTTCGAGAATGGGCTGGATACGAGCTGCGATCAAGAGCCGGACGTGGCTGCCTTAGCGTTATCGGCGCGCACGAGCGGAACGTCCACGAGATGCTCGGCGAGAAACCACACTTGAAGCTCGTTGGTGCGGAGCACCTGGCTCACCAGCAGATCGTTGGTGCCGTCGTCGCCTGCTTCGGAGGCTTGCTTGGCCACGGTACGGACTTCCTTCAAGATGATTTCGTGAGCTTCGAGCAAGCGGGAGATCTGTACGGGAGCCTCTTCGCGGCCACGCGGCGGACGAGGAATGAAAGTGGTTTCAGCTACATCGTGCGCCATGGCGATGCTGATGCCGCCCAGAAGTTGTATGCGCTCCGCGATGGCGTCCACGATCTCGGATTGTTCCTCAAAATGTTTGTCGAAGAGCAGATGCAACTGATAGAAGGTGTGCCCCGCGACTTGCCAGTGGTGCTTTTTGTACATATCGCGCAAAGTCATGGTATCCGCGATGATCTGATTTAGCAGTTCCACGCTGGTAGCGCAGACCTGCTGATCCAGGGCGATCGGCAACTTAGCGATTTTGCCGTACGGCTGAATCTCGCTGGCGTGTTGGTGCAGAATGGGCCGGGCGCGCTCCGTCCCAGCCGCGTTTTGGAAGGCCGTGGGATTCTTGTGATCCGTCTTGTTCTTCATGTTCATTTCTCCTTTCTTTTAGATTGCGGCTGCCGGGTACCTTTCCTCGAGCGTTTGATGATTCTCGTGGGCATTAGGTTCCAATGGAGATTCACCGGGAGGCGTGTGCTGGGCAGCCTCTCCGCAGCGCGAATCAGTCAGCGGTTGTCCTACCCCAGCGCATTGTGCAAGAACGCGAGGGTGCGCTTCCACGCATCGGCAGCGGCTTCCGGACGATATCCGGTGGTATTGTTCGGATTCTCGAACGCGTGGCCGGCACCAGGATAAATTTTCACGTCAATACGGCGGTTGAGGCCCTTCATGGTTTTGTCGAATGCCTCAACGTCGGCAGGCGTAATGCCTTTGTCGTCCGCGCCGAAATTTCCAAGGACGGGCGCGAGGATCTGCTGAATGTCGTTCGGGTCGGTGGGGAGCGATCCGTAATTCACCACGCACGCGCCAAGGCGCGGCTGGTGGATCGCAAACTGCAGCGCAAGTCCGCCGCCCATGCACCAACCGATCGTGCCGATGCGGCCGGGCTTGACGTCCTTGCGCGCCGTCAAATAATCGAAGGCAGCCTGCAGGTCGCGGACACCGCGATCTTGCGGCAAGCCGCGCATCAGTTCATGGGCTTCAGAGGGATCCGCAGCGACCTTGCCGCGGTAGAGGTCAACCGCCAACGCCACATAACCCTGCTCGGCGAGCTTTTCAGTTTGTTCCTTCACCCAATCGTTCAATCCCCACCATTCGTGAATCACGATAACGCCGGGGTAGGTGCCGGGCTTGTCCGGCACCGCAAGGAACCCGCCGATGGTTTCCTTGCCGCTGGGAAACTCCACGGTTTGGGTTTTCGGCGTTTGCGCGCGAACCGCCAAAGCGGCGGCAATCAAGCCGAAAGCGGCGAGCGCGGAGATGAGCTTAACGGAACGGTTCATGCTGAGGTGCCTCCCCTATGAGCAAACGGCTTATTGTAAGCCTGCGGGCGAGTCCGCGCCATGTGCGATCGAGGTTGCGCGGGCGTTGCGCCTAGCTTGCACCGAAGTTCCGCCGAGCGGCGACGAACGGGAGAGCGTGGCATGCTGCCGTGCGTCGCGAACGGGTGACTAAGGCGCTATGCGTTCAACCTGAACCGCGGTACCGTAGGCCAGCACTTCGGTGACGCCCTGCATCACTTCCGTGGCGTCGTAGCGCATGCCGATGACGGCGTTGGCTCCGTGCTGGCTGGCGTGCTCCAGCATCAGTTCGAGGGATTCCTCGCGCGTTTTTTCGCACATTTCCTCGAACAAAGTGATATTGCCGCCCACCAGAGTTTCCAGCGAAGCGCCGATGGTGCCCAGAATGCTGCGCGAGCGCACGGTGACGCCGCGAACCAGGCCGAAACATTTCGCGACGCGATATCCCGGCAAATCGAATGCAGTTGTGACCATATTTGGATTCACGCTAACGCCCATAGATTCCTCTCTTCGCGGCGCTGCTTCCGCTGCCCGCACGACGGAGAATAACACAACGAAATTCGCGAATGCGCGGCGCCGCGGCGGTTAGGTGTAGCGGAGCCAGCGGACCAGTTCCACCAGCGACGGACGCTTGCCGCAAGGCAGCGAGGCCGCAGAACAGTTACGCAGCGAGGAGGCGAATCCGATCAAAGGTCCGGCGCCAGCGATTTAGCGAGAACCGACCCGTTACGCCACGTCTGTCGCATGGCAGGTTTACGCCTCGCATGATAATATAAAGGTGCGTTTGTTGCTCCTGGATACCCCTTCTGGAACGGTCTGCACGGGATTCGATCAGGGATGCAAAGACCGCGCTCGTAAACCCTTTTTTGGCAGTCATCCAATGACGAAGAGCATTCGTAATATCGCTATTATTGCGCACGTGGACCACGGCAAAACCACTCTGGTGGATGCCATGCTGCGGCAGAGCGGGATTTTTCGCGCCAACCAGGAACTGGTGGAGCGCGTGATGGATTCGAACGATCTGGAGCGCGAGCGCGGCATCACCATTCTCGCGAAGAATACCGAGATCGAGTATCAAGGTACCAAGGTCAATATTGTGGATACGCCGGGCCACAGCGATTTCGGCGGCGAAGTGGAACGCGCGCTGCGCATGGTAGATGGAGTGCTGGTTCTGGTGGACGCCAGTGAAGGGCCGCTGCCGCAGACGCGCTACGTGTTGCAGAAGGCGCTCGCGGCGAAATTGCCGCCGATCATGGTGCTGAATAAGATTGACCGGCCGGACGCGCGTGCGGCGGCCGTGCTAGATGAGATCTACGACCTTTTTATTGATCTGGACGCCACCGAAGACCAGCTGGATTTCCCTGTGATTTATACCAATGCGAAATTGGGCGTGGCTCATTTGAAAGTGGGCGACGATTCGACCACTTTGCAGCCGCTCTTTGAGCAGATCGTCAAATCCATTCCACCGCCATCGGGTGATCCGGCCGCAGCGCTGCAGATTCAGGTGACGAACCTCGATTACAGCGACTTTCTGGGTCGAGTGGCGATCGCGCGGGTGTTTGGCGGAACTTTGGTGCGCGGCACAGAAGTGGGAATCGTGAAGCTGGATGGGAAAATTCAGCCGACGAAAATTACAAAGCTGTTTACGTTTCGCGGATTGGAACGTGATGAGGCCGAGCAGGTAATGGCGGGAGACATCGTCGCGATCGCGGGCGTTGAGGGCATTCAGATCGGCGAGACCATCACGGATCTGGCTAATCCCGCGCCGCTGGAACCGCTCACGATTGATGAACCCACGCTGACGATGGTGTTTACGATCAATACCTCTCCCTTCGCGGGCCGCGAAGGACAATATGTGACATCGCGCGACCTGCGCGCTCGTCTTGAAAAGGAATTGCTGACCAACGTTTCGCTGCGCGTGGAAGACACCGGCACCACCGACGCTTTTCGCGTGCTGGGGCGCGGTGAATTGCAGCTCGCGATTCTGATCGAGACCATGCGCCGCGAAGGTTACGAATTGATGGTGGGCAAGCCGGAAATCGTGGTGCGTACAGAAAATGGACGGCGGCTCGAGCCTTTGGAATTGCTGATCGTGGACTGCCCTGAAAATTTCATCGGCATCGTGATGGAGTTGCTGGGCAACCGCCGCGGCGAAATGAAAAAAATGGTGAACCACAATTCCGGGCGCGTGCGCATGGAATTCAGCATCCCGTCGCGCGGATTAATCGGATTGCGCAGCCAATTGATGACGGATACGCGCGGCACTGCGTTGATCCATTCATTGCTGGAAGGCTGGACGGAATATGCCGGCGACATGGCCATGCGCCTCACTGGCGCGCTGGTGTCTGATCGCGGCGGGATTTCCACCGCTTACGCGATATGGGGCATCCAGGAACGCGGCGAAATGTTCGTCGGTCCGGCGATTGAAGTGTACGAAGGAATGATCCTTGGTGAGAATGCGCGCGAAGACGACATGAACGTCAACGTGACCAAGGAAAAGAAGCAGACCAACATGCGTTCTTCTTCGGCTGACGAAGCCATTCGCCTGATTCCACCGCGCGACATGACGCTTGAAAAAGCCATCGAGTTCATTGCCGACGACGAATTTGTCGAGGTCACGCCAAAGTCCATTCGCCTGCGCAAGAAAGTTCTAGACGCCAAGAAGCGCCCCAAACGCTGGCAGGAGATTCGCGCCAGCACGGAATAGGTGTAGATTTGATCGACAGACCCAAGTCTCCCGGTTTGGAGCTAGCAGCAATCTGTCCGATCGCGGGACGGACGATTCCCATGAGCGGGCAAAATGGGCCCGCTCCGCGCTTGCAATGCACCCCTAAACAACACAATATAGACAACTTATATGACATGTAACACCGGAATTCGATTTGCGATGTATATATGCGAGGTCGGTATCGGTGGACATCGTTCGCCCAGAAATTAAGCATAAGAAGAAGATGCGGCGCATTGGCTACATCGTCGCGGCGGTGGTGCTGATTCCGCTGATGACCTATGCGCTTTCGCGGCTAAAGCCGGCGGCGCCCAGCGTAGACTCTGGCACCGTGTGGACCGGCACCGTGAAACGCGGGCCGATGCTGCGCGACGTTCGCGGCCTGGGAACCTTGGTGCCGGAAACCATCCGGCTGATCCCGGCGGTGACTGACGGGCAGGTCCAGACGCGCTACCTTCTGCCGGGCACTCCTGTCAAAGCGAATACTGTAATTTTTGATTTGATCAATCCGCAGCTACAACAAGAGACTCTGGACGCGGAGTATCAGTTGAAGGGGGCGCAAGCGGCCTACGAGCAGACCAAGGCCCAGCTGCAAAACCAACTGATGGACAAACGCACGTCGGCCGCGAGCGTTTCTTCGCAATATCGCACGGCGGAAATGGTCAAGCAGACGAAGGAACAGTTGGGAGCGAATGGACTGGCGCCGCAACTGGACGTGAAAACCGCGGAAGTGCAGGCGGAAGAATTGGCCAAGGAAAATGATCTGGCGCAGAAAGAAGTAGAGACTTTCGATAACTCCATCGCCTCGCAGCTCGCCGTACAGGAAGCGACGGTAAATCAGAAACGCGCGATGTACGAGTTAAAGAAATCGCAAATGGACCAGCTGCGCGTCCGGCCGGGAATTGACGGCATGTTGCAGGAACTCGACGTGGAAGTGGGGCAGAAGGTGACCATGGGCACGGTGCTGGCGCGCGTGGCGCAGCCCACTCATTTGAAAGCGCAACTGAAGATCGCCGAGACCCAGGCGAAAGATATTCTAATCGGGCAGAAGGCGACGGTAGATACGCACAACGGGATAATTCCGGGACACGTCACGCGCATTGATCCAGCCGTGGTGAATGGAACGGTCACTGTGGACGTAGGTCTGGATGGCCCGTTGCCGACAGGCGCGAGGCCGGATTTGAGCGTGGAAGGGACTGTGGAGATCGAGCGGCTTGCGGACGTGCTGTACGTCGAACGTCCTGTGCACGGCGAAGCCAACAGCACCGTGGGAATTTTCAAGGTAGTGGACGACGGCAAGGAAGCCACGCGCGTGCAGGTGCAGCTGGGCCGCACATCGGTGAACACGGTGGAAATCGTGAAGGGTCTGGAGATCGGCGACAAAGTGATCCTTTCGGACATGTCGGCTTGGGACAACTACGATCGCGTGCAATTGAAGTAGCCGTTAACGAAATGTACGGAACTTTTTTAGGCGTCAGGCTCGTACCTATAGCTTGAGAGTCAGATTCGAAGGAGCGAAGAATGACTACTGCGGAACAAGGGCTGATTCGTCTCGATGGCGTGACCAAGGTTTTCTACACGGATGAAGTGGAGACGCACGCGCTGAGCGGCGTTCACCTTGAAATCAAGAATGGAGAATTTCTCTCCATCGCCGGACCTTCCGGCTGCGGAAAATCCACGCTGCTTTCGATCCTGGGCTTGTTGGATTCGCCCACCGAAGGTAATTACTGGATCAACGCGCAGGCGGTGGCGA
Organism: uncultured Acidobacteriota bacterium; assembly: GCA_963747605.1. Taxonomy (GTDB): domain Bacteria; phylum Acidobacteriota; class Terriglobia; order Acidiferrales; family UBA7541; genus Palsa-295. The sequence continues at coordinate 85,351 of CAVVGA010000003.1, read as the reverse complement.
ATCTTTCGCTATCGGACCGCACGCGCATTCGCAACCGCGAGATCGGGTTCATCTTTCAGGCGTTCAATTTGATTGGCGACCTGACGGTGTACGAGAACGTGGAACTGCCTCTCACGTACCGCAGCATGGCCGCGGCAGAGCGCAAGAAGCGCGTGCAGGAAGTGCTGGAGCGCGTGGGCATGGCGCACCGCATGAAGCATTACCCGTCGCAGCTCTCTGGCGGTCAGCAACAGCGCGTGGCCGTAGCGCGCGCTCTGGTGGGCTCGCCCTCGATCCTGCTTGCCGACGAACCAACTGGAAACTTGGACTCCAAGAACAGCGAAGCGGTGGTGGATCTGCTTCGCCAACTGCACCGCGAAGGCGCCACGATCTGCATGGTCACGCACGACCCACGCTATGCCAGCATCGCGGACCGCACCATACACCTGTTCGACGGGCGCATCGTCGAAGAAACTCTGGGCACGCGAACCGCGAGCGTCTAGACGAATTCTGAAAACCTAGCCATTACAGCGTCTGAAGAGAGTTTTTCGACGCAGCTGTACGTGTGTGTCTGGAGGCATTCAGAAATGGAAAGTCTGATTCAAGACCTGAAATACGCGGCGCGGGTTCTGCTGAAGAGCCCGGGCTTCGTGCTGATTGCGGTGTTGACGCTAGCGCTGGGAATCGGCGCGAACACGGCACTTTTTTCGGTGGTGAACGGCGTCCTGCTGCGGCCTTTGCCTTTTCCGCGACCTAATGAACTGGTAGTGCTTTCCGAGAAGACTGCGAATTTCGACAGTTCGTCGATCTCTTATCCCAATTTTCTGGATTGGCAGCGTAGCAATTCCAGTTTTTCGTCCGTGGCAGCTTATCGCAACGATGATTTCAGCATCACGGGAAGTGGAGAAGCGGAGCGCGTACGTGTGGGCATGGTTTCCGCGGGCTTCTTCGAGATTTTGGGAGTGAATCCGACTCGTGGGCGCCTGTTTACTGGGGACGACGACCGCCTTGGTTCGGCGCCCGTGGCAATGATCAGCGCAGGTTTATGGCAGCGCAAGTTCGGCTCCGCGCCGGACATCGTCGGGAAAAGAATCACGATGAACGGCGATAGCTACGTCGTAATTGGTTTGATACCCGTGAGTTTTCAGTTGGAGTCCACGAATTTCGGCAGCGACAAGGATGTGTTTGTTCCGATCGGTGGAGACAAGGATCCGCTATTCCCCCACCGTGATGTACACCCAGGGACGCGCGCCATTGGCCGATTGAAACCGGGCGTGACGCTCGCGGCGGCGCAGGCGGACATGGATCAGATCGCGAATAATCTTGCGCTGGCATATCCGGACGCGGACAAAGGCGCCGGGATCAGCCTGGTGCCACTGAAGAAGGACATCGTGGGAGATGTGCAGCCGTTCTTGTGGGTGTTGCTGGGAGCGGTGGGATTTGTATTGCTGATCGCGTGCGTGAATGTGGCGAACCTGCAGCTGGCGCGTGCGACGACACGTGCGCGGGAATTTGCGATTCGCGCGGCTTTGGGCGCGAGCCAGTCGCGCGTGATTCGCCAATTGCTTACGGAAAGCGTTCTGCTGGGGTTGGCCGGCGGCGGGTTGGGTTTGCTTCTGGCTGCTTGGGGAACTCAGGCGGCGCTTAAGGTGCTGCCGGAAACTTTGCCGCGGGCGCAGGACGTCGGGGTTGACGGACGTGTTTTGTTTTTTACTTTGGTGGCTTCGGTTGTGGCGGGGGTTCTGTTTGGGCTGGCACCTGCGCTGAAGATTTCGCGGCCGAATCTGCAGGAAACTTTGAAGGAGAGCGGACGCGGAGCCAGCGGCGCGCGACACCGGGCGCAGGGCGTCTTCGTTGTGGTGGAAATGGCCATGGCGCTGGTGCTGCTGATTGGCGCCGGGCTGATGATTCGCAGCTTGCTGGATCTATGGAATGTGAATCCGGGCTTCAATCCGCAAAGAGTTTTAACGTTTGCGGTCTCGCTTTCGCCTTCTCTGGGAGCGAATCCGGCCACCAGCCGGAACGCAATTCGCGAGATGGATGAAAGATTGAAGGCAATTCCCGGCGTGGAAAGTGTTTCGTCCGCCGGCGGCGCGTTGCCTTTGAGCGGCGACAACGAATTTCCTTTTTGGCTCGGTGCCGAACCCAAGCCTGCGGATCAGAGTGGGATGAAGCAGTCTCTTTTTTATCTGACAGAACCCGGCTACTTGAACGCGATGGGAATTCCGCTGCAGCGCGGACGCTTCTTCACGCAGGACGACAACGAGCATACGCCACCGGTGATCGTGATTGATGAAAGCTTCGCGCGCGAATATTTTCCCAATCAGGATCCCATCGGCAAGCGGATCAACATCGGCATCATCAACACGGAACCGGAGATTGTCGGCGTGGTGGGCCACGTGAAGCATTGGGGACTGGATACGGATGGGGACGCGAAACATCCGATTGTTGCACAGGCCTACCTGCCCTTCCTGCAGATCCCCGACCAATTCTGGAGTGGACCGCCGCAGTCGTTAGTTGTCGTGCGCACGAAAGGGTCGCCAGCTGGGATGGTGCCGGCGATTCGCGAAGCTATTGCGAAATTGAATGGCGAGAACGTGATGTACGAAACGAAGCCGTTGGAGGAGATCGTGGCGGAATCGCTGGCGGCGCGGCGATTCTCAATGATTTTGTTGGGCGTTTTTGCGGCGCTTGCGCTGTTGCTCTCTAGCATCGGGATTTACGGAGTGATTTCGTATGTGGTGGGCCAACGCACGCACGAAATTGGCATTCGCATGGCGCTAGGCGCACAGCGCAGCCATGTGTTGCGGCTGATGCTGGGAGAAGGAATGAAAATGGCGCTGGTGGGCGTGATCATCGGGATTGCGGCGGCGCTCGGCTTGACGCGTCTGATGGCGAGCATGCTCTTCGGCGTCAGCGCCACAGACCCGATTACGTTCTGCGGCGTCGCCCTGATTCTCGCGGGAGTCGCGCTCACCGCTTGCTACATTCCAGCGCGCCGAGCGATGCGCGTGGATCCGATGGTCGCGCTCAGGTACGAGTGATGGGTGACGAGTGACCAGTGACGAGCTTGGGGCTCGTCGTTTCCGATCAGTCGTCACCGATCCTGTTCACTTCTTAGGGGGCTGCAATGGGATCGTTGCTCCAGGATCTGCGCTATGGCATTCGGACGCTTGCGAAGAATCCGGGATTCACGATTGTGGGGGTATTGACGCTGGCGTTGGGCATCGGCGCGAACACTGCGATCTTCAGTGTTGTCGATGCCGTCTTGCTCCGTCCGCTTCCTTATCCTCAGGCCGACCGGCTCTTCACGGTCTACCAGACGTTGCCGCAAGATTCTGCGCAGAACACCGGAGTTTCGTATCCGAATTATCTCGACTGGACGCAGCAGAACGAAGCGTTCGAGTCGATTGCGGCCGTTCGCGGCAATGTGCTGGCGCTGAGCGGGCAGGGCGAGCCAACTTACATCCAGACCGGCTCGGTGACGTCGAACTATTTCGACGTGTTGCGCGCGAAACCATTGCTCGGGCGGACTCTGCAGCCTTTCGATGATGCGCTCGACGCAAGTCCCGTGGTGGTGATGAGCGAATCGCTGTGGCGCGGGAGATTTGGCGCTGATCCGGCAATCGTGGGAAGAACCATCACGCTCGATCAGCATCCGATCACGGTTGCAGGGATCGTGCCCGCGTACTTTCATCCGTCCGTTCCGGATGGTGCGGCGCAACTTTGGGTGCCGTTGCGGCAGGATGGCGTATTTTCCGACATGCGAGGGCGACGCGGGGGCCATTATCTGTCGGCGCTGGGAAGGTTGAAACCGGGCGTGACCGCCGCGCAAGCGCAAAGTGAAATGGCGGCGCTCGAACAGCGGCTCGCTCAGCAATATCCCGACGAAAATAAAGGCTGGGGAATGCGCATCGTGTCGTTGCAGGCGGACATGGCTGGAAATGTGCGCACCGCGCTGCTGGTGCTGCTGGGCGCCGTTGGATTTGTGTTCTTGATTGCTTGCGCGAATGTGGCGAGCTTGCAACTGGCGCGTGCGGCGTCGCGGCGAAAAGAAATTGCGATTCGAGTGGCGCTCGGCGCGGGACGCCAGCGGCTGCTGCGGCAATTTCTGACCGAGTCCTTGTTGTTGAGCGTGATCGGCGGCGTGGTTGGATTGGTGCTGGCGTTTGAAGCGTTGCAGGGATTGATCGCTTGGCTGCCAGCAGACCTGCCGCGAGTTTCGGAGATTCACGTGGAGGGGCGCGTTTTGGCGTTTGGCTTGGCGCTGTCCGTGCTTTCAGGAGTGATTTTCGGATTGGCGCCGGCGTGGCACGGTACGGAATCGCGATTGGCCGAAGCGCTGGAAGGCGCGCGCGGGGCGGGAGAGGAAAGAACCAGTCATCGCGCGCGGAATGCGTTCGTTATCGCGGAGATGGCGCTGGCCATCGTGCTGCTCGTCGGAGCGGGATTGCTGATCCGCAGCTTCGCTCGTTTGCAGCAAGTGAATGTGGGGTTCAATCCCGCGCAATTGCTAACAGCGCAGATCGGCTTGCCGCGCGCGCAGTATGCGAAGCCGGAGCAATGGATTTCTTTCTACCGGCAGACGCTCGAGCGGATGAACGCGCTGCCGGGCGCACAGGAAGCGGCTGTGGCGGTTCCTTTGCCGCTGAGCGACTCCTACATCAACTTGGCGTTTGAGATCGAAGGCCGACCGCCGCGCGCAAAAAGTGATTCGCCCACCGCGGATTTTGTGGCCATCAGCCCGAATTATTTTCACGTGATGCAGGTTCCGCTGCTGCGCGGCCGGGAATTCAGCGGCGCGGATTCGGAGAGTGGACCGAAGGTGTGTGCGATCTCTTCCAGTTTGGCGCAGCAACTGTTTCCCAATGAGAGCGCGCTGGGCCAGCGAATTCTTATCGGCTATCCGGCGAACAGTTCGCGCGAGATCGTCGGGATCGTGGGAGACGTGAAGGACAGCGATCTTTCTGCGCGGCAATCGGCGCAGATTTATGTGCCGTTCGTACAGAATCCGTTCTGGGCCACGGATATTGCCGTGCGTTCGCATGGTAATCCGAGTGCGCTCGGCGGCGCGCTGCGGGAACAGATTCGCGCGATTGATCCGGCGCTACCGGTTGCTGGGGTGCAACCGATGGCGGAAGTCATTGGAAGCTCGATAGCCCAACCAAGATTTCGGACTGCGCTTCTAAGTCTGTTCGGAGCGGCGGCGCTGCTGCTGGCGGCCATCGGAATTTACGGCGTGCTGGCGTACACCGTCGCGCAACAGACTCGGGAGATCGGAATTCGCATGGCTTTGGGAGCGAATCCGGGAACAGTGCTGCGGCTGGTGCTGGCGCGCGGTTTGCGGCTGGCCGGAGCGGGCACCTTAATCGGCGTGCTGGCTGCGCTGATGTTGACGCAACTGTTGAACAGCCTGCTTTTTGGCGTCAGCGCAACCGATCCACTTACGTTCGCTGCGGTGGCGGGTCTGCTGCTCGGCGTCGCGTTACTGGCGTGCTACGTGCCGGCGCGCCGAGCAATGCGCGTGGATCCGATGGTGGCGCTTCGTTGCGAATAAAGAGGAGTTGTGAATGGAAAATTTGCTGCAGGACATCCGCTTCGGACTGCGAACGCTCGGGAAAAATCCGGGATTTACGATCATTGCGATATTGACTCTCGCGCTGGGCATTGGCGCGAATGCGGCGATTTTTTCGCTGACCGATCAGGTTCTGCTGCGCCTGCTCCCCGTGGAACGTCCGCGCGAACTCGTTGTGCTCACCTCGCCAGGAATAAATCACGGGCGCGTTTGGAGCGACAGTGACGGCGGGCCATCCTTCTCCTATCCGTTCTACAAGGATCTGCGCGAGCGCAACGAAGTATTCGCCGGGCTGCTGGCGCGTTTTCACGTGCAAGTGAATGTGGCCGGACAAGGCCAGTCGCAGCTGGCGGAGGGCGAACTCGTCACGGGAAATTATTTTCAGTTGCTGGGCGTGCAGCCGTTTCTCGGGCGAGTGCTTACCGTACAGGATGAAACCGCGCCCGGCGCGAACCCTGTGACGGTGCTGAGTTACGGATACTGGACGCGGCATTTCGGCAGCAACCCAAACATTTTGAATAAGCCACTAGCCGTCAACGGGAGCTCGCTGACGGTTGTGGGCGTCGCGCGTCGGGGTTTTACGGGAGTTCAAGTGGGTCAAATCCCGGACCTGTTCATCCCGATAACCATGAAAGCGCAGATGACGCCGAATTGGGATGGGCTCGCGGATCGAAATGACCATTGGGTGACGATGTTGGCTCGGTTGAAACCCGGAATGTCGGCGGCAAAGGCCCAGGCCGGAATCGCTCCGTTGTATCGCGCGCTGATGGAAAGCGATGCTGGCACCTTGAAGCTCTCTTCGCGAGACCGGCAGGAATTCGTGAATCGAAAGCTGGTCCTGGACACGGGATCGCATGGCAGGCCGATCCTGCAACACGACACCAAACAGCCGCTGCTCGTACTGTTGGCGATGGTCGGACTGGTGCTGTTGATCGCGTGCGCGAATCTGGCTGGGCTGCTGATTGCGCGCGGCGAAGGACGACAGCGCGAAATTGCGTTGCGGCTGGCACTGGGGGCGGGACGCGTGCGGCTGGTGCGGCAGCTGATGACAGAGAGCTTGCTGCTTGCGCTGGCGGGCGGCGCTGCAGGGTTGGCGTTGGCATCGTGGACGCTCAGCGTGATCGTTCATTCGATCCCCGAAAATGAAGGCGCCTCGGGACTTACGGCGCAGCTCGATTATCGCGTGGTGATTTTCGCCTGCGTAGTTTCGTTGCTAACGGGCGTGCTGTTTGGACTGGCTCCGGCGATTTTCGCCACCCGCACGGATTTGCAGAGCGTCTTGAAGGATCAAGGGGTGAACGTCGCGGGCGGAAAAGCAAACGTGCGGGTCCGCAAAACCCTCCTGGTCTCGCAAATTGCGCTGACCGCAGTATTGCTGGCTGCAGCGGGACTGTTCGCGCACAGTTTGCTGAATTTGAAGACGCAGGACCTGGGCGTTCGTCCGGACCAGGTGATGGAATTTTCGATTTCGCCGGGACTGAATCGCTATACGCCGCCGCAGACGATCGCGCTTGCGAACCGCATACGAAAAAGCATGGAACCGCTGCCTGGCGTGCACGCGGCCAGCGAATCCGAAATACCAATGCTCGCGGATAGCAATTCGTCCGCAAACGTCACGGTGCAGGGATACCACGCGCAGGAAGACGAAGACACGAACATCGATCAGAACTGGGTGGGCCCGAACTTTCTGAGCACCATGGGAATTCCGCTGTTGAACGGGCGTGAATTCACCGAAGCCGATTCCGGCACGTCGCCTAAAGTTGCACTCATCAACGAGGCGATGGTACGGCGCTTCTTTGCGGGACGCAATCCCGTCGGACTGCACTTTGGATTTGGCAGCGGCAAGGACGCCAAGCTCGACACGGAAATCGTAGGCGTGGTGAAGGACAGCAAGAATACCGACGTGAAGTCGACGGCTCGCCCATTTGCCTTCTTGCCGTATTCGCAGAGCGAGCACGCTGGTAACGCGACATTTTACGCGCGCACGAATCAGGATCCGGTGGCGCTGACCGTCACGGTGCGAAACCTGGTGCAAGGAATTGACAGCGACCTGCCAGTGTACGGCGTAAAAACTTTGACGGCGCAGGTGGACGAAATCATGTTCACCGACCGCCTGGTCACAATCTTCTCGCTGTGCCTCGGTTTGCTGGCGTCGCTGCTCGCGGCGGTGGGTTTGTACGGCGTGATGGCCTACGTGGTGGCACGGCGCACGCGCGAAATCGGGATTCGCATGGCGCTGGGGGCCACGCAGAAAAATGTTGCGTGGATGATCCTGCGCGAAATCATCGGGATGTTGGCGCCGGCCTCTGCATGGGACTCATCGCTGCATACGGAATCGGCAAACTTGTGGAATCGCTGCTGTTTGGCGTGAAGGCCGGCGATCCAGTGGTCTTCGTGATCGCAGCGGGCTTGCTCGCGGCTGTCGCGCTGCTGGCCGGATGGCTGCCATCGCGCAAAGCGGCGAACGTGGATCCCATGGTTGCGCTGCGCTACGAGTGAGAACGCGGTGTGGAACTTACGCACTTGAAATGACGTATCTGTTGGAGAGGTGCGGGCATGGGAACACTTGTGCAGGACGTGAAATACGCCGTGCGGATGCTGGCCAAGAATCCGGGCTTCGCGTTAATCGCGATTCTGACCCTGGCTCTGGGGATCGGGGCAAATACTGCGCTTTTTTCCGTCGTGAATGGCGTCCTGCTGAGTCCTTTGCCCTTCGCGAATCCCAGTCGCCTGGCCGCGATTCACTGGAAGACCCCGCAGTTCGAGCAGGCGTCGGTTACCTATCCTAATTTCCTGGATTGGCAGCGCGACAATCGCACTTTCGAAGCGATGGCCGCGTATCGCGAAATGGATTTCAGCCTGACCGGTTACGGCGATCCCGAGCGACTGCATGGACAGCAAATTTCAGCGGAGTTTTTTCCGCTGCTCGGCATCCAGCCGATTCTGGGAAGGACGTTTCGCCGCGAGGAAGATCAAGTGGGCTCGGCGCCCGTTGCGTTGATCGGCGATGGCTTTTGGAAAAGCAAGTTTGCATCTTCACCAGACGTCATCGGCAAGAGCCTCACGCTGAATGACACTGCGTACACCGTGATAGGAGTGGTAACTGCGCGCACGCCGATGTTCGAGCCTGCTGTGATGGACGTTTACGTCCCGATTGGGCAATGGGCTGATCCCACGTTTCGTGATCGCAAGATCGGCATGGGAACGCAAAGCGTGGGAAAACTGAAGCCCGGCGTAACTTTCCAGCAGGCGAGCGCGGATATGATTTCGGTTGCATGCAATCTCGCGGCGACGTATCCCGACGCAGATAAGGGCACCTCGATCACCTTGAATCCGCTGAAGAAGGATCTTGTCGGCGATATCCAACCGGCGCTCTTTATCCTTTTGGGCGCGGTCGGTTTTGTGCTGCTGATCGCTTGCGCCAACGTGGCCAACTTGCTGCTGGCGCGTTCAGCGGGGCGGGCCCGCGAATTCGCGATACGCGCGGCGATGGGTGCGAGCCAGTTTCGGGTGATTCGTCAACTGCTGACGGAAAGCGTGCTACTGAGCGTGCCACGGGGGAGTGTTCGGCCTGCTCCTGGCGAATGGGGCACGAGCGCCGTTTGGCGGCGTTGCCCGCCGCGTTGCCACGCGTGACAATATTCATCTCGACGCAGGGGTGCTGCTGTTCACACTCGGCATTTCAGTCTTGGCCGGCGCATTTTTCGGTCTCGCTCCCGCACTGCGAACGGCGCGTCCAGATGTGGCCGGAACACTCAAAGAAGGTGGGCGAGGCGGGGGCGGGCGCGCCATCGGACGCAAAATGTTTTTGTGGTAATTGAAATGGCGCTCTCGCTGGTGTTGCTGATCGGCGCAGGGCTGATGATTCGCACGCTCGAAGCGTTGCGCAGCGTCGATCCGGGGTTCAACGCGCGCAACGTGCTTACGTTCTCGCTGGGATTGTCACCCGCCAGAATGTCCACACCCGCAAAAATTCGCGCCGCCCTCCGCGATGCCAGCGCAAGTTTTGCATCGGTTCCCGGTGTGGAAGCGGCGTCTGCGTTTGGAGGCAGCATTCCCATGCAGGGCGATTCCGAGCTGCCCTTCTGGCGCGAAGGCCAGCCGCGCCCGCCTCCTGACGGCGAATATGAATCTCACCTTTGGTACTCCGGTGCAGCCGCAGATTACTTGCAAAGTGATGGGCACGCCGCTGATCCAGGGGCCGCTTCCTCTCCGCTCAAGACACGGAAATCGCCAGCAGTGATCGTGATCGATCGAAATTTCGCGCGGCAATACTTTCCGAACGAAGATCCCATCGGGAAGCGAATCAATATTGGCCTGATCAATGGCATCGCGGAAATAGTGGGCGAAGTGGGGCACGTGAAGCACTGGGGACTCGGCGATAAAGGACACCAAAATCTGCAAGCCGAGTTTTATTCACCCATCGTGCAGCTGCCGGACCAGGTGCTTCCACTCGCCGCCGGTGGCATAGGCATCGTTGTGCGCACGTCGGGAAATCCAGACGCCTTGATCAGCGCCATCCGCCAGGCGTCCACGAACTTCGATAGCGGGCAGGTGGTTTACGACTTCACGCGGATGACCAAAATTGTTTCGGACTCCATCGCCACGCAGAGATTCACGATGCTTCTGCTGGGAATATTTTCGGGTCTGGCTCTGCTGCTGTCGTCGGTTGGAATTTACGGTGTGATTTCGTATCTGGTGGGCCAGCGAACGCATGAGATCGGTATCCGCATGGCTCTGGGGGCGCAACGTCGGGATGTGGTGTGCATGGTGCTGGGCGAAGGGTTACGAGTGGCGCTGGTGGGAGTGGCCGCGGGAATTTTGGCTGCGCTGGGCCTAACGCACTTGATGACGCAAATGATTTTCGGCGTACGCGCCGTGGATCCGCTCACGTTCGCCGGCGTAGCAATTGTGTTTATGTTTGTCGCGCTGGCCGCCTGTTACATACCGGCGCGTCGCGCCATGCGCGTGGATCCCATCGTGGCGCTGCGGTACGAATGAACCGTGACGAGTGAAAGTTCGGGGCTCGTCGCTAATTACTATTCGCCAGGCATTTATCACTTATCATTTGTCACTTTTATCGGAGGTTGCAATGGAATCGTTGCTACAGGACATTCGCTACGGCGCGCGCACCTTGCTGAAAAATCCCGGCTTCATGATCATCGCCGTCATCACCCTGGCGCTGGGCATCGGCGCGAACACCGCCATTTTCACAATGGTAGATGCGTTTTTGCTGCGGCCGCTGCCTGTGGCGGATCCCGCACAAATCACCGTGCTGGCTTTTCAGCAGAAGCATGGAAATTTCCTGACGCAATTTTCGATTGCGGATTATCGCGATATTCAAAACCAGACGAAGGAAGTGTTTTCCGATGTTTTCGCGTACCAATTTGGTTTGGATGGCTTGAGCGTGGATGGCAAAGCCGACCGCGTGATGACCAACTACGTATCCGGAAATTATTTCACCGCGTTGGGTCTGAAGCCGGCGCTGGGCCGATTGATTTTGCCATCAGAAGGCGACGTGCCGGGTGCGGATCCCGTGATGGTTCTCAGTTATTCCTACTGGCAGACTCGCTTCGGCGGCGATCCTGGAATTGCGGGGCGAAAGGTTTCCGTGGACGGCCATCCGGTCACCATCGTGGGCGTTGCACCAAGAGGTTTTGTCGGAGTCTATCCAATATTGAGCGTGCAAGGGTATTTGCCGATGGGAATGGCAATCATTGCGGGCAATCCCAGTGACTTCCTGACCAACCGACAAGTGCGCAATGTGCCGCTTCTGGCGCGGTTGCGTCCGGGGGTGAGCCTGCAGCAGGCGCAAGCCGTGTTGGGCGTGGTATCGCAGCGGTTGGCGCAGGAATATCCCGAAGCGCATAAAGATCTGAACGTGGTGGCGCTTCCAGAACTTCGCGCGCGACCCAATCCCGATCCCAACAACACCGTCCTGGTCGTGGGCGGACTTTTCCTGGGTTTATCCGTAATGGTCTTGTTGCTCGCGTGCGTCAACGTCGCAAATATTTTGCTGGTGCGCGCCACGGTGCGCGAACGTGAAATGGCGATTCGCGCCGCGCTGGGCGCCGCGCGAGTTCGTCTGATTCGTCAGCTGCTCACCGAGAGTATTCTGCTGGCGCTGTTGGGCGGCGTGGCGGGAATTCTTCTGGGCTATTGGGGCAGCTGGGCCCTCGGTTCCGTCAATGTCCAAACGGATCTTCCCCTTCATTTTGATTTTGGTTTTGACTGGCGCGTTTTTGGTTTCGCCAGCGCGGCGGCGTTGCTGACCGGGATCATCGTGGGCATCATACCGGCGGTGCGCGCCTCGCGTGGAAATTTGAGCGCGATTCTCCATGAAGGCGGACGTGGCGTGGTGGGAGGCACGAACCGCCTGCGCAGCACGCTGGTTGTGGTACAGGTGGCTGGTTCGCTGATGCTGCTCATCATCGCCGGACTATTCACGCGCAGCCTGGCGCAGGCGCAGCGCACCGATCTGGGCTTCAGACCCGATCACGTTGTGAACCTGCTGATGGATCCGAACGAAATCGGATACAACCAGACGCAAACGCGCGAGTTCTACAAAAATCTTTTGCAGCGCGTGCGAGCGCTTCCTGGAGTTGTTTCCGCTTCCACCGCCAATGCCACTCCGATGGGTTACTACAACAATTTTGATTCGCTCATCATTGAGGGATATCAGCCGCCTCCCGGCCAGCCCGCTCCGGCTTCCTTGTACAACACGGTTTCCACCGATTATTTCCAGACCTTGGGAATTTCTCTGTTGCGAGGCCGAGCCTTCACGGAAGCGGACGACGAAAATACCCAATATGTCGCGATCGTCAGCGAAGCGATGGCCAAGCAGTACTGGGCCGACAAAGATCCCATGGGCCGGCAATTTCAGATGTCCACCGACCCGAAACACTCGCTAGTGGTAATTGGCGTAGCCAAGGACATTCGCTTCAACGGCCTCACCGGCCCATTCAGTCCGATGTTCTACGCGCCGTTCCTGCAGCATCAGACTGCAAATTCGCTCCAGACTTTACAGCTACGCACGGCTGGGGCGCCGGAAATGATGATTCCGGAAACCGAGCACGTCATCGAATCGCTCGCACCGCAACTTCCTATTTTCGATGTGCAATCAATGTCTCAGGCACTCAATACGCTGAACGGACTGCTCTTCTACAAAATCGGCGCGGCGCTCGCGGCGCTGCTCGGAATGCTGGGACTGATTTTGGCGATAGTTGGAGTTTACGGCGTGGTTTCTTACGCCGCGACTCAGAAAACGCACGAAATCGGAGTGCGCATGGCGCTGGGCGCACAGCCCGCGGATATTCTGAAAATGATTTTTCGCGAAGGGCTGCTGATCGTTGGCATTGGCTTGGTCGTGGGAATTGCTGGTGCGCTGGCCGCCGGGCAAGTGGTGGGTAGCTTTCTGACGGTGAGCGCTCGAGATCCGGTCACATACGCGATTGTGACCGCAATACTCATGATCGTGGCGCTCAGCGCGTGTTTCATTCCAGCGCGACGCGCGATGGGTGTGGATCCGATGGTCGCGCTTAGGTACGAGTGAGGCGTGATAAGTGACGAGTGACAAGTGATTCGTGATGAGGGCTGAGCGGAAGCTCCGCCGTTTCTGATCACTCCTCACTGCTCACCTATCACTCATCACCTTCTCAGGAGGATGTAATGGGAACGTTGCTCCAGGATCTGCGCTACGGGATTCGCGTGTTGGCGAAAAGTCCGGGCTTCACCGCGCTCGCCGTCATTACCCTGGCGCTCGGAATCGGCGCGAACACCGCGATTTTCTCGGTGATCAATTCCGTGGTCTTGCGTCCGCTGCCATTTCAGGAGCCAGCGCGCCTGGTAGCGCTGTGGCAAACCGAAAGCGCTCCGGGGAATTTTCCGCTGACCGGTCCAGATTATCTGGACTGGCAGGCGCAGAGCCACACGCTCGAAGCGACCAGCCTATACACATGGGATCGGACGGTTAACGCCAGCGGTTCCGGCGAGCCTCGGTCCGCTTCGGTAATCAGCACCCAGGCCAATTTTTTCGCCGTGCTCGGCGTGCAACCACGAATCGGGCGCGTTTTTGATCCCGGCGAAGATCAGGCCGGGAAAAATCATGTCGCCATTCTGAGCAACGCTTTCTGGCAGCGGCAATTCGGCGCCCGCTCAGACGTCCTGGGAAAAACCATCGAGTTGAATGACGAGCCTTATACCGTGATCGGCGTGATGCCGAGTTGGTTCAATTTTCAGCACGCGACGGAAATTTGGACTCCCATGGATATGGCGCCCAAAGCGCTGGGACCGCGCGGTTCGCATTCCTATCGCGCAATCGGCAGACTTAAAGTGAATGTCAGCGCGAGCCAGGCTCAAGCGGAACTCAACAGCATCACTCGGCAATTGGAAAAACTATATCCGGACAACGAGGAGCACAGCGGCGCAATCGTTGTCTCGTTGACGGAGCAGTTGACCGGTGCAGCGCGGCAAAGTCTTTTTATTCTGCTGGGCGCGGTGGCGCTAGTTCTGCTGGTGGCTTGCGCCAACGTTGCGAACCTGATGCTCGCGCGCGCGACAAATCGCCAGCGCGAAATCGCCGTGCGCGCCGCCATGGGCGCCGGACGTTGGCGCCTGGCGCGTCAACTGCTCACCGAAAGTATTTTGCTTTCGCTGGTCGGTGCTGCATTGGGGCTTTTGGGCGCGGTCTGGGCGGTAACGTATCTGCAGTCGGCCGAAACCCTGCCGATTCCCCGCGCCAATCCCATCCGGATTGACCTCACCGTCTTGTTGTTCACAGTCGGCGTCAGCATTCTGGTCGGCGCGCTTTTCGGTCTGGCACCCGCGATGCAATCTTTCCACATGAATCTCAGCGACGAGCTCAAGTCCAGCGCCCAAGCCGTGGTCAGTCCGTCGGGAACGCGCCGCTTGCTGCGCGACGCTCTGGTCATCGGCGAAATTGCCGCATCGCTGGCATTGCTGATCGGCGCGGGCCTATTGCTGCGCAGCTTTTCGCGTTTAAGTGATTCCGGAATTGGTGTCCAAACGGAAAACGTAATCACCATGGGCGTCAATCTGCCCGTAGCAAAATACAAGACGCTGCCGGCGCGCCGCCAGTTTTTCGACCAGCTGATTGAACACCTCCAGCGCGAGCCGGGTGTGCAGGCAGCAGCGATCTCGACGGAAATTCCGCTGGAAGGAGGAAACAACGGGTACGTCACCGTGCCTGGTCAGGACAATCCGGCGCTGGCGACCCAACTCGTCGAATGGAACAACATCACTCCGGATTATTTTCGCGCGTATGGCATAGCGGTGTTGCAGGGGCACGTCTTCACTCCCGAAGAAGTGGAACGCACGGCCGTGATGAACTTGCGAGTGGATGAACTTTACAAACATGATCCGAATCTGAAAGCCCTGCCGCCCGATATCGGCTTCGTCGCCGTCATCAGCCACAAAATGGCGCAATTGTATTGGCCGAAACAGGACGCGCTCGGCAAAGTGTTTCAGGCCGGCGGCGTTCCCGTCACCGTCGTCGGAATCGTTGGCGACGTGAAAGAGTGGGACATACGACAGGACGTTGTTCCCCAGGCATATTTCCCGCTCACCGCGGCTCTGGACAGTGAAGGTTTTGGCGGGCGATTGACGGTGAAAACGAGCGTGGCTCCGCGCGGCGTGCTGGCGGCAATTCGTAGCGACCTCCATGCGCTCGATGACAGCCTGGCCCTGGTCCGTCCACGCACCATGCATGAAGTCGTCGCGGACGCCATGCAGGACACCAGCGAGCAGACCATGCTGCTCGGAATATTTGCTTCGCTCGCGTTGTTGCTTGCCGCCGTGGGAATTTACGGAGTGATGGCTTACGTCGTCACGCAACGCACGCATGAAATCGGCGTGCGCATGGCGCTGGGCGCGCAGCAGCAGGATGTGCTGCGGCTGGTTCTCGGCGAAGGCTCTCGGCTCACCGCCATCGGCGTCGCACTCGGACTGGCGGCCGCGTTCGCGCTCACGCGATTGCTGCGTTCGCTGCTTTTCGGGGTGAGCGCCAGCGATCCAATTACGTTTGTGGGAGTCTCCATCCTGCTCGCCCTCGTCGCAATGGCGGCTTGTTGCATCCCCGCGCGTCGCGCTTCACGCGTGGATCCGATGGTTGCCTTGAGGTACGAGTGACAAGTGATAGCTGACGAGCAAAAGCCGCGCGATTATCGCGATCGACTCGTTTGGAGATTCGCAGAATGCTGAATGCACGGCGGCGAGAGTTGGCCGCTTGTCGCTAACTACTTGTTGGCGGGCATTTTTCACTCATGACTTGTCACTTCTTTCGGAGGGATTGATGGAAACGCTGCTGCAAGATATTCGCTATGGCATTCGCATGCTGGCCAAAAATCCCGGCTTTACGGCCATCGCGATTCTTACTCTGGCGCTGGGCATCAGCGCGAACACGGCAATTTTCTCCGTCGTCAACGCTGAGCTTCTGCGTCCTCTGCCTTTCCGCGATCCGGACCAGTTGGTGCGGGTGGCGAGCGCCAACGCGCGAATCCACACCGTGAGTGGCGCGGTTTCCTATCCCGATTTCGCTGATTGGCGCGCGCAAAATCATGTCTTCCAGAATATGGCTGCCTACGTTGACTCCAGCTTCGCTCTCACCGGCATCGAACAGCCCGCGCACCTGCAGGCCGCGAGCGTTACCGCCGGAATGTTCAATCTGCTGGGAGTGTCGCCGGAACTAGGCCGCGGCTTTCAGCCGGAAGATGATGAGCCGCACCATCACGTCGTGATACTCAGCCATGGTTTGTGGAAAGAGCGTTTCGGCGGCGATCCGCAGATCATCGGCCGCGTGATTACGCTCGATAATAGCGCGTACACCGTAGTGGGCGTGATGCCCGCCAACTTTCAGTATCTGCTGCAACGCGAGACGCCAGCGCTGTGGTCCAGCTTCGGTCCGTTGCGGGAATCGACTACTGATTCACCCGCGATGAGCGATGAGCGCGACGCGCATTTCATGAGGGTGATCGCGCGTTTGAAGCCTGGCGTGAAGCTCGCGGAAGCGCAAGCCAACATGGACGTCATTACCGCCTCGCTGGCCAAGCAGTATCCCGACAGCAATAAATATTTCAGCGCGCGCGTGGTTTCCGAGCAGGAAGAATTGACGCACAGCATCCGGCCGGCGCTATTCGTGATGATGGTAGCGGTGGGATTTGTGCTCTTGATCGCTTGCGTGAACGTGGCGAATCTGTTGCTGGCGCGGGCCACGTCGCGCACGCGCGAAATCGCCATCCGTTCGGCGCTCGGCGCCGGACGGCAGCGCGTGGTTCGGCAACTCCTTACGGAAAGTTTTCTGCTGGCGCTGATGGCCGGCGCGCTCGGCCTGCTGCTTGGCGCTGTGGGGAAGCGCCGCCCTGGTGCGCTTCAGCCCCGCCAACTTGCCGCGGCTCGCTGAAATTCGCATGGACGGTTGGGTGCTGGCCTTCACCATGGGACTATCGCTAGCCACCGGAATGCTTTTCGGCCTGGCACCAGCCCTGCAAGTGTCGCATGCCAATATCGTAGATGCTTTGAAGGAAGGCGCGCTCAGCAGCACAGCGGGCCGAGGGCGTCATGCTTTGCGCAGTTCGCTCGTCATCGTCGAAATGGCCCTGGCGCTCGTGCTGCTGGTCGGCAGCGGACTTCTAATTCGCAGCCTGGTGCATTTGCAGAACGTCAATCCGGGATTCGACGCGCACAACGTGATGACCTCCAACGTGGATTTGCCGGACGCGAAATATTCGGATGCGAAGAAGGCCCAATATTTCAAGGACCTGATGCCGAAGCTCAAAGCGCTCCCTGGAGTGCAATCAGCGGCGGGCATTTATCCGCTGCCGATGGGCGGCGACGAAATTCGCACCAGTTTTCAGATTGATGGGCATCCCGTGGCCAAGAGCGAGGAGCCGCACACGTCTCTGCGCGACGTCACGCCGGAGTATTTTGCGACGATGCGGATTCCTATTCTGCAGGGCCGCGATTTCGGTGCGCAGGATGAAGTGACTTCCACGCAGGTCATCATCATCAACGAGGCGCTTGCGCGCCAGGCCTTCCCTGGTGAAAATCCGATCGGAAAACACATCAAGCCGGAAGTTGCACAGGGCGCCGACGAGCCGCAGATGCGCGAAATCGTTGGCGTTGTGGGAAATGTGAAGTTTCACGATTTGAGCGACGAGTGGGCGCCTGAATCGTACATCCCGTACGCGCAAGTCTCCTTTGGGTCTTTGACTCTGGTGGTGCGCACCGCGCAGGACGCCCACAGTCTCGCCAAGCCCATCGCCGAAACAGTCCGTTCGCTCGACAAAGACCTGCCCACTTATGCGCCGGAAACCGGGGAAGAATATTTGAACGGCACCGTCGCGCAACCGCGCTTCAATACGTATCTGCTGGGAATTTTTGCCGCATTGGCCATGCTGCTGACGGCCGTCGGCCTGTACGGTGTGATTTCTTATTCGGTCGCCCAGCGCACCCACGAATTCGGCATCCGCATGGCGCTAGGCGGGCAGCCGAGAGACATGCTGCGCCTGATCGTAGGCCAAGGTTTGCGCCTCGCGGCTTTTGGCGTCGGCATAGGTTTGATCGCCGCGTTCGCGCTGACGCATTTTCTTTCCAGCATGCTCTTTGGTGTGAGCGCCGCCGACCCCGTTTCCTACATCGCAGTGGTAGGTTTGCTGCTCGGCGTCGTGGTAGTCGCCTGCTACGTTCCGGCTCGGCGGGCTATGCGCGTGGACCCCATGGTAGCGTTACGTTACGAGTAAATCGTAGCGGCGGATTAGGCGCCGAGTGATGGGCACCGATTCTGGCGTCCGCGAAACGCGCACTGTCCGAAATCGCAACAAGCATTCCCGCAACTGGTCAGGCCCAGCCTTGCAAGGCGTCCATCCAGGTCTTAATCTACTGTAATTACAGCTCTTATATTAGTATCGGGCTGGAATCCCACCTGCCCATATTTGGGAGGCACCTGGTCACAAAGCTCTCCGCATCCAGCTCAGCGGGGCTCACTTAATGAACATCATGGCGCTAGAACCCACAACCGAAACTGCTAAGACGCAGCCACGAGTGCTGATCGCGGACGATCAGCCCGACATCCTGGAAGCGCTGCGACTGTTGCTCAAAGGACACGGTTACGTCACAGAGGCAGTCACGTCTCCAGCGGCCTTGTTCGCTGCCATTTCCCAAAATGGATTCGATCTGATCTTGATGGACCTTAACTATGCGCGTGACACGACTTCGGGACGTGAGGGGATCGACTTACTGGCGCGACTGAAAGCCACCGAAAACGCGCCGCCGATCGTGGTGATGACCGGATGGGCAACCGTCGGCTTGGCCGTGGAAGCGATGCAACAGGGCGTCGGCGACTTCGTCGAGAAGCCCTGGGTAAATTCCCGCTTGCTGGAAATTTTGCAGAAACAATTGCAGATCGGCCGCGAGCGTCGCGAGGCTCAGCAAAAAGCGGCGGCCAACACAATCGCGCAAACCGAAATTGCCTCGCAGCTTCACGCACAGGATCGCGAGATTGCCGAAGCGCGCGCGATTCAGCAAGGGTTCCTGCCGAAAGAGATTCCGCAATTGCACGGATTCGAAATTGCCGGAGCGTGGCAGCCAGCGCGGGTGGTGGGCGGCGATTATTACGACGTGCTTCCTTTTGGGCCAGAGACGCTGGGCATCTGCATCGGCGATGTTGCCGGCAAGGGCATGCCGGCGGCGCTATTGATGTCCAATTTGCAGGCGGCTTTTCGAGGATTCGCTTCCCCGTCGCTTGCTCCGCAAGAATTGTGCGAGCGCTTGAACTCGCTGATCTGCCGCAATATCGCGACCGATCGCTTTATCACATTTTTTTACGCGCAACTGGACGGCGCGGCCTGCAGGCTGCGTTACACCAACGCCGGCCACAATGCGCCCATCGTGTCGCATCGCGACGGCACGCACGATCGCTTGCTCGAAGGCGGCGGCATTCTAGGCGTGTTTCCGATTCAGGAATTTTCCACCGGCACTTATGACCTGGCGCCGGGCGACCGTGTGCTGCTTTTTACAGACGGTGTGACGGAAGCGCACGTTCCGGATGGCGAAGAGTTCGGTGAAGCGCGCCTGCTCGAATTGCTCGAACAAAACCGCCAAGCGAGCGCGGAAGATTTGCAGAGAACAGTCTTGCAAGCCGCCGGCGAATTCTGCGGCGGCCATTGGCACGACGATGCAACACTGATCGTCATCGCCGTGGAATAATCAGCGCGACCGGGCGCGTCAGCGATGCGTGCAGTCGAACGCCGGCAATAGAAAACTCGAACCGAGGAGCGATCGTGATCAAACTCATTGACGTCGAAAAATTCTATGAATCCGGCGCGGGCAAGACGTGGGTGCTTCGCCGCATTAACCTGGAAATCCGCGAAGGGGATTTCATTACGGTTATGGGGCCGTCCGGCGCGGGGAAATCCACTTTGATGGGAATCATCGGCATGCTCGACGGCGCCTGGAAGGGCGAATACCACCTGCTCGATAATCCGGTGCATAAGCTCGATAATCGCCGCCGCGTGGAACTGCACAAAAAATATATCGGATTCGTTTTCCAGCAATACCATCTGCTCGACAATCTCACCGTCGCCGAGAATCTGGACCTGCCGCTCTCCTATCGCGATATCAAAAAGATTGAGCGCGAAGGCATGGTCGCAGACGCACTCGATCGCTTCCAAATTGTCGGCAAAAAAGCGCTCTTCCCGAACCAGCTTTCCGGCGGGCAGCAGCAATTGGTGGCCGTTGCGCGCGCGGTGATCGGCAAACCCAAATTGATTTTGGCCGACGAGCCCACCGGCAGTCTGCATTCCAGCCAGGGAAAAATGATCATGGACATGCTGAAGAAATTAAACGACGACGGCACAACGATCATCCAGGTGACGCACAACAACGAGTGGGCCGCCTACGGCAATCGCATCATTCAACTCGCCGATGGCTGGATCGTGGATGGCCAACCGGTAGCGGGCGGAGCTGCGGTAGCCGCTAGCGGCGGCACGTTGCGCGTGGCGGCGTGATCAAGGAGTCCGAATTGCAAAACACGCAGTTCTTTGAAAATTTGCTGCAGGATATACGCTACGCGTTCCGCATGTTGCGCCGCAGCCCTGGCTTTACGGCGACAGCCATCGCTGCATTGGCTCTGGGCATCGGCGCGAACACTGCCATATTCACGGTCGTCAACACAGTTCTGCTGCAACCGCTCGCCTATCCTCAACCAGATCGCCTCGTGCAACTTGAACTGAGCAATGCAGAGGGCAATGGAAACGTCACTTCGATTCCGAAGTACACGATCTGGCGTGAACAGACGCAGGTCTTTCAGGATGTGGCGGCTTACGATGAGGGCGGCCCTGGCGTAAATCTCACCGGAGGCGATCGCCCGGAACAGCTCAAGGGCGTGCATGTCTCCGCCAGTTTTTTCCCGCTGTTCGGCGCGAGCATGGCGGCTGGCCGAGCTTTTTCGGCAGACGAAGATCGTCCCGGCGGCGCGCGATTGGTGGTAATCAGCAACGGATTGTGGCGACGGCGATTCGCGGCGGATCCTAACGATGGTCGGCAAGAATATCGAGCTTGGTGGCGAACCCTATCTGGTGACGGGCGTGCTCGCCGCGACCTTCACTTCCGATCCGCTCTCGGATATTTACTTGCCGCTCCAAGCGGATCCCAACAGCACCGACCAGGCTCATTACTTGCGCTCGGCGGCGCGCCTGAAACCCGGCGTTACGCTGGCGCAGGCTCAGGCCGCGATGAAACTGGCCGCCGAAGAATATAAGCGGAAATTTCCCGGCACGATAGGCATGGGCCCGGAAGACAGCTTCACTGCGGAGCCGCTGCGCGACACGGTGATTGGCGATGTTCGCAAGTCGCTGCTGATTTTGCTAGGCGCGGTCGGCATGGTGTTGTTGATTGCCTGCGCCAACGTGGCCAATCTGCTGCTGGTGCGCGCCACCATGCGCAAACGCGAAATCGCCATTCGCGCCGCGATGGGCGCGGGGCGCGGACGCATTATCCGCCAATTGCTCACGGAAAGCGTCCTGCTGTCTCTGGGCGGAGGCGTGCTCGGATTGACTCTTGGTTATTTCGGCGTGCGCGCGCTGCTGACGATCAATCCCGGCAATATTCCTCGAATCGGCGAGCAAGGCGCTGCCATCACTCTCGATTGGCGCGTGCTGGCGTTTACTCTGCTTGTCTCGCTTGGCACGGGAATTCTATTCGGGCTGATACCCGCCTTCAGCGCTTCGCACGCCGATCTTGGTCTCACGTTGAAAGAAAGCGGCTCGCGTTCCGGCAGCGGCCTGAGCCAGAACAAGGCTCGCGCGACCCTGATCGTCACGGAAATCGCGCTCGCACTGGTGCTGTTGGTCGGCGCGGCTTTGCTCATCCGCACTTTTGCGGCGTTGCGCGGTGTGAATCCCGGTTTCTCCACCGACAAGATTCTCACTATGGAAATGTCCCTCACCGGCACGCGCTTTGATACCTCTGCTGCGGTCAATCAGCTTGTGCGCGATTCGCAGCGCCACGTAGAAAGTTTCCCCGGTGTTGTCGCGCTCGCCTCCACTTGCTGCCTTCCCCTCGAAGGCGGCTTCGGCCTTCCGTTCATCATCGAAGCGCGCCCGCTTACCGACGGTTCGGCCCATGGCGGAGCGGGCTATCGTCCGTTGTCACCGCGTTATTTTGACGTGTTCAAAATTCCGCTGCTGCGCGGCCGTATGTTTACGGACCACGATGATGGCGGCGCGGAGCCTGTCGTCCTGGTCAATGAGGGCATGGCCAAGAAATACTGGCAAAACGCGAATCCCGTCGGCCAGCGCATCACGATCGGCAAAGGAGTGGGCCCTGAATTCGAGGAGCCGCCGCGCGAAATTGTTGGAATTGTGGGAGACGTAAGAAATGGCGGCCTCGACAGCGATCCCGAACCGATCATGTACATTCCTGTAGCGCAAATGACCAACGGACAGACCGCGCTCAATAACCGCATCATTCCGATTACCTGGATCGTGCGTACCAAGGTCGAGCCATTTTCCCTCAGCACGGAAATTCAACAAGAACTTCGCACTGCGAGCGGCGGCTTGCCGGTCTCGCATATTCGTTCCATGGATCAAGTGCGTTCGGAATCCACGCAGCGCACGGATTTCAATATGACGCTGCTGGTGATTTTCGCCGGCGTCGCGCTGCTGCTGGCCGCCATCGGCATTTACGGTCTGATGGCGTATTCCGTGCAGCTGCGCACGCAGGAGATCGGCATTCGTATGGCTTTGGGCGCGGGCCCGCAAGACGTGCGCAGGATGGTCGTCAAACAGGGCATGCGCCTCGCATTGATTGGAGTTTTCCTGGGGTTCGCCGCCGCGCTTGTGCTGACAAGATTGATGGCCAGCCTGCTGTATGGCGTGAAGCCGTGGGATCCTGCGGCGATTGTGTCCGTCGCCGTACTGCTCAGCGCCGTGGCATTGCTCGCGACCTACTTTCCCGCGCGACGCGCTTCGCGCGTGGATCCGATGATCGCGTTACGGTACGAATGAGCGCCGCAAACGAAAAGGACGGCCGGGCGACAACACACCTGCGTGTGAAGTGAAATGGATTGGCCTGAGAGGTGGACATCAAGTGACGAAGCAGTAAGATAGCCTGTCACCGTGACGCTTCTTAGGGGCGAAAATTATGGACACACTTTGGCAGGATTTGCGTTATGGCGTACGCATGCTGCGGCGAAACCCTGGTTTCGCGGCGGTCGCCATTTTGACTCTGGCGATCGGCATTGGCGCGAATATCGTGATTTTCAGTGTCGTAAACGGAATTTTGCTGAAACCTCTGCCGTTCCCGGATTCCCAACGGGTCGTCACTATTTGGGAGACCGACGCCAACCGCAACATCGCGCGCGGCACGGCCTCGGCAGCGGAATTCCTGGACTGGCGCGACATGAATCATGTGTTCCAGGAGCTTTCCGCATATCGCGCGGTGTCCTTTCGATTACCGGCAATGGCGATCCCGAACGAGTTTGGGGTTCGCAAGTCTCTGGGAATTTCTTTCGCATGTTGCGCATCACTCCGGTGATCGGGCGGGATTTCACGCCCGAAGATGAACAGGCCGGGCATGAAAAAGTTGTGCTGTTGAGTTACGGTTTGTGGCAACGCCGCTACGGTGGCGATTCCGGAATTCTCGGCAAGACAATTCTGCTCGATGAAGAGCCGTTCACGGTCATCGGAGTATTGCCGCACAGTTTTTCTCTTTATGGCACGCTGCCGGACTTCGAACTGTGGAAGCCATTCGCGTTCAATCGCACGCAATTCGATCGCGAAGATCACGAGCTGGTCATTTTTGCGCGACTCCAAGATCTTGTGTCCATCTCCCAAGCCAACGCCGAAATGGCGACGATTCAAGAACAGTTGAAAAAGCAATACCCGGCTATTGACCAGAAGAATGGGATTCGCGTGGTTGGCTTCCACGAGGAGCTGGTGAGCACGCTGCGCCCCGGACTGCTGCTTCTTCTTGCTGCCGTTGCGTTCGTCCTGCTGATTGCTTGTGCGAATGTCGCGAACCTGATGCTGGCGCGAGCCGCTGTCCGCGAACGTGAAATCGCGCTGCGAGTTTCTCTGGGCGCGGGCCCGCGAGCGAATTTTCCGGCAGCTCTTGACAGAAAGTGCGCTGCTTTCCCTCGTCGGCGCAGCGATCGGTATTTTGTTCGCCTATGGCGGCATCCACGTCCTGCGTGATGCCGTAATCTCCGGACAAGGGTCGCGGATCCCTCACCCGGAATGGATCGCGATTGATTCCACCGTGCTCGGTTTCACGATCCTGGTTGCCCTGGCGACCGGAATACTTTTTGGCTTTGCGCCGGCCCTGCAGATTTCGCGCTCCGCGTTGTTCGAATCGCTCAAAGAAGGAAGCCGCGGCTCGACGGCCGGACGCCACAACCAGCTGGCGCGTTCGGTTCTCGTCGTCTCCGAGGTGGCTTTTTCGCTGATGCTTCTGGTTGGAGCGGGCCTGCTGGTTCGCAGCTTTGCGCTGATGCTGGCCGAACCGCTAGGATTCGACCCAGAAAATTTGCTGACAGCCCAGATGCTACTGCCCGACGCGCACTATCCCGATGGTCCAGCACATCTCGAATTTCTATCAGGCTGTGGTCGAACGGGTGAATGCGATTCCCGGCGTAACCTCCGCAAGCGCCGCCAATTTTTTGCCCTTGACCCGCTGGAATGCTTTCTGCGATTTCGATATTGCAGGCCGCGCGACTCCGCCGTCAGGTGAACATTTCACGGGCCAATATCGCGTGGCGGATTGGCGCTATTTGCGGACGATGGGCGTCCCGGTAAAAGAAGGCCGCGACTTCAATGCCTCCGATGGAGCCGGATTCTCAGGGCGTCGCGCTCGTGAACGAAGCCCTTGCGCACCGCTATTGGCCCAACGCGGATGCCGTCGGCCAGCAGATCCGTCTGATTTTTCCCGCCACGAGGACGCCTTGGGAGCCCATCCCGCATCAAGGTTGGATCACGATCGTAGGAGTTGTCGGCGACATCAGGGATTGGGCGTGGTCCGAACCCAAGTCCGGCCAGCTTTATTTGCCGGAAACGCAGAACCCTTCGCGGCTCATGAGTCTGGTGGTGCGCTCCAGCAGTCGATCGCGCGCAATTGACCGCGGCGGTTCGCCACGCTATCGAAAGCGTTGATCAAGACCAGCCCATGACGGATGTGAAAACGATGGAAGAGTATCTCGCCGTGACGTTCTCGCAGCGCCGCCTGAATATGTCGCTGCTGGCATTTTTCGCTGTGGTTGCGGCGCTGCTCGCCGCGATCGGGATTTATGGCGTGATGGGCTATGCCGTCACGCAGCGCTCGCACGAAATTGGCATTCGCATGGCCTTGGGCGCCGAACCCGGCGACGTGCTGCGCATGATCGTCGGTGACGGGATGAAACTCGCTCTGATGGGGTTGGCGATTGGGATCACCGCTTCGCTGCTGCTGATGAAATATCTCGAAAGCCAGCTCTACGGTGTGAAGGCCCGCGATCCGCTCACGTTTATCGGCGTGGCGGCCGGCCTGGCGCTCGTAGCGCTAGCCGCCTGCTATTTTCCCGCGCGCCGCGCCACGAAAGTCGATCCATTAGTGGCGCTGCGCTATGAGTGAGGAAATCACATGACCTATGCATCTGATGTTTCAACGAACGAGACCGGCGGTAAAATCCAGGGAGAAACATTTCGCGCCATGATGCCAGCCAACGCACCACGAACCCGAATCCTCGTAGCCGACGACCAGCCGGACATTCGCGAGGCTTTGCGCCTGTTGTTGAAAGGCGAAAAATTTGAAACGGAGACGGTCGCATCGCCGGCCGCGGTGATGTCGGCTCTGGAAGCACGCGAATTCGACGCGCTGCTGATGGATCTGAATTACGCGCGCGACACAACCTCCGGCCAGGAAGGTCTCGACCTGCTTTCGAATATTCGCGCGAAGGACAGCACACTGCCCATTATCGTGATGACCGCCTGGGGCAGCCTGGAACTGGCCGTCGAAGCCATGCGGCGCGGCGCGAAGGATTTCGTGCAGAAGCCCTGGGAAAACGCGCGATTGCTCGCCATCTTGAAAACTCAGATCGAGCTTTCGCAAGCGTTGCGCAAGGGCCAGCGCCTCGAAGCGGAAAACCGCCTGTTGCGCGCAGACGGCCGCCCGGTGATGATCGCGGAATCTGCGTCCATGCGTCCGGTGATGGACCTGATCGCGCGTGTGGGCCCCTCCGATGCCAACGTATTGATCACCGGCGAGCACGGCAGCGGCAAAGAAGTGGTGGCGCGAACTCTCTACGCGCTTTCTTCGCGCTCGGGCCGGCCGCTGGTCACCGTGAACGCGGGCGGATTGCCCGAAGGCGTTTTCGAAAGCGAATTGTTCGGCCATGTGAAAGGCGCGTTCACCGATGCGAAGGCGGATCGCGTAGGCCGCTTCGAACTTGCCGACGGCGGCACACTGTTCCTGGACGAAATCGCCAACGTGCCCATGAACCTGCAGGCCAAGCTGCTGCGCGCACTGGAAACGGGCGAACTGGAACGTGTCGGGTCCTCCACCACGCGCCGCGTGGACGTGCGCATTATTTCGGCAACGAACGCCGACGTGCAAACCGAAGTGAGCGGCGGACGCTTCCGCGAGGATTTGCTGTTTCGCTTAAACACCATCGAAATTCATCTGCCACCGTTGCGCGAACGAAAAGAAGACATTCCGCTGCTGGCGCATCATTTCTTGCGGCAATCGGCGCAGCGCTATCGCAAACAGCTGGAAGGATTCGAGCCGGTGGCGTTACAGATTCTGCTGGATCATCCGTGGCCCGGAAATATTCGCGAGCTGGACCATTCTGTGGAGCGAGCCGTACTGATGGCCGAAGGTTCCGCCGTGCGCGCCAGCGATCTAGGTTTGCGTCCCGCGCGCGAGGCCTCTTTGCGCCTCGACGAAATGAGCATCGAAGACGTCGAGCGCGTGCTGATCCAGAAAGCTCTGGCGCGTTTTGGCGGCAACGTCAGTCACGCCAGCAAAGCCCTAGGCTTGAGCCGCAGCGCTCTTTACCGCCGCCTGCAGAAATATAGCCTTTGACACCACTGCTCTATGAACGCCGAATCTTGCTGCTAGCCCTGGCCGCTGGGCTGGGAGGCACGGCCGTAGCTTTGATTCTGCTGTGGACAGGGAGTTTTTCTTCGAGGCTGCAGTGGACGCTCACGGTGGCAATGGTCATCGCATGGCTCAGCTTTGCGTTTTCCGCGCAAAGCCGCGTCATGTTCCCCTTGCGGACGCTTTCGAACCTGCTGGCCGCGTTGCGTGAAGGAGACTTTTCCATTCGCGCGCGCGGCGCGAACCGCGAAGATGTTCTTGGCGAAGTGCTGTGGGAAGTAAACGCACTAGGTGAAACGCTGCGCAAGCAGAGGCTGGGCGCGCTGGAAGCCACTGCGCTCCTGCGTAAAGTGATGGAGGAAATTGACGTCGCGGTTTTTGCTTTCGACGGTGCGGGCTGTTTGCGCCTGGTGAATCGCGCGGGCGAGCGCATTCTCAGCCAGCCTGAGGATCGCATTCTCGGACACACGGCGAGCGAACTGGGTCTTTCGGAATGCCTCGAAGGCGAAACCCCGCGCATCGCGCAGATCGCGTTTCCTGGAAAATCAGGGCGCTGGGAAATTCATCGCGGACTTTTCCGCGAAGCCGGGCTGCCGCACCAGTTGCTAGTGATCACCGATCTAAGCCGCGCCTTGCGTGACGAAGAGCGCCAGGCCTGGCAGCGCTTGATCCGCGTTCTCGGGCACGAACTGAATAACTCCCTCGCGCCGATCAAATCAGTCGCGGAAAATTTGGGCAGCATGCTCGGTCGCGAGGATCGCGCTCCGGATTGGCAAGAAGATATGCGCAGCGGCCTCAACGTGATCGCGGCGCGCACCGACGGCCTGGCGCGCTTCATGAACGCCTACGCGCGGCTTGCCAAGCTTCCGCCACCGGTCTTTCAGCCGATGAGCGTCGGCGTGTGGGTTCGCCGTGTGGTGGGACTCGAACCTCGCCTTCCCGTGCAGCTGCAGTCCGGACCCGACACCGAAATTCAAGCCGATCCCGATCAGCTCGAGCAGCTTTTAATCAATCTGCTGCACAACGCCGTGGACGCGGCGCTGGAAACCGGCGGCGGCGTCCGCGTCGGCTGGGAACGCCAAAACGGCAGCATCGAAGTGTGGGTGCAGGATGATGGGCCGGGAATTCCCAGCGCCGCGAATCTTTTTGTGCCGTTTTTCACAACCAAGCAAGGAGGCTCGGGAATCGGTCTGGTCCTGAGCCGGCAGATCGCCGAGGCCCATGGCGGCTCGCTCACGTTAGAAAATTGCCCCACGCATCGCGGCTCAGAGGCACGCCTGCGTCTTCCGCTGAACGATTGAATGTTTTTCACCGCCGGATCGTACGCAGAGTAACGGAATTTCGCCGGCGCAAAAAAAACCGGCGGTTGGATGGCCATCCAACCGCCGGGCTTCAGAGGGAGAAAACTCGCTTACTGCTGCTGTTGTTGTTGCGGCGCTTGCGGATCCTTCTTCGCCAAGTCCGCTTTCGTCGGGTCCGCCGAGATGCCCGTCCCCGGCTTCTGGTACCGCGTCAGGAACGGCATAAACGGCGTGACTTCGAACGGCATCTTCTCACGCGCCGAGAGCAACGGAATTGGTTTCGCCTTCACCAGCTCCACATGGTCGTTCCAGGGGTCGAGTTTGATGCGCGCGCCCACGGGAAGAGCGGAGATCTGATCAATCTTCGTGGGATCGAGCGTCGGAGCGGCGCTCAACAGCGCGGAGCTCAGCGACACGCGATTGCCCAGGTGCGGATTGATCAGCGCAGGCAAGTTCTTCGATTGCGCGTCCAGTTGCTTCAGGAAAAGTCCGGCGCTTCCGAGCTTATCCTTGTAAGGAGAATTCTTCAGCAGTTCCAGCGCCTTCTCGTTGGCCATCTGAATTTGCGCCGGGCTGTCCTTGAACGAGAAATGTGCCAGCGCTTCCGTCGTGGTTACGTTGGTGGTGTCGTTAAATCCCCACTGATCAGTGGAAGGCTTAGTCACGATAATGTCGGCCAATTCCTGCGCGAGCATGGTCGCCAGGCTGGCTTCGTCAGGCAGCACGTCCAGCAAGCCACGGCTCAGCACGATGGTATGCCCGATCGAGAACATTTCCAGAGTCCCGGTCAGCAGAACGCGGCAGTGAACTTCCGGCTGCACGTCCAGGTTATTCGTCACTTCCAGGTTGTTCACGACCGTTTCCAACACTTTGTCCACTTCTCCTGGAGGCGCGAGCAATCCGATGCGCTGCAGGCGGTCGAGCACATTGATTTCCGCCACATGTTGCCATTCACGCTGCGCTTCGATAGGTGAACGGTCCTGCGACTGAGCGGCCTGGTCCTGAATCGTCGGCGATTCGATGGTCATCTCGCTGAACTCTTCCTGACGTCCCACATTCTTCAGGTTGTAGCCCCACAGACGCGTCTGTGCTTTGAAGCGAATGTCGCCGCCGAAGAAGTCGCGGAGGTCCGATTCCTGGCTGTAAATGTATGACGGCAGCCAAAGTCCTGGTTGAACGTTCAAGCGCCAGCTATCGAAATGCAGGTTGAACGAATTGATACCCGCGATGGGCGTGTACACGCCGTTAAAACGCACAATCGTGAAACTTTGATCATCGGCCCAGACTCGCCCCTTGAAGCGCCCTTTTCCTGATTTCGGCAGCGGTGAGATGTCGAATACCACGCAGCGTACTTCGCCCAGGAATTCGCGCCGCACATAGTCAAACTGATAGTGCTGGCGATCGAATCCGCTCGTATCAATGTAAATCATTTGCAAGAACCCTTCCGGCACGTAGGAAGAGGTGAACAGGCCGCTCATATGCGAAATAGGATTGAACGCATCGAACTTTCCTTTTCGCCCGCCCAGCATGGAATTGTCCACGATGCCTTTGGAGAGGTCCGCCTGTCCCAGGAAGTAGTGGTCCTTCACCGGAATGGCGCCCATCTCTTTGTCCGTCTTCATGTCTTGAATATAGGTTTCGATCAACGGGCTGAAACGCCGGATCGTCGCCACTTCGTCGTGTTCGCGCGCGATCAAGTGATCGATCGCTTGATCCACGGTCACAACTGGCGCCGAAGTGCTCGCCCCTGCCTGCGGCCGGGTTTGATCAGCCGTTTGCGTGGTCTGCGCGGAAACTGACCCGGCCAGGAAACCGGCCAGTATTATTGCGAAAGCAAAGCTCTTGCACGTGCGCATCTCCGTTCCCCTTTCAAGACGCCAATTGGAATACGATGTGGACGATGGCGGTCGAATCCACTGTTTGGCCATCCTGTTGTGCCGGCTTGAAGCGAATCTGTCGCGCTGCCGATTGAGCGGACTCGTCAAGCCCGTAACCCAGACCCTGCACGACACGTACGACCTTGACGTCCCCCGACGCCGTGAAAACTACCTGTAACAAAACTTCGCCTTCGATGTTCTTCGCCTTGGCTTCGTTTGAGTACGTCGGTTTTGGCTTGAAGAGAATTTCCACCGGCGTGGTTTTCGCGGCGACACTCGCCGTCTGCCTGATTTTCGGCGCTGCCACTGCGACGTTTTCGTCGCCAAAACCACCCTGCTGTACGGCGCCGTGTGGTGGACCGCCGGGTCCTCCCACTGCCACACCGTTACCAAATCCGGTGCTGGCGATTACGCCCTTGGCGCCCTTCGCGCCGCCTGTCCCGTTGCCACTGCCAGGTCCAGTCGGCATATCGTACGCGCCTTGAACATTGATATTCGCGGCCTTGTTCGTCTTACCGTTGGCCGGCACTCCGTTGGGATCGCCGAATCCGCCCGTCTGCACGGCTTCGCGAGGCTTCTTCAAAGTTGGGATTGCCGAGCTACCCATGGACATCGGCGGCGTGGGATCCGGGAAGGCCTTCGCCACTTCCGTCATGTCTGGCGGAGTATCCTTGCGCGCCGCGGGCTTCTTCACGATCGGCGCCGTGGGCGCCACCGGCGTGTAGATTCGCGGCTTCGGCAGTTCCACCACAGGTTCCAGCTTCGGCTTGGGAATTTCCTTCACAACTTCGTGCTTCACTGGGACAGGTTTCGGGGCTGGCTGCACCGGTTGCGGCTTCCAGGCTACGATCGGAGGCGCCTCGATCGGCGTCGTGTAATATCGCTGCACGAAATTCAGCTTTTGCGGTAGTAGCAGAGGTATTACCACTAATGCGGTTACCGCGGCGATCTGCAGGCCAAATCCGGCGCTGAACAGGTCCCAGCGCGGTTCGGCCTCCGGGAGCAGCGATGCATTGAAGACAGCTCGATTTCTAATCTGCGCCATAACGATCACCAGGATCCTTGAATCAAGATATTAAGATTCGTCGAGACAAAATTGCGGTTGACAGTTCATTAGTACTAGAACGAGGGGCTGGGGAAAATAGGACTCGAGTACTATTCTACCCCCAGTCGTGCTGAAAGCGATAACCCAAGCACTGGGGGTTCCTAGAAGGTTAGCCCTTCGGCGGATTCGTTGCGAAGCGTCCACCCACATGGCAGCTCCCATGCATTAATCTAACCCGGCTGGGGGGATCAGTTGCGAATTTTAACATTAAGTGTGACGTAAATGCAGGGGCACGACTGTGGCCAGCCGTGCCCCCGCACTCACCGCGTTTTTATTGAGCCGATGCAGCTTAGTGCGGCTGCACGACCGAATATCCCGTCACTCCACCATGATTCACCAGCAGTAACAAGGGCTGGTTTCCGGCTGCCGCAACCGCCTGCTTGTAATCGCTCACGCTGCGGATTGGTTTGTGATTGATCTCCGCGATCACGTCGCCACGACCGATAGCAGGCTGCGCGGCCGCTGCCGGGCTGGACGGATCGACGGATGTAACTACTACTCCGTGAGCAGCCGCGCCCAGGTTGAGCTGCTGCGCTATCTCCGGCGTCAGCTCGTCTACTTCCACTCCCTCGAGTCCGCCGCCGCTCTGGCTGCCGCTGCTCTCTTCGGCTTCTGCTTTTTCCGGCAGTTCACCCAGCGCCACGGTGTAGTCCTGCGTTTTCCCATCGCGCCAGACGTCCAGCTTTACCGAAGTGCCCGGCGCCATCTGCGAAATTCGCAGGCGCAGGTCCACGTAGTCGCTAACTGGTTGCCCGTTGAGCTTGACGATCACATCGCCCTTCTGCAATCCGGCCTTGGATGCTGGAGTATTCGGCGAGACGTCGCCAATCAGCGCGCCGCCGCTCAGGTTGTAGTTGAAAGCCTTGGCGATTTCCGGGCTCAGATCCTGGATGTGGACGCCCAGGTATCCGCGCACTACTTTACCGTGCGATAGAATTTGATCCATCACCGGCTTCGCCATGCTCATCGGAATCGCAAAACCCACGCCTTCATTGCCGCCCGAACCGTGTGAAAGAATCGCCGTATTGATGCCGACCAGGTTGCCGTGGATATCAATCATCGCCCCGCCGGAATTTCCGGGATTAATCGCCGCATCGGTCTGGATGAAGTTCTCGTAGTCCTCAATTCCCAGTTGTCCGCGGCCGGTGGCGCTGACGATTCCCATCGTGGCCGTCTCGCCGATTCCGAACGGATCGCCGATCGCGAAGATCAGGTCGCCCACATTGAGCTGTGAAGAATCGCCCAACGGAAGAGTCGGCAAACCACTCGCTTCGATTTTCAGCACCGCGATGTCCGTCTTGGGATCGGCGCCCACCAGCTTGGCCTTAAACTCGCGCTTGTCGCTCAAATACACTTTGATGTCCGAAGCGCCGTCAATCACGTGATTGTTGGTCAGAATCGTTCCATCCGGTGTGACGATCACGCCTGAACCCAGAGCCTGCTCGCGCTCCGCGTGCGGCTTGCCTCCGCCAAACTGATCGCCGAAAAACTGGCGGAACATCGGGTCGTTAAAAAATGGCGACGACTGATTCGCTTGCGCCTTCACCATTTTTGACGTGCGAATGTTCACGACCGCGGGCAGCGCGGGCTTGATTACTGCGGAAAATCCATTCGCAAAATTCCCCAGGCTTACCGGCAGCGCGTTTTGCGCGATGGCGATCGGTTCTCTTGCTGAGCCCAGGACGGTGTGACCCGCCCAGTCTCGGAATCCCTGCGAGAGGAGGGCGCCCCCCGCGAATGCCGCGATCACCACGACTGTGGCGACCCAGCGGCGAATACTGAAGCTACTACGTTCCATGGCTGTTTCTCCTTAATATCGTCTTCGGTTGATCTTTGATTATATCGCGAGAAGCGCTACGTTGGCGCTACAGCGAATATGGTATTTGACGTAACATCCGGAAATAAGTGTTCCCACCATTCTCGTGGGAAGCGTGCTTCTCTCCCCGCTATATAGATGCAAAGAATGAGTTTGGGGTTCTCTGAGCGATTTTGTTCATTGTGCGTCTAAAGGGACGGCTCTGGTATCCTACGTGGCTTGAGGTATCTTGGTGCGCCATCACGAGGCGCATCAAGACGTGGCAGCGCATCGCCGCCGCCGTTTGTTCTTCCCCGGGATTTTCCCGACATTAGAAAAGGAGCTTTTGTATGACTCGAAAAATCTTCGCGCTTGGATGCAGCGCGGCGTTCCTCTTGATGACTGCGCGGCCGGCACTCTCCGCCCCAGGAGAACGGAATCGGGCGGCCGCCGCGGACGATGACGCCACCTGGAAAGCTCTTGTCGCCATCGCCGGTGCGGGCGACATGGAGTCGCACGCCTACCAGGATCTCGAAGAATTGAGCGACGACATCGGCGCGCGCGTCACCGGTTCACCCGACGCGGCTCGCGCCGTCGCTTGGGGCGTCGTGAAAATGAAAGCGATCGGCTTGGAAAATGTCCACACCGAACCCTGGAAAATTTCGCGCGCTTGGACGCGCATTTCCGCCGACGCCGAACTGGTCGCTCCCATCCACCGCAAGCTGATGGTTGATTCGATGGGCTGGGTAGGCTCCACCCCGGCCGGAGGCGCCGAAGCCGACGTGATCGCCGTGAATGCCTACCAGCTTGAAGACGAATTGAAGAAGAATTCCGGCAACTGGCGCGGAAAAATTCTGCTGATGGTGCAAAATGGCGCGGCACCCAAGGATCGCATGGGCGCCTTCGTCAAGTTCGGCGGTTTTCTGATCGCCGCGCATAAAGCCGGAGCCGTAGCCGTCATCGGCGGCCAAGGCGGCCGCAAGAGCGTCGGCATGCACCTTACTCACACCGGCGCGCTGGGGTTCGACGCTTACTACGATATTCCCGTCGTCAACATGTCCGCGGAAGATCAGGAACAGCTCGAACGCTATCTCGCTCGCGGCCAGTTCGTGCGCCTGAAAATAAATGTGCAGAATCGTGCCACCGACGGTCCTGTGGACTCTGCGAATGTCGTCGGCGAAATCCGCGGTACGCAAAATCCGGAGCAAGTGATTGTGGTCGGCGGGCATCTGGATTCCTGGGACCTTGCTTCCGGGACTACGGACAATGGCTGCGGAACTGCCGTGACGCTCGGCGCGGCCGAAGCCATCGTCAAATCAGGATTCAAGCCGCGCCGCACCATTCGCTTCGTGCTGTTCACCGGCGAAGAAGAAGGTTTGCTCGGCTCGCTCGCCTATGTGAAAGCGCATCAGAGCGAAATGCCCAATTACGTCGCGGCCCTGATTCTCGATGCTGGACAAGGCGCGGTGACCGGTTTCCAAGTCGGCGGCCATGACGAATTGATTCCCGCCGTTCAGAAATTCGCGAATTCTCTGCAGGCGTTTGGCGATTTGCAGGTGGATGATGAGGTGGAATTCGGCACGGACACCGGGCCGTTCACTCTGGCAGGGCTTCCCGGCATCAACCTCAATCAGGATGCTTCGGACTATAAATACACGCACCATTCCGCCGTGGACACGTTCGACAAAGTGAAAGCGGATGTTCTGGATCGCAACGCCACGGTGATGGCTCTCGCCGCATTCTGGATCGCCGACCGCCCCGAGCGCCTCGCTAGCCCATGGCCGCAGGAAAAGACCGCCCAAATGCTGATCGAAAAACACGAGGATGGAATGCTGAAAGCGTTCAATCTCTGGCCGTTCGGCAATCTGGGAGCTCCGCCAGCGACGCAATAGCAACGACCGTCCCCGCGGGATGTTTATTTTTCGCGGCTCCGCGAAGTGGGCTCGCGTCGGAGATGCTAACTGATGCGTCGCGCGAGCCAGTATGCCGCCGCGGCAGCCAAGCCGCCCACCATCACCGTTTGCATTCCGCCGCGCACCGGCTGCACGCCAGTGAAATGCCCTTTGACCGCGCCAAATCCGAAAAGCGCTAGCAGCGTCACGACCACGGAATAGATTAGCGCCATGTTCACGTCTTGGCGGATGAGCATGTACGGCGCCAGCGGAACAAACCCTCCGGCGATATACGCCGCGGCAATTGTTACTGCGCTACGGGCTGCCCGCGCGGGGTCCGGCGGTTCCAATCCCAATTCAAACCGCATCATGAAATCCACCCATTTTTTCTGATTTGAAGTGATCGTGGAAACAATCGGCGCCATCTGCTCGTTCGTCAAACCATAATCGCGAAAAACTTTCGCCACTTCTTCGGTTTCGATTTCCGGCAACTCCACTGTCTCGCGATATTCCCGGTCCAGTTCCGACGCGTAATGTTCCGTATCCGTCTTCGCCGCCAGATACCCGCCGAGTCCCATCGCAATCGAACCAGCGGCGATTTCGGCCAGCCCAGCCGTCACCACGATATGGGTCGAGTTCGTGGACGCCACCACTCCGGTGATGCCAGCGGCCAACGCGAATGGAACCGTTAGTCCATCCGCCATTCCAATGACAATGTCGCGCACCGCGGCCGTCGCGGTGAAATGTTTTTCCACGTGCTCAACGGATGGCATCCTCGACTCCCTTACCTCATCCAATAATTCCAGCTGCCCGTACCCCTGTTCCCCGGCAGGCGCGTATAATTATGGGGCAGGAACTGCAAATCAGGAGGTACATTATGACCGCAACTTCTACAGGACAAGGAGCCGCTCCTCAGATGACTTTTACACTGCCGCCTTTGCCGTATGCCTTCGATGCTCTCGAGCCCCACATTGACGCGAAAACCATGGAAATCCATCACGACAAACACCACGGCGCCTACGTCACCAACCTTAATAAAGCGCTCGACGGACACGCCGACCTGCAGAAACTTTCCATCGAAGAACTACTGGCGCAAATCAATAAAGTGCCGGAAGCGATTCGCACCGCCGTGCGCAACAATGGCGGTGGCCACATGAATCATTCCATGTTCTGGAAGATCATGAAGAAGGGCGGAGGCGGCGAACCCGGCGGCGAACTGGGTAAAGCCATCAGCGCCGCATTCGGTAGCTTCGCGGATTTCAAAGCGAAGATTAATGATGCGGGCGTCAAGCGCT
The DNA here is from genome assembly GCA_963747605.1 of uncultured Acidobacteriota bacterium. Taxonomy (GTDB): domain Bacteria; phylum Acidobacteriota; class Terriglobia; order Acidiferrales; family UBA7541; genus Palsa-295. The sequence continues at coordinate 48,950 of CAVVGA010000003.1, read as the reverse complement.
TCGGCTCCGGCTGGGCGTGGCTTTTGTTCCGCGACGGAAAACTCGTCATCGAATCCTCCGCGAATCAGGACAATCCCATCATGGATGGGGGCAAGGCTTTCTTTGGTGTGGACGTCTGGGAGCACGCCTACTACTTGAAGTATCAGAACCGCCGGCCCGAATATCTCGAGGCTTGGTGGAACACGATCAACTGGGCGCAAGTAGAAGAAAATTTCGCCCACGCCAAGAAGTAAATTCCGTTCTCAACCGCATTGGGATTCGCAGGGGCGGGTGCACCCATCGCCCCTGCAATCCCTTGCGTTGTTTTGCCTTTGTAGCGGCCGCCTTGAGGCGGGCGCAGTTGGGTCTGCCTTCCTTACGTCCCCGGCAACAACCAATGCTCCACTGCAAGAATCGCAATCGCCGCCAGCGTCGTGATCAGCGTCACGATTAATCCCACTCGTGCGAACTCCCAGAATGTGATCTTCACCTTTTTGCCCGCCTGCTGCAGCACAATCAAATTCGCCACGGAGCTGAATGGCGTGGCGTTTCCCGCGAGCGTGCTGGTGCTGGCCACGGCCAGCCAGATGTAGTGTGTGTTCGGAATCGTGGGCACCAGCGGACGGAATAGCAGCACAGCCGGCAAATTGCTCACCAGGTTCGAGAGAATCAGCATCACACTGCTCACCGCGAATAATTGCGAAATCATTCCACCCTGCAACCCCGCCTGAAAATATCCGATCAGGTGTTCCAGCGCGCCCGATGCCTCAAATCCCTTGATCACCACGAAGAGCGACGCAAAAAATAACAGCAGCTCCCAATCCAGCCGCTGATAAATGTTTTGCGCCTTCACGCGTCCGATGATCAGGATGAATGCGCCCACGGAAATCGCCACAAGAGGAAACGAGTAACCCAGAATCCACAGCACAATCACCAGCGCCGCCGCGACGCAGCACTTGATCAGCAGGCCGCGCTCCAGTTTCACCGGAAGTGACGGCGCATGGCGTTTGAGAGGTTGATGAAAAATCTCGCCGCCGAAGAAAACTGACAGCACCGCGACGTTAATCGCCATTCCCACCAGCGAAACCGGAGCCAGATGCGCCAGAAATCCCAGGAACGAAAAATGTGCCGAAACGCCGATCACCGCATTCTGCGGGTTTCCTGTGACGGACATCACCGATCCGATATTCGCTGATGTCGCCACGGCGATGAGGTACGGAATCGGCGGAACTTCCAGCCTTTGCGTCACCACCAGCACGATGGGCGTGAGGATCAGGCAAATCGTATCGTTCACAAAAAACGCCGCCAGAATTCCGGTCGCGAATACCAGCAGCACCAGCAACTGAAATCGCGTGCGCGCAATTCCCGCCACGTGCACCGCAATCCAATCGAAGAATCCGGAAATCTGAAAATGCGCCACCAGGATCATGATGCCCAGCAGGAAAATCAGCGTATCCCAGTTGATCGCCTGATACGCCTCCGTCAGCGGAACTGCGCCCACCAGGACCATTGCCACCGCGCCGCAAAAGGCCGCCGCCGTTCGGTCCAGATGGCTGCCACGCCCGCTTTCTACGGCGATCAAAATGTAAGTGGCTAGAAAAATACCGACGGGAATCCAGTGGCTTTGCGCGAGAGTGAAAGTAACGTGAGACATTTTGCGAACGATCGAGCCCCGGGGCTCGAAGTTGGTGAGCTTAACTCGCTTTGTTCGCCTCTGAAAAGTGATTGTTTGCTTTCTACAGGATTTTTCAGCGGTCGTTAGGGGAAATATCGCGAGCGAGCGCTATTCCGAACCAAGAAATGCAAACCGCAGCAGGAAAATCGCCGACAGTACCCAGATCAGCGGACTGATGTCCCGGTATTTTCCAGCCCCGATCTTCAAGCACGTGAATGAAAGGAGGCCCAGGCTCAGCCCCGTGGCGATGCTGAACGTCAGCGGCGTAGCGACGAGCGTGAGGAACGCGGGAAAAGCTTCGCTGAAATCAGCCCAGCGAACTTTCGCGATCGAGCCGCACATTAGCGCGCCCACCAGAATCAGCGCGGGCGCTGTCGCGTATGTGGGAATAGCGGCGACCAGCGGCGCGCAGAACATTGCCACGAAAAAAAGCCCGGCGATCACCAGATTTCCCAATCCTGTCCGCGCGCCCGCCGCCACGCCCGCGGCGCTCTCGATGTAACTGGTCACCGTGGACGTGCCGGTGAGCGCGCCAACGATCGTTCCGAATGCGTCCGCCAGCAAAGCGCGGCTGGCGCGCGGCAATTTCCCGTCGCGCAGAAATCCGCCCTGCTCGCACACGCCCACCAAGGTGCCGACGTTGTCGAACAGGTCCACAAAGAAGAATACGAAGATCAATTCTCCCAGGCCCAGCCGCGTCGCCGAGCGCAGGTCCAGTTTCAGAAATGTGCCCGATGGATGCGGCCAGGAAAATAATTGTCCGGGCCAATGGGCCAGTCCGAGCGGGATGCCTGTGAGTGCGATCGCCACGATGCCCAGTAAAATCGCGCTGCCCACTTTCCGTATCATCAAAATTGCGATCAGAATCACACCAGCCGCCGCCAGCAACACTTGCGGATCGTTGGTTTTTCCAAACGCTACGAACGTCGCAGGATTCGCCACAATAATTCTTGCGTTGCGCAATCCCACGAATGCGATGAACAGCCCGATCCCAGCCGCCGTTCCGTGTTTCAGGCAATCGGGAATGCCATTCACGATGTGCTCGCGCACATTCGTCAGCGTCAGCAGCAGGAACAACAGCCCTGACAAGAACACCACGCCCAGCGCCGTCTGCCACGGCACCCCGCGCCCAATCACGATCGAGTACGTGAAATACGCATTCAGAGACATGCCGGGCGCCAGCGCGATGGGATAATTCGCCCACAATCCCATCACGAGCGTCGCGAGCGCTGCAGAAATGCAAGTCGCGAACAGCACGCCTTCCACGGGCATGCCGCCCTCCGCCAGAATTCGTGGATTCACCACAACCACGTACGCCATGGTCATGAACGTCGTCAAACCAGCCAGCAGTTCGCGGCGCACCGTGGTTTTGTTTTCGGCGAGGTGAAAGACGCGCTCCAGCAAACCGTTTCTCCCCGGTTAAAAATGCGCAACTATAGGCTGCGAGCGTTCTCGCGTCAATGCCATATGCCATATGCCATATCGAACGAATCCAGAATGCAGCAGCGATGCGCCGCCGGATGAACTCGCAACGCGATGATCAGCGCGGAATCGTCGCTTCGCGCTCGCGCCAATGCTCCACCAGATCGCGCACCACTTTGTCGCCCACCATCTGCGCCGCTTCCAGCGATTGCATGTAGGCGGAATAATTTCCCGAAACCATTTCCTGCAGACTCTCCGCCGCGGAAGTTCCCGGAGGCTCGCGATCGAAATTACTCACGGCCCGCAGCACCAGCACGCGCTGCAAATCCACGCGCCCCGCCGCGCTCAAAAATGTCAGCGCCTGCATCGTGCCGGTATCTTCCATGCCCGCCGTCATGAAATTTCCTTTGCCGCCGGTGTAATAGCGAGTCCAGGCGTTGGCCCATTCATCGAATTTTGAGCCGTGCCAAAAAGTGCTGGCCGAAAGCGTATCGCCGCGCGTGACAAACGGCGGCTTCAGGGCGTTCGGAAGACCCGCGAAGCGCGCGCGCGATTTCCGCAACTGATCCGAATCCGCCAGCGGCACATCCTGCGTCAGCCGCACCGCCCAATCCACCAGCGCCGCATTCAGCGTGTACACCTCGCCGTAATCAATGCGCGGCGGCTGCTCGTACGGCGTGCCTCTGCGCAACGGCAAGTAGCCGGTCGGCCAACTCTCGGGAATTTGCCGGGCGTCAATTTCATACGCCAGGTCGCCATCTACAACGTGGTCCGCCCACACCGCCGAGCCCAGCGACACGTCCGCCGGATCGCCGCCGCCAATCCCCGCGACAATCCAATACGCCTTCGACAAATCAAAACGCGGATCCATTCCCAGCGCCATCACCGTTGCCGCGGCCTTCGCCGTTCCCACGCCGGTCAGCAAGCCCAGCACTCCATCCTTATTCAAGCGCACGTGATGATAGCCGCTCGGCAGCGGGAGAATTTCATCCAGATGCTCGCGCTCCACCCATAGTTGATATTCCCCCGGAACGTCGCCGGTATCCTCGCCGCGTTCAAACATGGTGACGACTACGACTTTGATACGAATAGGCACGCTCGCTGCTGTGTTTTGCGCTTGCGAAAAATCCGCACAGAACGCAAGCAGCAGCAAGACAAGAAAACGCAGCACAAGTTTCAGCATCTGCTCCCCCAAAAAACAGTTCGGCGAACTCGCGGCGCAGTTCAGCGAGAATGCGAATCTATATCACAGCGCGCGGCCAAGTCCGCACCACTTCCAGCACACGTACAGGAATTCTGTCGCGGCCGCCCTATCACTTGCGCCCTCGCCAATCAGCCTGTATGGTACGCCATGCTCGCGCCCGCAAATTCTGGCGAAACGCAGAACCAGCCGACAACGATCGTTTCAGCGCTCCAAAATCCTGAAGCCGCTGCTTACGGCTTGCGCTGCGGCGTGCTCTCTCCGCTTGAAACTCTCGCGCAATCCGTCTCGACAATCGCCCCAACCACGACTCCCGCAGCCACCATTCCATTGGTGTGCGCGCTCGCCGGCAACGGCACCTGGCTCGCATACCTACTCGCAACAATCGCGGTGCTGCTCGTCGCACTATGCATCGCGCGCTTCGCAAAGCATTCGGCGTCACCCGGTTCGCTCTACGCCTATGCGTCCATGATTCTGCCTCCATGGCTCGGCGCGACGGCCGCCTGGAGTTTGCTGCTTGCCTACGTCGCCACGGGCTCCAGCGTCATCGGCGGCTTCTACCACTTCGCGAATCTGCTGCTGCGCGACGCCACTGGCCACGAAGTCTCCACCGTGCTTTTGGTCCTTGTAGGCGCGTGCGCCTGCGTATGGATCGCCTGGCGCGATGTGAAAATCTCCGCGCGGATGATGTTGTGGATGGAAGCGGTTTCCGTCGCGGTGATCGTCATTGTGATTGCGCTGGTGCTCGTGCGTCACGGCTTGCATCTGGACTGGGAGCAATTAAAATTGCGTGGCGTGACAGGCAGCGGTCTGCGGCTTGGGCTGGTGCTTGCGCTCTTCAGCTTTGTCGGCTTTGAAAGCGCCACCACGCTGGGCGCCGAAGCGCGCAATCCGTTGAAGACGATTCCGCGCGCCGTGATTCAATCGGCGATCATCGGCGGAGCGTTCTTCACAGTCTGCGCCTACAGCGAAGTTCTCGGCTTCCGCACCGCCGGCCAGGATTTAGGAAGCAATCCGGCGCCGATGCACGTGGTGGCAGCCGTAGGCGGCGTCCCTCTGTTCGGATTGTTGATTGATATCGGCGCGCTGGTCAGCATGTTCGCCGGAACTCTGGCGTGCATCACCGCGGCCGCGCGCGTGCTGCTGCTGATGGCGCACAACGGCCTCGCGCACGGCTCGCTGCGCACCACGCATGTGCGCAACGAAACTCCCAGCTACGCAGTCGTCGTTACCGGAATCGCCGCTGTGTTACCAGTACTCGTGCTGGCGGCGCGCGGCGCGAGTGGCCTCGACGTTTACGGTTGGCTGGGTTCGCTCGCGACGTACGGGTTCATCGTGGCTTATGCGCTGGTTTGCATCGCGCTGCCCCGCTATCTGCGCAACCACGGAGCGTTCAATCCCGGCGCACAAATTATCTCTTGGCTTGCGGGACTCGCGATGCTGCTGGCGCTTGTCGGTAATCTCTATCCAGTTCCGGAAGGTCCTTACGGCAAGCTTCCTTACATCTATCTCGTATATCTCGCTGCCGGACTGCTCTGGTTCGCGATCAATAGCCGGGGCAGGAATGCGCCTCCGGAAAAAATCTAGGCTTGCTCCTCTACATCCGGCTGCGTCATCACCAGCAGCAGAATGCGAAACATGCTTCACCCACGATGCTCCCTGTGGAAAACAACCATAGAAATAATTGATATCTGCCATAGATTAAAAATACTTCGTTCCCGGGAAAAAAAGGCGTACCGTGCCTCCATCTTCGGGGTGAAGTAACGCATCTGGGCAACGTCTTTAATAAGGCGCAAAAGTTTACCGTGCGAGTTTTCGCGCGGCATTCCCGTTTGGAACTTTGTCCGCATCGATCGGAGGAACGAATGTTTGAGAGGGTCCGGCTCTCGATTTTTTCGCTGGCGTTGTGCATTTGCGTCGCTCTGGCGTTCGCGCCGGGCGCGCACTCGCAGCAAACTCTGGGCGGCATCACCGGCACGGTCACCGACACAACGGGCGGCGTGCTGGCAGACACATCGGTGACGCTCGTCGGTGATCAGACCACGCTAACGAGAACGCAAAGAACCAATTCCAGCGGCTCTTACGAATTTGTGAACTTGCCCATCGGCACCTACACCCTCACCTTCAGCCACGACGGTTTTGAAACGCAGAAAATTCCATCCATTCTCGTGCAGGCCGACCGCACCGTGAGCTTGAACCCTGCCCTGAAAGTCGGCCAGGTGGGAACGACCATCACCGTAGAAGAAACTCCGCTGCTTAACGCAGTGGATACGACGAACGGTTACGTCCTCGATAAAGCGGAGCTCGAAGCGATCCCGCTGCCCACCGGAAGTTTCACGGGCCTCGCGATTCTTTCTCCCGGTGTCAGCGCGGAATTACCTGCCGGCACAGGCGCTAACGCCGGCCTTGGCAACCAGCCCATCTGGGCTAACGGCCAGCGCGACACCAGCAATACTTTTTTGTTGAACGGCGTGGACGCCAAAAATTTGTTCAACGGCAAAAGCACCAGTCAAGTGGCCTCGGCGCGCATCGTAAACAATACGGGAGTCAGCGGCGCTGCCAGCGGCAATGGCGGAGTGGTTCAGAGCACCGCCTCGCCCTATCTTGCGGTCGGTCAGTCCCTGCCCACTCCCGCTCCGGAAACCGTCCAGGAAGTTCGCGTCAATACCTCGATGTACGACGCGCAACAGGGCTCCACCAGCGGCGCGCACATTGATATGAGCACCGCGTCGGGCACCAATGCGATCCACGGTACCGCGTACCTGCATCGCGGAACAGACTGGCTAAATGCCGCGCCCTTCTTTTTCAATCAGGACCCCAATCTTCCCAACAATCTCAAAGTTCCCGAACTTCATCGCTACACTTTGGGCGGAGCCGGGGGCGCACCCATCATCAAGAACAAACTTTTCATCTATCTCGGATACCAGCACGTGCACAGTTCTGATCAGGAGATCGGCATCGGACGATTGACCGTTCCGGTCAACTTCACAACAGCGAACTGTGGCGCCACGCGTGCGACGGCAAGCATGGCGACTTGCCTGGCCAACATTTCCAACACCAATTTCGGCTCTACTCTGAACGGAACTGTCGGCAACGGTCCCAATCAGATCAATCCGATCGCCTTGGGCATATTTCAGTACCAACTCCCCAACGGTCAGTACCTCGTTCCATGGAATGACGGCAACACGCCATCGCTCAATTTTCCGGAAAACGCCCTCTCGCCCGGCACTGCCTATTTCCTCTCGGATCAAGCCGTCAGTAATCTCGATTGGATCGTCAACTCCAAGGACACCTTGGCTCTGAAGTATTACTACCAGCACGATCCGAGCATCGCGCCGTACGCGTATTCGAGCGTGCCCGGCTTTACTCAGCACCTCGATGCCGGCAGCCAGGTCGCCTCCATCACCAACACCCAGATCATTACGCCCAACCTCAACGTTGCCGAAGTTTTCGGGTTCATTCGGGAGAAAGTCTACAGCACCATCGGGCAGCCGTTCACCCCCGCGCAATTCGCCAGCTTCGTCGAATCGTCCACCGGCGCATCGCCGGCGGAATCCACCATCAATACATTCGGCTCCAATTTCTTTCCGGGCATGACCATTGTGAACATGCTCGGAACGAACTCACTCACTAATCCAAACAACGTTAACGCCGCGACTTTGACCATCGGACAGGGCGCGCAGTCACAAGGCGCCAATACAGGGATTTTCCAGAACCGCTTCATGCCGTCTGCCAGCGCCACCTGGAGCCACGGCAAACACTCCGTTTCTTTTGGCGGCTCGTATTCCTACACCCAGCTCAACACGCGCGATCAAAGACCTGGCACTGGCATGATCGGCACTGTAGATCTTTCGCAGTTTCTGCAAGGCTTCATCACTCCCTATACCTCAGATGGGTACCCGACCTCGAACGTCTTGCAGGGCAATGCGAACCGTTACCTTCGCGCAAACGAGTGGGGTCTTTACGTCCAAGATAAGTTCCAGTTTCGCCCCAATCTGAGCTTTACGGTCGGACTGCGCTTTGACGACGATGGCGGTCTGTCTGAAAAATATGGGCGTCTCTACAATTTCGATCCCTCGCAGTACGATTACGACCCATCCACGGACACTCTCATCTCGAACGGCATCATTGTTGCCGGCAACAACAAGGAGTTTTCCAGCAAAGGAGTCAGCCCTTCCACGTTGACCGGGCGCCAATGGGGTCTTGCGCCGCGCTTGGGTGTAGCTTGGAGTCCCGGCAAGTTCAATAACAAGCTCGTCGTCCGCGCCGGCTGGGGCTTGTACTACGACCGCGGAGAACTCTTTACTTATCTTTCCCCTGGCTTTGCGGCTGGCGTTGTCACGGGCGGACCGTTTGGCGTCAACCAGGCGCCACCGTTCGTTAGCGCGCAGGAGTGCACCCCATCTTCGCTCTACTTGTTCTATATCCCCACCTGCGACCCGGCAGCTTACGGATTTGCGAATCCATGGGGCACGACATTAGGGCCTCCTCCGACGGGTAACCCGGCTTCGATTGACAACTACCTGCCGAATACCGGAGTACCGGGAGTTGGAATCGGCGCAGGCATCCTCGAAGGGCAGCCGCTCTTCCCCTTCGGCGTTTATAACCGCAAGAACAAGCTGCCGTACACCATGAACCAAACTCTCGATATCCAATGGCAGCCGCGCCGCGACTTGGCGATTGACATCGGTTACGTCGGCAACTTCGGCCGGCACGAGGTGATTCCCGTGCCCTTCAACCAGGCGCAGCTCGCCACTCCGACTAATCCGATCCGAAAGGGCACACAGTTTCAGCAGAACTACACCTATGGTTACACCGTGCAGGGTCCTCCAGGCTGCAGCACAACTTGCGCTCCGATTACTCTGCCCGACGGTTCCACGATGCTCAACAACTACGAAGGGGGCAACGTGGATTTTCGGGTTCCCTACCTCGGTTATTCCGCCGAGGCCCTTTCCTACACTGCTGCCGGTGTCTCTGCTTACAACGCGTTGCAGGTGCACGTGGAAAAACGCATCAGCCACGGATTGCAAGCGAGCTTCTCCTACACTTACTCTCACGCGTTGGACGAGCAAAGCGCGATGGGTTTGTTCTACAACGGAAATAACCCGCTCGACTTGCGCTCCGGCTACGGCAACTCCGATTTCGATCGCACCAACGTAATAAATTTCACGCTTCTTTACCAATTCCCGAACGTCGCCGCGGATTCCTCTTGGAAGGGCAAGATTGGGGATGGCTGGGCCATCGAGGGCATCGGAGTTTTCCAGAGCGGCCAGCCCTACAGCATCGTCGATTATACTGGCGCCGTCGGCAGCATCTTCTACGGAGTCAACGATGGCATCACCAACCCCATCGTGCCGCTGGCGGCCGGCTGTACGCCGAAGAACGCGCTCACAGGTGTGTCGGGAGCTTTCGGTACTGTTGCCCTTAAGCCCCAATGCTTCACCCTGCCGCTACTCAATCCTGGCGATCTAAATGGCGCCATTCCGGCGGGCGACACCTTCGAAACCAACTTCACGACGGGCCAGCGCAACATCTTCCGGCAAACCTCGCAAAGGCGCGCGGACATCTCCATCGTGAAGAACACCAAGATCACGGAGCGGCTTACTGCGAAGTACAGCTTCGATGTTTTCAACCTGACCAATACGCCCAGCTTCGACATCCCGCTCGATGACGTCTCGCAAAACCAGTATTACAACAACGTGCCGGTGCAAGGGACCACTCCATTGCCGGTGGGTTGCCCGAACCAAACTAACGCGTCGTTCTACAACTGCGCGTTCGGCTTGGGCGTCGTGAACAAGACCATCGGCAGCCCGCGGCAGATTCAGATGTCTCTCAGTCTTCAGTTCTAGTCCAGCCCACACGAGCAGGAACGGCGGCCATCCCGGTTGCTGTTCCTGCTCCCTTCTGCTGTTTCCTGCAAGGCTGGAATTTCCACCCGTTGCCTCGCAATGGATGCGGTTAAAATGCGGTCCATGTCCAAGGTCACTGCCCGCGGTCCAGTGCAACAGCTTTGCGAGCAGCTCGCCCGCGGAGACGTCACGCCGCGCGCCGCTGTCGAAGAGGCGCTCTCTCGCGCGAACAGCAACGCGAGCCACAATGCGTACCTCGCGCTCGATGCGGAAAAAGTGCGCGAGGAAGCCGACACATTGCCCCGGCGATTTCCACCTGTTGACAAGCCGCCTCTCTACGGCGTCCCTGTTTCGATTAAAGATTGCTTTGATGTTGCCGGATTCCCGACCACTCTGGGTTCGCGCTTCTACGCCGCGCGCAACGCCGTGGCGCGCGAGAATTCCGCCGTCGCCTCTCGTCTGCGCTCGCAGGGCGCGATCATCATCGGCAAGACGCACATGCATCCGCTGGCCTACGGCATCACCGGAGAAAATCCGGATTACGGCGATTGCGTGCAGCCGAGGGACGCGCAGCGGCTGACCGGCGGGTCCTCCAGCGGCGCTGCGGCCAGCGTGCAAGAGCAGTCGGCGCTGGCGGCGATCGGCACGGACACCGGCGGTTCGGTGCGCGTGCCAGCGGCGCTGTGCGGACTCGCCGGATATCGCGCGTCGGTGGAGCTGGCGCAGCGAAGCGGGTTGTGGCGCGGCGGAGTCCACTTGGCACTCACTTTCGACACGCTGGGCTGGCTGTTCCAGGATCTGCGCGACGCGCCGCTCTTGGCTGAGGCGCTGTTTGACCTGCACATCCCAGACGAGACCCAAACGAGCTTCCGCATTGGGTGCGTACGCGACGACTTTCTGCACGATAGCGATGCGCAGGTGCTTGCGGGATTTGCGGAATGGAAACGAAAACTCACCGACAGCGGCGCCACCATTATTCCGGCGGACACGGGTTACTGGGACGAGGCGTTGGAGATCTACACGGCAATCACGGCGCATGAGGCCGCCGCGATTCACGGCGCGAAAACCGGCGGTGATTTTTCGCACTTTCCAGCCGCGATTGCCGAACGCCTGGCCTGGGGCGCGTCCATCTCAGCCGCAGAAATCGAGCAGTTCCGAGCGCGGCATGTGAAGTTTCGCGACCAAGCAGACGCGCAATTGCGCGACTACGATTTCTTCCTCGCGCCTTGCGCCGCGCTGCACGCGCTCACGGTTGGCACCGATCATAAGCAGTCGCGGCAGGCCATCCTGCGCTACACCACGCCCATGAGCCTGGTTGGCGCGCCGGTGGTGACGCAGCCGATGGCCGGCGGAGCAGGAGTGCAACTGATCGCGCCGCGTAATTCGGACGCTCGGCTGTTGGGGTTCGCGAGGGCGATTGGAACGCGGCTGGCGTAACGCGTTGCGGCGCGCGATGACGACGTTCGCGTCGCGATCCGATGACCTTCACGCAGTGGCCCGCGGCGCTCGTGCTATTCTTCTCCGATGTCTTCATTCCACACGGCGGGGTGCGCGCGAATATAGTCCGCAAGGAGCGAAGCGCATTCGGCGGAATCCAGATCAATCACGTTGACGCCGAGCGAGCGCAGCCAGTCCATGCCGCCCTGAAAGTTGCGGCTTTCGCCGACAACGACAATGCCGAAACGAAACTGGCGCACCAGCCCGCTGCAATACCAGCACGGCGCGAGAGTGGTTACCATAATAAGGTTGCGATAATTGCGCTGGCGGCCGGCGTTGCGGAAGGCGTCCGTCTCGCCGTGAACTGAAGGATCGCCCTGCTGCACGCGCCGGTTGTGTCCGGAGCCGATGAGCTTGCCGGTGGAGTCGAAAATGGCGGCGCCGATGGGGATGCCGCCTTCGGCGAGGCCGGCGCGCGCTTCCTGCAGCGCGACGGCGAGCATGGCGGCGTAATCGAGTGTGTTGGTCATGGACATCTTATACTCGCTGCGGCGCTGCCGTGAAAAGCGCGAATTGCGGAGTGGCGTAGCCGCGAACCGACCGATGGCACCATTGACATGCGCTACACATGCAAGTTTGCTGATCGCATGCCGATCATGGTTCAGATCCGCAACGTACCTTCCGAGTTGCAAAGCGAGCTGAAGACGCGTGCGGCGCTGGAAGGCATGTCCCTGTCAGACTACTTGCTGCGCGAGCTGCGCCACGCCCTCGACCGCCCTACTCTTGATGAAATGCGCAAAAGGCTTTCGCGGCGCCAGTCCGTCCAGCCGCATCCCGCGCCGGCCGCCGCAGTGCGCGCCCAGAGGAATAGCCGCTGATTGTTGTGGATGCTTCCGCGATTCTGGAGGTTCTTCTCCAGACGCCTGCCGCGCGGCGTGTGAGCCGCGTCCTGTTTGCTGCCGGCCAAACGCTGCACGCTCCGCATCTGATTGACCTGGAGATTGCACAGGTTTTGCGGCGCTACGCGCGCTCAGCCAGCATCTCCGCTGACCGCGGCGCCGAAGCTCTCAGCGATTTCCTCGATTTTCCGCTCACTCGCTATCCGCATTTCGTTCTGCTCAACCGCGTCTGGCAAATGCGGCACAATCTTTCGGCTTATGAAGCGGCCTACCTGGCTCTATCTGAAGCGCTGGATGCTCCGCTGATTACGCGAGACCGCGCGCTGGCCAGAACCGGAAGCCGGGTGCAGGTCGAGCTGATATAAGTGGACGGATAGCATCGCGAACGTCGCGCAGCGCACGATTGCGATTAGATGCGGCCGTCTTTGTTGATTTTCGCGGCGGCGCGGAGGATCAGCCAGCGTTGTTTGCCGTCCATGCGGGCGAATTGTTTGGCGAAGAGGCGGAGCTGACGGGTGGCTTTCTTGTCGAGGCCCCAGATGGATTGCGGCTGCTGCTTCAGAACGCGCAGCTTTTTGACGGGAGCTTCATCCTCGGTGAAAAGCTGGTGGAGAGGAACGTCCAGCGCGCGCGCCAGTTTTTCGAGAGTCTCAATGGAAGGAACGGTGCGGCCATTCTCCAAGCGCGAAAGGTAACAGCGAAAAAGACCGGTGCGTTCCTGGATGTCGCCTTGCGAGAGGTTTTGCGCTTCGCGGAGCCGCTTGAGCCTTTCGCTGATGACCATGGCGAGAGCTTACAATATCTTGCCTTACCGACTCAATTATTGTTGAAGTAGAGATGCCGTGAGAATCACGCAGCGGGGGAGCCAGCGTGAGCCCGTTCCGCATCGGCACGTCCTATTGGCGCATCCCTGCAGCCTTCTTCCCTGTTTCCGAGGATAGTGGCGTTTTAGACGACGCGTCAAAAGTGACTCTTATTGAACAGACTTCAAGGAGCGCGTGCGTCATCATTCCCAAGTTAAGCAGTGCCTCCATCCGCGCAACCCGCAGAATCCAAGCCAGACCGGGCAAACGAAGGATGATCAGGAAAGGCAACGAAAAATGCGTACGTTCCGTTCGATACAATATTTTTTGCTCGCGCTTTTAATTTTGGCAGTGCCGGCGACGTCCCGCGCGCAGTTCAGCGCGTCCATTACGGTCGCTCCACCAGAACTTGTGGTTTACGCGCAACCGATTTGCCCGCAAGAAGGTTATCTGTGGACGCCTGGCTACTGGGGGTACGGCGATGAGGGATATTTTTGGGTGCCGGGCACGTGGATTCAACCGCCCAGTGAAGGTTTGCTGTGGACGCCAGGATACTGGGGATGGAACAACGGCGCGTACGCGTGGAGCGGCGGGTACTGGGGCAACGAAGTCGGCTTCTACGGCGGCGTTAACTATGGATACGGCTACGGCGGTTCCGGGTACGAAGGCGGCTACTGGCGCAACAATCAATTCAGCTACAACACGTCTGTGAACAATTTTGGCGGCGAGCACTTCCACAACACTTACAACAAGTCGGTGATTGTTAACAGAACGTATGTTAGTTACAACGGCGGATCTGGTGGAATCACGGCGCGACCCTCGGCGAGAGAAGAAACCTATTCTCGCGCACGCCACACTGAGCCCACCGCGGCGCAATCAAACCAGCAACGCACTGCCGGCGGAAACCGTGAAATGCTCGCGTCGGTGAATCACGGGCGCCCGGCCGTCGCGGCGACAGCCAAGCCGGGAGAATTTTCCGGCAAGGGCGTAGTGGCCGCGCACGGAGCTGCGGCTGAGAACAACACCGAAGCAAACAAGGCGGCTGAAAACAGAGCTGCCGAATCTAAGGCCACCGAGAATAAAACCGAAGCAAATAAGGCTGCTGAGACAAAGGCGACTGAGAACAAGGCCGCCGAAAACAAAGCTGCTGAGAATCGATCGGCTGAGTCCACGGCGACCGCGAATAAGGCCGAAGCGAATAAGGCTGCCGAAACGAAAGCGACCGAGAACCGAGCTGTTGAGAGCAAGGCGAGTGAGAACAAGGCTGCCGAGAATAAAGCTGCTGAAAGCAAGACGAGCGAAAACTCCGCGGCTGCAAACCGTGCGACGGCGAACAAAACGAACGAGAACAACGCCGCAGCGAGTCGGGCCAGCGAGAACAAAGCTGCTGAGAACAAGCCGGCCGCAAAGCCGGCTGCAAAGCCTGAACATGCCACCGCGACGCCAGCTGCGCACAACGCGGCACGTCCAGCTCAGCCAGCCGCAAAACCAGAGCCGTCACACGCGGAAGCGAAACCCGCAACCGCAGCGAAGCTAGCTGCAAAGCCGGAGCATCAGCCCGCTCCAGCGCGCACAGAGAGTGCGCCGAAGCCGGCCGCGCAGCAACACCAGGCGGCACCGCAACAGCATCAAGCCGCACCTCAACAACACCAGGCAGCGCCGCAACAACATCAAGCTGCGCCGAAACCGGCAGCCGCGCGTCCGGCTGAGGAAAAACCCAAATAAGCTGCACCCCCGCTGCGACGTAAAGGTCCCGGGGGACAGATTTCCCACCCCCATGAGCGGTTCGTGGAAAGATCACGAGCCGCTCTTTTTTTGTGTGGTCAAGTCCACATTGTCGGGCCAGCAGGTGCGACGCCGAGCCGATGCGGACGCCTCCGGATTGTCTTGGCGCGTCGTGTGAGTGCGATTCGGTTGTGCGCGCTCATTCGTGGCGCAGGGCGACCATGGGGTCAACACGCATGGCGCGGCGCGCGGGGATGTAGCACGCGAGAAGCGCAACGGCTGCGAGAACGACCGCGACTGTGACGTAGGTTACGGGATCGCTGGCGCTGATTTCGGCCAGCAGGTGCGTCATGGCGCAGGTCAGCGCCCACGCTGCGGCGGTGCCAATGGCGACGCCGGCGATCACCAGGCGCACGCCTTGCTGCCAGACTAGGTTAAGGATATCGCGCGAGCTTGCGCCGAGGGCCATGCGGATGCCCATCTCGCGAGTGCGCTGGCTCGCGGCGAACGACACGACGCCGTAAACGCCGACGACCGCGAGAGTTAGTCCGATGACTCCAAGCGTGGCAGCGAGAGTGGCGGCGAGGCGGAACGCGAAGAATCCGAAAGCGCCTGCGAGCAATTGGTCCATCGTCGCGATATCCACAATCGCGAGCTCAGGCGCCAGTTGCGCGATTTGCTCTTTTATCGGCGCGGCGAGAGACTCGGGCCGACCGAGCGTGCGAACTTGCAGAGTGAGTTTTGATGCGAAATTTTGTGCCAGGGGAACGTAGATGTAAGGTTCGGCATCTTCACCGACGGTTTTGTATTTGCCGTTGGCGGTAACGCCGACGACTTCCATGAACGGGCCCAGGTCGCCATCCATGCTCAAGCGTTTCCCGATGGGGTCTTCGCGCGGCCAGAAACGCGCGGCCATGGTTTGATTAATGATGGCGACGCGCGGTGCCGTTTCATTGTCGGAATCCGTGAAGATGCGTCCGCGGAGAAGAGTGATGCGCATGGTCACGAAGTAAGGCGGATCGACCGAGTTCGAGAGTACGCTCGGGGCTTGATGCCCGGGAGGCGTCGGACGGCCCTCGAGCGAAACTGCCCGGCTATTGGGGAAGCCGCCCATCGGTACGTAGGAAGCGAGGCTCACGGATTGCACGCCGGGGAGAGCGCGCACGCGAGACTTAACCTCGCGATAGAACGCGGTCGTGCGTGACTCGTCGTAGCCAGCCTGGTGCGGGTCGATAGTTACGTCGAGGACGTGGCTGGGATCGAAACCGAGATCGAAGGATTGAACTTTTTGCAAGGTGCGGACAAAAAGTCCGGCAACGACCAGCAGCGTGAATGAGCCCGCCACTTGCGCAACGACTAGAAAATTGCGAAAGCCGGGATGATGGATGCCGAAAGAATCTCGCTGGCCGCCTTCGTGCAGGACGGAATGCACGTCTGCAGAGGAAGCACGCAGAGCCGGCAGCAGACCGACCACTAAACCTGTGAGGAGCGCGGAAGTGGCGCCGAAAGCGAACACGCGCCAATCGAAAGAAGCATTTACGTGGAGTGGGAGGCTCTGTAGATGAATCGAACTGGTCAGGCGACTGGCCCACATTCCGAGGAGCATGCCAGCGGCGCCGCCGAAAATTGCGAGCAGCACACTTTCGGTGAGCATCTGACGAATGAGCCGCGCGCGTCCGGCACCCAAAGCGGCGCGAATGGCCATTTCGCGCTGGCGTGCCGAGCCGCGGGCGAGCAGGATGTTTTCCACATTCATGCAAGCCAGCAACAAGACGAAGGCGGCGAGAACCAGGAACAGGCCGGAAACCACGACAAAGAAATTGTTCGCATATGGAATGGGACGCGCCGATTTTTCCGGGATTGCGCGCACGGTGAACCATTTGTCCGTGGCGGGATATTGGAGGGCGAGGCGCGCGGTGAATACGTCGAGTGAACTCTGCGCTTCGCGAAGGCTGATGCGGGGCTTTAGGCGGCCGAAGGCCAGGATTCTGCGGCGATCGCGGTTGTCCCAAAACAGGCTTGCGGATTCCTCCTGAATCATCGCGCTCATCGGGAGATAGACGTGCGTCTCGAAGATGGAATACATGCCCTGAAATTGGCGTGGCACAACGCCGATGATCGTGGCGGATTTCCCGTTGATGAGGATTTGTTTGCCGACGGCGCGCGGATCGCGATGGAATCCTTTCTGCCAATAGTCGTAGCCCAGAACCACGAGGAGCGGCTCACCCGGCGTTTCGGCTTCGCTTGGGAGGTAGAGGCGGCCAGCGGCGGGTTGCAGTCCGAGCGCCGTGAAATAATTTCCGGAAACATAGTTTGCAGAACATTCCTCCGAATGATCGTTCGCCGTGAACTGCACTGTGCCGAGGACGATTCCGAATATGTCGGCAACTGTGTTGGCTTGCTCGCGGAAGTCAACGAATTCGGGATAGGAAAATCCCGAGGAGCCGACTGGCGCGTCTTTCTGCTGAATCGCGAGCACCGCGATTTGTTCGGGCGAAGGGACCGGCAAGGGGCGCAGCAGGAATCCATTCACGACGCTGAAGATGGCGGTGTTCGCGCCCACGCCGAGCGCGAGGGCGATCACGACTACTACGGTTACGCCGGGGGACTTGCGCAACATGCGGAAACCGAAGCGAATATCGCGAACGAAATTCTCGAGCCAATGCACTCGCCGCACATCGCGACATTCTTCTTTGCGTTTTTCCAGGCCCCCCATTTCTAGAAGTGCTATGCGGCGGGCTTCTTGCGGGACTTGGCCTTGGGCGATGTACTGCTGTGTTTTTTGTTCGACGTGGTCGCGGAGTTCTTCGTCCAGATCTTGATCGGTTTCGCGGCGACGGAAGAGCGAGCGCAGGCGCAGCGGCAGTGTGTATACCCAGCGTTCCGGTCCCATCGGTTATTCTAACGAGCGTCTGTTGCGCCCGGCCTCCTCGCGAGACTCAGGTCTCCTTCAGCTTTACGACATGGGTGATCGCGGTCGCGAGCCGGCCCCAGTTGTCCGCTTCCTCTTCCAGATGTTTACGGCCGGGGCGCGTGAGCGAATAGAATTTCGCGCGGCGATTGTTCTCGGTGGTCTTCCACTCGGCGGAAATCCAGCCCTCTTGCTCGAGCTTGTGCAGCGCGGGGTAGAGCGAGCCGTCGCTTACTTGCAGAACGTCGCCGGAAACCTGCTTCAGGCGCAGGCTGATGGCGAAGCCGTTGAGAGGCTGGAGCGCGAGGATTTTCAGCAGCAACAGGTCCAGCGTGCCTTGCACCAGATCGGATGGTTTGCTCATGAGCTTGTCTCGGTAACCGAGCGCAGTATAGCGCTGCTATCCTCGGTAAGCAAGGGGAATGGAACGGCGAGCGTCGCGCCGCGCCCCTAGTGGGTCTTGTCGTTGGATTTGGTGCCGCGCGCGTATAAAAGCGAAACGGCAATGCCTGTGAGGACTGCCGATAAAAAGAGATATGGCAGATACCGCCAGGGCGCGGCGGGGACTGGGAATACGGTTAGCGCGAGGACCGCAGCGAGGATCAGGAGCGCGACGGCGCTGACGGCGACGTCCAGGCCGCGAACGATTTTGCGGCGGATGAGATAGAACGGCATGGCGAGGCAGACCAGGAAATAGGAGCCGATGAAACCGTAGGAAGCGAGTTGCGTGAGATAGCTGATGCAATCGGGAAGCAGAACTTTTGAGAGGAGCAGGGCCGCAGGACAGGCAATGGCGATGACGGCGATCAGTGCGACGGCGCGATGAGGAGTCTTGTTGACGGGATGCGCCGAGCCGAAGCTGGGCGCAAAGAGGCGATTCTGCGCCAAGTAATAAAGGATACGCGCACCGGCGTTGAGCGAGCCCAGGGTGCAGGCAAAATAGCTGAGCGCGATGCCGATGGAACTGACGTAGCCAAAGCCGGCGAGATTCATGGAACGCGCGATGGAGTCAAAGGGAGCATTCAGTTGATCGAGCGCCAGGCCGTTTTTGCGCGCGAGCGCGGTGAGGCAATAAATCATCGCTAGATAAAGGATGCCCACGGGAATCAGGCAGCTGACGATCACGCGGGGAATGGTGCGGCGCGCGTGCGAGGCTTCTTCGCCCAGAGTGGTGACGCTTTCGAATCCGGCGAGCGTCATGAAGCCGAAGACCATCGCGAATTGGAAGCCGGGTAATCTTGCGCCGTCCAGGTGGAGCTGCGGACGATCAATCCATGCGGAATCGTGGCGCATGGCCAGAGCGATAATGACGATGATGACGGCGAGGGAGCTGAGTTCGATTGCGAGCATCACTTCGGTGGAGAGTTTGATGTCGCGGTGCGCGATGATCCACGCGACGATCACTACGATTGCGGTGAAGGCCGCGGCGCGAAGAAAAGATGCCGGTGCGCCGGTTACCTGGCGGAAGAAAAGATCAGCATAGTACGCGGAAGAAGGCGCAGTGCCGGCCGCACCGAAGGCCATGGCGGCGACGTATGCCCATGCGGTGACCAGGCAGGCGCTGCGGCCGAGTCCGGCTGACGCGAAATCGGCTAGCGAGCCGGCGGAAGCGCACTGCGCGGAGAAACGATGCACGCTGTAGGTGATCAGCGAAAAAGCGACGAGAGTGAGCAGGAAGATGAGCCATGTGGCGTTGCCACCTTTGGCGATGAGCAGCGGGAGAACGATGCCGCACGTGCCGGTGGGCGCCATCACGCCGAGGGTGAGCGCAGTGTCTTCGATGAAAGATAAATAATTGTGACGCAGCGTGGGGAGCGCATACGCAGCGGCGTCTGCGGATCCGGATTGTGCCGGGAGACTCACGTGAGCAACAGTAGCAGCAGGCGTTTTTTGGCGCAAATTCGCGGCGAACCACGAAAAGTTCCGGATGTTTCAGCGGCTGCATTGCATATAATGGGGCCGTGCCTCCTCCGTTTTGCGTGCTGACCGGCGCCTTCCGACGATCGGGTTGCTGCGGAACGAACGCTGCCTTTCATTTCAAACCATGATGGAAAAACTGGCGGGGAATGAGGTGTCGTCGGGGAGCCTGGGGCAGCGGGAAGCGCAGGGTTTGCGCGAGCAATTTCAGAAATTGTATGGCGAGGAGGCGCGGGTATTTCGCGCGCCGGGACGCGTGAACCTGATCGGCGAGCACACGGATTACAATGAGGGATTCGTGATGCCCGTGGCCATGGATTTGTACACATGGGTGGCGGCGGCCGCGCGGAAAGATTCGCGTGTGCATGTTTACTCGCAGAATTTGCGCGAGCGCGCGGAAATGGATTTGCAGGATTTGAATTTGCGGGTGCGGCGGAACTGGAGCGCGTACGTGCTGGGGGTGGCGGCGAGCTTGCGGATTTCCGGCGCGGAAATTAGCGGAGCGAATCTGCTGGTGGAAGGAAAAGTTCCAATGGGCGCGGGGCTTTCGTCCTCGGCGTCTGTGGAAGTGGCGGCGGGTTACGCGCTGCTGGAAAGTTCGGGGCTATCGCGCAGTCCAGTGGAGCTGGCGAAGATTTGCCAGCGCGCGGAGAACGAATTTGCGGGAGCGCGCTGCGGAATCATGGACCAGATGATTGCCTGCTGCGGGCGCGCGAATTATGCGCTGGTGCTGGATTGTCGGACGCTGGGATTCCGGCTGCTGCCGTTATTTGCGGACGCGCAATTTGTGGTGTGCAACAGCATGGTGAAACATGATCACGCGGCGGGAGAATACAATGCGCGGCGGGCGGATTGCGAGACGGCGACGCGGATACTGGCGGAGCAGATGCCTGGGGTGCGTGCGTTGCGCGATGTGTCGCTGGGGGATCTGGAGCGTTATGCGAAAGTATTGCCGGAAGTGGTGTACCGGCGCAGCCGGCACGTGATTGGTGAGAATGCGCGCGTGGAGGATGCGCGCGAGGCGTTGGAGGGCGGCGATCCGGAATCTTTTGGGCGATTGATGAATGAGTCGCATCGCAGTTTGCAAGAAGATTATGAGGTGAGCAGTACGGAGCTGGATTTGTTGGTGGGAATTGCGTGCGGGATTGCGGGTGTGTACGGCTCGCGGATGACGGGCGGCGGATTCGGCGGCTGCACGATCAGCCTGGTGCGCAGGGGAGCGGTGGAAGAATTTCAGAGTGCCGTGGCGCGCGGGTACGAGCAAGCGACGGGGCGGAAGCCGGACATCTATATAGTGCGCGCCTCGGACGGGGTGCGCGAGGCGCTGGAATAGGCTGGCGCGGCCGCGCCGACCAGGCCAGGCAATCAATTTTGGAGGGAGCGCGACGTGGCGTCGTTTGAATTCCAGAAACAATCACACCGGCGATTGAATCCGCTGACAGGAGACTGGGTGCTGGTATCGCCCGGACGAACAGCGCGACCGTGGAAGGGACAGACCGAAGCGGCGGCGCCGGAGAACGTGCCGGTATACGATCCGCAGTGCTACATGTGTCCCGGGAACAAGCGTGCCAGCGGAAAACACAATCCGAATTACACAGGGACATACGTTTTTGAAAATGATTATGCGGCGCTGCGGCCTGGCGGCGAGGCACACGAGGAAAACGTTTCCGGATTGCTGGTGGCGCGGGCCGAGCCCGGGAACTGCCGCGTGGTTTGTTTTTCGCCACGCCATGATTTGACGCTGGCGAAGATGTCCGACGCGGAGCTTCGCGCGGTGGTGGACGTGTGGACCGATCAGTATCAGTTGCTGGGTAGCGAAAACGGAATCAATTCGGTGCTGATTTTTGAAAATCGCGGCGCGATGATGGGCGCCAGCAATCCGCATCCGCACGGACAAATCTGGGCGAACGCGACACTGCCGAACGAGCCAGCCAACGAGCGAGCGTCGTTCGCGGCGTACCAGCGGCAACATGCGGCTTGTTTGCTATGCGAGTATTTGAAGATTGAAAAAGAAGAAGAAGGAGCGCGTAGTTTGCGAGAACGATGAATTCGCGGCGGTGGTGCCGTTCTGGGCGGTGTGGCCGTTCGAGACGATGGTGATCAGCAAGCGGCACGCGGGTTCGCTGGAGCAATTTTCGGAATCGGGGCGCGATGCGCTGGTGGACATCCTGCATCGCGTTACGGTGCGCTATGATAATTTGTTCGAAACTTCTTTTCCGTATTCCATGGGGTTTCACCAGCGGCCTACCGACGGTGAGGCGCATGACGAATGGCATTTTCACGCGCATTTTTATCCGCCGCTGTTGCGTTCGGCGGTGGTGCGGAAATTCATGGTGGGTTACGAACTCCTGGGGACTCCTCAGCGGGACATCACACCGGAAGAAGCGGCCGGGCGATTGCGCGAGGCGGGCGAGAAACAGTAGCGAGTGCGACTTCAGCGGGCGGTGCGTTTGCTACGTTTGCTGCGTGGCGCTTTGCGTTTTTCCGCCGCGGCCAATTTGTGGGCCATGCGAATAAGGTCACGCAGCGCATCGCCTTGAACGCGCGACAGGCGAACAAGGATCCATTCGTAATGGATGTAGTGATCGGTGATGGAGTACGTGGCGGGATCGCCTGCCAGCAGCTCCTGGCGCTGGTCGAAATCGCTGCGCACCACGAGCGATTCGCCGTCCCGATGGAAGCGGAGGAACAGGACGCCTCCTACCCGGAAAGCGGGCGTGCCGTAGGACGGGCCCTGTTCGACGTCGTCGAGAGAAAACGCGATTTTGCGAACTGCGGCGAAGGCGACGGGCATATTCGGCGACTATACCTGTTCCCTGTTTGCAGTAACTGCAAAAATCTCAGCGTCTTGCCGGCCTTTTCTTCTGAGTGGCGCTTGGAAACACGTGGCAGAAGTTATTTTAGCGTGTTGCAAACGAATCAAAATTCCGGTATGTTTTTTGCATGCATCGCGCTTTTCCAGAAAACACGTGTTGTTGCCAATGCTGTATGGCACGGGGACGTGTGTTTTCTGGCGCAGGGAGGCTGAAGAGCTAATTATTCGGCCTTAGTTCAGCAGAGCTGAATCCCACCGCCAGAGTTGTACTGGCAGGTGGGTTTTTTTTTGCCGCGCCAAGCTGAAATCCGCGTCGTTGGTCGCGCGGCAGGCGAGACATCGGTGGTTCGGGGAGGTAGCGAGATGAGCGTCACAAGCAGTACGGATTGGCAGAAGGGACTGACGGCGGGCGAGGCGGAATTGCTGCACGAAGTCGCGCTGGCACTGCGCACGATTCGCTACGGGTCAGTAGTCCTGACCGTGCATGACGGGCGGATTGTGGAGTTGAACAAGACGGAACGAATCCGCAAGAGTGGAACGTAGCAGGAAAAGAGAGATCGCCAAAAAAGAATTGCAAGGCCCTACCCCGACGCGGGGCGGAGGAAAGCGAATTACGATCGGCCGACCAGTCCACTGGAGGCGCGAAGCCAAAATTTCAGGAGGCTTCCATGCCAAAACGCAGAGGACTGAAACCAGGAATCATCGCCATTTTGCTGTTTGCATCGCTCAACATTTTCACGCTTGCGGGCCCCGCGCTAGCCCGCGCTGCAGGGCACGTAGTTTCCGGAGACGGCGACGATAAAACCACCCCGGCAGCGCCCGGAGGCGCGGCCGATTCCACGAAGGATGGGTCGAAAACAGCTGCGGCTGATGCGAGCGGCGCACCCAATTCTTCGGGCATGAACGCCGCTCTGGTGAATGAAATTCAGGAACTGAAAGACACGGTGCAGGCGCAGGCGCAAAGGTTGATCGAGCACACGCAAGAGCTGGAGTCCGAGCGAAAAGCGCTTCACGACGAACTGGACCGCATCGCGAAGCTTGAAACGGCCCTGAAGGTGACTCCTGACCGTGCGAAGGAGAATCCTGCGGCTAACTTCGCGACCGTGCCGCCCGCACCGACAGGACCACCGGATGCGCATGTGATTCGCCCACCAGACGCGCAGGCGCCCGACAACCAGCGGGTGAGCATCACTCAAGTGGAACATCCGCTTTCCTTCAAAATCGGAGCGGCAGACTTCACGCCTGGCGGGTTTGCGGATGTTACCGGTGTCTTCCGCAGCACCAATACTGGAACGGGACTGGGCACAAACTTTACCAGCATTCCGTTTAACAACACGGTGCCGCAATCGCAGTTGACGGAATTTCGCGTCACGTCGCAGGCATCCAGGCTGTCGTTGAAGGTAGACGCCCATATCAGCGACTCGACGTCGGTCACCGGCTACATTGAATCGGATTTCAACGGCTATCAACCGCCGAACGCGCAGGAGAGCACCAACAGCGACACGTTTCGGTTGCGATTGTTCTATGCCGACGTGACGCACAACAAATGGGAGTTCGTGGGCGGCCAGACGTGGTCGCTGATCACGCCCAACCGTTACGGGCTCTCGCCTGCGCCGATTGACGTCTTCAGCACGCTGCGCCTGGATACGAATTACGTAACGGGATTGGTGTTCGCGCGGCAGGCTGGATTCCGCGTGATCTATCACGCGACGGAGTGGTGGACTGTGGGTGCTTCGCTGGAAAATCCGCAGCAATTCGTGCCCAGCTCCGTGGTTTTTCCGGGCGGCACAACCAGCATTTTCCCGGGACAGTTCGACAATGGCAGCGGAAGCACCAGCGCTACCAGCGCCACCTCGAATGCCTTGACGCCGAACCTTCATCCGGATTTTTTGGTGAAGACCGCGTTCGATTGGAAAATCCGCGAACGAGCAGTTCACGTGGAAGCCTCGGGGTTGCTGCGGAGCTTCAAGGTTTACCAGAACTTGAACACGCCGAGCACCACCAATACGATCACCGGAGGCGGCGCTTCGCTGAATGCGAATCTGGAGCTATTCAATGGATTCCACTTGATCGCTGATTCGTTCTACGGCGACGGGGTGGGGCGCTATATCGGTGGGTTGGGACCGGACGTGATCGTGAAGCCTGATGGATCGCTTTCCGGAGTGCACGCTGGATCTGGCGTGGCCGGTGTTGAATGGCAGATGAAGCCGAACTTCATGGTGGACGGTTATTACAGCGGCGCCTACTTCCAGCGGAATTATGGATTGCTGGCGTCCACGGCCACGCCGGCACCGACGTGCGATGGCGTATCCGGCTTCACTTGCGTGGGCTTTGGATTTCCAAGTTCGGCGAACACAAACAATCGGGCGTATCAGGAGGCGACGATTGGGTTCATCCCAACGCTGTGGTCCAGCCCGAACTACGGGAAGCTGCAGCTCATCAATCAGTATTCGTATGTGGAGCGCAGTCCGTGGTCGGTGCCGAGTGGAGCGCCGAAAAACGCTCATGTGGTGCTGGTCTATGTCGCGCTGCGCTACTTTATTCCGTAGCACACCTGTAGGGGAGGGTCTGAGACCCGCCCCTACGGATATTCGCGTTTGTTCGGAAATGGACGACGGAGCTTCGCGTAGCGTCGCTGAAACTCTCGGGTGTGTTAGTTGGAGTTGCGCGCCGGGAGCGTCATGGCTTCCGCGATTTTTGTGGCGTTCACTGCACGGTTCATGAGCAACGTATGGGCACCGCTCCATATGAGCTGCAATCCAGCGAAGATTGCAATCGTGGCTACGGCGAGTTTGAGTTTCCGCGCGGGCACTTTGCGAGCGAGCGCGCAGCCAACCAGCACACCGGGAATTCCGCCAGCGAGGAATTGCGTGAGCACCGGGCCGTTGATTGCGCCGAATTTCCAGTGGAACGCGCTGCCGATGACCGCCAGCACCAAGCCGAAAAGAATATCCGTGCCGACAACTTGCGGCGGAGGCATTTCGGAATAATTTAGCAGCAACACGGTGCCGAGCGCACCAGCCCCGGCGGATGAAAAACCCGCCTCCACACCGATCGGAAGAGCCAACCAGGGAAGCCAGCGGGAATTCTTGCGCGCGAACCCGGGATTCTGCACGCGCGGCGCGAACGTGATGCTGGAGGACGCCGCAAGGATCAGGCCGAGCAGAATCACGACGATGGGGCTACCGGAATCGTGGCTCAGCAGATGCAGCACGAAGGTACCGACGAGCAGCCCGGGCACCGCGCCTTGCAGCAGCAGCCAGAGATAGCGGAAATGAATGTGCTTGCCGAAAAGATAAAACGGCGCAGCGATCAGGCGCAGAATCCCGGCGAAGACGAAAGCCGTGCCTACGGCTGCATTGGCGGGCAGGCCGACGAGAAGCACCAGGGCCGGTACCGTGAAGCTGCCGCCGCCGATTCCGGTTAATCCCACGGCGGCGGCGATCAGGAATCCAGTCAGAAAGTTCATCACTCCGCCTTTTGCGAAAACGTATGGATGCCGCACTCGAGTTTTTTTCCGCCCCAGCGGCCGGAGCGTGGGTTATTGGGATCGTCGGGTATCGCAGTGCACGGCTGGCAACCGATGCTCAGATAACCTTCGTCGTATTGCGGCAGGTAGCTGAGTTGATGCGCGCCGACGTAGTTCCAGACTTGTTTCCAGTTCCAATCGGCGAGGAGGCTGACTTTCAAAAGAGTCTTGCCGCTCGGCAAGCGATGCTGTTCCAGTATTTTGAGATTTTCACGCGAGGGAGATTGTTCGCGGCGCAATCCGGTGAACCAGATTTCGTAAGGCTCCAAGGATTGCATCAACGGCTCGACTTTGCGCAGCTGGCAGCATTGTGTAGGATTCGACTGGTAGAGAATGCCGAATTGCGACTCCTGCTGCGCGACGGTCTGTTGCGGAAGCACGTTGACGAGATGGAGCTGCCATTCTTTGGCGATGCGGTCGCGATATTCGTAGGTTTGCGCGAAGTGATAGCCGGTATCGAGAAATAGGACCGGGATTTCGGGAATTTGCTGGCGCAGGTGGTGGAGAACGATCATGTCCTCCGCCTGAAAACTGCAGGTGAGGCAGGCTTTGCGGCGATCGGCGGCAGAAAGCAGAGTTTCGAGCGCTTGAGCGAGAGGCAACGATTCCAAGGTTTGAGAAACTTGTTCGAGGTCCATTTAGTTCACCTGGTCCGGATGGGCGGATACGCTGTGAATGCGGAGCGACTCGAACCGCGGCAGTACTTCTTCCAGCGCCGCGTGGTCGTCAGCATTCAGCTGCTCGGCGGCAAGATCGAAGAAGCCATCTGCCGCGAGCGCGCTTAGCGCGTGTTTGGTGGGCAGATCGAGCCCAGTAGCGGAATAAATCAAAATGAGTCCAGCCGCTTCCGTTCCTTTTGCCAACGCCAGGAATTGTTCTGGCGAGTGTGCCTCCGCAGCGGCCGCGAGCAGAACTTCGTAGCCGCGTTGGAAGAGAGCGCGTTCGAGCAAGGCAGCGAGCGAGTGGCGGCCTTCCGCTAGCACAATCGCGGGACGATGCCCGTGGCGCGCGAATCTTTCAGCGGCGGTTACAGGCGTTTGCGCGAGAGCCCGCGGGTTGAATGCACTCGTCGAGAGGCGCGACGACGTTTCCGGCTGGTTTTCGCCGAGCATCGCAGCGGCGACCGTTGCGTTCGACAGTGGATCAATCAGGATGAAGCTGCCGGTGGTGCGATTGCGTTCGTAGGAATCGAAAAATAATGGGCTCGCGGATTCGAACTCGACGGAGGCGATATCGTTCATCCCCAGCCGTTGCGCGGGTTCTAGCGCGAACGTGTGGACGTTCACGCGGTGACGAATCAGGACGGCCTGGGCACGCGTGGTTCGCACGGTGTGCTTGAGCAGATAATTCTTGCCGAGCTCGAGCGGTTGGGGATGTAACCACACAACCATCGCCTGAAAATTCCGTGCGATGTGCGGGGAGCTGTTCGGTGAGACGAGCATATCTCCACGGCTGAGGTCAATTTCATCCGTGAGGCGCAGCGTGACGGACATAGGATGCGAGGCTTCTGCGATGTCCCCGTCGAACGTGACGATGGATTGAACGAGTGTCCGTTGACCCGAAGGAAGCGCGACCACCTGATCGCCGGGACGAATCACGCCACTGGCAACTTGCCCCGCAAATCCGCGAAACGCGGAATCCGGGCGGATCACGTATTGAATGGGAAATCGCACTGCGTCCGTGGTTGCAGCGGAGCGCAACGGAGCAGTTTCGAGATGTTCGAGGAGCGTCGGGCCCTGATACCAAGGCGTGCGCGAGCCGTGGTTGACGACGTTATCGCCCTCAAGCGCGCTGATGGGAACGCTCAGGATGTTCCGAATACCCAGCTGCGCGGCGAGCGCGAAAAAATCTTTCTGGAGCTGGAGGAAAATATCCTCGCGGTAATCCACCAAATCCATTTTATTCACAGCGGCCAGCACATTCGGGATTCCGAGCAGCGACGCGATGTAGGCATGACGGCGGGTTTGCGGGAGCAAGCCCTTGGTCGCATCAATCAGCACGATGGCGAGATCGGCAGTGGAGGCGCCGGTGGCCATGTTGCGAGTGTATTGTTCGTGGCCGGGCGTATCCGCAATGATGAATTTCCGGCGCGCGGTCGCGAAATAGCGGTAGGCCACGTCAATCGTGATGCCCTGCTCGCGTTCGGCGCGCAGCCCGTCGGTGAGCAATGAAAAATCAATCGGCCCGGCAGCGCGATTGATGCGGCTTTTTTTCACGGCCGCGAGTTGATCTTCGTAGACAGATTTGGAATCGTGGAGCAGCCGCCCGATCAGAGTGGATTTTCCGTCGTCCACGCTGCCGGCGGTAGTGAAACGCAGAAGATCCTTCTGCAGATCGCGGTCGAGGAAGGCCGCGAAATCTTCGCGCAATTCCTGATGGGCGGCGGGCATGACTAGAAGTATCCCTCCCGCTTCTTGAGTTCCATCGATCCTTCTTCATCGTGGTCAATCACGCGGTTCTCACGTTCCGAGCGCCGGAACGAAACCATTTCCTCGATGATTTTGGGAACCGTATCGGCTTCGGAACGGATGGCGCCAGTGCATGGAACACACCCCAGAGAGCGCATGCGGCATTTCACGATCTGGGTTTGTTCGCCGGGAAGCAAGCGGTCGCCCGGGTATCGCACAACGATTGAACCACCGCGAATGACGACTTCGTGCTCGCGCGCGAAATACAGCGGAACGATGGGAATGTTTTCAGCGTGGATGTAGAGCCAGATGTCCAGCTCCGTCCAGTTCGAGAGCGGAAACACGCGAATGCTTTCGCCCTTGTCGATGCGCGAATTGAAAATATTCCACAGCTCGGGACGCTGGTTTTTGGGATCCCATTGCCCCTGCGCGTCGCGGAAGGAATAAATGCGTTCCTTGGCGCGGGATTTTTCTTCGTCGCGGCGCGCGCCACCAAACGCGGCATCGAAACCGCCTTCGGTCAGCGCATCGAGCAGAGATTTCGTTTTCAGCAGGCCGCAGCATTTCTGCGTGCCTAGCGTAAAGGGATTGGCGCCCGCCTCGAGCGCTTCGCGGTTCTGGTGGACGATCAACTCCGCGCCAATGTGCCGCGCGTACCAATCGCGAAACTGAATCATTTCCCGAAACTTGTAGCTCGTATCAATGTGCAGCAGGGGGAAAGGGATTTTCCCGGGGAAAAACGCCTTCTGCGCGAGCCGCAACATCACCGAAGAATCTTTCCCGATGGAATAGAGCATCACAGGGCGCGCAAACTCGGCCGCTGCTTCACGCAGAATGTAGATGCTCTCCGCCTCGAGTGCTTTCAGGTGACTGATCGCGGGCGAGCCGAGCTGCGCGCTTTGCGAGCGCGGGATTGCCGGCCGTTCCGGATGTTGTAAGACTTCTTCAGATGCAAAGCTCATTTTTTCCGCCGTAAAAACAAAAAACCCACCGACCGGGTCTTCCGGTGGTGGGTTGATTAAATCCTGGAGTGCGACTACTTAGATTTTTGGGTTACCCACCCGCTCGGCAGACACATGCGCGCATCTCTGGACAACAACAGGTACAGACGCATACGGGGTCCGCGGAATGGGTGTTAACTTTCACAGTCAATAGGCTACACAAACCTCCAAACATTCACAAGGCAAGAATTAGGCGCCGTTTTCTTTGCGCGCGGTGGTGGAGTATCGCAGAAACTAGTGTGCCCAGATTTTCGACGGGTCGGTTTCGTAAGGATATACGTGAACCATCCAGCCGAAGATCTGCGGGTACCAACGGCCGCCGGCCTGTTCGCACGCTTCCTGAGTGGAGATGGAGCCGCGAAAACCAAATTCTTTCAGGTCCACTTGCTGCAAGGTAGTGCCTTTGGGCGGAAGGCAGAGATTGGTGTGTTTGTGCCAGCGCGCGACGCTGAGGGGAACGCGCGCGTTCAAATCGTCATCGGTGGCCAATTTACGGGCGGTGTACATCGCGCCTTCCAGCTCGTAACCATCTTTTGTTTTCTTATAGAGCAGCGACGTGGGATGCGCCGGGTTGAACTCAAAGGCAGCTTCAAAGCCGTATGCGTAATTCGTGAAGTGATAATGCGGCTGCGGAACGTCCGGCATGAAAATTTTAAAGCCGTCGGCGAGGGCGACGCGATAGTCTTTGTATTTTTCGATGGCGGGGCGCAGTTGCGCGAGTATTTCCTCGGCGCGTTTTTCGTCGGCTGGATTCGCGGGGCGCAAGGCGGTCATATACATGTGCGCGCTCATATCCATATCGCGGTCGGACATGGCATCGTTCGCGGCCTTGCTGGCGTCGGGGTTTTTGTCCGAGTCGTGCTGGCTCATATCCATTCCCGCCATGGAATCGTGAGCGTGCCCCGGCGCGGATGGGGGGTTCTGCGATTGCTGCGCGGGCAAAGTCGCCACCAAGAAGAACGTCGCGGCCGCCAGTACAACGATTGCGATTTTCTTGTCCATGATTGCTCCAACTATCTTACGAATCATTAGGCTGCTCATCGTATAGCTCCGATTAATGATACGTTTCAGGCAGCGGAAAATTTCGCGTGAAACGCGCGACGACGCGAATGCACAACGCGTGGCTCAGCGGGTGCTCGACGAAAACAGAGAAGGCTCGGGGGCCCAAGCCTTCTCGTGGGAGTCCAGTGTTAAGACAAATAAAGCGCGGCAGCCCGGGGTGTGTCCCAAACGGCACGCCAAGCTATCGGCCATAGTAGCCAAACCCTAAAAATGGCGGTAAGTTGCGAAGAGAGCGGGTCGGAGTGAGGGAGCCGCCCATTTCCGGCGATGACGCATTGATTCTGTTACGCTTGCAGGATGGCGGCATTTTAGGCCGTCGCGCCGTCGCCGGCCGGCGATTCGCCGGACAGGGTCTGCTGGGCAATTCGAACCAAGACAGTTAATTGGTAGCAACTTTCGTTCCACATACGTCGTCCAATGGTGGAACGCGCTGAGATATTTATTTGCTATTTCGCGCCGTGGACTCTTGACGGCAGCGTTGAAATCTGTAAACTGCGATTTTCCATTATGGCGACGCTGGCGAACCCGATCGAAGACCCGCTGCAGGAATTTGAATATCCGCAGCGCGAGGCGGCCTTTTTCTATGGCCTGTTTCTGCGCGGCCATTCGGCCGAGGAATTGCGCAAGGACATCCAGGTCCCTGCGATCGTTTTGGCGAAATGGGACAAGGAAACCGTGCGCGAGCCGCAGCTTCGGCCGCTGCTGGAACGAATCGTGCAATACCGGCAACACGTACTGGCAATTTTCGAAAATCTGATCTGCCACGACGCCGCTACGCAGAAGCTGCAATAGCCCCGTTACTGTAACAACCGCGCGGCAATCAGTCCCGTTGACATCAGAAAGCTTCGCAGGTATCATCAAATCAGGTGGCGATGGAGTTCGCCCTTAACCGCTGTCCTTTTTTGCCGGGACAGATGATGACTCCTGACAATGATATTTTGTCGCGGAGTCATGTCGCCGGCGAATGATCCCTGGAAATAAATGGCGTAGAGCGAAATCCGGCACGGGCGCGATTCGGCAGCGGAATTTTGCACGCATACGAGGGAGAACCACGCTACATCATGATGAAATTCTTGATGGTCGGCATCGGCGGCGGCATCGGGTCGGTGCTGCGTTTCTGGGTGAGCAGCTACTTGGGAGAGCGAATGGGCGCGCGCTTTCCGTACGGAACATTTGCAGTGAATGTCACGGGATCTTTTTTGATTGGATTGGTCGTGACGCTGGTGACGAGCAAGGCAGACGGGGATCCCCATTGGCGTTATCTGCTTCCGATCGGTTTTATCGGGGGCTACACTACTTTTTCTGCATTCGAGTATGAAACTTTCCGGAGCATGCAGGACGGGAAGGTACTGGTCGCGTCGTTGAACGTGGTTCTAAGCGTGACGCTGGGACTTGCCGCGGTGTGGCTCGGCGTGATGGCGGGGCGATCGCTCGAATAAAGTCGAGATTGGGGCGGGCAGCTACCGCGTAGCAAGGCCTCGATGACGTGACGGCGTTTCGGTGTCATGACGACCATCTCTCAATTCATTCGCCGGCCGCGTTTCGTTCGCGCTACGATTTCTTCACTCCGAGCGCCTTCACGTAGAACTGGCGGACATATTCCTTCAGCATCCGCCGCGAACTGAATTGCGGCGCCACGCTTTTAATTGCCGCTTTCATCACGCGCACATATTCGTGGGGACTCTCGTCGTCCGGGCGCCGGTAGTAGAGCGGAATGATTTTCTCCTCAAGCAGGCGATACAGCGCGTCAGCGTCCGCAGCGGTGCGATCGCCGTCGGTCGCATCGCCACCGAAGGCCCAGCCGTTTGCGCCGTTGTAGCCTTCGAGCCACCAGCCGTCGAGAATGGAAATACTGGGGACGCCGTTTGCGCCCGCCTTCATGCCGCTGGTGCCGCTGGCCTCCAGCGGAGGCAACGGATTATTCAGCCACATGTCCACGCCACGAACCATGCGCGCCGCCAGATGTTGATCGTAGTTTTCGACGAAGGCGATGCGCGCGGCGAAATTCGGATCGCGAGCCAGTTGGAACACTCTTTGGATTAGTTGCGCTCCCGAGATATCGGAGGGATGAGCTTTTCCGGCAAAAATAATCTGCACTGGCTGCAACGGGTTGGTAAGGAATAGTTTCAGGCGATCTAAATCATGAAGGATCAGGTCTGGGCGTTTATAGCTGGTAAAGCGGCGCGCAAAACCGATCGTTAGAATTTCTGGATCAAGCAGCGCTCCAAACGCAATCACGCTTTCAGCGCGCACCCGCTTTTTTTGCCATTCTTCGCGCGCGCGCTCGTTAATTTCGTCAATCAATAAAACTTTCAAGCGGTTGTGCGACGACCACAGCTCTTCGTCCGGAATATTTTCGACGGCTTCCCACATTTTCAATTGGTCCTGGTCGCGAATCCAGCCGGGACTAACGTATTTCGCGAACAGAGGCTGCAGCCACTCGGGGTCCATCCAAGTGAGCAGATGGACGCCGTTGGTAATGGCGGTGATTGGGACGTCCTCGAGTGTTTTCTCCGGCCAGATGCCTCTCCACATGTCCCTGGCGACTTCCCCGTGTTTCTTGCTGACTGCGTTGCAAAAGTTAGACATGCGCAGGGCGAACACGGTCATGTTGAACCCAGCATCGGGATTTGCGGGATTCGTTCCCAGTTGCAACAAGCCATTCCGATCCGTGCCGAATTTATCGTAGTGGCTGCTGAAATATTTTTCGAACAAGGGAAACGGGAAGACGTCGGTGCCAGCCGAAAGCGGCGTATGCGTGGTAAAGACCGAAGTTTCCCGGATTTTCGCGACTGCTGCTTCGAAAGTCGTGCCGGTTTCCACTAGTCCGCGCGCGCGTTCCAAAAATGCGAATGCGGGATGCCCTTCGTTGATGTGTACAGCCGCCGGTTGAATTCCCAACGCTTTCAGGACGCACATTCCGCCGATGCCCAGCACGATTTCCTGGCGCAAACGCTGCTCAGGATCGTTGGTGTAGAGGCGATGAGCGATGGCGCGATCCCACGGCTGATTGGTTTCCACTTCGGTATCGAGTAGATAGACGGGGACGCGGCCGATATCAGCGCGCCAGACGAGCACATGAACGGGGGGTTCGAAGAACGGAACCTGAACTCGGAGAGGATCATTGTTTCCGTTGAGCACCAGCTTGACGGGATCGTACGTGCGATCCAGCGTTTTCTCGTCGTCTTCTTGCCAACCGTCATCGCGGATTTTTTGCGAAAGATAACCGCGGGAATAAATTAAGCCGACCGCGACCATCGGAATGGCGAGGTCGCTGCATTCCTTGATGTAATCTCCTGCCAGCACGCCCAGCCCGCCGGCATAAAGTGGCAGAGAATGATGGAACGCATACTCGGCGGAAAAATAGGCCAAAGGGTCTTGCGGCGTTCCGTATTCGGTCGTGAACCATCCGGTTTGCGATGCGATGTTGGCGTCGAACTCCGCCATTACCGCGTCAAATCGTTCCAGAAACTCCGCGTCGCGCGCGGCATTGTCCAGAGTTTGCTGCGGCACCAACGCGAGCATGCGCAATGGATTGTGGTCGCTTTCGCGCCAGGCCTGTTGATCCAGCGCGGGG
Source organism: uncultured Acidobacteriota bacterium (assembly GCA_963747605.1). GTDB lineage: Bacteria > Acidobacteriota > Terriglobia > Acidiferrales > UBA7541 > Palsa-295. The sequence goes on along the minus strand of CAVVGA010000003.1, from coordinate 14,740 downwards.
AACAGCTCGCGCGCTTCGCGGTGCCAACTCCACCACACATTGTAAGAAAGGCGCGCCAACCCACGGATGCGCGCCGGCAAATTCGGGAACTGCTGAGCGGGGTCTGAACTTTCAGCCATCAATTCTTGCACCTCGTAATATTCGCCGGGCTGTTTCGCTGGTATTGCGATGCCATTGTCCCGCCGTAAATCCTGTAGGCAGAATAGGAGCGAAGCCATCCGGTCTCGCGCGTTGAAGAAAGAAATCCTACACGTTCCGCACGCCCCATCCACGCACATTCAGCCAGGCGTGAAACCAATCGTGCAACGGGAACGCGCTCCATTGGTGGCATGCGAGCGCGCGGGTTGAGGAATATTCCGCGTTGACGACACGTTATTGTCTCTTACGAGATGTAATTTCGGGAACGTATTTTGTGCAATCTGGAAACGGGGGCCGGCGCTTGGTGCTCTCCACCCGAACACGCGCAGCCTCCCAGGGAATTGTTGTGCGCGTCAAATTTGCGCTCTCGAATCGCCGGCCGCGTTTGGCAAGCGCTGCGCTAGAAGTCCTCATTTGCGCAACAAGCATCGCTGTCGTAAGATATCTAGAACTGGCCATAACAAAACAGTTCCCCGGTAGCTCAATGGTAGAGCATTCGGCTGTTAACCGTCTTAGAAACAAAATCTAACAAGCTGATTCGGCACCGTTTAACCAACCATAACGGCTGCCGGAAGCCGGGCAAGTTGGACTCAGTTTTGGACTCAGATTCGCCGACATTTTTCTACATGAACTAACAAACTGAAAAACAATTGCTCGATACCGACACGCTTCCTGCGCTTGCATCAGCACCCGGCAACATCTTCAAGAGCAGGACGAAAAACGAATTGGCCGCATAGGTGCCAGCGAATTTTCCGCTTCTATTCAGGTCTTCCATCTCTAGTTAGGAATCCGTGCAGTCTGGACAAAAGTACTATTGGCGGAATCAAAGCCCGAAACTAGTCTTGGTTCAGACAAATCCGTTGTCGGCCAAGGAGCCCATCGGTGAAGAAACTTGGGAGGCAACGGCGTAGTAGACGACTGCCTCTGTCTATTCCGGTGCGTGTTTACGGGCGCACCACAAAAAACCGGCTGTTCCGGGACGTTACCGAGACAAACGCGGTGAGTGTTCACGGGGGATTGCTGGCGTTGGCTGTGAAGGTAAAGCGGGGCCAGACCGTGCTGCTGGTTAACGCGATAACGGAAGAAGAGCGTGAGTGCCGCGTGGTGTACGTGGAATCAAAACTGTGGGGGAAAAGAGAAATTGGCGTCGAATTTACAAACCACGGTGGCGACTTCTGGCATGTCTACCCTTCTTTGATTCGCTCGAAGTAATCCTGGCAACAAATACCGCGCCTACGGCTCCCATCTCATCAAATTCAACCGCCTACTGCCACAGCCCTTGCCCGCTAGTCCGAAGGCTGCGAGAGCCTTTGTGACCACCGCCAACAACGGTTTGGTGAGCGACCCGGGAATGTGCTTTCGCACCTCTCCTGCTGTTTGGTATCGGTTTTCCGTCACCATTGACCATCCGCGGTCCGGCGATGATAGCGCCGCAGATAAACCGATAGGACAGCCACGCAAACGAGCACTGCGCAGCCAACGACGAACCACTCCGGCAGATTGGGATACACAACTGCATCGAGAACACGCACCAGAAACGGTCCGTGTGAGGGTTCAATACCTGCGCGAGCTTCAAGCCACGTTTCAGCAATGGTGAGCGGGCACGGCGGCCAAGGAACCAATTCGATGACGATGGCGTAGAAAAGTGAAGCGATGTGCAGCGTCCGCAGAAGAGGACGACGGCGCGTCAATGTCCAGCCCAGCGACACCCAGCCACACCAAAGCAAGTGCAGGAACAGGACGGCTTCCGCGAGAACAGATGCTGCAACAATAGGACTGTTACCCCGCTTTGCTGGTTAGCTGCGAGATGAATGAAGATTGCCGCGAAGGTATGCAAGACATTAAAGTCGAATGAAGTAACAGCTCCGGAGCGGAATTCGCACGACGCTCAGAAGCGTCCAAGGTCTCAACGTCGTCCCGCAACGTGGGCACACAAATACACCTGCTCCAGTCCACCATAGTCTTCGTACGCGTTTAGCGGAATTGCGAACTACCGTTTCAGTTCGATGAGTATTATGTCGATGGGGTGACCACCCAGGTTCTCCGGCAAATGGCTTCCCGCGGGCGAATAGAGCGTCTCGCCTGCGTGGAAACGGCGCTCTTCCGTTTTGCCATCCGGAAATTTGAACCCGCAGTGTGCATCGTTCAGAAAGACGGCGACATTGTCGGGATGCGAGTGCATCACCGATTTCTCGTGTGCTTTGTAGTTGACTCGGAGCACACGCACCTGCTCATTGTCGGCTTCAACCGTGTAATGTTTCGGGTCCAGTTTGACGGGGTCTTGAACTTCCATTTGGGGTTTCGGAGCTGTAGACATTACTTTCTCCTTTCGCGGGGTAAATTTATGGTTTACCGGGGGAGACTGGAGAGTAGTCCGCGGAACAGTAGGGGTCAAGTTATTGCTAGCGGCCTCGACTTGGTTCACAAATCCCAGGCCCCAAATTATTTCAGCTTCGCGTATTCCGCTTTCGCAGCGATGAGAATGGGAATGTCAGGGTCAGCGTCTTTCCAAAGCGTGAGGAAATCCTGATAGGCCGCCTTGGCTTTGGCGGTGTCGCCTTGCATCGCGTAGGCTCTGCCGATTTGGAGATGCGCGAGTGCGCCGATGGGTTCATTGAGCACAATGCCAGGATGGTCGAGAATTTTCTGGAACTCGGCGGCGGCTTCGCTGCCCTGACGTGCTGCCAGATAGGCCGCTCCGCGGACATAGACAGGATACAGCCTGCCCGCCGAACCCAATTCATACGGCGCTGCCGTCTGAAGAGCATGAACGGCCTTCGACGAATCGCTACGATTCAGCGCGAGTTGAGCGCGAATCGTTGGTAGGTAGTTGAACTGGACGATAGTATCTTCCGGAAACCGCTTGTCCAAATCATTGACCAGCATCTGAGCCCGTACCACATCACCCGCGAAAGCTAGTGAGAGTGCGGCTCCGAATTCTATCTGCGGGCCGTTCGTGAAATTGAGCGCCGCAGCGGCCCGTCGTTGGGCCTCGGCGGCATTACCGAAGAGCGCTTCCCGTATGGCGGCCTCGGCTTCGTAGCTCGCTGCTACTTCCTTCTCTTCGGCCCGCTCGGCCGAAGCTACCGCTTGGCGGGACAGCTCCCGGCTCTTTGCAAGTTTTCCAGAATAGGCTGCGGTATCGGCCTCGGAAACCGCCAACACATCCTCGACTCCGGGCTTGCCCGTTGCCCACGCCGCCTGTTGCTCCATCGCTGCGACATCGTTCTGGAGGAAGGCGAGCGAGTAAAGAAGGACCCTCAATGTAGGCGAATCTAGATTCTTCGCTTTGGCTTCCTCCGCGGTGGAACGAGCCTCCGCGAGACGGCTCAAATTCAGATAGCTCTCAACCACATTTGCGTACATTAACGCGCTCTCGGGGTAGAGGCGAAGAGCCTCATGCGATTCCACAAGTGCATTGTCAAATTGGCCAAGATTCCAGTAGATGGCGTTCAGTGTATTCCGTGGAAATCCTTCTCTTGGATATGTCCGCTCCCAGAGTTCGGAGGCTTGGCGAGCCTTTTCGAGGTCGCCGGTGTAATGCACATAGTACTCAGACTCGATGCCTAATTTCTCAAACTCACTGACGTGCTCGCGGAGTTCAAAGGCCCTCCGAGTGTTCTCGGCCATTAGGCTGCGTTCACCCAAATTCCCATAGCTGATTCCGAGCATGGCATAAGCCGCAGCAAAATTTTGGTCGAGTTCAATAGCCCGCCGGAACGACGGCACTGCCATGGCGGAATCACCTGCCGCCAAAGCTTTCACGCCCAAGTGGAAGGCATGAAGGGCTTGGAGTGAGGGCGTAGTGGTCTGCTCAAGCGGCGTATCGAATTTCTGAACCGTGTTGAGCGATTCGCCCAACTTGCTACGGATTTCCGAAGCTGCCTTTCCTAGAGCATCGAGCACATGATTCTTGTCGCTCGCCCGAGCTTCGGTACTCGTGAGTGATTTTCCATTCGAACAATTCACGGCCTTAAGAATCAGGCTGTACTGCGTGCCAATCTGCGCAATCGAACCGTCAAGCACAGCGGCGCTCGCCGTCCGCTGGCAGAGTTCCCGCGCAATCTCAGGCGTGAGCTTCGCATCCGGCCTCTGCCCCATCATCTCCAGGGCCTGCTGGAGTTGCTGGTCAGAGACAATGCTCAGAAAGGGTGATTGCTCCAGTTGTACGGATAGTCCCTGCCGCAGCGTGCCGTCAAAGACTGGGTCTCCCGTCATATTCGTGAAGTCGGCGAGGACGATGGTGTCTTTGTCTGTCAGCGCGTGCGCCTTGCGGGAGAAAAACAACGAGCCGCCCACGGCAAGTCCGACGACCAGTATTGTTGCGGCAGTGGCTATCTTCCCTCGAAACCGCTTGGATGTCGGGGAAGGCTTCAACCCTGCCTCTGCCGCCGGTTTCGACGTCGCTACTTTGTTCGGCAGCGCCGAGTTACCGGCTTCGTTGGTATACAGGTTGTAGAGATGAACCCGGACGCCGTGCTTGACCTCAGCTTCGCCCAAATCGTGCAGACTGGCTTTCCAAATGCTCAGCTGCCCCAGCACATCTGCGACGCTCTGCGATGCGAGGATGTGGCCCGCGTCGCCACAATCCATTACGCGCTGAGCGATGTTGATGCCCTCGCCAGCGACGTTCTGATTAGCGTTTATGTCCGTTACCCTGTATACCGGACCGCTATGCAATCCCATCCGGAGAGGAATTTCGGGATGCGACTTCAACGCGTGGCCTACTTCAAGAGCGCATCGCGCCGCTGCTTCTGCATCCCCGAAAAAGACGAGGGCCATTCCGTCGCCTGTGGGGAGCATAATTATTTCCCGGCTGGCTTGTGCCTGCAAAAACTGCGGGGTAGCAGAAACTACTCCCTGAAGCGTGTGCAACACTGCCTCCTGGTGGTCCATCGGCAGTTTCGAGTAGCCCACAATGTCCATAAACAACACATGGGCCATCTCTAGTTTTGATGTTTGTCGTGGTTCCGTGTGGTCAGTCGCGGACATTGACTATTCCCGGCTCCGATTTGTACGCCGCACCCCATCCCCTGCGACCGAGCATTCTAATGATGCGGCAGCGCGAGATGGTCTGACCAATCATGTCTGGGAAGCCTTTACTTGAGGCGGATGTTAGGCTGCGTCAAGAGGCAAGTCAACCGCGGCTGGTTGCACGACCTATGCGGGCGGCGACGAGAAATCAAGCGGAATTCTGTTGCGCAACTAGGATTTATTTCTGACTCAGCAGATAGAGCTCGGCCTGGCCGCCGGGACGCGCATAGACGATGGTGGAAAGGTCACGAGAGAAGTCGTACGCGCTAAGGCCAGCGTAATCCAGGGGAAAACGAAAGGGAAGCTTCATTGCAACCTGGGGTGCCCCAATAGTTTTACCGTCTTTCCAAGGCTGACGGTAAATCGTGACTTCACCGCGGGAAGCGACTGCATACAAGAACGACTTGCCATCGCGAGCAATAGAAACACCATAGGTTACTACGCCGGGAAGCAATGAGATGCATTTTCTGTCAGAGATGGAGACCTCGTAGATTCCAGTCTTTTCTCCCTGCACTACTGCGCCAAGCAGGTACTGCCCTCTGGGGTCAACATCCAAAACTATGCAACAGTTGTCCACGAACTTCTCTGGATTCGAACCGTCCGAGCTCTCTCTCCAAACAGTACTCTTCGAGGGTTCGTGGTCGAAGCTGCTCAGGTACACAAATTTCTGGTCAGCGCTCCATAGCAAAGATTGGATTTGCATTCCAGACCAAGGGAGCTGGCGAAACCCAACACCATCGGCCCCGACGATGTAGGCTTTGGCCTCTGTGCCGCCCCCCGCCTCCTCAAAAGACACGTGAAAATTGTCCGGCGCCCAAGCCGCCGGTACCAGAAATTCTCCGGTGGCGAGTTTCACTTTGTTGCTGCCGTCAATGTTCGAGACCCAGAGCTCAGTCCGGTGCTTGGCGGGCCTGGTGACATACATCACGCGGTTTCCATTCGGCGAGATGGCGGGCCCAGTCGCGCTCTCGGACACAATGTCCGTCGATTCCTTTGAATGAACGTGGTACGCGGTCAGGAACCCGGAGGATTTGCCATTCACAAAGTAAATCCCTTTTCCTCCTGGGTCTGGCATGGGCCAGGAGTCCGGTCCCGTTCCGAAAGTGACCTGAGTCAGACTTCTGTCCTGCAAGCTGTAATTCCATATGTTCGTAAGCTGGTTTACTGTCCGGCTGAATAGTACGGTTTTCCCCGGTTCGGCCCAAACGCCGTCATACGAGTTCCCGGATGACACACCTAAATCGACCGCCTTATGGCTGGTCAAGATAACTCTGTAAAAATGGCGATTCGAAAAGTCTGCTCCCCCAACAGCGAGCAGGTCGTCACCGCCGGGAAAGAGCAGAATCGGGAACAAGAACAGGTCAGTGCCTTCGGGCTTGTACACTAATTCTTCATTCAGTCCGGATTTTTCCGCACGAAAAATGCCGGTGCTATCAGACTTCCCATAATAAATGAATGCGTCATCCGAAGTTGGAACCACGAACCGGCCGCAGATGCCACCCGTCGGGGACTTCCGCCGAGCGTTGGCACGGCCCAAGCTTCGTCGCGGCCGATAGACCTTGCGTAATAGATTTCTTTGCCGTCGGGCGAAAATGTATTCACGAACTTGTCGCCTTCGTCATTCGTGAGCTGAAGGGGCTCGCCCACCAGAAGTGAGCATCAGGAACACTTGCGCGATGCCGCCTACCGGTGAGACAAACGCTACGGCGTGGCCATCGGGAGAAAGCCTCGCCCAGTTCATCGGTTTGTTCCACTGGCTGATTTGCATAATCCTTGCGGGGCCGCTTGGAGTGTTAGTGCGGGGCCAAAAGTGATACGCCGCAAAGGCTGCTGCCAGGAGTGCGACGCAAGCGGCCACGAGGACGTATTTTTTGCGTGCAGATTTGACGGAAGTCTGGACAGCGACAGCGGATGTCGAGCTACTCGCGGTTTCCGGAACAAGACCCTGAACTGCTCCGCTCCCCGATGACAGAATTCGGCCCGAATCCGTATCTCGTCGCAGACGCTTCAGGTCAGTGCGCATTTCCGAAGCGGACTGGCAACGCAGGTCACGGTCTTTCTCCAGCGCCTTGTTGATGATTTCTTCGAGCTCTCGCTGGAACATTCGGGATTCAGCCGCACGGGAGCGACCGGGGCGCGATTCAGAATCGCGTCGGTAATCACTCCCGATGTTTCCCCACGAAAGGGAAGCGTGCCGGTCGCCATCTCGTATAGGACCACGCCAAACGAGAACAAATCGGTACGGGCATCCAACTCTTTTCCACGCACCTGCTCCGGCGACATATAGGCTACTGTGCCGACTGTCGCACCAGGGCTGGTAAGCAGTTCCTCCGCCGTAGCCGTCGGCATTGCAGAAGCACCGACACCCGTCGCCACAGGAGTGAGCTTGGCAAGGCCGAAGTCGAGAATTTTCGCGTGGCCGCGCTTGGTCACGAAAATGTTCGCGGGTTTGATGTCCCGGTGGACGACCCCTTCGGCGTGAGCCGCGTCGAGGCCATCGGCTATTTGGATGGCCAAATCGAGCACGGTTTCGATTTCCATCGGGCGGCCACCGATGCGGTGTTTCAGCGTCATACCGTCCAAAAATTCCATGACGATGAAAGCCTGCCCATTTTCCTCGCCGATTTCGTGAATCGTACAAATGTTCGGGTGGTTTAACGCCGATGCTGCCTCGCCTCGCGCCGGAATCGTTCGAGCGCCTGATGGTCCCGCGCAACCTCGTCCGGCAGGAATTTGAGAGCCACGAAGCGGTGCAGGCTTGTATCTTCGGCCTTGTACACCACGCCCATGCCACCACCGCCTAGTTTTTCAATGATGCGGTAGTGGGAAATTGTGCGGCCGAGGATGGATGAAGAATCAGTCACTTTGCGTGCATCTTACGCCTGCTTCTAGATAAGTGTCGAGAACAGGGATTATCACTACCTATCTCGTTTTGAGATAAGTGGTAGTTATCCAGGCCAGCAGGGCTCAGACGATTGTCCGATCTCCTTGCCAAAATGCCCGCTTAAGCGCGCGGAGGGCGAGGGTTTTGACCTCTCGCCCCCGCAGCGGTTGACGTGGGCGTCTACGGCTTCCAGAAATCCGGGTCGGCTTTGATCCAGTCGTCGAGAACGTAGCTCATGTGTGGGTTGAAGGCGAACAGTTGATGCAGCGACGATTCAACTGACGCGGCTATAAGCTCATCGAGCTTCTTCATGCCGTCTGCGCCGAGGGCCGCTTCGAATTGCTTGTTTTCCACCTGGAAGCCGCGATCGACTTCGGCGAGCGTCTTGCGCGCGGTGAGCACCAGATACGAGCCGCCTTCGCCGCCGTAGACCTGGTTGAACACGCCCCAGTGCGAGCCGGGTACTCCCTTCTCGTACGCGGCTTTGACGATCTTGACCGCTTCACTCCATTCCCTCTCGTGTCCCGGGCGCACATGGTAAATGGAGACTTCCATGAAACGCATCTGGGAGAGATCGGCCATCGGCCGAAGGCTCATTTCTTCATTGAAGACGAAGACGCCCTGATCGACCGATTCGAGTTCCGCGCCGTCGGCGACGCCGGCGGCTTCGACTGCAGCGGAGAGGGTGGGATTCTTCTCGACAGCTGCTCCGTCCTTTTCCCAGGCTTCCAAAGAAGCATAGGAAGTGAGGAATAAGGCGCGTTGCTTGCCCGAGAGCGACGTCATGCCCAGGTAGTGCGTGGGCCATTTGGCGTTGGCCATAGCCCGCACGAAGGCGCTTTCTGATGCGTTATGCACCATGCCCGCTCTGTAAGGCTTGGTATATTCACGCGTGATCTGCAAGACTTTTGGAATGGAGTTAGCCTGCGACTTTTCCTGCGCCGCAGTGATGAAACTACAGGCAAGCATAAGAGACAATGCAAAGAGAAATCGGCTGAGTTTATGCATAGACGCAAACCTCCTGATTTGCGATGGGACCTGTTTTTTTTTGGAAGGGGCCGTAGAGACTGGCGAACGAACCGCGCCGGAATCTGGGCGGAGACTATCCGGGCGGAGCCGCGATGTCAAGCGCAGCTGCCGAGGTATGGTCGATTGCGGACAGGTGGTGAATAGTCCACTTGAATTTGCAGCTCGACCCCTGAAGATGGGTGCTTCAAAATAACTGGTGACATCAAAGTGTAGGCCACCTCGCAGAATAAATGTCGAGAACAGGGGTGGGTGTTGAAAAAGTCTTCGTGAATGCGAGCGGAACTGTTGCAGCAACGTCTTATGAGCAAGCGTTCTGCCGATGCTCTTCATCATCGCCATTCACGGAGGCTTGCGGATTATGATGGGACAACACTCCCGTTCCGAGTCGCTGTTCTACTACTTTCGCATCGAAGATCAGGTTCCTGAAAACCATTTGCTCCGTCTCATTGACCGGCACATCAGCTTCGATTTCGTTCGTGAGAACTTGAAGGACTCCTACAGCGATACGGGCAGACCCTCGATCGATCCGGAACTCCTGTTGCGCATCCTGCTGATCGGCTATCTCTATGGCGTCACCAGCGAGCGCAAGCTGGTCGAGGAACTGTCAGATGCATCTGGCCTGGCGCTGGTTTACCGGACTCAGCTTCGATCAAGAGATTCCGCATCACTCCACCTTCTCGAAGAACCGCCACGGACGGTTCCATGAGTCCGACCTGTTTCAGCAACTCTTTGAAGAGATTCATCTTGCTCAACAATCGCTGTAGGATGTGGGAAGACGGCGTAGTTGAATCGAGTGTTGTGAGTGAAATCCGCCAAACCCGGGCTCGGAAGAAGCTGTGAAGCCGCGCCGTGGCGGCGCGATCGGCGTTGCTCCCCTCTGGAAACCCTGGCGCGTGTGACACCGCATTCGACCTCGATGGGCATCACGCGGATTGCGAACGTCACAGGCCTCGACAACATCGGCATCCCGGTCGTGATGGTTTGCCGGCCTAATTCTCAGGCCTTTCTGTATCGCAAGGGAAAGGGCTGGACCTGGACGAAGCTAGAGTTTCCGGCGTGATGGAAGCCGCCGAGCTGTTTCATGCCGAGAATATCGACCGCCCGCTCGTGTTTGAGACATACGCGAGACTCCGACGTCAGGTTTGTGTTGCGGAACCAAGTGTCTTGCCAGGGACGTCTGACAAGTGTTTCTATCCACATCTACGGCTCTTCTGGATGAAGGCCACGATCTTCTCAACGGCGCTTCCGTATGGGTTCCGAACGAATTGGTCCATGCGGATTTCCGTCTGCCTCGCCCGCAAGGGGCGGGGCGTTTTCTCCAAACGTCGATTGGACTTGCAGCCGGTAATGAGATTCTCGAAGCTGTAATCCACGGAATATGCGAGGTGATCGAGTCGGACTCCTGCTCCCTTTGGGACCTCCTGCGGCCCGAGCAGCGGGAGAAGACGAAAATCCGGCTCGAGACAGTCAACGACCCTGCCTGCCGGAAAGTCCTGAAGATGTTTAAGGAGGCCGAAGTCGCCGTGGCGGCGTGGAACGTCACATCCGATCTCGGCATTCCCACTGTTGTGTCCCATATCATTCCCGAGTCCGACGATACATTTCGCCGCTTGTTTACAGCTGGCGGTTGGCTGCCATCCTTTCCGAGATATTGCACTGCTCCGCGCTTTACTGGAAGCCGCACAATCCCGCCTCACGGTGATCTCTGGGGCTCGAGATGATCTTACCCGGGGGGATTATGTGCGCCATCGACGCCAGCGCATGTTGAACTCGTCTCGGTCAAGAATCCTGAAGGCGAAATACGGCATCGACTTTCAAGAAGTTCCCACTTTCGGCGGCGGCACTTCAAAGGACGTTCTGGATTGGCTGCTGCAGCGGCTTCAGCGGGCCGGGATTCAACAAGTGATTGCCGTCGACCTGACCAAATCGCAATTAGGGATTCCGTCGTGCGGATGGTGATTCCGTACCTCGAAGGTGCCAACACGTCGTCGAAATACGCGCCTGGCCGCGTCAAGAGCAAGGTTGGCGAGCAGAGGAAATCAATGAAAGTTTGCATTTTTACAGGCCCGTCACTTTCTCGGCAGGTGGCGCTTGAGATCTGGAGCGAACCTACTTATCTTGCGCCCGTTGCACAAGGCGACGTGTACCAAATCGCTCGCCGGAAGCCATGGGGCATTGGGATCATAGATGGCTACTTCGAGCGCACCCCATCTGTCTGGCACAAAGAGATACTTTGGGCGTTGAGCAAAGGGATACACATCTACGGAAGCGCGAGCATGGGCGCTCTGAGAGGGGCCGAGCTTTCTGCGTTTGGCATGATCGGAGTGGGAACAATCTATGAAGACTATGCGAACGGTGGGCTCGTGGATGATGACGAGGTGACTCTCGCGCATGCCTCCGCCGGGAGAAAGTATCGCGCTGTCTCCGAACCAATGGTCAATATCCGGCGGACTCTGTCAAAAGCCGCAGCGAGAGGGGATCGTCTCTGGAGCGACCGCGGATAGTCTCGTGCAAATTGGCAGGCTTTCTTCTACCCGCTTCGCACATATGAAAAAATCCTAGAGGAGGGGCTTCGCGGACGATTGCCTGCGGGAGAGCTCCAGAACTTTCATAATTGGCTCCCTGCCGGGCGAGTAGATCAGAAGCGGATGGACGCAATCGCAATGCTCGCCCGAATGCGGGAAGATCTGCGATTACATCCAGAACCAAAGCCGGTGAGTTTTCCTTCGAAAACACACTGTTCTGGGATCGCATGCGGCGTGAATCCTCAGCCGCACGGCGCCGCCGGGGGACATAGCGGCGCAGGTTTTGTATTCCACGATCCAATCGCGTTCGCAGCCATTTCGTTGTGCAGGAGCCCTTTGCGGGGTATAAAACTTCGGGCGAAGGTGCAAACGCCATTATTCAATCACCGAAACGATGGTTTTCGTGCTGGCCAAACTCCTGTAACATGCGCCACTGACAGTGACAGGAGGAATTGCCGATGAAGCCGATAAAGATGAATAGCGTAAGTTCGCTTGCTCTACTGATCTTGGCCGCCAGTATTTCGGTTACAGCAACGCACGCGCAGGACATGGCAAAACAGGGCTCGACGCCAAAGCCGGCCCGAGCGCGTCGCAAGCCGTGCTCGAACAGTGGAATGACATCGGACGCAAACTGATCGCGATGGCGGAAGATTTCCCTGATGACAAGTACGATTTCAAGCCGACTCCCGCGGTGGGGACCTTTGCCCAGCGACTGATCCACGCTGCTCACGCGAACGAATTTTTCATTGATGCACTGCAGGGTCAGAAGATGCCTGAGATGGCCGATCCCAAACGTGACCAGTTCAAACTAAATCCGACGTGGTCGCATTCGTGAAGAAATCATTTGCAGACGGGGCCACGGCGATCAAAGCCAAAGGCGATAAGGGTATGTCCGACCTAGTGGTGGATCCGTTCGAAAATGAACAGGCACGAATCAGCGATTTCGCCTATGGCTTCGTCGAGCATTCAGGAGAGATCTACGGCCAGCTCACGGTTTATTACCGTGTGGCAGGCTTGGTGCCGCCCGAGTCGCGCCCGAAGAAGTAGTGCAACAAAACGCGATTACCGGTGCGGTTCGTTATGGTAGGTAAACATGCTGACGGTATTCTGTAGCGTAAAAAATGCAGCGGCCTACGCAGAGGTTTTTCTTCTGAGCGCCGCAAACAAAGGATTTCGCCCCGGTGAAGCGATCCGACTGGTCATGCTAGTAGGTGAGTCGCAAGATGATACTGAAAAGATATGCAGGCGTCTCATCACGACAATTCCGATCCGAACCAAATTAATCATGGAACGTTCTCTGGACCGGAAGATGAGGCGTCGAGTGGCTGAAATAAACGAATCTAATGCACATCAATTCAATGAGGGAATGTGGGATTTCCTGAGAGACAATTTTCACTTCAACGCGCGTTTCTATGCAGGGATTCATGTTGACGTGGAATTTGTGAAGCCTGGCCTCTGGCGGTTTCTTCTGAATCGACTGATATCTAGAGACGCGGTTGTAGGTTCCCTATTTGATCCAGGCGAGCTGTATCGCCCCAAAGGCGACTTCTGGGTTTCAATGCCGCGCTTTTTCCCCTTAGTGGCAATTGCCAGACGAACGTCAGCACAGCGTTTTGGTATCGACTGGACACGATCCCAATGCGAGAAGTGTCCGAATATTCTTTACGACAATGGTGCTGAAGCGTTACGCGCCGCGATCACTTCAAAGGTACGAATTGAGGTTTTTACTGAGGGCGAATTGAAAACGTATATTAGGCACTTCGGATTCGTCTGGACTCGTAATTATGTTTCTCTTCTGTACAAGAGTGCTGGACAAAAAAGTCGGCGTGAGGTCGCTGAGAGATTGAGAATCCTGCGAAGACGGACATAAGAAGTGCTGTGACGGATTATGAATTCAGTACGGTCTTAGACGGAGCCCGGCATAATGCTATCGGCAGCGAGGCGCCGAAAACAGAGGTGGCAGGGTCCCATGCGCGGTCACCCCGATATGCGGTTGATTGTGCCGCGGCAGTTGGGGGAGCCGCAGCGACATCGGACTATGGGAGCTTTCGGGCTAACGAGATAGTCGAGCGTGAGTTCCTCGCCGCGGTGAATGCGGCGCCGGCTAAAGAACCACATGCGTCCACGAATCTTTTTGCGTTTGAGATTGGGATCGCAACAGTGGTTGACCCGCTCGGCTCCTGAGCCTTTCTCGACGCCGTCCAGAAACCAGCGGCGATTGAGGCGCAGGAGATAAATCGGCCTCCTGCCACCAGGCGCCCAGATTCGCTTGAAGCGCGCAATGGCTTGCGGAATCGTCAGGCGCTCGCCTGTGTACTCGATCACCTTCTTGCCACGAGGAATTTCTTCGGCGGCAAAAACCCCGATTTGATGAATCGCGGAACGATCGATGCGCAGAGAATACATTGAGAAGCGTGGATCAATCGACGGGAGTTTGCGGCGTTGGCTCATTCGGATGAAATCAGGGAAGGGACTGCCAGCAAGCCGACAGTTCCTTCCATCGTGCGCTGAATGGATATCCCACTGTCTGGAGTCCTGTGACGACCTTACGGCTCCTACTTATAGAACATTACAGTCAGAGGCCTGGTCGCGCTTAGTTTCTTGGCCTTACGCAACTTCTTGGTTGATTTCTTCGCTGCCATTTGATTCCTCCTCTTTCTCCAATTTGCCCCCTGGGCACTGCGCTGTTATACGCAAGCGGCGCGCCATTGTACAGAGTTGTTCAGAATCACGGCTGTCTCCCGCCATGCCCGTTAGATTCTTTGAGATAGCGCGATGGAAAAGTTTACGACCGTTGGAAAAGGTGTCACGGAAGCGTTGACTAATTCAATGAATCATGAACAACCCAACGGCTGGCGGGATAAAGCTCAATGTGAGCAGTCCAAAGAGGTTGGGACACACCGGGACGTTAGCATACGAAATCAGACTGTCGAATGCGATTTTGGATAACTCCTGATTAACCTTTATAAACTTACCGGACTTGACACGCCACTGCCAAGGCCGATTTGCGGGTGGTGAGGGGTTTTATCAACGGTTAAGGATGCGTCGCCCCGCCCATCAGGTCACGTGACACATGGTTCCACGGCACTTCGAGGTGCCGCAACGACAGGGATGCGAACACCGGAAGCCG
>CAVVGA010000002.1:0-84904 GCA_963747605.1 uncultured Acidobacteriota bacterium | reverse complement strand
TCATCGCCGTAGCTCCGCACTCCATGTACACTTGCTCCGAAAAAACTCTGCAGGACGCCGCATCCCTCGCCCGTCGCAATGGCGGTCCGATTCTGATTCACATCGCCGAGGCTCCCTTCGAACTCGAGCAAAGCCGGAAAAAATACGGCCTCACGCCCGTCGGCTATCTTTCGCGTGCCGGCGTTCTCGGCCCGGACGTAGTCGGCGCCCACTGCATCCTGGTGGATCAGGCAGACATCGCCACCCTCGCGCACTTCGGCGTCGGCTGCGTTTACAATCCTTCCAGCAACATGAAAACGGCGGCAGGCGTAATGCCCGTCGTGGAAATGTTGGCCGCGGGCGAAGCGATCGGCCTCGCCACCGACGGCGCCGCCAGCAACAACAACCTTGACATGTTCGAGGAAATGGATCTAGCGCCCAAGCTGCAGAAACTCGCCCGCATGGATTCGCGCGCGCTTCCCGCCGAGCAGGTTGTTGCCCTCGCCACCATCACCGGTGCCCGCGCCCTGCACCTTGATAAACAAATCGGCTCACTCGAGCTCAGCAAAAAAGCGGATTTAATTCTGGTGGAAATGTCCGCACCGCACGCCACGCCCATGTACAACGTCTATTCCCAACTGGTCTACGCGTTGAAAGCAAGTGACGTGCGCACCGTAATCATCGCGGGAAAAATCGTAATGGAAGATCGCCAAATGCGAACGCTGAACGAACCGGACATTCTAGCGAAGGCAAGGGAATACCAAAAACAGGTCGCCGCATCCCTGGCAAAACCAGCCGCAAAATAAACTGCGCGCGCGACTCTTAGGCTGTGTCACGAACCAGTCCAATTTTATTTTTCTCTCTTATCGTTTGACCTTATCAGTATCATCTGGGTTTATCTGTGGTGCCTTTGACCTTCTGTGGCTCCGCCCAACCGCCGACTAACTAGGCGGCCGCGCCGAGTTCCGTTGCCGCTGCAGTTTCAAAGCAGTCGAGCGCAAAGTCTCCGGCACATTTTTATTCGCAGCCAGCTGTTTCAGATCGCCGGGCGTCAGATGCGGCAGCAGATGCAAGGTCACATCCAGAGGGGACTTCGGATTCTTGGTCAAATTCTTAATCACCACGTAGCTCTTCATAAAATTCCGATTCTTCGAAATAATCCGCAGCACTTCCTGCGACACATTCGTCATCGCCGCGAAATTTTCAATCTCCAGGTCCGTCAGCCGGGGTGACTGCAGAACGCCGCGCTGCACGATCTTGTTGGGGTCGCGTATCAACAGCATGCGTTCCTCGCGCCCGCCTTTCACCGCCAGCTGAATCCGCTGCACGATGTTCATCTTCGCCATCCGCTGTAGCAGCGACACCCGCTTCTTCACGTCCGGCTCGGCCGCCGCCGCCTCCTCGATCACTTTTTCTTCCAGAAAAGCGTTCGTCTCGATTTCCGCCAGCAGCTCTTTCTGGTCGGGAGTCGCCGCTTCGGAATACGCCAGCGCAATTCCCAGCGCCGGATATGAACTCAGCCGGTCCAGATTGTCCAGCAACGACTGAATTCCCACACTCGTCAAATCCGCTGATACGCGCGTCACAAATTCCGCAGGGCAAGCCGGGTTCGCCGCCATGCGATCCGCCACTTCCGGCCTGCCGCTCATGTTGTCCGCGCAATATTCAAAAAGTTTCAGGTCCGCATCAGGACGCGCTAGCGCTATTTGCAGCGATTCCAGCGACTGCGTCAGCAGGCAGCTTTTCGCGCGCTCCGCAACGGCAGGATCGCTGTCCATCGTCAACACCGCCAGCAATTCAGCGCGATCTTCCGGCGTTAGCGACATGCTGCCCGCGCATATCGCAAGTTTTTGTTCCGGCCGCGCATGGCCCGAACGAACCGCGGCTCGTATCTCAGCGCTAATGGGGGTCTCCTGCCGCGGGCTTCTGATCTTTCTGCGTCAGGGTAATCAAGCCCGGTTGCCCTGGCTGCCCGCCCGACGCAACCGCCTGGCCGTTCAACTCCAGCACAATCGCGCTCGATTCGCTCGAAGATATTTCCAGCGAATCCATCGCTGTGAACCGGTACACCTGCCGCGCGTCCACGTGCCCCTCGAAAACTGGCTTGCCGTCCGCCACCACTTTTATGTCCGCAGCCTTCGCCGCCTCCAGTTTCAAATCCAATGTCGGCGCTGTTCCAGATATGGACACATCGCCACCGCCGCCGGCAGCTGAAGGACTCGCAGAAATCGCGGGATCAGATGGGGTCGCAGAACCGTCAGCCGCGCCAGCCGCCTGTGCGCTATTTGCCGCAAGACTCGGCGTCGCGGCAGCGTCCGGCGTCGGATTCATCGGCTCACCAGAATGTTTGTGCAACCGCGCTGCAATCTTCGGTCCCAGAAAGTGAATCGCCGCCCAACCGCCGGCCAGAATCGCCAGCGCCAGCACCGCAACCACGAAAACACGCGCCCAGTTACGGTCTGGCTCCTCCGGCGGATCCGCTACCACGCCCGGCTCAGCCCGCCCTCGCGTTTCCAGCGCGTATTCTGCCACCAGACTGTCTTCATCGAGCCCCAGATAACGCGCCACCGAACGTATAAAACCGCGATTGAAAACGCCGCCCGGCAGCAGTTCCCACTGTTCGCTTTCCAGAGCTGCCAGAAAGCGCGGAGCAATGCGCGTAGCCGCTGAAATTTCTTCCAGTGTGACGCCCCGCATTTCTCGCTCGCGTTTAAGGTGTTCGCCGAAAGGTTTTGAAGGCATCCGCTGGAATCCGCAACTACAGAAAATATAGGCGTCGCTGATGGGAGTGTCAATGCTGGCCGATAACTCATCGTAAGGGTAACCTATTGCCCTTTCGTCAATCGCGCCGCGAAGGTCGTTGCAGTGTACCGAAACCGTTCACTATAATGTCAACGTTGACCTCAGACTCCAACGAACCGACGAAAGGTGTCGCCGAAGACTCCCTGCGGCGATCCACGGACGCGCGCCCGTTTGCGGGCATCGAACGGCGCAGAACTCCGGGTGTGGACATGTCCATCGAGTCCTCCAACGAGGTCACGGTTTTCCACGAACTAGGCAAAGCCCTCACGTCCTCGTTGCAACTCGATCAGGTCCTGCGCACCATTATGGAAAAAATCAATGAGGTTCTGCGGCCCGATACCTGGTCGCTCCTCTTGATGGACCAGGACAAGGACGAGCTTTATTTCCAGATCGCCACCGGCAAAGGCGCGGAATCGCTGAAAGACGTTCGCATCAAGGTCGGTCAGGGGTTAGCAGGCTGGGTAGCGCAAACCGGCGAAGCGGTAGTCGTGCGCGACACCGCCAAAGATTCGCGTTTCTTCGGCCAGGTGGACGCAAAAACAAAAATGGAAACGCGCTCCATCGTCGCCGTCCCCGTCCGTTTTCGCGATCAATGCCTCGGCGTCATTGAACTTATCAATAGCATCGGCCCCGAAGGTTTCAGCGCGCGCGACCTCGCGCTGCTCGAAGCTCTCGCCGATTACGCGGCCATCGCCATCGAAAATGCGCGCCACGTGCAGCGCATTCACGAACTCACGATCACCGACGATTGCACCAGCCTCTACAATGCGCGCCATCTGAATTTCATGCTGGACACCGAAATCTACCGCTCGCACCGCTACGCCTTCGAGTTCTCGCTGATCTTCATTGACCTCGATCATTTCAAGAGCGTCAACGATACGCACGGCCACCTGATGGGTTCAAAGCTCCTAGCCGAAATAGGCCAAGCCATCAAAGACAAATGCCGCCTGATTGACCTGGCCTTCCGCTACGGCGGCGATGAATTCGTAGTCCTGCTGCCGCAAACATCCAAAGAAAATGCGCTAGGCGTAGCCCGCCGTCTCCACAAATTAATCCGCGAAGCCGTCTGGCTGAAAGACACCGGCATCAACGCGCATGTTACTGCGAGCGTAGGCGTAGCTGCCTACCCCAGCGATTCCCGCACGAAAGCCGAACTCTTGCACCTAGCCGACGAAGCGATGTACCTGGTAAAAAACACCACCCGCGACAGCGTAGCCGCCTCCGGCGTAGGCCTCCTAGCCCAAGACAAGTAGCACCCGCGATCACGCAATCCCGCGAGCCCTTCTCGAAACGTGATTACCATTCTCTTTTCTGTTTTTTCACTATAGGCGAGGATCTACAGGCTCACTCTCTAACGCGAGCACACCGAAAACGCATTCGTGAACCCGGCGAAGTGGTTCCTGTCGAACGAATCGTTCCAGCGCTTCAATTCCAAGTGCGAATTCGCGAAGTGCCAGCGAGCGCTTGGCCCCAACCGCGCGGCTGCGCAGACGCTCTAAGTTTTCGGGCAACAAATACTCGGGCCCGTAGATGATTCTCAAGTACTCGCGGCCTCGGCACTTAATCGCCGGCTGTACTGGTCCTCGGCGGCCACGGACAATAAAATCGAACGGCTTTAGCACCATCCCTTCGCCACCGCCGCCTGTCAATTCCTCCCACCATCTGGTAGCTTCCTCGGTGCTGGCGAGGTCGGTTACATCCACCTGTCTGTACTGCGTTGCGAAGAGCATCCCGTCACCAGCTTTGCAAACCTCGGCGAGCTTTTCCATGTGCCAGACGTGATCGCGTTGGATGTGAACCTGCCCGTCGGTCGCCAGCAGATGAAACGGCGCGAGCTTCAAGTCGCCAACGGACCGCACCGGCCAGCAGTAGCGACGGTAGGAATCCACGTAGAGATTTACCGCTTCCAGCCGCTGCTTGTATCGCTCGGCGAGAGGCTGCGCATCAACGTTTTTCGTCGCCAGGCATTCCAACGCGCCGACTGTCTGCGTAAGCGACGCCTGTGCGGCCGCCCCCACCGCGGCGTACTGTTGGCGCAGCAACTCCTGCGCCTTGGCTGACCACGGCATCAATTCCGCGTCCAAACAAACCCAATCCGTTTCAAACCGGCTCCAGAAATCACTGGCGTCCAGAGCCGCGCGGACTTTTTCGAGGAACTCCTTTTCAATTCTTGCGTCGTCGAAGAATCGCCTTCCCGTGCGGGTGTAACAGATCCCGATGCCTTCTTCGACGACGCCGAAACGCCGCTGCGCCGCATCGCCATCTCGGCACACGATCACAACGGCGCGCGAACCCATATGCTTTTCTTCGCACACGACGCGTGGCACACCTTCCCGTCGAAAATAGCCGAACGCCTCTGCTGGATGCTCCAGAAGACCTTGCTGCGTTGTTGTCTCCGTGGGCGACATAGTCGGCGGCAAGTAAATCAGCCATTTCGGATTCGCCGCGAATCGGCTCATCACTTCCAGCGCGGCCAATCCGTTCTCTTCGCGAACCGTCACGTTGTGATGCAGCCGAGTCGTAACAATTCGTTTTCCAATTACATCGTCAATATCCAGAAGATCGTCATGGACTTGCTGCGAAGTGAGCGGCGCTGCGGTACTCGAAGCTGCAGCCAGCGGTTTCACCGGTTGAGCGTAGGTCGCGCGCGCAGGCACGGAGATGAGCTCTTTCTCCGGATAGCGAAGTGCAGTCAGGTTGCCACCGAAAACACAGCCGGTATCAATGTTGATTGTTCGATTGAGCCAGTCAGGCCGTGGCACCGGCGTATGTCCGTAAACAACCATTGCCTTGCCACGATATTCAGCGGCCCAGTTGTAGCGGACAGGCAGCCCGAATTCGTCGGTTTCGCCGGTCGTTTCCCCGAATAGCGCAAAATCACGAACTTTTCCCGAACCGCGCCCCTGCATTTCTTCTTTCATTCCCGCGTGAGCAACGATTAGCTTTCCGTCATCCAACGCGTAGTGGCTGACCAGCCCGTCCAGAAATTCGATGGCCCGATTCCGGAACTCTGCCGACTCCTTCTCGAGTTGCGCCAGCGAATCCGCGAGCCCGTGCGTGATCTGCACGTCTTTGCCCCGAAGTTTGTACATCAGTTTGATGTCGTGGTTGCCAGGAACGCACAAAGCCGTCCCGCCTTCGCTCATGCCCATCACCAGTCGCAGCACTTCAGGAATCTTCGGCCCGCGATCCACTAGGTCGCCAAGAAACACCGCCTTACGTCCTTCGGGAGGCTTCACCGACCATGCGTTAGCCCCATCACCATTGGAATTCCTCTCAACGGAGTACCCAAGCAGAGCTAGAAGATCAACGAGTTCATCGAAACAGCCATGGACATCGCCGATAATGTCAAAAGGGCCGTGCTCGTGTTTCAGATTGTTCCACAGGGGGTGACGCTCGATTTCCGCCGCGTCCACCTCCTCGGGTGAATGCAATACATGGACTCTGCGAAAACCTTCACGTTCAAGGTTTCGCAAACATCGTCGTAGCTGCTGAGATTGTTGCCGGACCACATGCGGCCCGAAATCGCGATCGGCCCGCTTGCGATTTCGCTCGTGGCAAAGTTTCTCCGGCAGGTCAAAAACAATCGCTACAGGGATGCAATGATATTGCCGAGCCAGCGCCACGATAGGCTTGCGGGCTTCGGTCTGCACATTCGTTGCGTCGATTACCACCAGCCTTCCTGCGGCCAGCCGTTTGGACGCGATGAAATACAGGACTTCGAATGCATCGTTCGTGGCCGCCTGACTGTTCTCGGCATCCGACACGAGTCCGCGGCAGAAGTCCGAAGAAAGCACCTCAGTCGGCAGAAAATGTTTGCGGGCAAAACTCGACTTGCCCGACCCCGAGGGGCCGACAAGCGCTACAACCGCGAGCTCCGGAATGATCAGTTTCATTGGCGTGTGAAAATGCCCATCTGTGTGGGGCTTCCCACGACCGAGTCTTCGGGCCCAACCGGCAAGAACCGGACCGCATACCCGAACCGTTCGGCGATGGCTCTTCCCCACGAATGGAATTCAGCCCGCGACCACTCAAAACGATGATCTTTGTGTCGCGTCTTGCCGGCAGGCAACGTCTCGAATTTTACGTTGAATTCGACGTTCGGCGTCGTCACCACGACTGACTGTGGACGTGCGAATTCAAAGAGCATGCGCTCGAACGCCGCGAGCCGCGCAGGGTCTTGGTGCTCGATAACCTCCACGACAGTTGCCGCGTCGTAGCCCTCCAGGCGTTTGTCCCGATAAGTCAGCGATCCGTGGATCAGGCGGATGCGCTCCTTCTGCAGCGGTGGCAAATCCTCTAGGCGCAATTTCCGTGAGGCAATCTCCAGAGCGCGGTGCGACACATCCATGCCCACGACTTCCGTGAACGATTTGTCGTTCAAAAGCTCGCGCAGGAGCCGGCCTTCGCCGCAACCGAGGTCGAGAACGCGCTTCGCCCCGCTGCTGCGAACCGCGGCCATTACCGCCCCCATTCGCTGTTCGGCCAAACTGATGGGTTTCTCAATGGCATCTTCTTCGCGCGCGTGCGTTTCGGCCGTTTCATCCGCCGCAGGCTCTTCCTCACCGATCAGGCGGGTCAGAGCTTCACGCGTCAGCCGCTTTTGGTGTTTCAGGTAGCGATTGGTAATCAGTTCGCGCTCGGGATGCTCGCGCAACCAGCCCTCACCATGCCGCAGGAGCTTTTCCACTTCCGCGTCGTCAACCCAGTAATGCTTGTCGTCATCGAGTACTGGAATTAAGACGTAGAGATGCGTAAGCAGATCGCGTAATCGAATTGTGCCTCGGAGCGCGGCAGTGAAATACGCACTCTCTCCCCATTCCGGAAATTTCGCGTCGAGCGTATGACGCTTGGCCGTGACCTCATAGCCCAACGGCTCGAACAAACTTCGCAGGATTGTTTCGCCGCCGCGACAGGGCACCACCGCAATTCGCGCTTCCAGCGGAAGCGGTGTGTCGGCCAACTCCTGACGTTCCTTACTCTTTCCAGTCATTGCCGTGCCGAAGGTGCGGGCAATCGCGACGCTTAGAAATGACGACGCAGCATAAGGCCGGTCGTTCACATACTGTTCCAGCGAGTGCGCCTCCCCACTCGGTCCGCGCCGGTTACGTACCAGGCGAATCGGATCGATTTCCAAAAGCAATGCGGCCGTGCAACGCTCGGGCGCGCTCTCTGGAAAAAACACATGCGTCTTTCCAAAAACCTGCTCGAAGGAATGTACCCGGTTGGGATTCTTATGTAGCAGATAGCCCAGGTCCGGCGCAGCATTCCCGGCGTATGAAATTGTCAGAAGCATGCTTGTGCGCACCCGAGCCAGGCGAAGTTGGATACCAGCGCAATGTCCGGCGGCTCGTCATAGATGATACTTGTGACTGTTATGGAACTCCAAACCGGACACCAGCTGGCAACCAGAGCGGTCGCCAAGATTAATGGCCTGCGCTAGAACGTGGTGGTAAGCCGCAGCGCGAAACTGCGCGAAGGCCCGATCGCATTGCCTGAAAACAGGCCGCCGAAATCGATGACCTCGAGGACGTTCGTGAGGTTCTGTCCATCAGCCTGCAGCTGGATATTGAACCGCTCCGATTTGTACACATTCGCGCCCGCCGACACATTGACCTGAAATGATGGATAGATCCGCGCGGTAGCGAAGTTCACGCGAGCCACGACTTGTGGTCCGTATTGCGCGGTTACTCCCGCGATGCACTGCGGAAGCGTCTCGCCGCCCGGGCACTGAAAATCAAACGGCAGCCCTGTATCGTACTGAATCCCGCCCGCGACCCAAAAGCGCGGCGCGACCTGATAACGTACGCGGCCGCGAACGGTGTTGCGCTGGTCCTGCGAGTCCGGGACATGGCCCGAAGTCGGTATCTCCGCGTCGTCGCCCAGAAATAGTCCGCCCGTCACCGGAAACCAGGCCTGGCCGACGATGTAGGAATAGCTCAAAAATCCCGAGAAGCCGCGCCAATCAGGTACCGTGAGCTTCCCTTCCGCTCCGTATAGAATCGCTTTGCGGAACGCAATCGGATAGCTGATGGTAGTGTTCTCAATCTGATCGTCATCCGCATAATTGTTCACCAGCCGGCGGAAATAGTTGGCGTCGAGCTTAACCTTTCCGTAGAAATCCTTCGCGATGCCCGCCTCGTAGTAATTTCCTTCGGAAGGCTCCACAGGTAATTGCAGGGAAACAGGGTTTAGCACCGTCGCTGCCGTCGAACTGGAGAGCAGAATGTTTTCATTCGACGGCGTCTGGAACACTCGGTCATACGAGAAATGCACAACGAGTCCGGCGGAAGGGAAGTAGCGCGCAATCGAAATGCGCGGATCGACCGCTTGCCGATTCAATATCAACTGATAGTGGTCCCAGCGAATTCCGGCGTTGATCGTCCAGTTTCCCAGGTGCATCTGGTCTTGCACGAACGCGGACTGTTCCAGGTCCGGGCGATTCGCCATGAAACTAAAGGTCAACGGAGTGTCTGGATCGAACTGCGTCGGGTCGGAAATGATGTACCGGAAATTCTCGTTCAGGTAAGTGTTGTCGGACTCTAGGCCGAACTTCCATTCGTGCCGCCCGTGAACGGCGGTCACCACGCCCCTGAAATATCCTTCGCGAAACCAGTTGTGCTGAGAAATCAGAATGGGAGTGGAATAAACGTTGGAGTAAAAATCGTTCGAGGTGTCGCGCACCATGCCATATAAATTGGCTACTACGTTGGAAGAAAAAATGTGCTCGTACGTGGCGATGCCCATGGTCTCGAAATTGTCCGCATTCTGGCGCTGCGGTGCAGGTGGCAGCGCGGGATCGATAGGCGTCGTATGCGGTTGCTGCTGCACCAATTCGTTGGGGATGTCGTAGCGCGCCAGTTCGTGGCGCACGCTCAGGCTCAGTCGGTCGTTGGGGGTGAATTTCCGCGCGTAGCGCAGCGAAAAATCGCCGGTGGTACCCGTGTTCGAATAATTCCCCGGAACCACGGGGTTCAGGTAGTGGCCCGTCATGGCTCCGCTAGCGCTCCCGCTCAGCGTATTCTCGCCCCACACATACTGTGCGCTCGCGAAAGCGCCCCCGGTGTCGAAGCTCCCGCCGGATAGAATCACCTGCCCGTGCAGGCCCGGGTCGGAATCCTGAATGGTGTTGACCTCCACCACGCCGCCCATCTTGCGCCCATATTCTGCGGGAATTCCGGCGGTGTAGATGCTCATGGACTGCACATCGTCCGCCTCAATTTCATTGCCGAAACTGGGTGAACGATTGTCCTGGAGCGGCACGCCATCCACTATGAATTGTGTCTGGTATTCCGATCCGCGCGGGTGCAGCACCGCGTTGCCTTCGTATAGCCACCCAGGCTGCGAATTCACCAGGTCCTGCAACGATCGCCCCGGCAGAGAGCTCAGCCGATGTTCAATCGTGTCCGAACCGAGCTGGCTCACCGCCCCGGGTTGGTCGGGATCGAGCAAAGTGTCTGCCGCTTTCACCGTCACCGATTGGTTCACCGCCAGCAGAGTTAGCTTAATCGTATGCTCGGTGGGAATGGATGAACGAATCTCCACAGTCTCGGACATTGCCACGAACCCGTGCTGCGCAATTTCCAGCTGGTACACGCCAAACGGCAGCCGCTGCACTTCCAGCGTCCCTTGCTCCGTGGTTGTGAGGGAAATTCGATACTGATTCGCATCGCTGACAATCAGCACGGTCGTCTTCACGCCCAACCCCGAGGGATCAATCACCTTCAGCCGTAACCCTCCCCGGTTGCTCTGGCAATAAAGCGGCAGCGCGCACAAGATGAGAAGGCACGCAATTCTTCTCATGAGCGAGCGTCCGCCATGGGCTCGCAAATCATTTCTAACGGTGAAGCGCAACCGCGTCATCGGCGACTTCGAGGTATCGGCCCGTATAAACATCCTTGTGCGTTCACCCTTAAAATCGAATACTCCATTCTCCCTCGATTCATCCCTTGTGTGCGCCGCGATTTCTCCCGAGTGAAATATCGCCCGCCGTTCGAATCTCCGGCACGCGTGTTCCAACCCCGCCCGTCCGTTTGCTCGCGGCAAACCTCTCACCTATACTCGTCGTCTAACAAACTATTCTCCGCATCAGGGAGAAATCGCTCTGCGCAATCAGGAGTCAGCGCGCTACGCACGTTGGGCGGCATGGGCTGCGGCTGCCATCGTCCTCGTCGTCGCCGGCGTCTATGCCCAGCGTGCAATCCGCGCCGCGCGCGCCCGCCAAAACGCACCGCCTTCCATCCCCGATTCCGTGCAGCGGCAATCCGCCGAATTTTCCTACGTGGGCACCGACCAGGGCCGCGCTCTCTTCACCATCCGTGCGTCCCACGCCACCCAATATAAGGACCAGAATCGCGCCCTCCTCCAGGACGTCTGGATCACCATCTACGGCCACGACGGCAGCCGCAACGACAATATTCACACCCGCGAATGCAATTACGAACCGACCTCTGGAAACGTCGTCTGCGAAGGGGACGTTCAGATTGACCTCGCCAGCTCCACGCCCACCACCGCTTCCGGCGCGCCCGGCGAGAAAACTCTGCAAGTCTCGACCAGCAAACTCTCCTTCAATCGCGAGTCCGGCGACGCCAGCACCTCCGCGCCCGTGCAATTCCGCTTCCCGCAGGGCACAGGCCATTCCGACGGGATGATCTACAGTTCGCAAAAAGAAATCGTCCGGCTCGCTCACAACGTGCAGCTCGACCTCGCAGCGTCTGACAAAAGTGGCGGCCTTCCCGTCACCGCCACGGGCGGCAGCATGGAAATCAGCCGCAACGATCGCATGGTTGAATTGGACGCTCCCGCAAACGTGCGCCAGGGCGGCCGCGCAATCTCCGCCGACAAAATTTCCATCGAGCTTGACGCAGAATTCCGCGCTCGCCACGCCATCGCCACCGGCCATCCCCAGGTAACTTCCACCGACCCCCGCGGAAAATCCAGCTCCACCGCCACGCAATTTGATGTCTTCGCAAACCCTGACGGCTGGATCGAGCGCGTCGTCGCGGACGGCGATGTCGAAGGCACGCGCGAAGCTGCGGGCGGCGCCGACCACTTCACAGCCGCGAACGTCATAGTCAACATGACGCCGCAGCACAATCTTCTGCGCGAAATTACGGCGACCGGCAATGTGAAAGCCAATTCCCGCATGGGCGCAGAATCGCGCTCTATCGAAACCGAATCACTCCTCGCCACTTTTGCGCCCAGTCAGCGACCCGGCCAGCACAGTGACCAGCATCATGAGCAGCACGAAGACCAGCCTGTCATCCAGACCGTCAGCACTCTCGCCCCTGGCACGATCGAAACCAAATCTGCCGACGAAACCACCACTCTCCACGCCAAAAGATTCGTCGCGCAATTCGCGCCCACCGGACGCCTCGATACTCTGCTCGGCCACGGCGGCGCCACCGTTTCCAGAAAAATCGGCAACGCGCCTCCCCAAATCATCAAAGCCGCGGAACTAGCCGCAAAATTTTCTCCCGACGGCGAATGGCAGCAACTCGATGAAACCGGTGACGTCCATTTCCAGCAAGCCGATCGTCAAGGCTCCGCCGACCGCGCGAACATCGTCCGCTCCACGGAACTGATCTTGCTCGACGGCTCCCCGGTCCTCACAGATTCGATGAGCCGCACCACCGCAACCAGCGTCTCCATCAATCAGAAGTCCGGCGACATACGTGCCACCGGCGGAGTGCTTTCCACCTACTTCTCCAGTGCACAGAATTCCGCGATGAGCCTCGGTTCCGGCCCCGGCCACATTTCCGCCGCCACGCTCACCGGTTCCACCACTTCGGGCCACATCACCTACGTTGGCCATTCGCGGCTGTGGCAGGGTGATTCGGTGCTCGAAGCAAACCAGATCGAAATCTGGCGCGACGAGAAAAAACTCCAGGCGACTGGCCACGTAGTCGCGAATTTCCCTCAAGCCGTGCCGCCCGCGCAGCCTCCGGCGAGTCCGTCGCCAGCCCAGTCAACCAAAACGATATCCAGCACGCCCTCCGGCCCCACTCTCTGGCAGATTCGCGCCCCCATGCTCACCTATTGGGGCGACACCGGCAAAGCCCACTTGGAAACCGGAGTTACCGCCGACTCCCAGCAAGGCTCTATGCAATCCCGCACCCTGGACGTCTTCCTGACCCCGGCGGGAGCGCCAGCCATTCCATCTTCAGCGACCGCAAAGCCAGCCCAACAAGCCGCAGGAGGCCCCGCCGAGGGCCGCCAGCTTGACCACGCTCTGGCCTTGGGGGGCGTAACTGTCCGCCAAGGCGACCGCCGCGGCACCGCCGACCAGGCCGAATACACCGCCTCCGACGGAAAATTCGTCCTTTCTGGTGGCCAACCCACCATTACTGATGCTTCCAGCGACACAACTACCGGCCATTCGTTGACCTTCTTTGTAGCGAATGATACGATTTTAATCGATTCGCAAGATGGTTCGCGCACGCTGACCAAGCACCGGGTTGAGAAATGAACCGGCATGTTGAAACTCCAGGCCGCTGATCTCAGTAAGTCTTATCGAGGGCGGAAGGTCGTCGATAAAATTAGCCTGGAAATTCAGCAGGGTGAGGTGGTTGGGTTGCTCGGGCCGAACGGCGCTGGAAAGACCACGACGTTCTATATCCTGGTCGGCCTCGCGCGTCCGGACTACGGGCGTGTAATTCTCGACGGCGAGGACATCACAGACCTACCCATGTACCTCCGGGCCCGCAGCGGCATCAGCTACCTTCCTCAAGAGCCTTCGGTTTTTCGGAAAATGACGGTGGAAGAGAACCTGCTCGCGGTCCTCGAAACCCTGCCGTTAACCTCCGAACAACGCCGCGACCGCGTCGAAGAGTTACTGGCGCAGATGGGCCTCGAGGGTGTGCGCTACAGCCGGGCGTACGTTTTATCCGGCGGGGAACGCCGCCGCCTGGAAATCGCGCGCTCTTTGGTGCTTTCGCCGTCGTTCGTGCTGCTGGATGAGCCGTTTGCCGGAATTGACCCGCTCACGGTCGTGGACATCCAGAAAATTATCGCCGATTTAAGCGCGGCGGGCATCGGCGTGCTAGTGACGGACCATAATGTACGCGACACCTTGGCCGTCACCAATCGCGCCTACATCATTAACGATGGCAAAATTTTTAGAGCGGGGACTCCGGAAGAACTTTCGAACGATCCCGAAGTCCGCCGCGTGTATCTCGGTGAAGGATTCCGGCTGAACTGATTGCTATGAACTGGCTCGCACCCAAACTCAGCTTGCGCGTGGCCCAGAAGCAGATTCTCACGCCGGGCCTCGTGCAGATGGTCAGCGTGCTCGCGCTCAATCGCCTCGAGCTGCGCGAGATGATCAATCAGGAAATCATGGCCAATCCGGTCCTCGATGAAGTCACCGAAGAGGGCGCCGCCGCCACCGACAGTTACACCGACGAAGCTTTCCTCAAGAAAGAAACCGAAAAAGTCCCGGAAACCGAAGCCGCCAATCCCTTCGACGAATTCGATTTCGGTTCTTTCTTCACCCAATATCTCGATGCTGGCTCGGAACGCGCTGGCAGCAGCGAACGCGAAGACATCGAACGTCCTTCCTTCGACAAGTTTCTTTCCTCTGCGCAGAATTTGGCGGACCATCTCGCCTGGCAGCTCAGCGTCAGTATCTGCACCGAAACCGTGCGCAAGATCGCCGAAGGCATCGTCGGCAACCTCGATGAAAACGGTTATCTCACCGCCACTCTCGAGGAACTCGCGCAGTCCGGCAACTATTCCATGGAAGACGTCGAAGAAGCCCTCGCCATGGTTCAGGAATTCGATCCTCCTGGCGTGGGCGCGCGCGATTTACAGGAATGCCTGTTGATGCAGCTGAAGCTGATTGATCCGCAAAA
The DNA here is from genome assembly GCA_963747605.1 of uncultured Acidobacteriota bacterium. GTDB lineage: Bacteria > Acidobacteriota > Terriglobia > Acidiferrales > UBA7541 > Palsa-295. The sequence goes on along the minus strand of CAVVGA010000002.1, from coordinate 70,271 downwards.
TACTCTCGCGCAGCAAATCATCGCCGAACATTTAAAGCTGCTGCAGAATAACCAGCTCAAGGAAGTCGCTCGCGCGCTGAATCGTCCGGTCGAACTCGTGAAGCGCGCCGTGGACGTGATCAAGCAGCTCGATCCCAAGCCCGGCCTGCGTTACAACCACACCGAGCCGCGCCTCGTTGAACCCGACGTCCAATTTCGCAAGGTTGACGGCGAATGGCAAGCCCTCATGAACGAAGACGACTTGCCGCAGCTTCGCCTCAACCCGATGTATCGCCGCCTGCTAGCTCGTGATGCCGCCGACCGCGACGTCCGCAATTACGTCAAAGAACGCTTCACCGCCGCCATCCAGCTGATGAAAAATATCGAGCAGCGCAAGCACACCATCCAGCGCGTCTGCCAGTCAATCCTGCGCCGCCAGGGAGATTTCCTCGATTACGGCGCCGATCATCTGAAGCCCATGATGATCAAGGAAGTCGCCGAAGAAGTCGGCGTGCATCCTTCTACCGTCAGCCGCGCCGTCGCCAATAAATATGTCCACACGCCGCAAGGTGTCCTGGAACTCCGTTATTTTTTCAGCGAATCCGTGAACGGTCCGCAGGGCAGCGAAATGTCTCTGCTCTCGCTCAAGCGCCGAGTCAAAAAAATGATTGACGACGAAGACACCGCGCACCCGCTCACCGACGAGCAAATTACCAAGCGCCTCAGCGAAGAAGGCATTCAGGTCACGCGCCGCACCGTCGCCAAATATCGCGAAGACTTACGCATACCCAGCACCCATCGCCGACGGGTCAAGGGTTAAAAGCCGGCCGTGACGCGCCGCCGCACCCCTAGAATTCGCAGTCGTGATGCCCGACAGCTCGTAATTCTCACCGGCCTCTCCGGTTCCGGAAAAGGCTCGGTGCTCAACACCTTCGAAGACCTCGGCTTTTATTGCGTGGACAATCTGCCCGTCGGCCTGATCTCCACCTTCAGCGAACTCTACGTCGAAGGCGTCGGCGAAATCGAACGCGCCGCGCTACTCGTTGACGCCCGCGAAGGCGAGCAGATCGAAAAGCTCCCCAGAATCTATCGCAAGCTCGCGTCGGAACATCCCGCCACGCTCGTCTTCGTCGAAGCTAGCGACGAAGTTTTGCTCCGCCGCTTCAGCGAAACGCGCCGCCCGCACCCGCTCAGCCAGGATCATTCCATCGCCGAAGGCATTCGCCTGGAGCGCCGCCGCATGGCGCCCATTCGCCGCCTCGCCGACGTGATTATTGACACCACGAAATTCAACGTGCACGAGCTCCGCCAGTTCATCATTGACCGTTTCCAAAATCCCGGCCGCCGCCCGCTGCTCGTTTCCGTCGTCAGCTTCGGCTTTCGCTACGGCATTCCCGCAGATGCGGACCTCGTCTTCGACGTCCGCTTTTTACCCAACCCGCATTTCGTTCCGCGCCTGCGTCCATTCAGCGGCAAGGATCCGCGTGTCGCGCGCTACATCCGTTCCTTCTCGCAAACCGGTGAATTTCTGCGCCGCATCGAAAGCCTGTTGCTATACCTGATTCCGCACTATATTTCCGAAGGGAAAAGCTATCTTACGGTAGCGCTCGGTTGCACGGGGGGGAGGCATCGGTCCGTAGCGCTGGCTGAAGTCATTCGTCGCGTGCTGAAAAGCAAAGGCTATTCGGCCAAAGTCGTGCATCGCGACATTGATAAATCTACTACTTGAAATTGCAAAGCCGCCCGAGCGCGGCCAAGGGCTTCCATTTGGATTCTGAAAAAATAAACCGCAACGCTAACCTCACGCAGCGCGAAGAGCTTCGGCGCCTCCTCCGCTATCTCGCTCCTTTCACACTTCCGCTGGCCGCCGGCATTTTGCTCCTGGCAATCATGGGTGTCGCCGAAGGCCTCGTCGCGTTCGCCATCAAGCCCGCTCTCGATGTGGTCCTGCAGCCTGGCTCCGCGCTCCAGAAACTTGTCCTATTCCAGGTTCCCGGCACTGATCGCATTGTGTACTTGAACGATTTCGTTCCCGCGCGTGTCCACCACGTCTGGTCCGTCTTCGCCCTCTCGCTCCTTTTCATTTTCCTGGTCAAAGCGATTGCCGAATATTTTGGCAGCACGCTAATCCAATATGTCGGTCTCGGCGGCGTCACCAATCTGCGCAACAGCGTCTACGTGAAAATCGTCCAGCACCCGTAGGATTTTTTCACCACAATCCCGTCGGCCGCGTCATGTCCGCCGTAATCGCCGATATCGAGCAGATGCGCACCGCGTTCTCCGACTATCTCGCTGATTTTTTCCGCCAGATTTTCAACCTCGTCATTTTCGTCGCCGTGCTCCTCGTAATTGACTGGCGCATGGCCATCGGCTCCGCCGTCCTCGTCCCTCTCGTCGTCTGGCCCGTAGCAAAATTAACTCGCCGCATCCGCCGCTCCACCGAAACTAGCCGCACCCGTCTCGCCGACCTCAGCCAGATCCTCCAGGAAACCATTAGCGGCAATCGCGTCGTAAAAGCCTTCGGCATGGAAGGTTTCGAAATTCGCAAATTCCGCGAAGCCGCGCGCAAACTACTCCGCGAAAATATGCGCTGGATCCGCGCCATGGCCGCCACCGGGCCCATCATGGACGTGCTCGGCGCCGTCGTCATCGCCATGATCCTGCTCTACGCCCGCGGCGAAATTAAGGTCGGCCGCATGACCATCGGTTCCTTCGGCGCCTTCACCTTCGCGCTCTTCAAAGCCTACGAACCCATCAAACGCCTCGGCAGTATTTACCAACTCTTCGTCCAGGCGCTCGGAACGTCCTCGCAGGTTTTCAAACTCCTCGATCTTCCCGAAGAAAAACTCGACGCGCCAGGCGCCACCGCGCTGCCTCCTTTTTCGCATTCCGTGGAATTCGAAAATGCCACCTTCCGCTACGACGACGCCGATTCGGCCACGCTCAGCAACATCGCGCTCAAAGTTCCCGCAGGCGCAGTCGTAGCGATTGTCGGCTCCAGCGGTGCCGGAAAAACCACCTTAGTCAATCTCCTCCCGCGTTTTTATACTCCCACTTCCGGCGCCGTGCGTATTGACGGCCACGACCTTCGCGGTGTCACTCTGCGCTCGCTCCGTGGCCAAATGGCCATCGTCACGCAAGAAACCATCCTCTTCAACGACACGATCTGGAGCAATCTCTGCTACGGTCGTCCCGATCTTGCCGAAGAAAAAGTCTTCGCCGCCGCCCAAGCTGCCATGGCCCACGATTTCATCATGCAAATGCCCAAGGGCTATCAAACTCTCATCGGCGACCGCGGCCAGCGCCTATCCGGCGGCCAACGTCAGCGCCTCGCCATCGCGCGCGCCCTGCTCAAAGACGCTCCCATCCTCATCCTCGACGAAGCCACTTCCGAACTCGACTCCGAATCCGAGATGCTCGTGCAAAGCGCGCTCAACAATCTCATGACTGGCCGCACCGTTTTCGTCATCGCTCACCGCCTCTCCACGATTCGCCGCGCGGACTTGATTGCAGTCCTCGAAGGGGGCACAATTCGCGAGCGCGGTACTCACGAGGAATTACTTGAGCGTCGCGGACTCTACGCTCGTTTGTACGAAATGCAATTTCGCGATGCCGAACCTGCGTCGCGCGCGGCTGGACCCTTGTAGATATGACTAGCACCGGCTCACAATCGATCTCCGTGAATCCCCCCAAGCCGCAATCTACCGGCCTGAAGTCCATGACGGGCTACGCGCAAGCGCGAGTCGTCGAAAGCGGCGGGAGCCTGCGAGTCACCATCCGCGCTGTGAACCATCGCTTCCTGGATTTGCATCTGCGCATTCCCGAGGGATTCGAGCCGCTCGAACCGCGCATCCGCCAAATTCTCCGCGAACGAGTGCGCCGTGGTCATCTCGATTTCACTTTGCACTACGAACTCGCCGGTCCTGCCGCCGTCGGCGTGAATCACGATGTCGCCGCCGCGTACCTAAAAGCAGTAAATTCGCTGCGTAAAGAATTCGGCATTCAAACCGAACCAGACCTCGCCTCCATCCTGCGCTTGCCCGGAGTCATCGGCGTGGCCGCTACGTCCGTCGAAGGCGAAATCGAACGCCTCGAATCCATCGTTACTCGCTGCCTCAACGAAGCGCTCGATAAACTCGATCGCATGCGCGAACAGGAAGCCAGTCATCTGCGTGAGGAAATGTCCGCGCGCCTGCGCCACATCGCCGCACTCACCGCGCAACTCGAAACTCTCGCTGAAGGCGCGCGCCCCGCTTTTGCCAAGCGCCTCGCCGCCCGCTTGCAGGAATTGCTCGGCGAAGCTCCGCTCGATCCCGCGCGTCTTGCTCAAGAAGCCTCCATCGCCGCCGAACGCAGCGATGTCTCCGAGGAACTGGCGCGCCTGCGCAGTCACGTGCAACAATTTGAGTCGCTGCTCTCCGGCGCTTCTGACGTCGGCAAGAAACTCGACTTCCTGCTTCAGGAAATGCAGCGCGAATCAAACACTCTACTTTCCAAAACGCCGGGCAACGACGCCACAGGCCTGGACATCACGCGCCTCGGCCTCGAGATTAAATCCGAGATCGAAAAATTGCGCGAACAAGTGCAGAACATCGAATGAGCCAACCGGACCCGCTCGTGCTCATCGTCTCCGGCCCTTCGGGTTCCGGAAAATCCACTCTGGTGGAAAAGATTCTGGAGGTCCCCGGCACCCTGCTGTCTGTTTCGTGTACCACTAGGTCGCCGCGCAAGACGGAGAGCGATGGCAAGTGGTACAATTTTGTCACTGAGGGTGAGTTCCAGCAGATGGTCGAACGCGGGGAATTCCTGGAATACGCTCAGGTGTTCGGCAAGAACTGGTACGGCACTCCGCGCAAGTGGCTGGAAAAAGCGCTGGCGGAGAAAAAAGATCTGGTCCTGGAAATTGATGTCCAGGGCGCTTTGCAGGTGAAACATAAACTTCCGGGCGCGGTGGCCGTTTTTGTTTTGCCTCCGTCGCGCGCGGAACTCGAACGGCGCATTCGGGCGCGCGGGCAGGATTCCGAAGACGAGATTCACCGGCGGCTCGAACGGGCCCGCCAGGAAATGTTGAATTACAGCAGCTATGATTTCGCCATCATCAACGATGACCTCCAGCGCGCGGGCAAAGAAGTGCAAGCCATCGCTCTGGGTTCGCGTTGCCGGGTGGCGCCGAACGAAGCACGAATTCGCGAAATCCTGAAGTCTTTTGGAGGCTGATCTTCACATGGCTCATCTCAAGGATGCACCAGATAGCCAATTTGCCTACGTCGTAGTGGTCGCGCGCCGCGCTCGGCAATTGTTGATCGGCGGCCGCCCCATGGTCGATAACCCCCGGTCGCGCAAAACCACGCGCATCGCCGAAGAAGAACTGCAAAAGGGCCTGCTCGAATACGATGCCCCGCACCTCAACGAACAAGCCGAAGACATTAACGAGAAAAAGAAGAAGTAACGGTGGACTCGGCCCGTTCTTGAAAACGGATTAATCTTTGTAGGTCGTGGCTTTAGCCGCTGAAGTACCGGTTTTGGTTATGACCTGGCCGGTGTAGCGGCGTACTTCAGTGCGCGATCGGCAGCAAGGCAACCACCGATGACTTTGCATCACGCAGCAATCCCTTAGGCGGGCAAGCACTCCATGAAGATCGCCCTAGGCGTAACCGGCGGCGTAGCGGCCTACAAAGCCGCCGAACTCGTCCGCCGCCTGCAAAACGAAAAACTAGACGTCCAGGTCGTAATGACCCGCGCCGCCCAGGAATTCATCACCCCGCTAACTTTCGCCGCGCTAACCGGACAAAAAGTAATCACCGACATTTTCGCAACACCCGGCTCGACCCCAGCCAACGTCGAAAGCGCCATCGAACACATAGCCGTAGCTCAGCGCATTGACCTGCTCCTCGTAGCCCCAGCCACCGCCGATGTCCTCGGAAAATTCGCAAACGGCATCGCCGAAGATTTTCTCTCCACTCTTTATCTCGCCACGAAAGCTTCGGTGGTCGTCGCCCCCGCCATGAACGTCAACATGTGGGAGCATCCCGCAACCCAGCAAAATCTCGCGATCCTGCGCGCCCGCGGCGTTCACGTAGTCGATCCCGATGAAGGCTATCTAGCCTGCGGCATGACCGGCGCCGGCCGCCTGGCCGCAACCGAATCCATCGTCAATAAAGTTCGCGAACTCCTCGGCCTGCGCCACGATTTCGCCGGACAGACGGTTCTCGTCACCGCCGGTCCCACCTGCGAAGACATTGACCCAGTCCGTTTCCTCACCAATCGCTCTTCCGGCAAAATGGGTTACGCTCTCGCTGAAGCAGCCCATCGTCGCGGCGCGCGCGTAATTCTAGTCAGCGGCCCCACCGACCTGGAAATTCCCGAAGGCGTGGACTGGATTCCCGTGCGCTCCACAGAACAAATGCATCGCTCCGTCATCGCACGCGCTCGCGAAGCCAACGTCGCCATTATGGCCGCCGCCGTCTCCGATTACCGTCCAGCCGCCGCGCAAGATGAAAAAATCAAACGCGGCGATGGCACTTTCACCCTGGAGCTCGAACCTACGCCCGATATTCTTGCGGAACTCGGCCGCGAAAAACTCAATCGCATCCTGGTAGGCTTCGCCGCCGAAACAAACAACGTGGCAGAAAACGCTCGCGGCAAGCTCCTGCGTAAATCCGCCGACATGATCGTCGCCAACGACGTCACCCAGGCCGGCGCCGGCTTCGATACCGACACCAACATCGTCACCCTCTTTCTCCGCGACGGCCGCGAACGTCCGCTCCCTCAACTGAATAAATTCGACGTAGCCAATCGCATCCTCGACCAGGTACTGGATATTCAGAAACAATCCAAGTAGATTCTCAAGCGGTACATTCTCAAGAAGCCATCTCGTAATGCCTCGCGCGGAAGGGCGGGGCTTCAGCCCCGCCTTTCGATCGTGGCAAATTAACTACAAGATGGCTTCAAATGGAGGATTCATGGATCCGGCCAAGCGCGCCAGTGGGGGTGCCCGCAGCGAAACTCAACTTGAAGAACAAGTGAAGGACTGGCTGCGCTACGGCGAAGATCTGGGCCTCGCACCCTACTATCGCGATCGCCCGCCGCTCCACGCAATTGCAGAAGCCGCGTCCGCACCGGTGGAATCGCACAACGTCGCAACATTCAGCGCCGCGTCCGCCGCAATTCCCGCGATGATGGCCGCTGCAGCTCCCGGCGGTGCGCCCTCTTCTCCTATTAATGTTGCGCCACAGAAATCGCCGGCCACGTCCGCGATGAAGACTCCACCCCCCGCGCCCGCCCCGAAAATCCTGCCCGCAACCGCGCCATCGCTCTTCGAATCCATCGAGCGCATAGCAGGCGACACTCTCCCGCGCATCCGCGAAGACATCGGCGATTGCACCCGCTGCAAACTTCACAAAGGCCGCACCAAAATCGTCTTCGGCACAGGCAATCCCAACGCCGACCTGATGTTCGTCGGCGAAGGCCCCGGCCGCGATGAAGATTTGAGCGGAGAACCCTTCGTCGGCCGCGCCGGCAAACTTCTCACCGACATGATCAAAGCCATGGGCCTGCAACGCGAAGACGTCTACATCGCGAACGTAGTAAAGTGCCGCCCCCCGGAAAATCGCCTCCCGGAAAAAGACGAAATCACCACCTGCTCCCCATTCTTAATGCGCCAGATTGACACGATCAAACCCAAAGTGATCTGCACGCTAGGCAGTTGCTCCGCGCAAACCCTGCTGCAAACAGCACAAGGCATTTCCAAACTCCGCGGCGAATGGTTCGACTTCCGCGGCACAAAACTAATGCCCACCTACCATCCCGCCTACCTGCTCCGCAATCCCGCCGCCAAGCCCGAAGTCTGGAAAGATCTGCAAAAGGTAATGGCCGTCCTCGGCCTGCAACCCAAAAAACGCTAGCCCTTCCGCGCCATGAACGTCTCGCTAGCCATAATCCTCGGACTGACCGGCGCCATCTCCTGGGGCGCCGCCGATTTCGCCGCCCGCTTCGCTTCGCGCCAGGTCGGCGCCTACCGCACTCTGTTCTTCATGCAATTTTTCGGCTTCCTCGCCCTCAGTGTGTACCTGAAATCCACCGGGGGCTTATCGCACGGCATCGCTCCAGGCTGGCACCCGTGGGCGATGGCCGTAGCCGCGGGCGTACTAAACATGCTCGCATCCCTAGCGCTCTATCATTCCTTCGAGCACGGCACCTTGAGCATCGTCGGCCCCGTCTCCTCCAGCTATCCAGCGTTAACCGTCGCTCTAGCGCTAATAAGCGGCGAGCGCATCCACGCAGTCCGCGCCGCCGGACTCGCCATCACGCTTCTAGGCGTAATCCTTGCCGCCACTTCCTTCACACAAAAAAATTCCGCGCCAGCAGAAGAAATTGCGCCACGAGCCGACGCAGCATCCGACACCGACACCGACACCGACACCGACACCGACACCGACACCCAAACCAAAACCTCGCGTGCCCATTTATCAACCGGCGTGGGCTGGGCCATCTGCGCCGCACTAGGGTTCGGTGTCCTGTTCTGGTTTCTGGGTTTTCACGTAGTCCCAGCAGTAGGCAGCGCCGTCTCCGTCTGGGTCATGCGCCTCACGGCACTCGTCGCTCTCTCACTCGCAGCCGCGCCCACGGGCCACACTCTAAAGCTTCCCCGCGGCAAAGTCTGGTGGCTGCTCCTCGCCGTAGGCATCCTCGACACCGCCGCATTCGTCGCCAATAACGCCGGCCTAAGCACCGGCCAAGTCTCCGTCGTCAGCGTCCTGGCATCCCTCTACGGCGCCTTCACCGTCCTACTAGCCTGGATCTTCCTCCGCGAACGCCTCGAACGTTCCCAATGGCTAGGCATAATCCTAATCTTCATCGGCATCGTCCTGGTCAGCATTTGAAGCATCCAATCTCAGTATGGCTACGAGCGCGGAGCGAGTCAGCAATGCAACTGGTCGAAGTACAGAAGCGAGGTTTCGCAATCCTTCCCGAAGTCCTAACCGGCAACGATGTCGAGCAGCTCGATGAAAGCCTCTCTCGCAATCCGCTACGGCGGAGCCGCGCGGGAATGCGGCATGCGCTTAAACATCCCGCAGTCCTCGCCGTCGCCCGCGATCCGCGGCTTCTAGCGATTGCCCAAGAAATTCTCGGCTGCAATCCATTTCCATTCAGGGCCACGCTATTCGACAAGTCTCCCGCGTCCAATTGGCTCGTCGCCTGGCATCAAGACAAAGCGCTGCCGCTGAAAGAACGGCGTGAACTCCCGGAGTGGGGGCCGTGGTCAGTAAAGGATGGAGTGATTTACGCGCACGCGCCAGCCAGCACGCTTGCTCGCGTAGCTGCTCTGCGACTGCATCTCGACGATTCTACTTCTGAAAACGGTCCCTTGCGTGTCCTGCCCGGAACGCACACGATGGGCGTCCTGAGCGAAGAGGCCATCCGCGGACTAAGTGCTCGCACCCCGGTTGCCGATTGTCTGGTTCCACGCGGCGGAATTTTGGTCATGAGGCCGCTGATCGTTCACGCCTCATCAAAATCTCGCTCCGTGAAGCCCAGGCGCGTGCTGCACATCGAATATGCCGTTTCGGCAAATATTGCGGACGGACTCGAACTTGCCATAGCTTAGCTCGCACATCGCCAGGTGATCGTCGCTCGCGCACGCTGTTACACTATTCCACTGATCCAATGACCCAACGTTACCTGGAAGTCGCGCTCCCAGTGCCACTGCGCTCGGCGTTCACCTACGCCGTGCCGACGACATTCAACGGCGAAGAACTCGTCGGTCGCCGCGTCCTGGTTCCGTTCCGCAATCGCGCCATGATCGGCGTAGGCCTGGCAGCCTCCACTCGCGCGCCCGAAGCCAAACGCATCAAAGAAATCGCCGAGCTCCTCGACCGCGTCCCAGCACTCCCGCCCAAGCTCATCGAACTAGGCCAATGGATCAGCCGCTACTACCTGGCCCCCATCGGCGAAGCCTTCCGCGCCATGCTCCCGCCCGAAATCGAGCTGCGCCACCACCGAGAATACTGGCTAACCACCGAAGGCCGCGCCTATCTCCAAGATCTCGCCACCAACGAAGAAAACACCGACGTAGAGGCCGGCGAACTAACATTTCTCCGCGTCTTCGAAAAGGAAAAGGCCGACGCACCCGATCATGCGCTAAGCGAAACGCGCGTAGCCCGTCTGCCCGGAGGCGCCACCGCCGCAGAGAAATTCGTCCGCCGCGGTCATCTAGCTGCTCGCGAAAGCACCCGCCGCCGCAAAACGCGCACGCAAAAAATCGTAGCGTGGAACAACGCCATCAAGGCCGCCCCCGCGGACGCCACCGAAGAAAAAATCCGCGAAGTCCTCACCGCCACGCGAGGTCCGCTCCCGCTGAATCTTCTGCTAGCACAACCCGAAGTTTCCCGCGCCGTAATCGCTCGCCTCGAAAAATCCGGCCGCCTGCAAACTTGGGAAGAACCCCTGACCGCCGAAGAAGATCCCTGGGACACCGATTTCACGCCGCCCACAAACGTCCTAAATCACGAACAAAAACACGCCCTAGCCGAAATCTGGCGCTGGCTCGTCTCAGAAAAATTCACAGCAGCCCTTCTCCACGGCGTCACCGGCAGCGGAAAAACAGAAGTCTATCTCGGCGCGATTGAAGCCGCCCTTTCCCGCGGCAAAACCGCGATCGTCTTAGTTCCCGAAATCGCACTAACCCTCTGGGTCGGCCGCCTCGTCCGCGCCCGCTTCGGCGAACAAGTCGCCATCCTCCACAGCGCGCTGCCCGATAGCGACCGCGCCCGCGAGTGGTGGCGCGCACGTCACGGCGAAGCCCGCGTAGTAGTCGGCACGCGCTCCGCCGTCTTCGCGCCGCTCCAAAATCTCGGTCTAATCATCGTGGACGAAGAGCAGGAAACCAGCTACAAGCAGGAGGAAACTCCGCGCTATCACGGCCGCGACACCGCCGTCTACCGCGCGCGCCTCGAAGGCGCCGTAGCACTGCTAGGCTCCGCCACTCCTTCGCTCGAAACCTACCACAACGCGCGCGACGGAAAATATCACCTGCTCGAACTTACCGCTCGCGTCGCCGATCGCCCGCTAGCCGATGTCCGCATCGTTGACCTGCGCGAAGAATTTCGCCGCGCCCGCAAAACCGCGCCCGTTTCCGAATCTCTCCGCGCCGCCATCGCTCTGCGCCTCGAAGAAAACACTCAAGCGATGGTCCTGATCAATCGCCGCGGCTATTCCTGGTCATCTTTATGCCGCAGCTGCGGCGCTTTCGTGCAATGCCAGAATTGCAGCATCGCGCTCACCTATCACAAAAATCGCCAGCGCCTCGAATGTCACTATTGCGGCTACTCGCGGCGCCCGCCGAAGCAATGCCCGAAATGCCACGCCGAATACATGTATTTCGTCGGCGATGGCGCCGAGCGCGTCGAAGAATATCTACGCGAAACTTTCCCGGCTGCAAAAATCGCAAGGCTCGACCGCGACACCGTCCGCACCAAGCGCGAATTGCAACAAGTACTTGGCGCCTTCGCAAAAGGGGAAGTGGACGTCCTCGTCGGCACGCAAATGGTCGCAAAAGGCCACGATTTTCAGCGCGTCACTCTAGTCGGAGTAGTCGCCGCCGATCTCGCCCTAGGACGCCCCGATTTCCGCGCCGCCGAACGCACGTTCCAATTGCTCACACAAGTCGCAGGCCGCGCCGGCCGCGGCGAACTTTCCGGCGAAGTCCTGGTCGAAACGCACTATCCCGAGCACTACGCAATCCAACACGCCGCGAAACAAGACTATCTCTCGTTCTACGAAAAAGAAGCCCACTTCCGCCGCATGCTCCACTACCCACCCTTCACCGCCCTTGCCAGCATCCTGGTGCGCGATAAAAAAATCGAAAATGCCATCCGCTGGTCTCGCGCTCTGGCTGCCTATTTCGTGCCGTATGAAAATCGCGGCGTAAAAATCCTAGGCCCCGCCCCCGCCCCGCTGGCCCGCCTCCGCCAGGAATACCGTTTCCAATTCCTCCTGAAATCCCCGCAACGCTCCGCGCTCTCCCAAGCCCTGAGTAGCGCCCTGGACTTCTGCGTCCAAAAAGAAATCCCCGAAACCGCCGTGATCGTGGACGTAGACCCCGCCAGCCTTTTCTAATTGTGGATTTGCGTTACCAGAGGTTATTCGTAGGCCACAAACTGAAACACAGAAGAAAAATAATTAGCCCCAAGCAAGCCAAAAGTTTTCGCGATGCGTCCAGCGCTTCCCACCGATCAAACGGCGCCGGATGCGGAAATCGCAGCGACAATATCAGCAGCACAATTCCCCAGAACGCCCATACGTGCCAGTAGCCCACGCCCATAAACACCAGCGCCACCGCCGCAGCCAGCGAAAGCCGTTGGTGCCGCTCGGGCGCCAGACTGTAAAGGATGTGCCCCCCATCCAGCTGCCAAACCGGCAGCAGATTCAAAGCAGTCGCGAGCAGCCCAATCCACGCGGCCAGTGCCACGGGATGAAACAATAAAGACTTCGCATCAGTCCCCGGATGAAACATCGCCATAAAAATTTTCATCAGTGCCGGAAATCCGAATATCAGCCCGCCATCGTCTTGCACGCCCGGAATCACTTTCGACATCGCAATTCCGTACGCGGTCAGCGGGACCGCCACAATGAATCCCACAATCGGACCCGCGATCCCAATATCAAAAAGCGCCCGCCGCGTCGTAAACGGCGCGCGAATCAGTATCACCGCGCCAAACGTGCCGAACGGGAAGGGCGAAGGCAGGAAAAACGGGTAACTACACTCAATTCCGTAATACTTGCACGCCAGATAATGTCCCATCTCGTGCGCCATAAAAAATCCCAGCAGCGTCAGCGAAAACGGAATCCCCAGCAGCAGCATCGTGGGATGTTGAAACGGGAGCAGCGGTATCGCGAAGAGACTTTCGTTCCCCGAAAACGGCTCGACATTTGCCGCAAACGAATCCGCAATCAGCGCCCCCGCCGAAAGCGTCATCAGCAAAGTGAAACAGAAAAAAACAATCGCAGGCCAAATCGGCCGCCGCCGCAGCGCGCGCATCCGCGGCGGCGGCAAATCAATAATCTCCGGATAGTTTCGGTCGAGAATTTCCAGTGGGACGCGGCCATGCCCGTTGCCGGTGCTGTTGCCCATGAAGGTTGGATGCCCCAGCGCGAAAAACGGCTAGCGCGCTGCGCGGCTCAAAAGCCGCAGGCAGTTCAGGGTTTCGGCGCTGCCGCAGTCGCCGGCAGCGACTGCAATTCTTTGCCGGGCTTGAAGCGCACCGCTTTGCCGGGAGGGATGCTCACCTGTTGCCCAGTGCGCGGATTGCGGCCGATGCCCGTCTTTCGCGGCTTCACATTGAACACACCAAAGCGCCGCAGCTCAATCCGTTCGCCGCGGCCCAGCGCGTTCTTCATCGCCTCGAAGACGGTTTCCACCGCCTGCTCGGCCTTCGTTCGAGTAATATTAGTCTTCTGTACGATTGCGTTTACGATGTCGAGCTTGATCACACGTTCCTCCCGCAGGGCGGAAACCTATGCTAGACAGGGGGTTGCAGGTTGTCAAGCGCCGTCCCCTGTAATACACTGCCCGACTCCTTTGCCGCGCCAACGTAATCACGTCGCGCAACAATTATCGCGGAACGATCAACCAGGATTCCCGGAGGCAATAATGTCTGTGAAGTCAGATAAATGGATTCGCAAAATGGCGCAAGAACACAAAATGATCGAGCCCTACGAAGACCGCCAGGTCCGCGACGGCGTCATCAGCTACGGCGTCTCTTCCTACGGCTACGACATGCGCGTCGCCAATGAATTCCGCATCTTCACCAACGTGAATTCCACGATCGTGGACCCCAAGCACTTCGATCCAAAATCGTTCGTCGAATTCACGGGCGACGTCTGCATCGTCCCGCCCAATTCCTTCGCACTCGGCCGCTCTGTCGAATATTTCCGCATTCCGCGCAACGTGCTAACCCTCTGCGTCGGCAAATCCACCTACGCGCGCTGCGGCATCATCGTCAACGTCACGCCTTTCGAACCCGAATGGGAAGGCTTCGTCACCCTGGAAATCAGCAACACCACTCCGCTGCCCGCCAAAATCTACGGCAACGAAGGCCTCTGCCAGGTCATCTTCTTCGAATCCGACGAGCAGTGCGAAGTTTCCTACAAAGACAAAAAAGGTAAATACCAATCCCAGCAGGGAATCGTCCTGCCAAAAATCTAACTGTCAGAAATCCGCACGCGCGGGGCTAGTCGTAGCCCCGCGCATCGGCCTCAGGATTTGCCGCTAACAATCGGCGAAACCTTCCCCCACTTACCGGTGAACACAAACGAATCCAGCCCCTTCCTCTCCCGCGGCGCCAATTCCGGCGCCTTCAAGTGATCCGGCAAAGTATGCGCCTCGCCCGGGTATCCAATCGCAATTCCCGCCACCGCCTCATACCCCTCAGGAATCACGAAAACTTCCCGCGCCTTCTCCGGCAAAATCCCAGCCATCTGATGCACCGCCAGCCCCACCGCCTCCGCCTGTAGCGCCAGAGTTGCCGTCGCCTGTCCCACATCATAAAACGCGTGCGAATTCTTCTCGCCGTTATGCTCGAATTTCAATTTCGCCACGCTCACTGCCAGCACCGGCGCACTCTTCGCCCAGCCTTGGTTGAACTCGACGAAACATTCCAGCACTTTTTTGTAGTTTTCCGGATCATGCTTCGTCGCCACGATAAAATGCCAAGGCTGCCCGTTATAAGAAGACGCTGCCCAACGCGCCGCCTCAAACAAGCTTCGCAGTTTCTCCGGCTCCACCGCGCGTTCCGCAAACGCCCGTGGGCTCCATCGCTCGCTAATCAAACTGTGAATCGGCGCGCTGGTAGTAGCTGTCTTTTTCAATGCACTCATAATTCCTCCTTTGGAATGACGTTTGCAAATCTAGACCGATTGGTGGCGACAGCCGACGGCGGTTCCCCAAAGCGGAACCGCCACTACAAATGCCGCCGCTTCAGCCTTTCTTCGCCAACTTGGCATCCGCCGAATAAGCCCCAGCTCCATTCACAGAAAGCACCAACAACCCGCCCATGATCGCCATATTCTTCAAAAAGTTCACCATCTGTGTCTGCTGCTCCTGCCCCTGCACCGCCCAGAAGTTGTGAAAAATGTAGCTCACCGGGATCAGGTACAGAAACAGCAGCCAAGCCGCGGCCCGTGTCTTAAAACCCGCCAATATCGCTAGCCCGCAAGCCAGTTCCACAGCAGCCGCCGCGGCAATCGCCACGCCGGGCGCGGGCAAGTGCACCGCCGTCGCATACCCCACGATTTGCGCGTAGGCGCCCACCTTGAAAAATCCGCTGATCAGGAATATCACCGCGATCAGAATCCGCCCCGCCAACGTGGTTATATCGTTCGTTGAAGTCATCCGCATATCTCCTTTCCGAATTTAATTTTTACGCCAGATCAAACAACAGCACTTCCGATGCTTCCTTAGCTTCCACCCGCACTTCGTCTTCCTTGGAAATCGCAGCCCCGTCGCCCGCTTTCAATTCCACGTCGTTCAATTTCACCGAGCCCTTCGCCAGTTGTACCCACGCATGGCGCCCTGCCTTCAGAGCATGCTTGGTTTCCTGGCCCTTATCGAGCCGCGTAATAAAAAGATCCGCGTCCTGCTGAATCGACACCGGAGCTTCCGGCCCGGCCACATGATGAAACTTGCCGCGCAAGTCTTTGTCCGGGAATGCCAATTGCTCGTACGCCGGCTTCAGGTTCTTCCGATCCGGCGTAATCCATATCTGCAGCAGATGCGTCGGATCCTTCGGCGAAGGATTGAATTCGCTGTGCACAACTCCGGTCCCAGCCGTCATGTGCTGCAATTCTCCAGGACGTATTACCGCGCCCGTGCCCATGCTGTCGCGATGCTCGATCGCTCCATCCAAAATCCACGTCAGGATTTCCATGTCGCGATGCGGGTGCATCCCGAAACCCTGCCCCGGCGCCACCACGTCTTCGTTCAATACGCGCAGCGAACGGAATTCCATGAACTTCGGATCGTAGTACTGATCGAACGAAAATGAGAATCGTGAATCCAGCCACGAAATCTTATTGTGGCCGCGTTCGTTACTCGGTCTGATTGTGATCATTTTCTTTCTCCCTCTTTAGTCGTTCCGTGCACAATTCATCCGCGCCCCGGCCCAGCTTGCGCGCAATCTTGCGCAATTGTTCCTGCTCCGCGGCGCTCAATTGGCTCATTACTCTCGCCACCGTTTTCGCGTGCTCTGGAAACACGCGCATGATCAACCGCCGCCCTTTCGGTGTCAGATGGATTTGAATCATGCGGCGATCTTCAACCTGCCGTTCCCGCCGCACCCATCCGTGCCGCTCCAGGTTGTCCACCACCAGCGTCACGTTCCCGCCGCTGCGCAAAAGTTTCTTGCCCAGCGTGTGCTGGCACATCGGACCCAGGTGCAGCAGCGCTTCCAGCACCGCGAATTGACCCGGAGTAACTCCCAACCCCTCCAGATGAGCCGTAGTCTTAGCCATCGTCGAATCCGAAGCGCGCACCAAATTGATGTACGCGCTCAACGCTCTTACCGTCTCCGCATCGCCTTGGAAGTGTGTAGGCATATTGTTTCGAGCTCAAATCATTTAAGCTTGAACGATTCGATGCGCCCTCAACCCAAAAGATTCAGGCCTCGCGTAAAACCCTCAAAACACAAGCCTTGTCGTTAACTATGTAGCGACCGGTCCCGTGAACCGGGACCGTGCGGCTCTTCGGTTTGGTTTGCTCTTGCGCTTCTAGGGGTGGCTCACCAATCGCTCACTACGGCTTCTGCGTAGGCCTCAACAAGACCTCACTTATAAAACTCTGCGCCGGCTGCGCAACAATCATCTCCACCACATGGGCTATATCCTCTGCCTGCAACATCTTGCTGATGTCCTTCTTTCCATGCGGCGAAAAATCCGTAGCCACGCTCCCGGGACAAACCGCGCTCACTCGTATCCCATACCCCCGCAAATCCTCGGCCATGCACTCCGTCAATCCCAGCAGCCCCCATTTCGACGCGCAATAAATCCCGCCCCCCGCAAACGCATTCTTCCCCGCCAGTGACGCAATATTGATGATGTGCCCGCCGCGGCGCGCAATCATTCCCGGCGCCACCGCCTTGCTCGCCAAGAACACCGACTTCAAATTGGTGTCTAACACACTGTCCCAATTCGCTTCCGTGGCTTCGTGCGTCGGGCCGAAATATCCGATCCCCGCGTTGTTCACCAGAATGTCCACCGGGCCTAGCGATTTCTCGGTGTTTTGCACAAAGGCCACAATTTGGTCGCCATGCGTCACATCCACCGCAGCACTAAACACGTCGGCTGCCACAGGACGCAGCTCATCCGCCGCGCTCTTCAGCTTCCCCGCGTCGCGCGCGCACAAACTCACTTTCGCGCCCAGTGTTCCCAACCGGTGCGCTACTGCCAAACCAATCCCTCGGCTCGCTCCCGTAATAATCGCCACCTTTCCTTCCAACGGTTTTCCATTACTCACACGCAGCCCTCCAGCGAGGCGACAATTCTCTTCCATTTGCCATCTTATCATTCACATGAGAACATTCACCCGGCTGGAACTGGGACGCGATTCGGCTCCGCAAGGTGGATTCACCTTGCACGCATGCGTGGGTTTCCCTATAATCCCGGTTTCGTTTAGCTCGTTGTCCTTCAGGGGTTGTGACCCTAGGCGATACTGTTCATCCGTACTAAAACTGGTCCAGGAGGCAGGGAAGAGATGATACGAATGCGCTTTGCTACGAAGGGAATTCTATTCACTGCTCTTATTCTGTTTTGTTTTCCTGCGCGACCAGCTGCTGCACGGGGCCTCCAGCAAGACCAGGCAAAAACCTCCTACACCATTCCGGAGTACAACGCGTTCCAGGCGGCTAATGCCGAGAAGGACCCTCAGGCAAGGCTCAAGTTGCTCGACGACTTCGCCGCAAAATTCCCGAGCTCGACGCTGAACCAGTATGTCTTCGCACTCTATTACCAGACGTATCTTCAACTGAAGAATTATCCCAAGACCATCGAATACATCGACAAACTCACCGGATTGGGAGATGCAGCCGATCTGGGCGCGCGACTGTCGGCATTTTCCAATCGCGTCCAGGTGTTTCCGTTCGTGTTCAACGCCAAGGCACCCGACGCACACGATCAACTCGTCAAGGAGCGAGACGCGGCAAAGCAAGGCGCGGATCTCCTCCAGAAATATCCTAAACCCGCCGATTCAAAATTAACTGACGACCAGTTCGCAGAGCAGAAAAAGCCGGGAATCGCGCTTTTTGATGCCGCCGCGGGATTTGCGGATTTGCAGTTGAAGGACTTCCCTACGGCGATCGACGCGTTTAAGACAGCGCTTGCCGACGATCCTAAGGATGCCGTTAGCGCCTATCGTCTCGGTGTTGCCTACCTTTCCGAGACACCGCCGCAATCCTTGGACGGGTTTTGGTATTTGGCGAGATCGATCAATCTGAAAATACAAGGCGATGCGCAGATCAAAGATTATTTGCGGAAGCAAATCATTAACTACGAACAGCCCCAGTGCGAGACTCTGGCCGATCAGCAATTGAACGAGTTGCTTACCCTCGCCGGCACCACCGGCGATCGGCCATCAACCTATACGATTCCCTCTGTGGCCGATCTTCAGAAAATCGCAGGAGCCAGCACGATACTTACCGTTTTCAACGATCTAACTGCGGGCGGCGACAAGGCGAAACTCACTTGGCTAGCTCTCTGTGGAGCTCAATTTCCCAACGTGGCCGGTAAAATTATCGAGGTCAAGCAGGGTGAAGGACATGTCGACTTCATGGTCTTCTTCAGCGCGAGCGAGGAAGAATTGCAAAAAGCAACCACCGCGAATATGGACGTAAAGGTCTGGACCGCTGCACCACCTGCTGGCACGCCCAACGCAGCACAGGTAATTCCCCAGCCCGACGTCGCTCGTTTGGCCAAGGATGACGGGATACTATTTTCCGGCGCCATTGTCAGTTACGATCCCTCACCCTTGGTGCTCCATTGGGATCAGGTGAAGGTAGACCCTACGGCGATACCTGAAAAGGCCGAGCCTGGCAAGCATCACAAAGTGCCTCCCAAGCAGTAATAAACGCATACAAGCATCCATAAAAAATGGCCGGTGCACAAATGCCCGGCCATTTTCTTTTATATCGAAATACGCTTCAGTTACGTTCGCACGAACCGCTACCCCCGCTTATGCCCACCCGCATGATCCAACTTATACTCCCCCACTTTCCTGCTCAAAGTATTCCGGTGAATCCCCAGCACCTTCGCCGCTCGCGACTGATTCCCATCCTGCCGCTCCAACACCCGCTTGATAAATTTCTTCTCGAACTCCGTCACCGCCTCTTCCAGCAGAATCCCGCGCTCCACCATCATGCCAATGAGAGATTCCAGTTGTTCTTTCACGATGACACGCTCCGCATGAGCAATGGCAGAATCGCCAATAAAAAAACGCCACGCGCCAGCGTCGCAACGCACCAACCGTCGCGCCCGCTGCCCGTTGCAATTTCTTTTAGTCTAATTCGTGGCCGGTAATTCGCTGGTAGGCTTCCCGGTATTTCCCCTGTGTGGCCGCCACCACGTCGGCGGGAAGCGCCGGACCCGGAGCTTGCTTGTTCCATCCAATCTTTTCCAGATAATCGCGCACGTACTGCTTATCGAAAGAAGGCTGCGTGCGCCCCGGCACATATTCATCCGCCGGCCAGAAGCGCGAAGAATCTGGCGTCAGCGCCTCGTCAATCCATATCAATTCGTCGCCAATCAATCCAAATTCGAATTTCGTGTCCGCGATAATAATCCCGCGGCTCGCCGCATGTTCCACCGCGCTACGATAAATCGCGAGACTAGTGTCGCGCAATTTCTCCGCGAGAGGCCGTCCTACCGTCTCCACCGTCTGCTCGAACGAAATGTTTTCGTCGTGTCCGGTCGTCGCTTTCGTCGAAGGCGTGAAGATCGGCTCCGGCAACCGGTCAGACTCGCGCATCCCCGCGGGCAGCTTAATCCCGCAAATTGCTCCCGTCTTCTGATAATCCTTCCACCCCGATCCCGAAATGTATCCGCGCACCACGCATTCAATCGGCGCCGGCTCGGTCTTGCGCACCAGCATCGCGCGCCCCGCGAGTGCGTCGGCGTACGGTGCCAATTCGCCACCAAAATCCTTCGCCAAAATAATATGGTGGGGCACCAGCCTCGCCAGCTTTTCAAACCAGAAAAGCGAAAGCTGCGTCAACACCTTCCCCTTGTCCGGAATCGGCGTCGGCAACACCACGTCAAACGCCGACAGGCGATCCGTCGCCACAATCAGCAACTTTTCGCCAACCTCATATATGTCGCGAACCTTGCCGCGCCCGCGTAGCTTCAATCCCGGAAAATTCGTCTGCGATATTACGGGTGTCATTTGTGGGGATGCCAAGTGATGTTCCTCGATGCAGCGCCGCACATTCTAGCGCAGCGACCAGCCATGTCAACCGTTAAGAAAACCTCGCAGGGGTCAGCCTCCGCCAAGTGCCTTCGTCATGAAGTAGCTTGTCGGCAGCCGTCCACGCTACGTCCAGCGCGACGTCGCTCCCACGCATATATGCAGTCCTTGCAGTTTCGCGCTCGTGCTCCTGTTACTTAACTCGCACCGCCTCCACCGAAAGTTGTGGCACGCGCTCTCTGATGACACACAATTTTATTTAATGGAGTCTACCCAGGTGCGTTCAAGTCTCACGATTCGCTTAATCCCGCGTTTCCTTGTGATTGCGCTTTGCGCTGCGCTCAGCTCTCCACTGACCGCGTTCGCCGCGCACGATCCGAAGAGCTTCTCCTCTTTTGAAATCGAAGTGGATAGCAGGATCGGCTTCTTTCCCAGTCTCGCTTATAAGGTAAGCGTTCTTGGTAATGGCCGTGTGGACTATGTTGGATACGACAAAGTCCACTGGAAAGGGAAGCGGCACTCCCGCATCTCCCAGGACGCCATCGATCAACTTGCAACACGCGTCCGCGCCTTGAATTTTTTCGATCTGCCCGGCTCCTACGCGAACGGGCCCTGTTTGTCGGTTGATTGCTCTGAAGGTTCCCTGCGCATTCGGCTCGACGGCCACGATAAGTCCGTCGGCACCTGTGGCGCGCCGCCGATTGTCGGCCAGTTAATGGCTGAGGCCGAATCGGCCGCCAAAGTTTGGCGCTGGGTCGTTTTCGATCCCGGCGAATTGCGTTTCCAGGTCGCACACGGCTGGAGCGTTCCCCAACACATGCCGCAGATCATGGAAGACGCAATTGATTGGGACGCCGCCGAAATTGTGAACATTCTTGCAACAAACGGCGCTGACATGAATGAACGCCATGGCGTCTTCCCGATGCGCGCCGTACGCGGGGATCGCGTGGAAGACACCCGCGCTCTTCTGGATTCCGGAGCCGATTGGAAAATTGAAGACCCGGATACCGAAGAAAGTCCCGCCACCGCTGCGGGTGTTCAAAGTCCCCAAATCGTAGAGTTGTTTCTCGATAAGGGCGCCGATCCGAATGCCGTCAGCGGCGCTGATCACACGATGCTGATGAATGCGGCATGCCTGGCCAACCTTGAAACCGTGCAACTGCTCGTCAACGCTAAAGTGGACGTGAATATTCGCAACACGCACGGCGATACCGCGCTCACCATCGCCGAAAACCGCAAGAAGGAATATTCAAAGGGCGCATCGGAAACGGCCCGCTCATTTCAGCCGACTATTGATTATCTCGTCGCACACGGCGCCGTCCGCTAGCTAAGCACCACCGAGTTTTCGCGTGAGGAAATGCTCCTGAAGTAATCGCTTCAAGAAATCTCGTGCGCCTACCTCAAGCCGCATTGCTCGCGCTCTTCGGCGCCACCGCCGCCGCGCTCTCTTCCCACTTCACAGAAACCAATTTCGAAACGCCCGGCTCCTGCATCGTCACACCGTACATCACGGACCCCATCTCCATCGTCTTGCGATTGTGCGTCACCACAATGAACTGCGTCTGCCCGCACATATCCGCCAGCATCTTGTTA
Source organism: uncultured Acidobacteriota bacterium (assembly GCA_963747605.1). GTDB lineage: Bacteria > Acidobacteriota > Terriglobia > Acidiferrales > UBA7541 > Palsa-295. Next base: position 48,253 of record CAVVGA010000002.1, on the reverse strand, counting down.
AATCGACCCACATTCGCTTCATCCAGCGGCGCGTCCACTTCGTCCAAAATGCAGAACGGGCTGGGCTGATACTTGAACACCGCAATCAACAGCGCCAAAGCCGTTAGCGCTTTCTCTCCGCCCGATAGCAGCAAAATATTCTGTAGCCGCTTGCCAGGGGGCTGCGCCACGATATCAATCCCCGCCTCGCCCGAGCTGTCCGGCTCGCCCAACCGCATTTCCCCGTGCCCGCCGCCAAAGAGCGACTGGAACGCAATCGCGAAATGCGCGTTGATAAAATTAAACGCCTCTTCGAATTTCTGTCGCGAAACTTGATCCAATTCGTTAATCGTCAGCTGTGTGTTCTGTATGGACGACACCAGATCATCCCGCTCCCGCCGCAAGAAAGTATCGCGCTCTTCACACTCCTTGAATTCTTCCAGCGCCATCATGTTCACTGGGCCCATCGCATCAACGCGCGCCTTCATCTCGTTGTAGTTCGTTTCCGCCGCGATCAGTTCTTCTCCCGCCAGCAGCTGCGCTTCCTGCGCCATCAATTCTTCCGGCTGCGCGTTCAATTCCGCCATGCACGTCTGCCGCAGATAATCCCGATCCGCATCATTACGCGCCTTCTCGATTTGCCGCTGGTTGCGTTCCGCGCGCAATTCATCCAGCGATTGACGCTTGCCGCGCACCGTCTCATCGAGCTGCGCTGCCCGGCTGCGCGCCCCTTCCCACTCCGTTTCCAGCGCCGCCTTCAATTCTTCCAGCCGCGCCTTTTCCCTGCGCAATTCCTCAACTTGCATTCCCAGCTGCTCGCAGGAACTTTCGAGTTCCGTTTTCTCGACCACCATCCCCACGCTCTGCTGCTGCAACGAAGCCATCCGCTCGCCCACCGAAGCCAATTCCGCAATCAAATGCTGCTCGGCTGACTCTGCGCTCGACAGTCGTTCGGATATCGTCGCTAATTCTTCGCGCCGCGCCACCACCTGCTCCTGCAACGCCTGGAAATCCCGCCGCAAACGCCCCAGCCGACCGGAAACTTGCGCGTTCTCCGCTTCCGCCGCCTCACGCGATTGCACGGCCGCCAAATGTTCGCGCCGCGCATCCGCCGCCCGCAGCCGCGCCGCCTCCGCGTCCGCATGTAGCCGCGCAATTTCGTCGCGTTCCGTCGCGAATTGCTGCTCGACCCGCCGCAATTCAGACCGCGCCTGATCCCGCTGGTGCGTCGCCGCCACCAAAGATTTTTCCGCTTCCATCTGCCGAGCAATCGCAGACGCCACCTGCTCCTCACCGCTCGCAATGGCCATCTCGATCCGCGTCATTTCCGTCTGTTGCTCGTTCACTGTCCGTTCCAGCCGCATTGCTTCCGCTTCGTGCTGCCGCAGTTCGCGCTTCAACGCCAGCGGCCCCGCTTCTCCCGCGCGTCCGCCGGAAACCATACGACCGTGATAACAGGTTCCTTCAGGAGTCAGAAAATAGCTGTGCGGATTATCGTGCGCCATCCGCTCGGCCAGCGCCGCGCTCTCCACCACGTAAGCCGTCCGCAATTTCGTCAGAAAATATTTCGCCGCCGGTCCCAGCGGTTCGCGGAATTCCACCAGCCGGTCCAGCCGCCCCAGCACTCCGTCCGGCATGGGCAGGGAAGCATCCGCTTCCGGCGCAGCCAGATTCAATTTGTTCAGCGAGTCGACAAAGAACGTCGCGCGTCCACCCATTTCGTCGCGCAGCAGCGAAATCCCCGCGCGTGCCTGATCGAACGATTCCACCACCACATACTCCAACTCATCGCGCAAAAATTGTTCGATCGCGCCCTCGTACTTTTCCTGCACCTCGGTGTAGTCCGCCAGCAACCCCACCGCGCGGAATGCGCCGCCCGCGGTATCAGCACTGCGCTCGCGGCTGACGTTGAAAAGTTTCTGCACCGCGTCCGCCGTATATGCCCGCTCGCTCAAAATCTGCTCGATCGAAGCGTGCCGCGCGCGTTCTGCCGAAAGCCCCTCGCGCATACGCTCCAGTTGTTGCCCGGTGTCCTGTTGCTCCCGGCGCAATTCCAGCAGCCGCGCCTGCGTCTCGCGCACCATCGCGCCCAATTGCAGCGCGCTCCCCTCCGCCAAAGTAAATGTCTCTTCCGCCGCGGTAACTTTCCCAGCCAGCGCACTGCATTCACTTTCCACCGCGCGCATCGCCGCCGTCCGCTGCTCTTCCGCAGCCGTGTGCCGCGCCGCCGCCTCTTCCGCCTGCACCGATTCCGCCTGCTCCCGCGCCGACTCCTCCACCAGTCGCCTAGCAATCTGCCGCAATTCTTCCATGCGCGCGTCCAGCTGTTGCTGCTCGATCATGCTCGCCGAAGATTGCTCCGTCGTTTCGCGCAACGAAGCTTCCACGCTGGCCGTCTGCTCACGCAACGCCGCCACGGCGTCGCGATGCGCCGTCATGCGCGTGGTCATATCACCCACTTGCCGCTCCGCCACTTCCGTCTCCACCACCAGCCGCGCCGCCCGCGCATCAATCTGCGCCGTCTGCTCGCGATTGAAAGTGATCCGATTTTCCGCGCGATCCAGATCCAGCGCCGTCTGCCCCAGCAAATTTTGAATTTGCCGCAACTCCGCGTCCAGCTCGTAAGTCCGCGCGCTCAATCGTTCCTGCTCGCTTTCCAGCTCGCGTACCGAACGCGCCTCGCCCTCTTCCGCTGTATCCATCTCGCGCAGCAATTTTTCCAGCCGCACCGCCTCCTGATCTAGGTGCTCGGCCTTGCTGGCCAACACGCTTCGCAGCAATCCGCGCATCTGGTCGCGCAGTTCCGCAAAACGCCGCGCCTTCGATGCCTGCCGCTTCAGCGAAGCCAGCTGCTTTTCCACTTCCACCAGAATGTCGTGCACGCGCGAAAGATTTACCTTCGACGCTTCCAGCTTCGCTTCCGCCAATCGCCGCTTCGTTTTGTACATCGTGATGCCCGCGGCTTCTTCAATAATCGCCCGCCGGTCCATCGGCTTCGAATTCAGAATCTGCCCGATGCGTCCCTGCTCGATGATCGCGTAGCTGTCCGGGCCCAATCCCATGCCCATGAAAAGTTCTTGCACGTCGCGCAATCGTGCCACGCGGCCATTGATCAAATATTCGCTCTGCCCGGAACGATAAAGCCGACGCCCCACCACAATCTCGCCCGCCTTCATCGCAATCGCCTGTTTTTCCGCGCCGCGCTTCTTCCAGGGCTTTTCCTTCTCAGCGGGCTCAAGAGAAATTGCTCCTGGGGCAGCGGTCTCCCCCTCAGCCATCTCAATAAATCCATCCACAATTTTTGTTTCCGGCTGCGGCTGGTCCTCCACAATCACAGGACCCGACGCTTCCACCACCACCGCCGGCGCTTGGGCGTCTGGTGCGTCCATTACCGCCGCCACCGCGTTCGTCAATTCCGGGTCCACCAAGGTCAGCATCACCTCAGACAGCCCCATCGGCGGCCGCTTCGCCGTCCCATTGAAAATGCAGTCGGACATGCGCTCCGCGCGCAGCATTCGGTGGCTCTGCTCCCCCAGCACCCAGGAGATCGCGTCCACCACGTTCGACTTCCCGCACCCGTTCGGCCCTACGATGCAAGTGATCCCCGTGCCACTAAAAGTGATCGGAGTCTTCTCGCAGAAGGACTTAAACCCAAATAATTCAACCTTGCGTAGTTTCAGCACCAGTTTCCTCGCACACTTTACTCCCCCTGCCTCCATGGCTGAAGGAGCTTCAATTGATCAATCTTATTTCGGAGGTTTTTCGAGACACAAACGCTGGAGGGTCAATAATCAAGGGCCCTTCCGCCTGGCGCTTCCGGGACGGCGGTTACGGGAATAAAAAGTAGCATGCGCCGCGATCAGTGTAAAGGCCACTTTTCCAGATTCTGCACATCCTGTAGTGCTCACTCGCAAAACGTCTCCACCCAGAAGTACGCCCAGTCCCGAAGCTATTTTAGGCAGTAACCGCTCGCCACTAGCCCGTGCTTCTTTCCCCAAGCCGCCAATCACCCATGACAAGCCACTCATCACTCATCACTCAACACTTTCTTCTTCATTGACTTACAACCATCCTCAACTTAGCATCCTGCCAGCAGGAGGCGCGCTTGCCTCAGGATCCCGGACCTACTTCCAATCACGCGTTCGCCGTACTACTCATTATCGCAGCTATCTTTTTTCTTTCTTTCGAAGGTTTGCGCCCGCCCTTGCCCAAGCCCGCCAGCGCCGCCTCCACGGAATTTTCCGCCACCCGCGCGCGCGAAATTCTCAATCGCCTCGTCGGCGACGGCGTCCCGCATCCCACCGGCAGCGCGCAAAATGATGTAGTCCGCACCCGCGTCCTCGATGAATTCTCAAACGCGGGATACTTGCCAACGGTACAAACCGGCTTTGCCTGCGATGAAGAAGGCAACTGCGGCACAGTCCAAAATGTCCTGGCGCGTCTTGAGGGCACAGAGCCAGCAGGCCCCGCCGTTCTGCTAGCCGCGCATTACGATTCCGTTCCCGCCGGTCCCGGAGCTTTCGACGATGGCGCCGGCGCCGCCACCGCTCTCGAAATCGCGCGCATCTGCAAATCGCTCCCGCACCCGCGTCACTCCATCCTCTTCCTGATCGACGACGGAGAAGAAGCCGGCTCGCTCGGCGCGCGCGTTTTCGTCAATCAACATCCTTGGGCCAAAGAAGTTCGCGCCGTCGTCAACATTGACAGTCGCGGCACCTCCGGCCCCAGCCTCATGTTCGAAACCGGTGACGCCAACGAGTGGGCCGTGCGCCTCTTCGCGCAACACGCCGCGCATCCCGTCACCAGCTCTATTTTTTATACCGCCTACAAACAGTTCCCCAATGACACCGATTTCACCGTCTTCAAAGCCGCCGGATACCAAGGCCTCAACTTCGCCAACATTCGCGACGTCGTACACCACCACACGCCGCTCGATAATCTCGAAAATGCCGACCCCGCCACGCTGCAGCATCATGGCGATAACGCCCTCAGTTCTCTCCAAGCCTTGGCCAACTCCGACATTTCCAATCCTCCGAAATCCGAAGCTGTCTATTTCGCGCTTCTCGGCAGTTGGACCATGCGTTGGCCCGCCGCTCGCACTGTCGCGATCGCCCTGTCCGCCGCGTTTCTTTTGCTGCTGGAAATCGCCTGGCTGTTCTACAAAAAGCGCCTCACCGCTTCGGAATTCCTCGGAGGATTTCTTGCGTGGCCTGTCTGCATTCTCACCGTCGCCATTTTCGCGTTTCTTCTGAGCTACATCTTGCGCAAAGCCGGCGCCATGCCCGTCCTCTGGACGGCGCATCCTACTCCCGCGCAAGCCGCGTTCTGGTCTCTCGCGATCGCGCTGCTCTCTTTCACCGCGCTGCGCTTTGCCTCCTGCGCTGGATTTTTCGGCCTGTGGTCCGGCGGCTGGAGTTGGTGGGCCGTACTCTCCCTCACCCTCGCCGCGCGAATGCCTGGCATCAGCTACATCTTCCTCGCCGCCACCTGCGCCGCAGCTCTCGCCGGATTGCTGCTGATCGTTCACCCGAAATCTTCGTCTCTCGCGTCTATCGTCCCGCTGGCCGTTTCCGCGATTGTCGGCTTTCCCCTCGCGCTAATGCTCTATCAAGGTTTTGGCGGCCGCGCGTTGCCCGTAATCGCCATTTTGGTCGGCGTGTTGCTCAGCCCGCTCGCTCCGCTCTTCGCCGATGTGCAACGCGCCCGCGGCCTCTCACTCGTTGCGCTGCCTTGGCTCGCTGGCGCCACCATGTTGCTCGCGTCCTTCGGCGCCATCGTCGTCCCCGCGTTTTCCGCAAAATCTCCCGAGCACGTCAACATGCAATACGTTCAAGAAGCGGACTCCGGCAATTCGCAATGGGTCGTCTATCCCGCCTCCGGCCACCTACCCGAACCCATTCGCCTCGCCACAAATTTCCGCGCACAAGAATCCGGCGCCTTCCCGTGGATCCCAGACCCCGCATTTTTTGCCGCCGCCCCCCACGTCGAACTCGCCCCACCGACCTTCACAATTCTGGAATCCACAGAGCTTCCCGCAAAACGCCGCTATCGCACTCTGCTTCGCTCCGAGCGCGGCGCCTCCGAAGCCCTCGTCATGTTTCCGCCCACATCCCGCATAGACTCCGTGCAAGCAGCAGACGAGCCGGTGCAACAGCAAACTGAAAAATTTCGCCAATATCAGAACGGTTGGTATTCCTATGATTTTTATGCGATGCCCGCGAAAGGTGTGGAAATCACTTTTACTTTGCCGGTGGGAAAGCCGGTCGAAGTTTATGTCCTTGACGTAACCTACGCCCTCCCGCTCGAGGGCATGTTCCTCCTGAAATCTCGTCCGCTAACCGCCACTCCCTTCACCGAAGGCGACTGCACCATCGCCAGCCGCCGCGTTCAACTTCTCCCCTAGCGCCGTACGCAAAAAAAGTTCGACATTCCGAACCCGCACGCGCGGGCGAGGGATCTGCGTTTCTTTGAGCGCCCCCGCGCATCCTCGCCCGTCCGCGCCCCAGCTACTGCTTTGCCGCCGGCGCGATCACCAATTTCCCGTCGTCGTTTTTCTCCACCACAATCACATTCTTCTTACTCGCCTTGTTCTTCTGCTCCTGCGCCAGCCGGGCCGCTTCCGCCAGCGTCATCGGCTTCATCGCTACTTCCAGTTTCCCCAACTCAACCGCCTCACCGTAACTCGTGAACGTCGACGGCACGAACTGCCCCGGGTTCTTCGAATTTTGATTCACAACGCTGTCGGCGACCGCGGCCGGCGCGCTAGGAACCGATATCGGTGCCAATGCACCTGCGTTCAGCCCAGCCGCGCCGTTCAAGCTCCCCCCGCCGCCTATGCTTCCCAGGTTGTTGATCGACCCGCCCAACTGCGCCCGTGCCGTCCCCGCAAAAATCAAAATCCCCGCCAGCAACAGAGTTTTTCTCATATGTTCCCCATTGCAACCACGCGCCGATTCCCGGCTGCGCGCCCTCATTTCTAGCTATCCACTGACTGAGCACGTCCCCTTGAAAATCATCCAAATCGTACCGCACTACTACCGCCCGTTTCTAGCGGTCGGTCTCGCGCAGTCCGCCCGCGCCCTGCCACCTGTATTACCTATCTGCAATCGCATTTCCATTCCGCCCTTTGCCCCAAACCCGCCCCTCAGCTACAATCGTCCTCTTGCCATTGTGCTGAAAATGACAGACATACGCCTCCACAACACGCTCTCGAACCGCCTCGAGACCCTCCAACCCCTCTACAAGGGCCAAGTCCGCATCTACAGCTGCGGCCCCACGGTCTACGACTTTGCACATATCGGCAATTTTCGTACTTTTGTCTTCCAGGACGTACTTCGCCGCTTCCTCCTCTCCCGCGGTCTCCGCGTGCTGCAAGTCATGAACCTCACCGACGTGGACGATCGCATCATCCAGAACGCCGCCGCCGCTGGCGTCTCCATCCGCGAATACACCGAAAAATACGTCAAGGCTTTCTTCGAAGATATGAACGCGCTGCACCTCCAACAGCCCGAGGAAACCGTGCGCGCCACCGACCATATCGAAGACATGGTCGCGCTCATCTCCCGCCTGCAGGAAAAAGGCCTAACCTACCCAAGCGAAGGTTCCATCTACTACCGCATCGCCAAATTTCCGGAATACGGCAAGCTCTCCAAAATTGATCTCGGCGGCATGAAAGCCGGCGCGCGCGTGGACAACGATCGTTACGAAAAAGACGACGCCCGCGATTTCGCTCTCTGGAAAGCTCCAAAACCCGGCGAGCATTTCTGGGAAACGAGCATTGGCCCAGGCCGTCCCGGCTGGCACATCGAATGCGCCGCCATGGCCATGAAATATCTTGGCGAAACTCTCGACATTCACACCGGAGGCATTGATCTCGCCTTCCCCCATCACGAAAATGAAATCGCCGAAAGCGAGGCTGCCACCGGCAAGCTCTTCGTGAAAATCTGGCTGCACGCCGAGCACTTGATCGTGGACGGCGAAAAAATGTCGAAATCGCTCGGCAATTTCTTCACGCTGCGCGATCTTTTCGCCAAAGGCACTAAGCCTTCTTCCATCCGCTACCTGCTGCTCTCGGTTCCTTATCGCCGCCAGCTGAATTTCACGGCCGATAGCCTGACGCAGGCCGCCAACTCCGTCGAGCGCCTGCGCAATTTCGCCGCGCGCCTGAAAACCGAACAGTTCGCCGCCGGCTCCAATCCGCAAATCTCGAAACGCGCTGAAAAAACCCTCGCTGATTTCGACGCCGGCCTCGCCGACGACCTAAACACCGCCTTCGCACTCGCCGCCATCTTCGACCTGGTGCGCGACGTGAACACCGCCATGGATCACGGCGAATTCCTCCAGCAGGACGCGCCCATTATCGTTGCAGCGCTGGAGAAATTTGACGCCATCCTCGCCGTCCTCGCCGACGATGACGACGAAAAACTTCGCGAACTCGGTTTCGGCTCCGGCCCGACGCGCTGGACCCCCGAAAAAATCGAAAAACTGATCGAAGAACGCAACGCCGCCAAAAAACGCCGTGATTTCAAACGTTCCGATGAAATACGCCAGGAACTTCTGAACTCTGGTATCATTCTAGAGGACACGCGTGACGGCACCGTCCGTTGGAAGTACAAATGACCATCTCCGCAAAACACGATCTCTCGCTGCATAGCCAGCCCTCTCACGAGCGCCCGAATCTCTACGGCGTTGATTAAGTAAGCCCCCTCCAACTTTCGTATTCGGTACGCCCACCGGCGGGATCCGGTGTGCGCGCTGATCTCAAAATTCATTCTCTGGAGGATGTAATGCATGTGACAGACACGAAAGTCGATTCGAAGTTGCCCCACCTCGTTACCGAATTGCCCGGCCCCAAAGCCAAGAAACTCGTCGAGCGCGACCACATCGTTGTCTCGCCCTCGTATACCCGCGACTATCCGCTCGTCGCCAAGATCGGCCGCGGCGCCACCGTGGAAGACGTTGACGGCAACACCTTCCTCGATTTCGCCGCCGGCATCGCCGTCGTCGCCACCGGCCATTGCCATCCCGAAGTCGTCGCCGCAATCCAAAACAGGCCGCCGAACTGATTCACATGTCCGGCACGGATTTTTATTATCCGAGCATGGTCGAACTCGCCGAAAAACTTGCCGCGATCGCGCCCGGCAAAGAACCCAAGCGCGTTTATTTCGGAAATTCCGGCGCCGAAGCCATCGAAGCCGCCATCAAGCTGGTAAAGTTCCACACCAAGCGCGACAAACTGATCGCCTTTCACGGCGCTTTTCACGGACGCACCATGGGCGCGCTTTCACTCACCGCCAGCCGCGCCGTCCAGCGCAAAGGTTTCGGCACGCTTCTCTCCGGCGTCTTCCACATGCCCTATCCAGACACCTATCGCGGAACCTACGGAATTCGCCCCGAACATGCTTCCGCCGATTGCCTCGCCTACCTTGAGAACGAACTCTTTCGCGCCGCGTGGATCCCGATGAAGTCGCCGGAATTTTCATCGAGCCGATTCAGGGTGAAGGCGGCTACCTGCCCGCGCCCGCGGAATTCCTGCAAGGCCTGCAACGCATCTGCCGCAAGCACGGCATCATGCTCGTCGCCGATGAAGTGCAATCCGGCATGGGACGCACCGGCAAGTGGTGGGCGTGCGATCACGCCGGCATCGAGCCCGACATCATCTGCACCGCGAAGGGAATTGCCTCCGGCATGCCGCTCAGCGCCATCATCGCTCGCGCCAGCGTCATGAATTGGACTCCCGGCGCGCACGCTTCCACCTTCGGCGGAAATCCCGTTTGCATCGCCGCGTCGCTTGCGACGATCGGCCTGCTCGAACGGAATTACATCGCCAACGCCGCGCAAATGGGCGAATTCATCCGCGGCCTCACCGCCGATTGGACCGCCCGTCACAAAATCGTGGGCGAAGTCCGCGGCAAAGGCCTGATGATCGGCATCGAAATCGTCCGTGATCAGAAAACCAAAGAACGCGCGCCCGATCTGCGCAACCGCCTGGTGCAGATGGCCTTCCACAAGGGCTTGCTGATACTAGGCTCGGGCGACACCACCCTGCGCTTCTGCCCCCCGCTCCTGATTGACGAAGAGCAGGCCGAATTCGCGGTCCGCACGGTAGACGCCTGCATCACTGAAATCGAACGCTCCATGTGACGATGCGACGAGCGTCGTCATCCTGATCTCGCGAAGCGGGACGGGCGCTTAACCGTCTTGCAAATAGCACAGGCCCGCATCAGCAAGCCTGTGCTATTTTGTTTTCCGCATCCCAGTATCGAATTCGCGAGATGCCCTCACACACTGTCGACAATAAACACGAGTACGAAGATTCGAATCGAGGCATGTACTGTTGAAATTCTTTAAATCCGGCGCTCCTACTGACAAATTGGCCCGAGCATCCCAGGCCGCGTATCTGCGCGATTTCTATCGCAGCGTCCTATATACGCCACGAAACTCGGACCCCAGCCGCCTCCTGAAATTTGGCTATCGCGTGTACTCGCAAGCCGACGAGGACGGCATCCTCCACGAAATATTCAGACGCATCGGAGAAGGCGATCGCACATTCATTGAGTTGGGAACCGGCGCCGGACTCGAAAATAACACCCTCTTCCTGCTCACCCAAGGCTGGAGTGGTGTCTGGATCGAGGGCTCCGCGCGAAAAGTCTCCTCCGCGAAGAAAACTTTCGCGTCCTTCATTGCGCAAGACCAATTGCGCATCGCGCAACACTTCATCACCGCGGCGAGTATTGACAAGGCCATCGCCACCCTGCATCCGCAGCCGGAACTCGATCTGTTGTCGATAGACCTCGATGGCAACGACTATTACATCCTGGACGCCATTCGTTCGATCTCCCCTCGCGTGATCGTCGCCGAATACAACGCCAAATTTCCCCCGGACATTTTCTGGGTCATGCAGTACAACGAAGCGCACCACTGGAATTCTTCCGATTATTTCGGCGCCTCTCTGAAAGCTCTCGAAGATCTGCTGTCTTCGCGCGGTTACGCACTGGTCGGCTGCAGCGTACTGGGAACCAATGCCTTCTTTGTCCGGGCCGATTTGATCGCCCCCCCTGCATTCTGCCAGCCATTCACGTCCGAAAATCACTATGAGCCACCCCGTTATTTTCTCCACCCCGCTTTCGAGTCCGGATTTCCTGCCGGATTTGGCCCATTTCGCATGAAAGGGAAACCCTGATTCGCCGCGCTCAACGTTTTCCGCGAATAAATCCTGTCCGTTTCGCGTTCCGCGGTAAAATCCAACGCCGGAGGACTATTTGCCGCGCATTCTCGACGTAGGCTGTGGGCCGACAAAATATCCCGGCTCCATCGGCCTCGATATGAATCCATCCACGGCTGCCGATGTCCTATGCCATTTGGATCACGGTGGCTTACCGTTCCGCGACAATTCCTTCGACCATCTCCGCGCCGAGCACATCATCGAGCATGTCGCGGACATCATCGCCACCATGGAAGAATTTCATCGCGTCACGAAACCCGGCGGCACCATTTTTATCGCCACCCCGCACTACACGGATTACAGTTCGTTCCGCGATCCGACCCATCGCTGGCACCTGAACACTTATTCGTTTCTGTATTTTTATCCCGGCGGCATGCATGGTCGGGACATGTGGTACACCAAGGTCCGCATGCGCGAGGTCAAGCTCAACCTGCGCCTGCTAAATCTCTGGCGCGCATTGGGCTTCGAATTCCTGGTCAACCGCAGCCGCTTCTTCCGCCAGTTCTGGGAGCACTACCTAAGCTTCGTAATCCGCGGAAAACTGATGGAGTTCACCTTCGAGGTCATCAAGTGATTTCGCCGCTGGCGCCGCTAATAAAATACTGGAACACCGCGTGACCAACGCATCTCCAAACGCCGCAAAAAATTGGCTCGACGCCATCCGCCGCGACTGGGACACCCGCGCGCGCGAAAATGCCCGCGCCTACATCAACTGGCCCGACGTTCCCAATGAAGAAGACGCCTTCTTCGCTTCCGGCAAAACCGACTACGATCACTACGTCACTCCATTTCTCAAAAAAATGAATTTCGATCCTCGCGAAAAAATCGCGCTCGAAATCGGCTGCGGAATCGGACGCATCGCGCGCTGGATGTCCCAGGACTTCGCCCAATACATCGGCGTGGACGTCTCTCCAGAAATGATCCGCAAAGCCTCCAACTACAATTTGCCCCGCGCGCAATTTCAAGCCGTCTCCGGCGGCGATCTCGCCGGCATCCCGAACGACACCGTGGATTTCGTCTGGTCCTTCGCCGTGTTCCAGCACGTCCCGGACAAACGCGCGATCTTCAGTTATTTTCGGGAAGCCGCCCGCGTCCTCCGCCCTGGCGGAATTTTTCGCCTGCACATGAAAGGCCTCTGGACCCTGCCGCTCGGCCGCCTAATGCTCGAAGCCGGATTCCCAGACCGCTATGGCGATCGCGATAAAAAAACGCCAAAATTCAAAATCCCCTTCGTCCGCCTGCGTTATCTCGATACCTGGCAAGGCCGCTCCATCCGTCCCGACGAAGCCGTGCAACAATGTGAATCGGTCGGACTCCACGTGCTCGACACCGCGGGCGAGTGGACGCCCATGATGTGGATCGGAGGCCGCAGGAAATGAGCGCGCCATCCTCAACGGCCACGCAGCCACGCCCAACCATGCCAACTAATCCCAGACCCCGCATCCTCGACGTCGGCTGCGGCAGAAAAAAATATCCCGGCTCCATCGGCATTGATATGAGCGCGGCAGGCCAGGCCGACGTGCTCTGCGACTGGACGCGCACGCCTTTCGCCGACAGCACCTTCGACGAAGTCCGGCTGATCCACATGATCGAAGAAGTGGATGACATCTTCCGCGTCCTTGCCGAAGCGCATCGCGTAGCCAAGCCCGGCGCCCGCGTGGTCATCATGACGCCGCACTATACGGACCACGCCTCCTATTGCAGCCCAGCCCACCGCTGGCATCTTTCCAGTTTTTCGCTCTGGTTTTTCAGCGAGAAGCCCGCTGAATACGATTACTACGCCCCCGCGCAATTCCGCGAACGTCGCGTGCACGTCACCATGCTGCGCATCTGGCGCGCCCTCGGCTTTCAATTCCTGATAAATCATTTCCGCTGGTTCCGCAAATTCTGGGAGTATTATTTGTGCTTCGTCATTCGCGGCAAAACCGTCGAATGGGAACTCGAAGTAGTGAAGTAGGTCTTCCACCGGTGCTAGCGCGTTTCATGTTCGCGATCGTCAACTTCGCCGCCCGCAAAGGCCTCGGCGCTCCGCAGTCCTCACTCTCACCGTCAGGCGTCGCCGGTATTTCCGCAAAAAATCGCGCGCGCCACACCGGTGTCCGCGGCGAAACCTACGCTTACTGGTACCTCCGCCGCCATGGCTACATTCTTGACGCGCGCAATTTCACTTCGCCCGGCATCAACGGCGAGATTGATCTGGTCGGTTACGACGGCCCGATCGTCGAGCGCGCATCAGCGTCTCAGCCCCCGCCGCCCGCGCCGGAAGAAGCGGTGAACTGGGAGAAGCGCCGCAACCTTTCGCGCATGGCCGGCCAATTTCTGCGCGCCCGCCACATCGAGAAAGCCGCCTGCCGCTTCGACGTCCTGGCCATCGAGACGCGTCCCGGTGAAAAGCCTGTCGTCCGCCTGCACAAAGGCGCATTCAACGCCGGCCAGCACTAATTGCGCGCCGTTGGCGCTGCGTTGTTCTTGAATTCTCAGCAACCCGCTCCAGCGCGCGTCCGCCGTAGTAGAATATTCGGACGCAACAACAAGGAGGCAGTCTTGCCGGAGCTTCGCAAGGATCCCATCACCGGACGCTGGGTCATCATCTCCACCGATCGCGGCAAGCGGCCCATGGATTTCGTTCGGGAAAGCGTCCACATCAAAGGCAACCCAGCAATCTGCCCGTTCTGCCCCGGCAATGAAGGCAAGACGCCGAAGGAAATCCTCGCCTACGGACGCAACGGCGGCGGCAAAGACACTCCTGGATGGACGGTTCGCGTGGTTCCCAACAAGTTTCCGGCGCTCGGCATTGAAGGAGGGCTCGACCGGGAAGGCGAAGGCCTTTTTGATCGCATGAACGGAGTCGGGGCTCACGAAGTGATCATCGAATCTCCGGACCACCAGAAAACGCTCGCGATGATCAACGAAAAAGGGGTGGAAGAAGTGCTGTGGGCTTATCGCGACCGCATGCTCGACCTGAAAAACGATCGGCGCTTCCGTTACATTCTACTTTTCAAAAATCACGGCGAGCCGGCCGGCGCTACCGTCGAACATACTCACTCGCAACTGATTGCGCTGCCCATCGTGCCCAATCGCGTGCGTGAAGAAGTGGACAGCGCCAAGCGCTACTACGAACAAAAAGAGCGCTGCATTTTTTGCGACATGATCCGCCAGGAAATCGAAACCGCCTCGCGCATGATTATCGAGAGCGATCATTTCATCGCCCTCGCGCCCTACGCTCCTCGCTTTCCTTTCGAGACCTGGATCCTGCCGCGCCAGCACAGCTCTTCGTTCGAAAATATGCCCGCGCCGTACTACGCGCATCTCGCCCGCCTGCTGCACGATTTTCTCGGCCGTCTGGATGCCGCGCTCGCGTTCCCATCCTACAATTACGTGATCCATACCTCGCCCATCGGCGAAGAGATCAACGACCACTACCACTGGCACATCGAAATGATGCCCAAGCTAACCAAAGTCGCCGGCTTCGAATGGGGCACCGGGTTCTACATCAATCCCACCCCGCCAGAAGAAGCGGCCCGGTTCCTGCGCGAAGCAAAAGTTCCGGAGTAGCGTCACGCATTTCCCCGCAATCTATTTCGCCGGTTCGTTCTTCGGCTGAATCGAAAGCAACTCCACTTCGAAAATCAGCGTGGAATTCGCCGCGATGGGGCCTTTGGCGGACGGCCCGTACGCCAGATCCGACGGGATAAATAGCTGCCACTTCGATCCAACTGGCATTAATTGCAATGCCTCGGTCCAGCCCTTGATCACGCCGCCCACTGGAATCGTCAGAGGCTGATTGCGCGAATAAGAGCTGTCGAATTCGGTATTGTCCAGCAGCGTGCCTTTGTAGTTGCACACCACTGTATCGGTGGGGGTGGGTTTCGGGCCGGTACCTTGCGTCAGGATTTTGTATTGCAGACCGCTGGGCAACGTCACCACGCCTTCTTTCGTTTTGTTTGCCGCCAGAAACGCATCGCCCGCCGCCTTGTTTGCTTCGCCTACTTTCTTGGCGGCCTCTGCGGCGACCTGCGCCTGTTCCGCCTGTTGTTTGCGCACCCTGGTCTGCAGACTCAGCATCACGGCCTTGGCTTCGTCGTCTGTCAACGCCGGCTTGGCACCGCTCAGCGAATCCTTGATCCCGCGTGACAGTACATTGGGGTCGACCTCCACGCCATCTCGGTGGATGCTCTTGCCGATGTTCAGTCCAATCGCGTAGCTCTCTTTATCCTTGTCGGTCTTGAGCACTAAAGGAGCTGCAGCAGCGTGATGCTGCGCCGTTACGCCTGCCGGAGTCTTCGCCGCCGTAGAACTTTGTCCCGCACCCGCTGGCTTCGCCGCAGTCTGCGATGAACTGCCCGTCTGCGTCTTGGTGGCCGAAGCCGAGGCAGGTTTCGCAGCGGGCTTTGCAGTAGTCGGAGGTTGTGCCGGCGGAGTGGAATTGTCCGTCGCAGCCGCGGGCGGAGTAGTGGATGGATTTGTCGCTGCAGACTGCCGCGCTGCCGCAGTTCCGGCGAAGATGACGGTGCTTGCCAATACGCATGTCGCAATGATGGGTAGTTTTCGCATGGACCTAGTTTCGCAGAGGTTCGGCGCGTGCGCAAACGGAGTGGATCGTGATGTGTGTTCGGTGCTCTCTGGCCTGCCATCCGACAAGCGTCGCCGAAGCGGCTCCCGGTTCGAGAATACGACGGCGCGCGGGCTGGGTTGCTCTTACGGGGTGCCGCGCATGCGCCAAATGGCGACAAAAACTAGCGATTGATTTGGGTTGCTGTTGTTTGTTTTCAATAACTTGCGTGGGCTTTCAATTATGTTTCGCTAGCGATTGAATGTGATCGTCGCGAGTGACTAGTAACAAGTGATGAGAGAAAGGCGGCGTGCGATTCGTGGCTGGCGAGCTGTGGTTCGTGACTTGTGGTCCGCGACCGGCGAACGGCGCGGAGTGCTTGGGCGACATCGGCAGCGCGATGCGGCGATTTGAACGCCGCGATTGTGAGTGCGATTTCATATTTTAGTTTCCGTCTGAACGTAGTACAAAGGCGGCGCGAATACAGCTGAGCGAAGGGACAGACGTCGTACAGAACCAGTACTAGCTGTCGGAAAAGTATTAGCCACCTGTATTTATTGCGGCGAGCGCGGAGAAGTTGATGCGGTCGAATCTGGCGCAGCGGGCACGGCATGCCGTGCCCCTACGGCTCCAGTTGTTGGCCGCTGAGGCGTGGCCCTTCGATGCCGCACCGCGGCATCGAAGGATGAATCGTGCTGCGGCGCGATTCACACGGCCCACGGCAGGTCTAAACTGCTGCTAGCGCGTTATGGCCGGTCCGGCTTGGGTGCGGAATTTTGGGCGTCGGTGTCTGAGTTTGTCGGCTTCTCGGCTACGACTGCGTAGGTGAGCATTTTTTGATCACCGTCGGCGACTCGCAGATACATGCGGTCCTTCTTGATCTTGAAGACGATTTCTTTGCCGACCGGCAGGACGATGGGATGTTTGGTGTCGGTGGGACGGATGTGATATTCCATGTCGTCCGTAACTACCTCGTACTGCGGGCAAAGCTTTTCATCGGAGTTGACGTGGGTGATGCCTGCAGACGCCCAGACGGTGCCCAAACCAGTCACGCCTTTTTCTTTCGCGCCGCAAGGGACCGCTTCCATTTTCTCGAGCATGGCCCTTTCGGGATCCTTTTTCTTATTGCCGCCGGCGTTGAGGGGAATCGCGGCCAGCAGGATGATCGTTAGAACAAGTGCTGTCTTAGCGGTTTTCGCGTTCATGGTTCCTCCTAAACTGGATTCGCCACCTAACACCGACCCGCTAGTAATTTGCCAGCGGGCTGAGGCGAGCGCGGCGCGCGGCCGCCGGGAAGTAAAAACGGCCCGCGAACGGGAAGGCCGGTTGCGCAGCCTTCCCATTCTCGAGGCGTCGTCGCTTACTGCTTCGGTTTGGCGGGATCCGGCATCGGAGTCTTCACGGTCGGCGTAGTGTTGCTGGTGGTACTGAACTGCTGCGCGGACTTGACGAAGCTCTGCGGATTCGCCATGAGTTGTTGTTTCACATCAGGATGAGAAGACAGATACTGCTGAAGTTCAGGATGATTTTCCAAATACTCCTGATTCTTCACCAGCGACGGATCGTCGAAGAGGCGCTGCGAGATCTCCGAATGGCCACCAAGGAATTCGCCGAAGCTGGCGGCCTGGCGATGGCTGATGGCGTCGCGATCCATGCCATTTTCACGGTTGTCGTATCGAGCATAACGCGCTTCCTGCTGCATGAATGCATTCGGATCCTGCTTTAGCTGCGCACGAAGTTCCGGGTGGTCCTGCAGATAGGACTGCAGTGCAGGATGGTTCTTCACGAATTCCTGGTTATCCACCAGCGAAGGATCCTTGCGAAGCTGCTCGGCTGTTTCGCGATGGCTGTTCAGGAATTGATCGAAGTGTGCCAATTCCTGGCGATCGCGATCGTCCTCACGGCGATCATAACGATCTTCGGCGTGCATGAACGCATTCGGATCTTGATTCATTTCGTCGCGAATTCTCGGATGGTCCTGCAGATAGGCTTGCAGCTCTGGATGGTTCCGCATGAACTCCTGGTTATCTATCAGGGAAGGATCCTTACGAAGCTGGTCGGCGGTTTCGCGGTGGCTATCCAGAAATTGATCGAAACGTGCCAATTCCTGGCGATTGCGGTCGTCCTCACGGAGGTCACGACGACCTTCCGCGTGCAGGAAGGCGTTCGGGTCTTGTTTTATTTCATCGCGAACACCCGGATGGTCCTGCAGATAGGCTCGCAGCTCAGAATGGTTCCGCAGGTATTCCTGGTTGTTTACCAAGGAAGGATCCTTGCGAAGCTGCTCGGCAGCTTCGTGGTGATCATCGAGAAACTGATTGAAGCGAGCCACTTCTTCACGGTTAATGCCGCGGTCGCCTTCGCGGCTATCGTAACGCTCTTCCTGATGCATGAAAGCGTTCGGATTTGATTTAGCTGCTCGCGAAGTTCCGGGTGTTCCCGCATATAGGAGTGCAGCGCGGGATGGTTCTTCACGAATTCTTCGTTATCCACCAGGGAGGGATCTTTGCGAAGTTGCTCAGCGGTTTCGCGGTGAGTATCCAGGAATTGATCGAAGTGCGCGAGTTCTTCGCGGTTGTGCGCGATCGCGATCGTCCTCACGGCGATCATAACGGGATTCCTCGCGCATGAAAGCGTTCGGATCGTCCTTGATCTGCTGGCGTAAGGCTGGATGATCCTGCAGATAGCTCGTAGAGAAGGATGCTGCTTGACGAAGTCATCGTTGTTGACGAGCGAAGGATCTTTGCGAAGCTGGTCGGAGAGTTCGGGATGGCTGTCCAGGAACTGATTGAAGTTCGCGAGTTCCTGGCGGGTAGCGTCGTCGCGTTGAAGAGCTGGACTATTTTGGGCGGGCGCGGATTGCGCATCTGCGGGCGTGCCAAGGCACAAAAAACCCGTGAGAGCTGATAAGGCGAGCCAGGTCTTCAAGTGAAAATGTGACTGTTTCATGCTACTGCCCTCCTGCGGTGAATGTGTCACCGATATGGAAGGTGCAACCTCTGTGCCAAACGGGCTAGGTGAAAACAAAAGTCAATATGATTCAAGGGTTTGAGGGAAATGCCAGGGCGAAGCGCGACACGAATTCAAGGCAATTTCGACATGCTGCGGGGAAAATCGCTGTACAGGATAAGCCCTAAGGAGTTGGTTGCGGGAGGATGGCGGTCGAGCCGAATTTTGGTTGCGTGGGGATCAGAACCAGTCGGGGAAAATCAGTTCGGTGAGGCCGGGGACCCAATAGGAATAGAATTTATCGTCGCAGATTTTGTATTTTCCATATTTCTTTTTGGCGTGATTGCCCCAGTGTGGTTGCGTGCCGTCGAGGTCGGTGAAGCGGTATTCGCGGGCGAGCGCCCAGGAACTGAATACGCGGCCGGTTTTCTTTTTCACGCTTGGATCTGCCGCGAGGGCGACGACGGCACGTCCGATGAAGCGCGGGGATTCGGAGACCATGAAATCGTCAGCGCTGTCGTTCTGGTCTTTTGAATTCTGGTCCGAGTTTTTCTACTTCCGGCCGGCGTCTTTCCAATTGGTTTCGCTTACACCGAAATGATCAAGCACGGCTTCGGAGCGCAGGAAGCCTGGAGTAAGCGCTACCGAAACAATATCGCGCTTGCGGAGTTCGCGAGCCATGGCGAAGGCCAAGCGAATTACGGAAATTTTCACAAGGTCGTAGAAAATATTTCCGCGATAGTAAAACGCATCGCCATCGGTGATTTCGAAAATAATCGCGGGGCGGCGGCCGAGCATCAGCGGAACCGCATAGTGCGACGTGATGATGTGCGAATGGACGGCTTGTTTTAACATGCGCAGGCCGTTGTCGAGGTTCACTTTCCAGAAGGGCTCGCCGAATTCGGTTAGTGCGTCGCCGCCCCAAACGTCGTTGACCAGAATGTCAAGGTGCTTGTACCGCCGTTTGATGCGGGCCACCAGCTTGCGTACTTCAGCAGGTTCGGTGTGATCAACTCTGACGGCGATGCCGCGCCCGCCCGCTGCGGTGACCAGTTCTGCGGTTTCTTCGATCGTTTCAGGGCGGCCGGGGGTGGGAGGATTGCCTGGGGCGCGTTTTCCGGAATTTTTTCTAGAGCTGCGGCCAGTGCAATAAACCGTTGCGCCGGCTTCGCCTAGCGCGATCGCAATTCCGCGTCCGGCGCCGCGGGTGGCTCCGGCGACGAGGGCGACTTTACCCGACAGAGTTTTCTTGGGAGTTCTAAGAGCGGCTTTGTGTGGCACTTTATTAAGCGCTCCTCATGCGTTCGCAGACTTGGCCAGCAGACCCGCGACCAGGGCGGTCCACTCGGCGCCGAGCCTGGGGCGCTGAAAATTGCGGCCGGCGCGTTGATACCAGTAATCGGCGTTGGATGCGGAGCCTTCCTTGCGATGCAGGTAGGCGTGGACGGCCATGCCAGCTACGGTTTCCAGTTCGTCAACCAATCCGTGAGCCTGGGACCAATCGCCTTTGGCATCCCACCAAAGAGCAGCGAGCGGAGCAGGCAAGCCTGCGGGTGGCGCTTTTTCCGCGACGGAAACTTTGAATTCCTCGATGTTCATTTTGTTCTCCCGGCCTTTCGCGGGTTGAGGGCTGCCAGCAGGAACGACGCTTTGCCGTACGGTCCGTGGAATCCGCATTTCAATAATAAACGGTCATTCAGTAATGTCAAGTGGATAATAAACGGCCATTCAGCTATTCTTGTAGCGGCCGCCCGGCGGCTCTACTGAAAATGTCACCTCGTCCACGCAAAACTTCCGACGCGGAAATCCTGGCTGCCCTGGCGCGTGTGATGCAGCGGCGCAGCCCGGTGAAGCTTACTCTGGCCGACGTCGCGAAAGAGGCCGGTGTGGTTCCGGCCACCATCATCCAGCGCTTCGGCACCAAGCGCGAATTGCTGCTGGCCAACTGCAAGGCGTGGACCGCGGACGTCTCCGGACAATTCGCCGCGGCGCGGGCGAGATACGGATCGCCGCTGAAAACGCTCATTGAATTATTTGTGGAGTTCAGTGGGTTTGCCGCGACGCCTGAGTCCATGGCTAACTTTCTTGCTTACCTGCAAATTGATCTGAGCGATCCGGAATTTCGCGCGGTGCTCCTGCAGCAGTTCGTAACCACGCGCGACGAAACTAAGAAGCTGTTGGACCAAGCCTTCGCCGCGCGCGAGCTGAAGGCCTGCGACACAGCCGCGCTGGCGCGATTGGTGCAGCAGGTCAACGGCGGCGCGATGCTCGACTGGGCGGTCTATCGCAAAGGCCCGCTCGCCGCATGGATTCGACGCGCGCTCGAAGCCTTGCTCGCGCCTTACCTAATCCGAATGGTGTGGAAATCGGGAGGCGCTCGGCGCGGGGTTCCTCGGTAAAGGGGGGAGGGCCGCCCGGGGAGGCGGCCCTTCGCGTGGCTGGTTTTTACTGACAGGTTTTCTTTACTTGGCGTTAATCACGCCGAATAGTCCGGCGAAATTATTGTCGGGACCCGCGGTGAAGTAGAGCTGATTGGTGTTGCCGTTTGAGCCGGCGCCATCACCAAACGCAATTCCCCAGAGCTGGTCAATGTGAATGACTGCACCGCTCTCGTCGCGGAGGATTCCGACGAATTGGCCGGTGATGGGATTGTAGGCGTTGATGGCGCCCGTGTTGACGTTGTTCGAGATCAGCAGAGTGTTGCTTAACGGACCGAAATTGTTCGGGGCGATAGCGAAACCCCAAGGCTGATTCAAGTTGCCGCCGTGTGTGAGCTGCTTCAAGAGCGTACCGTCTTCAGCGAAGATATCGATGTAACCACCGATAGCACCGGAGTTGGCGGCGAACGAGACGTAGACGAGGCCGCCGAAATCCTGAATGCCGAAGACCGAGAAGCCAGCGGGAACCGCGGGGTCCGTGACGGACTTTAGGAGCTTGAAGGTGTCGTCGTAGATGTCAATCTTGTTGTGGGCGTTGTCCGCGGCAAGCAGAACATTACCGGATGGATTGGTGGAGATCGTCAAACCCGTGTAGGACGCGCCCGGGGTGGTGACGGCAACCATGGCGGCGGTGCGATTCACCGAAGGCGCCCAGCCGCTGATGGTGCCGTCCAGCGTGGCGAATATGAAGGCCGCCTGGCCGCCATTGATTTTGAACTCTGTCGAATTTCCATTGAAAACGATGCCCGTGGGAGAACCGGGACCATCGCCGCCCGCCGTCGGAATCAAAACGTTCAGAGGCACCTTGGTTCCGTTCTTGTCATAGAGCGTGGACCAGCCGGAGTTTTCGTCGCTGATCCACCATGGGCTGCCCGTTCCGTGAGTGAGCCCCCAGGCATTCACCAGCAGCGGATCGGTCGTGCTTGCGGTTTTTTCCTGGTTCGAGACCAAATTGGTGACTTGATACTGTGCGCGGGCCAAGCCGGCAACCACCAACTGTGCGACGGCGAGGCACGCAGTAATGGCGATGGTGCGGAGTTGCATCGAAATTCTCCTTTGTAGCGGGCCAGTGCGCGATCTTCTACATCGTCTAAGAAGAAATGCTGACCTGCCCGAGGCGAATGTTGACAGCTGGTTAGGGAGGGGTTGCAACCGGGGCGTCTCTAATTTGTAAACTTCTTGTGAAGAGGTTATAGGAACGAAATGGGCGGGGCGGAAATAAAGCGAATCGGCTCAACGAGATGTGCGGCTGAGTTACCTTTTTAGCGCGTGCTGATGGAGGCGGAATCGAGCGGCGATTCATGCATGCTGAGGATGTACCAGTGATTTTCGGATTTGCGGCAGAGCATCATGCCGCGGCCGGTCGTGTGAATGTTGGCGGATTCGATGGTGTAGTCGTACAGGCTCCAAACTACGTTGCCGACAGCGCGTTGATCTTTCATCGTCATTGAAAAATGGGGGTGCGGGGTCTGTCCGAAATACGTTTGCTGGAAATGATTGGTGGCTTGCTCGCGTCCACGCAATTCTCCGGCGGGAGAGCTGAGGACGAAGTCGGGATCGAAGCAGGCGGCGAGTTTGGCGGCATCGGCGTTGTTGAAAGCTTCTGAGCAGGAATGCATGGCCTGCTCCATTTCCGCGATTAGGGAAACTTCGGTCGAGCTGGGTTGCGCGATGCCGAGGCGGGCTACGCTGCGTTGGAGGTCAATGGTGACGCCGAGCTGCTCGAGGAGGTCCACGCCGAGGATTCCGTCGAGCGGGGCGCCGCAGGCTTTGGCTAGAGCGGTCAAGTCAATCGCGGGGAGGGTGACGTTGCGCAGGATGTGGCTGCCAAGTTTCAGTTCGGCGATGGACACTATGCGGGCACTGAGAGAGGTCGTCTGATTCCAGGATTGCACGCGGATGTCTTTGGAGTGGCCTGAGGCGAATGATTTTTCGTTGAGCATAGAGGTGGCGGCGGTGTCGATGAGCAAGCGTTTGTCGGTGTTGTTTATTTGAACGATCACGACGGGGAGGCGATCGCAGCGCTGCAGCGGGATTTCGGTGGCGTTGGCATTGGAGATTGGCGTGGTCTGCGTGGTTTGGGCGTTAGCGCGTTGCGGTTGCGTATTTGTGGCGAGCGCGAGGATTGTGCTTGCGAGAACGCCGAAGAGCAAACCGGGGTTGATGCGCATCACTTCCTCGATGGCGCGGTTGTGGTGACCTGATCGATACGCCGCAGGATCGCAGCTTTGGCCGAAGTGAAAGCTGATTGATCGCGGAACAGGCGCGAGCTCCAATTGCCGCCCATGGCGAGCGCCTGGATTTCGAAGGCCAGCTGGTGGACGTCAACTTCTTCGCGAATTTCGCCGGCGGATTGCGCGTCGCGCGCGGCGTGTTCCAGATTTCCCAGCCATTTTTTCATCAGGCCGACGATGCGATCGCGCACGGGGCCCGGCCTGTCGTCGAACTCGAGTGATGCGGCGGAGAAAAAACAGCCGCCGGGGAAGACTTTCTGTTCGCCGTAGGAGAGCCAATTTTCGCAGAGCGCGCGAAGCAGGGGCAGGCCACGAAATTGTGCGGCGGGCAGGATGACTTTTTCGACGAAGATGTCGCGCGCTTCGTCCACGACGGCGCATTGCAGATCTTCTTTGGAGCCGAAGTGGGCGAAGAGGCCGCTCTTGCTGATGCCCAGCGTAGAGGCGAGCTTGCCGATGGTGAGGCCTTCGAGTCCTTCGAGGGAAGCGATATTGACGGCTTTGCGGAGGATGGCACGGCGGGTTTTCAGGCCGCGGGGGCGGCGGGATGGATGGTTCGTTGTCGCGACGGCCTGCCGCGAAGGAGCGGATGATTGTGCGCGCGTCCTCATTTTGCTACACGGATAATAGCACGACCGTTCGTTCTATTACAATGAGTATGTGAAGCGTGAATCTTGGTGCGGGTGCCGGCGCTTGGATGGGTTGGATATTGGCGCGGACGTGTTGGTGGATGCACCCGAGACTGACTTGATCAGTGCCTGTACGGTACGCGGGCTAGCAGTACTGGCTAGGCATTGAGATACGGGAAAATTGTTTGGCTACCTACAGCATTCCTCTTATAGCCCGTTCCGCTCAACGAGATTAATTCTCGTTGTGTACACGGCGCTGAAGCGTTCCGTAGGGTGTCGTTACGGGAGAGAAAAATGAAGCGGGCTATGGGTCTTGTTTAGGCGGTTTTGGCGTTCGCGACGGTTGCTCATGCTGACCGAATCGCGTACGGCAGCGAAGAATACGTGGCGTGCGCGGAAGGGGACTTTCGGTTTTTAGCGCCGTCCGCAGAGCCCCTGCGAACCTCGGACCTTTTGATCAAACGGGGCAATGTTACCGCATTCCGCACGGTCAGGAGCTTGAGCGCCTCGGACGATTTGGACCGATTTACTAATAATGTTTTTTACTCGGACCTGGTTGATTCGACGAACACTGACGAAAATGTGAACGCGGCCGAATTTGATTCCATCCGACGCCGCTTGAACGGCTTTCCAGGAACGCGAGACGACGGAAGCGGAGAACATATAGGGGTCGTGCATCGGGCTCGTTCGACCGTGCGCTTGCGACGGTCGAAGTTCCCGAGCCTAACACGCTGCTGTTGGTGGGGATGGGCTTCATAGCGCTAACCATTTGGAAATGGCGCAGCGCCAGGTACGCTTGATTCTGAAGGCGCTCGTTAAGGGAGTTGGCAAGTGAGAGTGAGCCGCCGCAGCGCGCCCCCTGGCCAACCCTCGCTGGGCAGATCAGTGAAGTACACGTAGAACGTACTGCCCAGCACGTGAGGATCTTCGCCAAGGCCTACGGCGGTGGGATAAGCTGCGATGGGTCCGAAAACGCCGAGCGCTACAGGCAAAGTCCAAGTGAGACCATTCACGGATTCGGAGTAGGCGAACGTGGTGTCGTTGGAAATGATCATTATGTAGCGCTGGATTGCGTCGCTGTAATGAATATCGAGATATCCCTGGTACGCGGATTTCGTGTTGAGGTCGGTGGAGGCGCCGCCGATCGCGGGTTGCAGACGCCATTCGCCCTGATAGAACTTCTGGAAGGGAACGGCGTGCGGGCGGGGTGAGGCGAAGGCAGCGTCGAGAACGGAAGAGACCAGCGCGCGCGCAACCGAGACGTTGGTAGTGGTGGAGGCACCAGCAGGCGTGGTGGTGTGCAGCGTACCATTGGCAAGCCAATCCGGAAAATACAAATAGAAATACTTGCGATCGGGCGAGAGTACGAGCGGACCATCACCGATTTCGAAGCCGTCGAGACCGACCGCGTAAGCCTGATTCAGGCGAATGATCTCGCCCAAGTCCGTCCAGTGCAGGCCGTCATCGGTAGACTCGGCCAAGCCGAGGGCTGCGTAGAGCGCGTCATTGGGAAGTTCCGCGTGATAGACGACGAGCAGATTACCCGCGCCCGGCATCTCTGCCGGAACCCGAAACAACGGCCCGCCGCCCATGTAGCCATAGCTGGGGTAATTAGGATTAACGGCGGGATCGGGATTCGGCGAGATGCTCACGTTCCGGGGATCGCCCGAGCCGAGTGGGTTCGCGAGCGTGCCGAATGTGGTGACGATGGATCCTGACTTGTTGTTGCCGACCCACTCACCCCGCCACATCTGCCGCGCGTGCGAGCCGCCATCGCTCGCGAAAAACTCGTAACCATTTTCCGTTTTTAGCACGCCCATAGGCGTGTCGGGCCAAGCGAAGCCGCTATAAGTGTCGGTAATGGGAGGCTGAGAACGCTGACCAGCTTCGTAGCGCTGTTGCGGATATGCGACGACTATACTAGCGGTGATTTTGGGCGTGCAGAGCCGGGTAATCGTCGGCTCCGCGGATTGAGCGGCAGCGAGTTTGGGCCATAGGGCCATGGCGCTGCACAAAATGAGACGCGGGAAAGTGTGCTGGAGATTTCGCGACATCGGATCACCTCTCGACCGGTAACAACACAGGGCCGGGGCGGAAGTCGCAGGGGAGTTTCCGTTCCGGGTTCCAGAATCTGAGTTACGCCACAACAACTTTAGGTGTGGCCGAAGAGTAGGGGCGCGCCCAGTTTGGCGGTGTAGTTGGGACGATAGCGCTCGGTGCTGTAGAGGGCGGCTACGTCCACTCTGCGAGCGCCGGCTGAAGATGCGGGCAGCGGGGCGGAGGCGTAACAGCCATTTTGCACGCCGACCATTTGGCCGGTGACGCCGTCTCGAATTAGATCGAGCGCGATGTTTGCGTAAGTGATGGCGACGATTTGATCAATGGCATCGGGTTCGCCGCTGCGCAAATCGTAGGTGAGGTCGCTCTCGATGGTTTCTTCGCCGGTCCGGCGATGGAGTTCGTCGGCGAGCGCGTGGCCGATGTCCACTTTTTTTCTGTGGCCGTAGGCGTCGGCTTCGCCGTATTCGTTCACGATGCGGTTGGTCCAGGTGGCGCCTTCCGACACGATCACCAGGGAATAATTGCTGGAGTTATTGTGCTTATCTTCCATCAGGATTTTGGAGACGCGGTCCAGATCGAAGGGAACTTCGGGAATGAGGCAGCGGGCCGAAGTGATGTACGAAGTGTAGAGCGCGGTGAAGCCGGCATCACGGCCGAAAATGCGGAAGACGCCGATGCGTTCGTGAGAGCCAAGCGTGGTGCGCTGGCGGTTGATGGCATCTTTGGCGCGGGTGATGGCGGTGGAGAAGCCGATGCAGTATTCGGTGCCGTGCACATCGTTGTCCATCGTTTTGGGGATGCCGATTACGGGAAAGCCGTGGCTGGAAAGCACGGAGGCGAAGCTGAGAGTGTCGTCGCCACCGATGGCGATGAGGCAGTCAATGCCAAGGCGCTCGAGATTTTCGAGGACGATGGGAGTGAAGTCGTAGAATTTGCCGTCGAAGGAAAGTTTCTTTAGTTGGTCAGCGATGATGTGCGCGGGGACTTTGCTGGCGGCGACTTTGCGCGGATTGGTGCGCGAAGTGTGCAGCCAGGTACCGCCGCTTCGGTCAATGGTGCGCGTATTTTCGCGGGTGAGCTGACGATCGAGGCGGGCTTCGCCGGTGTCGGCGTGATTCATGTTGGTGAGGCCTTTCCAGCCTTTGCGAATGCCGGTGACGGTGCGACCCATCTCGGTGGCGCGATAGACTACGGACTTTATTACGGAATTCAGGCCGGGGACGTCGCCGCCGCCTGTCAGGATGCCGATATTGTTGCCTTTCGCCATCGAATTGTTGCTCCTTGTCGTTGGTCCTCGGGATGCCGGCTCTGCCGCTGGACACCTAGATCCGCGTGGTTGTTCTGCGTTGGCGCGGATACAGGGACCGGGCGCCGGATGATGTTGTAGCACTGCGACTGCGATTCAAATTATTTGCGCAATTCTACTACTACACTAAAATCGCAAAAAGATGAATGGGGAAACGGAAGGAATTGTGCGGAGGAGATAGGCGGGTGGAAGAATGAGGCACGCGCTGACGCGGAGGTGACAGGCATGGACGACTTTCCGGAATTCATGCAGCGGCCGGTGAACCGGATCGCGACGAGCAGCCAGGCAACGCCGGGAGTGGAAGGTTACGTGTTTGACGGGGCAGACGGGAGTCAGATGGCGTTCTGGACTTGCCGCGAGACTGCGATTTCGGAGCCACATGCGCACGAGTTCGACGAGTACATGGTGGTCGTGCAGGGCTGTTACACGCTTATTATCGATGGTCGACGCACTCCAGTGAAGGCCGGCGAAGAGTATTTCATTCCTAAGGGGCTTTGGCACGGGGGCGCATCCATTGCCGGAACGCGGACGATACGTGCGTTCGGAGGACGGCGGGCTAGCAGGGCGGAAGAAGCGGATTCTTAGGTCGCAGTGGTGCATGGCGAACATATTATTCGGACAAATGAGGGGGAGGTTGATAGCATCCGGGCCGAGCAGGGAACTTTGATACGAGAAAAATGCCAGGGCTTTTGAGGAGGTAGCTGAATGCTGACGCTTGCCGCGAAGCCAGAGGCGGATATACGGGTGTGCCGATGACCCAATCGGATTATGCAGGAATCAGAAGGGTGATTCGTTGGGTGGTGATTGTAGGAATCGCGATCGTCATTGGCGGCGTGGTCGTGGACACGTTTCGGTTGCATTTATATTCTGCACGCTTCGTTGTTTCGCAGCAGGTTGCTCGCGAGAAGGCGCCAGCGATTCCGGAAAAATGGCGGTTCGCGCAAACGGGGCCGGTTGGCGCGGCGCTGGCGCTGGGCGATGATGGTACGGTTTACGCTGCGAGTGAAGATGGGTACCTGTACGCGGTGGACGCGTCGGGCAACTTGCTATGGAAATTCAACGCGGGACCGATGCAGGTAGCGCCGGTGCTGGGCGCGGACGACACGATCTACATCACCAATGAAGAGCAATCCATTTTCGCCGTCAATCACAACGGTACACAGCAATGGGTCGCGGGAGGCGGGCCTTACGCGGATAAGCGGATGGGGTCGTTCACCGCGGCTATTGACCAAGCCTATTTGTACGCGCCATGGCGCGGGTTGTTGCGCGCGGTGCGATTGACGTACGGAACTTTCGCTTGGCCGGCAGGCTACGGCTACCAGAACGGCGGCTCGGTAACCAAGCTTGCGAACGGGCTGATCGTTTATACCGGCGCTGGAAGGATGGATGCGGTGGATTCGACGGGAAGAATCCAATGGCAATATCCGGTGATGGATCCCCCGTTAACCGTGGACATGCTCACGAAAAACGGCGGGCATATTCCCGTAGGGAATTTCTGGCTGGATTCGGCGATGGCGGTAGGAGATGACGGCACACTTTATTTCTGCGCTGTGGATTCGCGCTTGATGGCGCTCTCCTCTGATGGGCACCTGAAGTGGGAATTTAAGACGAAGACGCATTCCGTGAATCACGCTTCTCCGGTGATTGCCGTCGACGGCACGATTTATTTTGCGAGCGGTGACGGCAATCTGTACGCGGTGCGGCCCGACGGCGCGCAGAAATGGGCGTTTGATGCGGAGAGCGGCGCTTTTTCGGCCACGCCGGTGCTTGCGGAAGACGAAACGATCTTCGTGGTGAATGATGGTGGACTCTTCGCAGTATCTTCCGAAGGCAAATTGTTGGCGAACGGGATCGTCGGCGGGAGTGTTGCGTCCTCGCCGACCATCGCGACGGACGGAACCATTTACGCCGCCGGGCGGGCAGGCAAGATCGTGGCGTTCTCCGGAGGACACGGCGGGTTGCTGAACAGCGCGTGGCCAAAATTTCAGGCTGGGCCGGCGAACAGCGGACGTGCGCGCGGGTTCTGATTGACGCGTGGGTTTCCGGTGTACAATGCGCCGCGTTCTGGAGGCCAGCTTCAAGCGCTTCGGACCCGAGGAGTAAAAACGATCATGGGATCCAAGATATCGCGGCGGGAATTGTTGGTAGGCGCGGCAGGCGCTTCTTGCGTGGCGTTGAGCGGAGTGCCCGCGGATGCGATTGCTCCGTTGAATCACCAAGCTGCGGCAAATTCCGCGGTTTCCGCAGATTCCAGCGGAATCCTGCCTTTGAGTTGCACCAGCGAGGTGATTATTCCGCCGCGGGGCTGGAGTTTCATGAAGTTCAGCTACGACTTTCCCGAGCCGTCGGTGGAATTCGGGGGACTGCGAATTTCGTTCCGGCTGCACACGTTTGAAAACACGTATGGATTGGATCACGGGTCTATCAAGTTGGCGACGACTACTGACGGTATCGAGATGACGTGCTCGCAGCTTGTGTATGCGGGAGGGCAACTGAAAGCTCCTGGGACCGTGCGAGCGCGGATTCGGAAAAATGGCGACCACGTGGAATGGAGCGCGGTGGGCGAAATGGAGCAGTCGATCAAGTCATTGGTGACGATTGTGCGGGGCGTGCCGCGCGGAAAGATTTCGGCGGGAGGGATTGGATTTTTCGAGCCGCACGACGATGAAGTTTTGCTGGGCTATCCGTTTGGGGCTGGGGCGCTATTTCTGGAGCGGGGCATGGCGCGCATGTTGAACACGCCACTGGCGGTGATCCAGAGTGGCGATGGCGAGTACTTTTATCTTTCGGCGCGATGCGACAGCGTGCGGGCCAATCGGTTTTATTTTCAGCCGGGGGAAAAAGGCTATCGGGTGGAGATGGTGTACGAGCAGGCGGGGTGGGTGAAGAGTCCGAAGCTGGAGAGCCCGCTGTGGTGTGCGGGGCATGCCAGCACGATGGAGGGCGCGTGCGCGCCGCATTTTGCGCATGTGGAAAAAGCGTTTCAGGTGCCCAACTGGGAGACGCGCACGGACGTGGCACCGTGGATGCGCGACGCGGCGCTGGCGATTAATCTGCATGGGATGCATTGGACGGGATACATCTTCAACGACTACGCGAAAATGCTGAAAATTCTGCAGTGGATCGCGACGCAGATTCTCGCGCGCAATGTGTTTGTGCTGTTGCCGGCGTGGGATGGGCGCTTCTACTGGAATTATCCGTTATACGAGACCGATCCGCGGATGGGCGGGGATGACGGATTCCTGAAGCTTATTAAGGAAGGGCAGAAGATGGGCTTCCACTTCATGCCGATGTTCGGGACGAATTGCGCGAACAATCATCATTCGGAGTTCGCGCAGTTTGCGGATGCGAGCATGTCGCAGATTGATGGAGACCACTTCGATTTGAACTGGGTGGACTGGGACAACGATCGGCACATGGAAGGATGGAGTCCTTATATGAATGTGGGCGTGGACTCCTGGCGGAATTGGTTATTTGCGCGGATTTCCGAGGTGATCGACCGGTTTGGGCTGGATGCTTATTTTCTGGACATTGTAGGCGGGTGGGAAAACAACACGAAGGCTGATTCGCACGAGGGCACGCGGCGGCTGGTGGCGGATTTGCGCGCGAAATATCCAAACGTGATGGTGTTCGGTGAAATGCATTACGACGCGCTGCTCTCGTTTATTCCGGTTTTTCACGTGCAGAGCGAATCCGCGTACCGACCGGCTTATACAAAATATGCGCGGGCATTTCAGCATCTGAGCCATCCGGCGCCGGGACGAGGAAGCAGCGGCTTGCATGAATCGGGATTTGCGCGGTTCGATCCGAAGATTGTGCCGGCGGAGACTTTGATCGTGCCGACGATCACCGTGGTGGACGATACGTTCGATCAGTATCGCGATGTGATGGCCGATTTGATTTTGCAGGCGCGGCAGCGGGCGAAGATCGCCTGAGCAGGTGGATTTGCGGCGCGGCTAGAACCTGAAGACAACTCCGCCTTGGATGCGGAGATTATTCTGGGTGCTGTTGCCGACTACGGTGCTATTGCCGAAACCGGTGCGAACGTAATCAACTTGCGGGATGCGGAAAGAAATATGTTCGTGGAAGGGGATATCGAGGCCGCCGCCGATGACGAAGTCGAAGGCATTGTGGTTCGGCAATTTGCTGAGGTTGATGCATTCTCCCTGGTTGGTGCAGCTGTTGTAGATGTTGGAGTAGATATTGTTGTGAGCGCCTCCGAACATAATTTCCGCGAATGGGTGGAAGCGGCGTTTTATTTGGAAACGGATGACCGGGCCGATGGTGTAGGTGTAGACAGAGCCGCTGACGGGCAGTTGGCAATCGGAGAGACTGTTGCAGCCCTGGGTACTCGCGGGAACTGTGACCACCTGCGAGTAGCTGCCGTAGTCCTGAAACTCGGCCTTGAGGCCGACGTGCTTGAAGAAGTAGTAAGCAAGGGACAGGCCGCCGCCGTTCAAGGAAGCGCTCGGGACGAAGCCACCTGACGGGGCACGCAAGTAAGAATAATCCGCGGCGATTTCTACTTTTTGTGGCGCGTCTTGCGCGAAGGCTGCGGCGGCGAAGAATGTGGCCAGCGCGAGTAAAAGCAATTTCTTCATTTCGAAGGCTCCCGGAAATGCAGTCAAGGGACGGCTGCGCCGAGCGGGCGGTTACACGGAGTAAAGGATTGCGGATGTCGCCATCGCGCGCGCTGCTATTTTAGCTGTAATTCGGTTTGTAAGAAGTGAATATCGAGCGAAAGGTTGGATTTGCGGAGTGGGCGGGAAGCGGTCGTAGTTCTGAGAGTGTGAAGATTCAGTCTGTGAGGTTTCAGACCGAGACGGTCTTTACGGGCTTGGTTCTTTTTTCCAGCAGGGCCAGCTTTTGTTTGTGGTCCATGGGCTCCCAGGGGACGAGTTTATCGGCGAGGACGTTCATTCTGCGCAGGATAGTCAACTCGAGGAACAGCTCCATAAAATCCAAATCGCGAAAGACCACGGAGCCGGATTCTCTCATCTTGCCGCTGATGCGTTCGAGATGGGCGGGCATCTCGGTCCAGTGCAGACCGCTGCGGTGATGATGACAGAGGTGGTAACCCTCGTTCATGAAGTTCACTTCGTCATAAACGGTGACGGTGTTCGCGAAATAATCCTCGGGTCGTTCTTCGTCGTAGAAAGCGTGCTGGACCCAGGCGGTCATGGCCATGATGAAGTTCATGGCGAGAAGCGGTACGAAGACGTAGACGATGCCGATTCTCCAGTCGTAAATAAAAGCCGCTGCGAA
Source organism: uncultured Acidobacteriota bacterium (assembly GCA_963747605.1). Taxonomy (GTDB): domain Bacteria; phylum Acidobacteriota; class Terriglobia; order Acidiferrales; family UBA7541; genus Palsa-295. The sequence continues at coordinate 15,616 of CAVVGA010000002.1, read as the reverse complement.
ATAGGCAGCGTACAAGGTGATTCCCCATAACATTCGGCGGCGGTTCTCGTCTTCGCCTCTGGCTTTGAAATAGGCGTAGGGGATCAGGCCCACGACGGTCCAGATATTGTTCGAAAGATACCAAAGGAAATCCATTTTGCTGGTGCGATCGTAGGCGATGGTAGAGGTGGTGTCGTCGGGTCCGCTATTTTCTTTATGGTGGAGGCGGACATGGACGGTACGATCGAGTTCTGGAACGTTGCCATACAGGAAGCCGAGGAAGAATTCGACGTAACGACCGAAGACCTTGTGGTACTTGTCCGAGAAGTAGCCTTGGCGGCGGTGCGCTTCCAGGTGCTTGGTGCTGAACATACGTACGAAGCGCTGAAACTTGAGACCGTACAGCGAAAGATAGAAAGCGACTGCGAGCCAGAGCCGGGGTTTCCCCAAAACGAGTTGGGCGAGGAAAATTGGCACCGCGGTGATGGTGACGGAGACCATCAGTCGCAAGGCAGGAGTGTCGCGCGGGTCGCGCAAAACTTTTTGACCGAGGCGGTCGAGGAGCCGGTCGTATGTGCGAGATAGAAATTGATATCCGTCGCGTAGCGGGCGAATTTTCTCTAGAAGCGCGGCTGCGCCGTACAAGCCGAGGGATGGCGCGCCGACGAGTGCCACGGCAACGATGCTTGCTAGAGCGATGGGGACTGAGATCAAGCGAAGCGCGATTTTGAGCGGGGCACCCAGGCTCTTCGCGAAGTTTTGTGTGTCGGCGCGAGTCTCTTTTGGCGCGTCGTTCAAATCCACTTCGGCTAATTTGCCTGCCAGGTGCATGGTCGTTGTTATACCAGTTTACGGACTTCGTCCGGCGCCTTACGCAAAGAAATCTACACTGAAGGTAAGCAAAGTTCCAGTAGCTTGATGAAAGGGATGCCGCTGTTCATCCCCTAGTCTTGGCGGTCGAAGGGCATTGTTCCGGTAATCGAGCCTGAGCCTGTCCCCTTGCCCACAACCTCCAGGATGAGCGTCTCGGGTTTCGTGACTCCGCGCATGGTAAAGTTGCCGGCCACCTCAAAAGTAGTGGGGCCAGTCTCCTTGACGCCTGTCGACTTGAAGGTGATGAGCGGGTCCTTCTCAGCGTCGAAGAAATCTTTGCTTTTTAGCTTTCCGTCTTTCATGTCGCTTCCGGTATTCACACTGTCGGCGTAAATCTCCACGTCCAGGACGCCTGTTTTGTAGTCAATAGAGGTATAGGTTAAAGTGGCGTCCCATTTGTTAAAATTTCCTTCCCGGGCCACTGAGGATTTCACGAAGAACTCAATCGTGCTGTCTTGCGGCGTAACCTTTAAGACAGGTAGTCCCCGCAGAAGCCTGTGCTCGAGCCCGTCACGGAAACAGCGCTGACACTAAGAGACGGAGAGCAGCTAATCGCATATGGGACACTGTCATTGCATCCTCCCTTGTTGTTGATCGGCACGGTTCGGAAAACAAGAGTGCGAGTTGTGGTTTTCGCCAGAACGGCAAATTCGTTGATCGGGAACTTCAAAACTTCCAACCCAAGCCGGTGCTCAAACCAGTCGCGTTCCTCTGCGCGTTTAGAGGTGGGCGACTGTCAAAATTGTCCCAGAACGAGAAATTCCAATAGAAATTGTTAGAGAGCTTCACGCTAAGCGTGTCATTCGTTGTGAATCGAACGCGACCGAAATCAGACAAGCCTGGGAACACCAACGTTTGAGAGTTCAGGGTGTAACGATCGAAATGAAAGAGCTGGTATTGCACACCGAGCAGTAGTTCAGCATTTTTCTGTACTGGCTGCATATCTCCGGATTGATAATTGGCTTGAGAGTAGTCAAGGCCAACCAACCAGCGAAGCTCGTTCTGGTTCGTGCGCTTCAAGTAGCGGCCATATCCCCCCCCTAGCGTCGTGCGCAGTTGGAGGTCTTGTTGTGAGCTGTGCAGAAAATCAGACAATCCAAGAACGAAAGAATTGCGGTTGAGAAATCGTTCCCCAAAAAACTGCGTCTCGAAGAGGTTGGTGTTGGTGCCACTGGTTTGGCCGTTATAAGACGCGGTGTAGGACGCGCCAGCCGCCCAGTGCTGAGCTGCGTACAACGCGTTTGCGTCCGTGCTAAGGGAAGACTGATTGTTGCCGCTGGTGAAGTTATATCCGAGGTCAATGCTGCCCTTCAGCTGGCGCCAAAAAGTTTGTTTCTGAGAAGAGATTTCGACCACATCTATGGACGACGTAGGCACATCGCCTCCCGGCGCATGCACCTTGAAATCGCTGTTCGGCGCCGCTTCTGCTTCCACTTTTGAAATCGTTCCAGTCAGTCTTTTCCCTCCGCTCAAAATGACCTGGAAGGTAGCCGTGCTTTCCACTCTTTCAACTTGCAGCCAGTCCACACCTACAGACCCGGAGAAATAATCCGTCTCGATGTAGAGTATTCCCTGTTCCAGTCTCTTTACTTCGCCCGTGAATCGGTCACCATTCTTCATGATGATCGTGTCATGGCGACTCACCTTGCCAAAGCATGCCGTACCGTCAAGTATCTGTATGAAACTCAATAAAACGGCTGCGAGTACAAGGCGACATCTGACTGACATTGGATTTCCCTCCTGGCTATCGGCAACCCATGAATCACGGACCTGAGCATTGTACTCGCCCCGCCAGCGATCGAAGTTGATACCTGCTTGATCCAACGAACGCCCAAGCGAAATCAATTGCCAGGTTTGGATTGCAGTTGCTGCAAAGACTTCCTTCGTTCCTGCTGCTGCAGCGCGAGCAGTTTGTAGGCTACGTAATACTTGTTGGAATTCGCGGAATAGGTGACGGTCTCGACGCCGAAACGGGAGGCGGCGATCACTTCCACATTGTCAAACTACACGTTGGGATCGAAACCTTTTTGAGCTGCTTCCGCGCGCAACGCGTGAATGCGGCCCAGACCAGCGTTATAGGAAGCGAAATCGAAAAGCAGTTTGTCGGTGTCCGTCATTGGCTCGTTCGCGAAATACTCGTCCACCATGAAGCGGATGTACTTTACACCGGCATGATGTCGCCGAGGCGGTGGCGTACGGCAAGAGAATCAAAGTTTGTCCGCTCTCGAAAGCAGCGCATCCGCCCGAGACGCAGTTCGTCGATGCGATTGATGTGATTTATGACGCGACCATTCCCTACGACTTACGCTTCTTCCAATCTCTTAGTCGTATTGTGCAAGTCGAGCCTTGGATCACTCGCGCTTAGGCGATGCTTGACCAGTTGAAGTCTATCGGCATCGAGAAGCGGAAGCGCTTCAATCCAGATTCAAAGATGCAGGAGCCGCTTAATCGCGGAATTCGTGAGGCTCACGCTTGGCTGGTGAACTACTACGAAACGTCCTACTTTCCTTCCCCGTTCTGTAATGGTGGCCACTGGCTTGCGCCGGCTTCTGCAGTCTTTGCAGGGGCGATGCAAACAGCATTTGCGAATCCCGACACCTATCCCGTAGATGATCGTGGGACTGCATACTCCCTGGCCTTTTTCAGCGCGAAACATTTGGGAGCGGGTCAGTTCTATCTGATGACATTCAGAGGCAAGGATGGCCAACCATTTTTTGGTGGCAGCACATATCGATTGAATGTGCCCGCCAACGCACCCGTTACGCAATATTGGTCCGCCACAGCTTATAACCGCGAAACTCATACGCTTATTCGCAATATGCAGTGGGCCAGTCGTTCCTCACAGACACCGGGACTGCAAAAGAACGCTGACGGTTCTGTCGATGTTTACTTTGGGCTTCAAGCTCCATCAGGAAAAGAATTGAACTAGGTTTCCACAGACGCCAACGGTAACTTCGAAGTTCTTTTCCGTTTCTATGGACCACAGAAGTCGCTCTTCGATAAATCGTGGCACCTGACCGACATCGAGGCAAGTTCGACACCCTGATCTCACATCGAGCGTTCTCACACTTCAAAAGCAGTGGAAAATGGCGCGCCCGGGCGGATTCGAACCGTCGACCTTGTGCTTCGGAGGCACACGCTCTATCCATCTGAGCTACGGGCGCAATCGGAAACTCGATTGAGTGGAATGATTGTATTACGTTCTGTTGTTGGGTCGCAATGGATTGCGAGTGGGGAATTGGCGGGAGTTCAAAGGCCCCACAGATGTTCGCCGATGAACACAGATAGAGTCAAAAGCGAAAATAGAAAAAGGAAAATGGAAAATTGGGACGCCGGCGAAACTTTGCAGTTAATTGTGGCCGCCGGCTAGTTCGCGGACGATTGAGCCTACGAAGGATTTGGCGTCGCCGAAGAGCATTAGGGTTTTGTCGAGGTAATACAGCGGATTGTCTATGCCGGCGAAGCCTGGGCTCATGCCGCGTTTGATGACCATCACTGTGCGGGCTTTGTCCACATCGAGAATGGGCATGCCGTAGATTGGGCTGGAGGTTTCGTTGCGCGCGGCGGGATTGGTGACGTCGTTCGCGCCGATCACCAGGGCTACGTCGGCTTGCGGGAATTCGTCGTTCACTTCATCCATGTCCAGAAGCTTGTCGTAGGGAATGTCCGCTTCGGCTAGGAGAACGTTCATGTGTCCGGGCATGCGGCCTGCGACGGGATGGATGGCGAATTTCACGTCCACGCCGCGCTTGCTGAGCGCGTCGTAAAGCTCGCGGACTTTGTGCTGGGCTTGCGCGACCGCCATGCCGTAGCCGGGAACGACAATTACTTTGCTCGCGGCACCGAGGATCGCTGCGGCTTCTTCGGCAGAGGCGCTGTGTACGGGGCGAGCTTGTTGCGCGGCGGCGCTGGCGGCTTGTCCTTGTCCGAACGCGCCGAAGAGGACGTTGCTGAAGGAACGGTTCATGGCTTTGGACATATTTACGGAGAGGATGAAGCCGGAGGCGCCGTCGAGCGCGCCGGCGATGATGAGCAGTTTGCTATCGAGGACGAAACCCATGGCTGCGGCGGAGAGGCCGGCGTAGGAATTCAGCAGGGAGATTACGGTGGGCATATCGGCGCCGCCGATGGGAATGATCATCAGCACGCCGAAGATGAGCGGAATTATGAGCATTAGCGGGAAGAGATGAACGTGGCTGGGATCGTGGACGAGGTACGCGGCGATGCCGATCGCGACCGCGAGGAACGAGAGGTTGACCAGATTCTGACCTTTATATGTCATGGGGCGCTGCGGCAGGATTTCCTGGAGTTTTCCCGCGGCCATGAGGCTGCCGGTGAAGGTTAATGCGCCGAGAATCACTTCCATCGAGAGGACGGACATCATGAAGGGCGGCACGTTGGGCGCGCGCAGGTAAAATTCGGCGGTGCCGACCAGCGTAACGCAGAACGCGCCGAACGCGTGGCTGAGTGCGGTTCGCTGCGGCACGGCGGTCATATGCACCATGCCGAGCGGGACGCCGATGATGGAGCCGAGGACGAGGGCGACGGCGATCCATTTATATTGAATGATGTTGTGATTCAGCAGCGTGCCGCCGATGGCGAGCACCATGCCGATTTCGCCGGCGCGGACGCCGCGGCGGGCGGTGGCGGGCGTGCGCATCCACACCAGAGCCATGATGAAGAGCGCCGTGGCGACGAGGTAGATGATTTCGATGAAGGTGTCGGTGCCGAGCCAGGCGGTCATTATTTTTTGGGCCCGCTGGTCTTGAACATTTTGAGCATGCGATCGGTGATAAGGAAGCCGCCAACGACGTTGCTGGTGGCGGCGACGATGGCGAGCGCGCCGAGGATTGTCGAGAGGGTGCTGCGATGTTCGCCGGTGAGGATGATGGCGCCGACGACGGCGATGGCGTCGAGCGCGTTGGTGAGGGACATGAGCGGAGTGTGCAGCAACGGCGAGATTTGACGGATGACTTCAAAACCTATGAAAGCGGCGAGCATGAAAACGTAAAGGCTGGTGAGTAAATCCATCTTCATGATTATTTATTCTCCTGAGACGCGGTGACCAAGGGTGGCAGTTTGTAAAATTCGCGCAGGCGCTGGTTGACGATTTCACCGCCGGTGGTGAGCAGCGTGTCTTTCACGATTTCATCGGTGGTGTCGAGGCGGAGCTTGCCGTCTTTTGCGATGTGCAGGAGAAACGCGGAGACGTTGCGGGCGTACATCTGACTGGCGTGGTAGGGAACTGTGCTGGCGAGATTGTACCATCCGATGATGGTGACGCCGTGCGCGACGATTTTTTCGCCCGGTTGAGTGAGCTCGCAATTTCCGCCGCGTTCGGAGGCGAGGTCCACGATTACGGAGCCGGGCGACATGCTTTTGACCATGTCAGTCGTGACGAGCAGCGGCGATTTCGTTCCGGGGACTACGGCGGCGGTGATGACGACGTCACTTTCGGCGACTACTTTGCCGAGGAGTTCACGCTGCTGGCGGTAGAATTCTTCGCCTTGAGCACGGGCGTAGCCGCGCGCGTCTTCTGCGTCTTTGGCTTCGATGGGTAATTCAACGAAACGGCCGCCGAGGCTTTGCACTTGTTCCTTGGCGGCGGGGCGCATGTCGTAAGCGGAGGCGACGGCACCGAGACGGCGGGCGGTGGCGACGGCTTGCAGTCCGGCAACGCCTGCGCCGATTACGAAAACGCGGGCTGGCGTGATTGTTCCGGCGGCGGTGGTGAGCATGGGGAAAATTCTGGGCAGCGTGTCTGCGGCGATTACCAGCGCTTTGTATCCGCAGATGGTGGCCATGGAGGAGAGTACGTCCATGCTTTGGGCACGAGTGGTGCGCGGCATCAGCTCGACGGAAAGTGCGGTGACGTTGCGCTGGGCGATTTGTTGAATTGTGTCGAGGCCGCCGAGCGGGCGGAGAAATCCCAGGAGCACTTGATCCTTGTGAAGTAGCGGGAGGTCGGCGTCGCCGGTCTTGTCGTTCGAGCCGTAGCAGAGAACTTGCGCGACGATATCGGCGGAGCGAAAAACTTCGGCGCGATTGGGGACGATTTTTGCGCCTTTGGCGGTGTAGGTGGCGTCAGGGTAGCCGGCTTCCATTCCGGCGTCGGCTTCGACGATAACCTCGAGGCCGCCTTTGGCGAGCGTGGGGACGACACTCGGAACGAGAGCGACGCGCCGTTCACCAGGATAGCTTTCTCGCGGAACGCCCACGATCATGAAACTTCCTCCGTGTTGGGACGCATGAATTGCTGTTGCAGTTGCAGGAAAAAAGCCTGCCGTGAAGAGGGCAAGAAAGATTGCCGAGGCTGCACGCGGCTTGGCGCGTCTTCCTGAAACTGGAAATCATACACCAGGCGGGCGAGTGTTGGTGCGGCTTCGTTGCGAAGCGATTGGGCGGGTCGCAAATTCAAAATCAAATTCAGCGACGCCCGGCGGAAAAACAGGCGGCCCAGATGGCGCACTAAAGTGCGCCGCTACGGAGACTGCGTCAGCCGCGGGCGAGGTTTTTGATCTGTTTGGCTAGCTTTTCGACTTGTTCGGCCTTTCCAACCATCGTCAGAGAGAGCACGTTGGCGGAATCGGTTTTTTCGACTTCGTCCTTCAATTCGCTGGCGAGAGTGTAGAGTTTTTCGACGTCATCGTGGATTTGCTCTTTATTTTGTTTCAGGATCTGTTTGGGGTCGGGCTTGGCAGCACTGTCGCCGAACGGATCGTTGCGGCCGTCGTACACCGGCGTGTCGCCTTTGGGCAGCTTGGGGCTGGGATTTTGCGCGAAGGCGCGGACAGCCAGCAGCGCAAGCGGGGCAGCGAGCGCCCACGAGAATAGTTGGGTGATGAAATTACGCTTTTTCGGGTCCATAATGCGTGCTCCCGTTCGCGGAATGTGCTTCGGGGTTTCGGCTGGCCGCGCCGCATGGGCTGCTTGCCGGGTGGTATAATTCCGCTCCCTCTATCTTATGACTGATTCGTTCTCACGGTGGATGGAAATTGCAGGAAAGACCGGCTTGCGGCTGCTGGTCATTCTGCTGTTTGCGGTGCTGCTGACGCGCGCGCTGAAGGCGGTGACGGCGCGGCTGGTGCAGCTTTCTAAAGCCCAGACGCGCGCTGGACAAATGCGCGAACAGCAAACGCGCACGATGGCCGGCCTGCTGTACAGCATCGGCGCGGCGATTATCGGCTTGATCGCGGTGTTGATGGCGTTCGAAGTATTGGGCTTCGATATTGCTCCGGCGATGGCGACGGCGGGCGTGGCGAGCATTGCGATCGCTTTCGGGGCGCAGAGCCTGCTGAAAGATTTCATCAATGGATTTTTCATCGTGTTCGAGGATCAGTACGTGGTGGGCGACCTGATTCAGGTGAATGGCGAGACGGGCCGCGTGGAGCATCTTACGTTGCGGCGCACGGTACTGCGCAATCCGGCGGGCGCGATGGTGACGGTGCCGAACAGTTTGGTAGGGCAGGTGGCGAATTTGAGCCGCGATTGGTCGCAGGCGTTTGTGGACGTGACGGTTCCGGCGGCGGAGCTGGTGGGACGTGCGCTGGCAACGCTGGAAAAAATCGCGGGGGATTTTCGTAATGATGCGGATTGGTCCGCGGCGTTGATTGATGGGCCGCGGGTGCTGGGGATCGAAGCACTGTCCTTGGATGGCACGGTGATTCGGCTGCAAGCGCGGACGATTCTGAACCGCAAGGACGATGTGGCGCGCGAGTTGCGCCGCCGAATCAAATTGGGATTCGAGCAAGCGAAGATTCCGCTGAGACACACGCATCAAGTCATGCTGCAGGGCGAAGTGCCGCAAAGCTACGAGTAAGGTTGGGCTAGTAGCCGCGGACGAAACACTTCAACCGAGTGAGTTCGAACTACAATCCAGGAGGATGCAATGGGACAAGTGACGCACGAGCAGGTAAATCTGATGCTGCGGTTATACGACATGCGGCGCGAGCCGCGTCTGCGTGAGGCGCGGGATTGGTACATGCGGAATTTCAAGCCGACGTCGCTGGAAGACGTGATGAACTTGGCCGCGCCGAATTCGGAGGAAAGCGCATTCATGCGCATGGTATTGAGCTACTGGGACATGGTGGCGAACATCGTGAATCGCGGGCTGATTGACGAAGAATTTTTCTTCGAGAGCACAGGAGAGCAATGGATCGTGTGGGAGCGCCTGAAGCCGATCGTGAAGGGGTGGCGGGAGATGTTCAAGAACCCACAGGCTTTCGCTCGGCTAGAAGATCACGTGAAGCGGCTGGAGGCTTGGCGCGAGAAGAATGCGCCCGGCAGCAATGAGGCAACGCGGCAGATGATGGCCTCGTTGGCAGCGCGCGAACGGAAACCGTGAAAAGAGCGCGGTTCTAGTGTTGTGGGGTGCCACCAGTGCGCCGGGCATGGCGCGCGCGTGGCGCCGTGGCCGCCGCGCAGAATATTGCTATGAGGCTTGGGCGAGTTATGGTAATTTCCTGCCCGACCCCCGCGATTGGTATTTTCCTTAAGGATTTCCATGCACCGGGAGACTCTAGCCTGAGACTTAGGACCGGAGGATTGCCCGGGGAGGAACGAGAAACATGAATGCCCGCCATCCTTTTACGTGTTTTATCGCGCTGCTGGCCAGTTTGATGCTGGCGATTCCCATGGACGTTGCGGCGCAAGCGGGACAAGCCACGCCAGCGCAACATGCCGGGAAACTCACCGCAGTTCTGCCCGTCGTAAACGTGATTCGCGGGCCGCAGCAGACTCCTGCTTCCACTTCCGAGGCGGTTTATTGGGGCGATGTGATTAACACCGGGCATTTGGCGCGGGCGCGTGTGGCGTTGGATGATGGATCGGTGCTTAGCGTGGGTTCGGATTCGAATCTGGCCGTGACGAAACATGACGGCGGAGCGCAGCAGACGGAACTCGATCTGAATTACGGACGCGTGCGCGCGAAAGCCGTGAAACAGGTGAAGCCGAATGCGAGTTTTCAAATTCGCACGCCGACCGGAGTTGCGGGCGTCGTGGGAACTGATTTTGCTCTGGATTCGCAGGGGGACACGACGCGGATCGTGGTGTATGAGGGCAAAGTAAATTTCTGTGCGTACAAAGCGTCGAAGAAAGAAGAGCAGGGAGGCGCGCAGGGCAGTGAGGACCAGAAGAAAGACAAGAACGGCCGGATGCTGGGGCCCTGCGTGATTGTGGGCGCGGGCGAAAGTTCGAGCGTGCAGTTTAATGCGGCTCCTACGCCTCCGGTGCCGGCAACGCCTATGACGGTGACGGAAATGAGCAGCACGACGAGTGTGAGCGGCGGAGCTGGCGGAGCAGCAGGCGGTCTTGGAGTTGCGGGCGCGACGGCGGTGGGAGTTGGCGCGGCGGTGGCGGTCACGGTTGCGGCCGTGGTGATTCGTGCGGCGAGCAAGACGCAGACGTGCTCATCGCCGGCGGCGGCCGCGCGTGTGGTACCGACGTCGAATTGCACGGGGATTACTAATGCTGGGAAGGTGAACGGGCAGCGGCCTTAAAGTTCTTTGTGGTGGTGCGGCGCAAGGCGAATCTTGCGGGCGAGGTGAACGTACAGATTCAAGAGCTACCACGTAGCACAACATCAAAAGCAAGTTCAACTACGTCCGCCTGAAAAGCAGGCGGCCGCTACAAAGTCAAAACCCGCAGAGTCACAAGCGCAGATTCAAGAGCACAGAATCAAGACTGCAGAATCAAAATCTCCGAGATCAGATGCTGGGTTGGGATTGGTGTGCGCGAGCTTGCTGCGCGGCCAGAAATTCGGCGATGAGGTGATTGGCTACGCCAGGCTGGTCGGTTTCGATAATGTGGCTGGCTCGCGGGATCAAGGCGAGTTTTGCGCCGGCGATGCGTTCTGCGATTAGCGGAGCATTGGCGGCTGGAATGAGTTGGTCGGTCTCACCGTGCATAATGAGCGTCGGAGCGGCGATCTGCGCGATGCGGCTGTAGGCTTCCCACTGGATAATGCCTTGCAGTTGGCCCATGTATCCTTGCGGTGTGGGATACCACGTCATGCGGATCGTCATGTCTTCATCAATGAGTGCGCGCGGAGTGGCGGCGTCGTAGATGAACGGGATCATGGCTTCGTTCGATTCCTGCGGAGTCATACCCTGGCGCGTGAGGGTTTGCAGCACCTCTGGAGTGGCGCGCACGACCTCTGGTCCACCGGCATTCGTGCAACCCAAAATCAAGGAGCGCACGCGCCGAGGATATTGCAGCGCGAATTCCTGCGCTATCATGCCGCCCATTGAGACGCCGAATACGTGCGCGCTCGTGACGCCGGCGGCATCGAGCACGGCGGCTGCATCGGAAGCCATTAGAGCCATGGGGTAGACGCCTGCGGGCACGTCGCTGCGGCCGATGCCGCGATTATCGAAAGCGATGGTGCGAAAACTTTGCGCGAGAAACGGGCGCGTACGATGCCACATATTCGAAGCGTAGCTGAGGCCCATGATGAGCAGGAGGGGATCGCCCGAGCCTTGTTCATCCCAATAAATTTTGGCTGACAGATTTTCAACGTAGGACATGGGGCCTCTGGGCGCAGGAGCTGGCTGCGGTGCGGTTAGTGAGCAGGCTCATGGAATCAGATAGTCGCACACAGATGAATGTTACTAACACAGCCGCCATTGTATATAATCCGGCTCACCATGCCAAACCAAGAAACGCTGTACGAGGTGGCCAAGCGGGTGGCCACCATTACTCTAAATCGTCCCGACAAATTAAACGCCTGGACCGCGGTGATGGAGCGAGAAGTGCGCGCCGCGATGATGGATGCGGAACGCGACGAAAGTGTTCGCGTGATCGTGCTGACGGGCGCGGGGCGCGGATTCTGCGCGGGGGCGGACATGTCGCTACTGAGCACGGTGGCGACGAAGGGGCTCGATGCGGCGCAGCGGGCGCAGGCGGTGCAGGCTGGGGCGGGTGTCGGTTCTGGCTCTGGCTTCGGCGAAGGCGGCGCACGGGCGGATTTTCAGAAAAAATATTCGTATTTTCCAGCGCTGAGCAAACCGGTGATTGCGGCGATCAATGGTCCGGCTGTGGGTTTGGGATTAGTGATTGCGTTGTATTGCGATTTGCGGTTTGCTTCGGACACGGCGCGATTCAGCACGGCGTTCGCGCGACGAGGGCTGATTGCCGAGTACGGAATGGCGTGGATGTTGCCGCGGTTAGTGGGCCACGCGAACGCACTGGATTTATTGTTTTCAGCGCGATTGATTGATGGCGCAGAGGCTTTTCGGATGGGCTTGGCGAATCAGGTGTATGCGCAGGACACGTTTCTGGAAAAGGTGAGGGAGTACGCGATGGAGCTAGCATCAAATGTGAGCCCGCGATCGTTGCGCGTGATGAAGCGGCAAGTGTATGACGCGATGTTTCAGCCACTGGGGGAAGCGTTCGAAGTGGCGGAACGAGCGATGCTGGCGAGTCTGCAGTGCGAGGACTTTAAAGAGGGCGTGGCGCATTTTGTGGAAAAGCGCGCGCCGATTTTCACCGGAAAATAGTCGAGGCCTATGAATTTCGAGCTCAGCGCAAAGACGAAGGAATTGCAGCAACGGTTGCAGGGCTTCATGGATGCGCACGTGTATCCGAATGAACCGCGCTTCGAAGAGGAGACGGCGCGCGAACCGTGGAGGCCGACGCGGATCGTGGAAGAGTTGAAGGTGAAGGCGCGCGGCGAGGGATTGTGGAATTTATTTTTGCCTGAGGATCCGAGCGGCGCGGGGCTGAGCAATCTGGAGTATGCCCCGCTGTGCGAAATCATGGGCCGCAGCCATATGGCGCCCGAAATTTTTAATTGTTCAGCGCCGGATACGGGAAATATGGAGGTGCTGGCGCGTTATGGCACGGCGGAGCAGAAAGAAAAATGGCTGAAGCCGTTGCTGGCGGGCGAAATTCGATCGTGTTTTGCGATGACAGAGCCGGATGTGGCGTCTTCGGATGCGACGAACATTGCCGCGAGCATCGTGCGGAGTGGAGATCAGTACATTATTAATGGGCGGAAGTGGTGGTCATCAGGCGCGGGCGATCCGCGCTGCAAAATTGCGATATTTATGGGCAAGAGCGATCCGACGGCTGCGGCGCACAAACAGCAGTCCATGATTGTGGTGCCGCTGGATGCGCCGGGAGTGAAGATCGTGCGGATGCTGAAAGTTTTCGGCTACGATCATGCGCCGCACGGGCATGCCGAAATTCATTTTAAAAATGTGCGCGTGCCGGCGGCGAACATGCTGCTCGGTGAAGGGCGCGGATTTGAAATTGCGCAAGGACGGTTGGGGCCGGGGCGGATTCATCATTGCATGCGCTGCATGGGAGTGGCGGAGCGCGCGCTGGAAGCGATGTGCAAGCGCGTGCAGACGAGAGTGGCGTTCGGGAAAGCGCTGGCGGAGCAGGGGACGATTCGCGCGGGGATTGCGGAATCGCGCATGGAGATTGAACAGGCGCGGCTGCTCACGTTGAAGGCGGCGCACATGATGGATACGGTGGGGAACAAGGCGGCGCGCGCGGAGATTGCGATGATTAAAGTGGTGGCGCCGAATGTGGCTTTGCGCGTGCTGGACCGTGCGATACAAGCGCACGGAGGAGCGGGAGTTTCGCAGGATACTTTTCTGGCGAGCGCTTGGGCGATGGTGCGGACTTTGCGATTGGCGGATGGGCCGGACGAAGTGCACATTGAATCGATCGCGAAGTGGGAATTGGCGAAAGGCGGTAAATCGGGCGGGCCAGCTGCTGGCTGATGGATTTTGGTGGCGGGTCCGCGCGGCGTGATTGACGCGGAATTTGCAGTGGAAGGATTTTGATGCCACTTGTTTTGAAAGATCCGCTGGCGCTGAAGGAATTTGTAGGCCGGGAAATTGGCGTGACGGATTGGTTTCCTGTTACGCAGGAGCGCATTGAGCAGTTTGCGCACGTTAGCGAAGACCGTCAGTGGATTCATCTGGATCAGGCGCGAGCTGGACGCGAGTCACCCTACGGCGGAACGATCGCTCATGGGTTTTTGACGCTTTCGTTGATCGCGCATTTTGTACACGAGGTGATGCGGATTGAGAGTAACCTGCGGTTGGCGGTGAATTATGGGTTGAATCGCGTGCGGTTTCCTGCGGCGGTACCGGCGGAATCGAGGATTCGAGGGCGCGTGGAACTGGTGGCGTTCAAGGAAAATGCGGATTCGGTGGAAGCGATTTACAGCGTTGCGGTGGAAATCGAGGGGGCGGAGAAGCCTGGTTGTGTGGCGGAGTGGATTGTTCGGTATTACGTGTAGTTGAGTGGCGTAGCCGCGAAAAACAGATCCCTACGCCCGCTTCCGCGGGTTCGGGATGACACCTCAATTACTAGATTTGGCCCGATCGAGCGGTGTGCAGCGAGGCGCGTAAAAGCATTTGAATTGCTGCGGGCATGCTGGCGAAGCGAGGGTCTTTCGTCAGGCCCTGATGGTAGCGGTAATAAATCTGCTGGACGATTACAGCCAGTTTGAAACGCGCGAAAGTTAGATAGAAGGCGATGTGGGAAACATCGCAGCCGGTTGTTTGTGCATAGTGGTGCACGATTTCCGCGCGCGTGAAGCTGCCTTGCTCGGTCGTAGGTCCCCAACGATTATTTTGTATTTCCTCCGGGTCGGTTTTGTCCACCCAATACGCCAGGGCCGTGCCGAGATCGGTGAGCGAGTCGCCGATGGTGCACATTTCCCAGTCGAGGACGCCGACGATCTTGGTGATGTCGTCGGGATCTAAGACGACGTTGTCGTATTTGTAGTCGTTGTGGATCAGCGAAACGGCTGCGGTGGGCGGCAGGTGCTGTTGCATCCACGTTGAGATTTTTTCTACTTCGGGATAATCGTGCGTTTTGGAGCCTTGGTAGCGTTCGGTCCAGCCGCGGACTTGGCGTTCGAGATAGCCTTCGGGCTTGCCGAGATCAGCGAGGCCTGCGGCGGCGTAATCCACGCGATGCAGGCGGACCAGATTGTCTATAAAGGACTCGCCGAGACGGCGGACTTTTTCCGCCGAGAAATCCAAACTGTGCGGGAGCTTTCTGCGAAGGATGATGCCGTGAATAGGCTGCATCACGTAGAAGGGCGCGCCGATGATGGAATCGTCGTCGCAATAGAGAAAAACTTCGGGAGCGGGGGAGTACACGGTGTGGAGCTTAGAGAGCACGCGAAATTCTCGGTTCATGTCGTGGGCGGATTTCACTTTGCTGCCGAAGGGCGGACGGCGGAGGACCAATTCTTTGGCGCCGAACTGCAACGAATAGGTGAGGTTCGAGTGGCCCGCGAGGAATTGGCGAACTTGTAGCGCGGCTTTTGCGTCAGGAAAGTGGTTGCGCAGATAGGGTTCGAGCGTGGCGACGTTGAGCTCTTCACCGGAGCGGATGTTGGCCGGATGGTCGAGAAAATCGCTCATCGGAAAATCTCCCTAACGATAGGTGAGCATTGCGGGATCGGCGATATGTTCGTGGATATTGAAACTGCTGAGCGTGAAGCGTTCGGTGCTGTAAAGAAATTCACTCCAGGATGAATTGCGAGCCATCCAGGTCATTTCGAGCGTGCTTTCCGGCGAGAGGTGCAAGGCGCGCTGCGCGGCTACCGCGATCGGACCGCCTGAGGTGAATATCGCTACCTTTTCGCCACGTTTTTCGGCGGAGAGGAATTGTGTCGAGGCCGGAATTCACTCTGACGCAGAATTCCTGCCATGCTTCGACACCTTCCAGGCTGATCACGCCGCGGACCCAATCGCCTATGACGGCTGAGAATAATTTTTGAAAAGTTGCGCGTCTG
>CAVVGA010000001.1:0-11186 GCA_963747605.1 uncultured Acidobacteriota bacterium | reverse complement strand
GCGCTGGTTTGGTCGGTGAGCAAGTCGGGCACCACGCCGCGGCGCGCGAGTTCGGGTATTAGGTCCGCGCAATTGCCGGTGAGGCCCACGGAAGTGGCCTCGCGTTTGCGCACCGCATTTTTCAGGATGCGCAGCGCTTCGTCCAGATCGTTGACCATCAGATCGCAGTAGCCCATTTTCACGCGGCGCTTGATGCGCTCGGGGTCCACGTCAATTCCCAGGAACGCCGCACCGTTCAGAGTCGCGGCCAGCGGCTGCGCTCCGCCCATGCCGCCCATGCCGCCGGTGACTACTAATTTTCCGGCGAGGTCGCCGCCGAAATGCTGCCGCGCGGCTGCGGCGAATGTTTCATAGGTTCCCTGCAGAATTCCTTGCGAGCCAATGTAAATCCAGCTGCCGGCGGTCATCTGGCCGTACATCATCAGGCCGGCACGATCCAGTTCGTCGAAATGTTTCCAATCGCTCCAGTGTCCAACCAGGTTGGAATTGGCGATCAGCACGCGCGGCGCGTAGCGGTGCGTGCGAAAAATTCCTACGGCCTTGCCGGATTGCACCAGAAGGGTTTCGTCATTTTCCAGCGAGCGCAGTGACGCGACGATCGCGTGGTAGCAATTCCAGTTGCGCGCAGCTTTTCCGCGTCCGCCATAGACGATCAAGTCTTCGGGCTTCTCGGCGACCTCGGGGTCGAGATTGTTCATCAACATGCGCAGAGCGGCTTCCTGCTGCCAGCCCTTGCAGGAAAGCGCGGAGCCGCGTGGCGCGCGCACCGGTTGATACCCGGATGCTTCTTCAGTGGCTAGCTTCGACATGGAAATCCTCCGCAGACATCTTATCGCACACGGGCGCTCGATTTGTAGCGCGGCTGCTGCGAGATCTGGCGGTACCCACAAGGCACCGAGGCAATCGCGTTGCGCGTCTTGCGCCTATACGCTAGAGTTGTTTGAGAGCACATGGACTATCCCGCGCTGAACAAACTTTTTCTGGACGCCGTAGATCGCTACGCCAATCCGAAAGCGCAAATTTACAAGACCGCGAACGGCTGGGAGGCCTTCAGCGCTGGCGAAATGCTGCGGCGCGTGGCGGGCCTGTCTAAAGCGTTAGGCGAACTGGGTATCAAGGCCGGCGATCGCGTGGGCATCTTCGCGCCGAATTGCGCGGAGTGGCACGTTGCGGATTTCGCGATCACCGGACTGGGCGCGGCCAGCGTGCCGATTTATTTTAATGAGTCCGTGGACCGGCTGACCTACATCCTGAACGATTCGGGCGCGCGTATTGTGATTACTAAAGGCGAAGCGCAAGCGCGCCAGATTGCGCAAGCGCGCGAACGCATGCCGGGGCTGGAACATGTGATTTCGGTGGCGCCGCCGAGCGACTTGCACGGCGAAATTCTGCGTTATGAAACTTTGATCGCAACGGCCGGCGACCCGGATGTCGCGGAATACCGGCGCCGCGCGCAAGAAGTCTCCGGCGATCTACTCGCGACGATCATTTACACCTCCGGAACCACGGGCGAGCCCAAGGGCGTGATGCTGAATCACTCGAACCTCAGCTCGAATGCGATCGATTCGCTGAAGGAATATGTTTTTTATCCTGATGACGTGGCACTGGAGTTTTTGCCGCTCGCTCATGTGTACGAACGGACAGTCGGCTACGGATATTTATCGCGCGGCGTTTCGATTGCGTACCTGGAGCAGATCGAAGCCGTGGCTGAAGCGTTATTGGAAGTGCATCCGACGATGACTGCCGCGGTACCGCGATTTTTCGAGAAGTTATACGCAAACATTCTGGAGAAGGGGCATCGCGAGACCGGCCTGAAGCGCAAGATTTTCGATTGGGCGCTGCACGTGGCGCAGGAATCGGTTCCGTGGCGCGCTTACGGGAAACAAGCTAGCAGCCTACTGCAGTTGCGCTGGAGCATCGCGGACCGGCTGGTCTTTTCAAAGATTCGCGCGGGGCTGGGCGGCAAGATTCGCACGTTCTGTTCTGGGGGAGCCCCACTGGCGCCGGAACTTGCGGAATTTTTCTGGTCGTTGAATGTGCGGGTGTATCAGGGTTATGGCCTGACGGAAACCGCACCGGTGGTTACGGCGAATTTGCCGACCGCGAACAAAGTGGGCACGGTGGGACGTCCTATTCCGCATGTGGAGGTGCGCGTTGCAGAGGACGGCGAGATTCTGGTGAAGGGACCGAACGTGATGCAGGGCTACTATCGCAAGCCCGCGGAGACACGCGAAGTCTTGACGGAGGATGGCTGGTTCCGCACCGGCGACATCGGCAAGCTCGATGCGGACGGGTACCTGATCATCACCGATCGCAAGAAGGAATTGCTAAAAACCGCGGCGGGAAAATTCGTTGCACCCGCGCCCATCGAAAATATGGTGAAGTCTTGCCCGTACATTACGAACGCGATAGTGGTGGGCGACAAGCGCAAGTTTGTCTCGGTATTGATCGTTTTGAATTTCGCCACAATCGAAGCTGAAGCGAAGCGGCAGGGCGCGAATTTGCGACGCGTGCGCAGATGCTTGTGGATCCCTGGGTGCGCGATCTAATCTCGCACGAGATCGAACGTCTGACGGCGCCGCTCGCGCAATATGAGAAGCCCAAGCGATTCGCGCTGCTCGATCAGGATTTTACATACGCGAGCGGCGAGCTGACCTACACGCTGAAAATGAAGCGGCGCGTGATCGAAGAGCGTTACCAGGATGTGATCGCGCGGCTGTATGCGGATGTGGCAGAGCCGCGGCCGCAGCACCAGGCGTAGCGGCGGACGGAAGTTTCGCGGATAACGGCTGCGCGCCGGGCGGTCGAATCGGCGCGAATCGCGCCACGCGCAGTCCGCGCGCTGTACAATGAAAATCGGAGAATCGTGATGGCCGACCAACTGGTGATTGCCGGGCGCGCTTTCCATTCGCGCTTGATTGTGGGCACGGGGAAATACCGCAGCTTCGATGAAATGCGCCGCGCGCATCAGGCTTCGGGCGCGGAAATGGTCACCGTCGCGGTGCGGCGCGTGAATCTCACCGACAAATCCAAAGAATCCTTGCTCGATTACATTGACCGAGCGAATTTTTTCATTTTGCCGAATACCGCGGGCTGCTATACGGCCGACGAAGCGGTGCGCACGGCGCGCCTGGGGCGCGAAGTGGGCCTTTCGGAGTGGGTGAAGCTGGAAGTGATCGGCGACCAGCAAACGCTTTTCCCGGACACCGAGCAATTGATCGCCGCGACGAAGATTTTGGCGAAGGAAGGTTTCGTGGTGCTGCCTTACACCAATGACGATTTGATCGTCGCACGGAAATTGATCGACGCAGGCGCGGCCGCGGTGATGCCTCTGGGCGCGCCGATTGGATCTGGCATGGGAATTCAGAATGTGACCAACCTGCGGATTCTGCGCGAACGGATTACGGAAGTACCGCTGATTGTGGATGCCGGCGTGGGCACCGCTTCGGATGCGGCATTGGCGATGGAACTGGGCGCGGACGGCGTGTTGATGAATACCGCGATTGCCGAGGCGCAGGATGCGGTGTTGATGGCGGAGGCCATGGGATCGGCTGTGGATGCTGGGCGCAAGGCGTTTCTGGCCGGGCGTATCAGCAAAAAACTTTATGCTTCGGCCTCCAGCCCGCTGCACGGAGTCGTGAAGTAGTCTCAGGCCGCTCGTCTTCTACTTTCGGCGCGCGCTTAAATTCTGCCGGGTGATTCTAGCGAAACAAAATGTGCCAAAGAATATCTACCAGCGCGTGTACGATCGCGCCGGGAAACAGCGATCCGGTTTTAATCCACGTACGGCCGTAGAACAGTCCCGCCACCGTTGCCAGGAACACATATTTCCAGTTGGGGAAAGGCGCGTGGAAAATGTGCGCAAACCCGAAAGCAACGGACGCGACCGCCAAGCCTGCCCACTGATTCTTGAAGGTGCGTGAAAGAATATTCTGCAGCACGCCGCGAAACAGAAATTCCTCCGGCCACGCGGTGAAAAATAGAATCCCGACGACTTCGACTGGCGCTGTGCGCAAACGCGCGAGCGATGGCGAGTATGTCAGGAAGCCTACGCGCAGCCCGAGGACGACAGCGATGACGGCGAACACGCCAAAGTGCAGAACCACATTCCACGCATAGCCGCGCCGCCATTCCACCGCGTAACCAACTCCGTCCAGACGCCGCAAGAGCACGAACGCCGCGACGCCCGTGCTTAGCGCCAGCAGGATCGTGAGCGTGTGCATCAGCTGCGGCGGATAAGGGAACAGAACATAGAGAAATGTCAGGCCCTTCCACCGAAGTTCCACGGGCAACCAGATCAGCAGCAAGCCGACGTAGTCTTGCCACTGCCCCGCAGGTTTTCCGATGCATGTGGCGGCCAGCAGTGCCGGCAGCACGACGTAAGCCGCGCCAAGCAATGCCGTTTTCCAGTTGGCAGTGACGCCGATGGTGTAGATCAGCACACCGAATAGCGGCACGAGGGGCGCCAGCACTGCGCCGTGTTCGCCGAACGTGGACCGCACTCGCTCGAGCACACGCGGCGCGGCGAGAAACAGCTCAAACGCGAAAAGCGCCGCAGCCACCCCGAGCGCGAGCACGAACGAATGCCCGGTGTAGCCCAGCTGAATTCCGTAGGACGCTGCGAGACCAACGATCCCCGCCCACGCAACAAACGCGGTGGGCAGATGGATGGACCAGGATGCTGAGCTTTTCGCCACGGGTAAAGATTCTACTGAAGCGCGGGCCGGTCGCGGTAGGAACTTCCATCGCAGCGCAATATCCTACGGACCGACAATCAGCTAAGGCGATTCAGACCGTTAAACGCGGCAGTCTTGTAACACTCGGCCAAGGTGGGATAGTTGAAAACGGTATCTATGAAGTAGGTGATCTTGCCCTTGAGCTTGAAGACCGCTTGACCGATGTGAAGTAGTTCAGCGGCGTTTTCTCCGAAGATGTGCACGCCCAGCAGTTCCAAAGTTTCGCGATGGAAAAGGATTTTGAGGCGGCCGTCGGTATGGCCCGCGATCTGCCCACGCGCAATCTCGCGGTAGTACGCCACGCCGACTTCGTAGGGAACATCGGCGTCGGTGAGCTGTTCTTCCGTCTTCCCGATGAAAGAAATCTGGGGGATGGTGTAAATTCCGTAAGGGTAGCTCTCTGGATCGGTCTGCACTTGCAGGCCGAAAGCTCTCGCGGCGGCGATGCGCCCTTGCTCCATGGAAACGGAAGCTAGGCTCGGAAATCCGATGACGTCGCCCACAGCAAAGATGTGCGGCTGAGTGGTGCGGAAGTCCGCGTCAACCTTAATGCGGCCGCGATCGTCGGCCGCGATGCCGGCCGCGGCCAGGTCCAAGTGTTCCACGTTGCCTTGGCGGCCCACGGCGTAAAGCAGCGCATCTGCGTTGATGCGTTTTTTGCTTACCAGGTTCGCAGCCACTTTGCCGTCGGGCAGTGCTTCCACGCTTTCGACCTCTTCGTTCAGGCGCATGGTGGCGCGGTGATCCCGCATCTGGTAGCTGAGCGCTTCCACCATTTCGGTATCAGCAAATTCGAGCAGGCGAGGCCGCTTTTCGACAATGATGACGCGCACGCCGAGCGTGGCGAACATGCAGGCATACTCGACGCCAATTACGCCGCCGCCCACCACGATGAGCGTCCGGGGAATCTGCGGCATGGTCAGGATCTGGTCGCTATCAATGATGTTGCGGCCGTTTATTGGCACTTTCGGATTCTTCGCGGGCTTGGTGCCGGTTGCGATGACGATGTATTCGCCTTCAATTTCGGCGAAGCCATTGCCGTTCTCCACCCGCAGATGATGCGGATCTATGAATTTTCCGGTGCCGTGGAGGACGTCCACTCCGTTGCGCTTCAACTGGTCCTGGGTCACTCCGACTTCGTTTTCGACCACGCGTTGGATGCGGAAGATCACGTCAGCCATAGTAATGGTCGCCGCCGCTCCGCGATTGGCGCCGTAAAAATTCTTCGAATAGAAACCAGAGAGGTGCAGCACGGCTTCGCGCATCGTCTTGCTGGGGATGGTGCCGGTGTTGATGCACACGCCGCCGATGGCGCTCTGCTTTTCGATCATCGCCACGCGCTTGCCGGCCTTCGCGCCCTGGATGGCGGCACGCTGCCCGCCCGGCCCTGAGCCGATTACGATCAGATCATATGGCTGCATACGACAGCTCCTGTGCGGCTGGTGAGTCTGGGGCGCGTGTACTAGGCTCAAGACTGATAGCGCAGGTGTGTTACGGCGAGATGAATGAACCGTCCCGCGCGTGTTTGGGTTTGGGCGGAGCGATCCAACTGAAAACAACAGTCAACGAATCTGTGCCAGAATTGGGTATGCGTCGCGCCGCACGAACATCCCTGCTGCTTGTAGCACTCATTCTCGCCTTCCGTACAAGGCTCGGTACGAGGACGTTTGCCGCCATAGATGAAAATAGTGGCGTCATTGAAGGCACCGTTCGTTATGAAAATGGCAATCCCGCAAACGGTGCAACTGTCTATGCGAGCCCTATGGGCCGACCGATGGCGGCAATCATCCCTCGCGCCGCAACAGACGAAACCGGACATTTCGTAATTCCTCATTTGCAGTTGGGAAAATATGCTGTGGCCGCGGAGAAACTGGATGAAGACTACCCTGAAATGTCCAAGCAGTTCTACAGCGACGGCAAATTTGAGACTGTATTCTTGTCCTCCCGACACGCTCACGATGACCTCAACCTTCGACTTGGGCCTAAAGCAGGGGTGTTGCTGGGCACCGTAGCTGATGCGGTTACTGAATCTCCCTTAAGTCCTTGCGTTGAACTCATTCGAGCGTCCGAACCAAATAATTTCCTGAGTAGCAATGGATCACTCAATCCCAACTACAGACTCCTCATTCCTGCCAACACAGGCGTTCTGGTGAAAATGTGGCTCGATGGCTATCAACCTTGGTATTTCCCAGGGACCGTCGACAAGTCCAAGCTTTCGCCCGCCCACCTGCGACCGGGAGAGGCGGTAACGCTCGACATTCGATTGCAGCCGGGCAAAAACACCGAAGGGTCTTGTGCAATGCCTTTTGGCACTCCGAGCAAGCCCTGAAAACTGACCGGCAAGTTCTGTCGGACTTCTCGGCTGGTGGTGCACAAGCCGCGTTTTCGGAAACTAACGCGCTGCCAAGGCTTGTTTCGGGTTCCTGCCCGCTGATTCTTGTGCGATTCTGGTGCGGCTCAAAACGACACCACTCGCATGCCCGCAACCACAAAATCCGACCGATTCACCTACATTGATTGGCTGCGGGGATTCGCCTGCCTGCTGATGTTTCAGGTGCATGCTTACGATTCATGGCTGAGTCCGGCCGCGCGCGAGACGCAGTTCTTCAAGTGGTCGCAGCTGAGCGGCACGGTCCCTGCGCCGCTATTTTTGTTTCTGGCGGGAGTGTCATTCGCGCTGGTGACGGACAAGATGCGGCGCAAGGGCATGGCGGCGAACGAAATCGCGCGCAAGACGATTCTGCGCGGCGCGGAAATTTTGGCGCTCGGGTACGGCTTCCGTCTGCAGGAGTATTTGCTGGGGCTGCCCTGGGCGCCGTGGACCGACCTGCTGCGCGTGGACATTCTGAATACCATCGGTTTCTCGATGATCCTGATGGGCATGGTGTGCTGGTTTGCACGAACGCGCGCGGCGAATCTGGTGCTCGCGCTCCTGGCGACGGCCGCAATCGCGCTGGCCACGCCGCCGCTCTACACCACGTGGCGGCAAGGTTGGTTGCCCTGGTACCTGGAGTCCTACATCAACGGCGTGCACACGTTGAAAACTCCGCAGGCATGGCTCTTCCCGGTGTTTCCCTGGGCGGCGTTTGCGTTTGCAGGGCTGGCGCTAGGATTTTTCTTGTTCGACGATTGGGCGATGAAAAACCAGCCGAGGACCGTCGCGTTGCTGGGCACGCTGGGAATCGCGCTGTACTATCTTTCGATGTGGTTGGACGCGCGGCCGGTGCAGCTCTTTGCGGTGTACGACTACTGGCACACCAGCCCGAATTTTTTTCTCGCGCGCGTAGGCATTCTGCTGGTGCTCTTTCCGCTGAGCTACGTGTGGTGTCGCGCGGTGATTTCGCGAATCCCGTTCAGCCCGATGGTGCAGATGGGCCAGACTTCGCTGCTGGTTTACTGGGTGCACATTGAGTTCGTGTACGGGCGGTTTTCGATAATGCAGAAGGGCGCACAATCCATTGCGGCGGCGACGTTTGGGCTGCTGATCATTACTGTCGCGATGGTTTTATTGTCCGTAGCGCGCACGCGCTGGAAGGGAAATCGTGCCGAAGTGATTGGATGGTTTCGACGCACGCTGCGGCTCGCGCCGGAGGCTTAGGGCTTCAGAGCGGAGCAGCCTTGCGACGCGGCGGGATGCGCTGGATCTGTCGGTCTCGGCTGGGTTTTGAAAATCAATTCTCCCGGGCGCGCCAGACCGAAATCTTCGCGGGCGATGCATTCCATGGTGGAGGGATCGGTCTTCAGATCCTTCACATGGTCCTGCAGTTTCTTATTTTCGCGATCCAATTGAGTTATTTCCTGCTGAATTTTCCGCGCTTCGGCCTGCGAGCGGCGCATCGCCAGCACTCCGTGCGTCCCGAAAATATCCTGCAGCAGCAGCAACACGAATCCCGCAATCAGGAACCAGTACAAATTGCGGCGCAAGAACGCGCTCAACTGCTCGGTGAACGATTGGCGCGGAGCAGTCGCGTCGATTTTCTCCGGCGGCAGATTGTTGACGTCGCGGTTCACTGGGTAATCCATGCGCGCGCTTCCTCTGCCAATTTCTGCGCGGCCGCCAGCTTCGCAGCTTCGGTGTAAATGCGCACGACGGGCTCGGTGCCTGAAGGGCGCATCAGAATCCACGAGCCGTCATCGAAAATCAGCTGCAGCCCGTCGGTGCGATCGGTTTTCGCGACTTTGTGTCCCGCGAAATTCGGTGAAATTTTCGAGCAAGCGATTGGGCAGCTTGGCCTGTGCATCCGCGGGGAGATGCAAATTTTCGCGCACCGGCCAGAATTCAGCGCCCACGCGGCGGAAGAGATCGCGCAGCTGATCGGCCAGCGACGCCTGCCGCGCCGCGATCATTTCAGCCACCAGCAGGCACGCGAGTATTCCGTCTTTTTCCGGGAGATGGCCGTGGATGGTCATGCCCGCGCTTTCTTCGCCGCCGATGCGCAATTTTACCTTCGCGCAGCAGCGGGCCAACGTACTTGAAGCCTACCGGAGTTTCGTAAGTCTTTACGCCGTGCAGTCGCGCGACGGCGTCAATCAGATGTGTAGTGGCAACGCTACGCTGAGCGCCCAGCTTTTCGCCACGCGTTTCGAGCAAATAATCGAACACCAGGCCCAGGATGTGATTGGGCTGGACGAACGTGCCGTCGCGATCGAGAATGCCGAAGCGGTCGGCATCGCCGTCGGTGGCAAGGCCTGCGAGCGATTTCTTTTCCAGCACCAGTTTTTTCAGCGGCGCGAGATTCTCTTCCGAAGGGTCGGGGCCGCTGCCATCGAACAGCACGTCGCGCTTGGTGCGAATCGATTCGACCGTCATTCCATGATCGGTGAGGATGCGATCGAGCCAGCCGGCGCCGCAGCCGTGCACGGCGTCGTAGGCGAAATTGCCTTTGGCTTTGGCCAGCACATCGAAGCGAATCATTTTTTTCAGCTGCGCGAAATACGGGGCGCGCGGATCAATTCGCTCGAAATCGTCCGCGATGTCGTGGAAATGACTTTCTTCGTCGTCCGGCAATGCGGCGGCGCGTTTCTCGATGTCTTTGGTGATTTCGGGCAGAGCCGGGCCGCCATCGGGGCCGGAAAATTTCAGGCCGTTGTATTCGGCGGGGTTGTGGCTGGCGGTGATGTTGACGCCGCCATCGAGTTTGTTGTGAATGATGGCGTGGGCCAGGACCGGAGTCGGCGTTGGTTCCGGGCAGAAAACGATGGCGCAGCCATTTTTCGCGCAGCACGCCGGCAGCGGTGCGCGCAAATTCCGGCGAAAAGAAAC
Source organism: uncultured Acidobacteriota bacterium (assembly GCA_963747605.1). Classification (GTDB taxonomy): domain Bacteria; phylum Acidobacteriota; class Terriglobia; order Acidiferrales; family UBA7541; genus Palsa-295. The sequence continues at coordinate 1,187 of CAVVGA010000001.1, read as the reverse complement.
GCGTATCGTGGCCGACTACGACTTTCGGATTTTTCTTTTGCGCGGAGACGTGTCCGGCGATGGCGGCGGAGGCACGGCGCACTCCGGCAAAGGTGAAATCGTCGGCGATGACGCCGCGCCAGCCGGAAGTTCCGAAATGGATCGTTTGTTTCGTCACGGGCGACTATTGTATCTTGGCCTGCGAATTAAAATCACGCGAAGAACAGCGCGAGTCGCAAGAGTAAAGGCGGATGGGCGGTAAAGATGACCGACAAAATCATAGTGCTGGTCACCTGCGGGTCGCGAAAAGAAGCGCGGAAGATTGCGCGCGCGCTGGTGGAGCAGCGGCTGGCGGCTTGCGTCAGCGAGATCGGCGGTCCCGGTGGCGTTCACGTACCGCTGGAAGGGAAGAGTCGAGTCGGCGAAGGAGTTTTTGCTGCTGATCAAGACGAGCAGGCGGCGATTTGCGGCGGTGCGCGACGCGGTGCGCAAGCTGCACAGTTACGAGGTCCCGGAAATTATTGCTTTGCCGATCGCGGCGGGTTCGCGCGGCATATTTGGATTGGATCGCGGAATCGGTTAAGTCGCCGTAGTTTGCCACGCGCGAGCCAGTCGGAATACCATTTCAATGTCTGCAGCGGCGTCAACCTAACTCCAGGAAACACAGCGCACGATCCTATCGACATTTCATGCTGTTCAGCGCCCCCGAGCCCACGCACCTAGATTTGCGCGAGCGCCTGGTCGAAATCGGCAATGATGTCCTCGACGTCTTCAATCCCGACCGACAACCGCACCAACCCTTGTGTGATCCCAATCTGCATCTGAATTTCCGGCGGTATCGAGGCGTGCGTCATCAGCGCGGGCAGGGAAATCAGCGTCTCGACGCCGCCGAGGCTTTCCGCCAGCGAGCACAGCCGCACGTGATTCAGAAACTTCTTGGCGGATTCAGCGGTCCCAGGTCAAACGAAATCATGGCGCCGAAGCCGCGCTGCTGCTTTTTGGCGATTTCGTGCTGGGGATGGGAAGCGAGGCCGGGGAAGATGACGTGTTTTACCTTGGGATGACCCGCCAGATACTTCGCCACCGCCATGCCGTTGGAATTGTGGCGATCCATGCGCACCGCTAGCGTCTTAACGCCACGCGAAACCAGAAAGCAATCCATCGGCGCGAGGCCGGCCCCCGCCGAGCGTTGCACAAAATATATTTTC